>NZ_JBQUZN010000011.1:0-16260 GCF_056313825.1 Microbacterium sp. DMC48 | reverse complement strand
CCTGTAACACCCAAAACAGCCGCAACCGCGACCCCAAACCGAAACCTCACAAACAACCCTCCACACACAACGAACACAAACCGTAGAAACGTAAGCCCGCAGAACCCGAGCTAGGCATACGCCAACCGACACGCTCGGTTCTGCTGCACGAGTAGGTGACATCTGATCGGGCCTGCCTGTGAGGTAGGCCCGTAAGGATGACATAGAGCCCAAGCCCTACCCGAAGGAGTTCCGTGACGACGTGGCGCGCCGCGCCCACGCTGAGAAGAGCGCTACCGAGCCCCACGCCTCCTCGCCGGGTAATCGAGACCCCGAGGTTTGCGAGCTGCGTTAGCGCAACCGGCTGCTGGAACAGGAGGTTGAGGTGCGGGGACGTGCGGCGGCGAAGCGATCGGGGCACGCCTTCCGGGAAAGGGGCCCCCGCGCGTGAGAGTGCTCGCCGGTGACGGGTTCATCTGTCGAGACCTCAAGCTCGCTCGCCAGCCTTATTCGCCGCTGGCTTAACCAGCCCATCACCGGGTCGAAGGCGGTAGAGGTGTATCGTGCGGATGCGTTGTTCGACGTGCGCCACAACAACGCCGAGTTCGGGCACCGCTTGTGGCCGACGAGACCCGCGAAGCCGGGCAGTCGGTCGAGACGCAGTTCAGACGGATCGGAGAATTCTCGGAAACTCCCTTAAGTGGAACACGGACCCACCGTGCTCTCTACTACCCCGAGGGCTCCCATACCCAGGAACGGATGAAGAAGGTTCACCCTGCGCGTGCTCGTTGTATGTTCATGTTCGACCCTGCCAGCTGAACCGGAACGCACGTTCCCGATTCCCTCTCCCCGATCGGCGGGGCAACCGCCTGAAGGAACATCACTATGACCATCAACAAAACCGAACTCGTCGCGCATATCGCAAACCACGCTGGAGAACCCCAGAGCACGGTCACCCGCATCATTGACAGCCTGCTCACGACCATCACCGAAGCCGTCGCCAAGGGCGAGAAGGTCACCATCCCCGGCTTCCTCGCCTTCGAGCAGATCCCCACCGCCGCTCGTACCGGACGCAACCCCGCCACCGGCGCAGAAATCAAAATCCCCGCCGGTAAGCGGGTCAAAGTCACTGCCGGCACCAAGCTCAAAGCCGCAGCCAAGTAAACAAGCAACACAGGGGGGATACCAACCAGCATCCCCCCTGTGTTGGTGGGGTGGGCAGGACTTGAACCCGCGACCGACGGATTATGAGTCCGCTGCTCTAACCAGCTGAGCTACCACCCCGGCGAGGAAAAGTTAAACGCGACGCCAACGTCAAAGAGAGAGCCTACTCTAGGGCCGCACCTCCGCTGTAAGAGAATACAGCAGTCGCGGTCGCGCGAGGTAGAAGCCGCTACATGCCCATGCCATGTGTCTGGATAGTAGATTGAAGCAGTTCGGGCCGCCGTGTGGAGTGGAGCGCTACCGATCCGCGCCAACTGTTACCGTCTCACTTCCGGTCAGCAGTCGGGAATGCTGTGATGAGCCTCCCCGGCCCGAACACCTGCGGTTGTGGTGAAATCGGCAGACACGGAGCGCTCAAAACGCTCTCCCCACAGGGGGTGCGGGTTCAAATCCCGCCGACCGCACCATGTGATGTTTCAGGACGTCGGTTTGGACGAGGAACTCACTCATCCTCCAGCCACGGCTCCCCGATGATCCGGAATCACCGCTAGACGAGCTGCGCTGGGTGTGGGAGAAGCTCATCTGATCCCGTACACATAATCATTTGACGTCCTCCTCGCCCGAGAGGGCGGGGATTCCTACCGCGCGTCCCGGCGCGGGCTTAGCACTGGGAAGGTCGCTTGAGTGGGTTTCTCGTTCACCGAGCATTGCTCCCAAACCGTGGCTTGGGAGACTGACATGCTCTCTGGAGGCGTCTTTCTCTCCCCTGTCCGGCGACGAGGAACCGGTGTTCTCGCGGACTTCTCCTGGGAGGGTTGCGGTCGTTGGGCCCGACATCGAGGGAGCGAGCGGACTCGGTCGGCGGGACGTAGCCGCGGAGGCGGTGGGTGCCTAAGTTCTGGCTTGTGGCCGATAATTTGGAGCATGACTGAACCCAAGACCAAGCCCACCGACGCAGATGTCGGGGAGTTTCTTCAGGGGATTGCCCCTGCGCGACGGCGCGCAGATGGGCTTCGCCTCGCGGAGATCTTCAGCGATGCGACCGGGGAGGAACCGGTGATGTGGGGGCGGTCGATCGTTGGGTATGGGCGATTCCGTTATGTTTCGTCTTCCAATGCCAGGAACCAGGGCGAGTGGCCTAAGGTTGGCTTCTCCCCCCGCAAGTCTTCGCTTGTCTTGTACGGCCTCAAAGACTTGTCGGCCGCGGCGGATCTGCTGCCGAAGCTAGGGGCCTACACGGAGGGGGCGGGTTGCGTATATGTCAAGACGCTGGAAGACATCGACCAGGAGATCCTCAAACGGCTGATATTGATCGCGATGTCGCGGGGCGATGATCCTCAGGTTTCCGCCTGAAGGCGTGTTCCGCAATAGCTCAGCTCTTGTTGTGAAGCGTTGGCTACATGGGGTGCCGTGTGCGAGCGTCTGGACGGTTGCGATGTGGTGGCGTCGAGTGGGGCTACTTCTCCAGGTTCAGGCGTTCCCACTGCGCGCTGCTTCGTTTTGACTTCAGAAACGCGGCACACGGGCGTCGCGATGGCGGAGGTAGCGCGGCCGTAGCAGACCGACACGAGTTTTTCTCTAGCGCAGAGCTACTTACCTGGCACCGAAAGATTCACCGAGAAGTGCTCAGCGAACGTGAATGAAGAGTGCAATCTCGCTTCGGAGGTGATCGTGAAATCGGAGCGTGCCGCTCGACACAAAAGTTGCCGTTCGGCCGGTTGCCGAATCTGTCCTCCCGATTACTTGGGTTCGTCGCGCGGGCGCTCCGGACCTGCGGCGCTAAGGAGTTTGGACATTGCAGTCAAGCTCGCTCCGCCGATTATCAGCATGCTGGCGGTGAGCCAGTCGCCGATGGTGTCTTTGGGTTCGAAGATGAGAACGAGAAGGCCGCTGGTAAAAAGGACGACGGCGAGAAAGATGACCAGAATGCGGAGGATCCTACGCATTATCGAGGATGGATTCAGGATGAAGAGCGCTGCGATCACGATGATGGCTCCTGCCCCAAGGCTGATTCCCACGAGTGCGCCCACGCCGAAAACCCTCCTCTGGCTCCGGAAGAGCCGCTCCGTTACAACGCTAGTTACGCGTGTATGGCCCTAGGCATGTAGCTGAGTTCCGCCGGTGGGCATTAAGCGTCAGCAGCTTTCTCGCGACCGGGGCGCACTCGGTCGGCAAGTTCAGGTCCGAATGCTCGACGGGGTGAGAGGACTCCGTCTTGGACACGAGATCGCCGCCACCGAAGCTGGCCCCTACCTCTGGCTCCAGCCATGCCTAGCAGACGTTGGGCAACTGAGAGCATCTCGTTGGAGTCGACACCTACTCCTGCCGGATCTAGTCGGACCGATGCCCAGTCGGACGATGGTGGCGGAAAATTAGTTGTCCGGGTGTGGCTATTCACCGCAGCACGCGCGGTGAATACTGCCGGTTGGGAGTCACCACATAACCGGCCGCGAGAGCGTGTGTGCAGAGACACCTCTCGCCACCCGGACACCTCCCGGACGGAGGAAGCTATGCTTTTCGGGTTGTGTGGTGATGGGTTCCGCTTGCGAATCGCCGCGCGCCAGCAAGACTCTTGGATCGCGCGCCGAGCCGACGGGTCATATAGCGAGATAGGTACCGTCACACGCAGGGGCTGAGTGTCGTGCGGCCGCGGCTTGGCCGTGCCGCGGTTAGGTGCGCTGCGTCGCCCCGGGTGTTACGGCCCGACCACGTGAGCGGCGCTCACATCGAAGTGTTCTCGTGCGATGCGGCCGATAAGCGTTGCGCACACGCGCGAGCGTTGTAGGCTTTTTTGTGGACGTGTGGACAGGATAGAACGCCTTCGGCGCCTTCAGTCTCGCCCCGAAAGCCCCGACTTCCTGCCGTAGAGCGGGTGGCTACCGCACGAAACTTTTCGTCTTCCTCCGGCGGGTTCTCCGTGGAGACCGGCGCTGGAGAGCACCGGATCAGCAGCTCGCGGAGGGCTTCTTCGTACGCAGAGACCAACGGCTGCACGACTTCTTGCGGGGGCACATCACTATTGTCGAGTTCACCTTCGCTGCGCAGCATCGCGAGGGTGAGCGCGCCCTTCACGCACTCACGTATCAACTCCCCCGCACCGCGCACCGTTACGGTTCGGCTCGCCATGTCCGTGATGAGATCGAGCTCCGGGAAGAATTCCTCTCGGAAGCGGGCTCCGCCGCCGCAGCGCGCGATTACGCGTGCGCGCGATCCTGACCACACTTCGATGGCGGCAGCTGAGGCGAGATCGTCTCGGATGTTGGTCAACGACATTGCCAGCCGGGAGACCGCGTAACGGTCGCCGGTTGACTGCAGGGGCAAGCCACTCTGTAACTCTTTGGCCGCAAGGCGCAGCACGTCAAAGCTCACCGGGCGGGCTGCGATCTGCAGGAACCGCGGCAGCAGAGAGCGCACCAACCAATCCGCGCCGATGACTGGAGATACATGCATCGTCTTTGACATCGTGTGCTCCGTCACCAATCCGAGTCCGAAACCGTGGCGCGCAGGTGAAGGTCGACCGCCAGCGCGCCTGCCCGGGTGACGGCATCTGGAATTGGCGCTGTGGGGCTCAGCGGACCAAGAGCGCGCATTAGAGGCAGCGCGATGATTCCCGAAGCTAGGCCGACAGTGTCCCCCGTTGCGCCTGGGGCGCCCGCAGCTCCTGCTGCAGCTTCCCGCGCACGCCACGGCAAGTCCGGCGATCCGTGGAGAGGGAGCCTTGTGTCCTCATGCGGCCGATCAGTGCGCACGTCAATCATCGTCAGCTCCTCCTTGTTCAAATCCGGGCCTGTTCCGCGCGTCCGCCCGTGAGGGCGGTCCTTAGTTGCTTTTGTCGCTACCAGCTCAGGATGTAGTCGACGCGGCCCAACCCAGTACCACCTACCCATGCGCCTGGCATGTGGGTTTCACACCGTAATGTGCCTACTTTTCCGGTGGGCTTGTTGGTTGTGTCGCTGGGGGCGGTGGGGGCTGCCGTCTTGGGAGTTGTGTATGGGAAGTGTGGCGAGAGGTTCTACGTGGATGCCTAGTGCGTACAGGAGCGTTCTAGGTTGAGGATTGTTCGGGTCGTGGTGTCGGAGGCGGGTGCACCAATCGGTTCCGCACCCCTGCTAGCTCTCCCAAACTAGCTAGCAGCGTGGGAGCAGTGCTGACGCTCCCACGACCCGAACACCATTTGACCAGAAGCGGTGGACAAAGAAGGTCCACTAACCACGGCCGTTCATTCCGGCCTACTGACGCGCCTGACGATGCCTGTTAGGCGTCTAACGCTAGGAGCCGCAGTGCTTGAGATAGAGGTACCGAAAGCCATACACGCGAGATCAACTAGGTCGCTTCAAGAAGTGACGCTTGCTGGCTTCCCCGCTGAAGCTAGCGTGCTTCAGTTTGAGCGAACAGTGCCGAGAGACCTCGTGCATCGACAGTGCATCGCCGAGGTCTTTGTCACCGACGCGCTGCCACTGGGCCTCGATCGTGTCGCCGTCGCGGCCCAGATACCTCGAGGGCATTTCGTGAACACGTCCCCACACGCTATGAGGGAAGTACTCATTCTCGAAGCTATACGTCAGTCGAGTGCCTACGCGGCCCATCAATCTCTCGCAGTGCCGAGAGATGTATCGCTTGCACTATCTACTCTTAACGTCACATTCTTGGACCAACGCTTATTGAACTTCTCGGGTTCATATCTGCCCCTCGTCGTCCTCTTGCACTGGACGGCACCGCGAAAATCGCAGGGTCCATCCAGGGTGCTTGAGTTTGATGCGACTCTCTTCGCAGACACACACGTTGCCGCCACCGCCATGGCGACGTGCACCTCGCAATTGTCATTACACCGTTCTGCGAGCGTTGATCCTCAGCGGCCGGCTATCAGAGGACATCAACCCCAACTTCTAGGGCCTCGACTCTTGACTTGCATCGAATGGTTGGACGCCCGCACAGTCCAGGCCACGGTAGCGTCAGGTCACGGGCACCCGTTCTATGAAGACCATCCGGTCACCTCCTGTGTTCCCGACGTGGTCGTGATGGAAGCGGCGCACCAATCCGCCGAGCTGATACTCAAGCGCGCCGAACCGGCGATGGGTAAGTGTTGTCTGGACGAGGTCGAAATCCACATACTCTCGCCCGTCAAGACCCACCTGCTGACTGAAGCGACAGCGCACCTTACCCCGCTCCGCATCGAGGCTGGAGGGCGACGGCGCGCGAGCGTGAACATCGTGTTCCGGCAGGACAACATGGAGGTTGCACGCGCACAGATGTTCTTCGGGCAGACGGAGGCGTGCGCAGAAGAAGCTGGAGCATTGGAGCCGTGACGACAATGCACATTTCGTCGCCACATCTATATGCAAGAAGCTGCCCCGCGGCTATCCGATTGACGACTTGGCAGCCCTAGGAACATGCACCTTGCCACCCAGGCGGATACGTTGAGCATTCTGCTGGGTAAGGAGGCAAATCAACTTCCAATTTCACTCGATAGACGATTCGGTCGCCACCTAGGGGAATCACTGTTAGGACGTCACCCGGGCGAACCCCACCAGACTTGAGGAGCTCAAGCTTTTCCCCTGTGCCAACCACCGTGAATCCCTGCACATTGCCATCCGGCCAAATATCGCCGATATATTCGCCGTTGATGTAAAAGACCTGACCGCGGGCTATCTGCGAGGTAGGAAAAGTCACGCGAAGAGAAGATTGATCTGGCATGTGACCCACTACTCCCTCGAGGGGAACAATCTGACACGTTCCCCGGCTATCTGTGTCACCACTCACACTCATGATGCAGGTAGTCGAGGTCGCCCCCACGTCAACATGCTCAAAACCGATGGGTACGTAACCTACGGGGTTCGGATTCCATCCGATATTCTCTCTCGCCAGCCCTTCGTTTACGAAGGCCGGGCCGTCAGCAAAGTAGCCGCCATTAACAAGATTGAAGAATCTGGAAACGGGTATAGCATCCAATATGGCGTCAGGATAAATCCGGTCGACGGCCACCCACTCATGCTGCCCCCGATACCTATCGAAAGTAGAATTCCGGGGCAGATTGTCGGGGATATTGAAAAAGTTCGTATTCCGCGGGATGATCC
Organism: Microbacterium sp. DMC48; assembly: GCF_056313825.1. Classification (NCBI taxonomy): domain Bacteria; kingdom Bacillati; phylum Actinomycetota; class Actinomycetes; order Micrococcales; family Microbacteriaceae; genus Microbacterium; species Microbacterium sp. DMC48. Next base: position 9,043 of record NZ_JBQUZN010000011.1, on the reverse strand, counting down.
TGTATATCCAAGTCCGACACTGAACACGTCCGCCCGAATCGCATGACCACACGTGAGCGTCGACGATATTTATGCTTGATGTGGCAATGTTTATTGCTGAGTCGCGGTCTCCGGTGGTGGAAATGTATCCACTGGAAACGAGTCGAGATCCCCCGAGAACGTGCTCAGTGAGCACATAGTTGGTACCTCGCGAGGTAAAACCATTTTCAAATATCTGCTGCGGGTTCCTATTGTCCACACGGTAGACAACTTTGGGAACAGAAATTGATGTATCGATCATGTCATGGTGAAGAGGCGGCTGGTTCGGTGCAGCGTTAGCCAATGGCGCTGTGAGGGACATCCATACAAAAGCGACAAGGAGCGACCAAAAGGCTTTCTTCATCGACTCGGGGCGAGTCATACTCCATTCTGAGATGAGGTGCGCCACATGTGTGCCTTTTGCCTGGGGGCTCCTCGGGCGTGCAGCATGTTTGTCCGCTTGAATTTCTCGCACGTCCGGCGACGGTACCCGCATGGGCGTGACGTGGGCTCTGTAGACGAATGTCTAGGTATATGACGGGCCCCCGTCCACCCGTCGGAGAGGACAGTGAACGCTTTCAACCCGACGTCGACACCAACCTCACCGTCGACGCCGGGTAACCGGGCCGCATCGACGATCGGGCCGGTGTCGACCACGAACGATGCGAAGTAGCGGCCAGTCGCGTCCTTGTTATCGTGACCGTCGACGGTTCGGACGGCAGCCTGCGGGACCAGCAGACTTTCACCTCTCCGATCTTCGCGAGAAACAATCGCCCGTTGGGACGCACGGTGGACCCGTTACGGGTGAAGCGGGCCGTCTGCCGGTTATCGTGTCGGGACCGGAACCGGAGCCGGGGAAACCCGATCCGGTGACCACCACGTTTGCCCTTGACAGACGCGAAGAAGTTCGAGTATGTGACCAGCAAGTCGTTATTTGCCTGCACCAACGCGACGTTCGACACCTCACCCAGCCACGCCCGCTCCGGGGTTCGTTTCGCATCGGTGATAACAGCGTTCTGCAACGCAGACCACGATAGTGCTGGCAAGCCCGCCGCGTGATCGGCTTTCCGGCGGGCGAGGGCATCATTGAACACGCCCCGGCAACACCCGAATGTGCGCTCCAACACGCCCCGCTGCGCAGACGACGGCTCAATCCGGAACCGGTAACGCAGCTGCACCCCACCGTCGGAGACCCCACCGACACGCCCGACGACCAGGGCGCCAGACACAGCGTGACCGCTCTGCCCGTCCACATAGTCTTCGTAACCAAATGCCGACGCCGCGTGTTCAACAACACGATCCTCACCCGCTGCGATCAGATCATGCGCACCGTCTGCGCCGAACTCGGCGCCACCCTGGACGAGTTCAACGGGCAAACCGATCACGCGCACCCGCTCATCACCTCCCCACCCACGCTCGCGATCTCGACCCTCGCGATGCGACTCAAGGGACGAACCGCACACACCAACCGGGCAGAGAACAGACTCCACGTGAACACCCACCACATCAACAGACACCTCTGGTCTCCGACGTACTTCGCTACCTCCGCCGACAGCGCACCCCTCACCACCATCAAGCAACACATCAAAACCAAGCACAACCCACCCAATAGCGAGACATCAACGAGAGAATCGACTCCGGCTCACCCCGCCCTAAACGACGAGGCTTGCACCGGCCCCCCGGTCAAGGCTGCGCTCGACGCGAGCGTGCCTGCTCGGCCCCAGCCGCGTGCGGCATGTCACGGCGGGTGCCATCGGTGGTCACATACTCTCCCGCCCCAAGATTGACAGCTCCCATGCTCCCGGGGATCGGGGGCTCCGGTCGGGGTTCGCACGGGACCGCCGCTATCACCGCGAGCAGCGCCGGGATTGAGCTCGAGATCGTGTCCGGACCCAAACCTGCCGACCGCGCCCGCCGCCTCGTACGCCAACACGAGGCCACACTCACCATCTATGAAGCCGTCGTCACCTTTTCGCCGATCAGGCTCCTGCTACGCCGCCACAACAATCGCAGGTAGTCGTTCGACAAGCTTTGGTAGCGCGTTGCGAGAGACGACTTCACCGCAACGCGGATTCTGATGCCTAGGTGGGGGTTGTGGGTTTATGTTTCGGTGGTTTGTCTGTTGTGTGGAGGGTTTTTGTGAGGTTTCGTTTTGGGGTCGCGGTTGCGGCTGTGTTGGGGGTTGCGGGAGCGTTGCTGGGGCCGGTGGGAGCGGCAAACGCGGTTTCTTCGGGCAGTACGGTGTCGGCGGAGTGGTCGCTGCCGGCTAGTTCGTCGGGGGTGTCGGAAGTGCATTTCGGTGAGGCGTTCATGCCGGTGAGCTCGCGTAAGTCGGGGGTGTTCGCGGGGTACGAGTTCGGGTTCACCAACCGTGAGGAGAAGGGCGTTATCGGCTTCGAACCGCGCGAGGGTAAGAAGAGTAAATCTTCGCGGTTGTATGCGAGGTTCGGGACGAGCGTGGCAGGTGCGTCGGTCGTTTCGGGTAAGTGCTCCAAGGGTTTCGATGGAGGCGTGGGGGTAACCTGTGAGATCGAGTTCGACGGACGATACGGTCGCTTCTATGTCCTGACCGTTCGTAAGACCGGTTTCAACACGTGGTCAGCGGAGATCAACGACCCTAAGGATGATCTGAGTATCACTGTGGGCTCCTTCCGGCTTCCGGATGGAAGTGGACTGCTCAAGCCGTCCGGCAAGGCATTCATCGCACACCCCCCGTCCGCCGACTGCAACGAACTCAGCACGGCCGACGTTGTCTTCCAGGCTCCCATGCTGAGCAACAGCCGTGCCGGGACCCTTGGTGAACCCGCCAGCTACGGAAAGTGCGCCACTGAAGCACCGTTCGAGAAGACCACGACCGCCGACGGCAAGATGCGCATCAAACGCGGAACCGTCAGCGAAATCGCCAACGCGATCACGCATGTGGACCTCAAGCGTGAGTCGATGATTGTCGAGTTCGAGGATCGTCTCAATGAGAAGTCGAACCGTTTCGTCATTCACCGCGACGGCAGGGAGATTTGCGCGACGTATCGAGGCTCGACATCAGGGACATGTCGGCCACACATGAGCAGTCTAGGTACGATCATCACGGGTTTTGCTCCGCTTGACCTTCTCCTGAGCTTCAGCCCCATTCGCCCGGGCGTCGTGTTCGATTTTTACATCGACGTGGAGGACGATGTAGAAATCCTGACGAGGTTGCATACTCTCACCTACTCGGGGCTCTTTCCGGTCTCCCCCGTGAGAGCTGGCGAATCGGGCGTGAAGGTCATGATTCTTGAAGACGCTGCCCGGGCAGGGGATCGTTTCGTGGTTTACGTCGACGGGAAGTACCTGATGGAGCATTACGCGGGAACCGCGTACTACGGGCAAGTCACGACGAAGGATGGGGTGAAGACGTTGAGCTCATCCACGCCGGTGCCCGCGGGCCGCGTCGTTGAGGTCTTTCATGTCCCCGGCCAGCCGGGAGAAGACGACTCCCAACGAACGCGCCTCGCCACCACCACAGCCCTCTAAGCCGCCGCCTTTTGTCCAAATCCCCGAGAGTTAAAGACTGATGGGTTCCTCGTTCAGAAGATGCCCAATTCGCGACAGCTCAGCGATGGCTGCGTGAGCTTGGCTTCACGTGCGAGGTGTGCTCGCCGGATCACCCTCGCGGCTGACCGGGGCGGAAGGCCGTTCGCAAGCGACGCAACAACGAGCGCGGTGAGGTTCTACGGGCCCGACGCGCGCGGGACGAAATAAAAAGCTGCCCGACAGGACGAGACCAAGAGAGGGAAGAACACCGGTGAGCACTCCGTTTCGCGACCTGGAGGCCGAGTCTGTCGCGGCCGTGACCCCGACGTGCACGCGCTTCGACGCAGCTCTAGAAGAGGATGAGACGCGCCTGCGGATTGTCGAGATCGTCTAACCAGGCCCGCCACCGAAACTGACGTTCCTCGGCGTGCGCGATGCGGCGCAGCGTAGGAACGGGCGGCATCTGTGATGCCTGCTCGATGGCCGAAGTGATCTACTGCTTGGTGCGGGCGCGCAGCGAGTGCCGTCTGCGTGAGTCGGCTTCAGGCCACGAAGCGTGGCTTGCTTGAATTCGAACTCGATCGGGCCAAGCCGCCACCTCGATGCGGCTCGCCACGGCAAACGCGATGTGAACTGAAGCCGGTTGCTCGCTGGCACCTTGTGCGCAGGCTCGCCCCGGTGTTCGACTAGTAGTGCTTGCTGCGGCGGATGGTGAGAAGCAGACCGCACGCAGCGAGGAGGGAGCCGAACGCAGCTAGGTTCAGCAGAGAACTCGCGTTGGAACCGCTTCGGGCGAGCTCCTCCGTGGTGCTTGTGGTCGTCGCTTCGTCAGTGATTGCGGGCAGGACGGTAATGCTGTGATCTCGGGTCATAGCGTTTCCGTACTTGTCTGTTGCCGTTACGGCGAAGGTGGCGGAGACGCTCTCGTTAGGTGTTCCGTGGAGGACGCCGTCTGCGCCGAGCGATATGCCGGCTGGCAGTGACCCGGCCGTGATACGAAATGTGTCGTACCCAGAATCGGGTGTGGTCATGAAAGCGGCACGATAAGGGAAACCTACTTCGCCGTTCGGGAGTGGAGGATGAGTGAATTCGGCTCGATGGATGGTGAAGTGAGCGGCGCCTGAGAAAGACTCCGATCCTTCGAAGGCGAATGCCAGACGAGTGTCCTGGGTGTCGATGCCCGTCCACTCGACGCGATCGGTGAGGGGAGTCTCGCCGAGTCGGTCTCGAAGATGGTGCTCATCCCTGATGTACTTGTCGACACCGAGCGGGACATAAGCGATGCCGACATCCACGCCGTATTGTCCGTCGAATCCACTGGTCGTGGGATCGATTCGGTTGAGGTTCTTGAGGCTGCTGAGGTCACCGATATGGTTTTGGCCGAGGTAAAGCGTGTCGAGATTGGTGAGCGACTGCAGCGGAGCGACGTCCGCGACGTGGTTACTGGTCAGGCTGAGATTGGTCAGCTGGAGGAGATTTCCCAGTGGCCGCAGGTCGACGACGGAGTTGCGTGCGGCTGCTAAGAGTCGCAGATTCGTGAGCCCCGCGAGGGGGTCGAGCGAAGAGATCCGGTTGTCGTAGACGTAGAGCTCCTCCAGGGAGGCGAGGGCTGCGAGGGGACCTAGGTCTTCGACTGTGTTTTCTGCGACGACGAGTTGCCGCAAGTTATGCAGATTAGCCAGTGGCGACAGGTCGGTGATCGCGTTTGCGTGGAGGCGTAGGTCCGTGAGCTGGGTGAGGCCGTCGATCGGTCGCAGCGATGCGACACGGTTTTTGTAGAGGTTGAGCGTCTGGAGGTTGGTCAGTTCTCGTAGCGGTGCAAGATCGCTGATCGCGTTGCTGTAGAGGGTGAGGTGTTCGAGGCGGGCCAGACCTTGCAAGGGGGTGAGGTCGCTGATGGTTCCGCCTGTCACCCAGATCTGGGTCGCGTTTGATGCGTACTGGAGGCCTTCGAGGGTGGTGACACCACCATCGTGAACGTAGACGGTGCTGAGCGCACTCATCTGGTCAGAGGTGATGTCGGCGGAGGGGGGCTGGCCGAATGCTTCGTTGAGCGATGCTCTTAGTGTCGGATCGGGGATATCAACGATCCTTATAGCTTCTCCTCTTAGCTGCTGCTCGGCGAACCACGTGGCAGGGAGACGCTCTGAAGCCAGAGTGGATGGGGCGAGTAGAGACGCCACGCCGATCGCGATAAGTAAGTAGTTTGTCCGCACCGCGGCCCTCCTGATGGCAAGACGGCACGGAGATGTGATGTGCCGACGATCGGCCACATTACCGGTCGGGCGTCTGACTCGGTCGCATGCCTAGGCATGCGACCTTCAGGGAACCGAAGTGCACGACCATCGCGCATGCTGTCGGTGTCTAGCCGATGACGGCTAGGTCCGCATGGTTCCCAACTGCGTGCAGTTTCGAGTTCTTTGGATTTTGACGTCCTCCGCACCCACCGGACCCCCGCGCAACGGTCACTGTGCTGATCTTCTTGATGTTAGGTGGCTTGACGCCGTAACAGAGCCGGAGCAATTGTTGCGCGTCGATGCGCCGCCGATGGGTCTGATGATCAGCTTCGCAACGCTATTAGTACATCGGTCCGCATACTTTCTTTTCCTGCACGAGGACGCGCGACTTCTTAGCCTCACCGGCCGACTTGGCCCTCGCTCCCGTTCGGCTCGCCATCACACGCTCGATGTGCGCGGCAAGGCGCAGCGCAGGATTGTCGGCGCCTCCGCGCCGAGATCGGCCGCCGCAGTCATGACCATGAGATAGCGACGCCCCGCCAAAGCGACTTCTTAGACGGAAAAGTACGGAGGTGCCGCGCTGTCTTCATCCCTTTCGACGCTGGATGGAGCAACGCGAGGGTGACGACAGCACCAAACAGGAATCGCCGATTCCGTCGCTCATATCAGAGCGGCAGTACACAAGCTCGTTCCCGCACCTGTTCTAGCTGCAGAACAAGGATCCAGCCCACCCCGGCGCCCCGCGACAGTGCACCCGGTTCACCAATTTGAGTTCACTTTCACGAGATCAGACAGATGTGGCCTGCGGCCACACCATTCATACCCCCGAGTAGTTACGTCCTAGTCACCACACCCAACAGGGTCAGCGATCAGATCCTGGACACAGCTTGCCGCGTGGACCACATCCGCAACCCTGCGCATTAGCGATGTATGAACATGCCCAGGCCACCCAGATCTTGTACCTATTCTGAGCGCCATGAGAGCCAACTCGACGACGATCCGTGAACCTAGTAAGAGGAAAGAGACATGAGAAATCTCACCCACCAACCCAAGAGGCAAGGACCATGAACAGCAAAACTGAAATTTCGTCACAACGGAGTCTTCCGCGGCTATTGGGAGGCGTAGTCGGGGTCATTGCGGCATCCACATTGACCCTTGGCGCGTCCCCCGCTTTCGCTGCTCCCGCAGACACAGCGAGCGCGACAGTTTCTCTACCTTTCGCCGTCAGCAGCAGCAGCGGCTTGGTGTTTTCCCCCGATGGAGCATTCGCCTACGTCAGTTCAGGCTCAGGTTCCATAATTGCTAAGGTAGACACCAGCATAAATACCGTTGTTGGAACCGTGACGCTAGCCAATCCCACAGCCACCGTGTCATCGCTAGCGATAAGTCCGGACGGGAGCACCGTGTACGCGACACAAAACGCGGCAGCTGGGTCCGGCGGGGGTTTGTCCAAGGTTGATACAGCTTCGATGACGATCGGCGGCAAGATTCCTCTGGGTTATACCCGTGATGTCGCGGTCAGCCCTGATGGGACCTACGCCTACGTCGGCGCGAGCGGCGGAGTGGACGAGCTTTCTAAGGTCGATATAGCCACCTTCACGAAGGTGGCGTCATACCCCGGGGCCGCAAATAAGGTCCTCTTCACTAGCGATGGAAGTCGCGCATGTTTCGTAGGGCTGAGCAGCGGCAGCGCAACGGCTAGGTGCATCACCAATGCGACTGGTGCCATACAGGTCCTGAGCGGTTCCGCCATCGGCACCACCATCTCAGACATGTCGCCGTCTCTGGCGGGGGCCATCTCCCCATTCTACGCGATTGTAAACGGGGGGCTCTTCTCGCTGTCGTCGTCTTCACTTTCGTCGGTGAGCATATCGCCCGCAAGCGATTACCTCACTATTTCCGTATCGCCGGATCGAACTTTTGGTTACGCGAGTTCCACACTATCCGGTGCGGTGTACCGGATTACTCCAGGGCCGGCCTCATCAGTCGTCGCGACGCTAACCGGCCTTAACACCTCCGGGAAGATAAGAATCGCTCCCACAGGCACTTTCGCGTACTCCGCCCAGAGTACTACCTTGACGCGCATCGAGACTGCCGCAACCCAGCCGCCTCCTGTGACAGTATCCAACGTGAACGGTCCTGATGGCGCGGGTGCCTACACCATGACCGGTACGGGTGTGGCTGATAGCACCGTGGATATTGTTGACGCGAATGGCGCACCGGTAACGTCGGTTACGACGAATTCATCGGGCATCTGGACCGGCGTCATCCCCGCAGGAACGTTGACGCCATTGACGATTACCCAAACGGTGGCAGGCCTGACATCGATACCAGTCACCTATGCTGATGCTCCTCTTCCGGCTGTTGCGCCGGTTCTCCTCGCGGGAGCACTGGCGGGCTTCGTTGTCCTCACAGTTGCCGTACTCATCGCTATCCGCCGCCGAAATCTCGCGGCTTCTCATCAGTAGGATCAACTTCAGTGCCTAGTGGGGAGCTAGACCTCGTCCGGCGCTCCCCACTAGGCACTAGTAGCAAGTGTGGTCGAACACACTAAGCGTGGTCGCGCATATGTTGCTAGTTAGGCCTGCGCAGGTGATCCCAATGAGCTCAGCGCGGCTTCCAGCCATTCGCGATAAGCACTTCGTTGGGGTCTTCCTTGTTCGAGAAATGGCTACGGAATCGAAGGGTAACCGGTAGCGAGAGCCGAGCGACCGGATGGCGTTCGCTGACAAGGTAGGCTTCAGACTTCGACGTGCCGATCCACACACCGTAAAGGGTAGGAAAAGGCGTTTCCACCACCGCTTACCGATAGCAACGTGCCCAAGAAGTCTGCGAACTCCCGAGCCCGAGACATTCTCCGTCGGGACCGTGCGGGAAGGATGAAGTTACTCGAGGGCGAAAGTACCGCGCACGGTGATCGCGGTGGATGATCGGGACTTCAATTGGCCTCGAACCTGGCCGTTAGCCAGCTCATCGGGCCCGTGTCATCATCAGGTCAACGAGCCAACCGCTGTTCGTGCACACCCGGTGACTCGTCGTTGTTCGCGAAAGGCGCGTTGGGAGAGGAGACCACGCTCAACCTGGTCACTTGCTACAGCACTGTCGACTGTCAGCTGAACGCGTCCGAGTGCGTGTCAGAGGCGGCGGGCGATGGATGCCGCGACCGTCAGCCACGCATCGCGGGTCTCGGGCGACAGGGCATCGAAGTCGATGGGACCGCCGTCGACGAGCGCCGCATCGAAGGGCACGTGCACGACCTCGGCCGTGACCTGCGAGAA
>NZ_JBQUZN010000010.1:0-40350 GCF_056313825.1 Microbacterium sp. DMC48 | reverse complement strand
ACCCAGATGAACAGGGCGGATGTGGTTTTTCAGGCTCCCGCGTTGAGCACCGGCCGCACCGGAACCCTCGGCGAACCTGAATCAGTCGGAAGCTGTAGCGCTTCAGCTCCCTTCGAAAAGACCATCACCGCCGACGTCAAATGCGCATCAACCGCGGAACTGTCAACGAGATCACCGATTCCATCGATCATTTAGAAATAACGCGAGTTTCGGTAAGGGTGGACTTCCGGAACAGCTTGCTGAAGGAAGCGATACCGTTCGTCGTCTACCTGGACAGTCGGAGGGTTTGCATGAGCTATAAAGGCACGATCAGCAGGTATGAGAGCGGTGTGAATTGTAGCAAGGAACCAACGGTCCCAGAACCTCTACTTCCGAACGTTAACCCCACCCTCATAGTCGAGAACTCTAGCCCCCGGACACCGGCTGTTTATGACTTCTATGTCGCTTCTGAAGACGATTACAACGATCTGACGAAGCCCGGCCAGCCCGGAGAAGACGAAGGCAAACGCACTCTCCTAGCCACAACAACCGCCCAGTAACGTCACCCAAGTTTCCGTCGGACTATGACAGCAATGAGCGGCCCACTCTCACAGCTGTCTGACTCTCCACTGCGCAGCTCCGAGGAGGATGCATCCTCATGCCTATGCATGACCCCGCCTTCTACCGTGGAAGTGTGGAAAGCGCGTCATCAGCGGTCAAAGACGTTAGCAGCGGCGTTGACCATTTCGTCTATTGGAGTGCGGCCGATATTGGCGCGGAAGTCGGCGTCGACAGCGCGCAGATCATTTCGCTGTTGAGAAGGTTCGGGCTGATCCAGGAGAAACCCGATGATCTGACCTGGCAAGCGGTTGCCGCAGGCATCGCGATTGTCTCACCTGCAGACCGTAACAGCACCGAGCAAAGCGACTTGCCCGGCATCCGGTGGAACAAGAAGATCATCCTCGAACCTCTGCACGAAGTATTCGACAGGCAGGTATGGCCGTGAGTGCGAACGTGACGATATCGGCCGTGACGGAGGCTTCTCCCGCGGGGGAGACTCTCAAGGCGTCACTGGCCATCACTTTGCTCATTCTCGCGCTTATCGTCTTTGCGGCAGTAGCCCTCACTGCCCTGGTTACGAAGTCGCGTCTACGTCGGCGTCTGCTCCAGGCTCGGCGGGCTCATCGGTCTGCCCTTGCGGCTCAGGGGCTATCTGCCGCAGCCGACCTCACCCGCGCGCGCCAGAAAGAAGCGATGGCCGTAAACGCCTTAGAGGCGGAAAGAATAGGCCGCCGCGAAGACGTCAGCGCGCTGCTCAGCCGGATCAGTCAGGGTGTGAAGTGGCAGCATACCTCGCGAGAAATGCTCAGAGAAGCTGCCTGTTCGCTCGGAGTCGACGGGGTTCTGATGACGAACCTTTGCTTTCTCGGACGTACCGACACCGGTGTTCCCGCTCTCACCCAGATCGATCATCTATTGCTCACCGCCCGCGCGATCGTGATCGTCGAGGTCAGGCACTGGGAGGGCGTCGCTTTTGACGAGGTTGATCCGGCAACGCTTCACCCCGCGCTTGCGCCCGTGTCAGCCGCGATGGAGCTTCCCTCGTCGTTCGCGATCCACCTTCAAGCGAGTAGACAAACACCGCTGAGGGCCGAGGTGCACGAATCACCGAGAGCCCAAGCACGAGAGCATGCATCGCAGCTGTCGCGCATACTCAGAAACTATTCTGAGATATCTCGAGTTCAAGCCTGCGTCTTGTATAGCCACCCCAAAGTTCGGCTCTTCACCGACAAAACTGTTCAGGTCACAAACCCTATGAGCACGCCAGCTCTTGATGCCACCTCACTGCGCCCTTTCATTCGGCAGATCCTCGAATATTCATCAGGGATTGAGAATGATGTCCGCTTCATCGCGAGATCCCTTGAATCACAAACAGCGGACGTCGTTGGCTTTGGGAAGATGAGTGGGGAATGGCCTGACTTCTTCGCCGCTGCCGACCCTAGGCGCGCAATGGCCATCTCCTGACGGCTGATCACTGGGAGGCCATGCGGTGCTCCTCTCCCCCAGAAGCGTTGAAAGTCGATCGTGCCCGCGTTCACGTTGCGCACTCGAGCGTAGGGACAACCGCAATATGAAGACGATTTCCGCTCAGCGGCAGGGCGAGAAATCCGCCCACCGACCGGGTTACGCCGTCGGCCTGGGCCTCCTCATCGTAGGCAACCAAGATCGGCGAAGATCCGAGAACAGTACGCTGCCGGATTTGGTCTCGATAACCTGCGTCCCGAAAACACCGAACTCGACGGATCCACGGCCGTTACGCATTGAATGGAGACTGTTGATGCCTAGGTGGGGGTTGTGGGTTTATGTTTCGGTGGTTTGTCTGTTGTGTGGAGGGTTTTTGTGAGGTTTCGTTTTGGGGTCGCGGTTGCGGCTGTGTTGGGGGTTGCGGGAGCGTTGCTGGGGCCGGTGGGAGCGGCAAACGCGGTTTCTTCGGGCAGTACGGTGTCGGCGGAGTGGTCGCTGCCGGCTAGTTCGTCGGGGGTGTCGGAAGTGCATTTCGGTGAGGCGTTCATGCCGGTGAGCTCGCGTAAGTCGGGGGTGTTCGCGGGGTACGAGTTCGGGTTCACCAACCGTGAGGAGAAGGGCGTTATCGGCTTCGAACCGCGCGAGGGTAAGAATTTCGAGCCTTCGCGGTTGTATGCGAGGTTCGGGACGAGCGTGGCAGGTGCGTCGGTCGTTTCGGGTAAGTGCTCCAAGGGTTTCGATGGAGGCGTGGGGGTAACCTGTGAGATCGAGTTCGACGCGCTATACGGCCCCGCATACGTCCTGGTGGTGCGTAAGACCGGTTTCAACACGTGGTCAGCGGAGATTCACGACCCTCAGGGCCATCCGAGTATCACTGTGGGCTCCTTCCGGCTTCCGGATGGAAGTGGACTGCTCAAGCCGTCCGGCAAGGCATTCATCGCACACCCCCCGTCCGCCGACTGCAACGAACTCAGCACGGCCGACGTTGTCTTCCAGGCTCCCATGCTGAGCAACAGCCGCGCCGGGACCCTTGGTGAACCCGCCAGCTACGGAAAGTGCGCCACTGAAGCACCGTTCGAGAAGACCACGACCGCCGACGGCAAGATGCGCATCAAACGAGGACTCGTCAGCGAAATCGCCAACGCGTTCAAGAGGATCGAACTGGAGAACGATTCCATGCACGTCTACTTCCGCGGTGGCCTGCACACGAAATCTGTCCCTTTCGTCATACGCCGCGATGGCAAGGACATCTGCGTCGTATACGGAGGATACACCTCGCATAGTTGTCGACCGGACATTGGGCTCGTCACCCACATCACCGGGATAGGCGAAATTCCTCTCACTGTGATTACTGGCGTAATGCGCCCGGGGGCGGTTTTCGACTTTTACGTCGACGCGGAAGGTGATGAAGAAGACCTGACGATTTTGTACAGCCGGACCTACACCGGTCTCTTTCCGGTATCCCCAGTTATTGCGAACGCATCAGGCGTCAAGCTTGTGATAATGGAGCAGTCCGGGCTCGCGCCGGATCGCTACGTGGTCTATGTCGACGACAATTACCTCATGGAACATTACGCCGGAGCAGCGTACGGTGCAGGGCAGGCGACTACAAAAGACCAGATCACCATGCTCACCTCCTCCGCTCGCGTACCCGCGGGAAGTAAAGTCACCGTCTACTATGCCGAGGGAAACCCAGGCGAAGGAAACACTCGACGTACGCTACTCGCGACCACCATCGCTCAGTAGCTCGACATGCGTCCCTTAGCCTCGGATGTTGGCCTGACATGCCTTAGACGGGAGCGGAAGCGCCAACTACCGGTGCGCCAACAAACGCGAGATCCCGCTACGAATTGCGGCGACGCTATGTCCCTGCTCGACGTGCTCACGCCTCGCTATCGTTCGCGTGGTGCCCGGTCTCCTGCTGTCGCTGCCGATCTTGCTATGTCGCGTTGGATGTCTGAGGCAAAGCTAGCGTCATCGACGGGATCCTGCTCGCCGGTCCTTATGTGCCCCTGGTGAGGTAGTCACCTCCTTCGACGAAGCTTCGTGGTTTTGCACTTCTGCATGGAGAAGCCCGGTGGGAGACGCCGCTTGGCGGCGTCTCCCACCGGGCCGGGTGGATGGGCTGGGTTAGATATTGGCGGAGCTCAGGACCCTGCGAAGGGGAACGAACGATGCGGCAGCCAGCAGCCCAACGAGAACCCCAGCAGCCGTTCGCAAGTCAATCGCGGGAAGAGGCTCAGCATTGTAGGTGATGGGTGCCGAAGACGTTCTGCCGGGCGTCGTCTGCACGATCGTGAGGGGCGTTTGGGTCCCCGCGGGGATTATGCCAGTCCACGCTCCTGCCGCGTCCGTCGTCGTGGTCACAACGGTGGTGCCGTTAGCGTCCGTTATCACCACGGTGCTTGCGGGGGTGCCATTTCCGCTGATGGTGTACGCGCCCCCTGCGTCCGGTCCGGTCACGCCCGAAACCGACGGCGCAGCGCTGGGAGCAACTACACCCGTCTCGATACGAGACAGAGTTCCCGGCGTCCCGTTGTTCGCTGTGTAGGCAAACGTTGCATCGGCGCTAATGGCAACGCTCTGCGGAGCTCCCACTGAACCGAGCGGAATCGTGGCCGTAACTGCGTTGGTCGTGGTGTCGATTCGCGAAACCGTCGTCGATCCGGAGTTGCTGACGTAAGCAAATGATCCGTAGCTACTGATCGAAACACCGTTCGGCGAGGATCCGACCGGGATGGTCGCGCTAATGGCATTAGACGCCGTTTCGATGCGCAAGACTGTCCCGGAACCAGTGGTAACGAATGCAAACACGCCATCCGGGCTGATCGCAACGAAGCGCGGGCTAGCCCCCAGAGAGATGCTTGCCGTAACGGCTCCTGTTGCCGTATCGATTCGCGACAGCGAATTGGACGATGCGTTTCCGACGTAGGCGAAAGCACTGTCGGGGCTGATGGCCACACTGTTGGGGTTACTGCCGACACTCACGGTCGCGCTGACAGTATTCGTAGAAGTGTCGATCTTCGTTGCCGTGTTCGAATTGAAGTCGGCGGTGAAGGCGAAGGAGCCGTCCGGGCTGATGGCCACACCCGCTGGGGCGCTTCCGACTCCGATTGTCGCTGCAACAGCGTTGGTTGCTGTGTTTACGCGCGACACTGTAGTCGAGCCGTTGTTAGTGACGTATACGAAGGAGCCGTCCGGGCTGATCGCTACGCCAAAAGGCCCGCTCCCCACGCTTGTCGTGGCAGTAACTGTTCCTGTAGCTGTGTCGACCCGCGACACGGTCCCGGAGTTATTGTTCGCAACATACGCGAATGAACTGTCGGGACTTATTGCGACCTGTCGAGGTCCGACTCCGACGAAGAAGAAGCCAGAGACAGAGTCGGGAGGCGCTGAGGCGCTGGCTGGCGACGCTGAAAGCGCGAACATTCCGCCCGCGAGCAAAGCTGCAGAAATCCGCACTGCAGTGCGCCGACGCGTCCACTTCGAAACGGGTGATTGATTTCTCATGGCTTCCAGTCCTCCTTGACTTTCTGGCAGTTCTATTCAGATGGCTTCCCGGTTCTCGAAGAGACCGGGGAAGGCTCTGGCTTTGACTCCTTTGCCTATGCGGAAAACATCTCCCACGGAGATTGCAATGAGTACCCATCGAACCAAGATGGGCACTCAAATGCGCACTCCGTCTCTTATGCCCAGCACCCTCGGCGAGGCTGCTGGTGGCCTGGTTCGCCGAAGGTGCGCCCTCGAGCCCTCGCCCGCTGAAGAAGTCCCAGTCTTGTCGCATGCTGGCGATGCCGACTCATCTGGATGTAGTTCGCCGGGCTAGGCCTACGTGAGCGGCAGGGAGGCAGCCACCACAAGAAAACGTGTGCACCCGGCTGGTTCAACTTCTTCAACGGCGGCCCGCAAAGTTGTCCTGTGTCGCAGCAAACTCACTCCGACCATGTTCGGAGAATGGCTTCCTCGATCAGTGCGCGCTTCTTCTTTCCCGTGCGCTGTTGCGCTCGGGTGAGGACACTATTGACCTCCAAGCTGACGCGAGTCGCAAGTTGCACAGTCACCTCGACTCCCCCGCCGTAGGTCTGCGGGAGTACCAAGGACCCAGCATCGCTGCCGTAATTCACAAAGGACTGCGCTCGGCCCACGTGTTCTTCGAAACCTGCCGCAACATTCTCGGTACTACCTACCTTCTCCTGGGCCACCTGCGGCGACGTACCTGCAACACGTGTTCCGAGATCAATCGGATCTACACCAGCGTCGGGAGCGGGACGCGGACGGGTGCGAGGCGGGCGGTCGGGCTGGGACGCGTTCATCGGATCACCTTTCGCATCACGTCGGCATACGCATCACGGATAGGGGCGCCTTTGCGGTACTTGCCATACCACTCGCCCGCCATTCGAACTTCGGGCACAATCGCGAGGTGCGGCACGATCGGCTCAATAATCGTTGCCAATTCACGCACCTTGTCGATTGCATCTTGCTCGGCGTAGGACAGGAAGCCTGTTCCATCGCGAGTCATGGCGACACCGACCTCTTCGATCGTCGCAGCAAGACCCATTCGAGCCATACTGCGGCGGAATGCGCCGACTGTGCGTTGAGCGCCAGTGACGCCGTCGACGCCGGAATCCGACGCTGTGGCGGCGTACAGGACCTTGTTGGCAGCGTGCAAAGCGGACAACGTAAGTGGCCCGCCTTGCCGATTTGCGCAGTCGATCACTACAACATCGGCATTCAGGCCGACGAGAGACGTCTTCAGGCGAAGCTCGGCATAGTCCTCACGCTCACCTTCCCGGTTGCTGAGATCCCGCGCGGAAGGGATTACCCGAAGGAGAGAACTCCACGGGCTCTGCACCGCCAAGTCCTCGGCCCAGCCGGTCGGTTCTTCTTTGGCTCCAAGAATGGCGCCGATGTGCAAGCCCTCCCCCACTGGCGCGATGCGCGTCCACTTTGTAGAAGCGGCACGTGGGTCCAGGTCGATCAACACCGTGCGGTAACCAGTCTCGGCCGCGATCATAGCTAGGGATACGGCCGTTGTCGTCTTACTCACACCGCCGGCTTCGCTGTACACCATCACACTTTCCATAGCTAAGCAGTAAACCTTCTCGCTTCCTAGAGCGGCGTCTAGCTAGATCACAACCTTAGTGGCAAACAGCTTCGTCGCTCAACGCTGTCTGCGCGACGCACTGCCGACCCGGCCGCGACAGGCGTGTCCCGAAAAACGCAGTGCGGTGCCGTTCACATCAGGAGTAGCAGTCGGCTGTTACTTAGCCGGTGACCCACTAGCTAGAACGCTAGGATACGTGCTAGAGGGGGAGCAGGAGAGTTGGCAGTAGGCGCGCGACAGCTAGAAAACTAGAGGGCTAGACGGCTCGACGGCTAGACGGCGGGAGAGTATGCACAGGAGCCGCAGTTCCGTCGGGGCAACCTGCGGATTGGTCGAGCTTGGACACCCGACTCCTCATGGGCGCCTTCGTCTACTAGCTGGCAATCTAGCCACCGGGCGCGGTAGCTAGCGAACGGGCTAACTAGTTAGTTAGTTAGTAGGAGCGTGAATGGTGCGTCAACTGCACGTCAGTTCAGGACGCCGCGATCGCAGTATCCTGCGACTCCAGACAACTCCAAACCCGAGCTGCGTCGCCTCGGGAGCGAGTGTGACAACCGAAAACTATCCGCATGCGTGATGTCGGATGCCCTGAGCGGTGCCGAGAAGAGCGCGAGGCTGAGGTTCTCATCAGCGTAAGATCTCACTGCTGTCACGAACCTTGGATCCAGCGTTTTGTAGCCCGTGGGTCCAAAGACCGCGTCGCGCGAAAGTGTGCCAACGCGCGGAAGGCGGTTGAGACGCGACGTCTCATCGCGCCGACATCGGTCGAGATGGCGCAGAGCCATGCAGCGCTACCGAAGTCGACCGAGCTCCGGATGTGTCGCGTGATCCTTGCACCGCGAGGCCGTAGGTCTTCTGTCCAGAAGCTTCACTCGGGCTTCTCCGCAGATGCTTGCATGGAACGCGCTGAACCAGCAGTGCGAGTCTTTGGCCGGTCAGTTCATCGCTCACCTAGGGCGTGTCTCCTAGATGTTGTGTTCAGGCGATGACGGCGTCGAGAACGGCTGCTGACCGGTAGACGGTGGCGAGTTTGTCGTAGCGGGTGCCGAAGCCTCGCCGTTGCGTGAGGGTGGCGAAGCGGCGTTTGACGTTGCGGCCTCGGTAGTCGTCGCGGTTGTAGTGATGGGTCGTCCGCCGCGTGAGCCGCGTCGGAGACGGTGGCTGATCTGGTCGGATGGCTGGGGGATGACGGCTTGGATGCCGCGGTCGCGCAGATGCTGTCGGATTGCTCGGGATGCGTATGCCTTGTCGCCTCGGACCGGTCGGGCCGGGTTCCGGGGTGGCCTACGTGACGGGCGGCACGCAACGGCTCGGGCAGCGGGATAAGCATGGGCGAGTCCCCAGACTGGCCCGGCGTGACGGCGATCACCAGCGGCAGGCGGTGACCGTCGTCCAGGTGGTGCAGCTTGGTCGAGAGGTCGCCTCGGGAGCGGCCGAACCCGTGATTAGGCGGCTCGATCAGCGGATTGTTGTAGTACGACGAACCCGCCCGTGACCCGGGTGATGTTCGTCGGGTGCTGATGGGCGCGGGCGATCCTAGAGTCCACCGAGACGGGCCAATCGAGCCTGCCGGTCGCGTCGGCGCAGGCCAGCAGTGCGGCGTGAAAGCGATCCCAGGTTCCATCGCCGGCCATCCGACGGTGCCACGTCCACACCGTCTGCCACGGCCCGAACACCGTGGGCAGATCCCGCCAAGCGATCCCGGTCCGATAGCGATACGCGATCGCCTCGACCATAGTTCGCGCGTCAGAGCAGGGGCGGCCCTTACGGCCGGTAGGACCGGGCAAGAGCCCAGCGATCAGATCCCACGGAGCATCCGAAAGCAACTGAAACCGCGACACGTCTCTGGCGTCACGGAAGTACCCACCCATTTGGGAGACACGTCCTAGTTGCGGACGTGCCATTGATTGCCCGGGCCACCAAGATCTCCGAAGTATCGAGGCTATTTGCGTTCGCCGGGGGAGTGCCCGGTGAATCTTGGCCTGCTGTTGGGTTCGTTCGCGACGGCTCTTCGATGCTCCGGGCTGTGGGCCATGAGGGTCGTTGCCTTCGGGAAGTACTGACGCGGCAGTCTGTTCGTGTTCTGGCCGGATCCGCGTTGTGACGGCGAGTGAGCGTCGGTGGAGAGGACTTCAATGCCGAACTCCGCGGCGATCGTGCGGTTTTTGGCCATGTTGATGCCCTGGTCCCTGATGATCTATCGGTACCTTGCCTATGGCAAGTCGCTCATTCGTTCCTGGATGGCTGTGTGGAGGGTGTCGCGGTCGGCGCATGTGGGTCGTGAGTTCGACGAGCGTGCGGATCGTGGAGCCCTGCCTCTTGCCGATGATGAGATCGCCTTTCCAATGCCCGGGCTCCGAACGGTCCGCCGGTTGGAATGGGTGGTATTGGTCATCCGTGATCTGACGCACCTCGATTCGATCCTTCCATACAGCCCCCAAGCTCTCAGGAATGTTGCGACGATCACGCGAAACCACCATCGACCGGTTCGTTTCAACCACGCGACTGTGTTCGTCCGGCGGAACACAGGCGGGATCACGAGGTCAGAGTGGGTTTTCGGTACGGACTGGGATGTGGTCCACGTGCTGGAGTTGGCACGACCGGGACTGCAACGCAGCGGCGAGTATCCTCGCCGCCCTACGGGTGGAAAAGCGAACGCCTCCGGAAGCGTGTAGCCCCCAGCCTCGGTTTGGGCGTGAACGAGGAACCCACCGTGCTCTCACCAGCGCGGAGACCACGCGGGGAGCCGTCGTGACTTCTCTCGTAATCTGGATCAGATCGGCCAACGACACCGCGAACCAAAGAGGGGGGGCGATGCGGATCAGCTTCTACCGGAGCTGTCGAAGTTACGGTGAAGACAGCCTTCTCCGCCGTGCTGGGTGTTCGGGCCGCGGGAGCCTCTGCAATGCTCCCGCGCTGCCGCCTCCCGATCGACTAGCAGCGGCTCTGAATCAAAGCACGACCCGAACTTTTGAACCATAGAGGGTGGCATGGGCAGTGGGCATGACCGGTGCCAGCCCCTGCGCAGTCGTGAGCGCTAGCTCGAACGAAGGAGGTACTGAACGGACTCCGAAGCGCTTCGAGGTCGCGGAATCTCGACTGAGATACCGGTGCTGCGTGGAGGATGGTCGATATCTATCGATGTATAGGAAAGTGTACCCGGTGGCCGCGTAGGCCAATTGCTCGCGGATGAGTTCCCCGGGATTGCAAGTGTTCGGGTCGTGGGAGCGTCAGCACTGCTCCCACACTGCTAGCTAGTTTGGGAGAGCTAGCAGGGGTGCGGAACCGATTGGTGCACCCGCCTCCGACAGCACGACCCGAACAATCCTCAACCTAGAACGCTCCTGTACGCACTAGGCATCCACGTAGAACCTCTCGCCACACTTCCCCTACACAACTCCCAAGACGTCAGCCCCCACCGCCCCCAGCGACACAACCACCGAAACAGTACGCATCAGCAGTGGCAGGCTTCAGGGTGCCCAGCCAGACAACCGAGAAGAGGGGCATGGGGATCGCATCGGCAGTCACATCAGTACCCGTACCCATGAAACGGTGACGCAACCAATTGCACTGCTTCACCCAGTGTCGCAGAGAACGCATGGTCGGGGTCACGAGCACCGTAGCTCGACTAGTTCACGACCTATCAGGTGAGAGCATGTCGACGTGGTCAGAAGCGACTGCGTGTGAACACTCGAATCGGAAGTCCTCAAAACGAACCGAACCGGGCCTGGGCAGGCGACCAGTTTCTCTCACCCCTTAGGGCCTCGTCGACTGCGGTGGATCGAAATGACGACGTAAAGCGTCATCGCCGCAGCCCCGATAAAACCAAGCAGGGTCCAGATGTTGAGGGCGACTAGTGCGACGTTCGCCCCTTGGGTGTTCACAGCCTCAGTAGCTGCGCTGATACACATAACTATGACGCTAATTCGGCACTACTTACCTAGGCACTACCTGCGCACGTGTGCAGAGGGCTTCCCTCCGCTGGCCTTGGAAAGAGCCGAGGCGTGGGGCGTCTGGGGAACGCCCCACGCATGCGGTGACCACCCGGGGGGAGGGCAAAACATCAACCGCAAGGAGAGATCCCCCGATCTCTCAGCCTCGGGGTGAGCAAGAAACTCACCATCGGTTCCAAAAGAACCTCGACATATTTTGAGCAGCCGCAGGGCAAATCTGCATGGCCAGTGACCTGAAGTAGCCCCCAAAGGTACGAAAAATCACCCTCACCGCGTTCTCGGGGTATATGCCAGCCGCTCGAGCCGACGTACTTCTCCCTTGTCGGGACTGGTCAACGTTGGGCCCAGGGCGGGAGGGCGGCCAGGGGCGTTACCGCGCGCAGCACC
Organism: Microbacterium sp. DMC48; assembly: GCF_056313825.1. Lineage (NCBI taxonomy): Bacteria > Bacillati > Actinomycetota > Actinomycetes > Micrococcales > Microbacteriaceae > Microbacterium > Microbacterium sp. DMC48. The sequence goes on along the minus strand of NZ_JBQUZN010000010.1, from coordinate 28,902 downwards.
ACCCCTGGGTAGGTGATGCCTATTCAGGAGCCGTCGTGGGCGTAGAGCGGGACGGGTCGAGCTGATCGCACTCCTAACATCAAAGAAAGGAACGGCAAATGCCCACTGTGCTCAATAGGTGTCGCGAAAGTCGGCAGAACGAAAGCTTGGATTGACTGGATGATCTCCCCCCAGAGCCTCATTGTCCCCCCGCACATAGTCACCCCTCGATACGTGGTCGGTTATGCGTCGCGAATCGATCCCGACGAGGCGGGAGCGCAGTCATGCGCACTGGACGACTGGAGCTTGGCGCGCGATGACGCGCTGTTGAGCGCGCTTCGGCTCGGCAACGACGTTACCTTCTATGGGCTGTGTTTCAGCCAGCAGAAGTATGCGCGCAGCGTGCGTACTCAAGTCACCGGCATCGGACTTAACTACATCGAGCATGTGCCGGCAGGCATAGCTATCGCGAGATGCCCGATCAATTTCGGTCACTTTTTTACGGCTGATTCGTGTTCACCGGAAGCCGCGGAGGACGTGTGGCGACGGGCCCACGCAGAAGCAAATTGGGATACTCGTGAAATCGATGGCATTACCCTTGAAATCCGGACCGGGGAGAGCATCAGCATCCTTGCGGAGTAGAAGGTGCGGGCTCAGCACTCCCGGCTCATGGAACAGCAGCTTCTTGATGCCAGCTCTCTGACGCACCAAGAAGTCGAGCATTATCTGCTAGCTCCTGGCATATCGCAGCTATTCGGGCGCTGCTGTACTTGTCGCTGAACGGCGAAGGAGTACCTACCAGCAGCGCATTCCGGTCAGCTCGGTCGATCTCATGTTCTATGACCTCTTTGAGGTCTTCAGTAACGCTGACCGGTCGCACGAAACCAGCACCCACAGCTTCCTCCTGCACCTTCGAGGGAGCGAGGACAAGCAGTCTTCTCTTGAGGACGGTGGACTCTTCTTGTAGATCTGCTGAGTCTGTCACGAGGAGGTTTGCACGCGCCGCGAGCCGGAGAAGAAGCGGCTCAGACATAGAGTCCAGAACTGTGACCGTGGAGCTATCGGCTCGCAGGGTTTCTTCAGGGAGTGCTTTGCGAGCCGCTCTCGTTACATGGAGAACGCTCTTCACATCCAGCGCGGTGAGCGCGTTCCACGTTCTCTTCAGATTTCCAACCTCCGCGGCGGCATCACTCAAGGTCGCTAGGACGAATGGCGTCGCGACGATATTCGCCACCCGCTCCGTGGCGACCCCGCCGGTAGCGATGCTCGACCAAGTCGCTTCCGTGGCCGTGTTTCCCGTTACCGCGATGTTGTCCGCGTGAATCCCTTGCTGCAGAAGATGTGCAGCCGCCGTGCGGGTAGTCGCGCAGTGCACGTGCGCGCTGAAAACGATCAGATCCCGATACAGTTCCGCCTCCCTACTTTCCCCAGTTGGCGTCGGTCGACGCTCAGGCAGTGTGACAACAGGGATGTCTAGCGCCTTCGCCGCGATAGCAGCTGCAGCTGCCATCGCGGTTGCTCCTTGTGTAACGAGGACCTCTGCACTCAACTTTCGGAGGAGTAGTGACAGCTCGCTTACCAACGTGGCCAGCTGTTCGCCGGGCCCTTGGGAGCCCCCGCTGCGGATGATGGCCGGGGATGAGAGGAGAGCGCCAACTTCCGTATGCGATCCATTCACCCGCGGGAGGGCGCCGACGAGATAAGGAGGTTCCAGAAATCTGGTCAAGATTGGCTGAATCCTAGCTAGCTCCTCCGGAGTGGCGTAGACAAAGACCATCCGTGAGCCTCCGCGCAGCGTAGGAGAGTGCGTCGCATCGAACAGTGGGGTGTGCATTGACATTCCTTAAAGGTCCTCGTCCGCAGGTGGAACTACGCCGCGAAGTGCGCACTAGTAACGGACTATCCTCGAAACGTCACTACGTGCTCGTAGGCATCTCTCGGAGATTAGGCAAGTCTGCTGATTGCAATGAGTACATGTGGGGTGTGTATCTGGGTGCACCCATGTACTGGCGTTTTGCTGGTGATCCTCAACCATGCCGCCTCAGCTGGAGAGCAAGCCAACGCGAATCGCCGAGACTAAGTACTTTGCGGGCGTGCCAAGAGCTGCAGCCCCAAGTCTGCATGGGCTACATCGGGTCATCGCCCGGGTGCACGCGGAAGATGCGAAGTGATGCTTGCCTATTTCTGTCGCCCCATACGCTCAGTCGAACCCGAGAAGAAGAAGATTTAGCAGCCATGCTCACTCGTCATGGTGGCACTTCTTGTCCACCGTAATCTCACCGCTCTCCCTGAAAAGAAGAGAACATGAATATGCACCCCACTGTGCCATCAGTACCCCTCGCCCGTGGAGGTAAGGATGTTGCGGTTGTTTTTGGGACTCGGCCCGAGATAATCAAGCTCGCGCCCATCGTTCACCGCTTCGCGGAGGCGCCGCTTCTTATCGACTCCGGGCAACACTTTGACTACGCAATGTCGGGAGCTATCGTCGAAGGAACTGGACTACCAGCCCCCGACGTCCGCATAAGTGGGATCGGGGGCCGGTCGCGTGCGGAGCAGATCGGGATCATGGTTGTCCAGTTGGCGCGCAAGTTTCAGCGGCGTCGCAGTCGTGTGGTCGTCGTCCAGGGCGACACAAATACGGTTGCGGCTGCAGCAATTGCGGCGACTAGTGTCGGAGTGCCATTGATCCACGTGGAGGCAGGGCTTCGTTCATTCGATCGAGGGATGCCTGAAGAGATCAATCGAATCCTGACTGGTGTGGTTGCTGATGTTCACTGCGCGGCGACCGAAGACAACGTCGACAACTTGACGCGCGAGGGCGTACCGCGCGCCAGGATCTTGCTGTCGGGAAACACAATTGTTGAGGCGACGGCTACCGCGCTACGCCGCGGTCAGAACGCAGCTTCGATCGATTTGCCAACCAGCGAACCCTTCGCTTTGGCCACGATCCATCGCCCGGAGAATACCGACGATAGTGAGGCCCTCGTTCGCGTCATAGGAAGCCTTCGCCAGCTTCCTCTGCCGTGCGTTCTCTTGCTGCACCCTCGCACCGAAGCTGCGCTCACGCGTCACAACCTCCGCCACCTGCTGGACGGTCTCATTGTCATTCCGCCATTGCCTCATGAAGAATTCCTTGCCCTGGCGACACGGGCGAGCATTCTGGTCTCGGACTCGGGCGGGATTCAGGAAGAGTGCACGGTGCTGAAAAGACCTCTGGTAGTTGTCAGGCGCAGTACCGAGCGGGAGGAGTCGGTCCGCGCCGGCTTCTCGACTCTGGTCGCTCCGCACCAGAGCATAACCGCAGCTGTCGAGCGTGCCCTCCTCTCCACCGACATACGCGCGCTAGCCAATACGCCGTCACCATATGGTGACGAGTGCAGCAGCCTTCGAATCGCAAACGCTATCGATGCGCTGGCTCAGGGTGCTTCTGCGGAAGAGGCCGTTGCGATTGGTATGGAGACGCCCGCCACCGCTGGCCCACCTATCTCCTAATAGATGCCAAGGTCAGTGCGCCCGGAATCAACCGCCCTCACATACATAGAACGGATTGAAAGATGAAGACCCAACAGGCCGAGAGAGCCTCTTCGGCGGAAGACTGCGGCTGCGCGCCGACCGCCACAGAGATCGCGGGCCTGCGCGGCCCGATGAGCCGCCGATCCGCCCTGGGCCTCGCCGGTCTGGGAGTCCTCACCCTGGGGGCCGTGAGCGCCTTCGGTCTGCGGTTCAGTCCGTCCGCGTTCGCTGCCGACTACCCCTCGTGGGACGACGTACAGAGCGCCAAGAACAACGAAGCGGCCAAGGCCAACCAGGTCACCCGCATCCAGGGCCTCATCGCCGCGCTGCAAGCTGACGTCGAGGCGAAGCAGGCCGAGGCTCAGCGGCTCGCGAGCGAGTACCTCGCCGCTCAGGAGGCCTTCGAGCAGGCCGCTGACCAAGCCACTATTCTGCAGAGTCAGGCTGACGCCGAATCGGCCCGCGCCGCAGAAGCGGCCAAAAAGATGGGACGTCTCGCCGCTCAGCAGTACCGTGCCGGCGGCAGCGACCCGTCGATGGAGCTCTTCTTCTCCGGATCTGCGGCCAGTGTCGACGATCTGCTCGCCAAGCTTGGCACGATGGACCGGCTGGTCGCGGCTAACCGCGGCGTCTACGCCGACGCGATCAGCGCCCGCAACAACGCCCAGAGCCTCAGCGACAAGGCCAAGGTGGCCCGCGACGAGCGCGACCGCCTGCAGAAGGAAGCTCAGCAGAAGATGCAGGCCGCGCAGGATGCCGCCACCGCCGCCCAGGCCGCCCTCGCCGAGCAGGACAAGAACCTCGGCACCCTCCAGGCGCAGCTCGCCGCACTCCAGGACCAGACCGCCAAGACCGTCGCCGACTACCAGGCCGGCGTCGAGGCCGCGCGCAAGGCCGAAGAAGCCCGGCAGGCTGCCCTCGAAGAAGAACGTCGCAAGCAGGCCGAAGCCGAAGCTGCCGCGAATGCCGGAAACGGCGGCGGTGGCGGAGGCGGCGGTTCCGTCGGCACTGACGGGTGGGTGCGCCCGGCATCCGGCTACATCAGCTCGTGGTTCGGTAACCGCGGCACTATCTGCGGTGCAGGAGGCTGCGTCACGGGCCACCGCGGCATCGACTTCGCGACCGCCTGCTGGTCCCCGATCTATGCAGTCACCTCGGGCCGGGTCGTCTACGCCGGCTGGGGCGACGGCTGGGGCAACTACGTCAAGGTCGACCACGGCGGCGGCATCGTCACCGGCTACGCCCACATCGTCAACGGTGGCTACAACGTCAGGCATGGCCAATGGGTCAACGCGGGCGATGTCATCGCGTACGTCGGCAACACGGGAGCATCGACCGGCTGCCACCTCCACTTCGAGGTCTACTGGCAGGGCGTGCGCATCGACCCGGCACCCGTACTCCTCGACCACGGCATCAACGTCTACTGACGAGCACAGCAACGCCAGAAGAGCACAGGTGTCCCTGGCGAATCCGATATACAAGCGGACCGTTCCTTGCATGATCAATGACGGCGTGACGTCCCTCGTGAGAACTTCTTCGCATCAAAAAGGATCAGATTTCCGCAAGCTTCCGGTCGAAATCGGCCTACATGGAACTCATGCGTCCCGATGCCTAAGTTTCAAGAATTGCGTACGCATTGGCAGGTCGATCCTCGTAACTTTATCGAGTCCGGGCGTAGCGGCACAGGCAATGCTACTCACCTCAACGCCGTCGACGTGGGCCGGGTGATGCGCCATATACAGAACATGGCGCAGCCCGGACATTTCCAAGCGCAGAAATGGTGGACCGCGTTAGCGGTTGAAGTCTGGTTAAGTCCTCCATTAGTCCGGGAGCACAGCGAAGTCGCATCTAGACGGTGCCGTCGGAAGGAAAGCATGGACAATCTCCAGAGGCAAGCGGCCGTGTGCACCGAATGGACTATGCATCTGGCGCGGGAGCGCCTGAGAGAAGTCTTCGACGACGGAACGCGAATTGTCATCATCAGTGGGGGAAGCTCTGATCTCCGAACTCTTGCCGTCTTGGACGTTATTCAACGAGAGTCCTCGTGGTGCCACTTGAGCTCTCCTTCGGTATCGGTCTTGAGAGAGTCCCTGGAGCTCATGCCCCGAGGAACAGCTTTCGTAGACCATACGGATCCCCCGCTGCTGTGGGACATTGCTGAGGTGGCCCGTGGAAGCGTCGGGTCTTCCAGGAGGGTGATCATCGCGGGGAGGATAAACCCTCGTATTGGTGACATGGTCGCGAATTACGTCGAAGGTGCGCACCTAGTCCTTCCTCGCATGCCCCGAGGCTCCGATGCCGGCTTGCTAACGACGAGAACCGGAGGCGCCGCCACGGCGGTGCGCAGGTAAATGCCTTCGGAGAGGTGGAGCCAGGTCCAGGCGAGGAAACTTGGGGGAGAGGTACGAGCTCACTCTTGATTGAGTAAGTTCTCGTCAGGCCGTAGGTAGGTGCGGTCAACGGTAATCGTCGTGATCGGCGAACCAAGGCGCGGCGCAGGGCGCCGATCGCTGTCGGTTCGTCGCATCTTCGTCGTCCCCAGGGAAACGACTACCGATGACCATCTGGACGTGCGCGTCTCATAGGGGCCGGCATGCTTTTGCCCGTCGGTGTGGCTCATTGGTCGCGGCTGGGTTCTTGCTGCCCAATGTTGTCCGACAATCCGTCAACTTTTACCTATCGATATGGCGCCGAGCTGGTATCAACCCGACGGCACGATTTATGCGGCAGCGAACCGTCCCTTGACCATGATCTCTCTAATGCCTGTCGAACAACTATCCGCGGTTGTGAGAAACCCACTTCCGGACCTCAAACCTCCGCATCGACGAGGCCGCCAAAGCTCTCCAGGAGGCGCAACTGGACACCGGTGCAGAAGGCCGTGTCCCGTAACGTCCAAGGCTCTGCAAACCTGAGGGCGGCCGTCGCGACACTGTCGCCGTCAGCATGAGCGGATTCGTGCCCGCCGCCATTACTTCATTCACCAGGTGTCGAACCTGCGGGTCAAGACCCACGACCTACTCGTCATCGAAGACCTGAACGTCACAGGATTGATCCACAACCACCACCTCGCTGCCGCCATCAGTGACGTAGCCTGCGAACTCGCCCGCCAGATCAACCACAAAACAAGCTCGCCAGGGCGGGCATGTCCTCAACGCGGACCGATGGTCCCCGTCGTCGAACGCCTGCTCCCATGGCGATGACTTGACACCCACGCTCACCCGCGCAGACCAAACCAGCCCGGACGATATGAAAACCCTCACCGCAACAGCGACACAGGGCATGAATCCTCTTCGCGCAGCGCTGCCGGAAACGAGAATAACCGATTGAGTGGATAGCTCGATCAGCAGCTCGGAAGGACCCGAGTTTCGATTATCTGAGTGATTGCATCGGTTCCAGCGCTAGGTCGATTTGGCGCCGTACGATCTCCGCTAGCTCGTGCCGGTTGGTGGCCGTTGTCTTTCTAAGGGCATTGGAAATGTGGTGGTCGACTGTTCGTTTAGAGATGCCGAGCCTCTGAGCTATCGCGGCGTTCGAGAGTTGATCTCCTAGCGCGGCAACTTCTCGCTCGCGCACTGAAAGCTTGGCCTCGTTCGCTGACCTGCGTTCCTCGAAGCGCGGCGGGAGGTGGAGCCCCAGAGCTTCACGGGCTTCTCCGGCATGAGATAGCCAGGTCTTCCCGGCTTCCCCGGGCTTGGCTGCAGCGGCTTGCACGAGCGCGATTACCTTGATGTATGCCCATGCTCCGGTGGGGGGCTGAGCGTGGCTGGCCTCATCCTGGCGCAATGCGGTTACGAAGCCGACGAGATTGTGAGCCACCGCCTTATCAAGCTCGACGAGGAGCCGGCTCGCATCAGAGTATGAGTCCCCCAGCGGATCCCATGCGAGAGCAAGTGAAGCCATGAGAATTGCTGCGGTCTTTCGACCCTCAAGTCGCGCGCGTCGAGCGTGCTCTATGAGGGTGCCAGCTACTTCGGCGGTGGATGCTCTTTCGTTGATTCGACCAACAACGGCAGCCGTCACCGGGTCTACAGCAGGCGGCCGACGTGAAGCTGAAGCTGAAACGACACTAGATGTGTCAGGCCACCGGGTTGATCGAAGCGCAGATACCGTCCAGAGGGACGCGGGTCCGGCGAGTTGGAGGCAAGCTACCGTCCGAGCAGCTTCCTCCCATTCTCCTGACGCTATTTGGACAGCTGCGCTCATTCCGTAGGCCGTCAGTGTCAGGTCCGCATTTGCGGGATCGCATTCTTCGAGCCACTGTTCAACGAAGCCCCGAGCTTCTCCGAGATATCCGGTCGCGAGCATAGCTAGGACTCGAATTCGCCCCCAGAGAGGAACTGCTATCGATGTAGCTGGTGGGATGGAGCCGACGATATCGAGAGCTTCTTGCGGATGCCCAGCGTCGAGTATCAGCTCCGCGACGGCTAGCCTGGTGATCTCGCGCATCTGCGGGAAAGTAGACCGCTTCGCTACTTCTCTCACCCATGTCAGCGTGGAGAGGGAAAGTTCGCCGTCCTTGGCTTCGAGGAGGCGTGCGTGAAGTCGTGCTTCGTCGGCATCTCGGGGGGAAGCGGAGGACGCAAAGCGTCGGAGAACTTCGCCCGCGTCGTCTGCAGTTCCATCGCTCCAGAACTTCCATAAGGCGTAGGCAAGAGTGAACGCGAATGCGTCGTCGCTGGTATCGTCTTGCTGCTGGATCTCTGTTGGGAGACTCATGTTCTCCGGTGCTATGTCGGAGTGACGAAAGCGCCACGCGGCTTCGATTGCTCTGAGAGCATTAGTGGGTGTTGGGCTCTTAGCGTGCAGCGCGCGAGCTTCGACCCACGCCCGTTCCGCTTGGGCTTCATAGCGCCATACGAGATTAGAGAGCGATCGTGGAGCATCGTTGTGATCGATCTCTTTGGCGCGAGGTGCGTCGATCCGATCTCCAATATGCTCGGCCACGGCGCGGGGCATTGTTTGGGTGAGGATGCCGTCTTCCCCCACCGTGTTAACCAGCAGGTCTGCTGACAACAGATAGCTCACAGCAGAAACACCGAACTGAGCGATGAGTTCACCAGGGGAGACGGGTTGAACCGCCGCGCGAAGGCACGACAGCTCTGTCTCGTTGAGATGCGCTAGGGACTGGTCTACGAGCGCTGCGATGATCGCGGAGCGGTCACTTCCAGGCGTGACATGAGAAATACCGGGTTGTGCCGATCCGTGGCTTAGATGTCCGACTGTGTCAGACAAAGCTCTCGCTATCGGTATGTGACCACCCGTGTAGACGAATAGCTCAGCTATCGCGTCGTGGCCGATATAACTGGAGGCGTTCTGGCGAATGGCATCTTCAAACTCCGTCAAGCTGGGGCGGCGGAGGTCAAAGCGTTGAACCAGGAGGCCCCCCAGGAGGCGTGAGGCCCCTCCAGGAGCGCCTGATTGCCAGACAATCGCCCGGCAGCTCGTCCTCCGGAGAACCTCAATAATCGCATGCTGGCTATACGCATCAAGGTGATCAACGTTCTCAATAATGAGAACTGGATGGTTATCTGAGGCGATGTGAGCCGTCAAACGATCGAGAATATCCCGTGGTTCTGGGCCGCCCCTAAACAGCTCGGCAAGCGCGAACCGCAGAGCAGCGAAGTTTGATCCCGCCAGTTCTCTGCGCGCGCTAATCAGCGTGGGCGCGTACCCCACTTCGTCGAGTGCGGTGACCAGCGGCCTCGTAAGTTGCGAGGGGTTGATGGTCCAGGTGCCGCGCAGCTCAATAACTTCCGCTGTTCGGAGCGATCCGAGAAGACGTACTACTTCCGCGCGCTGATACGACGTCACCGTCGCCTCCCAAGTTCTTTTCCCGGTGCCACTTCCAGGAAAAGGAAAGCAACTTCACACAGTCGCAGCAGGCGACGCAGACGTCGATTCGCCCGTGGCGGGCCCAAAAAACACCCATTGATTCACCCCACTGAGCCGGCGACAGCACTTCTCCTCACCCGCAACCCTGATAATCGAAGATCTCGCGGTCCACGGGGTGAATTTTTCGCTACCGCAGGGTTATAAGAGGGAGGGGAGTCGGCCACAGGGAGCGCTTAGGAAGAAACTAGCTAAGTTAGCTAGCGTTCGCGGCTTCCAGCTAGTGGGGATCATTGCAATAACGGGGGTGGGCCGACTGTGTCACGTTCGCCTGAGGCGGGTCAACGCCCGCTAACGACCGGGGGAGGTCGCTTCTGGGTTGATCGGCCGGACTGTATGGAGTGGCTGAAAGACGCGCTCGAGTGCCGGGTTGTGATCTTGAGGGCCGCTCGCGGAGCGGGGAAGTCTGTCCTCTTGTCGCAGCTCGAACGCGAGCTAAGGACGGGGCAGCGCCCTATTCGGAGTGCGATCTGCGACGAGGTTGCCGGTCTTCTGCTTCCTGATCTCACCGGGCTGGAAGCGCCAGTGCTAATCGTTGATGCGGCGAGGTTATCGACGGCAGCCCATGGGCACTTATGTGATGCATTGGACCGGCACCCTAGGCTCACGCTTGTAGTCAGTACGCGGACGGCGAGCCGTTTCGAGGATATCGAGTACGCGACCCGGTACGACACCGCAGTGATGCCTCCTTCGGTGCTGTTGATGGACGACGCGGCGACGCGGCAGGTCTTTCTAGCGAACGGGCTCGAGATGAATCTCTCAGATGCGGGGCGCGTTAGCGAGGCGCTACATGGATGGCCATCCTGGATTCAGGCGGCAGCGACATTCGCCCGCATCCATGCTCTTTCGGTGGGAGGTCCTCGCGATGTGGACGATCTGTTGGATTGGCTTCAGCGGGATGTGCCCCCAATTACACTGACCGAAGAAGCAAGGGACCCCATTTTGCTCACGTTGTTGACACAGCGGGAGCCGCTAACGGCGTCCTTACTAAGTGCAGTTGTGCCTTACACAGCGGAAAAGTGGACTCTGGCGGAGCTTGAACGACGCGGGTTGGGGCGTTCGAGCTTAAGTTCGGGAGGAGGATGCTTTTATGTTTCTCCGGCTGCGCGACAATCTGCGTACTACTACTTGAGTCGCCTCCCGTCCCCGCTGAACGTCGTTAACGGTCAAGAATTAGCTCAAGCCGTGACTAATCATTCTCCGAGGGTCGGCCTCCAGATCGCCACTTTAACGGGCTCTTGGACTTCCGCTGTGGAGGCTCTTGAAGCGATCGCCTACCGTGAGGGGACGCTTCATCTTGAGTACGTCGATTCCGCGCTGTCTCTAATCCCACCGCAGGCGATTTCGGGGAACACTGTCGTCGCAGCTCAGCTGGCGCTAGACGCGCTCGAGAGGTCGTTGTCTCCTTCCCTGATTCGACGGCTGACGTCCCAGCTTCGCGATCTTGCGGCGCATGGGCCGATTGGGCCGCCCGCTGCCATGGCATTACTGGAGGCGACGGTCCGGAGAAGGCTGGGCCAATTTGGCCGAGCGGCGGAGATTGCGCTGGCATCAGACCCAGCCGCCGCTGTAGCTGCCGCGCTTGCCCACTTGCATATGCGCCGCCAACTCGATGCCGTGGAGGTAATTGAGAAGCTTCTCGGTGATTTTCACCCAGAGGGGGATCCCGCCGGGGCATGCGGCGTAGCCGCAGTGTTGGCGTTCCTTGACGGACGAGTGGCTGCTGCAAAGGACTATCTCAGGCGCAGCGAAGAATCGGGAGCAGAGTCCCGACCGGCGCACTACCTCGCGCGACTCGCGATCGCGATCGAGAACAACGATCTCGCAACAGCATCCGCCGCAGGTCTTTGGTTGGACCGCAACGCGTCCGGATCCGAGTACTGGCCCTTGGTGGTCGCACTGAAAGAGATCAGCCGTGCGATGTCAGGCAGCGCGACCGACGTCGGATCGATCATTAGGGAGTCGGTTGCACGTGCGGCGCTATTACCCCTGTCTCCGCACCTAAGCGACCTGTTGCGCGCCACCCAAGCGGACTTGCTCATACTGCACCGTCAGCCATTCTCTGCCTTGACGCTGATCGAGTCTGCTCCTTTTCCAGGAGACGCACTGAATGCTGCCCTAGGGCGTTCACTGCTGGCTACGGGCCGCAATCTTCAAGCCGAGGCTGTGGCTGCGCGGCGGCTGAGTTCGGGTGTTCAGGGCGTCCGCACTACCGTGGAAATGTCTCTGATTGCTGCCATCGCTGCGACACGCCGGGAGGCCCCTGAGTTAGCGAACGAACATTTGCGTACAGCAGTGCAGCTAAGTAGGAGAAACGACCTCAGGGGTCCATGGAAGCTCATCGACCCGTCAGACCTGCAACTTCTACATCTGCTGGGCGATGAAGGCGCGCGCGACTGGCTGCGAGCTGTTCAACCGCTCAGTCGCCGGGCATTAACGGTCCCAACGCTAACCCGCAGGGAGCGCGTTGTGCTGGCTCATTTGAGGAGCAGCGCGCCAATCCACGAGATCGCTCGGGAACTGGGCGTTTCCCCCAACACAGTTAAGAGCCAACTTCGCGGTCTGTACAAGAAGCTGGGCGCGAACTCCCGTTCGCACGTGTTGAGCATAGCGGTCGAGTGGGGCCTGATTTGAAAGCATCGAAAAAGGTTGCATTCCACACTCCGAGTCATAGTGTCTTACCACCCCCAAGCCTCTAAGGCTGTGCTGCCCGAAGTCTTGGTTGAAGCCGAACGCCATGCGGTCCTAACTTGTCTTTTCCTCTAGCCCCCGAACTGGAAGATTGATGGTCCACCCTGCCCCAGCAAATCTCATGGCGGATGCGTTCGATGCTGTCGTAGCTGTGGCGCTCTCGGTACTTCCCGGCGAGGGCGCTCCCTCAGCTCGAGAGCTCGATCAGGTCCGCCACCTGGCGACGCAGTGGCTCGCCAGCATCGATCCAAGCCGCCGACCGCTAGCGGTTGCGGGGATGCTGATCGCGCAGCTGACGGCGGGCGACCGCCCACGAGCCGCCGAACTAGCTCATTTCTCTCTCCGCAGCGTCGCCGAACGGGAGGGCGAGGCGTCGGCTTTGGATCGCAGTCTGTTCTGGGCAGCGATGTCCGAAGAGGCCTTGGGACGGGGGCACGCAAGAGAAGGGGCGACCTTCGCTCACCGGGCGACGCTAGCCGCCAATGCCTCCTCAGATGCACGCGCCGGATACCGAGCAGCCGCGCTCCTATGCGCCGCGACGGGAGCCAACGGGGAATACGCGGCCTCAGCTGCGGCTAGCGCCCTCGCCCATTCGATCGCCGAAGATCGTGAGTGGAGCCTCAGCGCGTCTGCCTATGGCCTTCTCGTCGGGGAGCTATTTCTCGCCTCGGCTGATCTCAACGCGGAAACGCTCGCAGTGTTGTCGGAATCGCTCCGACAACACGATGAAGATCCACGGTTCGGCTCGACTGCCATCATCGCAGAGAGCATGATCGCTCTCATCCAGGGCCAGCCGGGGCAAGCAATCGCTATCGCCCAAGCCGCGGTGTCGGGTATGGCTGACGACCGAGTACCACCCATGAACCGGGGTTTCGCGCTTGGAATTATCGCGGATGCATACCTGCTCCGCGGTGAGCCCCACCGTGCGCTCAACGTGCTCGATGATGCAGTCCCCACGGCGGAGCACACGTTGTGCTTCGATATGCAACGTGCTTCCGCCTACCTCGCCATCGGTGACGCGAGAGCTGCCTTGCGGACGACAAGCTCATGCATAGCGATGGGCCCTAAACATTGCCTCCGGACCCGAGCGCCGATTCTACTGCGCCGAGCTCTGGCGCATCAGGCCCTGGGTGACCGTGGCTTCGCGGAAACCGCTTTCGCAGATGCAGTAGCTGCGATCAGCGCATCTGGTTCGTCCACTCCACTCCTGACTCTACCCAAAGATCTCCTCGCTCAATTTATAGACGATCACCGGTCGACCCACCCCGCGGATTCGGATCTCCTGAATCACATGCTTGCCCAGCTAACCCGTGTTCCCCCGGTCTCTCAGCAGCGCATATCCCGCTTGCCAGCCTTGACACGACGAGAGCGGGACATCGCGTGGCGCCTACGAGCAGCGACGAGCGTGGATCAACTGGCGGCGGAAGCTTTCGTGTCGCGGAACACGGTCAAGACCCACCTGCGAACGTTGTATTCGAAACTCGGCGTTTCTTCTCGTCTCGAAGCAGTAGACACGCTCGAGCGAGAGGGGTTCTACGATCGGCGGCCGGTTACGGATCCGGGTGACGACCGCCCAATGAAGCGTTGAGCCTTCGCCATGAGGCCGCGGCGTGATGCGGCCTCATGGCATTGAACGTGCCCATGGGGGGAGCCCCGAACCTTGTAGCTACAGACATGCCCCAATATCTACGCGAGCTATTCAGCAACGAAGCAGGGGCGTGCCCATAGTGAAGCCAATGACAGACCCATGGTTCACGACATCGTCGAAAGTTTGCAGCGCGACTTGACCAGCCTCCAGCTGGCAAGGGCTGAACTGAACTTCGAGGAGCACTAATGAACGAAACCTCCGGAAAGAAGTCAATCCGTCGGGTAGATTCCTCCGCCTCGTCGGCCAACGCCGAGGCGACCGCCAGTGCCCCTGCCTCGTGGAGACCATCTCCCGAAGCCAGGCGCCGCGCAACCAATCTACGGTGGGTTGCCGGGAGCCTGTGGGCAGGAGCCATCGCTTGCGAGGCCATTGGCATCTTCTGGGCGCTGAGGCAGCAGCCCCCTCGGTTTGAGGCCCTGATCGCACTTCTGGTCATAGCGGGGGCTTTCGCCATTACTGGGTCATTCTTGTGGAAGCGGGCAAACCAGCTAGACCCCGCGTCGCAGAATGACGCCGTGCGCTTCTTCGTCCAGAATCAGCTGGGGGCAATTATTGCTGTTGTCGCATTTCTCCCACTCGTCATCCTCATATTCAGCAATAAGAACATGACTGGAAGGCAGAAATCCATCGCAGGAGCGATCGGAATCGCCGTGGGAGCAGCTGCCATTTTCTTCGGAGTCGACTTTGCTCCGCCGTCCACTGAGCAGTATGCAGAAGAACAGAACATCGTCCAGAAATTGACCGGAAAGGATGTTGTGTACTGGACGAAAGCTGGAAGCGTTTTCCACGTTTGTGCCGCGGTTCCTGACGTAAATAAAGAATCGCAAGACGCGACAATCTATGAAGGATCAGTTGCGGATGCGCACGCGGCAGGAAAGCTGCGCCTCACCCAGCGGTGGGCAGAAGAGGCAACTTTGTACTGCGGCTACACCGCCACTGACGTAAATACCATCAAGGCGAGCCTGACTTCGGCCGCGCCGACGCCCGCCGAGTGATTCGGCACGACAAGGGAGAGAAAATGGCAAGCATTGAAGAGCTGATCGCACAGATTCCGATCAGTGACCTGGCGCAGAGACTTGGGGTCGACGAAGCAACAGCTGCTGGCGTGGTGAGCCAGACAGTGCCCGCTTTGCTTGGAGGTATGAAGGCGAACGCGGAGGCCGGGGGTGCCCACCTTCTGGAGAAAGCGCTCGCTGGTCATGCAGGGAAAATTGGGGCAGACGGCGTAGACCTGAAACAGGTAGATGTTGCCGACGGTAAGAAGATCGTCCGCCACGTGTTCGGCGAATCAGAGCATCAGGTCGTTAAGACGATCGATCAAAACAGTGGCGGCGGACTCGGAGAGATTATCGGGAACGCGTTGCCCGTACTTGCACCCATCGTGATGGGCTTCCTGGCCCAGAAGACTGCGCCGGGCACGGGAGCCTCTGCGCAGAACGGTGTGGGCGCAATCCTCGGGAGCTTGCTCGGCGGTGCAAGCTCCTCAAATCAGGCAGGGATCGGCGGCCTTATGTCTGGGCTCACAGCACTGCTGGGTGGACGGAAGAACACGTAGTAACGCGTGCACATTGGCTCCGTCGACATCGAGGGTATTTCCTCCATGACCGATTTCTTCGCGCCCTGCTCCGAGTGGACTCGTCGCTGGTCAGGTCGGCCGACGAGCAACCGGTGTAGCTGCAGAAAATATTCTTTCGCCGCTATGCCCACTGCATGAGCCTTTTTCGATGCCCATCAGTGCCCACAAATTCTACATTTCATCAAACGCTTCAGCGTTGAAACGATGAGAGAAGGGAATCGCCATGGGGTTGGATGATCTTGTGAACCAGGGAAAGCAGTTCCTTGAGAACAGCACCAAGAAGATCGAAGATGTCGTGCACTCCGACAAGGTTGAGGAAGTCAGTGACGGCGTTCTTGATGCTGCCGCTGGGTTCGTCAAGAAGATCGCGCCGGACCAGATCGACGACAAGGTCGATGAAGTTCGTGATCGGATTGACGGCTCGATCGGAGGCTGAATAGCGATCGGGTGAGGGGGTGGAGCCAGTGAGCTCCGCCCCCTCGCTGCGCATTCGGGGTTCATCTACATCGGCTCACTACCGGGACGCATAGCGAACGGGGCAAGACCTCAATGGATGCTTGGTGCTGACGACTGGCTGGTCGATTCAGTGAGCACCTAGTTGCGGCTCGCGACCGAGCAAAAGACCAGGTGTTTGCCTAAGCCGATAGCCCGGACATGCCTATAGAGCGACGGTGGCGAAGTTGGGAAATGTAACTTGATGGTCGTTCGCGGCACGCGTGCGGTGAGTGGGCGTTCTTACTTGGACGCTTCTCGTTCCGGTGTTGACGTGGGCGTCGACACCGGGCGTGCCCGAACGACAAAAAACGACAAACGAAGAGGACATCAATGGAATCGACCACACGCTCCACTCGCTCACGCCGCAAGGTTCTCGCTTTCCTTTCTGGAGGCCTGGTTCTCGGGGTCGGTGCGGCCATCACGCTCGCGGCTTGGAACGACTCGGAATTTGCCACCGGCACGTTCACCGCGGGCTCTTTCAACCTGGAAGGCTCGACCACTTCCGCCACCGCCGACTTCAGCGACCACAATGTAGACAACGGTGACTCCGCTGCCGCCCTTACGTTCAGCGCGCCGTTCGACAACATCACGCCAGGCGACGTCGTCTACGCTCCGTTCTGGCTGCGCCTCGACGACACGACGACCACCGACGCAACCCTCGCAGCTACCTCCGGCACCGGAACTGGGATCAACGCCGACAACATCTCGTACGAGGTCTATGCGATCGATGCCGCGGCCACCTGCGACGCGACGGCTACCGGCGGAACCCTGGTCGCGTCGGGCAGCGACCTCTCGACGTTCACGGCGGGG
This sequence comes from Microbacterium sp. DMC48, assembly GCF_056313825.1. Taxonomy (NCBI): domain Bacteria; kingdom Bacillati; phylum Actinomycetota; class Actinomycetes; order Micrococcales; family Microbacteriaceae; genus Microbacterium; species Microbacterium sp. DMC48. The sequence continues at coordinate 12,301 of NZ_JBQUZN010000010.1, read as the reverse complement.
GCAACCGTTTCGCTCTCCAAGGGTGCGACCGCAGGCACTGCTGGCGATGCCACCCAGCTGTGCTTTATCGCGACTGCGCAGTCTTCTCTCGTCCAGGGTGAGGCTGGAACCGGGGTCTGGGCTTTTACGGCTACCTCGAACTGACCCGGCAACATGATGTGTAGAACTTTCGTCGCGACTTCGCGGAGAGAGTTCAAGCGAGCCCTGATGCGCCGCAAGCTTGCTTCGCGCCGCATCAGGGCTCTGCTTGCCAGCGGGTTGCTTATCGGCGTCGGGTACTCCGCTACCAACGCGAGTTGGACAGATACCGAGTATGCAACCGCCACACTCGGGGCGGGAAGATTCGAAGTCGTCAGCAGCGTCACCGGATCAAACTTCTCTGCACACTCAACGCCAGGCACAGCACTCGTCATGACATTCACCCCGTCAATTGATGCGACCGCCCTCACCCCGGGGAAGACCATCTATGCGCTAGTAGTCGTGAAGACGGCGTCCGTCTCCGTACCAGGAACAGTCAGACTCACAGCGGGAACGTATCCCGTCGGCTCGCTGGCCGACTACCTCAATTACGGCGTCAAGACGGTGAGCACTCCGCAGTGCGCGAACGCCACTGACTACAACAGCTCTGGTGCAACGACAGTTATTGCTCCCGGCTCCCAACTGAACGCCTCGGCCGCGGTTTCCCAGAATCTCGCGGCGAACGGCGGAAACCAGATCAACTACTGCTTCGCGATAACCTTGCCGTCCACGACCGGCAATAACGCTCAAGGGCTAACTCTGAACCCGACATGGCAGTTCGTGGCCATAGCGAACTAGAAGCCGATCACAACCAGGGGGATACATGTCTGAAGAAGTCGTCAATTCAAGGCGTCGACGGAGAAAACGGTCGAAAGCCCGCATAGCTGGTGAGCTCATCCTATGGATTACAGCAATTATGGGCGTTGTCTTTGTTGCGCTCGCGCTCCTCGCCGCAACTGCGCACATCACTCTGATCATGTTCCGAACGGGTTCGATGGCTCCAACCATCCCAGCCGGCGCCGTAGCGATCGTGCAGCGGGTCGGGGCGGATACCCTTCACGTCGGGGATGTCGTCACAGTGGACCGTCCCGGCCAGCTCCCCGTGACCCACAGAATTATCGAGATCATGAACGGTGAGCATAGCGATGAGCGAGTTCTCACGTTACGAGGGGATGCAAATTTGCAGAATGATCCCGCCCCGTATTCAGTCAAGAGCGTGAGGATCGTTCTCTTCTCTATACCGGGAGCCGCTCCGATACTCATCGCTATCTCGAATCCATTTTTCCTCGCTTCGATGCTAGTGCTCGTGACACTCCTGGTTGTATGGGCATTTTGGCCGTCCCGAGACGTGACGCGGCGTTCCGGTCAGCGTCCCCGCTCCTCGCCGAATCGATGACCTCACGTCTATTCCATTCTTCTCTGGTGGCCGCTTTCTTAGCTGGCATAGCACTCCTCTGTCCCTCGGCAGCGAACGCGGTCCCTGTCTCGGAGATAGTGGAGGGCCGCTACGTGAGGATCGTTTCAACTGCCGATTGGCAGGCAGCTTCTTCTATGGACATAGGATCTGCCATCCAGTGGGATCTCACCATCCAGTCCGCGCCCCCGGAACCAGGGAAGATCACAGTAGGAATAGGCGCGGCCGGCTCAGCTCCGCTTGTCATCGACATCTATGCGTGCAAGCAGCAATGGCAGGGGGCGAGCTGTCCGGCTGAGAGCGAAGCCCTGCGCGTGGACTGGTCGATACCACGGGACGGCACAAGAACTCGCATCGCGGTGCTGCCGACGGCGCACACTGCGCATCTGCGCATTCACGTGCGACTCGGCAAAGAAGCGACTGGGGGAAAATCCACACGTGTCGTCGCGTATGTCGACGGTTACGGCGATGAACTTGAGGTAGGCCCAGGAGTGTTGCCGTCGACGGGCTCGGATGCGCCCGTTTTCGGATTCTTTGCGGTGGGGGTCCTTCTGGTGGCTGGAGGGGTGTTGATGGTCGCGAAAGCACAAGCTCAGCCCGGAAGGTCCTCCCGAATCGGGCGACCATCTGCAGTAGCAGTCGGTTTGGTTCTGCTTATTTCTCTCTCGTCGCCGCAGGCTTCCGACGCCGCCTTTACGGACACGGAGTACGCAAACGCGACGCTCCGCACCGGCCGCCTCGGTCCGCCTCAAGTGACCGGCGTACCCGTGTGCGTAGACAGGCAAAAAGACCGCATGGTTGTTTCTTGGCGATGGCCAGCGGGTTCTGTGTATGGCGGTTTTACGCCGCAGAAGAATGTCGAGTGGCGCATTGATGGCGAGGATGAGGAAGAAGATGAGGATGAGGACGACTGGGCGGCTTTTCCTACGTCCGGTCCGGACTTAGCCGGTATCTACCAAACGGCGTTTAGCCCCGACGAACTAGAAGACGAACCGGGTGGCGGTGACGGAAAGACGTTCACAGTCAGAGCGCGTACAACGGCTTGGGCCGGGTGGGTCTCCCCGACGTTCACCACGATTAAGTATTTGCTGAGCCGCCCAGGAGGGGCAAGTTGCTCTTTCGTAAACGGAACCTAAAGGGCGCGAACTGACCGTTTCTCGCTAAGTCTTACCGAATGGTGCCCGCGGGATCGCGAAACCATTTGGGGCCACCTACCGAGGCCGCAAGTCATACCTGCGTAGATAACCGAGCTCCCAGACACTCGCGGGGAGTGTCGCAGTTCGGCCTGATCAGACTCTTCCCCTGTCGCTGTAACGGGCACCTCGCTGCTAGCGAGCATCCCGTTCTCGGTCAGGCCGCGGAGACCGACCCAGATGTTTGCCTGGAGTCCAGCAAGATGGCTCAGGCGTGTTAGCTGCTCGATCCTGGAAGGAAGAAGTATGGAAGAGCACCCGGTCCGCGTCCGGCCAAGCGTGTGGCTCTCGTTAGCTATATTTGCTGCTTACACGGCGGTAGTGTTCGGCCTCGGCAAAGCATCCGCGGTTCCATACACCGAGGTGGGGAAGAACGGAGCGAATCTCTTCATGGGAATCGGTCTCCCGCTTATCGCAGGCGCAATCCTTTTGATAGCGGTGATGTCCTCGCTCGGATGGTGGCGCCCTGCTCTCGTGGAGCGCCGACGAGCGCCATCGATGTGGCCGATTATCGCGCCCGTGATGATGGCGGCTGCGCTGGTGATTAACTTGATTTCTACTGACTGGCACACCTATGACATCGGCTTCTTTGCCGCTTCGCTTGTTGTGCTGTTGGTCGGATTTACGGAGGAGCTCGTTGCGCGCGGCATCTTCGTCTTCGGCCTCAGAAGCCGCTTTCGCGAAGTGTGGGTATGGCTTCTTAGTTCAGCTGTCTTCGCGGTGGCGCACATGGTTAACGCCTTCAACGGACAGCCGATCGTCGCAACCTTCCTGCAATGCGTGTTCGCATTCGGGGCCGGAACCATCTTGTATGTCTTGCGGCGGACGACGGGTCGGCTGGAATGGGCCATGGTTCTTCATGGTTTCTGGGACTTCTCGTTGTTCGCGGTGAGTCATGGCCCCGCTGGGCCTTTGGCGCAGTTAACGACCCCGATCTACTTGTCGGCGATAGTCCTCGCCTTAGTGGGCATTCCATGGGTAATTAGGGGCGTAGGGGAGTCTCGTCATCTCGCGGGTGGCCTCGAGCATCGCGGGCGCAAGTGGGCGGCGTCGCCGGAACGAGCCGCGAGACCAGAATGAACCGCTCAGAGTTCGCCGGGCATCCGGCCTGGGCGGTAGCGACCAACCAACTCAGTTTCCTAGCGAGGCGTTGTACGCCTGATCCCACAGGGCGTAGACGATGAGTCGAGCATCTGCGACGTCGTCGTCATAGGCATCCGGATGGGCACTGTTCTGAATCATCTGGACTACTTCGCCGATGTTCTTGTCGCGCCAGTTCTCGATGGAATCGAGGGCATCCAGGAATCGACCGATAGAGGTACGAGGATCGGTGATTTCGGCAGCGGTTCCCCACCCGTGAGAAGGCCTCTGCTGGAAGAGGCCGAGAGAGTCGCGATCCCCGTGATAGAGATTGCGCAGGCTGGATTCCTGAATTGCGGCGGTCGTAGCAACAATGGCCGCGTGCTGCTGAATCTCCCATCGCGGGTATCGCGTTCGACATACTTCTATGATGATTCGCGCGTTGGCAACTTGTTCTTCGTCGACTAAATCCTTGATCGCATGAGGAATCTCAGCGGGCGGGGGAGCAGTGGGGCTCGGTTCCGGGGTAGGAACGACTACCAGAGAAGGTGTGGACTCAAGCGGGGCGAGAGTTGACGGCGAGGCTGAGAGAGGCGATCTCTCCCCGCTGGCAAGGGAGCCTGCAGGGACGGAAACAGCGTACGTAGTCGCCGCCACAACGACAAGACCGCCCGAGATGAGAAGAACGTCCACAGCTATCGGACGCTTCCGCCGTAGTGAGCCGCTACGAGCATCAGTCCCCGCGCTCCCATTCTTCCTCTTCCAAGAAAGCCCCACGATTCCACTCCCATGCGTCCGATTCCGGGGAACGCAAACTAAGCGTCCCGCTCAACAGTCCACAGTTTTCAGTCGCTCCATCTTCGAGATTCATAGGAATAGGTACGTGAGGTAGGCGTCGAGAGCCCAAGCAGAAGCTACGTCGAGGAGGAGTCGGCGTGCCTACAAAGAAGCGAAACAATGCCCATTCTCCGCGTGTTCAGGGAAAGTGATCTTGCCACTTGGTAAGCAAGGCCGGTGGCCGCTACCGTCAGGAGAAGCTATGTATCCGAACCCACAGCCGGGCGTGATCGCCATCGGAACACTGGCCGCAACCGGATCGACATTCCAGATGCACTCCATAGCTTTCGCTACCGTAGCCCTGGTAGTAGGCGGACTTCTCGTGGCTAGGAACAAAATGCTCTCGCGTCACCGCCTTGAGGCGGGGGAGTGAGGTCAGCTACAAGCGTTCAGGGCGATCGCAGGAATCTGAAGTTGACACCACGTCGAAATCACCGCACCAAGAAAGCGGTGTATTGGGCGGGAATAACAGCAGCCACGGCCCTGGCAGCGACAGGTCTGTTCTATCTATTCTTTGCGAGCGCGCTCCGAATGGTGGACGCAGTTCCGGCGGCGTGGATGGTTGGATCAACGTTTGGTGAGGACACCAAAGTCGTATCGGACGCATCAGACCCGATCATTCTCTTCCACCGAGGCTACTCGTGGTATGCGGTTCAGATCACGTTGGAGTGTTCTGTAGCTTTCTACGTTGCCGCGATCCTTCTAATAGCTGCGCCCTTCGCTCTCTTTCGCAGATTCTCGCTACGTCGGATCCTGCTCGCTGCGCTTGTATGCACCGGTGGGATGCTAGTTCTCAATCAGATGCGCATCGCCGGACTCGCGGCAATCTTCGCGTTCGCGGGCCATGATTGGTTCGACGTAGCTCATTCTCTCCTCGGCTCTTTCATCATGCTCGCTGGACTTGCTGCCTGTCTGTTCGTCTTCTTCCGCATTGTTGTCAAAGATCGGCCGAAAGTCGCTGCGGTCGTCAGCTCAGTCCCGGCGAGGCGTGAGGACCAACGGCCTTGACTGTTTTCGTAGCCGTCGTCAACGCGATTGCTTCTGTAGTGATCTCGTTGTCGGTGGTCTACTTCGTAGCCGCGATGGTCGCTGGCATGCACGAGTACCGCAAGGCGAAGGTTCCACTCTCGGAGCAGGGTCAGACTCTCTTCAATGACCCTTTCATTGGAGATCCAGAGACGTTTGACGTCTACGCCCTAATCCCATGCTTGAACGAAGAAGCAGTCATCGGTCCTACGGTCGCCGCGCTCGCCAACGGTGCGACCACCACCACAATCGTTATTGACGATGCATCAGATGACAAGACTGGCGAGATCGCGGCCGCGAGCGGTGGGGCTCATACGATCATTTTGAGGCGCGATTTTCCACACGCTCGTACAGGGAAAGGGGAAGCCCTCAACGACGGGTTTCGCAAGATCATCGAGCTCGTGGCCCAGAGAGAAACTCCTGCGGATCGAGTGCTAGTTCTCGTAATGGACGCAGATGGGCGCCTTTCGGATGGAGCTTTCTCCCATGTTTTGCCATTATTCGACGATCCCCAAGTTGCGGGAGCACAGCTAGCCGTCCGAATACGGAACAGACGCCGTAACTTCCTCACCTGGTTTCAAGACTTCCAGTTCTGGTCGATGTCAGCAGTGACCCAAGTCGGAAGATTGAAAACTGACACCGTTTCGCTGGGCGGGAACGGGCAGTTCACACGTTTGTCCGCTCTGCTTGAGTTAGACCAACTTCCTTGGTCTTCGTCTCTCACCGAGGACTTGGACTTGACCATAACCCTCGCCATGCGCGGGTGGAAGCTGAAGACGACACCCAAAGCTGCTGTTGACCAGCAGGGGGTGGAAGGGCTAAAACGTCTCTTCATTCAGCGGCGCCGGTGGTACCAAGGGCACATGATGGCAGGGAAGCGCCTCCCTCAGATTTGGACGACGCCTCAGCTAAGCAACGGGAGGGTTCTCGAGCTGTCCGCATACTTGCTGGTGCCGTGGATCTTCGACCTGCCATGGTCAATTCTCTGGCACTGGACGCTGTTCATGTTCATTACACGTATTGACAGTGTCTTCTCCTTTGCATCGGGCCCGACGTCGCTGCTTGTCGGGGGGCTGCTGTGGTACGGGCTGACTTTCGCCCCGGCGCTCATGACGACAGTCGTGTATCTGAGGAGGGACGCCGAGATTACCTTGACGCGAGCGCTCCTAATGGGGCATTCCTTCATCGTCATGAATTATCTGAGTTTCGCCTGCGCATGGGGAGCTCTTGTCCGTATCGTCCGCAAGCAGCGCGGATGGGACAAAACCGCTCGCGCGATCGAACGGCCCTCAGAAGAAACCGACGCGGTTACCTGACTTCGATCCGCCGATGACTAAGGAAACAAAGTGAGCATCACCATTAATGTGCCTTCTCCCGGCTCCTCGGTTGTTGACCGAGCTCCTGTATTCTCTGGCGACGGCGTTAGCGGCGCTGCCGTCGTCGTGACGGATCCACACGGTGCCGTCCTCTGCGCGACTCGTGTAATCAATGGAGAGTGGTCTTGTAGATCTATTCTCGACATGGGGAATGGCCCCAGCGCTGCTACAGCGACGCAAAACTGGCAGGGATACTTCGAATCTGCGACGACCAGCTTCTATGTTCAGTACCAACCGCAAGACCCGGTATGGGCCCCGCTCGTGTCGATGGTAGCTATCGCTGTCGCGGTGATATTCACCATCGTCGCTACCGCTCTCTTGAGCGGGCGCGCTCGAAGACGCCGTCTTGTGCGCGATGCAGGCCAAGACGTCGGTGAGGAGATCGCGGCGGTGGCTCCTGTGGAAAAGACCGACATTGCATCGAGCGGCGGAAGCTACAGAAGCTCATACACGGAAGTTGCGCACGGCGGGAATCAGTAGATCGAAGCTGATCCTTCGCCGATCGGCAAACGGTTGACCCCAACAAGTTCGCTCGAGACACGGGGTCGGGTTTCCCCTGCTGTCGTTGGCTCTCCATCCAGGTGGTCAGGCGACCCGCACCTCTCGCGAATACGAAAAGCGCCGTTCCTCCGAGTTGGTGGCAATGTACTCTCTCCCCGCCGCGGCATCATCCGCAGACCTCATAACGTCGGACTCGTCCCAGCTGAGCGCCAAGTTCAACGAGCAAGCCATCGGCGCCCTGGCTCGTGACTAACTGTTCCTGCATGGCGAACCGCGGATACCCATCTTCGGCCAGCAAGACGGCACCACGACAAAAGCGTGGCACTCTCTCCTGAAGCAAAGCGATGTCGGAGATGTATCGTCTCCTGACCTCCTTGGCTGTCAAGGAGCGTACTGCTCCCTCGTCAATTTTCCTCAGAAGAGAGCTAATTCCTTGATTGAACCCGACGCGAGCGCTGACAACATTAAGGAATCACAGCCCGGTCGAGGCCTGATGTACGGCTTCTTGCTTTGCTTACCTTTCTGGTCTGTCGTCGTTCTAGTCGCGGCCGTGGCTATTAATGCCCCCCTGGAATAAGGGACGCAAGCGCGCGCCGAGATGCTGCCCGAGTCATGCGCTGGCCTGCAGGCCAACGTTTGGTGAGGGACTCGCGAGCGTAATCACGGTGAAAGATCTTGCCCGCCGCCGCTACGGGTCTCGCCCTCTTCGCCTGTCTCGCTGCTAGACGTTCCGGGGCAGAAGTTCAGATGTGAATCAACCTCGCCTATGCGGCGACAAGTGCGGAAATATCGTCGCCAGCACCCAGCCGCACCCGACCAGGTTCAACCTGAGACGCGGAAGACTTCTGTGGGGCGCCCCATCCGAGCCTGTGAACGGGGAGTGTGGGATTCATCCGTCGTTCGCTTGGCGACGCGCATCGAGGGCCCGCGAGCTTCTAATCCAGTGGTGTCACCAGCCGATTGCGCGAAGCGCGATTCGAGTCGCCTCGGGAAAAAAGGAGTCGTCCATATCGGTCCCCTTTTCGGTTCTTCCCGACATGATCGAGACAATGATAGGTGCGCCGTGCGGCGGAGAGGCAACCCCGATGTCGTTCAGGTTCGAATACACGGGCCCGGATCCCGTCTTCTCAGCGACTCGCCACCCACGCGGCACTCCGGCCCGGATCCGCTTGTCTCCGGTCGTATTGCGTTCCAGTAAGTCGAGCAGCAGGAGTCGATTCGTTTCGGGAAGCGCATCGCTGAACGCGACCGAGAAGAGCGACTTCCCCATAGCCGCGGGGGTCGACGTGTCCCGGTCATCGCCCGGCGCGACGTCGTTCAGATCTGGCTCGTACCGGATCATATTAGTGGTGGTGTCGCCAAGCGAAGCTAGAAAGCTATTGAGCTGGGACGGCCCTCCTAGAAAACCAAGAAGTGCATTAGAAGCGCCGTTGTCGCTGAATCGCACGGCAGCGTCACACGCTTCGCGGATCGTCATCCCTGTTTCGACCATCCCGGAAGAAACAGGTGATGGTGGGACCAGATCTTGTCCGCCTACGTTGATGAGCTTCTCGTCGAGATGCTCCGCGGTGACCATACTGAGCACCGCGGCCGCGAGCAACGCTTTGAATGCGGACGCCGTAGGGAAACGCTCATGAGCCCGATAGCCGAAGGTCTGATTGGATTCAACGTCGAGGGCGTAGATTCCGATCCGCCGCGAGTACTGGGCCTCGATCTGCTGAAGCGAAACTGTCGCGTAACGCGATGTCTCCAGGTCGGTGCGGAGTCGTCCCGGTTCGCTCGAACAAGCCGTGAGTAGTCCACCGAGCGACACGCCCATCAGGCCCACAAGCTCACGGCGGCCAAGCATGATCGTGTGAGCAGGTCGCATGCTTGATTCTCGGGACTTGAAACTCATACGGGAACAGTAGGCGCATCCTTCCTCACATGTTCTGTCGTGAGCTGAGATAGGCATCCCGGATACTGTGCGCCACACCCATGCGGGGATGCGGCGTCAGAACCGAGCTGCCCGAGAGGAGCACAGCGGCGTAAGCGCGCGGAACACGCCTACCTCCACACCCAATTGCGCAAAGTCGCGACGGAGCGACCGGTGCGCCCCTGTTAGCTATTTGCAGTCGCAGCCGATGCATTCCGGATGCCTGTCAACTGTGGAGGGCTTTTGTCGGTACAAACACTTTGTAAGTTCGTCAGCACCCTGGCGATGGTGGGGCTCTTCACCGCAGGAGCAGTCACGCCCGCGGTCGCGGCCGCTTCCCCCGCAGCGTCAGACAGCTCGAACAGGCACACCGCGTCACAGCAGCCCGATGTTCTCGCTGCGGTCAGCGAGGTGTCTCTGACGCCGAAAGACGTCAAGGGAGGGCAGCTGCCGTCCGGCTACCGAAAGCTCACCTTCTCTCTGGCCGATGCCGACTGGGTAGGCGGGGTCACCTTGCCCGCCCGGGCAAATCATGATGACATCATCATCATCCGGTCAACAGCAACGTGGGGCTCGGTGATTCGCACTCAGAATCTTCTCTACGCTTCGACCACAACCATCAAAGCCGGAGACGAGTACACACTGCGCTACATATCCAGCGACGAAGCCGGCATCCACGCATGGACACTCACTGATTCCCCACAGCGTGTGGTGGGCGCGGACTCAGCTCAACTCCCGAACCCAACCTCTCCCCGCACGCTCGCGATCGTGACTCATCAGAACGTTCCCAAAGTGAGGCTCCCGGCCAACCCCGGGGACCGAGACCGCGTGATCCTGCAGTCCGCGTTCGTCGGAGAGACACGAATTGACCCAGCGAACGTCGAGAGCGTCGGCCCGCTCATTGTGAAGACCGGTCACACGTACGAGTTCATGTACGTAGGCGAGAAGGGGCGCTGGGTGGTCATCTCCGCGCCTGAGGTCCATCACAAGGCCGCCAACCTTACCTCTGGGGCCGTGCCTGACCTGGCCGCGCCACGAACAAAGGTTTCCGTGGGAGAGGGAGACCTCACACAGCCCCTCGTCTTGCCTGCCAATCAGCCTACTGCGAGCCGCATCATCGTCGTATCAAGTGCCGCATCGGCTGTGTTCGTCAATACTCGCGACACGATTCTTCCGATCCAGCCGGGCGAGGAAGTCACGTTCGTGCTGAGCGACGAGGGCCGATGGGAGCGGGAGACGATCACTATCGATCTGCTGCTTCTCTACAGCACCAAAGCAGCAGCGAAACTCGGCGATCAGACCATGCGCGACCGGCTCCTCGACGGTCTGCGCCTCACGAACGAAGCCCTCAACAACTCGGGAGCCAACTTCCGCTTCCGAATGGTGGGTTTGCAGCGAATCGCGCCCGCCGAAGGCTGGGTCAGCCTCGATGATGTCCTCCCCGCATTGCGTACCTATCCGGCAGCTCAAGAGCTCCGAGGCCACCTCAAAGCGGATCTTGTGTACTACGAAGGCACGGAGGCCGGGTGCGGCTACGCATTTGTCGAAATTGGTGCCTACCATGGGGTGGCCACAGGCTCTATCAACTGCGACACGACAGTCATGCGCCACGAGCTTGGCCACAACATGGGCCTCCTCCACGCAACCGCCTCCGGAAGCTACAACCAGGGATTCGGCTATCTACAGACCATCATGGGCGACAATGTGGCTCCCTACTATTCAACGCCTCATAGGTACCACATGCCCGAAGGGATCCCAATGGGCATCCCAGACAAAATCGACGCCACCAGAGCGATGAACGAAGTTTCAGCCACGGTCGCGCAGTACCGATAATGTCAGCAACCCCACACGTCGCACGGATGTGCCGACAGCACCGGTGTCCCTCCCGAGGGAAGCGAGGAGAGCGGCGCCGAGTGCCTACGTAGGGGGGTGCTAGGAGTCGACCAGCGAGTGCGCGCCTTCATTAGGGAACGTGGACCGTTCCACGCCCCCTAATGAAGGCCGCATCCTGGTCCCAGCACAAGGGCTATCGCCGACGTGCACAGCACGACCCTTCATGCTCTCAAGCAGCTCAGCGTGATGTTTGCTGGCGGGGCCTGGAAGCGTACTAGGCATTAACGTAGGCGTCGGGGGGACGCCCTAAATTGGTGGAATGGTATCCAACTTCTTGGTACAGCGCTCCGCCACGTTCTCTTCACCGCGAGAGAAAGTCCTGCTGTATGTGAGTGAATTTCCTCGGTGGGTTACATGGTCGCCGTGGGAAGAACTTGACCCCGAAATGAAGCGTACCTACTCGGGAAATCCGGGTGTGGTGGGATCGACATACGCATGGGACGGCAACCGGAAAGCCGGGGCCGGTAACATGCGGATGGAGGCCGTCGATGGCGATTTCCTCGAGATCGCGCTGGACTTCACTCGCCCATTTGCGTCGAGGAATACAATTCGTTTCCGGCTATCAGAGGGCAAGCGGGGAACTCTCCTCACATGGGAAATGGAGGGCAAGAAGACCCTCCTCACAAGGATCTTCAACATCGAAAAGTTCGTGGGTCGCGACTTCGAAAAGGGCCTCCGTCGGCTGAAGAATCTCGTCGACAACGACAACGACAACGACAACGACAACGACGCTTCGGCAACGTGATGACCGGCCGCGCCAGCGGGGCCCAACGTCTATGCAGGCATTAGGAACCGGTAGAAGCCCACTACCCCCCCCAGAGCTTCCCAATCACACAACTCGTGAAGGCTCAATCGTCGAATTTGCGCTGCTTCGCTGCTGCACCTCTCAACTAGCCGACCCCACAAGTCGCCGCCACTGGCCCCTCAGACGCCTATCCCGCCGCTGCATAGGCACACTCAATATGCTGTAAACCGGATGGGATACTCGGAGGCGTGACTTTCGAACCCACCGTGCTCGTGACTTCGCAGACCGCCGCCGAGATCCACC
>NZ_JBQUZN010000009.1:0-2071 GCF_056313825.1 Microbacterium sp. DMC48 | reverse complement strand
AATTGACACGATGCTCCACCCTGTTTCGCCCCCGGGAAATACGGCACCATCAACGACAACGCTGACACGCTCACTCCGGTCGCCCGATCCTTCAGCATCGTTAGCGAGTCAGTTGCGCTCGTGGGAGAAAGCAGCGTCGATGCCGGGTTCGCAGCCACCGGGTCCATGATCACCAGATCCGTGATCGCACCCTGCCGATCATTCACATCCACCGTCGCCGACACCGTGTGTGTCTGACAGATGTACTCCAACCAGCTCACCAGCCCGGCAGGATCCGAATACTGCTTCAGATCCACCATCAACCCCATCGGCGGCGCCGCAACCCGCACATGCTGCACCGGAACCGTAGCCGCCGCCGCGGGAACCACGCCCGCCACAACCAGCGAACCCACAACAAAAGCACTGACGACACTGACAGCACCACGAAAACCGCGCACAACACCCTCACAAAACTCAAGACCAACACGAACGAGCTACCGGTTACCGGTTACCGGCGGTTGGGGCGGCGTGTCCATATGAGGATGGCCGCGCCAGCGAGGAGGATCAGGGTTCCGGCGCCGATCAGTAGGTATGGGATGGTTGCTCCGGAGGATGCCAAGTGGTCCGCCGAGCCTGTCTGCGTTGCCGGTTCTGGTGTTGCTGCCGGTTCGGGGAGGGTCACTGGTGTGGGGGCTGCGGTAACGGTGACGGTCACTGGTTGGGTCGTTGCGGTTCCTAGCCCGTTGGTGAACACTGCCCGGTAGTGCGTGCTCTGCGGGATCGGACCTGACCGTAGTGTGGTGGTGGTTGCGCCTGCAACGTCTACCCATGATGCGCGCCCGTCTGTGGAGGACTGCCATTGCACCGTTGGTGTCTCGTCGCCTGACGCCTCTGCCGTCAACGAGAAACCCTCATCCGAGACCACCGTCACAGACACCGGATGCGTTGTCACGACGGGGGCGGCACCGTAAACAAACTCGCCCGCGTTCACCGTTGAGACGTCGCCGAACTGTGTTGCCGTCACTGTTACCGGAACCGCCCCGGACGGGTGCGGTGGGGACAGCACCGACCAGGAACCCGACGACACCGACAACCCTGCGCCGGCAACCGTGTCGAACGCCACTGAGGACACTGTCACGCTGCTCACCGACGACGGAACATTCCGGCTCACCGTCGACCCGTCTCCCAACTGACCCGAATCAGCCCACCCCCAGGTGTAAATGTTCCCATCATCACCCACCGCCGTCGCGAAACTATTCGTCCCCCCCGAAACCTGAACAAAACGGACCCCCTCAGGAACCGCAACCCTCACCGGAACCAACCGACGAATCTCTGTTGACCCATCCCCCACCTCGCCGTAGAAGTTGCTCCCCCACCCGTACACATGACCGTCATCACCGAAAGCAAAAGTCGTGATGTCGCCCGCGCTCAGTGACGTGAAACGTACTCCCGCCGGAAGCTGCACCTGGATCGGGGTGTCGTGGCGCCCAATAGTGCCGTCCCCGAGCATGCCACTACCCCAGGCGTACGTGTTGCCGTCGTCACCAAGCCCCAAAGCCCGCCCGTTGCCCGCGGTCACCTGTGTCAGACGCACCCCCGCAGGCACCTCAACACGCCCTGCACTGATATTGGATGTGCCGAGCTGCCCCTTGTCTCCGTACCCCCACGAGTACGTGTTGCCGTCGTCACCGATCGCGAAGGAGAAGGTGGTGTGCGCGGCCACGAAGGTGAACCCCACCCCCGGGGGGCCTTGCATCCGTACCGGGGAGCTGCGGTTGAAATGCGTACCATCACCCAACTGCCCATACACATTCCACCCCCACGAATACGCGTTCCCATCATCACCAACCGCGTAAGAGCTGGCAGTTCCGGCGGCGAGCTGAACGAACCGGACACCCGCTGGTGTGGAAAGAAGGATAGGAGTATCGCTGTCCACCCACGCCGTCCCGGCGCCGGTTCGTCCTCCCCAGGAGTAGGTGTTGCCGTCATCACCAATCGCCAACGAATGACTGGTCCCCGCCACAACCTGGGTGAAGCGGACACCATCGGGTGTCTTCACCAACCCGGGCGTGACCCGATCAGTGGTCGTACC
>NZ_JBQUZN010000008.1:0-42632 GCF_056313825.1 Microbacterium sp. DMC48 | reverse complement strand
GACGTCGTCGTTCGTCGTGAGGAGCCGGCAGAACGAAGCGACTATCGAGCAGATCGCGACCGACCTCGGAGTTCACCGTTGGTCTGGCGGAAGCCCCGTCGTTTAGGGCGGGGTAAGCCAGACTCAGTTTTCAGATACTGGGCCTGTCTTGGTTTTCGATGTATTGCTTGATGGTCGCGAGGGGTGCTCCTCCAGCTGAGACGGCGAAGTAGGACGGGGACCAGAGGTGCCCGTTCATGCGTTGCTTGTTCATGTGGAGCCGGTGTTCCCGCCTGAGGAGGTATGCCGTTCTTCCTTTCAAGCGCATCGCGAGGGTCGCGACTGGGAGTGTGGGCGGGTAGGCGATGAGAAGGTGGACGTGGTCGGTCTCGCCGTTGAACTCGGAGAGTGTTGCGTCCAGTTCGGTGCAGGTTTCCCGCATGATGTCCTCGCAGCGGGTGAGGATCCGGTCGGTGAACGCTTTCCGGCGGTATTTCGTAACGAACACCATGTGGACGTGGAGCGCGTTTACTGAATGGCGGGATCTGCGGTAGTCCGTCATTGTCGGTGGTCTCCTTTAGGGTCTGAGCATGCAGTTGAGGTATCGGTTCCGCATCGAGCCTTCGCCTGCTCAGAAGCAGCAGTTGGAACGAACGTTCGGGTGCTGTCGGGTCGTGTTCAATGATGCGCTTGCCCGGAAGAAAGCCGACTACGAGGCGGGCCTTCCCGCGCTTTCAAGGTCTGCGCTGCAAAAAGCAGTGATCACGGATGCGAAACGCTCTCCCGAGCGAGCCTGGCTCGCAGAGGTTTCGGCGGACTCCCTCGTGCAGGCGCATAATGATCTGCTGGTCTCGTTTTCGAACTTCTTCCAGTCCGTCAAGAAGCAGCGTGCTGGCCGAAGAGTGGGGTACCCACGGTTCCGTTCTCGCCGAGATCATCGACAGTCGGCCCGGTTCTCGAAAAACGGGTTCAGCGTGCGGGGCAATGGCCGCTTGTACCTCGCAAAGATCGGTGAGGTTCGAGTGCGCTGGTCCAGGGCACTACCTTCGGAACCGTCATCAGTCACGGTCGTGAAAGACGCTGCTGGCCGCTACTTCGCATCGTTCGTGGTCGACACCGACCCGATCGTCGATGCGGCCCAGTTCCCCGACATCGACGGTGAGGTTGGTGTCGATGTCGGGTTGAAAGCGTTCGCTGTCCTCTCCGACGGGACGGTCATCGACGCACCGAAGTTCCTGCGTCGTGCTGAGCGGAAGCTCCGCAAAGCCCAGCAGTGCCTCGCCCGGAAGAAGAAAGGCTCGAACAACCGCAAGAAGCAAGTCGCCCGTGTCGCTCGGGTGCACGCTCGTGTCGCTGATGCGCGCCGTGATTTCCACCACCAGGTATCGACCCGGCTGATTCGTGAGAACCAAATGATCGCCGTTGAAGACCTGAACGTGGCTGGGATGCTCCGCAACCATCGCGTCGCGAAAGGCGTGGCCGACGCGGGCTGGTCCGCGTTCGCGTCCATGCTGAAATACAAGGCTGCACGCTACGGCCGCACCCTCATCAAGATCGACCGGTTCACCCCAACCACGCAACTGTGCTCGTCCTGCGGAACACAGACCGGACCATCAGGCCAAAGCGGCCTTTCAGTACGGTCGTGGATATGTCCCGCGTGCGGGAGCCGGCACGACCGGGACCACAACGCAGCAATCAACATCCTCGCCGCCGGACGGGCGGAGAGGCTAAACGCCTCCGGAGAGCATGTCAGACCCCCAAGCCTTGGTTTGGGAGCAATGCTCGGTGAACGAGGAACCCACCGAAGCGATCTATCTAGCGCGGAGCCCGCGCCGGTAGGCGTGGTAGGAATCCCCGCCCTTTAGGGCGAGGAGGACGTCAACCGGCACGGCAAGCTGACCGCGGTGATGATCAGCGTCGCCGATCTCGAGCTGCTTGAAGAGCTGGAGGCTGCCCGAGATGCCGCAGAGTTTGCCGCGTCCAAGGCCAACGATGACGGTGGACGGGTGAGTCTGGACGAACTGCGCGCCGACGTCGTTGCGTCCTGACGGGCTGGACTCGCGAGGCGGAAGGCCGAACATGATCAAAATCAGACATAAATATGTACATATTTACGAACATGTTCGATAGAGTGTAGGCATGTCGTCTCCCACGTTGCCGATCATGCCGGTGCTTCCCACATCCGAGGTGCGAAGTGTGCTTCCTGACGCGCTGCGCCGATTCCGTGCGGAGGGTGCTCTGGCTCAGCCCGTGGTGTTCGGAGTGCACCGTCGCCCGGAGGGCGTGGTGATCCCCTTCGATCTGTACGCGGAACTGCTGCCGGTCATCGAGGATGTCGAGATCGCCCACCTGGTGCGTGAGCGTGCCGCTGCAGGGGCGGCAACGCCCCTCGCTGACGTCGCCGCGACCCTCGGTCTCGACCCTGACAGCTACCGGTAGTGGCGGCGCCGTTGAAGCTGACAGCCCTCCCGGGTTTTCAGCAAGACATCGACGCGCTGCCCGACCTCGCCACGAAGAAGATGGCGCTGGACATGCTGGTTCTCGTGCGCGCCGGGAAGATCTCGGGTGTGAAGCTCGACTCCCGGGTGGGCACCGGAGATCTTGGCGACTGCTACAAGCTGTACTTCGACCCCGACGGTTCAGGGAAACCGCGCTACCGGCTCGTGTACCGCTACACACCTGACGAGATCAGCGCCGTTGCCATTGAAGCGGTCGCCGTCGGACGCCGGGAGAACCTGGACGCCTATCTTCGCGCGCCGCCGGGCACGTTCACGGTCCTGGTCGTACTCCAGCCGTGCCTTGTCGCGTTCGGCTGCGTGTAGCTCTTGTCTGTGGCGGGACAGGCTCAGCCCGACGCCGATGACGGCGATGATCCCACCCAGGCCGAAGAGCACGATGTTCGCCGCCGGCGCCAGGTACGCCGCTTGCCTCGCTGCAGGGAGTGTGGGGAACCAGTTCTCCAGCAGAAGGCGTGGGACTATCAGAAGAGCCGTCGCGCCCAACACGATGTAAGCCGCGACGCCGATGGCAATGTGCCAGCCGAAGCGCTTGCGCCACGGGATCGTGTTCTGGCTCTTGGCGCCGCCTTCATCGGCAGCAGACGGATTCTTCATCACAGCCTGATTGTGGAGCACGGGCTGCGCCTACGGGGCGAGGCGAGCCGATTGCGGGTTGCGGGGCGCCGTGGCTTGGCGGCTGATTGTTGCACCGTAGGCGCGGGCGGTCTTGTCTGATCGCATCGCGATGCCGCGCCATTGCTTGAGCTTGTTGAAGCACCGCTCGACGACATTGCGGTCCTTGTATCGCTCCTGCTGGGCTTCCCCGGAGTAGATCGGCCGGCCGGGCTTCCTGCGGCGGTGCGCGATCTGGTCGTCGCGCTCGGGGATCGACTACGAGCCAGGTGAGGTCTGTTCTGGCTAACGAGCGGAGCGCCCACCGCGTCGGATGCACGGACTCCGGCACTATCGCAGCATGACTCGATCAGAGGATGATCCGCTGGCCTGGCCCGAGGCCGAGGGAGGAGTTCCAGCGCACGCGAGAGTGTTCATACGAACCGTCCGACTGAGGTCTCAGGAGGCGATCGTGCTACCCGCCCCTGGCACCACCGTTATGGTCGGTGCCAACAACGCTGGTAAATCAACATTCCTCCGACAGGTGAACGCATCTTTACAGAGCGGGCCCGGCGGCCTCGAAAACGCATCGCCTCGCCTCGTGGACCACGTTGAGCTTGATCGCCAACTCAACGTGAACGACCTGATCCACTGGCTGAACGAGAACGCCACATTGATCGAAGGCCCCGCGGTCGGCGGCGACTACTTTTCCGTCGCTGGCGCGAACTTGCCTGCGAGTTCAGTCCGACAGGGTTACATCAGTGGAGTGACTGGCTGGTTAGCGGATCTCTATGCCCCATTGGTCTACTTCGCCGACGCATCATCCCGCCTAAGTTTCGGATTCTCCTCGCACGCACGCAGCGAAGTTGACGAACCGGCCAGCACACCTCTTCAGCGGTTCCAAGATCGCCGAGATCTGTTTGAGTTGCTCAGCGGGCTCAGTGAGCGCGTCTTCGGCGTTCCACTTATTCTGGATGACTTTGCAGGAGCAACCATCCGAATCCGGGTTGGATCTGTCGATTCCGCACCGCCAGCACGCAACGAACCACTCGGGGATTTCGGTCGGGCAGTAGCCCGATTGCCGTTGCTCGAGACGCAGGGCGACGGAATGCGAAGCTTCTTCGGCGTCATGATTCCCGTTCTGGCCGGAGCTCAGCAGATAATCGTCGTCGATGAACCGGAGGCGTTTCTGCATCCTCCCCAGGCTCGCGCACTCGGCCGCGAGCTCGCGTTGGCTGCGACGGCGCGAGGAGCACAGGTTCTAGTCGCAACACACGACAAGGACTTCATCTCGGGTGTACTCGATGCTCAGAGCGACCTGTCAATTGTTCGCTTATCTCGGGATGGCTCAACAACCAAGCGAACCCAGCCATCTGCGGACAGGCTTCGTCAGCTCCGCGATGACCGTCTTCTTCGCCACTCGAACGTGTTGAACGGGCTCTTCGCTCGCCTTGTCGTGCTGTGCGAGAGCGACCAGGACTGCCGGTTCTACGAAGCTGCACTCGACCATTACGTGAACCTCCACGCCGCCGACCCCGACGTGCACTCTGTCCCGGCAAGCGATGTTCTCTTCATCCCAGTCAACGGGAAGGGGGGCTTTGGGAACTTCATCTCATCGCTGAAGGAGTTGTCAGTACCAACCGTTGTAGTGCCAGACATCGATCTGCTGAGATCGAAAGACCAGACGCGAACCCTTTACCAGCTGCTCGGAGGGAACTGGGATGAAGTTGCGCGCGACTACGATGTGGCGACCGCTTCTCGGCGACGCGTGGCAACGCCCCGCAAGCCACAGGCTGTCCTGGACGCTGTGACCGGTGTGCTGCGGCCTCTAATCGAATCAGATCCCGACAAGGCGATCCCCGCCGACGTCCGCGATCTCGTCGATTCCATGCTCATAACATCTGAAGATCCTTGGGCCGACGCTAAGAAGAGTGGGGTCCAAGCGTTCGCCGGTGACGAATATTCGAGCCTCACATCGTTGATGAGAAAGCTCGACGCGCGGGGAATTGTCCTCGTTCAAGTGGGTGAGCTTGAGCGTTTTGCACCTCATTTGGCCAAGAACAAAGCATGGCTGCCGAGCGCGATCCAGGCAGGCGCCCACGCCGATTCCGGCGCCCAGGACCTTATAGCGCGCCTCATGCGGTTCCACTCAGGGGCGTTAGCAGCCGAGGCGGGCTAGTCGGCAACCTGTCGACGTGACTCAGGCGGGTCGCGAAGGGCTCTAGCGTCCAGATGAACAGCCGCGACCGGGCGCAAGGATCTCTCGTTCGCAGCTCAACGCGCGAAGCTCACTGTCCGGAGGACCTGCGATGTTCGCAAGAGGATCGCTAAACGAACACCCGCCGGTGGGGCCGGGGCGACCCGCCTCTTGTGGTGTCAGCCGTTCCGTATAAGGTGGCCGCAGAGGAGTCCCGTTAGGGGTACTCCATACGCAACACTTCGAAGGGGTGAACCGTGGCGAGGTGGTCGGCTTTCGAGCCGGTTCTTCTGAACCTCGCTGATAGTGAGGACTATGCGTTGCTGACGGCCGCGTTGTACGACTATGCGAGCAGGCTCGAGCACGAGGCCGCCGACGAGGACGAGCGGGTCGCGGACAACGGTCCGGGTGTTGCCTCGAGTGACGGGCCGCGTCTGCGGGAGGCGGCGTCGCGGGTTCGGGCGATGATCGACGACATCGAACGGCAGCTCGACGCGAACAGTGCCGCGCGTCGCGAAGCGGGGGAGGGCTAGTGAAGGTCGGGTATTCGCGGGTGTCGACGAACGAGCAGGACGTGTCGTCGCAGCGAGCGTTCCTGATCGCTGCTGGCGTCGACGAGGAGCGCATTTACACCGACGTCGGTTTCACCGGGAAGAACCTGCAGCGTGCCGGCTTGCACCAGGCCCTCGCCGCCGTCCGCGACGGTGACACGCTCGTGGCGCCGAAGATGGACCGTCTGGCCCGCAACGTCGAAGACACCCTGCACATCGTCCGTGATCTCACCGAGCGGGGCGTCATCTTCCAGATGGGACACACGGTCTACGACCCGCGTGACCCGTGGTCGAAGCTGTTCCTGACCTTCCTCGCTGCGATCGCGGAAGCCGAGGGTGGGTGGATCAGCCTGCGCACCCAGGAAGCGATGGCCCGCCCCAGCGTGCGGAAGAAGCTGAAGGGGCGGCAGCCAGCGATCCCGCCCGAAACGGACGCGGCGATCGCCAGAGCGCTCGAGGAGGGGGGCCGGTCCGCGGCCGACGTCGCGCGCATCTTCCGAATCTCCCGCAGCGGCGTCTACCGCGCCGCTGCCAGGCACCGAGCACGGATGGAGAGCGGGCGATGAAGCTGATACCGATCCCCGACACGGACGGAACCCGCAGCTTTGGGTCAACGTCGACCACCTGGTAAGCGTGATGCCCATCTACCGGGGTGGCGCGACGGAGATCGTCGTCGACGCGGAGTTGAAGATCGACGGGATGCAGCTGTACCGCGTGAAGCTCGGAGAGCACACCGACCGCGCGGCCGCCGAACATGCGTTCGCCCGCTGGCTCGACCAGCTGCAGGGAGGACAGACCGAGGCGAAAGGGGGAGCGATGAAGAGGTTGCCGGCGAAAGTTGAGGGATTGCACGTGGAGGCGACGGCGCCGGTCATCGTCCAGGATCACGTGCTCGAGGTGACATGGCAGGTGCCGATCATCGTGTCCAACGCATCGAAGCGCCCACTGGAAGTGCCAGTGCTCAAGGGCGTGGCTCACGTGCGGACTGCACGGGCGGAGTATGTAGCGACTGTCACCACAGTTGAGACGTGGGAATTGCGCGACGGGCGCCGCCTCGTCCTTAACCCGGCGTCGAGCTTGATCGCGGCCGCGACGTTGACGCTGCCTGCCGGCGAAGTGCCGACCCAGCTCGTGCTGCGCCAGCTTCGCCCCCGAGAACGGGCATTTCGCGCACGCCTCGCTGCCCCTGTCGCACTCGAACAACGCCCGGCACGGTGATCGCGTGTGGTCCCGGAGTTGGTACCGTGCGTGACCTGGAGCGATTTTGGAGGCACGTCGTCAAAGGTCCGGACCTCGGTGACTGTTGGCTCTGGTCTGGTGCCGTGGCTGACGATGGCTACGGCAGGTTCTGGACGAAGCAAGACGCCGGCAGCCAGCGCACGATGCGCCCACAACGATTCCTCTACCGCGAGCTCACCGGGATCGACCTCCCGCCCGATGTGATGTTGCTGCACCGCTGCGATATCCCGATCTGCGTACACGTCGACCTCGACCCGAATCTGACGCACGTGCGCCTCGGCAACGCGCGACTGAACCAGCAAGACGCCTCCCGCGCCGGCCGCCACCGCAACCGTTTCACCGTGGAGCCTTTCGCCTCAGCGGGGCGTGCGGAGCGTGTTGCGCGCTCGCGCCGATTGCGGGATGCCGTCCGTGCGCATGGCTGGAACCCGGAGGAGTTCTCTCTGGCGCTCAGCGCCGCCGGCGCCGACCAGCCGACGCTCTGGTAGCCACGCGACGCCTCCAGCTCCTGTGCATCCGCAATACCGTCTATAGACAGATTCGAAAGGAGGCCGCCATGACGACCACACGAGCCTGGCCGTACGAGCTCTGCGAGCGGTACGCCGCCGGTGTGCTCACCCGTAGCCAGCTCATCGACGAGTTGTCGAGCTACAAGTACACGCCACGCCAGTTGCCGGCGAACGCGCTCGACGACCTGGTGGTGAACGATCCGGGTTCGACTGCTGATCTTGAGAGAGCGTCACGACGGGGACTGATCGACAACGACCTGTTTGACGACGTTGCCGATCGGCTCGCTCACTCTCGCTCTGGTGACACTGAACCTACGCAGCTATAGAATGTTCTATAGGAGGTGGTTGTAATGACGATTCTTGCTGACGCACCGCGCGAGGCTCAGGAGGCCGTCCGCGCTCGGAGGCGAATGCTGATAGACGAGCTCGACTACCGTCGCTCCGTTCTCACGCTCACCGAGCGTGGCTACAACCAGAACCAAATCGCCGGCTGGCTGGGGATCACTCAGCCATCTGTCGCGAGCGTTCTCAAGACGGCGCGCAAGATGCCGCGGCCTGTGGAGGGGTTCTCGGGTGCGACGCCGATGGAGATCTGCGAGCGTTACGCTGCCGGGTTGATCGATCGTGCGCAGCTCGTCGACGAGCTCGCACGCTTCCCGTATGTGCCGCGTCCTGAGACGAATGGGTTCGACTGGCTCGTCGACACGCCCGCGGGAACGTGGCAGGAAGTGTTCCAGGCCAGCTACATGGGTCTGATCGATGACGAGATCTACGAAGAGGTCTTCCAGCGCCGGCACCCGGACGCGTGAACCCGGACGATATCGCGCGGCACCTCGACACGGTTCGCGCGCTCTCCTCTCGCGGGCAGGCCCTGGCAGTGGGAGCTCCGAACGCTTCGATCCGTAACCCGGAATGGTGGCGCGACGGGGAGCCCACCGTCTCGCGTCGCCGTACTCTTCTTCGCCTGCTCGATGAGGTCCGTGATCGTTTCCCTGACGCGCAGAGCGAACGTCGCGCGCTCGTTCTTGCAGGGCCCCCAGGCGCCGGCAAGAGCACCGCGCGCGATGCCGTGCTCGGCGCCCAGAAGCCGACATACGTTCTCGCCGATGCGGACGAGTTCAAACGGTTGTTGCTGCGCGAAGCGATTGCCGACGGCAGTTACGAGCGTTGGTTGATGCCCGATGCGCTGCGGGAGCTGGAGCGAACAGCGGGAGAGAAGTTCTTCCCACTCGAGCTGGCATCGCTGGTGCACGAAGAGTCATCGTTTCTCGCGACAACGTTCCGCAACACGGCGATCGCAGTCGGGGAGAACATCGTCATCGACTCTGTTCTGAGCGATGAGCGGTCCGCCCTCGCGCTGGGACGGCAGCTTGACTCCGCCGGCTACACGGTGTCGGTGGTCGATGTCGAGGTGTCGTACGCGCTCTCGGAGCAGCGTATCCGCTCTCGATGGGCGCAGGATTATCAGGCGGCCCTCACAGGTGCCGACCCTCTCGGTGGGCGGTGGGTGCCGAGCGAGTATGCGCGGGACGTGTTCGATGGTCCGCGCGGATTGAGTAAACCCGAGGTTGTCGCCGCGCAGCTGGCACAATCGTGCCCCGCGGTGATGCAGTATCGCGTGTTCCGGACCACGGACGAGCAGGTCGCGGCCGGTGAGCATCGCCCCACCCTGGAGGTGCACCGTGAGCGTGCTCGTCACGCTGGTGCGCTGGTCAGCCCGGCCGAGGCGGGGGTGCTTGGTGCGGCCGCCGCGCAGCGTCACCCGGCTGCGCCTGAGACAAGCATTGCGGCGCGGATCTCGGGGCCGGAGATTGGCGATTAAGGCGTGATGAGGTTGCCGGTCGCGTAGAGGAAGTCGATGTGTTGGTGGTCGCAGCTGTCGTACAGGCCGGTGAGGTTCGGCCAGCTCGAGGACGACGGCCGGCAGTTGATCTGCCCGATGCGTGTTCCTTGCGGGGCGACGGAGGCGAGCAGGTTCAGTAGCTCCGTGGTTGCCGGCGATGAGCCGTTGACGGGGCGCCCGTTGAGGCTCGTGAAGTCGACGGCGTTGCCGCCGCCCTTGTCCCAGTGCGCGTGGGTGCCGAGGTTGCTCCCGACACAGAGACGGTTGAGGTCGGAGATCCCGACGTCACCGAACTTACGCAGCGCGAGTGTGACCAGCTGCAGCACCGGTACGTCGATGTGACAGTTCGGCCGGGGCGTGCCGGCAGCCATGTCGCGCAGCTGCTGCGCCATGCGCGTCTCCTGCACGTGGAGGGTCCCGTTGTCGATCGCGGCGACAAGCTGCTGGGACAGAGCGACCGCATCAGCGGAAACCCTGCAGGAGTCGCCGGCGGCCGCGGGGGAGAGGTCTGCGAGGTATGCGACGATCGCCACGGCAGGTTGGCGGTACTTCGCGTAGTGATACGGGTCGGAGCCTTGTTGCACCTTGTTGATCGCGACGCTCGTCTCCAGCGACTCCCAGCCGGGCGTCGCGGCGAGCCGTTCGAAGAAGAGGGTCGCCGCCGCGGTGGGGTCCATGCGCTGCGCGATGGTGCCCCACGAGCTCTGCTGCTGGAACAGGCCGATCGAGTCGGCTACGGAGCCGTCAGGGTTGATCGCACCGTCACCGTGGGCGATGTTCACGAGCGAGGATTCACCGATCGCTGCTTGCACGCCGAGGGTCTGCGCGGCGGTCGGCAGCTTCATCGCGACGGCCGCGTTCATGATCGCGGCGGCGTTGGTCAGCTGGTCGCGTGTGAAGCCGGACACGTTCGCGTCCGAGGGGATGCGTGCGGCGTCGATGGCGGAGCTCGCGCCGGTGATGCACGCGTTCGCGGACGCGGAGCTGGTGCTGGCGAGGACAAGCCCGAGGATCAGAGCGAAGATCGCGAGTACGCCGCCGCCGGCGGCTACGGCCCCGCCTTTCATGAGCGGGGGACCATCCGCTCGACCTTCCACGTCTGATCCGTCGACGGCCGTGTCAGGTACGTCTCGTACGTGCCTGCATCGGTCGGCACGGAGGCGATGACGGTGAAGAGATCGTCCGTGGAGATGATCGACGCGGGACCGGTCACGCTCGTGCACGGCACGGTGTGCGGATCGACCGTGCCGTATGCGACGGTGGCCGTGCGCGTGAGGTAGAGGGAGAGAGTGTCCAGCCATTGCGGGTTTGTGGTGCGCGGCTGACAGTACGCGGCGACTGCGGCTGCCGCGACAGTCACCGCCTCCTGCCCCGCGTTCTGATCGGGTGACTGCTGCGCATCGCCTCCGCCTTGCGGGACGCTTGCAGTCGACGCCGGAGAGACGGGGGAAGTCGCCGCGGGTGACGCTGTGGCGGCCGGGGTGCTCGCGCACCCGGCGCACGCCAGCGCCACCGCGGCGACGAGGGTGGTGAGACTAGCCCTGCGCATCGTCGTGCGTCTCGGTCACCGGCGCGGTCGACGAGCTCTGCCGACGAGCCGTGCGCGCCTTCGCCGCACGCGGACTGGGAACAAGGCCGAGCTTCTTCAGCTCCCCTTCCGTCCATCCAGAGGCGAGCGCCGCGCGCCGCGCCTGCGCGCTCGCGTCGACCGCATCGCTCAGCGCCGCGCGCGCTTCGTCTTCTCGTGCGATCGCATCGGAGAGCCGTTCACCGGCAGCGATCTTCTCTTCCATCTGAGCCAACACGGACTCACGAATGTTCGTAACCATGCCCCGAGGCTACGAAAACCGATCTCACCGAAACCTGCCGCAGCCAAGCGCGTTCAGGAATCTCCCAGGACCACCGAAACCTAACGCCCGCTACGCCGCGGTCGAGTTCGGTGGGTTGCACTGCACACAGTAGCCGGAACAAAGCAACGGCGCGCACGCCCACCGTTGCTTTCCAAATCTGACTCTCTCCGAGAGCAGCACATTGAAGTCACTTGCCACGTTGATTGCACCAAGACCCCGGCAGAGCAACAAGGACACATTCGATTCCCTCTGATCCTCTCTCTGAGAGGTCATCAGAATCGGATGCACGTATGCTACGGCGTTCGCCGTAGTAGGGTCGTGGCTGTGAGGGGTGGTCTGGTGTTCTTCCGAGGCGGTGGCGCTGAGGCGCGCGCCTACCTCGAATCGGACCACTCACACGCCGACGACTACTACCTGGAGGGCGGGGGAGCACTCGCGGAGTGGGCCGCGTTCGACGAGAACGGTCAGCTGATCGACTCTGACCGTCTCGACGGTGACGCGTATCAGGCATGGGTGAACTGGGAAGACCCCCGCACTGGTGAGGTTCGCGGCACGATCCGTGAGGAAGTGCGCGTGAGCGAGAACGGCGAGATCCGCGTCTCTCAGGCGTCCCCGCGGTTCGTGGAGATGACGGTCAACTGCGACAAGTCCCTGTCGGTCGCGGCCGCGCTCAGCCCCGAGGTTTCCGCCGCTCTCGACGCCGCGCAGGCTGCCGCCGTCGACGCAATGAACGGGTACATGAGCGCCAACAGCGTCACGCGTGTCGGGGCTCGCGGTGAGCAGCGTTTCGTGCGCGCGGAACGTTTGGAGTCGGTGGCGGTCACGCACCGTACGTCTCGTGCGGGCGACCCTCACCGGCACGTTCACGTGCAGTGGTCTACGCGCGTGTTCGCGGAAGGCAAGTGGCGATCGCTGCACACTGGCGCGACCCTCAAGCAGCAAGGAGCGCTGCGGGGCGTGGGGGAGGCGGCGATCAACTCGCACACGGGTTTGCAATGGGCGCTCGCTCACGCGGGATTCGAGTTCGATGCGCACACCGGGCGTGTGACGAACCTCACGGAACAGTCCCGGGTCCTCTCGAAGCGCGCCTCTCAGGTGCAGACGAACGTCGCCCGGCTGGAGGCACAGTGGCGTCAGGAGAACCCGGGACGCGAGCCCGACCGGCGACTGCAGCTGCAATGGAATCAGCAGGCGTGGGCGCTGGACCGGCCACGTAAAGCGACAGCGAACCTCACCGGTGAGGCCGCGTGGATCGATGAGCTGCGCACCGCCGGCCTGCAGGTCGACAGGTTCGGATCGTCACTGCCGGCGGCACGCGTGCGGCTGGCTGATCTCGACACGGAAGTCCTGTTCGAGCACGCCGTGACGACCGCGGCCGCGCGCGGTTCCGCATGGTCGATCGCGGACCTCGAGGGACACCTCGGCGTCGCGGTCGGCGCCGCCGGCGTCGACGCCGCACCGGCCGAGATCACCGCGTTCGTTGCGGCCCACGCACGTGAGCTCGCGACACGGTTGCCGCACCTGGACGTCGATGTGAACGGGCAACTCCCGTCGTGGGTGCGTTACCTCACCAGCGAGCGTGTGCTCCAGGTCGAGGAAGAGTTGCGCGCGACGTTCACCACGCGCGGGCTGCAGTCGGGACTCGTCGTCGACGAGACTCCGATCGGTACCCTCAACGCCGAGCAGTCGGCCGCCGCGCGAGCGTTGGCGTCCTCGGCGCCGCTCGTCGTGATCGAAGGTGCCGCCGGCGCCGGCAAGACCACCATGCTCGCCGTGGGCCGGGAGCTCGCGGCCGCCGAGGGGCGTGAGCTCGTCGTTGTCGCCCCGACAAAGCGCGCTGCCTCAGAAGCAGCGACGGCCCTCGGCGCGCAGACCTCCAGCGCTCACCAGCTCGTCTACGAGCACGGGTACCGGTGGGACAAGGACGGTCGTTGGTGGCGTCTGCAGCCCGGGCAGGTCGACACCACGCGCGGCGTCGATGAGAGCGGCCGCCCGTTCCTCTACCAAGGCCCCAAGGAGCGTTACCAGCTGCACGCCGGCGTCAGGGTCGTCGTTGACGAAGCCGGCATGATCGACCAGGACCTCGCGCACGCGCTGATGACCGTGGCCAACGAATCCGCCTCGCCGGTCGCGTTGATCGGTGACCGGGCACAGCTGCCGGCAGTCGGCCGCGGGGGAGTGCTCGAGTTGGCCGTTGCCGCGTCGCCGCGACCGCTGGACCTGAGCGAGCTGCACCGGTTCGCGGACAAGGAGTACGCCCAGCTGACGATCACGATGCGCGATCGCGCCGAGCCCGGCGTCTTGTTCGACACGCTGCACGCACGCGGCAACATCACCATCCACGCATCCGAAGCGACCCTGAATGCGCACATTGCTGATGACGTCGTGAAGCGTGCTCTCGCCGGGGCGAGCGTGGCCGTCGCGGTCAGCAGCAACGAGGCCGCCGACGCACTCAACGCTCTCGTGCAGGACGCGCGCGCTCGCGCCGGTCACACCCGCACGCCGGCGACGTCGGTGGCCGGCGCCGATGGGCGAGTGCTGCGTATCGGGGATCGCATCATGACCCGACGCAACAACACCGACCTCGAGGTAGATAACCGCGACACATGGACGGTGACGAGGGTGCACCGGGACGGGGCGGTGACGGTCGTCAATGACGCGAGGACCCGAACGCTACCCCGTGCATATGTCGAAGAGCACACCCACCTCGCGTACGCGGCCACTACCTACGGCGTGCAGGGCGCAACGGTCGACGTCGGCCATGCGGTTCTCTCCGACGCCACCACCGCGCAGAGCCTCTACGTCGCCGCCACCCGTGGGCGCGTCGACAACTCGATTCACGTCGCCGCGGCCGACGTCGACGAGGCGCGCACACTGTTCGCGTCCGCGATCGAGCGCGACAGCGGCGACAGGGGAGTAGAGAACGCCAAGCGCGGCATCTACCACGACGTCGACGGCATCCACCTTCCCGGTCGCACCGCCGAGGTTGCCGAGGTCGCGGAGGCCGACGCGGCCCCCGTCGACGTCGCCGAGGCGGCCGTGGTCGACGCTGCTCCCGCCGTCGACCACCAGGTGCGCACACAACGCCTCGCCGCCCAGGAGCGCGTCTACAAGGCTCGCGTACGTGAGTACGAGCTGGCACGCGACAACTGGCAGAAACGGCACCCCGACGAGCTCGCCGACCGGTACGCCGACGCGCTCACCGGAGCCGCAGACGAACTCGCCACCGCGACACAGGCGCGCTCGGATGCCGAGGCCGTCCACGTCGCCGCGGTCGTCGACCGCCACCAGCACGCATGGTCCGAGGACTACGCCGCCGTCGACGCGGCGCGCGCCGCTGCAGCTGACGCCGGGCCCTTCCGACGTCGCCAGGCGGAAGAGGCTGCACGCGACGCCACGCGTTCGTTCGAACAGCGCCACGGCACCGCTCCCACGCGCGTCATCCCGCCCCACATCGAGAAGGATTGGCGTCGATCTGCGCTCGAGGCGGGATCAAGCCCGGACGTGGACCGCGCTCGCGCACGCGTAAAGGCCGCGCAGGATCGCCTCGCACGACTGCAGGCCGACCCTGCACCTACCCCGCCGGCTCAGGTTCGTCCCGGCAACGAGGCAGAGGAAGCCGCCAGAGATGCACGCTTCGCCCAGCGAGCTGCGCGACGGCAGGTCGAACGGCGCGGGCTGGAGCGTGAGCAGGCCGGACCGCAGCTGCGCCCTGGTGGCCCCCAAGGCCTCGAACGATGATGCCCGGGTTACAGCAGACGCGTGACAGTCGCACCCGCGACTCGTCCGCCGCTTAGGCGGCTGCCAGTAGCGTGGAGCCATGCCGGACCCCCTCGCGCGCCTTGCCTATGTCGACGACTCAGGGCATCAGCAGAGCGGCCTCGTGGTTTACGGGTGGGTCCACTTCGCTCCGAGCCATTGGCCCGTGGTGCTCCGCCGGTGGCTTGAACTGCGAAAGCGTCTGTACCGCGAGTTCCACATCCACGTCGAAACCGAGCTGCACTCCACCGACTACATCCACGGTCGCCGGCACGTCACCCAGCGGCCCCCGCAGCGACACGTTCATGACGGCATCACCTATTGGAAGGACCTCGGCCGCGAGGTCGCACTTCTCCTGCTTGAAGAGATCCGCTCCCTCGAAGGCGTCACGGCTGGCGCGGTCTATAGGTGGCACGACCCGAACCCGACCGCTGCGCAAAAGGCCGAGGTCTACCGCGAGCTCATCATGCGTTGGGAGCGTGAGCTGACTGCCGCGTCTGAGTACGCGATGGTGTTCGTCGATGGCAACGGAACCGACTCCACGTACCAGACAGCGCACCGAGGGCTGAAACTCGACCAGCGACGGATCATCGAAGACCCGATCATGGCGGAGTCGGCCATGTCCCAGCTCGTGCAGATCGCAGATCTCGTGGCCTGGAGCGCCTTCGCATCCATAGAACGGCACCCGTCACAGGAGTTCGCCTGGGACTGGTACGAGAACTACATCGCCGTCCGCGACCCTCAGAGAAGACCCCTTGAGGTTTAGCGGAAGAACTGGGAGGAAACGCCCGGAAAAACAGCTAGACCCCCTTATCCGCACTGCTGCGGGGGGGTCTGCGTCTCTGACTCTACTACATATTTGGTCCACCGGGCTGGTGAGCCCAGCTCTCGCACGCTGACAGTGGCTCAACGTGGCCTCTGCTCGCGTCGTGGCCAGAGGAAGAAGCTGGACCCGTAGACCGTCGTACGTCGGGCGGGTCCGCAATGCGAGCCTACTGCGCATCCCATCGTCAGGGTCGTAGATCTCGTCGGGCTACGTCGTCTGTGTCTCCCAGGCGAGCTTGGGTGCGGACTCTCCGTCGATCCGACGGTGTGCGAGGTGTCCCTCGTCGCATTCACGGAACACGCCGTACTCCTTATCTACAAGGCGCGGCAGGTGGTAGTCGATGACGTCCCGCATGAAGACGTGGAGGGAGGGTGCGCCCTTGTTACCGGCGATCATCAGCAGGTATTCGTCATAGATCGCGGCCAGGCGGTGCACCGCGTCAGGATGCTCCTCCCAGCGCGCGCACCACCGCTTCGTGCGGGCCTTTCCTGCGCCGCTGAGGTAGTCCTGCAGGGTGCCTTGGACGAACGCAACCAGCTCGGGTGGGGCGGATGCGAGAGGCACTTGTGTGACGAGCAGCCGGAAGCCGTCTTCGCCGTCGATGGCGGTGCCCCGGTCATCGAAGTCAAGCATCTGCATCTCCCCGCTGTGTCGACGTGTGGACCGAAGGGCGCTGCATTCCGACAAGAGCCTTAAGCCTCTTGTCATTGAACCAGGGCGTGGTTCGCGCGAGCGTGGGGCGGCATCCGGCGCCGGTGACGATCATTCGGCCAAGTGAGAGCGCACCGAGGTCGCGGACGTCCATGATTCGTTCCGTCCGTCTGTTGAGCTGCGATGATCCTCCGTTGCTCCCTGAGCTCGTCGACCGGTCGACGTACTCGTAGTCCCCGATCCGTTCGGACAAGTCGCGGCAGAAGGATACGGACGCGTTGCCGCCGGCGAAGACCTGAATCGTGCTCGCCGACCACATCTTCGCGAATCCGCCGTTCGGCCAGACGATTTCGCCTTGCTCCCAGTTCTGCAGCACGACCATGACGACGATGCCGCGCGAGCGGTAGTGCGTGAGACGGTCCGGCAGATCCGGGATGCGGCAGATGTTGCCCGCCTCATCCAGCAGCGCGGACAGTGGGGGGATCAAGCGGCCGGTCGGGCTTGTCTCGGAGTACCGTTCCGCTGCGTCCAGCACGGCCTTGGTGAGGGCGCTGACGAGGGGAGCGGCCGAGCCCGCACCTTCCTGTGAAATCAGATACAGCGTGTCTCTGGCTGAGCGCACGAAGTCCTCTGGCGAGAACTCACGCCGACCGCCGCCGGGCCGAACCCAGCTAGCGAGCTGGCGTGACGCGATGAACTCGACGGCTCCGCGCGCGTACATGAACACACCATCGCGGGCTCTGTCGTTCACGGCCTGAGCCACCTCGATTCGGGTGGCCAGTTCGGGGTATGCATCCTTGAGTGCGTCGACCGGTAATCGGCTGTCGTCGCGAGCGAGCCAGTGGAACACGGTAGGCAGGTACTCACCTGCGTGGGCAGTCGCGAACAGATAATCCGCCAGGAGACGCATTCCTCGCGTCTCCCAGATGCGGTTCCCGCCGGCAGCGTCGATCTGCGCCGCTGACAGCACAGCTGCAAGGTCGTCCGCGTCCTCGATCGTCCGGACGCCGGCGAGCGGATTCCACCACACCGCGTCTGAGGCGCCGGCGTGGTCTCTTCCCTGAGGATCGAACACGTGAATCGTCCCGACCGTCGATCGGTATGCGCTCGTCGCCTCGCGAACATCGGGCTTCAAGGAGGTGCTGAACACGGGCCCCGGGGCATCCAGCACGTTCGGGATCACCAGCGCGGTCGACTTCTGGCGACCGGGACCTGCGAGCACGACCATCGAAGACTCATATGACGCGCGCAGCGGCGCTCCGTCGACGACGCATGAGCCGAGAGACATGCCCCGATACACCTTCGGGTCCATCCCTAGGTCCTTGTGCAGCCTCGCGATCCGACGTGGCAGCAGCGGCGCAATTGACTCTCCGCGCCCCATGTGAACCGCTGCGCGATCCTCTTTCGCCTTCCCCCGACGCGCGACAACCGCTGCAGACACCGCCACGACCAGGATGACGGCCAGCGCGGCCCCCACAAGCACCGCCGCAGTCGTGTGCTGAGGCGTCCATGCAGCCTGTCCGTAGAGCAACGGCAGCGGGCTGGACGGCGAGAGCTCGCCTGTCGTCAACCACACCGCGACGCTAGGGGTCATTGCCGCTGCAGCGGCAATGACCAGGATGAGAAGGATGACGAAGGCCGTCGCCGTGTCATTGCTAGTGCGTCGTGTGACAGCAGACATGACTCCTCTTTTCCGATAATCGCGATTATGTCAGAAATAGCTTCTGATCAGGGTTTTACTGCCCGCTTCCCCGGCGGTGCTCATTGGGGGCTTTCAGGGTTGGTGGTGAAGGTTCCGTGCCGGTAGTCGATCGCCCACCCGTAGGCGGTGTTCGACACTTCGACGCGCTCGTCGACGGCGCCACCGTCGCACGAACGCAGGTCGACGAGGACGCTGCGAGGCAGCAGCTCGTCGCCCTGATAGACGGGGGTCGCGGCGTAGTAGAGCGGGCAGCT
This sequence comes from Microbacterium sp. DMC48, assembly GCF_056313825.1. Taxonomy (NCBI): domain Bacteria; kingdom Bacillati; phylum Actinomycetota; class Actinomycetes; order Micrococcales; family Microbacteriaceae; genus Microbacterium; species Microbacterium sp. DMC48. The sequence goes on along the minus strand of NZ_JBQUZN010000008.1, from coordinate 24,162 downwards.
GTCGCCGGCGCCGGTGTCGAGGTATGCGCGGGCCACGGTTTCGGGGTACGCCATCCCTCCCGCGTACTGGCCTGCCCGTTTCGTTGAGCCGACATTCTGTGTCCGCGTGCCGGTGATGAGGTTCGCGGCGATCGCCGCCCCGCCAAGAGAGTCGGCCACCAGGTGCGACCGGTTGAACACCCAACCCTTGTACGCCTCCGAGCCGGCGACGCCCGGCACGGCGGGGATGATGACCGAGCCGTTGCGACCCCACCCGGCCGGGTCAACGGTGATCTCTTGGCGGCCGCGGATCTGCGCGTCGCGGCGGAGCGTGCTGGTGAGCTCCCCGTACGCGCACGTCGCCCGGCCGAGCACGTCGACGGGGCAGTACTCGACGACGCCGGCGGGCGCCGGCGCGTACGGTCGCTGCGCCGTACCGAGGACTGTGTAGTAGTCCCGCTCCCGCGTGCTCGATGCGCCAGTAGGTGTCGGTGCTGCGGGGCGAGCGCCCGTGAACGCCCACCCCGCAACGAGCACCGCGGCCGCGGCCGCGACAGCACCCAGAGGCCAGGTGCGTCGACGCCTCATGCCGTCAACGCCCGTTCGGCCTCTTCACGGCGCTTGGCGCGGAACCGCTCATCGGTGACGTGTAGCTGCTGCTGCGTCTGTGTGCGGACCATCTGCACCGGGATCCCCGGGCGCCCGTCGACCTTGAACAGCACCTTCCCCGCCCCGGGTGGCGGCGTGGTGGTCGTCTGCGCTGCGACGCTTGCTCCCCAGGACTGGGCGCCGTTGAACCCGGCCACCATCGAGATCTCCGGTTCAGTGAGCGGCTTGATCTGGGCAAGGTCGCGCAGGTCCTCCCCGGTCAGTGCCATCAGCCCCCACAGGCCCGTCTTCTCGATCAGCCCGCGCGCCACTTCCCGGTCCTTCGGGTCGGGAAGAGCGAGCATGTCTTTCGGGGAATGCGTGATCTTCATCTCCGCCACACCTGCGCTGCGGTTGGAGCGGGCGAGAGCGTCGACGCGATCGGCAATGCCCGCCGTCGACCGCATCGGATACCAGAACTCGTCCATCAGACTCGTGTACCCGTTCCAGGCGACCTGCGGCGTGTACCTCTCCCCTGCCTCGGCGGCCGCGGCCGCCTCCCGCTGATCGGCCTGGTACAGCTGCCAGTGCGCATCGATCGAGTCCATGCCGAGCGACCAGGACATGAGCATCGCGGTCGACAGGAGCTTGGTGGCGTTCTGGTCGATCTGCGACGTATCGAAGCAGAACCCGCCCCGGTTACCCGGATCGATTTCCACCGATTCGGTGCCGCCGAGAAGGCGCCCGAGATCTCCGGACAGCATCGCCCGGATCGACTGCCCCAGACGCCCGTGGGTGTGCTCGAGCTGCGCGGCGTCTGCCGCCTGCGCCAGCGCCAGCACGTCCGGCGACGGCGACTCGAACGCACGTAGAAGATCGCCGGTCACCGGCGCCTTCTCACGGGTCAGGATGCTGTGCACCAGGGCCTCGAGCATCGCGTCCTCGAAGTCCTCCAGTCGGGAGCCGCGGCTGACGCGAAGAGCAAGCTGCGTCTGTTGCACCACACGCCACTCCGCCTGCTGCGCGAGCTCCGCACCGACCGCCCCGCCGATGCGAGCGGCGGCGCGGCCCATCGGCCCGGGCGAGAGAAGGTTGAGGCGGTGAGTCGCGGTCGGACCGAACTCGAACACGTCGCCGCCGGCGGCGGAGACGAGGCCCGTGTGCTCACCCTTCTTGAGCGGGTTGAACACGGCCGGCACCATTCCCCGGCCCATCATCCCGAGCATCATCGTCTGCGCGGTGCTCGACTTTCCCACTCCATTCAGGCCGAGCAGGAACGCGGATGGGGAGCTGATCACGCCGGCGTCGAACAGGGAAGCGTGATCCATGCACACGGCCGTCCCGCTGATCAGATCCCGCCCCAACGGCGCACCGGAGGTGGGGCGGGCGGTGCCAACGCTGAACGGGTAGATCCCGCACGCCTGAACGGACGTCGCACCCCACATCGCCGGCTGCGGAACACGACTCCACTTCCCGCCGCCCGCGCCGAAGAAACCGCGCAGACCGCGGGTGCGCGGCGGCGACCAGCCACGACGGGGGCTCACGCGGCACCTCCCAGGTAGCGCTCCACGGCTGTCTCGTACTGCCACGGGAGCATCCCCAGCGGCAGCGTCGCGTGGAACGCGGGGCCGGCGTCTGCGTCGCAGAACCGGTACGCGACGCTGGAGCGTTCCAGCAACGTCTTCAGCTGCAGTTCCGCCTCCCGGTAGGAACGCCTGTCGACGTCGAAGGTCACCGTGACAGCCATCCCGAAGTGCATCATCGCAGCGCCCCGGTCACCGATCTCAGCTTCCGCCTTGCGGGCATGGTCGACTCGCCGCTTGTCATCGTGACGTGGCCGACGCTTCGCTGACTGCAGGAGCTCAGCCTGGTCGCTCATCGCCTCCACCACCCGTTGCGACTTCCCGAAGCTGAGCGGCCGATAGAAAACCGTCACCCGCTTACGCAGGAACCGGTCAGCGGGAGCCATCAACGCCTCGAAGCGCTGCTCCGTGATCCTCTGCCGCGGCGGCGCGAGCACGAGAGCGGTCATCGACGCGACCCCATCGTGCAAGCACACGCGCCCCACCGAATCATCGAAGTACTCCGGGCCCGCCTGCGTGACCTTCAACCCTTCACGGTGGCCACGCGTGAGGTTCGTGGCGTACTCGGCCGCGCGCGCCGGGTTGTACGCCGTGCGCACCGCCCGCGCCAACCCTTCGCTCGTCGCGACGGCCACCAGGCCGCCACCGGCGTGACGCAGCGCATCGATGTGGACGGGGAGGCGCGCGGCAACCTCCGTCACCGCGTCCTCGAGCGAGTCGGCCAACGCTGCCACCGACCACGACACCGTGACCCACACGGAGATCGCCGCATGACGGCCCGGCAACGCACGAGCACCCTCTCGCGTGGCCCGCTGGGCAACCTCCGGGGCGCCCGGGTCGATCTCCGCCTCCTTACGTGCGACCAGCGGCGCCGAAGAGGTCAGTGCCGAATCGTCGGTGGCCGTAGCGCCCACGATCGCCGGGTCCGCCGACAGCGAGCTCAACCACTCCGCGTACCAACCCACACCGCCGTCGACGCTCAGCTGGCTTTGCAGGGCGCGGCCGTCCGGGTTGCACTCGAACACCGCTGTCAACACCCGCGGCTCCGGGTGATACAGGAGCGTGAACGGGCGGCCGAGACCGTCCGTCCCGCTGAACTCCTGCAGCCGCGACAGCACCCCAGGGAGGGCGGTCTGCTGGTCCGCCGGCAGGTTCGAGAACAAGCCCGTGTTGAACCGGGCCTCGCCACGGTGCACACGTCCCGCGAACGACCAGGCCACCCCGAACCGTTCAGCGATCGTCTGACCGCTCGCCCGATCCCCGAACCGGACCACGAACAACAGCTCGAACAGCACCATCAGCAGCAGCACCAGCACCGCGACCTGCCACACGCCGAGCATGAACAAGAACATCGCCCCGAGGATCGCGCCGATGAACACAGCCCACCCCGGAAGCGTCAAACCGCCCAGGGTCGCACGACGCGTGGGCCACCAGTTGCCGTACTTCCGCCGCACCTCCCCCACCCGATCGCCTGTCGAGTTCATCACTGTGTCACTCATCCAACATCTCCTCTACCGACGCGATACGACCCCGCGGGATCATCGACACCACATCTCTCGCACCCGACCAGACCGACCCGCTCGACGGCCCGCCGCTACCGCTCGACGCATCGCTGGCGCCGCCGGCGGGCGTGACGGATTGCTCCGCCGACTGCTCGACCGCGCCGCTGCCGCCTGCACGCGAGGGCGACGTCCCGCCGTTCCCGCTCGCGGACGACCCTCCTTCGGGCCCGCCGGCACCCATCTCGCCGCCCGTTCCCGACACGCTTCCGCCACCGGCGCCACCCTCCACCGCACCAGCAGCACCGCCGGCGGTGCCTCCAGCGCTAGCGGCGCCTCCGGCCGCAGGAACGGAGCCTCCACCTGTGACAGCCATCGCTCCGACCGCGACGGCTGTCGTGGCGGCCGCTGCGGCGACGCCCATCATGGTCTGCCACGCCCCTGCGCGACCAAGTGCCGCCGTCGCCGACACCAACAGCCGCATCAGCGCTGGCAGCGCTATCACCGCGATGAACGACAGGCCCAGACCGATGAACGCGGCCTCTACCCCGTCACGCCCGATCCGCAGTTTGAACGCGAGGCCGTAGATGCCGGCAGCGACGGGCGGGTAGATCAGGAACGCGACCAGCCACGCTGTCACCTTCTCGAACCCCGACTCATACTTCTCGATCAGGCCCGCCGCTGCCGCGACCGGCCAGAACGGCAGCAGCGCCGTCAGGCCGATCGCCCGCGCGATCATGAACACCCATTGAACGCCCACGACGATTACGCCGAGAATGCCGAAGATCACAGCGAGGAGCCCGTTCTGGGAGAACATGGCCACCTCACCGATAAGCGAGTCCCCCGGCCGGATCATCGCGGAATCCAGAATCCACTTCGCCAGCGCCTTCATACCCGCGGCCATGATCGAGAAGCCGATCACGCTCGACGTCGTGATCAGCACGACACGGACGAGCTTGCCCATCGCGTCCTTCGCCGGCTCACCACGCACCGAAAACGCTGTCCGGGCACCCGCGGTCACCAGGCCGATCAGGACCAGCAGCGCCACGACCGGCGTGGACACGAAGCTGAACCACTCCCCCGTCTCGCCGCCGAACACCCCCTCGGGCGCGTTACCGATCCAGGACGTCATGAACCCGTTCCACAGGTCGTTGACGCCCTTCAACGCCGCCGCACCAATCCCGCCGAGGGTCCCGTCCACGGCCGCCTGAGCGCCACAACCGAAGATGTTCCCGAGGGCGGCACCGGGGGTGCTGCAGTCAGCCATTACGCCCCCAGGCGGTGAACTCGTCGGCGAACAGGTCGACAGGCAAGGCGCCACCGCCGAGGTCGTTGGCGCGATACCGCCAATCCCCTTCTGTCCACACCATCTGTGCCGCGATGCCCGTATAGCCCCGCTGGCTCCCGGGGACCTTGAACACGACGCGCACGAGAGCTGTATCACCGGTGTAGTCATCGATCCGGAACCCCGCGACGGTGCCACCTTGCGCCGCGAGGCCGTCGACGATGGGGTTCTTCCCCGTCGCGTCGAGCTCCCGCCCGGTCTCGACGTACTTCGCCTTCCCCGGGCTGTCCGTGGCCCAGAACGCGGAGGCGGACTCCGCGCTGTGGTCGACCATCGCGTAGAGCATCGACGTCGCCGCGAGGGCGGCGCCGATCGGTGAGTGCTCGAAGCAGACGGGGAACCCCTCAACCACTCTCGTGGGTCCTACGGTGTCGGACACCGGCCAGGTCACGCCCTTCGAGGCCGTCCACCGGAGATCTCCGGGAACCTCCCTCGAGGACGAGGTACGCTCGCACCCCGCGCCGTCCGCTGAATCGGTCCCGGGCGCGGCTGCAGCTGTGGGGGCGGGCTGCCCCTGCGGGGCATCAGCCCTCGGCAGGAGCAGCCCGACCGCGCCCGCGACCAGCGCGAGGACGACCACGACGACAGCACCCCAGAACAGGAGCCGGCTGCCTGCACCCTTCTTCGTCATCACGGAGCCGGGATGCAGTTCGTGGAGATCGAGTTCAGGAAGATCCCGGCGATGCCTGTCGCTGCGCCGATGAGGATTGCCCCGATGATGATCTTCGCCATCGTCCCGACCACTTGCTGGCCGCCGTCCCGGTGGGAGAACGCGATCGACACACCACCGGCGACCAGTGCGATCACGATCGCCGCTCCCGCGATGATGAACGCCCACAGCTTCGCCGTGTCGAGGGCGTTCGTGGCGTCGGTGGGCAGGCAGTACGGGGTGGCGGGCAGGATACGGCCCGCGACGTTCACGATCAGCTCATTCATTTGTGTTCCTCCAGTTATCACGGACCGTTGCGGCGACTTTCGCCACAACGCGCTTCACCGCAGCTGATTCAGCAGCCGCGGACATTTCTTTCACCCACGGCACCGGCACCACGGGGGCAACCCCCGACAGCACCCGTATTGCGCGGCGCACATCGGGCGACGGCTTGTCGGGCCCCGCCGGCACAGCCAGCACCGCACCGGCGACAGACGCGAATCTCTTCGCGCGCTCGATCCCGTCGACGCTCGCGTGGGTCACTACCAAAGCGGGGCCCGTGAGCCCGGTGCTCGCCTCGGTCCCGCCAAGCAGCTCTGCCCACGTCGACGTACCCGCGCCTTCGCCGGCCGCGACCACCCACAGAGGCCCTACCTCGATCGACCCCGCCGGCATCACCTCGACAGGCCCACGCCGTAGGAACGCCTTCACCATGCCCGTCGCGTCAACCTCGAACAGGAACCTGTCCAGCTGGGGGTGCGCGAGACGCACCTGCCACGGCGCCGGCCCTGGCGCCGTCCGCAGCCGTGCTTCGAGAATGTTCCGCACCGATCGCTCTGCCGCGACCGATGACCCGTCGAGCGCCCAGGACGGTGCGCGCATCAACCCGAGCACTGCTGTCCGCTCCGCCTCACGGGAGCTGCGCCCAGTCAGCTGACGCAGCTTCACGCCGCCGCCGTTACGGTCTGAGATAGCCGCACGGCACACTGCTTCGCCAGCTCAGCACCCCCGTGAATGTGGGGGCACACCACCGTGCCCCCATCGCCCACGAACACGCCTCTCCAGCCGAGCGAACCGCTGGGCTTGCGCACCTTGCGTACGCGAATCCGCTCCTCACCCTCAGGCTTCAACGGCACCTCGCACCGCAGTGCCAGCGCACGAAACGCGACCTCGTACGCTTCCCGCAGCGGGCCCGCGATCTCCGCACCAGAGAGCGGGCGATCCATCGCCGCATCATCGGCACGGATCATCGCCAGCGCGATCGTCGACTCCACGCACCGACGTGCGAGGTCCCCGCACTCCCGAACCGTGAACACGCGCGTCACCAGACCGGTGATCGCATCCAGCTCGGGGAGGAACACCGACCGGAAACGAGCCGAGCCCCCGAACGTTGCGATCGTGCTCACCCGGCCTCGCACCCACCGCCGCTCAACCAGCAGCTCGTCGACCAGCTCGACGTGAACCCGGCGCAGCGCAGACACCAGCCCAGCAACCTCGTACCGGTCCCCCGCCGACAGGACGGGCAGCCGATCCGCGAGCTCCGCCGCCTGGACCCGCAACGGGTTCTCGTCAGACGCGAACCGTCCCGCCGCGACGACCAGCAGACCCGGCAGCAGTGAACGCACCAGCCAATCCATCGCCACGGTCGGCGTGACACGCATCGTCGTCATTGGCTCATCGCCTCCAGCAGTACGCACGCGTGCTCGTACGCCTCTTCCAGGCGTTCCGGCACGAGCTTCCGGTCCATGCACAGCTGCGCCAGCATCAACGAGCGGCAGATCGCGGCGACCGAAGCGCGATACGCATCCGTCACAACCACGCCCGTGCCCGGCAGCTCACGCACCAGCGCGACCACATCTACGAGGGTCGCGAAACGCGCCTCCAGCATCCCCGATACCGACCCATGGAGGGCGAGAAATCGGATAGCGCTTCCCCTCGACTCCAGACGACCGGAAATCTCTTCCGCATCGCGGAGAAGACCGCCCCGAGCCTCACGAAGCCAACGGGTCACGGAGTCGACTTCACGCTTAGGGTGCGTCGTCGCGGTGATGCCCGGAGTATCCAGCAGTGCGTCCGCAGCGTGGCGAATCTCTAAGCCGTAAGCGCTGGATCCCGTGCTCACCCGCAGCACCGCCGGCGTCACACACCGCAGCACCCAATGGACCGCATCGTCGCGGTCGACGATCAACGCCCGATCCTGAAACCGCACCAACCTGGCCCCCGCCGGAGCGATGCGAACATCCCCCTCAACCAACACAGTTCTCTCCGTTCAGAAGTCGATCGCGTTGCACTGGTAGGAGATCCCCCACTCGTCACCGGCCTGGTTCTCCCACACATTGGTGATGGTCGAGTCCGCTGGTGCGACGAGCGCACTGCCCCAGTTGGCCGAAGCCGAGCCACCGGACCCCTGGCAGGCGCTACCGGTCATAAGGATCGGGCCTCGGGGAATCGCTGGGGTGCCGCCTCCAGAGCCCCCGTTCGATCCCCCGGAGCTACCACCGCCGCTCGAGCCGCTCGAGCCGCCCCAGCTGCCCCCTCCGCCACTCGACCCGCCGGAGCCGCCAGATCCGCCGGTGTTGCCAGAGTCGCCTCCGCCGGTGTTGTTCTGGTCGGCGGCGATCGCGGCATCGTGGGATGCCTTGGCCGCGTTGACCGCGGCAACGTACGCACCGACGAGGCCGGCGGTGTCCGCGGTGCTGGGACGGTCCGCGCCAGCCTTGCGCGCCTGCAGCGCGGCAACGGCGGCCGCGAGGGCCTGCTTCTCACCGTCACCAGCGCGGTCGTAGACGAGTGTTGCGCCCTTCGCCGCGGCCGAGGCCACGAGGTTGTCGATCGCGGTCTGCGCGGAGGTGAGATCGTCACTGATCGTCGCCTGTGCGGTGCCGGCCTGGCTGACCAGGCTCGCTGTCGTGGACGTGTAAGAGGCGGCGGTGGTCGCCGCGTTGTTGAGGTCATCGGTTGCCGCCGACTCCTGCAGAGCACCCCATTCAGCGATCGCGGGAACGTCGATCGCTGGCGTCGTCGCGGAGGTGCGCAGCTGTGCGATCGCCGCGGCCGCCGCGTCACGCGTCGCGGGGTCCGCGACCAGATCGGCGGGTGTCTGGTCGACGATCGCCTGCAGGGCGTCGGCCTCCGCCACGGCGGCTTTGCTCTTCGCCGCGAGCTCCGCAGCGGTCTTCGTCGCGGTGTCCGCCGCCTCGGCCGTGGTCGACGTCGACTGACGGTACGCGTCAAGAGCCGCGGTGTGCTCTGCGGCGGTGACGGACAACGGGATAGCGATCGCCGCTGCGATCGCCACGGCGGCGATGCCGGCCCACGCCCACCATGGCATCTGCCGGCGGCTCGTCGCCGGGGCGGACTGCTCAGCAGTCTCCGCCTCGGGGGCCTGCTCGGGAGAGTTGTTCTCTGTCATGATCCTCGTCCGTCTCGTTGTTTCTGTGGGTGCCCCGCGGGGGCTCTGGGGAAGCCCCCGCGGGGTCTTAGGGAACCGGCGACACCACCACCGCAAGGGGGTAGCAGAGCAGCGCCTACCGGGGGTTACTGCTGGGCCGTGGCCTCATGACGGCGGCGACGGACCGCTGCGGCCCCAAGGACCGCGATCGCTCCGAAGCCGAGCGCCCCGAGACCTCCGAAGAGGACCCACGACGACGCATCCGCGTCGCCACCGGTCACCGCAAGCTGCGCCGCGTCGACGGGGATCGTCTCGGACGGCTCCCCGCACTCGCCTTGCGCGACGATCCGGCCCGTGGCGTCACGGCTCGTCTCGACGAAGTAGACGGTGCTGGCCTTCGAGCTCAGCGCCGGGGTGAACTTCGCGGAGTCGATCTGCAGGTCCTTGACCAGACCGCCATCGAGGGTGATCGGGTCCGAGGTCCAGATGCGGGTCTGGTCGGTGCAGACCTTCGCGCCGTCGAACACGCGGTACGCCTCGAACGTCAGCGTGCCCTTCTCGGGCACCTGCCCGTTCAGCAGCGCGGTGTCGAAGATCGCCTCACCCGGCTTGGCCGAAGCGTTGCCGCTGTCGGTCTTGGCCTTGGTGGTCACGTCGACGACGAACGTGGTCTCGTTCGGCAGGCCGCACAGGCCACGGTGGATCTCGTTGCCCTTCGTGGAGCTCAGCACCTCGACCCAGTGGTACTGGCCTTCGACCTGGCTGGGAGCAGCCGGCGACACGTAGTCACCGGTCGTCTCGACATGCTGCGACTGTGACGTCCACAGGAGGTTGCCCGCCTCGCAGACCCACTCCCCCGCCTCGTTCTTCGTCGCCTTGTACAGCTCGAAGTGCAGGTCCGCACCGTCCGCCGGCAGCGTGCCGGTGACCGTTGCAGTGTCGGTGATGGTCTGACCAGGCTTCACGCCGGGCTGCGCCTTGGTCGCAACCTCGGGCAGGGCGATCTTCTGAATCTCCGAAGGGACGCCGTAGTCGTCGGTGAACGGGCGGACGTAGCCCGGACGTGGCTGATCCTGGTCGTCGATGCTCAGCACCCACACGATCCATCCGCCCTTGGCATCCGGGGCCTGAATGCCGCCGTCAGCGAGAGAGGCCGGCGTGGTGATGTTGCCGACGTTCGTCACCTGCGTCGAGTACGTGCCCAGCAGGGTCGCCGTCGACGGGATCGCCGTCGCCGGCACACGCGCCGGCTTCTCCTCGCTCGTGTCGTGATACGCCTTCCAGGTGATTTTCACCGGGACGTTCGCCCCGTTCTCCTGCAGCCAGTAGCCGCCCGAATTGATCGTGGCCGTATCCTGCGCGACACCACTGAGCGGCACCTCGTCCGACTTCACCTGGGTCACGCCCGTGATGTTCATCGGAACAATCGACGACTCCACACGCTGAGCGAACCGGTCCTGCCACGCCCAGCCGCTGACGATCACGCGCTGCGAACCCGCGGCCTGATAGGTCGCCTTGATGTTCCACACCCACGTGTAGAAGCCGCTCGTCGCCGCTGTCGTGTTCGTCGTTGCGCTGTACGGGACGGTGGGGCCGTCCGTCAGCGAGGTCGTGATCGTCGCCTCACCCGCAACCGGCGCACCAGCCGGAACCGTGTCCGACTCCTCTGGCAGCGACTGGAACGGCCCGTACACCACGCCCGTGGCCTTCACCGGCACGTAGTTGCCGGTCGTAGCCGAACGGAACCACGGGTTGTTGAGCCCGTCGACCGAGGCCGTGGAGAACACCAGCTGATCGGTGAACGGCTGACCCGCCTGAACGAACGTCGTCGCCGTCGTCGACAGCACCGGAGCGAACACCACCGAGCGGGTGTTCGGGTCCATGCCCGACACCTGGAAGTTGGACTGCACCTGCACCGGCCCGATCGGCCGCACCATGCGCTGCATCCCGCCACCGAACTCCAGAATGTCGACCTCAGCCGGCCACACCGTGCCGCCACCGGTCGACCAGTTGCCCGTGCCGGAGATCTTGTACGTCGTCGCACCCTCCGGCGGCAGCCCGTACACGCTGTAGTCGGTGTTCGCCTGCGCGTTCGACTTCACGTTCGACTCGCCAGCATCCTGAACGCCGTTGCCGTTGTCGTCGAAGAACCCGTTCGTCAGGGTGATGTCACCCGTCGACCCCGCGGTCCCCTGCATCCGAACAGTGCCCTTGAAGTTGTTGTTGTGATCCACGGCGAAGAAGAGGAAGCCGGAGCCGGGCGTCGTCGAGCCTCCGATCGTGATGCTGTTGGCCTGGTCGACCATGGAACGCGCCGCGGCAAGCACCGCGGGACCCTCACCGGACTGGGATACGTACTTGGCCATGCCGTCCACGCCGCCGTTCTGCAGGTACGACGCCACAGCGGTATCGACCGCAGCCGCGGTCACAACGTCGCCCGTGCCACCCCACGTGCTGGAGATGTAGTTCATGCGCCCCAGCTCAGTCCCACCAACGGCGTGCTGATTTCCCGAGCCGTTCGCGCCCAGGCTCATCGCCCGGTACACACTCGTCGGGCTCGACCCGATGGGAGCGTCGTACGTCCAATCGAGGCAGTAGACCGCGCTGCCGTCCTGAATCTGCGCGCCACGGAAGCCCCACGCGCCAAAGTCGCCATACAGCGTCAGGCCCGCACCCTCCGACGTCGCCATAGCCGGCGCCGCCACCGCGAAACCGGTGACCGCGACGCCCGCCACCGCAACCGCAGCGACGCTCCGCTTCACACGCCGCGACATGCGCCGCCACCTCTTGTGCAGCTCACCCCGCGTGACGGGGGGCCTCCCGCTCCCTACGCTGGTGTTGGTTCCAGATGAATGCATGAGTTCACTTCCTGTGTCTTTTTTCTGGGACAAGACGGGAGCTCGAGGTGCGAACTCGGGCTCCCGTCGCCATACCGCCCATGGGCGATACCGCCCATGGGCGCTACGGACGACCGGGGTTGCAACGCCAGAGGCGTAGGGGGGGCGTCAGGGGGCAGGACGCCACCGCCCGAGACAAAGGACGCGCGCGCGCCTAGAGCGCGATGTGCAGCGTCGTCTGAGACGAGCCTTGATTCACAGATGCTGTGATCCACGCGAATGCCCCCATTCACTCGATACGAGGGCAACACTACGTGTTAATTAGCCATGCGGCAAGTTCAACGAGGGTTAATTAACCATTCGTATACTTCTGACTGAGCCACAGTGTCGGGCACGGTCAGCTCGAAGCCGTGGGGAGACGCCGTTGTTTCCACCAGGGTTGTCGTCCAGGGGTTGGCGGCCGCAAGCTTCACTGAGCTGCTCCAGGGCGCCACCTCGTCACCCTGGGAGTGGATGATCAGCGTGGGTACGGGAATCGATGAGGGGCCGGTCCAGTCCAACGCGCGAACGTCAACCGGCGAAGGTAGGCCCAATAGTCTCGCGCCAGCGCGAGACCGCAGCGTGAGGCCGGCGAGGACGCCCGTCCACCGAGGAAGACGCGCTTGCTCGGCTCCATGCTGGATCGTGGCAGGCCAGCTGGACACAGGACAGATCAAGATCAAATCGTCGACCGCCTTAGGGCTGCGCCGCAGCAGCTCGAGTGCGAGCGCAGCGCCCATCGACCAGGCCGCCACAGTGATGCGCTTCGCGCCATGCTCTCGCGCGAAGAGGACGGCGTCGCGCAGCTCCCGCCACTCCTCTGCGCCGAGAGTCGCGGCTCTCGCTGGCGGCCCGTCTCCCGCGCCACGGTAGGTGATCGTGAGCGATGTGGCGCCGGTTTCCGAGGCGATCGCGACCGTGCGGAGAGTCACGTTTCGGGAGGTTCGGATGCCCTGCACATGTATGACCCACCGCGTTGGATCACCCTTGAACAGCCACGCTTCGCGTAGCTCACCGTCTGCGACAGGGAAGTGCACCACTTCGAAGGGCCCGATCTCATCCGGGCCTGCGTACTTATGAGCGATCCAGGAGCCTCTGCCGGTGCCTCGGCGCTCCGCTGCGGGCCCTTGCACGCGCCGAACCACCTGCCCATCGCGAACCTCTACAACATCGCCGACCCTCACGGGCGGCAGGGAGAAGTCGTCCTCCAGCCGAAGCAGGTATTCACCGCGAGCGACCGTCTTGTGGTCGGCCGGAAGGGTGACGAGGCCGCTACTGAACGTGACTGGCAGTGTCCGTCTACTGGGTGTGGCCTTGACCACCTTCTTGGCCAGGACGACGCCCACGGCTATAGCTACCGCCGCGCACCCCAACAGCACCGTGGCCGCCACAATCACCGCGATCATCCGGCAGCCCTGGGCGATGCCGACATCGTCATGATCCGAGGCGCAGGTACCTGCAAGTTCAGCAGGAAGGTTGCGAATCGCAGCACAAGCCGTTCCGAGCGCGTCAGTTCGACCGCGTTGCCGAGATCCGCAATCTGAACAGCCAGCCGATAGGTGTCATGAGCGGTAGCGCGCCATGCCGGGGTTGACTCACTCGCCGCACCCGGATGTGCTGCCGCCGCACGCCGCAGCAGAGCCGCCGCGATCCGCAGCGACAGCACACGTACCTGCCGTGCGGCGGGAAACCAGGCGAGACCGCCAGCGATCAGCAGAATGCCCCCGTAGAACAGCGGAACGAACAGGTCCCCTAACCACTCCGGCCGCGCGCCGAGGACGCGCGCTGTCAGGTACACAACTTCGACGACACTCGCTGTGCCCATGAGAAATGCACCCACACGGACCACCACGTACGGTCGGGCGCGACGCTTCCCCAGCGCCAGAATCATCCAACCCATCAAGTAGGCAACGTACGTCATGTAGATCGACGCATACAGCCACAACCATCCGTTCTGCGCCGTCGATCGGATGAAGGTCCCACTCGTCGGGCCACGGTCCATCAACGCGAAGGGGATGATGAAGGCGATCAGCACCAGGCCAAGCTCGTAGACGGCACGCCTGGAGGGCCACTCCCCCGTCGCCATGATGCGCGCCGTCACCGTCATAAACCAGATCGCCAGCGTGGCCAGCACGTTCTGGAGAAGGTTCACCACGTTCGTGCCCCCGAACCACGAGTCAACCGTCTCGAGAGGCACCGCCGACCCGCCCATGAAGAGCGCGCCCGCGCCCGCCAGCAACGCCAGCTCGCTCATCGTTCCCGCCCCGCCACGTCGAAGCGCGGGCAGACGGTAGATTCCGAGCGCCGCCAGCGCCAGGAACGCCGCCAACTTCATCAGCTCAGCACCGCTTCATCCTCGCGGTACTTAGGGCCTAGCATCAGCTCAGCGATCACTTGGGAGAGTTTCTCCGCTTCCGCTTCACGCACCGCCTCTTCGTCGAGGAAATCCACGTCCCGCTCGAACTCGTTCATCGCCACACTGCGAGCGAGCATCGTCTGACCCGCGCGCGGCGTAACCCCAGTCCGCCGACCGGAAGGAAGCGAAGAGCAGCCGGTGTGCTCGAGCACGAGGTGCGACAGTTCGTGAAGAACACTGTGGAACTGATACCAGCGCGGGTCGGACTTGCGAACCAGGACCTGTGCCTTTCCCTCCGACAGCAGGACTAGGCCTGTGACCGTCTCCCACTCCTTGGTACCCACAGGGCTGATCTCAATCGTTCGCCCACACGTGCTGGCCACGAGCTCAAGAAGTGTTGACAACGTCGCGCCCCGTGACAGACCAAGTCGGGAGACAGCTTCCGCCACCCGGCGCTGCAGGTCCGCGGGACTGACCGACAAAACGGACATCAGCCGACGTCCTTCCCATCGCTACCGGCGGCGCGAAGCGACGCGGCGATCGCCCGCAGACCCGCAGGGCTCACGTCTCCGACCGAGCGAGCGAGCACCCCGTCGCCGCCCACGGCGCGAATGGCATCACGCAGCTCAAGCTGCGCCTCAGCGGCATCTGCAACGTCGCTGTTGGAAAGATCCGCAAGGTACCCGAGGTCGACACCGCTGTACTCCGCTACGAGCTCAAGGACTCGGAGCGGAACCCTCCCATCCCCCGATCCATCTCGCAGTCGGATCCAGTCGTCCTCGGTGAAGGCGATTGCCCGTTCTGCCGCGAGGCTCGCGAGCACCGCGCCATAGAACGGCTCGCCTGTGGACCTCGGCGTCTTCTCAAGCAGCTTCAGACGGCGGGACAGCTCGGACCGATCCAGATCGGCCATCGGCTCGAAATCATCGCTGTGTGGCTGCATCTGGGCGGCTCGCCGGGCGAGCTCAAGCGGGTGCACCTCAAGCGCCGAAGCCAGCAACTCCCAGTCGTTCACGTTGAATGGCGCGTTGAAGTTGAGCCGCCCGGAGACGTAGCTCGGGTCTTTCCCGATCCGCGACGCAAGCTCCTGAATGGTCAGGCCCTTCTCTACCCGCAACGCTGCCGCAGCGCTCGCGAAGGCGCGGGCCCACTCCGATGCTTCACCCATGCCGCGAATGCCCATGCTTCCATCGTACGGAATGGCTAAATAGCCCGACACTTGTGAAAGCGTCGGCGTTCACGCGACTCTCTTCGGTCTCGCTCATCCTCGGGCCATCTCACATCTCGCGGTTGGGGCTTTCCTCCATTGAGAGATGCGACACGGGCCGATTTATTGCCCGAGATGCACCGGCCGGCCGACCTTTGTTCGAGTCGGGCCGGTCTCCGCAGCCTGCGTGCCCTCCATCGGCGGTGGTCGCATGTATTGAGTAGCACTACTTAGTGCGCTACGGGATGTCGAGAGAGAGGACCCCTGCGAGAATGACTAGCTATGCCCTGGTACGCAGAGCGGTTACTGCCGCCCGATGTGGAGCGCGCCATTAACGTTCTCGGAGCGAACGCTGCTCGCGTCGCCGTACTGGGGTACATCGTGGAGCATCCCCACTCCACCGTTCGAGAGATCGCCGACGGGACTGAGCTGGCACTTGGGACTGTGAAGAACCATGTGGCAGCCCTCGTCGCTCTGGGGGCACTGGAGGCCGACCCCGCTCCGTCGGTGCCATACGCACTTCGGCGCGGGATGCGCACGCGGTACCTCGCACAGAGGCAACAGCTCGCCGAGCAGTACCAGAGGCTGGGGCGCCTCCTCAAGCTCGACGACGAAGGTGAAGAGCCTTCCGTCTGATGGGGTCCCCCCTTCGCTCAACCCTCCACCTTCTCTTGAATCTTGGTGTGTCGCGTCGTGAGTTAACCCCAAGCTCAGGGTTAAATGACCCCATGACCGAGACCACCAGACGCGTATTCCGGCGTCCCCGAGGGACGCTCAACGACCCCGTAATGCTCGGATACGAAGCAGAGCGGGTCAACAAAGAGCGATGGGACGCTCTTGCAGCCTCACTGGAGATGTCCCCGTCGGAGCTATTCGACGTCATGGTGGTCAACCTGCAGCTCGACGCCTACGGGCGACCGGTCTGGCTGCCGGCCCGCCCCCTCAAGGATGGAGTGCTGGATATCGGCAAGGTGGCATAAACGACTTCACCCCCCGCCTGACGGCGAGGGGTGAAAAGTGTCAAGTCTGATCCGCTGAAAGTTTGGCGACAGAAGCGGATCTGTTCAGAAGAACCGGGAAAGACCCGGACCTTCGTTGTACCTAAAAAGTTCCACTGGAGGGTGGTGACTCGATCGTACCCGAAAACACGGCTGTAGGCCATAGCACAGACGCGCGTTTCGTGCGCGATTTGCCCCTATATTTGCCACGGGACCCGGTGTCGGGCTCTGTGGGGACGGTCGCGGACGTCTCGGAGGCGTGGGCGTTGACGCGCGCGCTGGTCCGTCGGCGTTACGTGAATGTGATGATCGCGGAGGCGGACGGTGTTGTCCGCTCGAACTCGTACCCGCGGAAGTACCCCTCCTCGAGCCCGTTCTTCCCGTCGACGCCATGGACGATCGATCTCACCGACGAGCACGGCCGGTTCTGGATGGCCGTTTTCGACCTGGACGCCAAGCGCACCGAAGACTTCGAGCAGGCCGCGGAAGATCTCGGCGTGCTCATCCGCACCCTCCGCGCGCAGAACCTCCCCCACGTCGTGTGCCGCTCATCCCCCACGGGCGGATTCCATGTCTTCCTCGCCGTTGATGGTGTCGACAAGACCGTCATGGTCCGCCTCGCCGCCGCCGCTAGAGCGGTGCTGCCTTCGCTGGACCATGGTCTGCTTTGCAATGACCGCACTGGCGCGGTGCGGCCCCCCGGCGCGCCCCACGCGAAGGGTGGCGCTTCAGCGGTTATGGAGGGCGACGCAGCCTCTCTGGCTACGCCCACCATCAGCACCGCCGACCTCGACCGGCTCATTGCAGCGTTGCAGCAGCTGCGTCCCGCCGTCGACGCGACCACCCAGGCTGTGACGGGCCCCGTCTCCCCCACGCATCAGGTGCACCGTGACTTGCCGTCCTGGGGTGCTGCGCATATGGCCACCATCGGCGGCGGAGCCGACCCGTCACGCACCGGATACCTGTGCCTCCTCGCCGCGGCCGTCGCCGGCTGGACCCGTCAGGATGTCGAGCACGCCGCCCGCACCGCGCCGGGGATGGAGCATTACCGCACCCGCCGCAACCCCTCCACCGGCCGTCGTGAGCCCCGCAAGCCGCAAGAAGCCGCCGCACGCCTTGACCGGCAGTGGGAGAAGGCACTGAGCCGCGCCAGCCTCTACCGCTACGCCCCACAGGACCGCACAGACAAAGACCTCACCGAGCTCGCCGGCATCGTCGACATGGCCGAAGGCCTCCTCCGCGCATTCCGCGTCTCCCCCGGCCGCTGGGGCACCACCGAACCCGCCCTCCACGACGCCCGCGTCCTCACCGCCCTCGCCTGGCTCGCGCTGCGCTCCGGTGCCCGCGACACCGCCGCCTCCCTCCGCACGATCGCGGACACCACCGGCATGGCATCCACCACCGTCGACCGCTCCCTGCGCCGCCTCCAAGACGCCGGCCTCATCCTCCGCACTCGCGAGTCGCAGGGACTCGACGCCGCGCTTTGGAGGGTCACAGACCGGTTTTCCACACTCACCGGACAAGACGGGCCACTTCACGACGTGACCGCCCGCCCCCCCGGTCACCTCTTCGACGTCAGATCCGCTCTCCTCGCGGAGCTCGAAAGACGGCTCGACGCCGGAAGACACGACGTGTTTACCCGCACAGCCCTCGGACCAACAGCACGCCGCGTGTACGAAGCCCTCTCCCCCACCCCGAGGGAGACAGCCGAGCTGGCATGGACAGCCGGCGTTCCGCAACACAGGGTCAGTCGTGCCATTCAACGGCTGCGCGAGGTTCGTCTCGCTGTCGCATCCGGCCGTTCATGGCGGCGCACCGCCCACGACCTCCGAGACTGGGCAGCACGCAAGCTCGGCGTCGAGGGGATTCTGAGGCGACGACGGGTCCGCCACGCCAACGAACGGGAGCAATGGGCCTGGTGGCAAAACCACCTCACACGCAAAGCCGGCCGACGCGGACGCGAACGAACCGGCCCCGCCCAAACCCTCATCTTCCAACTCACCGACACCCACGGAGGACCAGAAGCCTGGCCCACCTACCCCACCCACCCCGACGGAACCGCAGACCACCCCACCGCCTGGACATACATCACCCAAGGACTCCTCCAACACCTCCGCAACACCGAACTCGCCGCATAACCCCGAAGGCAACCGCAGCGCGGAGGGCGGCAGCCCCGTCGCCGCCTCAATATCTGTTTCGTGTTACGATACTGGTATGGGTAGGACGATGCGGGGCAAGGAGATCTCCGAAGCTCAGGTCAATGAGTGGGTTGCGGAAGCTGAAGCCGGTTACGACGTCGAGGAACTGCGCCGTCGCGCCGGCGGTCGACCCGCCCGCAACGACGTCGCCGCACCGACCGTCTCGGTACGGCTGACCGAAGCTGAGCTTGCTGCCCTGATGGAACGTGCCGAGCGTGAGCATATGGACCGGTCGACCGCGATCCGGGCTGCACTCGCGGCCTGGTCTCACGCGGCATGAAGGTCCGTAGCGGAGCGCTCAAACACGGAAGCCTCGAGGCAGACGTGATCTACGCCGCGACGTATCCTCTGTTCACTGCGACGCTCGATGATGAGAACCCCGCCAGCCAGCTGCGCATCGGGTTCGACCCACATGGCAGGCTGCTCGAGGGCGGGAAGGACTTGAACCTGCGCCCTACGGATTATGGTCCGCTGCTTTAACCAGAATCTCCAGAGACCCGGCAGCGCGGACACAGCCATCCGGCGGTTTAGGCCATTGATCACGCGGACATTGGCCGAACGACGCCGCGATGGTTGCACCGATCGGGTCGTCGAGCTCGGCGCTGGCCCCGCGATGAGGTGACAGGGTCACAACCTCTGCAAGCCGGGCTCATCCGCCAGGTCCCCTGGGGCTTTGCTCACCAGCCGCCGGTGGTCAAGGCGATTAGGGCGGCCCGCCCGGGTGGAGCATGGCGGAATGGAGCGGGGCTCTTGGACGCTGAGATCATCACGAGCGCGTCCAAGAGCCCCGCTCCGGTTTTCCGGCCTATCTCGCGCGCATCAAGGCTGGCGCGGCAGGCAGGCGATGGTCAGCGGAATGCTGCGACTTTTGGGGCGTAGGCGTTCATGGCTTTGACGCCGTCGATGCGGTCGGGGATTCCCATGGGGAGGCCGGTGTCGGACATGTAGCGGTGCGGGGTGGAGTAGTAAGGGATGTCGTTGCCGCCCATGACAGTCTTTATCAGCCCGTAGCCGCGGTTGATGTTCGCTGTCTCGTTCGCGTGAAGTAGATCCAGCAGGTGGCCGAGTTCGTGGCGCATCACATTGTTGCCGCAGTTCGTGGAGCCGGTAGCGACTGAGTTGAAGTCGCTGGCGCCCAGCCAGGCAACTCCGCATCCGGATTCGGTTCCGATGTAATAGATGAGGTCTGCTGAGAGCTTGTTACGTCGCTCCTGCGCGGGAGCATAGGAGCGCAGCCCCGAGAGCGCTTCGCCGATGGTGGTCCAATTCTTGTTGGGCTGGAGTGGTTCGATGCCGACTGAGCGGTAGCGGAAGGTGGCTCCTGAGTTTTCGAGGGCTTGGTTGGTGCGGGCGAAGCTTTCGGTGAGTCGGTCGCGCATTGCTTGTTCGCCGAACTTTCCCGCAGCTGTGGTGCTGTAGAACATGAGCAGGTCGATGGTGATGGTCTCCCGTTCCCATCGCCCCTTCTCGTCGGTAAGGAAGGTCACGTCCTCACCCGGTTCAACGAGAACGACGAGCTCACCGGTGTTGACGTAAAGGGGTGACGTGGCCGTGGACTTAATCACGACACGGCTGCCGCTGGGCTGACCCGCGGGCAAGAACAACGGATGCTTCAGATCCCTATCCTCCACGGCGATCACGGTTCGCGGGACGGTGAGATTTGGCATCACGCCCGCATCGAAGTCACTCGGGCGGTAGTGACGCTCCGGCGCGGAGATCACAACCCACTTTTCCTTCTCCCGCACATACATGAACTCATACTTACCGCCGGGGCTGACCACGAGGGGTCCTGAGCTTTCCACGTTCACGGGATCGATTCGTGTCTCGCCGAGGAAAACGGACTGAACCGTCATGCGGTCTCGGTCGCCGGGCTGTGCGGGAAGCCTGAGAACGGGAAGGTTCTCAGGGACAACGACAACTTGCGTTCGAGGTGAAGTGGGCTTCGGAAGCTCCGCCGCCGACGCGGCAACAACACGCAAAGGCGCCCCCGCGACGGCCCACGCATGAATATCCGCTTCCTCGCTGGAAATATAGCGCAGGGTGTATTCATCACCGGCTTTGATCGTCGCAGTCGAAGCGTAAAGAAGATCCTCAGCGCGAATCGACGCGTCCCACGTGGCCTTCGAGCGAATGACGATGACATCGTTGTGATTCGCCTTGGCGGGCAACGCAATCTCCCCCACCCAATCCCCATCGGCCAACGAGAAAGTGATCTTCGAGTACCCCGTCGGCAACTGACCAGAACCCCCAAGACCATTCGGAGTCAACGAAATCTCACTCGAAGGCGCGGCAGCCAGCCCCTCGCCCGCATCACCGTCCGCATCCCCTTCCTGATCGTGGGAGACCTGATGATCTCCTTTCAAAGCCTCGAACAGGCTGGATGAGACATTGATATCGCTGTCGACACCGATGCTCAATCCTGTTGCGTACGCGGACGTCGGCAATCCGCACACAACGACAGTCGCCACCACGGCGGACGCCCACTGACCAGTCTTCCTCCGAAACAAAATAAGCACTCCTTCAATCAGGCATCACTAACAGGGCCAGCCAATCCGCGTCTCCCGTCCTGCCGTATGCTCCACCGCCGCATTAGGTACCCGTCCTGAGTGAACCGAGGTAGAAGCAAGAGACAGCGACCACTTAGGTGAACTCCGCGTGCTTGCGGGATACCTACTGCAGGGTGAAGGCCGTATAGTCGTCGGGTTCGGGCCGCGGTGCGGAGTGAAGGCTTCCGCTCCGCACAAGCCTGCTGCTGTTGTCACACGTCTAGTGGCTAGTCAGGGCGCACTGATCGGCGCTCTGCGGCCCGAACACCTGCTGCAAATACGGAAAGAGTCAGCGACGCGCCCACAAGGCTTTCCGTCGATAGGCCCACAAGGCTGTCCATCTTCGGGATCCGGGCCCTGCATGTCGGGCACCTGCACGTCGCGGGGCCCGGATCCCGTGCCTAGGCATGGGATGACCGGAAGCGGTTAGCGTCACAATATCGTCTCAAAGCTAAGAACCACGGGATCGAGCTCTGCAGACGGACAACTATCTACATCGAAAAAGCGCGCCCGGATCGCCCTCCTCATTCTCAGAAGAGAACGGCGCCCGGCCCGCCACGGAGCCCAGGTTTCTCCTACGAAACATGCGCGGACACGACGATGCAGAAAGCCGTTCACGCCGCTGTTCGACAAACGGGCACCGAAGCGCTGTCGACGCTCATAACGGCGTGACAAATCTGATCTGCGCTCCACGGAGCCAGGTCACCTAACGAGCCGAAGAGTTCTGCTGCGCAGCGAACTACCCGACGAGGCTGGTCTCACTCCACCTTTACTCTGCCAGCGCGAACCTCACCAGCGTGTTCCCGCTCACGGGCGACCGCAGCCTCATGCGCAGCCCTCGCCGCATAGACCGCAGCCACATAGTTGATGAGCAACGCGGCCGTGCCTGCCGTAGTAGGTCGGTCTGCACCCTTCGGGAGCTCCTCCAACGCGACCACAACTGCCGTCAACGCCTGCTGCTCCCCCTCACCAGCATGCTCGAACAACAGCGCTGCCCCTTTTTCGGCAGCGGAGGAAGCCAGCGCATCAACGGTGGCCCGGACGGCTTCAAGGCTCGCATCAAGCATCGCCCGAACCTCCACACCCTCGTCAAAAATCGCCGCAACCCTGGCCGCATAAGAAGAAGCGGACATAGCCGCCGCGTTCAGCTCACTCGTCGACGCCCAACCCTCCAACGAAGCCCACTCCCCAACTCCTGCAACCACAGGCATCGCGAACGTCGTCGCTACACGCAACTGTGTAACGGCCGAAGCTGCCGAATCTCGCACCGCCGGGTCAGCAACCAAATCAGCATCCAGCTGATCAAGGATCGCCTGCACCGCATCGGCCTCATCCGCACCATCCTGCTGCGCCTCCGCCAAACCCGCCACCACCCGCATCATCCGATCACTACCAGCCGACGCGTCCGCAACCGCAACCTGATACGCCGAAACCGCGGAAGCATGCGCCACCACCGCCACGCCAACAGGAACAGCAACGCCAGCCACTACAGCCAGCGAAGCGGCCACGCCACTCACCCGCCACACCAGTCCAGACCGGCCCGAAAAACGTGCGACGACGGCGCTCTTCCCACTCTTAACTGAAGACACAAAGACTCCTAGGAACGGATCTCACACAATGCGACACGCGCGTCCGCGCCACACGTACTCGGCAGGCCCACTAATAGGTGGCAGTTGGCTCACCGGTGTCGAAAAGTAGGTGTTGCAAGACGCGGCTGTGGGCAAGCTCTCGCGGAGGGAACTCCGCAACGACGTTGTCCGAGCAGCGAGTTCATGAGCTAAGCCTGTCGAACCTCCACATACCCATAACCCCACCGGACAAGCACAGCTCGGGCTGAGAGCCTGGACGTGCACCACCTGCGGCGCCCGACACGACCGGGACTGTAACGCCGCAAAAAGTATCCTCGCGGCTGGACGGGTGGAGAGACCAAACGCCTCCGGAGAGCAAGCAGTGTCCCAAGCCTCGGTTTCGGAAGAGTGCTCGGTGAACGAGGAACCCTCAACGCCCGAGAGCATCAGCAACGACGAGCAGAGATTCGACTGTCGCGCCGACGTTGACCGCGTGTGTAACCAGAGTTCCTCACCGGAACCTTCGTTCGGAATAGCGGCACCCAACGACGACGTCGTCGCCGTTAGGAGCTCAACCGAGCAAAGCCCGCGTAGCGCCAGCCCATCGTGGCTAAGCCCCGGGAGAGCTTTACCCACGCCAGCTGGCGATTTCATCGCCGACTGAGCTGTCATACGGAACCGCCCGGGCGAGAAACCGGCAGTCTCCACTACAAGAACGACTGCCGGGACTTAGGGCCCGAGAGCTGAATTTCTCATTCAGCGCAGGTGTGGGCAGGACTTGAACCCGCGACCGACGGATTATGAGTTCGCTGCTCTAGCCAGCTGAGCTACCAACCCAAAAATGTACCTGGCGGGCGAGTTTGGCATTCGACCAAAAGCCTCGCTGCGCACCCCCTCTCGCGACCAGATCTATGAGTCACCCATAGACAGACCACCCATCTTCCAGTACGCCTTACCAAATCCCCTTCCCAAACTGAAAGCACGTCAAGTGATTTGGTGTGCCGATGTCTGCACACACGGGGAGAGGGGCTCATTGAAGACTTAACCCGGTCACGGACCCTCAGGCACCCACTTCCGTGACAAGCGATTCGTCGGCGCCTGACCTTCCAAACGGGCGTCGCTCCGCAATCGATGTCCCATCTGTCACCGCACCCACATTTAGGGGGATGCGCCGCTGGACATCACGCCTAGGTGACGATACGCGGGTCTATGGTGCGCGTGTTCGTGCGCGTGTTCGTGTTCGTGCGCGTGTTCGTGTTCGTGCGCGTGTTCGTGTTCGTGCGCGTGTTCGTGTTCGTGTTCGTGTTCGTTGTGTGTGGAGGGTTGTTTGTGAGGTTTCGGTTTGGGGTCGCGGTTGCGGCTGTTTTGGGTGTTACAGG
>NZ_JBQUZN010000007.1:0-97066 GCF_056313825.1 Microbacterium sp. DMC48 | reverse complement strand
GACGCTGCTCGACGTGTCGGGCAACGGTCGCAATGCCACGCTCACCGGACTGACCGACGCCTCCTTCGCGGATGCCGCGGGCGACGCCGTGCTGCGCTTCCGCGCCGACGGCTACGCGTCGTTGCCGTCCGGCCTGATCACCGGATCGGACAACAACTTCACCGTCGAGTACACGGTGTCCACCCAGACCTCCGCCAACCACTTCGGATGGGTCATCGGCGACGGCGTCGGCCCGTGGAACACCACGCAGCTCGGCAACCACATCTTCCTCAGCCCGCGCTCGGCGCAGGGCGGCTACACCGACCAGGTGCTGGCGGCGATCCGCGTCAAGAACGGCAACAGCAACGGCGAGACGCGCATGCCGGCCGGCGGCGGCCTGAACCCGGGCTTCACGACCCTCACGATGGTCGGTTCCGGCAACACGCTGACGCTGTACCGCGACGGGCAGCAGATCTCGACCCTCACCCACTCGCTCTCGCTGAGCTCGATCATCCCGACGGGTGCGGTGATGGGTTACCTGGGCCGCTCGCTGTACCAGGGCGACCCGCTGCTGCGCGCGGACGTGTCGGACGTCAAGTTCTGGGACGTCGCGCTGACGTCCGGCGAGGTGTCGGCGAGCATGCCGACCGCCGAGCAGAAGAAGGCGACCACCGCGGCCCTGCTGCGCGGAGACGTGTTGGCACAGATGCTCGGCGCGAACTCCGCGCTGACGAACGTCACGTCGAATCTGACCCTGCCGGCGACGGTCAACGGCGTCGGCCTGACGTGGTCGTCGTCTGCGCCCTCGGTCGTCTCGACCTCGGGCGTGGTCTCGCGGGCGATCTCGTCCGACACGCCCGTGACGCTGACCGCGGTCAGCACGCTCGGCTCGACCATCACGTTCGACGTGACCGTCATCGCACCGACCGTCTCGGCCGACCTCGACGCGATCGTCCTCGCGAACCGCACCACCGAGAACCTGCCGCTGGCGACCACGGGTTCCGTCAACGGCGCGGCCATCACCTGGACCTCCTCCGACCCGTCTCTGGTGACGGCGACCGACGCGGGGTACACTGCGCCCGCCGTCGGGCTCGCCGACCCGTACCGCGGTGGTGGCATCGTCACCCGACCGGCGTACGGCGCCGGTGACCGTGAGGTGACCCTCACGGCGCACGCCGTCCTCAACGGCATGCACGATGAGCGCACCTTCACCGTCACGGTGGCCGAGCACGGTCGCACCGCGCCCGACGCGGGCTACGCCGCGGCCTACTTCAAGTCCGACAGCGACGAGAAGATCTACCAGGCGGCGACCAGCGGCAACGATTTCTTCACGTTCTCGCCGGTCAACGGCGGCAACCCGGTCATCACCTCGACGACCGACACGAAGGGCCTGCGCGACCCGTACATCCTGCGCTCGAAGGACGGCGACAAGTACTACATGGTCGCGACCGATCTGTGCATCGGGTGCGGCACCGGCTGGGGCCCCGCCCAATCCGCCGGCAGCCTCAAGATCGAGGTGTGGGAGTCGACGGACCTCGTGAACTGGAAGCGCACCAACGGCGAGGACAGCGGCATCACGGTCAACCAGCCCGCTGCGGGAATGACCTGGGCGCCGGAGGCGTACTGGGACGACGCGCTCCAGTCGTACGTCGTGTTCTTCGCGTCGCGGCTGTACTCCGACGCGAGCCACACGAACAACGACAAGCTGTATGCGCGGATGTTCGCTGTGCTCACGCGTGACTTCCGCACCTTCACGGCACCGCCGGCGAGCTGGCAGGACACGGGATACGCCCGTATCGACTCGACCGTCACCAAGATCGGGGACTACTACTACCGCTTCACGAAGAACGAGGAGGGTGGCGCTGCCGGCCCGCTCGAAGCAGGGAAGGACATCTTCCTCGAGCGCTCGAAGGTGCTGACGGCTCCGACCACGGTATCCAGCTGGACGGCCGACCCGTCGACCACCTGGCAGCTGCTGGACACGCACATGACCTCGCTCGAGACGGGTCAGGCCGGTGAAGGCCCTGAGATCGTCAAGCTCAACGCGGGCGACCCGAACAACGCCGGCGACGGCTACGTCTTCCTCGTGGACAACTACGGCGCCGGCGGCTACCGCGCGTTCGTGACCACCGGAGACGCGATCGCCTCCAGCACGCAGAGCGACCGCCTGTCGCAGCGTTCCGACTGGAACGTCCGCGCTCCGGGAGGTCTGCCGGAAAGCCCTCGTCACGGCGCCTTCGTGAGCGTTCCGCAGACGGTGCTGACCGCCATGCACGACTGGACCGGCGTGAGCGCGGTCGCATCGACCACGTCGCTGAGCGCGCAGGAGCGCACGGTCACCGCGCGCGTCGTCGCCGCCGATGGCGGAGACGTCGCCGGAACGGTCACGTTCACCGGCGAGACCGGCACCTCCTCGCTGGCGCGCGCCAGCGCGTGGTCGGCGCAGGTGCCCGTGTCGGGTGGTGTGGCGAGCGTGGTCGTCCCGGCCGGAATCCGCACCGTCACGGCACAGTACGACGGTTACCGCGATCAGCTCGTGCAGGTGTCGAGCTCTGACGCGGTGACGCTGGCCGACGTCGTCGTGACGCCGGACCCGGAGCCGTCGCCGGTTCCCACCGATGGGACGGGTCAGAGCGGCACGGGTCAGAGCGGTGCGGGTCAGAGCGACCCGGGCGCGGCTTCGCTGGCCACGACCGGACAGAGCCCGGCACTGGTCACGGCAGCAGGCATGCTCGCAGCGCTGCTGCTGGCGGCCGGAGCGGTTCTGCTGATCGCGCGCCGTCGTCGCACCCGCAACGGCTGAGTCCGCACTCCCCCCCCAGAACGGGCGGCTCGGAGATCGTCTCCGAGCCGCCCGTCCTCTGCGTCAGCTGTCGAGGACGGCCACGCGCCGGGGAGCGATAGCGTGGACGGATGACCAGTCCGGGTACCGCGAGCATCTCCCTCAACGGCGGGCAGCGCTGGCGCGCGTTCTGGGTCTGCGTGTCCGTCGCGGCGCTGACGATCCTCGATCTGAGCAAGGTGAACGTCGCGCTGCCCTCGATCGAGAAGGCGCTGGGTGCCGGGTCGACACAGCTGCAGATCGTCGTCTCCGGCTACGTGCTGATGTTCGGCCTCGCCCTCGTGCCCTTCGGGCGCCTCGGCGACCAGCGATCGCGCAAGGCCCTCTTCCTCGTCGGTCTGAGCCTGTTCCTCATCACCAGCGTCGTGTGCGCCCTCGCACCCACGATCGAGGTGCTGATCGCCGCCCGGCTCGTGCAGGGCCTCGCCGCCGGAATCCAGATGCCACAGGTGCTGGGGACCATTCAGCAGATCTTCGTCGGCAAGGAGCGCGGACGCGCGTTCGGACTGTTCGGAGCCACGATCGGCGTCGCCACCGCCATCGGCCCGACATTCGGGGGCCTCATGATCGCCGTCGGCGGGGTGCAGGACGGCTGGCGATGGATCTTCTGGATCAACGTGCCGCTGTGTGCGCTCGTGATCGCCGGAGTGCTCGGCCTGCTGCCGCGAACGCGCCGCGCGACCCCCGGGCGTCTGCAGCTGGACCCGGTGGGTCTCGTGCTGCTCGCGTTCACGATCGTGACCCTCATGTGGCCCTTCCTCTTCACGACGGGCGCGCCCACCGACGATCCCCGCCGGTGGTGGAGCCTCGTGCTCTTCGTCGTCTTCGTGACCGCGTTCACGTGGTGGGAGCGGCGGTACGCGGCATCCGGTCGTTCACCTCTCGTGCCGTTCTCCCTCTTCTCGATCTCGTCGTTCCGCAACGGCACCCTCGTCGTCACCACCTACTTCACCGCGATCCCGGCGATGTTCCTGCTGACCACGCTTTTCCTGCAGATCGGCATCGGCACCGAACCCGTCTTCGCCGGGATGGTCTCCATCGGCTTCGCCGTGGCCAGCGCCATCACCGCGTGGTTCGGCGGCTCGCTCGTCGGCAAACTCGGCCGCCCGCTCGTGGTGGGCGGACTGATCGTGGTGCTCGTCAGCGTCGTCGCGCTCGCCGTCGTCGCGTACACGGTGCCGGCCGGTGTCGTGGAGTACGCGATGGCGGGGGTCATGGTTCTCGCCGGCGCCGGCGCCGGCCTCGTGGTCGCACCGAACCAGACGCTCACGCTCGCCGAGATCCCCACGCGCGAGGGAGGGCTCGCCGGCTCGGTCGGCCAGCTGGGCCAGCGCGTCGGGACGGCGGTGGGCACCGCGATCGGGCTTTCGCTCTTCTACTCGACGGTCTACCGCGAGAAGGACGGCGCGACAGACTCCCTCGCGGTCTTCCACGACGCATACGCGTACGGAATGGTGGCCGTCGGCGTCTTCCTGGGCATCGCACTGCTGATTGGAGTCATCGACCTCGGCGCACGGCGCAGAGCCGCCCAGGACTGAGCCGGCCCGCGGGCCTTCCCCGCGATGTCGGCGGCTGCGCTTAGCGTGGTGCCATGCGCATCCTGCATACCTCCGACTGGCACATCGGGCGGACCTTCCACGGTCATTCGACGCTCGAGGCGCTCAGTGGCGTGCTCGAGACGCTCACCGATCAGGTCCGCGCCCACGCGGTCGACGTGGTCGTCGTGGCGGGCGACGTCTTCGATTCCGCGACGCCCGCGGCCGCCTGCTACACGCTGCTGTCCGAGACGCTGCGGGCCCTCGCCGATACCGGTGCGCAGGTGATCGTGACCAGCGGCAATCACGACTCCGCGGCGCGGCTCGGCTTCCAGGCGGCTCTGCTGCGCGACGGCATCCACGTGCGCACCGACCCGACGGCGATCGGCGAGCCGATCACTGTGTCGGACGAGCACGGGCCGGTGCACTTCTACGGCATCCCCTTCCTCGAACCCGCCCTCGTGCGTGCAGTGTGGCCCGGGGTGCGTACGCAGGCCGATGCGGTCGGCCGCGCGATGGA
Organism: Microbacterium sp. DMC48; assembly: GCF_056313825.1. Taxonomy (NCBI): domain Bacteria; kingdom Bacillati; phylum Actinomycetota; class Actinomycetes; order Micrococcales; family Microbacteriaceae; genus Microbacterium; species Microbacterium sp. DMC48. The sequence goes on along the minus strand of NZ_JBQUZN010000007.1, from coordinate 92,190 downwards.
CCTCGTCCGCGCTGATCATGCCTCCCGTGGGGGACGGACGGTGGCGATCGCGCACTGCTTCGCCGCCGGCGTGGAGCCGACTCCCCACCTCGAGCGCGACATCCAGCAGGGCGGACTCGACGTCGTCCCGCTGTCGGCCTTCGACGGTGTCGACTACGTCGCCCTCGGGCACATCCACGGCCGTCAGAAGCTCGCGGCGCATGTGCGCTACGCCGGTGCGCCGCTGCACTACAGCTTCGGTGAAGGGCACAAGCCCCGCGGGTCGTGGCTCCTCGATCTGGATGCCGAGGGAGCCGCCGCGGCGGTCTGGCTCGAGCTGCCGGTGCCTCGACGCCTCGTCACCCTGCGCGGACCCTTCGAGGAGATCTTGGCCGACCCCGGCTCCGACGACGCCCGCGACGCATGGGTCAGCGTCGAGTACACCGATGATCTTCCGGTGCGCGATCCGCTGCGTCGGCTGCAGCAGCGCTTTCCGCACTGCGCAAAGGTCGTGCACGTGCCGGACGTCGCACGCCACAGCGATGGGCGGGGCTACACCGATCGTGTCCGGGCCGCACGCAGCGACCTCGAGCTGTTCGATGCGTTCCTGTCACATGTGCGTGACGGCGAGGGGCTGACGGAGCGAGAGCGCGAGGTGCTGCGTGACGTCCTCGAGGAGCGCGTCGTCGTCGAGGCGTTGGCATGAAGCTCCACCGTTTGGAGCTCACCGGCTTCGGGCCCTTCCGTGACACGCAGGTCGTCGACTTCGACGCGTTCGATGCCGACGGACTCTTCCTGATCTCCGGGCGCACCGGCACCGGCAAATCGAGCATTCTCGACGGGGTCAGCTTCGCCCTGTATGGCAGCGTGCCTCGCTATGACGGCGGGGAGAAGCGTCTGCGCAGCGACCACGCGGATCTCTCCGACCCGACCGAGGTGCGATTGGAGTTCACCGTCGGCGCGCGACGCTGGCGCGTGACGCGGGCGCCGGAATACGACCGCCCCGCCAAGCGCGGGGGCGGATTGACGACGGAGCCGCCGCGGGCGGAGCTGGAGGAGCTGGTCGAGGGAAGATGGGTCGGGCGCGCGGCGAAACCGCGCACGGTCGGCGAGGCTCTCGGCGAGATCCTCGGTCTGAACGCGCAGCAGTTCCAGCAGGTGATCCTTCTGGCGCAGAACAAGTTCTCGCGGTTTCTGCTCGCCTCCGGTGAGGAGCGCCAGGGCCTGCTGCGCACGCTCTTCGGTACGCGTCGATTCGAGCAGTACCGTGATGAGCTCGATAGCCGGCGCCGAGAGGCGGAGACGGCTCTGGCCGCTGTCGACTCGCGTGCGCGCACGCTCGTCGAGGAGGGCGAGAGGCTGGCCCGAGCTCACGATCTCGACACCCGCGAGGCGCAGGACGGCGCCGACGACCTCGCCGACGAGCACGCGGGCGGATCAGAGCTTGCGGCGCGCCCCGACCCGCGGCGCGCGGATCCCGCGCCGGCGCCCGTGGCGACCCGTCGCGAGGATCTCGCGCGGGCGCACCGCCGCGCGCGGTACCGCGTCGAACAGGCGGAGTTCGCGCGCACGGCGACCGAGGAGCGTTTCGCCGCCGCGGCCGCCGCGCACGCCGCGGTCGTGGCCGCCGCGGCGCGCGCGCAGGAGCGACAGACGCTGCGCCACCGCCTCGGTGAACTCGAGGCCCGCGCCGACGAGATCGCACGTGCGCGCCGCCGGCTGGATGGCGGGCGTGCCGCCGCGGTGCTGCGCGCCCCTCTCGACTCTCTCGAGCGTGCCGAGCGCGCTGCGGCGGCGGCGGCGCACGACGCCGACACGGCTCGGGATCGGTGGCGTGCGGGCCGCACGGACGCTTCAGCCGATGCCGCTCGCGCGGTCGAGCAGCTCACCGGTGATCTCGCCCGGTGGGAGATCGCAGCCGCTCAGGAGCGGGACCTCGTCGCGCGTCGGGTCGAGCACGAGGCTGCGATCGCCGCGATCGTGGCGCGCGAGCACGACCTCGCGGACATCGATGACCGCCGCGCCGCCCGTCCCGCCGAGCGTGCCCAGATCGACGCCGAGATCGCCGCCGTGTCGGTCGCCGCGGCGCGTCTCGACGATCTGCGTGCCGAGCACCTGCGTCTGCGCGAGGTCGTCGCTGCGGCCCATCGTGCCGACGACCTCGCGGCCGCGCTCGCCGCGGCCGAGGCTGCGTACGCGACCGCGCTGACGGACTCCGAGGCCGCCTCGGCTGCGCTCGGTGCGCTGCTGCGTCGACGTGTCGCCGGCGTCGCGGCGGACCTTGCGGCCGCGCTCGTTCCCGGGGAGCCGTGCCCGGTCTGTGGCTCCACCGAGCATCCCCACCCCTCGCCGCCCGCCGACGAGCCCGTCACCGATGACCTGCTGGTGGCGGCCGAGCGCGCGCGAGACGAGGCGTCCGTCGCCGAGGCCGACGCGCGCGAGCGTGCCGGCCTCGCACGGGAAGCTGTCGCTGCGGCCCGCATCGCCGCCGGCGGCCTCGACGGAGCCGAGGCCGAGGAGAGGCTCGCCGCCACGTCCGCGGCGCAGGCCGAGGCCGAGCGTGCGGCCGCGGAACTCGCCGGCCTCTCGCAGCGCCGCGCGCGTGCCGAGCAGGCCGCCGCGGCCGACGACGAGCGGCGCGCGGCGTGCGTCGAACACCTCGCGACGGCGCGCGAGCGTGCCCGCGCGGCCGAGTCCGACATCTCCCGCCTCGACGCGGTCGTCACCGCGGCGCGCGGGTCGTTCGCGACGGTGGCGGCGAGAATCGACGCCGTCGCCGAGGAGCGCGATCGGGCGCGCGCGGTCGTCGTGGCTGATGCCGCACGTGATGAGCGTGCTCGTGCGCACCTCGACGCCCGACAGGAACTCGACGCGCTGCTCGCGGCCTCCGGTTTCGACGATCTCGACGCGGCCCGGGCGGCGCTCATCTCCGACGAGGAGATCGAGGGGATCGACATCGCGATCGCCGACCACGCGGCGCAGCTGTCGGCGACGCGCTCTCGACTTCTCGAACTCGAACTCGACGCCGGCGGCGATGACCCCTCGGCCCACGACGTCGACGTTTCTCGCGATGCCGTCGAGCTCGCCGATGCCGCGCGCACCGATGCGATCTCCGCCCACGCCGGCGCCGTCCGCACGGCCGAGGCGCTCCAGGATCTGCTGCAGCAGGTCGACCGTGCCCTGGCGGAGGTGCAGGAGAGCGCCGACGAGGCCGCCGCCGTGATCCGTCTGGCCGACAGTGTGGCCGGGCGGGCGCCGAACACGATGCGGATGGACCTCGAGACCTTCGTGCTGGCCGCCGAACTGGAGGAGATCGTCGCGGCTGCCAACGTGCGTCTGGCGGAGATGTCGTCGGGACGCTACACCCTGCACCACTCCGACGCCCGTGCCGCGCGCGGGCGCGCGTCGGGCCTGGGCCTCGACGTGCTCGACGCGCACACCGGCCGGCGGCGTCCGCCGCAGTCGCTGTCCGGCGGCGAGACCTTTCTCGCCTCGCTCGCCCTCGCGCTCGGTCTTGGAGAGGTCGTCACGGCCCGGGCCGGCGGCATCCGTCTGGACACGCTCTTCGTCGACGAAGGCTTCGGATCGCTCGACCCCGAGACACTCGAACTCGCGCTGCGGACTCTCGACGACCTGCGCGCGGGCGGGCGTACCGTCGGTGTCATCAGCCACGTCGAGGCGATGAAGGAGCAGCTGCCGGCCCAGCTGCTGGTCGCATCGACGCCGGAGGGCCCGAGCGTCATCCATCAGGATGCCGCTCGGGCCCTCGGCGTCGAACGCGCGCGGTGACCTACTGCAGGTAGGTGCGGGCAGAGGTCAGGATCTCACCGTAGAGGGTTCGCAGCATGTCGGCGGAGCTCTCGTCGGCTCCGACGCTGGTGATCGTCTGCTGCACGAGCTCGTCGATTCCCGCCTCACCGGTCGTGAGCAGCGTCTCGCCGATGAGGATCAGCGATTCGTCGGGGAGGACCTGCTCGATGATCTCCGGCGTCGCCGTCGGATCGACCTCTCCGAGGATCTGGTTGACCTTCGGGCGGACATCGGCGATGAACTCCTGCTGCGCGGCCGACTCCGTGGCCGGCGCGGAACCGTCGCCCTCTCCGGGCAGGATGCCGCCGGAGTCGACCTCGACGGAAGGCACGGGCGAGGGGGTGCTCATCATCTCGCTGATCGACGAGCCCGCCGACGAGACACCGACGAGGATGATCGACCAGATGAGCGCGAACGAGCCGATCGTCGCGCCCACCAGCGACAGCACGAGAGCCGTGATGCTGAGGGGCTTTCCGCCGTAGCGCTTTCCGGCGAGCCCGACGATGGAGAAGATGAAGCCCGCCAGCAGCAGCAGGCCGCCGATCAGGACGGCCACCAGGCCCACCCAGGGCACCGGCACGATGCCGATGATGCTGAGCAGCGTGCCTCCGGCGGCGAGCCCGAGTGCCGTCCACGCGATGGCCTTCGACCGCGTGTCGGGCGTCGGCGGTCCCGAGGGGGCGACAGACGAAGGCGTGGGTGCGCCGTAGGCGACCGTGGGTGCGCCATAGGGGACGGTGGGTGCGCCGTAGGGCGCGGTGGGCTGCCCGGGATCCGGCGGCAGCGGAGGCGCCGTCGGTGCGACGTACGCGTCTCCGTATCCGCCGGTGGGCGCGGACGGGACAGGCGGGGCCGCGGGAAGCGAGACCTCGGTCGCAGCGGAGTCGACGGCGTCGGGGGTGACCGCGTCCGGCCCGTCGGCGGCCGAGCCGTCCGGATCCTGAGGATTCGTGGGCGGGGGTGTCGACATCTGCTCTTCCTTCGTCGTCTCGGGACGTCGCGCGGCCCCGTCCGAGGGACGGCGGGCGCGGCGGCGGTATGTCGACCCTATCGACTCACTGTGACTTTGTTCACGGTCAGCTGTCCGCGGCCTTTCTCACGTCGCATCCGGCGACCGCGACGTGCCATCCTGGGCCAGGATGGGAGCACGCGGCATCCCGCCGGTGCACCCACGCGGCGGGACGCGCGATGAAAGGGACGCCATGACACTCACTTCGGTTCTGCTCGACACTCCGCCCTCGGTTGCCGCGCGACTCGGCTGGGACCCGGCCACGACCGTCCACGATCGTCGCCGTCTTCTCGCCAAGGAGCTCATCGCCGCCCGCCTCGGCTGCGACATGAACGACATCCGTATCGAGCGCGAGGCGCCGCGCGGCTTCGGCTACCACACGCGGTTGATCGCCTCGCGGGACGGCGAGGACCTGCCGATCGCCATCGTCACGGCGAGCTTCCGCGCCGCCACGGTCGTCGCCATCTGCGACCCGGGTCTGCCGCTGGGCATCGACATCCGCGACATGACCCCGGAGCCGGCCGACATCCGTCTCATGCAGAAGCACTCGCACCTGTTCGACCCGAACAACATCCCCGACCTGCTCCAGCACTGGGTCCGGGTTCAGGCGGTGCTCGAAGCCGACGGTCGCGGGGTGCGCGTCGCACCCGAGAACGTGCGGTTGGACATGGGCCGGCTCAAGGGCTGGATCCCGGACCGCAACATGAAGTACACGCTCGTCGACGCCTCACGCGACAGCTGGGTGATCACGATCGCGATCGGGACGCTCCCCGCGGCGTGAGTTCCCGCGGGCACTCAGGCGGGCGGGAAGACGCGATCGAGCTCGGCCAGCCACACCGCGGCGTTCCCGTCGCTGGGAGCACGCCAGTCGCCGCGCGGTGAAAGCGAACCCGACGCCAGCACCTTCGGGCCGTTGGGAATCGCGGTGCGCTTGAACTGCGCGAAGCCGAAGTAGCGCGTCAGGAACACGCGCAGCCAGCGCACGATCGTCTCGCGGTCGTAACCGTAGCGGTCGGATGCCGGGAAGCCCGGCGGCCATGCACCGGCATCCGCATCGCGCCAGGCATGCTCTGCGAGGAAGACGATCTTCGACGGGCGCAGGCCGTAACGCAGCACGTGGAACAGCGCGAAATCGTGCAGCGCATAGGGGCCGATGGTGTCCTCGGTCGATTGGACCTTGCCGTCCTGGCCCGCGGGCACCAGCTCGGGGCTGATCTCGGTGTCCAGCACCGCCTGCAGCACGTCCTTCGCCGCCGGCGACAGGCTCATGCCGTCGTCGGCGGCGTGGGCGATGACCCACCGGATGAGGTGCTGGATGAGCGTCTTGGGCACCCCGGCGTTCACCGCGTAGTGGCTCATCTGGTCGCCCACGCCGTAGGTCGCCCACCCCAGGGCGAGCTCCGACAGGTCGGAGGTGCCCACGACGAAGCCGCCCTTCTGATTCGCGAGGCGGAACAGGAAGTCGGTGCGCGCCCCGGCCTGCACGTTCTCGAAGGTCACGTCGTACACGGGCTCGCCGTTCGCGAAGGGGTGTCCGATGCCCGTCAGCAGCTCGGTGGCCATCGGCCGGATGTCGATCGTCTCGATGGAGGCGCCGATGGCCTCGGCCAGGGCGATGGCGTTCGACTTCGTGTGGTCACTCGTGGCGAAGCCGGGCATCGTGTAGGCGAGGATGTCGCTGCGCGCTCGCCCCATCCGGTCCATCGCCCGCGCGACGACGAGGAGGGCGTGCGTCGAATCGAGGCCGCCGGAGACGCCGATCACGGGCTTCGGTGACCCGATCGCGCGCATCCGCTGCTCGAGCGCGGACACCTGGATGTTGAACGCCTCGTAGCAGTCCTGGTCGAGTCGTGCCGGGTCGTCGGGCACGAAGGGGAAGCGGTCGAGCGGGCGACGCAGGCCGATGTCGGCTGCCGGCGGATCGACCGTGAACGCCACCGTGCGCATCGGACCCGTCGCCGGTGCGACCGCGCGGCGGTTGTCGTCGAACGTGCCCTGGCGAAGGCGGTCCTGGCGGATGCGGTCGAGGTCGATGTCGGCGACGGCGCTGCGCGGGCCGTCCGGGAAACGATCGGTCTCGGCCAGGAGGGCGCCCGACTCGTAGATCATCGTCTGTCCGTCCCACGACACGTCGTTGGTCGACTCGCCCAGGCCCGCGGCCGCGTAGACGTAGGCGGCGATGCAGCGGAACGACTGAGACTTCGCGAGAAGGTGACGATCATCGGCCCGCGCGACGGTGATCGGGCTGCCGGAGAGGTTCAGGAGCACGGTCGCACCGGCGAGAGCGGCGGTGGACGACGGCGGCACGGGCACCCACATGTCCTCGCACACCTCCGCGTGGACCACCAGGCCCGGCACGTCGTCCGCGGCGAACAGCAGGTCGGTGCCGACGGGCACCTCCTGGCCGACCAGCACGGTGGATGCCGGGGCATCCGTTCCGGCCGCGTACCAGCGGGCCTCGTAGAACTCGCGATAGGTCGGCAGATAGCTCTTCGGTGCGACGCCGAGCACGCGGCCGCCGTGGATGATCACCGCGCAGTTGTAGAGGCGTGGCCCCAGCCGCAGCGGTGCGCCGACGACCAGCAGCGGACGCAGCTGCTGCGAGGCCGAGACGAGGGTGGCGATGGCGGCGTGGACGGCGTCGAGCACGGCATCCTGCATCACCAGGTCGTCGATGGCGTACCCGGTCAGGCAGAGCTCCGGGAAGACGGCGACGGCGACGGCATCGTCGCTGAGCGCGCGGGCCGCGTCGATGACCGCCTCGGCGTTTCGCGCCGGGTCGGCGATCGCGACGGGGATCGTACAGGCGGCGACCCGGGCGAACCCGTGCCGATAGACGCTCTCGAACGGCAGGTTCTCGCTCACCCCTCCAGTCTGGCAGGTGCGCCGGCGCTGGGCGATGTCGGCGGCGCCGACTAGCGTCGAAGGCGGAAGGGTGACATGCGATACATCGAGGACACCGGCGACGGTGCGCGCATCGTCTGGAGCGCGAGCGATCTGAAAGCAGCCGCCGAGTGCGAGTTCGCGTGGCTGCGTGCGATCGACGCCAAGCTCGGACGGGTGCCGGCGGTCGTCGAACCCGAAGACCTCACTCTCGAGCGCGCCGGTCGGCTCGGCACCCAGCACGAGCTGCGCCAGCTGGAGGCCTACCGCGCGCAGTATCCCGGACGTGTCGTGGAACTGCCCGAGACGCGATCGTCGGATGCCGCGGCCGTCGCGGCTGCGGTGGCCGCGACGACGGCGGCGCTGGCCGACCCCGCCGTCGTGGTCATCTATCAGGCGGTGTTCGCCACCGAGGAGTTCGTCGGATTCGCCGACTTCCTCGTGCGCGACGACCCCGCTCGCCCCGCGGATGCCGCCGCCAATCCGTGGGTCGTGCAGGACACCAAACTCGCGCGTCACGCACGCGTGACGGCGTTGATGCAGCTTGCGGCATATGCCGACCAGCTCGACCGGCAGGGAGTGCCGCGCAGCAGCCGTGTGGAGTTGCTGCTCGGCGACGGCACGACCTCGACGCACGCCGTCAGCGACCTCCTGCCCGTCTTCCGGTTGCGCAGGCAGAGACTGCGGGCGCTCGTCGCCGACCGCGACATCGCGGCGGGCGCCACGGGCGCTCCGATCGTGTGGGGAGACGACCGGGGTGAGCTCAGGATCGTGGCGTGCGGCCGATGCGCGACCTGCGATGCGGAGGTCGTCGCCCATCGCGACCTGCTGCTCGTCGCGGGGATGCGACCCGTGCAGCGTGACCGGCTGCGCGCCGCCGGCATCCATACCATCGACGACCTGGCCGCCGCGAGCGCGCCTCCCGAGCGGATGTCGGGTGACACCTTCGCCGGCCTGCGCACGCAGGCGCGCCTGCAGCTGGACAGCCCGGCGGGCGGCGTGGGGGAGACGGCAACCGCGGCCGCGCCGCCGGTGCCGACCTTCGAGGTGGTCTTTCCGAAGGCGATCGGAGCGCTGCCCCGGCCCGACCGCGGCGACCTCTTCTTCGACTTCGAGGGAGACCCGCTCTACACCGAAGCCGCCGACGGGGTGGGAGCGATGTGGGGCATCGACTACCTCTTCGGCTGGGTCGACGACGACGAGCAATACGCGGCGCTGTGGGCGCATTCCTTTGCCGACGAGAAGCGGGCGCTCGAGGATTTCCTGGACGTGGTGGCGCTGCGCCGGCGCGCCCACCCCGGAATGCACATCTACCACTACGCGCCGTACGAACCGACGCATCTGCTGGCGATGGCCGCCCGCTACGGTGTGCGCGAGGCCGAGGTCGACACTCTGTTGCGTGAGGGCGTCTTCGTCGACCTCTACCCGATCGTCCGGCGTGCCCTTCGCGTGGGATCGCGCTCGTACTCGATCAAGAAGCTCGAGCCGCTCTACATGGGCGCCGAGGTGCGCACCAGCGACGTGCAGCGCGGCGACGACTCGATCGTCAAGTATGTCGAGGCGCGCGAGCTGATCGACGCGGGGGCGGATGCCGCGGGAGCGGCGATTCTCGACGATCTCGCCGACTACAACCGCTACGACTGCGTCTCGACTCGGCGCTTGCGCAACTGGCTGGTCGAGCGGGCCCGGGAGTCCAAGCTCCTGCCCTCGGCAGACGTCGACGCCGCAGAGCGTCCCTACGAACCCTCCCCGCGTGCGGATGCGCTCACGCGGATGGCGGGCGCCGCCGAGAGGGACGATGCCCCCGATGTGGCCGCGGTCACCGCGCTCAAGCTCGCCGCCGCGGCGATCGACTACTACCCCCGCGAGGCGAAGACCTTCTGGGCGACGCACTTCCTGCGGCTGCGTGAGCCCGTCTCGATCTGGGAGGACACCCGCGACGTCGTCGTCTTCGATCACGATCGGTGCCGAGTCTTGAGCGACTGGCACGTACCGGAGGGCGGACGCGTCCAGCGTCGCGTGATCGAGCTGCGCGGCGATCTCGCGCCGGGCACGAAGCTGTCCGCGGGGGGTGCGGTCTTCCTGCTGTACGAGCTGCCGACACCGTTCCCGGTCGACACCAGCCCGCGATGGATCCACGCTGCACGTTCGGTCCGCGTCGTCGACGTCCTCGATGACGGCATGGTCGTGGAGGAGAACTCCATTCAGGGGTTCACCTGGCAGGAGCTGCCGATCGCCTCCACACCGCCCGCGCCGCCGCAGGCCGGGTCGCAACAGGCGGCCATCGACCAGTGGGCCGACGCGATCATCCAGGCTGCGCCCCTGCACTCCGCAGCGTTCCCGTCCGACGCCGCGACCGATCTGCTGCTGCGCAGGGTTCCGCGCACGCGCTCGGGCGCGCTCGCCCGCGGTGAGGGCCTCGGCGATGCGGTCGACGAGATCGCCCGTGCCGTCGACGACCTCGACCGCAGCTATCTGGCAGTGCAGGGTCCGCCAGGCACCGGCAAGACCTATGTCGGCTCGCACGTGGTTGCACGGCTCGTCCGCGAGAAGGGATACCGCGTCGGTGTCGTGGCGCAGTCGCACGCGGTCGTGGAGAACATGCTCGCGCGCATCGTCGATGCGGGCGTGCCGGGTGAGCGCGTCGCGAAGGCGACGAAGGGCACGGCATCCGGCGCCGAGAGCTTCACCGTCATCGCGAAGGACGGCTACGCGGCGTTCGCCGCAGCCCACCCGGAGGGTTTCGTCATCGGGGGCACGGCGTGGGACCTGAGTCACGCCGGGCGCGTGCCCCGCGCGAGCCTGGACCTGCTCGTCATCGACGAAGCAGGACAGTTCTCGCTCGCCTCCACCATTGCGGTGTCGGTCGCGGCACCGCGTCTGCTGCTGCTCGGCGATCCGCAGCAGTTGCCGCAGGTGAGCCAGGGAACCCACCCCGAGCCGGTCGACACCTCCGCGCTCGGATGGGTGATGGACGGCGCCGCCGTCGTCCCCGACGACCGGGGTTTCTTCCTCGCGCAGACCCGGCGCATGCGCCCCGAGGTCGCCGGTCCCGTCTCCCAGCTCTCCTACGAGGGGCGACTCGCTGCCCACCCCTCCACCTCGGCTCGTCGCCTCGAGGGGGTCGCGGCCGGCGTCGTTCCGGTGGCGCTGACGCATGCGGGCAACGCCACGCAGTCGCCGGAGGAGGCCGACGCCGTCCTCGCCCTCGCCCGCGATCTGCTCGGTCGGGCGTGGACACCGTCCGCACATGTGCCGCCGCGACCGCTCACGGCAGCGGATCTGATCGTCGTCACGCCGTACAACGCGCAGCAGGTGCTCGTCGAGTCCGTTCTGGCGGACGCCGGGCTCGGAGAGATCCCGGTCGGAACCGTCGACAAGTTCCAGGGCCAGGAGGCGGCCGTCGCGATCGTGTCGCTCGCGGCATCCAGCGGTCGTGATGCACCCCGAGGACTCGAGTTCCTGCTGCTGCAGAACCGTCTGAACGTGGCCGTCTCGCGAGCCGAGCACACCGCGTTCGTGGTGTACGGCACGGGCTTGCTCGACGACCTGCCCCGCACCCCCGACGGTGTCGCCCGGCTCAGCGCCTTCGCCCGTCTCGTCGGCGCGGACGCGCCGTAGACTCGGCGTACCGCTCGAGGCTCACCGGTCGTGTCCCGCCGGACGATGCCTCCGCGACGCGGCGAACAGGAGCGCGACATGAGCGATGAGATGCCCCGGCAGTTCGAGATCGATCTGCCGCCGGAGGCGATCGCCGGCAGCTTCGCCGACTTCGCCAACGTCTGGCACACGCCCGACGTCTTCGTGATGGATTTCGTCTCCCTCGTGCGGCCCCCGCAAGCCGGGGTGGATGCCGACGGCGCTCCCGTCACCGTCGTTCCCGGGCGGGTGGTGCAGCGGGTGCGCATCCCGCCGCAGCAGGTGTTCGAGCTCGCGAAGGCGCTCACCCAGCAGCTGGAGTTCTGGGAACAGGAGACCGGACGACGCGCCGAAGGGTGACGCAGCCCGTCTCCGCGGCCGCGCACGGTCGTGCCCGGTGCGCGTCATCTTGGGGGGATATACTCCCGGAGGCTCGTCCCCGTGCATCCGATCACGACGAGCCGTGATCAGAGGCGGTGAGACACTATGGCAGACGATAGTAGGCGCGCCGCGGTGCTCGCCGCCGGCATCCTCTCGCTCTGAGGCCGGCGCACCCGCGGCGCTCTCGTGCGTGCCGCTCCGCCACGCACGAACGTGCGCGCGATCCTTCGCGCGTGCCCGTTCGCGGCGCCCGGCGACCGCGTGTCCTCGAGGAGAGACCCATGACCCTGATCGACAACGCCGTCTACAAGGACGGCGTGCGCGTCGCCACCCCCGCCTCGCTCGACGAGGCCTATGCCCTCCAGGAGGCGCACGCGGGTTTCGCGTGGATCGGCCTGTACCGTCCGTCGGACGAAGAGTTGGCATCGGTCGCGACGGAGTTCGAACTGCATCCCCTCGCCATCGAGGACGCGGCTCTGGGTCACCAGCGTTCGAAGGTCGAGCGCTACGGCGACACGCTGTTCGTCGTGCTGCGTCCCGCGCGCTACGACGACGAGCGCGAAGAGCTCGACATCGGCGAGCTGCATCTGTTCGTCGGCCCCGACTTCGTCATCACCATCCGTCACGCCGAATCGCCCGATCTCGGGGCCGTGCGGCGGCGCCTCGAACAGCAGCCGGAACTGCTGGCGCTGGGATCGGAAGCGGTGCTGTACGCCGTGCTCGACCGTGTCGTCGACGAGTACGAGCCTCTGGTGGCCGGCATCGAGAACGACATCGACGAGATCGAGGACGACCTGTTCGGCGACGCGGACGACGATGCGCTGTCGCGCCGCATCTACGAGCTGTCGGGCGAGCTGAACCGCTTCGCGCGGGCCACGCACCCGCTCGTCCCGATCATCGAGTGGCTGCAACGCGGCCACGACGCCTACCACGTCGACATCGAGTTGCAGCGGCGGCTGCGCGATGTCCGCGACCATGCCCTCCGCGTCACCGAGCGCATCGACGGCTTCCGTGCCGTGCTCGACAAGGCGCTCATCGTGCATTCCGCGCTCGTCTCGCGGCGCCAGACCGAGGTGAATCTGGCCCAGAACGAACAGGTGAAGAAGATCTCCTCGTGGGCGGCGATCATCTTCGCCCCGACGCTGATCGGCACGGTCTACGGCATGAACTTCGACGTCATGCCCGAACTGCACTGGGAGTACGGCTATCCCGTCGCCCTCGGTGTGATGGTGGCTTTCCCCACCGTGCTCTACCTGATCTTCAAGCGGCGTCGGTGGTTGTGACCCTCGAGGGGGCTCAGACGGTGCCGTAGAGGCGGTCGCCGGCGTCCCCGAGGCCGGGAACGATGTAGCCCTTCTCGTTCAGGCGCTCGTCGAGCGCACCGAGCACGAGGGTCACGTCGCGCTCGCCCACGAGCTCCTCGATCTTCGCGACGCCCTCGGGTGCGCCGAGGATGCAGATCGCGGTCACGTCCTGCGCGCCGCGGGCGAAGAGGAAGTCGATCGCCGCGCCGAGCGATCCACCGGTCGCGAGCATCGGGTCGAGAACGAAGCACTGGCGGTCGCTGAGGTCGTCGGGAAGGCGCTCGGCGTACGTGTAGGGCTGCAGGGTCTGCTCGTTGCGCGCCATGCCGAGGAAGCCGATCTCGGCGGTGGGCAGCAGCTTCACCATTCCGTCGAGCATGCCGAGGCCGGCGCGCAGGATCGGCACCACGAGGGGTCGCGGCTCGGAGATGCGCACCCCGGTCGTCGTCGTGACGGGCGTCTGGATCTCGACCTCTTCGACGCGCACGCTGCGGGTCGCCTCGTAGGCGAGAAGCGTCAGCAGCTCCTCGGTGAGCTGACGGAACACCGGCGACGGTGTGCGCTCGTCGCGCAGCACGGTCAGCTTGTGGGTGATGAGGGGGTGATCGGCAACGTGCACGCGCATGATCTCAGCCTACGCTGAAGGCATGAGCCTGCCCGTGCGTGCCGACGACGAGAACGCGCTGCGTCGCGCGCTCGCGCTCGCCGCCGAGGCCGCTGCCGCGGGCGAGATCCCGGTGGGTGCCGTCGTGCGGGATGCCGCGGGCACCGTGATCGGCGTCGGACGCAATCGGCGCGAAGCCACGGCCGATCCCACCGCCCACGCGGAGATCGTGGCGCTGCGCGAGGCCGCGGCATCCCTCGGCACCTGGAATCTGGAGGGGTGCACGCTCACGGTCACCCTCGAGCCCTGCCTGATGTGCGCGGGCGCCATTCTGCAGGCGCACATCACACGCGTCGTGTTCGGCGCGTGGGACGAGAAGGCGGGAGCTGCCGGATCGGTGTACGACGTGCTGCGCGACCGGCGGCTTCCGGTGCGGGCCGAGGTGGTCGGCGGCATCCTCGAGGACGACGCGCGCGCTCTGCTGCGCACCTTCTTCGACGCCCGTCGCTGACGAGGTGCCCCGGCTCAGTCGGAGGAGCTGAGGATGATCGCCTCGGTGGGCGGGGCGGGATCGGCCGGCCGGCCGATGTAGCCGATGTTCTCCAGCAGGGCGCGGCGGAACTGTGCGGGCCGCTCCAGGTGCGGCGCGTGGCCGACGCCCTCGAAGACCACTTCGGTGACGGTGCCTCCCGCCGCGCGGTAGGCGTCGAGCACGTCGCGGGTCTGCGACACCATCTCCTGCGCGGGGGCGAGCTCAGCGCCCGGCCACCCCGGGATCACGCCGAGCGCGCCGAGGTGGTTGATGTCGAAGAACGAGGCGTCCGAGACGATCGCGTCGGCGGAGCCGCGCACCCAGAGGACGGGCGGCTTGGGACTGATCTCCACGATCGCCGACGTGTCGAAGTACTGCGGCGCCATGGTGTTCAGCACGCCCAGCCGTCCGGCGGCGAATCCCGGCCAGTTCTCGCTGGCGACGCTGTCGCCGGGGTAGTTGCCCGTCGCGGTGGAGGTGGTGTTCATCGACTCGACCCAGATGTCCTCGTGCGCGCTCGCGTAGCCGGGCGCGACGTAACCCGAGCGGAAGACGCTGCGCGGCGACGTGGGGGCCTCGTCGGTCGTGTCGCGGTCGGTGAGGCGCTGGACGAAGTCGGGGTTGGCGCCGCCCGCACCGCAACCCGCATCGTCGGCGGTCACGCGCGATCCGTCGCGGCGGGTGCCGCCAAAGCCGTAGGGCGAGACCGGAGCCTGCAGCGTGAGGGAGCGTGCGGGGTGGTCGATCGCGTACTGCATGACCACGCCGCCGCCCATCGACCAGCCGACGAGGTGGGCCGTCTCGATGCCCAGCGCCTGCAGCGTGGCGAACACGTCGTCGCTGAAGTCACGGACGCCGCGCGTCGCGTCGACGGGCGCGCTCTCGGTCTCGCCGAAGCCGCGGAGGTCGATGGCGACGACCCGCAGATCGCTGGGCAGATCCTGCATGAGCTCCTGCCAGAACAGGCTGGACGACACGTTGCCGTGCACCAGGATCACCGTCTGATCCGCGGTCGCGGCCGGGTTGTCGCCGCGGCGTTCGAGGATGCCGACGCGCAGGCGATCGGTGTCGATGATCCGGGAGGTGATGCCGTCGAGGAGCGTCATGACCGCATCCTACTCCGACGACCTGACGTCATGAATGAACTTTCAGGTCAACAGGCGGAGAGCTCCCAGGGGCGGTCCTGACCACACCTTCTCGCGGTCGCGCGGCGCGTACGGACCGGCCGTACTGGTGCGCTTGCCGAGGGCGACCAGGCTCTCGGCCCAGCGCACGGCGGCGGCGACGCCGTCGACCACGGGCACCCCCAGCCGGCGTTCCAGCTCGGCATCCAGTCCGGCGAAACCGGCGCAGCCGAGCACGAGCACGTCGGCGCCGTCGGCGAGCACGGCGCGTCCCGTGCCCTCGAGCGCGTCGGCGGTGCGGGCGACATCATCGCCGATGCTCGAGACGTGCACGTCGGCCGCGCGCATGGAGCAGCAGCGGCCGGCCATGCCCATCGTCGTGATGCTGTCGTGGATGCCGGCGAGCGCCGAGGCCACCGTCGTGACGACGCCGACGCGATGACCCAGCAGGCAGGCGGTGAACACCGCCGCCTCCGTGATGTCGACGACGGGCTGGGTGATGAGCTGGCGCATCCCCTCCCGACCGTGCTCGCCGAAGCCCGCCATCACGACGGCGTCGAAGGCGTCGGTGCGGCGGGCGACGGCATCCATCACCGCCGTCGCGGTCACCAGGCTCTCGACATACCCTTCGGCCGACGCGGGACCCCACGCCGGGGTCACGCCGACGACCGTCGTTCCCGGTGAGGCCGCCGCCTGGCCGATCGCCGCGATCGCCGCGGTCATGGCCGTATCGGTGTTGCAGTTGACCGCGAGGATCTTCGTGGTCATGTCAGCTCGTCGTCCTGGGCGACCACGCGACCGCGGTGGATGACGATGCGCCGCGGGTCACGGTCCATGACGGCGGCGGTGGGCGTGTCGCCGCGGACGACGACGAGATCCGCCGGGTCACCGACGGCGAGGCCGGGGCGGACGCCGGGAGCGAGTCGGGGCAGCGCGGCGTCGATGACCGAAGCGCCGCCCCAGGTGCCGATCGCCAGGCAGTCCTCGATGAGATCGTCGCGGGAGAAGCCCTGCGTGAACGCGAGCATCCAGGTGCGCTCCAGCATGTCGCCGTCACCCCACGGCGACCAGTAGTCGCGCTGTCCGTCCATCCCGAGCCCCACACGGATGCCCATCTGGAGCAGGCGCTCGACGGGGAGGTCGAGGGGGACCGACAGCGAGCCCTTGGGGGCGATCGTCGTGAGGGCGACGTCGAGCTCCGCGATCTGCTCCAGGGCGCGATCGACGCCGGGGGAGCGATCGGCCAGCGAGAACGCGTGCGAGACGCTCACGCGCCCGGTCATGCCGAGTGCACGGGTGCGCTCGAGGACCAGGTCGAGGGAGAACAGCCCGAGCGATCCGCCCTCGTGCAGGTGGATGTCCACGCCGACGCCGTGGCGGTCGGCGAGGTCGAAGACCGTGTCGAGGTGGCGCACCGGATCGCGATCGATCTCGCACGGGTCGATGCCGCCGATGAGGTCGGCTCCCGAACGCAGGGCGGCATCCAACAGATCGGGAACGCCGTCTTCGAGATGGATGCCGACCTGCGGGAACGCGACGATCTCGACCGCCGCACGCTGCCGATGCGCCTCGCGCGCGGCGAGCACGCCCTCGAACTTCTCCAATCCCGAATCGGCATCCACCTGCGCGTGACTGCGCACGCGAGTGGCGCCCTGGGCGATCATGCGGCCGAGCGTGTACGTCGCCCGTTCGGCGACCGGGCGCTCGGCGAAGCGCCAGTTCTCCCGGTCGTTCATGATGTGCGACCAACGCGTCTCTCCGGCGGTGTTCGGTCGGAACGGCAGACCCATGCGCGTCGAGTCGAGGTGCACGTGCACGTCGCTGAACGAGGGGATCAGGATGCCGCCGTCGCCGTGGATCGTCACGGCATCCGCGGTGGTGATCGCGGGGTCGATCGTGCCGGGGGCGGCGATCTCGCGGATGCCGTCGGCGTCCACCAGCACGTCGGCGGGCGCACCTCCCCAGGGGCGGACGTCGTGCAGCAGAGTGAGGGTCACGGGAATGGGCCTTTCGAGAGAGGTCGGAACGGGGAGGAGCGCGCGGGTGCGTCGCTCCTCCCCGTCGGGCGGGATCAGCCGGCGAAGCTCACATCGGCGAGGTCGTACTCGCCGTCGACGCGCGGCGTCCAGGTGACCTTCGGCGATACCGCGTAGTCGGCCTCGGGCGTGAACAGCGGCACGATGTAGGCGGCCTGGAAGTTGGCCTCGGCCAGGTCGCGGAAGACGCCGATCCGGTCATCGCCGGCGACGCTGCGTTGCTTCGCGACGAGAGCCGACGTCTGCGGGCTCTTCGCGTAGTCGTTCTGTCCTCCGGCGAACAGGTTCGTCGCGGGCATGTCGCCGTCCATCGTCGAGGGCGCCCACGTGTTGAGGTAGAGCCCCTTCATGTCGACGGTGCTGTAGATGCGGTTGGAGAGCGTGGCCTGGTCCATTCCGGAGAGGGTCACCGTGAAGCCGACCGCCTCCAGGTAGCCCGCGATCGCCTGCGCGATCTCGGCGCTCATCGGGATGCGGCCGCTGGTCGCGTACTCCAGGGGGATCGCCTCGCCGTTGTAGCCGGCCGCGGCGAGCAGCGCCTTCGCGGCGGCGGGGTCGTAGGCCGGACCCTTCGCATCGGCCGCGTAGCCGGTGACGTTGGCGGCCACGATCTGATCGTTGGCCACCGCGCGACCGCTCAGCACGGTCTTCACCAGGGCGTCGCGGTCGATCGCGTGCCAGACGGCCTGGCGCACGCGCTCATCGGCCAACGGGCCGGACGTCGAGTTGATGCCGAGGAAGGTGGTGCCGTTGGCGGCGCGGGAGCGCACGTCCACGCCGCTGCCCTCGGCCGAGGAGACCTGGTTCGGCGAGATCAGGGCGACATCGAGGCTGCCGGAGATGACGCCGTTGAGGCGTGCCTCCTCGTCGGAGACGGTCTGGAAGGTGAGCGTGTCGATCTTCGGCGCCCCGCCCCAGTAGGCGTCGTTGCGCTTGAGCACGTAGTCGACGCCGCGCTTCCAGCTGACGAAGGAGAAGGGGCCGCTGCCGACGGGCGCGGCGGCGAAGCCCTCCGAGCCGAGCGCGGTGTAGACCTTCTCGGGAACGATCGACTGCGCCGTCGTGATCGACGGCCAGGGCGAGAACGACGAGTTGAGGTCGAAGACGACCGTGTGGTCATCGGGCGCCGACACCGACTGCAGCATGCCCATGTAGCCGAGGTTGTCCGAGTCGGGCGTGTGCAGCACGGTCTCGTACGTGAAGACCACGTCCGACGCCTTCAACGGCTCGCCGTCCTGGAACTTCACGTCGTCGCGGAGCGTGAACGTCCACTGGGTGAAGTCCGCGTTCGGCGTCCACGACGTGGCCAGCGACGGCTGGATCTTGCCGTCGGCATCGAGCACCGTCAGCTGGTCGAACAGGTTGTAGTAGATGTTGTAGCCCGCCAGCGACCCGTCGATGATCGGGTCGGGCGACTTCTCCGGCTCCGCGACGACGCCGATCGTCAGGTTGTGGGTCTCGGCGGTCGACGCCGAGCCGCCGGCGCAGGCAGACAGGACGAGCGCGGCGCCGGTGAGCGCGGCCGCGGCGGCGAGCGCGCGACGGACGCGGGATGTGCGGTGGGTCATGGCGTTCCTCTGTTCGTTCGGGTGAGGGCAGGTGCTGGTGCGGGTGGTGCATCCGCCCGCAGGTGCGGGTCGGGGATCGGGATCGCGGCCAGGAGCGTCCGCGTGTACGCGTGCTGGGGCCGTTCGAAGATCTCGTCGCGGGCGCCGATCTCGACGATGCGACCGGCGCGCATGACGGCGACGCGGTCGGAGAGATGGCGGACGACGGACAGGTCGTGTGCGATGAAGAGGTAGGAGAGCTGACGATCGCGCTGCAGGTCCTGCAGGAGGTTGATCACCTGCGCCTGGACCGACACGTCCAGTGCCGAGACGGGCTCGTCGAGGACGAGCACCTCCGGCTCGAGAGCGAGCGCGCGGGCAATGCCGATGCGCTGCCGCTGGCCCCCCGAGAACTGTGCGGGGGTGCGGCGCAGGCTCTCCGACCCGATGCCGACGCTCTCCAGCAACTCGACGACACGGTCTTTGGAGTAGCGCCCGACGATCGTGAGCGGCTCGGCGACGATGTCGTGGACGCTGAGGCGCGGATCCAGCGACGAGTAGGGGTCTTGGAACACCAGCTGCACGCGGTTGCGCAGGCGTCGCCGCTGCAGCGGCGGCAAGTCGTCGATGCGCTGGCCGAGGATGCGGATCTCGCCGGATGCCGGGGTGTTCAGCCCGAACACCGTGCGCACGAGCGTCGACTTGCCGCATCCGGACTCGCCGACCAGGCCCAGCGTCTCGCCGCGATGCAGGGTGAGGGAGACGCCGTCCACGGCATCGACGACGTGGCGGCGGCGCCACCCGGTGCGTCGGGTGAATCGCACGTGCAGGTCGTCGATCTGCAGGACGGGTTCTGCGGCGCTCATCCGGCGACCTCCTGGGCGAAGCGGGAGACGGATTCGGCGTGATGGCACGCGCTGTCGTGCGCCGGCGACACGACGCGCAGCGGCGGCAGGTCGGTCCGGCATCGCGCCGACTTCGCGGGCAGCTCGCATCGCGGGGCGAACGGGCACCCCGCCGGTCGGGCGGCCGGCTGCGGAGGCGAACCCGGAATCGCGTAGGCGCGCCCCGAGGAGCTCTCGGCGGTCAGCAGGCTCGCCAACAGGCCGGCCGTGTAGGGATGGCGAGGCGCGTCGAAGAGGTCCCAGACCGTGCCCGATTCGACGACGCGGCCCGAGTACATGATGACGATGCGATCGGCGGTCTGCGCCACGAGTCCGAGATCGTGCGTGATCAGCGCCATCGCCGCGCCGGTGCGACGACGCGCCTGCGCCAGCAGATCCATGATCTGTGCCTGGATCGTCACATCGAGCGCGGTGGTCGGCTCATCCGCCACGAGCAGGTCCGGGTCGTGCGCGATGGCCGCGGCGATCACGGCGCGCTGGCGCATACCCCCCGACCACTGGTGGGGATACGCGCGGGCGCGCGCCGCGGCATCCGGCACCCCGACCGCGGCGAGGAGCTCGGCCGCGCGCCGATCGGCCTGGGCGCGGGTGACGCCGTCGCCGTGGAGTCGCACGGCGCGCGCGATCTGAGCGCCGACGCGAGCGACGGGGTTGAGCGCGGTCATCGGATCCTGGAAGACCATCGCCAGGCGACGGCCGCGCAGTTCGCGCAGCCTCTTCTCGCTGGCGGCCAGGAGGTCCTCGCCGCGGTACTCGACCCGGCCGGACAGCACGTCGACGCCGGGAGGCAGCAGGCCCAGCACGGCCGCCATGGTGATGCTCTTGCCCGAGCCCGACTCGCCCACGATGCACAGCACCTCGCCCTCGGCGATCTCGAAAGACACGCCGTCGACCAGGCGGATCTCGCGGCCCTGATCGTCGCGGGTTCCGACGACGAGACCCTCGACCTTCAGCAGGATGGCGGGTGTCGGGGGGTGCGTGTCCGGGGTCATGCGCGGGCCTTCTTCCGACGACGGAGCGCGGACAGCTCGCGCTCGGCGGTGAATCGCTGGCTGAGGAGGTTGGTTCCGATCACCACGAGGAAGATCGCGATACCGGGGATGAGGGCGAGGTACGGCGCTTCGCGCACGTACTTCTGCCCCTCGCTGATGAGCAGCCCCCACGACGGCGTGGGCGCCTGGACGCCCAGTCCGAGGTAGTCGAACGAGGATGTCAGCAGCAGGACGCCGCCGATGTCGGCCGAGGCGAGGATGAGCACCTGCACGCCGACGTGCGGGGCGATGTGCGTGGACACGATCCACTGCGGGCTCGCTCCCTGGATGCGCGGGGCGATGACGAAGTCCCGTCCCTTCAGCGACATCGCCGTGCTGCGGGCGACGCGTGCATACCCCACCCAATAGGTGGCCGCAAGCGTGAGGATCATGAGCCACACGTTGGGTCCGAGTGCCGCGGACAGAGCGATCAGCACGAGGATGATCGGCATCGCCAACTGCACGTCGGCCCACCCCATGAGGAGGTTATCCAGGCGTCCGCCCGCATACCCGGCGATCATGCCGGTCACCATCCCGATGAAGGCGTTGATCGCGACCACGAACAGGACGATGCCCAGGGACACCTGACCGCCGACGGCGAGCCTGCTCGCCAGGTCGCGGCCCAGCATGTCGGTGCCGAGCAGGTGGGCCGGGTCGGTGAACGGGCGGATGAACGACGCGGAAAGGTCTTGGCCGTACGGATCGCTGCCGGGCAGCAGCGGGACGATCAGGATGAACGCCGCGACGACGACGAGGATGCCGACGCCGACCCACTCCGTGGCGCGCAGCCGCGGCCACGCGATGCGTGCGGCGGTGTCGGCAGCGGGAGCCGGCGGCAGCGTGTCCGTCGTCGTGATCGTGGGGGAGGGCGTGCTCATGCGAGGTGCCTCACTCTCGGGTCGACGAGTGCGCTCATCACATCGACGAGCGCATTGGAGAGGATGAAGAGGGCCGCGACGACGATGAGGCCCGACTGGACGACCGGGAAGTCGCGGGCGTAGACGGCGCTGAGCATGAGCTGTCCGAGACCCGGCCAGGCGAAGACGTTCTCGACGATCACGAGGCCGCCGAGGAACGAGCCGAGACTGATGCCGGCGATGGTCATCACGGGCAGGACGGCGTTGGGAAGCAGCTCGGCGACGACGACCCGGAATCGGCTCTCGCCGCGGGCGTACGCGGTGCGCGCGTAGTCCAGGCGGGACTGCTCCGCCAGCGCGTTGTCGAGCAGTCTCAGGTAGACGACGAACTGCGCCGTCGCGATGGTGGCCGCCGGCATGATGATCGCGAGGGGATCGCGATTGCCCAGCGACGGCAGCAGCCCCAGCGCCACGGAGAACACCAGGACGAGGAGCAACCCGAAGAAGAAGTCGGGGACGGCCTGTCGGGCCGAGCCGACCGTGAGCAACACCGTCCGCAGGCCGGTACTGCGCGTGAGGTGCACAGCTACGGCGGCGACGACGGCGACCAGCACACCGGCGACGAGACCGACGGCGCCCAGTTGCAGCGAGGCGGGCACCCTTTCGAGCACCAGCTCCATCGACGACACGCCGCGCTGACGGTAGGAGTCGCCGAAGTCCCCGCGGGTCACGATTCCCACGAGGTAGTCGAGGTACTGCTTCCACAGCGGCTGATCGAAACCCAGGCTCGCGTTGAGTGCATCGATCTGTGCGCGGGATGCGTTGTCGCCGAGCAGGAGGGCGGCGGGACTGCCACTCAGACGCCCCAGCGCGAAGGCGATGGTGACGACGGCGAAGATCGTCGCCAGCGCCTGGAGCAGTCGTCGTGCGACCAGTCGCGCCATGCTCGTCTCCTTCCGGTTTGCGAATCTGGGATACAGAATCGGGCATCTCTGTTACGACGATGTGTCGCGCGATTTCCGCGCAGTGAACTTTCTGAGCGCGATCGGCCGATGCATGGGCGCGTTTTGTCGCGGAATTATGCGGGACTCCTTGGTGTCATGCAGAACGAGCCGCGCGGCACCCGCATGCGGTGGTGTTGCGGCCGCAACGTGGAGATCTAGATTTGGGATACCAAAAGGAGATCCGATGACCACACTCACCCTGACCTCCGCTGACGTCGAAGTTCTCGCGGATGCCGACGAGATGCGGCGTGCGATGGCGGCCGCTCACAGAGCGCTGCAGGCTCATCGCGCCGTGCAGCCCCGCCCTCACCCGCTGCCGTTCGTCGGGGCGGCCGGTCCCGACGCTCCGACCGTCGTGCCCATGAGCGCCCTGTCGGAGGAGCTCGGCCTGTTCGCGGTCAAGGTGCTCGCCGATGCCCCGCGCAACCGCGCGGTCGGGCTGCCCGCCCAGCGATCGACCGTGGCGGTGTTCGACGCGGCCACGGCGGAGTGCGTCGCCATGATCGACGGGCGTGCGCTGACGCGCCTGCGCACGGCGGCCGTGACGGCGCTGGCCACCGACGTCCTCGCCCGCACGGACGCGCAGGTGGCCACGCTCATCGGCGCCGGACCGCTCGCCGCCGAACACGCCCGGGCGCTCGTGCGGGTGCGGGATCTCGCGCAGATCCGGGTCTGGTCGCGCAGCGCGGCGCGCGCGGAGGCATGCGTTCAGCAGCTGCGCGCCGAGGGGATCCCGGCTCTGGTCGCCGTGACGACGGAGTCGGCTCTCGAGGGAGCCGACGTCGTCTGCACCCTGACGCCGGCGCAGGAGCCGTTCCTCTCTCGGGCGCTTCTCGGATCGGATGTCCACGTGAACGCCGTCGGCTCCCCGCCGCGGCCCATGTTCAGCGAAGTGCACGCCGACGTCTTCGCCGCCGCCCGCGCCGTCGTCGTCGACGATCCGGCTGTCGCGCTCGCCGAGTCGGGCAACGTCCGCGACGCGTGCGCGGCGGGAGCCCTCGTCCCGGAGCAGCTCATCCCCCTCGGCGACGTGGTCGCCGCGGAGCCCGGCGCCGCCCCGGGTGGGCTCACGATCTTCAACTCGGTGGGTATCGGCATCCAAGACCTCTACGCGACGCACGTCCTCTGCGCGCGCGCGAGCGCGGTGGGCGCTGGCACAATGGTCGCCATCCGAGCGTGAAGGGGACCGTATGACCGACGTGGAGGAGTCGGCCGACGATTCCCTGGCCGCAACCGCCTATCGGCGCATCCGGACGGCGATCATCCTCGGTCGCTACGCCGACGGTGCGGCGATCACCGAGGGACGCCTGGCCGACGAGCTGGAGATGTCGCGCATCCCCATCCGCGCCGCCATCCTGCAGCTGGGCGTCGACGGCTTCCTCGCGACGTCCCCGCGGCGCAGCGCCCGGGTCGTGGGGTGGGATCGCCGCGCGATCGACGAGCTGTTCGACGTGCGGCTGAGTCTCGAGTCGTTGGCCGCCCGCCTCGCCGCCCAGAATGCAGGTCGGGGCGCGTCCGTCGCGGCGCTCGAGCGCGCACTCGACGCGGCGCACGATGCCGTCACCAGCGGAGACCGCCTGACGATCGCCGAGGCCCACGCCGCCTTCCATGCGGGCATCGTGGAGATGGCCGACAGCACCCTTCTCACCTCGCTCACGCGCGTGGTGAGCGGACGTCTCGTGTGGCTGTTCTACCTCACGGGCGTGGACCGCGACGCGCGTGAGCAGTCCCACGAGCACGACGAGCTGCTGGCCGCCATCGCTGACGGCAACGCCCGTCTCGCCGAGAGTCTGGCCTTCAGCCACATCGAGAAGGGTCGCGCCCCGTCGATGGAGATCATTCTGCCGACGACCGACCTGACCGCGTTCTGACCGCGGCGGAGTTCTTCCGGCCTCGTCGGGCAGTGCTTTCTCTGCAGGCTGCTGTTTCCTCTGCGAGGATGTCAGCATGGCTTCCCCCCTCCCTTCGATCACGATCCTCGGTGCCGGCTCGATGGGAGGCGCGATCCTGCAGGGCCTCGTCCGCTCGGGTGAGGCCCCCGCGATCACGGTGACCAACCGCACGGCTGCGCGCGCGGATGCGCTGGCGGGACTCGACGGCGTCACGAGCCTCTCGCTCGAGACCGATGGCGACGCGAACACGAGTGCCGCCGCATCCGCCGACATCGTGCTCATCGGCGTGAAGCCCGTCATGGTCCCCGACCTGCTGCGCGAGATCGCGCCCGTGCTGCGACCGGGGGCGATCGTCGTGAGCCTCGCCGCCGGTGTCACGATCGCGACGTTCGCGTCCATCGTCGGTGAGGAGGTGTCGGTGATCCGGTCGATGCCGAACACCCCGGCGGTGGTCGGCAAAGCCGTGACCGGCCTCTCGGCGGGCCCCACGGCATCCGCGGACGAGCTCGCACTCGTGCGTCGCCTCTTCGAGACGTGCGGCGCGGTCATCGAGGTTCCGGAATCGCAGATCGATGCCCTGTCGACGATCTCGGGATCGGGTCCGGCCTACTTCTTCCTGCTGGTCGAGGAGCTCACCGAAGCCGCGCGCGGCAAGGGCTTCTCCGACGCCGACGCGCGCCTGATGGCCGAGCAGACGTTCATCGGCGCGGCGGCGCTGCTCGACGCCTCGGGCGAAGACCCCGCCGAGCTGCGCCGACGCGTCACCAGCCCGAAGGGCACCACCGAGCGTGCGATCGCGGTGCTGCAGGGCGCGCGTCTGGACGGTGTGTTCGCCGAGGCCACCGACGCCGCGCTCGCGCGCGCCAAGGAGATGGCCGCCGGCGCCTGACCCCCGCCCCCGCCCCACGCGCCGCGTCACGCCCGCGAGAAACCACCTTCGGCACGAGAAACCACCACCGCAGGTGTGTGTCGTCTCCCTTGTGGTTTCTCACCGCGCTCGGTGGGGGAGCGCGCGGGGCGTGTGGCGCAGGGTCGCCAGTCCAGCGCGGTCGCGCGGGCGGACGAGCCGCACGTACGCGCGCTGCAGGGCGGTGGCCAACGGTTCGACCCGCACCGCATCCGCCATTTCCCAGCGCGCGACCGGATGCCCCGCGCGGCGCAGACGGTCTTCGCGGCGCTTCTCGTCACGAAAGCGCAGCGCGGCTCCCTCGAGCGCGTCGTTGTCGCCGATCCCGTACTTGCCCCAGCCGTCGCTCTCGCCGACCGTGCGGCTGGTCGGGAACAGGAAATCCGTGCGGTCCGTCACCCCCTCGTAGCGGAACTCGGCCTGCAGCACCGGGTCTTCGAAGCCGCACCAGCGGATGACGGCGCGGCTGACGCTTTCGCCGGGCGATTCGGCGCGCGTATCCGCGTGTGCCCAGACCCACGCGAGTCGAGCGACGCCCCGACGGGAGACCTGCGACGCGGCCCGCTCCCGGAGATCGTCGACGACGAGCATGCCGCTCTGTCGGGGCGAGATCGCGGCATCCACGACGGCGAGCGCCTGCGCGGGCGGAAGCACGCGGGCGAGATCGACGACGGCATCCGCCGGCGAGGTGCACAGGATGCCGTCGACGCGCACGATCTCCCGCGCGTCCGTGCTGGTGTGCACACACACGTCGCCGAACCGTCGGGACGCCGTGCGGTCGGGATCGAACACGTGGATATCGCGCGTCTCGCCGAACAGCGGCAGGCCGAGCAGCACCGCGGCAGACTCCAGGCACAGCACGGCGTCCGGGTGGGCGAGCGCGAACGCGTGCACCCGCAGCGCGTACCGCTGCCACGGCGCCAGCCGCGCCGCCGCGGCGGCATCCACGTACACGCCGCGGCGCACCCGCGCGAAGCCGGGTCCGCTCACCCCCAGCCGCAGCACGCGGGCCTCGGCGGCGGTGACGAGCGGAAGCGGTGACCGGGTGGTGGCACGGTGCGTCGGCAGGTGCGGCATCCGCAGATCATGCCCCGGCGCCCGCGCCCGCGCGCCCGCATCCCCACCCTCCCCGCGGCGGCCACGCCGCGAACCGCCTGGGGAGGAGCCCCCGTGCGGCGGCGAGAAACCACCGGCGCGTCGAGAAACCACGCGCGGCAGGGTTTCTCGCACCGCAGATGGTTTCTCGCGGGCGCGGCGGGCCGGCCGGCGGGCGGCGGGCGCGGCGGGCGGGCGCGGATGCCGAGGTCAGCGGTCGAGCGAGGCGAAACGCTCGATGTCGCTGTTGGTGCCCGACACGATGATGAGGTCATGGTTGGTGACGACGGTGTCGGCCTCCGCGTAGCGGAACGGCTTGCCCGGGCTCTTCACACCGACCACGGTGACGCTGTATTTGGTGCGAACGCCCGATTCGTTCAGACCGATGCCGCGGATGAACTTCGGCGGATACATCTTGGCGAGCACGAAGTCGTCGTCGAAGCGGATGAAGTCGAGCATCCGGCCGCTGACCAGGTGCGCGACGCGCTCGCCCGCCTCGCGCTCGGGGTAGATGACGTGATTCGCGCCGACGCGGGCGAGGATCTTGCCGTGGCTCTGCGAGACGGCCTTGGCCCAGATCTGCGGCACCTTCAGATCGACGAGGTTCGCCGTGATGAGCACCGAAGCCTCGATCGACGAGCCGACGGCGACGACGGCCACCTGGAAGTCCTGGGCGCCGATCTGCTTGAGTGCTTCGATGTTGCGCGCGTCGGCCTGCACCGTGTGGGTGACGCGCTCGGACCACTTCTGCACGAGCTCGAGGTTGTCGTCGATCGCGAGCACCTCGCGGTCGAGGCGGTCGAGTTCGCCGGCGCACGCGGCTCCGAAACGGCCGAGGCCGATCACCAGGACGGGAGCATCGCTCCGGATCTGCTCAACCAACGATCGGCCTTTCGACGGGCAGCGAGTAGTGCTGCGATCGGCTCGTCGCGGCGACGGCCGCGGCGAGAGTGACGGTACCCACACGGCCCATGAACATCGTCGCCGCCATGACGTAGACGGCGAGATCGGGCAGGTCCTGCGTGATCCCGGTGGACAGTCCGACGGTCGCGAAGCCCGAGACGACGTCGAAGAGCACGTACTCCACGGGGTATCTCGTGATCTGCGCGATCGTGATGGTCGACACCGCGACGATGGTCGAGCCCCAGGCCACGACCGAGAGGGCGACGCGCTGCACGTCGCTGGGGATGCGGCGGCCGAACGCCTGCACGCTGGGCCGGCCCTTGGCCTCGGACCAGACGGCGAGGGCGAGGACGGCGAGGGTGGTCACCTTGATGCCGCCGGCGGTGGATGCCGAGCCGCCGCCGATGAACATGAGCATCGAGCCCACGACGAGAGACGATCCGTGCAGCTGCCCGATGTCGACGATGGAGAAGCCCCCCGAGCGCGTCATCGCGGACAGGAAGAACGCCTGGAAGGTCGTGTCCCAGGCATCCATCCCGCCGAACGTCTTCGGGTTGTCGTACTCGAGCAGCAGGAAGACCGCGGCGCCGGCGAAGAAGAGGATGACCGTGGTGATGAGGGTGAGCTTGGCGTGCAGCGACCAGCGACGGACATGGAAGTGGTGGCGCCACAGCGCGAAGATCACGGGGAAGCCGATGGATCCCAGGAACACTCCCGCCATCAGGAGCGTGAGGAACAGGTAGTTGTGCGCGAACGGGGCGATGCCCTCGGCATTCGGGGCGAACCCGGTGTTGGTGAACGACATCGCCGCGTAATACGGCGCCTCCCACAGCGCGCTCCACGGGTCGACACCGCTCGCGAGCAGCGACGGGTACAGCAGCAGGGCGAGCCCGGCCTCGATCACGAGCGTCGACAGCGCCACGGTGGCCAGAAGCTGGCCGACCTCGCCCAGTCGCACCGCCTGACCTTCGTTCACCGGTCCGCCGTGGGCGCGCAGCGGATTCGTGTCGCCCGCGGCGATCAGCTTCGCGCGCAGACCCAGGCGTTTGGAGATGACCAGGCCGAGAATGGATGCCAGGGTCAGCACGCCCATCGCGCCCACGTTCACGCCGATGTAGACGATCAGGTGACCGAACGCACTCCAGTGCGTCCCCATGTTCACGGTCGACAGCCCCGTCACGCAGATCGTCGACACCGCGGT
Source organism: Microbacterium sp. DMC48 (assembly GCF_056313825.1). Taxonomy (NCBI): domain Bacteria; kingdom Bacillati; phylum Actinomycetota; class Actinomycetes; order Micrococcales; family Microbacteriaceae; genus Microbacterium; species Microbacterium sp. DMC48. The sequence goes on along the minus strand of NZ_JBQUZN010000007.1, from coordinate 63,547 downwards.
GAAGAGGGCGTCGGCGAACGGCGTGACCCGACCGTCGGCGGATGCCGCGGGCAGCGAGAACAGTGCGGTGAACAGCAGGATCAGCGCGAGGAAGATGCCCACCGCGAACCGCGACGGCGAGGCCGTGGTCGCGTCGCGCAGGCGATCGCGGGTCACGTCGAGTGAGCTGCGCAGAGAGCGCCATGCGCGGGCACCCGCGGTGTCGCCCGTCATGGTCCGCCCCTCTCTGACGAAGAACCGTTGACATGGTACTCCGGGCCGCGACGCGGGCTAACCTATCGTCATGGCGGACATCTTCGACGTGATCGCCGACGGTACCCGTCGGGACATTCTGCAGCTTCTGCGCGAGCGCGCGTCGGCGGGCGAGCACGGCACAAGCGTGTCCCACATCGTCACCGAGCTGGGTGTCAGCCAGCCCACGGTCTCCAAGCACCTCAAGGTGCTTCGCGAGGCAGAGCTGGTGACGGTGCGCGAAGAGGGTCAGCACCGCTACTACAGCCTGTCGCCGGCGCCGCTGGACGCGGTCGATGACTGGCTCGTCCCCTTCCTGGACGAAGATCTCGTTCCCGCTCCGGCAGGAGCGTCGACGCTTCCCGAGCCCGCGGTCGCGGCCGCCGATCTGGTCGGGCGCGCGGCGGCGTCCGCGAAGCACGCGTGGGACACCGCGTTCAAGCGCTTCCCCGGTCGCTGAGCACACGAGTCACACCGATCACACGGGTTTACACGCGGCGCACAGAGACCCTAATGTTGGTTCACAGCAATGCGGAGGCACCGCATCGGGTATCGGTGGGGGAATGGGATGCCGGACCTTTCTGACGTGCGTTTTCTGACGGTCGCGGAAGTGGCCGAGATCATGCGCGTGTCGAAGATGACCGTGTACCGTCTGGTGCACGCCGGCGAGCTCCCCGCCGTACGGTTCGGTCGCAGCTACCGCGTGCCCGAGACGGCCGTCACCGAGGCCGTGCAACGTCCTATCGCCGACGTCGGCTAGACTGATCCGAGGGCATTTTTCGAGATGCCCGTTCCCGGACGCGGCCACCCGCGTCCAGACCCCTGACATAGTGAGGTTTTCCGTGGGTTCTGTCATCAAGAAGCGCCGCAAGCGCATGGCGAAGAAGAAGCACCGCAAGCTGCTTCGCAAGACTCGCCACCAGCGCCGCAACAAGAAGTAATTCGTCGCGGCACGCTGCAAACGACACCGAGCGCCTGTCCCCGAGATCACCGATCCGGGACGGGCGCTTCGTGTTCTCCGGCAGAATGGATTGCGTGACCACCCTCACGATCATCTCCAAACCGGATTGCCATCTGTGCGACGTCGCACGGGAGATCGTCGAGACCGTGGTCGCCGACCTGCCGGAGAATGCCGTCGACGTCCGGGAGCTGTCGATCCTGGACGATCCCGCCCTCTACGCGCAGTGGTGGGAGAAGATCCCCGTCGTGCTCATCGACGATCGCCTGCACGCCCATTGGCGTCTGTCGCCGGAGCGCCTTCGGGCTGCGCTGTCGACCCCTGACCGAGAGGACACCATCCGATGACCCTTCGCCACGTGGTCGCCTTCCGCATGGCCGCCGCCGATCCCGCCGACCGCGCCGCGCACGCCGCGGAAGCGGCTCGCCGGCTCAACGCCCTCGTCGGCGTCGTTCCGACGCTACGCGCGATGAGCGCCGGGGCGAACGTCCTCTTCCCCGATCAGAACTGGGACCTCGTGCTCGTCGCCGACTTCGAGGACGTCGCGGGCCTGGACGCCTACCAGGTGCACCCCGCCCACGAGGAGGTCGCGGCTTACATCGGCACGATCCGTGCCGATCGGGTTGCGGTCGACATCGAGATCTGAGCCGTCGAGATCTGAGCCGTCGCCTCAGCGGAAGTCGCGGTCGCTGAACTCGCCCGCAGGCCGTTCGCGCGTTGCGGCTTCCGCCGCACGCAGCTCGACGCGGCGGATCTTTCCCGAGATCGTCTTCGGAAGCTCCTCCACGAACTCGAGCCGGCGCACGCGCTGGTAGGCGGAGAGGCGGGCGCGGGCGTGCGCGAAGATCTCGCCCGCCGCCGCGCGCGGGTCCGCGGCCGCCGCCGCACTCAGGCGCACGAAGGCCTTCGGCACCGCGAGGCGGAGCGGGTCGGGACTCGGCACCACGGCGGCCTCTGCCACCGCCGGGTGCTCGAGCAGCACCGACTCGAGCTCGAACGGCGAGATCTTGTAGTCGGAGGCCTTGAACACATCGTCGCTGCGCCCGACGTACGAGAGATAGCCGTCCTGGTCGCGGGACGCGATGTCGCCCGTGTGGTAGAGCCCGTCGTGCAGGGCCCGGGCGGTGCGCTCCGGTGCGTCGTGGTAGCCGTCCATCAGGCCCAGGATCGGCGTGGACACGTCGAGGCAGATCTCCCCCTCCTCCACGCCGCGCTCGCCCGTCTCCGGGTCGACGAGCACGACGGGGTAGCCGGGCAGAGGGCGCCCCATCGAACCGTCCTTCACCACCTGGCCCGGAGAGTTCCCGATCGCGCAGGTCATCTCGGTCTGGCCGTATCCGTCGCGGATCGTCGGGCCCCAGGCCGCGCGCACGCGCGAGATCACCTCGGGGTTCAGTGGCTCTCCCGCCCCCAGCAGTTCGCGCGGCGGCTTCGTGAGCAGGCTGAGGTCGGCCTGGATCAGCATGCGCCAGACCGTCGGCGGGGCGCAGAACGTGGTGACGTCGTGGGTGTCCATCACGTGCATGAGGGTCGCGGCGTCGAAGCGGTCGTACGTGTAGACGAACACCGTCGCCTGGGCGAGGAAGGGGGCGAAGAAATTGCTCCACGCGTGCTTGCCCCAGCCCGGCGAGGAGATGTTCATGTGGACGTCTCCGGGGCGCAGCCCCAGCCACCAGAGGGTCGACAGGTGGCCCACCGGGTAGGAGACGTGGGTGTGGCGCACGAGCTTCGGCGTCGCCGAGGTGGTGCCCGAGGTGAAGTACAGCAGATTGAGGTCGTCGGCCGGTGTGGGTCCCGACGGGACGAACGTCGCCGTGACCTCGTGCGACTCGTCGAACGAGAGCCAGCCCTCCGGCGCGTCGGCGCCGACGGCGATGCGCAGGATGCCGGTGGTCGCGGCATCCACCGCGCTCGCCGTCTCGGCCGGGGCGATGACCGCGCGGGCGCCGCTGTGCGCGATGCGGTAGGCGAGATCGTCGGGCGAGAGGAGGGTCGTGGTGGGGATGGCGACGGCGCCGAGCTTGGTGAGGCCGAGCATGACCTCCCAGAGCTCGATCGTGTTGCCGAGCATCACGATGACGCGGTCGCCGCGCTGCAGTCCCTGCTGGCTCAGCCAGACGGCGACGGCATCGGAGCGGCGCGAGAGTTCGCCGTAGCTCCACGACCGCGCCGTGAGGTCGGCGTCGACGATCGTGACGGCGGCCCGGTCGGGATGCTCACCGGCGACCACGTCGAACCACTCCAGCGCGAAGTTGAACGCGGACAGCTCCGGCCAGGCGAACCCCGATACAGCGCCGTCGTAGTCGTCGCGATGCGCGAACAGGTGATCGCGTGCGGCGCGCACCTTCTCGGTGGCGTCGGTGGCGGGTCGGATGGGGGAAGTCGTCATGTCATCCGCGTGAGGCACTCGGTCAGGCTACGCCCTGCCGCATCCGTCGCGCGGCATGCGACACCCGCGGCGCGCTGTCGACGATCGTCACCCAGGGTGCTCGGAATCGTCGCCGGTGCCGGAGACGATGGGGATCGCCTGCGTGAACGCCCGGGCGCGCTCCTCCGCCTCGGGGGAGCCGGTGAACAGTCCGGTCGATCCCGTGTCGACGGCGGCGTCGTCGTGTACCGATGCGGGTCGCAGGGCCTCGGCATCCTGGATCAGCACGCGCTGCACGGGGATGGCTCCGGGTGTTTCGCGGTGCACCCAGTCGACGAGGTGCTCGCGCACGTAGCAGCGCAGGTCGAACAGCGTCGGCGCGTCGACCGCCGTGACGAGCACCCGCACCCGGACGAATCCGTTCGTCGCATCGGTGACCTGCAGAACCGAGGCGCGCCGGTCCCACAGCGGGGTCTGCTCGAGAACCCGCGCGAGTTCCTCGCGCATGCGCCCCGGCGATACGCGCCAGTCGAGGTCGAGCTCGACCGAGCCGAGCAGTTCGCTGCCGGTGCGCGTCCAGTTCTGGAATGGCTTGGTGGTGAAGTACGTGCAGGGCAGGACGAGGCGGCGGTCGTCCCAGATGTCGACGACGACGTAGCTGAGCGTGATCTCCCCGATCCGACCCCACTCGCCCTCCACCACGACGACGTCGTCCACGCGCAGGGCGTCGCTGAAGACGAGCTGCACGCCGGCGAAGATGTTGGCCAGCACCGACTGCGCGGCCAGGCCCGCGACGACGGACGCGATGCCGGCCGAGGCGAGCAGGCTCGCCCCGACGGTGCGGACGGCGGGGAAGGTGAGGAGCATCGCACCGATCGCGATGATGACGATCAACGCGATCGCCAGCCGGCGAAGGATGAGCACCTGGGTTCTGATCCGGCGGGCGACCCGGTTGTTCGGGACGTCGATGCGGTAGCGGCCCAGCGCCAGGTCGCCGGCGAAGGCGACCAGTCCGGCGAGCAGCCAGGCGCTGGCGAGGATCGCGGCGATCGTGAACAGCTGGCTGAGCAGCGGCATCCACGGGGCGTCTCCCGGAACGACCACCGCGACCGCGATCCACACTGCGACCACCAGGATGAGCACGCGGAACGGTCGCCGCCCGTGACGGATGAGGCGCGTCGGCCAGTCGGCGCGCCGCGCCATGAGGCGAACGATCAGCGTGGTCGCGACGGTGAACAGCAACGCCGCGACCACCGCGATGGCCACCGCGATGGCGAGTTCGAGCCAGTTGTCCCACATGGCGGTCTCCTTCGGCGGGGGAGCATCCAGGCTAGGCGCGGCCCCCGGGTACGAAGCAACTCCGGCTCGGACTCCCGGTCAGGGAGCCAGTCGCGTCGGCCCGCGGAAGAGGAAGGTGACCTCACGGATGGAATCCTGGCCGAGCATGAGCATCAGCACGCGCGCGAGACCCATGCCGAAGCCGCCGTGGGGCGGGATGCCGTAGCGGAAGAAGTCGAGGTAGTGCTCGAGCCCTTCCAGCGACAGGCCCTTCTCGAGCGCCTGCGCCTCCAGCACGTCGATGCGGTGCTCGCGCTGCGCGCCGGTCGTGATCTCGGTGCCCTGGAACAGCAGGTCGTAGCTGTTGGTGAGCCCGGTCTCGGGGTTGCGCATGTGGTAGAACGGGCGGATCTCGGGGTGGTAGTCGGTGATGAACACGAACTGGTGCCCGAAGGTCTCCCGCACATGCGCCGAGATCTGGCGCTCGCCCTCGGGGTCGAGGTCGCCGTCGGTGCGGGGGATGTCGTAGCCGCGGGCCTTCACGATCTCGCGGGCTTCGGCCAGCGGGATGCGCGGGAAGGGGAGCGTCGGCACGACGACGTCGATGCCGAACAGCTCGGCGATCTCGTCGCCGTGCTTGTCCTTGACGGCCTGGAAGGCGGCGGCAAGGAGCTCCTCCTGCATCGCCGCGACGTCCTCGTACGAGTCGATCCAGCTGATCTCGGCGTCGATCGAGGTGAACTCGGTCGCGTGGCGGCTGGTGAAGCTGGGGTCGGCGCGGAAGACGTCGCCGATCTCGAACACCTTGCCGAAGCCGGCGGCCTGTGCCATCTGCTTGAAGTGCTGCGGGCTCTGCGCGAGGTAGGCGGTCTGCTCTCCGAAGTACTCCAGGGCGAACAGCTCGGCGTTGCCCTCGGCGGGAGTCGACATGAGCTTGGGGGAGTGGATCTCGACGTAGTCGCGCTCGATCCAGTACGAGCGCATCGCGTGCTCGAGCGTCGTCTGGATACGGAAGACGAGGTTGTTGCGACGCTGGCGCAGGTCGATGAAACGCCAGTCCATGCGCTTGTCGAGGCCGCTGTCGGCGGCGATCGGCGTCTCGGGCAGGGCCGCGGCGGCGATGTCGAGGGTGGCGATCTTGATCTCGACGCCGCCGAGTTTGACGCGCTCGTCGTGCTTGAGCTCGCCGGTGACGGTGAGGAAGGTGCCGGTCGACAACTCGGAGATGAGGGCCGTGAGCGCGAGGGCCGCGGCATCCTGTTCGGCGCCATCGGGGTCGGGGCGCGTCGCCGGGTTGACGAGCTGGACCGCGCCGGTCTCGTCGCGCAGGATGACGAACTGCACCTTCTTCTGATCGCGGACGGTCTCCACCCATCCGGACACCGTGACGGTGCCGTCTTCGCGGGACTGCAGCTGGCTGACGAGGGTGCGTTCACTCACGAGGCACAAGTCTACGTGGAGCCCCGCACCCGGCATCCGTCCAGGCAACGGTCACCACTGCTCGCTACCGTCGAGCTATGGCGATGGCATCCGACGGCTCCTGGCTCACCGCGCTCGTCGATGCCGTCGTCGGCCTCATGAACCTCATCGGCGCGCCGGGCGCAGGGCTGGCGATCGCGCTCGAGAACCTGTTCCCGCCGCTGCCCAGCGAGGTCATCCTGCCGATGGCGGGCCTGGCCGCCGCCCGCGGCTCGTTCTCACTGTTCGAGGCGCTGGCGTGGACCACCGCCGGCTCGGTCGCGGGCGCCTTCGCGCTCTACGCTCTGGGCGCGTGGCTCGGCATCGATCGCCTCCGCGCGCTCGTGCGACGGATGCCGCTGCTCAAGGTCGAGGACGTCGACCGCACCGTCGCCTGGTTCCAGCGGCACGGGGGCAAGGCCGTCTTCTTCGGGCGCATGCTGCCGATCTTCCGGAGCCTCATCTCGATCCCTGCGGGCGTCACGCGCATGCCGCTGTGGCGCTTCGGCCTGCTGACCTTGGCGGGATCGTTCATCTGGAACGCCGTCTTCGTCCTCTCCGGCTATCTGCTGGGCGATCAGTGGCACATCGTCGAGGAGTACGCGGGTGTGCTGCAGTACGCGGTGATCGCGGTCGCGGCGACGGCCCTCGTCTGGTTCACCGTGAACCGCGTGCGCCAGCTGCGCGGCGCATCGGCCGACAGCGACCCGGCCTGACACGGAGCCCCCGGGGCGGTTCCGCTCTCAGCCCGGCCACAGATGTGCCCCGCGTAGACTGGCGGGGTGCCCGCTGACCGCCTCCACCTCGTGCGCCACGGCGAGGTCCACAATCCCGGGCGGGTGCTGTATGGGCGACTTCCGAACTTCCGGTTGAGTGCCGCCGGGCGTGAGATGGCTCGCAGCGCCGCCGCCCACCTGCAGGGATCGGGCCGGCCGGTGAGCGCCCTCTACGCCTCGCCGCTGCAGCGCACCCAGGAGTCGGCGGAGCCTTTCGCCGAGGCCTTCGCGCTCGATCCGATCATCGACGAGCGCGTCATCGAGCCGACCAACGTCTTCGAGGGCAAGCGCATGACGCGCGCGGTGCTCAACCCCCTCAACTGGCGGTATCTCGCGCGTCCCGAGATCCCCAGCTGGGGCGAGCCGTATGCGCAGGTCGTCGCCCGCATGGATGCCGCGATGAGCGAAGCCTGGAACGACGCCGACGGTGGCGACGTCGTCATCGTCTCCCATCAGCTGCCGATCTGGGTCACGCATCTCTCGGTGGCCGCTCAGCCGCTGCGTCACGATCCGCGCAAGCGCCGCTGCGCCCTGTCGAGCATCACGAGTTTCGAACGCGCCGGCGGCCGCTGGCGCGAAGTCGACTACGTCGAGCCGGCCACGACGGCTCACGCGGTGGATGTGGGAGCGGTATGAAGCATCGGACGACCGCGCGGCTGGCGGCATCCCTTCTCGCCCTGGCGCTCGGCGCGGGCTTGGCGGGATGCAGCAGCGCTAATGACGACCTCGCGAACCAGTACAAGCAGGGCGACGGCAAGGGCTACATCTCCGGCGACGGCAGTGTGCAGGAGATCGCGCCCGGCGACCGCGGCGGTGCGGTCTCGTTCAGCGGCACCGCGGTCGACGGGGCCACGGTGACGAACGCCGACTACGCCGACAAGGTGCTGGTCCTCAACTTCTGGTACGCCAACTGCGGCCCCTGCCGCGCGGAGGCGCCGACGCTCGAGAGCACCTACCAGGCGGTACAGCCGGCTGGCGCCGAGTTCCTCGGCGTGAACATCTACGACGGCCCCGAGGGCGCGAAGGCGTTCGACGAGAAGTACAACATCACCTACCCGTCGCTGCTCGCCAAGGACGACGCCGACCTCAAGCTCGCGTTCGCGTCGTGGACCCCGCTGCAGTCCGTGCCGATCACCCTCGTGCTCGATCGGCAAGGCCGCGTCGCGGCGCGATTCATCGGCCGCGTCGAGAGCGAGTCGATCCTCAAGACGATCATCAACGACGTCGTCGCGGAGACCACGTGAGCGACGTCGTCTTCAGCGGCGCGCTCTGGCTCGCGATCCCCATCGCGATGCTCGCGGGTCTCGTGTCGTTCCTGTCGCCGTGCGTGCTGCCGCTCGTGCCCGGCTACCTCGGGTTCCTCGGCGGCGCCTCCGCGGGAGCCGGCAGCCGCAGCGGTCGTCCGACGCGCACCGGCCGCGGCCGGTTGCTGCTGGGGGTGGCGCTGTTCATCGCCGGATTCACGGTCGTCTTCGTCGCGATGGGGGTGCTCGCTGGAACCCTCGGCCGCTTCTTCCTGCAGTACGGCGAGGTGCTCACGCGCGTGCTGGGCGTCGTCGTGATCATCATGGGCCTCGTCTTCCTCGGGCTGTTCGGCTTCGCGCAGCGCACGATGAAGCCGCAGGTGCGCAGCGGTCTGGGACTGGTCGGCGCGCCGCTGCTGGGCGTGGCGATGGGCATCGGCTGGGCGCCGTGCATCGGCCCGACCTACGCGGCGATCCTCTCGATCTCCCTCACCCAGGCCGACCCGACCCGCGCGGTGCTGCTCGCCGTCGCGTACTCGCTGGGACTCGGCATCCCGTTCCTGCTGCTCGCGGTGGGCTTCGGCTGGGCGACCCGCTCGGTGGCGTTCCTGCGTCGCCACATCCGCGTCGTCAACATCATCGGCGGCGTGCTTCTGATCGTGCTCGGGCTGCTCATGGTCACCGGGCTCTGGACCGCGGCGATGTCGCAGCTCACGGGGGTGATCGGCGGTGTCGAACTCCCGCTCTGACGGCACGGGCACCAGCGATCCGCTGCGTCCGGCCGACCACGCGGATGCCGCGACGCCCGCCGCCGCCATCGCCCAGCCGCAGCTGGGCCTGATCGGCTGGCTGCGGTGGGGCTGGCGGCAGCTGACGAGCATGCGCACGGCGCTCGTGCTGCTGCTGCTGCTCGCGATCGCGGCGATTCCGGGTTCGATCGTGCCCCAGCGCACCGCCGACCCCAACGGCGTGCTGCAGTACAAGACCGACAACCCGGGCCTGTTCCCGATCCTCGACGGTCTGCAGCTGTTCGACGTGTACTCGTCGGTGTGGTTCTCGGCGATCTACATCCTGCTGTTCATCTCGCTGATCGGCTGCGTGATCCCGCGCACCAAGCACCACTTCAACGCGCTGCGTGCCCGCCCGCCGCGCACGCCCGCGCGCCTCTCGCGCCTGGACGATCACGCCGAGGCGGAGCGCATCGTCGCTCCGGGGCAGGATGCCGAGGCGGCCGCCGTCGCCGCGGTCGAGCTCGCCCAGGCCCAGCTGCGCAAGGCCGGCTACCGCGTCGAGCGCTATGACACCGCCGCGACGGCGAAGCGGCCCGCGACGGCATCCGTGTCGGCCGAACGCGGCTACGCCCGTGAGACCGGCAACCTCGTCTTCCATGCCGCGCTCGTCGGCGTGCTCATCTCGGTCGGTGTCGGCGGGGGGCTCACCTATACGGGCCAGACCGTCATCGTCGAAGGCGACAGCTTCGTCAACTCCCTCGGGCTCGGCTACACCTCGTTCAACCCCGGTCGCTTCGTCGACACGAACGCGCTGCCGCCGTATTCGCTCACCCTCGACAGCTTCGACGTGAATTACGTGCCCATCGGGCAGGCCGGTCAGGGGCAGGCCGGGGACTTCGCCGCGAACCTCACCACCCGCGAGCCGGGACACGACCCGCAGCAGCAGACCGTGCGGGTCAACCACCCGATCGACATGGCCGGCGACCGCGTCTACCTCATGGGCAACGGCTACGCGCCGACCATCACGGTGCGAAACCCGGCGGGCGACGTCGTGCTGCACGAGGACGTCGAGTTCCTGCCGCAGGGCGCGACGATGACCTCGCTCGGGGTCATCAAGGTTCCCGACGGGCTGTCGCAGCAGGTCGGTCTCGTCGGGTTCTTCTATCCGACGGCGGTCAAGATGGACACCGGTGCGCTGACGTCGTACTATCCGTCGCTGGCGAACCCCGTGCTCACCCTCGACGTGTACACGGGCGACCTCGGCATCGACGACGGCACGCCCCGCAACGTCTACGCGCTGGATGTCAGCGGCATGACGCAGCTGACGGGCCGCAAGATCGACGTCCCCTCGCTCGAGCTCGCACCGGGGCAGACCGTCGATCTGCCGAACGGTCTCGGCACGATCACGTTCGACGACGCGACCGCCAGTGGAGCCCGCGAGCAGGTCAAGCGCTACGTGTCGCTGTCGATCCACCGCGACGTCGGCGCGCCGTGGGTGCTCGGATTCGCGATCGTCGCCCTGACGGGACTGCTCGCGGCGCTGTTCATCCCGCGCCGGCGCATGTGGGTGAAGGCCACACCGGGTGACGGTGTGGTGCACCTCGAGTACGCCGGTCTCGCCCGCGGCGAGGACCCCGCGATCGCGGTCGCCGTCGCCGACCTCGTCCGCGACCACGGCACGGCAATGGACGCCGCGGGCACGGCCGGGTCGGCGGGCGACGCGGTCGCGGCATCCGAGGGTCGGGCTGGCGGCCCCGGCCGGTCGTGACCGGTCCGGCCCACAGCACGCCGACGTAGACTGATCGTCATGCCCGACGGCCTCCCTCTCGACGAAATCTCCCGGCTCCTCGTCTGGACCGCGGTCGCGATCTACGCGCTCGCGTTCATCGCCTACGCGATCGACCTCGGACGCCGCTCCGACATCGCCATCCAGCAGAAGGATGCCGCGAAGCAGCGCGAGCTGGTCGGCGCGGTCGCGGGCGTCTCGGCATCCGGGTCGACCGCGCTCGGCGGGTCTCTCGATGAGATGCGGGCCGAGCAGCAGGCGGCCAAGGCGGAGCTGGAGGCGCCGCTGGCTCGTCGCACGCGATACCTGTGGGCGCGCATCGGCACGTCGCTGACGGTGCTCGGCTTCCTCTTCCACGTCGCCGGCGACGTGCTGCGCGGCGTCGCCTCGGGCCGCGTGCCGTGGTCGAACATGTACGAGTTCGCCCTCACCGGCACGATGCTGATCGTCGCCGTCTACCTGGTCGTGCTGTTCAAGTACGACCTGCGCTTCCTCGGCACCTTCATCACCGGGCTCGTCGTCGTGCTGCTCGGCGGCACCGTGATCTGGTTCTACACGGCGGTCGTTCCCCTCTCGGATCCGCTGAAGAGCGTGTGGCTCGTGATCCACGTGTTCGTGGCGTCACTCGCGACGGCCCTGTTCGCGCTTGCCTTCGCGCTGTCGGTGCTGCAGCTGATGCAGACACGCCGGGAGCGGCTGGCGATCGCGGCGTTGTCCGCATCGGACGAGGCCGTCGCCGCCGCGCCGCGCCGCCGCGGCCTGCGCTTCCTGCGGACGCTGCCGGCCGGCGACGTCCTGGAGGCGCTGGCCTACCGCTTCACGATCATCGGCTTCATCTTCTGGACCTTTACCCTCATCGCCGGATCGATCTGGGCCAACGACGCGTGGGGACGCTACTGGGGCTTCGACACGAAGGAAGTGTGGACCTTCGTCATCTGGGTGCTCTACGCCGGTTACATCCACGCGCGGGCGACCCGCGGCTGGCGAGGCACCCGTTCGGCGTGGCTGTCCATCGTCGGCTTCGCCGCGGTGATGTTCAACTTCACGATCGTGAACCTGTTCTTCAAGGGCCTGCACGTCTACAGCGGCCTCAACTGAGCCCGCGCCGCGGGCGCCCGGACGGAGACGTCCGCCCGGTCGCCGGGCCGGTGTGAGCTGCAGAAAACGGCTCGCGCTGCGGATGTTGTCGCAGCGCGAGCCGTTTTGTGGCGCGCGGGCGGGGTCAGGCCAGGGCGGGGGATGCCGCGAACAGCGCCCGGGTGTTCGCCGTCCGGCGGCGGGTCACCGCGATCGTCGTGGCGACGAACGCCAGTGCCGCCCACGCGATCATGCCGGCGAGTCCCGCACCGAGGCCGCCGGCGGGAGTGATCGCCGCCAGCAGTGCGGTGTAGGCAGGGGCGGTGGGCATGACTCCCGCAATGGAGGCGAGCACGCCGGGGATCGTCGAAACGATCCCGGTCGCCACCGCGAGCACCCCGACGAGCGTCGAGATCCAGCGGCCGGCGCCCCCGAAGACCGCGACCAGCGCCTGGTTGACCGCCGCGAACGAGACACCGGCGACGACGGCGAGGCCGGCGAACGCGAACCAGGTGCCGGCGTCGTAGTTCGCCGCGATCTGGGCGACCCCCGCGACGAGCAGGCCCTGGGCTGCTCCGATGCCGGCGGCCGGGGCGAGGCTGCGCAGCGCCAGGAGCACTGACGGCCGCCGCGAGCTCAGCGCGTGCCGCGGCACGGCCTGAAGCGCGATGAACGACCCGAGGCCTCCGAACCACAGCGCGAGCATCGCCAGGAGCGGGATCGCGGAGGCACCGAAGAGGTTGGTGCCGATGCCGTCCGCGCTCACCGGGTTCGCGACGACCTTGGCGGTCGCATCGGCCTGCTGCTGCGAGTACGTCGGGATCTGCGACACCGCCGAGTCCAGACCCTGCGCCAGCGAGCTGGACCCGGCGGCGAGCTGGTTCACGCCGGTGCTGAGCTGGCTCGCACCGTCGGCGAGCTGCGTGGCGCCGTCGGCGAGCTGCGAGGCGCCCGTGGACAGTCCGGTGGCGCCGGTGGCCGCCTGGCCGATGCCGCCCGCGAGCTGGCTGAGGCCGGACTGCAAGGACTGCGCACCGCCGGCGAGCTGGTTCACTCCCTTGACCGTCTCGGGGACGGCTTCGTTCTTCAGGCCGTTCGCGTACCCCGCCGCGTAGCCCGCGTTGGTTGCCGATTGCGTGACACCGTCGGTCAATGAGCTCAGCGCGACGCAGACGGCACCCTGTTCCGGCGTCGTCGGCGTCTGCGGTGGGATGCAGTGGTTCGCGACGAGCAGCTCCTGGTAGGTGCCCGCGAGCTTCTGGGTCGCGGACGCTGCCGCCGACGCGTACTGCGCCGTGGTCGACACCGTGCCGCCGAAAGTGTTCGGAGCCGTGGAGGTGAACTGCGCGGACAGCTGTGTCAGCCCATCGGCGAGCTGGCCGGCTCCCGCCGCGGAATCGTTGGCGCCGGTCGTCAGCTTGTCGAGCCCCGACGACAGCTCGCTCGCCCCGGTGCCGAGCTGCCCCGCGCCCGAGGCGAGCGCGGTGGCACCGCCGGGCAGCTGTGCGGCGCCGGTGGCCGCCTGCTGCGCGCCGCTCGCGAGCTGGTCGGCGCCGCTGGCGGCCTGGCCGAGCTGGTCGTGCAGGTTCGTGAACCCCATGAGCACATTCGTCAGGTACTGCTCGGAGACGGCGCTGCCGAACACGGATGCCGCCGTCTGCGTGATCGTCGCGGTGATCGCTGCGTCGACGACGCGGCCGTCCGGCGCGGTCTGCACCTGGATGGTGGCCTTCTCGGGCGTCTTGCCCGGTGCGGTCGAGGTCGCCGCGGCGGAGAAGTTCTCCGGAATCGTGATCACGGCGTCATAGCTGCCGTCGGCGAGGCCCGTGGCCGCATCGTCGGTGTTCGAGATCACCCAGTCGAGGTTGCTGGGCACATCGGGGGAGCCCTCCACCAGGCCGGCGGTGAGCTGGCGCCCCAACGGCGCGGTCTGCCCGTTGATCGTGACCGGCTTGTCGTTGTTGACGATCGCGGCGCGGACATTGTCGAGACGCTCGGTGGGGTTGTAGAGCGCCGCGAGCAGGATGCCGCCGATCAGCACGGGCAGCAGGAGCACCCCGAGCAGGGTGAGCCAGGTGACGGGGCGACGGGAGCGGGCGCGTTCGAGGGAGAGAGTCATGCGGAGATCACCTGCGTGGGAGAGTCGGCGGTGCCGGTGGTGAGCGCCAGTGCGGTCACGCTCTGGCGATGGGCGTCGGCGAGCACGTCGAGGGCGGGGCCCTCGCGACGGGCGGAGGCGACGATGGTGAGCGGATGGGTCGGAGCGCCGCCACGGGCGGTGCGGGCTGCGGCGCGCTCCTGCGCATCGCGCAGCAGCGCGGCGGCCTGATCGCGATCGGCTCCGGTCAGGGTGTCGAGACCGTCGATGGCGACCATGGTGGTTCCGCCGGCGAGCGCTCGCCGCAGCTCCGTGAGGGGCGCGGCGGCACCGTCGAGCAGCGCGACGCCGACGTGCGCGCGCACCCAGGCGCCGCGTCCGGGCAGCAGGTGGCCCGCGACACGCAGGCGCCCCTCGCTGGGATCGACCCGACCGGCGACGGTGAGGACGAAGGCGCGACCGGCGCGCGGGTCGGCCGCGGTCGCCAGGAGCGTGCCGCCCTGCTCGAGCCGGATGGACTCGGCGTGGAAGAGCGTGATGTCACCGACGCCCGAGCCGCCCTCGACGCGCACGGACAGCTCGTCCGCTGCCAGCGCGCCGGTGTAGCCGGGCTCCGGCCACGCGGTCAGGGCGAGCTCGCGCTCGACGGCCTCGCCCTCGATGTCGAAGTGCGGCAGTGCGCGGTCGAGCCACCTCGGCATCCACCAGGCCTTCTCGCCCAGCAGCGCCATGATGGCCGGCCCGAGCGTCATGCGCACCAGGAAGGCGTCGACGGCGATGCCGACGGCGAGCCCGAGCGCGATCGGTTTGATCGACGTATCGCCTTCGGGAATGAAGGCGGCGAAGACCGCGAACATGATGACCGCGGCGGCCGTCACCACGCGCGCCGACGCCGTGAACCCGCTGCGCACGGCGCCGACGGCCGTCTGCCGATCGGCTCGTCCGCCGCGAGCGCGGCGGGTGTGCACGTAGTCCTCACGCATGCGCGAGACGAGGAACACTTCGTAGTCCATGGCGAGCCCGAACAGCACGCCCATGAGGATGATCGGCATGAAGCTGATCACCGGCCCGGTCCGCGTGACGTGCAGCGCGTCGGCCAGCCAGCCCCACTCGAACACCGCCGCGACGGCGCCGAAGGCGGCGAGGATCGACAGCAGGTAGCCGAGGGTCGCCTTCAGCGGCACCCAGATCGAGCGGAACACGATCATCAGCAGGATGAACGACAGGCCGACCACGAACAGGCCGAACGGCACCAGGGCGGCGCCCAGACGGTCGGAGATGTCGATCGCGATCGCCGTGAAGCCGGTGACCTTGAGGTCGATGCCGTACTTCTGCAGCCATTCGTCGTGGTGGGCACGCAGCTCTCGCACGAGGTCGGCCGTCTGCGGGGCATCCGGTGCCGTGGTCGGCACGATCTGGACGAGTCCGGTGTCGGCGGTCTGGTTCGGGGTCGCGAGGGCGACCGTCTTCACGCCCGGGATCTTCTCGACGTCGGCCTTCAGGTCGGCCATGAGCGTCAACGGGTCGGTCGAGGTGACGATCGTGCCGGTGAGGATGAGCGGCCCGTTGGCACCCGGGCCGAAGTGCTCGGCGGTCAGGTCGTAGGCCTGTCGCGCCTCGCTCGACGGCGGCTGCATGCCGGCGTTCGGCAGCGCGAGCTGCAGGCTCGATGCGGGAATCGCCGCGACGCCGAGCACCACGATCACCGACAGGGCGCTGACCACCGGATGCCGGGTGACGAGCGCCACCCACGGGTTCGTCTTCTTCGGCGCTGCCGAGGCCACCGGTGCGGCGCTGTCCTCGGCATCCTCGCGCGTACGCGCCGCGCGGCGACTCCGTCCGAGCGGGATGCCGCGCCCCAGACCCCGCGGCCACCCGGCGACACGGCCCTTGGCGAAGCCGAGGAGGGCGGGCGTGAGGGTGACCGCGACCGCGACGGCGACGGCGACGGCGCCCGCGGCCGCCAGGCCCATCGTGGTGAGGAAGGGGATGCCGGCAAAACCCAGACCGACGAGGGCGATCAGCACCGTGACGCCGGCGAACATGACGGCGGAACCGGCGGTGCCGGTCGCGCGTGCGGCGGACTCCTCCGGGTCGATTCCGGCGCGCACCTGGTCCTGATGTCGCGCCACGATGAACAGCGCGTAGTCGATGCCGACGGCCAATCCGAGCATGATCGCGAGCATCGGAGTGGTGGAGGAGACCGTCGCAAAGGCCGTCGAGGCGAAGATCAGTACGACGGAGAGGATCACGCCGATGATCGCGCTGACGAGGGGGAACCAGGCGACGGCGAGGGATCGGAACGTGACGATGAGGACGAACAGCGCCACGAGCACGCCGATGATCTCCGTCACCGACAGGCTGGGCAGCGAGGTCGAGAACAGGTCACCACCGACCACGACCGTCGACCCCGCGGGGAGGGCTGCGCCGAGACTCGTGGCCATGTCCTGCAAGGCGGTCTTCGTGGCGGCGGGGACGTTGGTGACGGTGCCCTCGAACTGCAGGCGGATGAGCGCGGCCTGGCCGTCGTCGCTGACCATGCCGGTCACGTTCTTGTTGAACGGATCGGTGACCGCCAGCACCCCGTCGAGCTTTCCGAGATCCGTGACGGCGGTCGCGATCTGGCCGCTGTAGGGCTCGTCGTCGACGTGTTGACCGGGCGCCGCCACGATCACGTACTGCGCGCTGGTGCCGGCTGCCTGGGGGAAGGTGCGGTTGAGGAGCTCCAGGCCTTCCTGGCCCTCCGTCCCCGGAATGGAGAAGGAGTTGTCGAACCCCTTCACGGCGCCCGTGGCGACACCCACCCCGACGGCACCGCCGATCACGCCGAGCAGCAGCAGCCACGACACGAGGACGCGCCAGGAGTGGCGGTACGACCAGCGGCCGAGCGAAAACAGAAGTGTGGACACGGGGTGCTCCGGTTCAGACGTTCGGGACAGTGACGGACAGGGAATGTTCGATACACCGCTGTATCCGATACACAGATGTATCCTAAGAGCAGGGATTCGCGCAATCCTGAGCACTCGATGTGAACTGAGACGCGACAACGGCGGCGGCGCCGTTGTCGAGGGAGGGACCGTGACCGACATCGCCGACCGCACGGATGCCGCCCGCCCGCCCAGCCAGCGCCGGGAGCAGACTCGCGCTCGACTGCTGGATGCCGCTCACGAGGTCTTCTCGGAGGTGGGCATGGATGCCGCTTCGGTGGAGGCGATCTGCGAGCGGGCCGGCTTCACGCGCGGCGCGTTCTACTCCAACTTCGAGACGAAGGACGAGCTGTTCCTGGCGCTCGTCACGCGACTGTCGGACGCCAAGCTGGACGCGGTGGAGAGTCGCGTGCAGCGCCTCTCCGCGGATGGCCAGATCGACATCTCCGATCTCGTCGGTCATCTCGGAGCCCCGTTCGGCGAGGAGATGGATCCGCACCTGCTGACCGAGATCCGCGCGCAGGCTCTGCGTGACCAGCGTCTGGCCGAGGCCTTCCTCACCCTGCAGCGCCGCGTGCTCGAACGCATCGAGGGCTTTCTGCAGCACATCGTCGCGACCTACGGTCTCACCCTGCGGATGCCGGTGCGCGACGCGGCGCGCGTGCTCCTCGATGTCTCGAACGAGACCTGCACGACGGCGACGCTGGAGGGCAAGTCCTCCGACAGCATCACGGACGACCTGCGTCGCCGGATCGAAGCCCTGGTGCCGGCGCTCGTCTCCGACGGCGGCGCGGCCGCGTTCCGCTCCTAGCGGCTCCTCGACCTCCTAGAGCTGTGCGGCGCAGCGCTCGAGCCGCTCGAGCCACCAGGCGCGACGGTCGGCGGATGCCGCGTGGCGGGCCAGAAGCGCGGCATCCGGTGTCACCCGCCCGACCGGCAGGCTGCCGTCGACGGGCCGCAGGGGCGCGCGCGTGACGTCGGCCGCGAGCAGAGATGCCGTGCCGAGGCCGCAGTCGTAGGGGAGATCCGGCAGGGCGGCGGCGAGGGCTGCCCCCATCGCGAGTCCGACGCTCGTATCGAGGGCGCTGGAGACCACGGCGGCAAGCCCCGCCTCGTCGACGATCGACAGGGCGCGGGCGACGCCGCCGAGCGGCTGCGCCTTGACGACGAGGAGGTCGGCTGCCCCGGCGCGCGCGACGGCCAGCGGATCGGCGGCCTTGCGTACGGATTCGTCGGCGGCGATGGGCAGGTCCCAGTCGGCGAGGCGTTCGCGCAGCTCGGCGAGGTCGTCCACGGACGGGCACGGCTGCTCGAGGTACTCAAGATCGAACTCCGCCAAGGCGTGGGCCGCGTGTTCGGCTTCATCGACGTTCCAGCCCCCGTTCGCGTCGATCCTCACCCGACCCTCGGGCCCCATGGCCGCCCGCACCGCGCGGACCCGCGCGACATCGTCGGCGAGCGTCTGTCCGGTCTCTGCGACCTTGACCTTCGCCGTGCGGCACCCGTCGAAGCGGGCGAGAACACTCGGCACGTCATCGGCGGCCACGGCAGGCACGGTCGCGTTCACCGGCACGCGATCGCGCACCGGCGCGGGCTGGCGATGCCAGCCGTAGTCGATCGCGGCCGCCAGCCAGACGGCGGCCTCCGCGTCGTCGTACTCGAGGAACGGTGAGAACTCCGTCCAGCCTTCGGGGCCTTCGAACAGCACCGCCTCGCGGTGCTCGACGCCACGGAAGCGTGTGACGAGGGGCAGCGAGACGACGTGCGCCGTGGCGAGGAGATCGGCGACGCGGGGCAGACTCATGCCCCTATCCTGCCGCGCCGCGCCGGTGCCGGACAGCCGTGGGACAATCGGGCGGTGACCGCCTCCCTCGCGCCCACCGGCCGCTTCGCGCTCGACATCGACGGAGTGCCCCGCACCGCTCGCGCGCAGGCGCTGCTGGGCGCCCTGTCGGAGCGGGTGGTCATCGCCGACGGTGCGATGGGAACCATGCTGCAGCGCCACGAGTTGCAGGTCGACACCGACTTCCAGGGGCTCGAGGGCTGCAACGAGATCCTCAACGTCACGCGGCCCGACGTGGTCGGCGAGATCCACGACGCCTACTTCGCCGTCGGCGTGGATGCCGTGGAGACGAACACGTTCGGTGCGAACTGGTCGAACCTGTCCGACTACGGCATCGACGACCGCATCGCGGAGCTCGCTGCCGCCGGCGCGCGGATCGCGCGGGAACGCGCCGAGGCTGCCGAGAGCGCCGACGGTCGCATGCGCTGGGTGCTCGGGTCGATGGGCCCGGGCACGAAGCTGCCGAGCCTCGGGCACACGACCTACGCACACCTCAAGGAGACCTTTGCGCTGCAGGCGGAGGGCCTCATCGACGGGGGAGCCGATGCCTTCCTCGTCGAGACCAGCCAGGACCTCCTGCAGACGAAGGCGGCGATCAACGGCTGCAAGCAGGCGATCGTGGGCCGCGGCATCCGTCTGCCGATCTTCGTCGAGGTGACGGTCGAGACCACCGGCACCATGCTCATGGGTTCGGAGATCGGTGCGGCGCTCACCGCACTGGAGCCGCTCGGCGTCGATGCGATCGGCCTGAACTGTGCGACGGGCCCCGCCGAGATGAGCGAGCACCTGCGCCACCTGTCGAAGTACTCGTCGGTGACGATCGCGTGCATGCCCAACGCGGGGCTCCCGGTGCTCACCGCCGACGGCGCCCACTATCCCCTGACGCCCGCGGAACTCGCGAGCGCGCACGAGCAGTTCGTCCGCGAGTTCGGCATCGGCCTCATCGGTGGCTGCTGCGGCACCACGCCCGAGCACCTGGCCGCGGTCGTGGAGCGGGTGGGCCGGCTCTCCGTGGCGACCCGCCGCCCTGACCGCGAGACACCGCCCGGGCACCGAGACACCGCCCGGGCACCGGTGTCTCGGCGCGAGAACGGTGTCTCGCTGACACCGGCGATCGAGACGGAGCCCGGCGTCGCGTCGCTGTATCAGCACGTGCCGTTCCGGCAGGATGCCAGCTACCTCGCGATCGGGGAGCGGACCAACGCGAACGGGTCGAAGGCTTTCCGCGAAGCGATGCTCGAGGCTCGGTGGGACGACTGCGTCGAGATCGCACGCGGGCAGATCCGCGTCGGTGCGCACCTGCTCGACGTGTGCGTCGACTACGTCGGCCGCGACGGCGTTGCGGACATCCGCGAGGTCGTGTCGCGGTTCGCCTCGGCATCCACTCTTCCTCTCGTGATCGACTCGACCGAGCCGGCCGTCATCCAGGCGGGCCTCGAGCTGATCGGCGGCCGGCCCGTCGTCAATTCCGTGAACTACGAGGACGGCGACGGCCCGGCATCCCGCTTCGGGCGCATCATGCCGCTCGTCAAGGAGCACGGCACCGCCGTGATCGCGCTGACCATCGACGAGCAGGGTCAGGCGCGCACGGCCGAAGACAAGCTGCGCATCGCGTCGCGCCTCGTCGACGAGCTCGTCGGCGAGTGGGGCATGCGGGTCGAAGACATCATCGTCGACTGCCTCACCTTTCCCATCGCGACCGGTCAGGAGGAGACCCGCCGCGACGCCATCGAGACGATCGAGGCGATCCGGGCCCTCGTCGCGAAGTACCCCGGCATCAACACGACGCTCGGCGTCTCGAACGTCTCGTTCGGTCTCAACCCCGCCGCCCGCTCTGTGCTGAACTCGGTGTTCCTGCACGAGGCGACGCAGGCGGGGCTGACCAGCGGCATCATCGACGCCGCGAAGATCGTGCCGCTGGCCTCGCTCCCCGACGAGCAGCGCGCGGTCGCGCTGGACCTCGTCTGGGATCGGCGCGAATGGGATGCCGACGGCACCCTCACCTACGATCCGCTCGCGACGATGCTCGACCTGTTCGCCGGGGTCGACACCGCGGCCCTGCGCGACCAGCGCGCCGCCGAGCTGGCCGCCCTGCCGGTGGGCGCGCGGCTGGAGCGCCGCATCATCGACGGCGAGTTGAAAGGGCTCGAGGCCGACCTCGATCTGGCGCGCGCGGGCGGTCCGGAGGCGCCCGCCCTCACGCCGCTGCAGATCATCAACGACCACCTGCTGGAGGGCATGAAGGTCGTCGGCGAACGGTTCGGGTCGGGGCAGATGCAGCTGCCGTTCGTGCTGCAGTCCGCCGAGGTCATGAAGACCGCGGTCGCCCTGCTCGAGCCGCACATGGAGAAGACCGACGAGGCCGGCAAGGGCACGATCGTGCTGGCGACCGTGCGCGGCGACGTGCACGACATCGGCAAGAACCTCGTCGACATCATCCTCACCAACAACGGCTACACCGTCATCAACCTCGGCATCAAGCAGCCGATCGCCGACATCATCGCCGCCGCCGAGGAGCACGACGCCGACGTCATCGGCATGAGCGGCCTGCTCGTGAAGTCCACCGTCGTGATGAAGGAGAACCTCGAGGAGCTCATGGCCCGAGGCCTCGGCACGAGGTGGCCGGTGATCCTCGGCGGCGCGGCTCTCACCCGCGCATACGTCGAGCAGGACCTCGCCGAACTGTTCGAGGGCGAAGTGCGCTACGCGAAGGATGCGTTCGAGGGGCTCGCCCTCATGGAGCCGCTCGTGCGCGTCGCGCGCGGCGAGGCTCCGGATGCCGTCGGCCTGCCGCCGCTGAAGAAGCGCATCCACGCCGCGGGGTCACGACTGACCCTCACCGAGCCCGAGGCGATGCCGGCGCGGTCGGACGTGGCATCTGACAACCCGGTGCCCGCACCGCCCTTCTGGGGCACGCGCATCGTCCGCGGTATCGCGCTCGCCGACTACGCCGCGTTCCTCGACGAGCGGGCGACCTTCATGGGGCAGTGGGGGCTCAGGCCCGGACGCGGCGAGGGCGCACTGTCGTACGAGCAGCTCGTCGAGACCGAGGGGCGCCCGCGGCTGCGGTACTGGCTCGACCGGATCCTCGCCGAGCGCATGCTCGACGCCTCGGTTGCCTACGGGTATTTCCCCGTCGTGTCGGAGGGTGATGACATCGTGGTGCTCCACCACGGCGACGACCCGTCGGGTGTGCTGGGGAGAGCGGGGCTGCTCGCACCCGACGGCGGCTCGGGCGGCATACTCGGAACCGACCGCCTGCGCTTCCACTTCCCGCGGCAGCGGCGCGACCGCCACCTGAACCTCGCTGACTTCGTGCGCGCGCGCGAGTCGGGCCAGGTCGACGTCCTGCCCGTGCAGCTCGTGACCGCCGGCGGGGCGATCGACGCCGTGACCGCGAAGCTGTTCGCCGAAGACCGCTATCGCGACTACTACGAGCTCAACGGCTTGGTCATGCAGCTGACCGAGGCGCTCGCCGAGTTCTGGCACGCCCGCATCCGCGCCGAGCTCGGCTTCGCCGCGGAGGACCCCACCGACACCGCCGGCCTCTTCGCGCTCGACTACCGCGGCGCGCGGTTCTCGCTCGGCTACCCGGCGTGCCCCGACATGGAGGATCGCCGCAAGGTCGTGGAACTGCTGCGTCCGGAGCGCATGGGCGTCGAACTCAGCGACGAGCTGCAGCTGCACCCCGAGCAGTCCACCGACGCGTTCGTCTTCCACCACCCCGAAGCGAAGTATTTCTCGGTCTGAGGCGGCCGCGGCATCCGTCGATGCTCAGGTCGGCGGTAGGGCGGCGACGTGGGCCGAGATGCGGCCGAAAACCGCCTGATGAGCGGCGTACGAGGCACGCCAATCGCCCGGGATCAGCAGGCCGTGGTCGGCGTCGGCGATCTCGGTGACGGCAGCTCGTGTGCCGGCGATGAGGTCTCGGCGCCACGCGGTATCCGCGGTTCCCGCCACGACGAGATGATCCTCGGATGCCGCACCCAGCGCATCCGCGACGACGTCGTGACGCACCAGCGGCGTCAGCCAGATGCCCGGGATGCCGGCGGCGATCGTCAGGGGCGCGGCGAAAGTGCCGAGCGACTTGGCGACGACGAGGTCGGGGACGCCCTCGAGCACTGCCGTCACCTCTGCCCAGGCTCCGTGGAGGCACACCGCCGGATCTTCGGCCGCGGCATCCGTCCACTCGACGGCGTAGACGTCCCACCCCTCCTCGGCGAGCAGCAATCCGCTCCAGGACAGCAGGGGCGCCTGCGCCGTGTATCCGCGCCCGGGCAGCAGGGCGGCTCTGCGCGCGCCATCCATGGCCGGGGTGAGGCGGTGCAGGACGACCATGCCGCGATGCTAGCGGCTGGCGCCGGCGACGCGTTGCCGGCTCCGACGGCGAAGCAGGGGATGGTCGCCAGGCGTCAGCTGACGCGAGCGCCGCACATGCCACAGACTCCTGTGGCGGGAACCTGCACGAAGCAGTCGGGGCAGAGTACGGCCTCGCGCTCGGGGATGATCGGGGCGGGTGCCTTGCGCGGCGCAGCAGAACCGGCGGCAGCCCGCGTGCGGCGAGCGCGTTCGGGCGCCGCCGCGGCGGCCGGCGCCATCTTCGCGGCCGGCTTGTGATCGGCGCAGTAGAAGCGCACGAAACCGGCCGGGTTGGTCGGATGCCGGTGCTTCACCACCCACAGCGCCTCGCGCGGCCACGGCTCGCTCGTGGGACCGCAGCCGGAGCACCGCGTGGCATCGCCGGGCACGGCCTCCGCTGCGGAAACCGGCAGCTCGAAGGGGAGGGCATCGCGCCAGTCCGAGGAGTTCCTGATCTGCACGATTCGTCCTTCCGGCGGCATCCTCGGGTGGATCACGCCGTGCCCCATTCTCCCACGCCGCGTGGATGCCCGTCCCCGCCTAACCGGCCGCGACGACGCAGAAGCGGTTGCCTTCGGGGTCCTCCATGATGACGTAGTCGGCATCCGGCGGTTGCTTGTCCCAGTGCACCCGACGGGCCCCGAGCGCTTCGAGTCGGCGCACCTCGGCATCCTGATCATCCGCGTAGAGATCGAGATGAATGCGCGGCGGCAGCACGCGCGGAGCCGCGACGGCGTCGAGCGACACGTTGACGCCGGCGCCGTCGCGCGGATGCAGCAGTGCGAAGTCGTCGCCGACGGGCTCGCGCGCCGCGTAGTCGAGTGCCGCCGTCCAGAAGGCGATCTCTCGCGCCAGATCATCGACGCGGATCACCACCGACCCGACGGTGAGCATCAGTCGCGGCCTCCGTTGCGCGCCGTGGTCGTCAAAGCCTCGGCCGGGTCGCCCAGGGGTTCCAGGAGGCAGTCGTAGCGCTGCCGCGTCGGCCAGCGCGGGTCGCCGGGCGCGTCGGAGACGACGAAGCCGAGGCGACGGTAGAAGTCGACGGCGTCGTCATCGGTGCTCGCATAGAGGGGTCGCGTCGGGTCGGCGCGGCGCGCGGCATCCACGAGACGAGAGCCGAGCCCGGTTCCGCGTGCCTCGTGTGCGACGGCGATGTAGTGCAGCTCCGCGCGATCTGCGCCGTGCGCGTCGGCGCCGAACGCGGCGAAGCCGAGCACCCGGCCGTCCTCGACCGTCCCGACCACGGTCATCGTGGGCAGTTCGACGTCGCGAATGCGGATGAGGGCGTCGGTGTCGACTCCTGCGGCCTCCCAGAGCAGGGCGAGGAATGCGTCGGCGGCGATCTCGTCGGCCGTCAAAGGGCGCATCGTTGCGGTCATGATTCGACTCTAGCGAGCGCACTCCGAGGGCTCGCGCCGGTGGGGGGGCGGCGATGGTGCGGCGGCCACCGGCTTGGCCCGGCGTAGGGATCGCAGCACGGCGCGACCGACGAGACAGATGCCGATGATGGTGGTGAGCGCGCGCACCGTGTCCCAACTGAGAGTCGAGGTCACGAGCGAGTAGACGAGGAAGGCGCCCATGTTCTGCGGCAGCGGCGCCCCGGGAACATACGAGATCGATGTTCCACCACCGACGGCGAACGGCCAGAACCACATGTTCATGATGAGTCCGAACGCGTACGCGGCGGCGACGCCGTATCCCATGAGCATCGCGATCTCCGCCCCGCCGCGCACCCGGCGCGGCAGGAGGCCCGCGCCAGCCGCAACCCACGCGCACGCGAACATCTGGAACGGCAGCCATGGTCCGACGCCTCCCCACAGCAACGCCGACAGCCCCACGGATGCCGCACCCAGCAGCAGCCCGAAACGGGCGCCGTACGCGCGCCCGGCGAGGATGAGAAGCACGAACAGCGCCTCCACGCCGCCGACACCGGTGCTCGCGATGCGCACGGCTGCCCCGATGGCGGCGAGCACTGCCAGCAGTGCCAGCGTCTGGGCGGAGCGGACCGTCGTGTCGAGCGCCGCGAGGGTGGCGAGCGCGGCCAGGGGCGCGAGAGCCAGCGCGATCGGCCCGACGGCAGCCTGCGCCTGTGCGGGGAGGGCGGTCGCGGCGAGCGGCCACAGGAACGCGGCGGCGGCGAGAACGTTCGCCGCGACCAGCGCGACGGTCAGCGCGGGGCGTGGCCGCGGTGCCCGGGCGGTGGTCTGCGCTCGTGTGTTCCGAACTCCTCCGATCTCGTCCGGTTCGGCGGCTGTGGCCGCCTCCGTGGGCTGCGTGCGCGCGGAGTGGAGGAGTTCGGCACGCGGCTGATGCGTCGCGCCGCGGTCTGCGCCCGGCGCGGCGGCGGGGGCCGCGGCGGCGGTGGCGGGGGTGGCGGGGGCGGTGGTGGTGCCCGCGGCGGATAGGCGACCGGCGTCCATGCCGAGCGCCACGTCGGCGCGGGAGATCACCGCGGCGTCATGGGTCGCGACGAGCACGGCGGTCCCGGCCGCCGCGATGCGCGTGACGGCAGCATCGACCATCCGCCGGGCGTCGGGGTCGAGTCCGCGCGTCGGTTCGTCGACCAGCAGCACCCGGGGGCGCGTCGCCGTCTGGATCGCGAGCGCCAGGCACCGCCGCTGGCCCGCGGACAGGTCGCGCGGATGCCGAGGCCCCAGCAGTCGGGCCTGCTCGTCGCGTCCGAGCAGCGCGGCGACGCGGGCGACGGTGGTCCCGACCGGCAGGTGCGCCCGCCGGTCGGCGCGGCGACATTCCGCGGCCACCGTGTCGCGCACGAACAGCGCGTCGGCGTCGTCGGGCACCAGCCGCACGTCGCGAGCGTGCTCGCCGGTCGCGAGGGCGACCAGAAGGCTCGACTTGCCGGCTCCGTTGGGCCCGACCAGCGCCACCACCTCGCCCGGGTGCAGCGTCACGGCGACATCGTCGACGGCCAGGCGCTGCCCGTAGCGGACGGTCACCCGCGTCGAGAGCGCCGGTTCACAACTCCGGAGATCCGCTGCGGTCGCTGCCCGCGACGGCTCTTCGGTGGGGAGGGGAGGCGGAAACTCCGGAGTTGTGAACGGCGAGGGTCGGGTGGTGACGGTCGCGGGTGCCGCCTCGGCTGCCGCCGCGACGTGCAACCACGTGTCGGCAACGCCGGCGAGCTCGGCGCCGCGGTGCTCGGCGACGATGACGCACATGCCGGCCTCGTGCGCCAGCGCGCCCAACAGCGTCACGATCCGGGCACGCGCGGAGCGGTCGAGGTCGGCGAGCGGCTCGTCCACGAGCAGCAGCACCGGCTGCTCGACGATGGCGGCGGCGATGGCGACGAGGCTCGCCTGGCCGGCGGAGAGCTCCCGCAGCCGCCGATCGAGCAGCGCCGCGATGCCGAGACGGTCGGCGACGTCGCGAACACGCTCGTCGACGAGCACGCGGGCGAGCCCGCGCAGCTCCAGCGCCAGCCCGATCTCATCGCGTACGTTCGTCGTCACGAACCCGGCGCGGGCGTTCTGCAGCACCACGCCGACGAGCCGCGACAGGTCCCGCGGCGGGGTGTCGGCGCGATCGTGCCCCGCGATCGACAGGCCGCCGTCGAGCCACCCGCCGTCGAGATGGGTGTGCAGCCCGCTCAGGGCGCGCAGCAGGGTGGTCTTGCCCGAGCCGGTGGCGCCGGTGAGCACCGTCAGCGAGCCGGTGCGGATGCCGTCGCTCACCGCATCCGCCCCGACGCTCGACCCGTCGATCGTCACGACGGTGTCGTCACCGAACCCGAGCGCGAGAGGTCCGTGCGCGATCGGAGATCGGCAGTCGCCCTCGAGCCCGCGCCCGGCGTAACCGCGAAGCTCCAGAGACGCACCGACCGCGGTGGCGCGCTCCATCGTCACCTCGAGCGCCGGCGCGAGCGTGCGCAGACCGGCGCCGAACCCGCGCTCGCCGCGCAGACGCTGCGCCCTCCGCGCCGTGCGTGCCGCATCGGCGAGCGACGGAAGCGCGGCCCACGCGATCGACAGTGCCCGCGCGAGTCCCTGGAAGGGACCACGTCGCGCGCCGCGCGCGAGCAGTCGCGGCAGGTCGAGCAGCGCACTGAGCATCCCGAAGGCGAGGATGGTCAGTGCGATCGGGAGTGCGCCGACGACAGCCGCCGTCAGCCCGTCGGCCGTCACCGGGCCGAACATACGAACGTGGGCGAGCGGCGGTGCCAGGGGCCACACCGGCAGCGGCAGCAGCACCGCGCCGGTGCCGTCCACGCCGTGGAAGAGCACCCGGTACACGACCCGGACCGCCACGAAGCCGACCGCCAGAGCGAGGGCGGCGCGCAGGGGACCGGGGCGGAAGCTCACGCGCCGAGATTACGCGCGTCGGCAGCGATCAGCGGCAGTGGTGCTCACGCCGCCGGTGCCGCGGGGGCGCCGTCGAGGGTGAACAGCAACTCGACGCTCTCACCCGGCTGTGCCGTCAGCGTCGACAGGCCCTCCTGCGCATAGTCCCAGGCTCCGCCGGCCGGCTTGGTCCACAGCGCCCAGTAGGCGAACGCCGCGGGCATGGCGTCGCACTTCTCGATGTACGCCGGGTCCTGCGCCGATCCCACCGGCTCGGATGCCGAGGGCAGCCCGTTGACGCGGCAGACGACCTGATCGCCGTACTGCTTCGTTCCGTCGATGGTCAGCCCCGCGGCGGCGAGGACGTCGGCGACCGCGACCTTCTCGGTGGTGACGTAGCACCAGGCCTGCGAGGACCCGCCCTTCAGCGCGGAGGAGTCGACGGCGAGCGTGACGCCCGCTCCCGCCGCGCAGTCGCCCGCCATGGTCAGCGACGCGACGGTGTCGTCGGTCGGCGTCGGCGATGCGCTCGTGCCGTCGGTCGACGCACAGGCGGACAGGCCGAGCGCGAGGGTGCCGGCGGCGAGCAGGGTCAGGATGCGGTGGGGCGACGTCACCGCTCCAGCGTAGGGGGAGCGGCAGGTACGGCCGGGCCGGATCGCGGCGCCCGCGCGTAGGCTGGGCGGGTGACCGAGTCCTTCGTCTCTGAGCTGTTCGATCCCGCGGAATGGCTGCCCGCCCCGGGTGCGGATGCCTACACCGATGTCACCGCGCACGTCTCGCGCGACGGTCGCATCGCGCGTATCGCGTTCGACCGTCCCGAGGTGCGAAACGCTTTCCGCCCGCACACCGTCGACGAGCTGTACCGCGCTCTCGACATCGCCCGTCAGGACCCGCGCATCGGGGTCGTGCTCCTGACGGGGAACGGCCCGAGCCCGAAGGACGGCGGTTGGGCGTTCTGCTCGGGCGGTGATCAGCGCATTCGCGGACGTGACGGCTACACCTACGCCGCCGATGACGCGACGGCGCCCGATCCTGCCCGTGCGGGTCGTCTGCACATCCTCGAGGTGCAGCGCCTCATCCGCTTCATGCCGAAGGTCGTCATCGCGGTGATCCCCGGGTGGGCGGCGGGCGGAGGGCACTCGCTGCACATCGTGTGCGACCTGTCGATCGCGAGCGCCGAGCACGGCCGTTTCAAGCAGACGGATGCCGATGTCGGATCGTTCGACGCGGGCTACGGCTCGGCGTACATGGCTCGCCAGGTCGGCCAGAAGATCGCCCGCGAGGTCTTCTTCCTCGCCGAGGAGTACTCGGCCGCCCGTGCCTATGAGATGGGCGCGGTCAATCGCGTCGTGGCGCACGCCGAGCTCGAGCGCGAAGCGATCGCGATGGCGCGGACGATCCTCGGCAAGTCGCCGACGGCGATCCGCATGCTGAAGTTCGCGTTCAACGCGATCGATGACGGAATGGTCGGTCAGCAGGTGTTCGCGGGCGAGGCGACCCGTCTCGCGTACGGCACCGACGAAGCCGTCGAAGGCCGCGACGCGTTCTTGCAGAAGCGCGACCCCGACTGGTCGCCGTACCCGTACCACTACTGACCTTCCCGGAGACGAACGTGCGGCTGGAGAGGATCGACGCAGCGGATGCCCGCGCGGTGCTGCGGGGTCTGCGTTCGGCGGTGCTCGGGGCGGGGCCGGCGATCGCGCTCGGCGGGGGAGACGAGCTGCCCCGGGACGTGCCGGCCGGAACAGCGGTGGTCGTCACGACCTCCGGCTCCAGCGGCTACCCGAAGGCCGTCGCACTCAGTCGGGCAGCCCTGACGTCATCGGCGATGGCGACGGCCGCTCGTCTCGGCAGCGGCTCATGGCTGCTCGCTCTGGCTCCGGGCTACATCGCGGGTGTGCAGGTTCTGGTGCGCGCGCTGGTCGCCGGCAACGAGCCCGCCGTCCTGGCGGGTTCGTTCCGCGCCGCCTCGTTCGTCGCCGCGGCATCGTCGATGGCGTCCAGTCGCGGGGGCGAGCGGGTGCCGACCTACACGTCGCTCGTTCCTGCTCAGTTGCAGACGCTTCTCGACGACCCTGCCGGATGCCGCGCCCTCGCCGGCTTCGCCGCGGTCCTCGTCGGGGGGCAGGCGCTGCCGCCGGCGCTCGCCGCGCGCGCGAACGAGGCCGGCATCCGTGTCGTGCGCACGTACGGATCGAGTGAGACGGCCGGCGGCTGCGTGTACGACGGCATCCCGCTCGACGGCGTGGGCGTGCGCATCGTCGACGGGGAGGTGCACGTGTCGGGGCCGACACTTGCGGACGGCTACCTCGGCGAGCCGGAGCGCACCGCCGCCGCGTTCGTGCGCGACGACGCGGGTGTGCGCTGGTACCGCACCGGCGACGCCGGGCGGTTCGACGGTCGGTTGACCGTCACGGGTCGCCGTGACAACGTCATCGTCTCGGGCGGGATCAATATCTCGCTCGATCGCGTCGAGCGCATCGTCCGCACCGTCCCCGGATTCGTCGATGCGGTCGTCGTGCCGGTCGCCGACGAGCGCTGGGGTGAGGCGTCGATCGTCGTGGCTGCGGGGATGACGTCGGATGCCGCGGAAGCAGAGGCCGATCCCGACCTTCCGACCCTCCGCGGGCTCGTCGGTGATGAGCTCGGTGCGCCGGCTCGGCCGCGTGCCGTCCTGCGGGTGCCGCGACTGCCGATGCTCGCCAGTGGCAAGCCCGACCGGCCGGCCCTGGCGGCCCTCGCGCGCGCGTGGGCCGAGCGGATCGCTCCCGAGCGCTGAGGTCCGCGACGCCGTCACAGCGGATCCATGCCCATCCGGGCATAGGATTCTGGCGTGGCAGGCAGCACCCGGAAGAAGAAGTCGCGCGCGGCACATCACGCGAAGCAGAAGCCGCGCGGCAATCCGCAGCGCGCGCGTGTGTCGGGCGATCCCGCGCACGTGACACGGGCCACCGCGCGCGACTGGATCGGCGCCGCGCGCCTACGGACGCTCCCGCTCGCCGTCGCGCCCGTGGTCATCGGCACGGGGGCGGCTCGTCTCGACGGGACGCCGCTGCGCTGGGTGCTGGCCCTGTGCTGCCTGGTCGTGGCGGTGGCGATTCAGATCGGCGTCAACTACGCGAACGACTACAGCGACGGCATCCGCGGCACCGACGACCATCGGGTCGGTCCCGCCCGCCTCACCGCCTCGCGCCGGGCGAAGCCGCGCACGGTGCTCACGGTCGCCCTCGTCTTCTTCGCGATCGCCGCGGCGGCGGGTCTGGCCATCATCGTCCGCACCGGCTACTGGTGGATGGCGCTCATCGGCGCCGCCTGCCTGGTCGCCGCGTGGTTCTACACCGGCGGCAAGCGTCCCTACGGCTACGCGGGACTGGGCGAGCTGTTCGTCTTCGTGTTCTTCGGTCTCGTCGCCACGGTGGGCACCACGTTCGTGCAGATCGGCACGGTGCCGCAGGAGAGCTGGTTCGGCGCCGTGATCGCCGGCCTGCTGGCCTGCGCCGTGCTGCTGGCGAACAACCTCCGGGACATCGATCAGGACCGTCTCGCCGGCAAGCGCACCCTCACCGTGCGCATCGGTCGGCGCGCCACGCAGGTGCTGTTCACCGCGCTCGTCGTCATCGCCTTCGCCCTCGTCGCCATCCTCGCGGTGTTCTACCCGCTGGCATGGCTGGCGATGCTCGCGCTGATCCCCGCGGCGTGCGCCGTGCTGATCGTCTGGACGTACCGCGCACCGCGCGAGCTGGTCGTCGCGCTGGGGCTGACCTCGCTGACCTCGCTGGCCCTGTCGCTGCTGCTCTACTGGGCTTTCACCGGCTGAGCGCGCCCGCTCGAGGAGCCGCCGACGGGCTCACTCCGACGGCGTCGAGGCGACCTGGTCGGCCGCGGCATCCTCGGCGTCTTCGTCGGTGTCGCGACGGGCACGCCGGCGCGCGGCGAGACCGGCGGTCAGATCGTCGAGCGGGCGGCGCAGGAAGAGCACCGAGAGGCTGAGCCCGATGAGCGCGGCGAAGATCGCCGACAGCCAGTAGTACTCGCGCATGATCTGGAAGAGCATCATGATCGCGAACGGCACGACGAACACCAGAAGACGAAGGACGGTGTAGACGAGGGCCGAACGGACACGCATGTGTCCAGCCTACGCGCGTGGCGTTGGTGCGCCGTCCTCGGATCTCGCACGGCGCGCGCCGCCTAGGATGGAGGGGTGGTGCGCATCCTGCTGCCTCTGGCGCTGTTGCTGATCGCCTTCTGGGTGTACAGCATCGTCGACTGCGCCCTGCAGCCGCCCACTCGTCACCGCGGCGTCAGCAAGCCGCTGTGGATCGTCATCGTCGTGCTGCTTCCGGTCATCGGCGGCGTGATGTGGTTCGTGGTCGGTCGCGGCCGAGCGCGGCCCCAGAACGCTTTCCGCGCACCCGACGACAACCCCGACTTCCTCGGGAGCCTGCGCAGCGTCTCGATCGCCGATCAGGACGAGCGCATCCGTCGCCTCGAAGAGGAGCTCGCCGCCCTCGATGCCGAGGGGCCCGATCCCGACCGCGGCCCGCAGCCGCATCCGCCGGTGAGCGGCGACGACGACCCGGACGAGCACCGTCGCGGCAGCGTCGCCTGACATGGACGACAGCGCTCTCGCCGGTCGTGCACCGGCGACGGATGCCGCGGCCGCCCTGCTCGGACGCCTGGCGGAACTCGGGGTCGCCCACATCGTCGTCAGCCCCGGCTCGCGCTCTCAGGCGCTCGCCCTGGTCGCCGCCGAGCTGGAGAGTCGCGGCGACGTACGCGTGCACGTGCGCATCGACGAACGCGTCGCCGGTTTCACCGCGCTCGGCATCGGCCGCGAGTCCGGCATGCCCGCCGCCGTCGTGTGCACCTCCGGCACCGCGGTCGCGAATCTGCTGCCCGCGGCTCTCGAAGCGCATCACGCCGGCGTGCCCCTGCTGCTGCTCACGGCCGACCGTCCCCCCGAGCTGCGCGGCGTCGGCGCCAACCAGACGACCCGCCAGCCCGGAATGTTCGCGCCGAACATGCGTCTGGAAGAAGACCTGCCCGTGCCCGACGCGCTCGATGCGGACGGCACCGGCGAGCAGTCGATGATGCTCCGCCGGGTCGCGGAGGACGCGGTCGCGGCCGCCCTCGGCACGGGCACGAGGCAGGCCGGACCGGTGCACCTCAACCTGCCGCTGCGTGAGCCCCTGGCTGGTGTGCTTCCGTCGTGGCTGGGCACGACCGAGCTCGACCTTCCCGCGCCCGCACTCGGCCCCGACGTCGCCGGCGACGAGCTGAGCGCGACCGAGCCGTCGGGAGCGCTCTACCAGGGCGGCGGCGGCATCGGCGAGGCGAACCATCCCGCCGACCCGGAGGTCGATCCGCACGTGCTGGTGCGTGGCCCCCGCACTGTGGTGATCGCCGGGGCCGATGCCGGCCCTGCTGCCGAGGCGCTCGCGCACGCGGGCGGCTGGCCGCTGATCGCCGAGATCGTCAGCGGCGCCCGCTTCGGCCGCAACCTCGTCCACGGCTACCGCGGACTGCTGCGCGAGGCGGACCTGGGCGGCCGCATCGAGCGCGCCGTCGTCTTCGGTCATCCGACGCTCACCCGCGAGGTCACCGCGCTGCTGTCGCGTGACGACGTCGAGGTGCTCGCCGTGCGCGGGCCGGGAGAGCCGCTCAACCTCAACGGCACCTCGGTCTCCGTCGACGCCGTCGTGGCCGCCGTGGGCGAGATGGACCGTGAGTGGTTCGGCGCCTGGATGCGGGCGTCCCGCGCGGCATCCGTCGATCTTGCGCCGCCGGCGCCGGATGCCGCCGCGCTGTCGTCAGCGGTACCCGCCGAACGCCTCGGCGCCATCGCGTCCGAGCTCGCCGTCGCGCGCGCCCCGATCGACCGGGTGGGACTCGTCGATGCCGTGTGGCGGGCGACCTGGCCCCACGACCGGCTGTTCTTCGCCTCGTCGCGCCTCGTGCGTGTCGCGGACGGCGTGCTCGGCGGCAAGAAGGTGCCGGTCCACGCCAACCGCGGACTCGCCGGCATCGACGGCACCATCGCGACGGGCATGGGGATCGCGATCGCGAGCCAGACCGGCGCCGACGTCGGCGTGACCCGTGTGCTGACCGGCGATCTCGCCTTCCTCTACGACGTGGGGGCGCTTCTGCTGCCGGTCGGTGAGACGGCGCCGCGGCTGCAGGTCGTCGTCGGCAACGACGGCGGGGGAACGATCTTCGACGGGCTCGAGGTCGCCGAGATCGCCGGGCCCGACGCCATGCAGCGGGTGCTCTACACGCCGCAGGACGTGGATCTGGCGCCGCTGGCCGCCGCGTACGGCTGGGAGTACGTCCGCGTCGCCACGCGCGCCGAGCTCGACCAGGCGCTCACCGCCCGCGTCGTCGGGCGGCAGATCATCGAGGTCGCCCTCGCGCGCTGAACGCCCTGGCCGTATCCGGCTGCCCGCGCCATGATGTGGAGATGACCGCGAGAAGCCAGAAGAACTGGAACGCCGATCCCGCCGACCTCCTGCGCGTCGGCCCGGGGTTCCGACTCGCCGATCTCGATCCGGCATCCACTCCGTGCTACGACGGCGACAAAGACCAGGGGCAGAGCGACCTCGAGGCGGGTGCGGACGAGCTCGATGAGCTGCAGGAGCGCCTCTACGCGCAGAGCCGTGTCGAAGAGGGCGCTCCGGCGGTGCTGCTGGTGCTGCAGGCGATGGACTCCGCGGGCAAGGGCGGCATCGTCCGCCACGTGGTCGGATCGGTCGATCCGCAGGGCGTCGCGCTCGCCGCGTTCAAGAAGCCGACGCCCGAGGAGCTCGCGCACGACTTCCTGTGGCGCATCGAGAAGCGTGTGCCCGCACCCGGCTTCATCGGGGTGTTCGACCGGTCGCACTACGAGGACGTCCTCATCGGCCGGGTGCGGGCGCTCGCGCCTGCCGACGAGATCGAGCGCCGCTACGACGCCATCGTCGCCTTCGAGAAGGGGCTCGTCGATCGCGGCATCCGCATCGTCAAAGTGATGCTGCACATCTCCGCCGACGAGCAGAAGAGTCGGCTGGGGGAGCGGCTGGACCGACCCGACAAGCACTGGAAGTACAACCCCGGCGACATCGACGAACGCCGCCTCTGGGACGAGTACATGGCGGCCTACCAGACGGTGTTCGCGCGCACCTCGACCCCCGAGGCGCCGTGGTTCGTCGTGCCCGCCAACCGCAAGTGGTACGCACGTCTGGCCGTCCAGGCGCTCCTGCTGGATGTGCTCGAAGACATCGATCCGCACTGGCCCGCCGCCGACTTCGACGTCGCGGCCGAGAAGAAGCGCCTCGCCGACAGCTGACCCCGGGCGCGCCCTACGCCAGGGCGTCGACGATCGGGCGGAACTTCACGCGGGTCTCGAGCATCTCGGCCTCGGGGTCGCTGCCGGCGACGATCCCGGCGCCGGCGTGCGCGCGGAACGGGATGCCGTCGGCATCCGCCGCCGCGAGATCGAACTGAGCCCCGCGCAGCGCGATCGCCCACTCGCCATCGCCGTTCGCGTCGACCCACCCGACGGGTCCGGCGTAGCGGCCGCGGTCGAACGGTTCGATGCGACGGATCGCGGCCAGAGCGGCCGCCGTCGGTGTTCCCGCGACGGCCGCCGTCGGGTGCAGCACCCCCAGCAGGTCGAGGGCGGAGGTCTCGGCGGCGGTCGTGGCCTCCACATCGGTCGCGAGGTGCCACACGTTCGGCAGCGCGAGAGTGAACGGCTGCTCCGCGGCCGCCAGCGCGCTCGCGTGCGGCGAGAGGGCGTCGACGAGACTGCGCACGGCGTACTGGTGCTCGGCGAGGTCCTTGGCGCTCGTCGCCAGGCGCAGCGCCGCCTCGCGATCGGCGTCCGGGCCGGCGCCCCGAGCGACCGTGCCGGCGAGCACCCGCGCGGTCACCTGGCCCCCCGAGACGGTGACGAGCGTCTCGGGGCTCGCGCCGATGAGCCCGTGCACGGCGTAGACCCACGTGTCGGGGTACGACGAGGCGAGCGAGCGCGCGAGTCGCCGGAGGTCGGCGCCGGCCGGAACCGTGCCGGCCAGCTCCCGAGCGAGCACGACTTTGCTGACCTCTCCGGAAGCGATCGCGGCAAGTCCCGCACGGACCGCATCCTGATAGCCCTCCGGAGTCAGCGCGCCGGGTCCCACCGCGGCCGACCAGTGCGGGCCGTAGCCGATCGCGCGGGGCTCATCGGGCTCGGGGGCGCCGTCGTCGGGCAGCACCCAGCTCACCCAGGTGCGGCCGTCGCGCGTGCCGATCGTCATCCGCGGCACCGTCAGCACCGCGGTCGCGGCCGACTGCACGTCGAACGGCAACGCGCCGAAGGCGATCAGGCCGCTGCCGGAAACGCCGACGTGGTCGTCCACCGTCGCCGCCGCCGCAACCGCGCGCCAGCGGTCGGCGAGGGTCGCGGCATCCGCCGCCGGCACCTCCATGCGCAGCGCCGAGCCGACGCCCACGAGCCACGATCCCCGTCGCGCCCACACCAGGGGGTCGGCCGGATCGGCGTATTCGAGCAGGTCGTCGATCGCGGCGATCTCCCGGCTCACGATGCGCAGGCGGGGTGGCAGGAGCGGCGCGGAACTCACCCGATCAGCCTAATCCGCCGGGGGCACGCCGCAGCCGGGCGCCGGAGGTCAGGGCGGGTTAGGCTCCCGCCATGACCGATCGACCCGCGCCCGGCACCCCGCTCGTCTTCCGCTGGCGCAAGTGGGACGGCGGACCGCACTGGGAGCACGAGTGCGTGTATCTCGGCAGTGACGTCCACGGCGACTGGGTCGGTCAGCGCGACGGCTGGCGCAGTGCCCGACCGGGCGTCGACACGGTCAGCGACGGCGACAACGTCACCCTGATCCCGCCGAGCGGCGAATACGCCGCCACCCTCAACGCGACCCACCCGCGCATCGCGATCTACATCGATGTGGCGTGGGATCTGCGATGGGATGCCGCGGCGGACCCCGCCGGCATCCCGAGCCCCACGGGCATCGACATGGACCTCGACGTCGTACGTGCCCGTGACGGCCGCGGCATCTGGATCGACGACCGCGACGAGTGGGACGAGCATCGCGTGCAGTACGGCTACCCGAGGGATATCGTCGAGCGCCTCGAGACCGTGGCGGTCGAGCTCGAAGCGGAGGTCCGTGCCGAGCGGGCGCCCTACGACCAGGCGACGGCGGCGCACTGGCTCGCCGTGCTCGCGGCGCTGCCTCATCGCTGAGAGCCGCCGCGCTGCCGCGCTGCCGCGCCGCCGCGAGCGCGCCTAGGATCGAAGGGTGAGTGAACACCGCGCCGACCTGGGCAAGGATCCGTCCCGCGTGAGCGGCATGTTCGACGAGGTCGCCGCCGGTTACGACCGCACGAACACCGTGTTGAGCCTCGGCAACGATCGGCTGTGGCGCATCGCCACGACGCGTGCCATCGCTCCGCGGCCCGGTCAGCGCATCCTCGACCTCGCCGCCGGGACGGGCGCGAGCTCGGTCGCCCTGGCGCGCAGTGGCGCAGAGGTGGTGGCCGGCGACTTCTCGCCGGGCATGATCGCCGAGGGCCGCCGTCGTCACGGGCATGTGCCCAACGTCACCTTCGTCGAGGCCGATGCGATGGCGCTGCCGTTCGCCGACGGCGAGTTCGACGTGGTCACCATCTCGTTCGGCCTGCGCAACGTCAACGATCCGAAGAAGGCGCTCACCGAGATGCTGCGGGTCACCGCGCCCGGCGGCATGCTGCTGGTGTGCGAGTTCTCGCACCCGCAGAACCCCGCGTTCGCGAGCCTCTACCGGTTCTACAACGACCGGATCCTGCCGACGGTGGCGCGCAGCGTGAGCTCGAACGCCGACGCGTACGACTACCTCAACGAGTCGATCAAGGACTGGCCCGACCAGGTGACGCTCTCGTCGTGGATCCGCGACGCCGGCTGGACCCGCGTCGCCCACCGCGACCTCACCTTCGGCATCGTCGCGCTGCACCGCGCGGTCAAGCCGCTCGTCTGAGCCCCGTTTCGACTCGCTGCCCTCGCTCACCGAGCGGGCGAGACAGCGACTCCCGGTCGTTGAGCGAGGGCGCGCAGCGCCCGAGTCGAAACGGCCCCCGCGACCGCGGGTGCGACGGCCGCGGGTAGGCTGGGAGGGTGACTGCGAGCTCCTCCGCTGCCGGTGCGCGATTGACGGCCAACCTCGGTCTGACCGAGCGTGTGCTCGCTGGTCCCCGGATGCGCAAGCTGCTCGCCGTCGTCGAGGACGGCCTCGACCGCGTCGAGGACACCCTCGCCCGCGAGCTGCGGGTCAGTGACGCGCTCGCCGACGCCACGACGCGCTATCTCTACGAGGCCGGCGGCAAGCGGGTGCGTCCCATGCTCACGCTCCTGACCGCGCAGCTGGGCGAAGGCACCACCGAGCACGTCATCACCGGTGCCACGGCCCTGGAGATGACGCACCTGGGTTCGCTCTATCACGACGACGTCATGGACGGCGCGGACGTGCGTCGCGGGGTCCCCAGCGCCCACGCCGTGTGGGGCAACAACGTCGCCATCCTCACCGGCGACCTCATGTTCTCGCGCGCCAGCCAGCTGATGGCCCAGATCGGCGAACGCGCGATCCGTCTGCAGGCCGACACGTTCGAGCGACTCGTCCTCGGGCAGATGCACGAGACGGTGGGCGCTCAGGCCGGCGAGGACCCCGTCGACTTCTACCTGCAGGTGCTGGCCGACAAGACCGGATCGCTGATCGCGGCATCCGCTCAGGCCGGCATCCTCTTCTCGGACGCGCCCTCCGAGTACCGTCAGCCCGCGCTGGAGTACGGCGAGAAGGTCGGCGTGGCCTTCCAGCTGCTCGATGACGTCATCGACCTCTCCGACGACCCCGCCGAGACCGGCAAGGTCCCCGGCACCGACCTGCGCGCCGGCGTGCCGACCATGCCTTATCTGCTTCTCGCCCGGGCCGCCGACCCGGCCTCGCGCGCGCTGAAGGCCACGATCGACGACGGCGTGGCGCGCATCGCCGACGGAGCCGATCCTGCGATCCTCGACGAGGCGATGCAGCAGCTGCGTGCACACGCCGTGACCGCCGAGACCCGCGCCAAGGCGTACGAGTGGGCGGATGCCGCGATCGCGGCGATCGATCCGCTTCCGGCCGGTCCCGTGCGCGATGCGCTGGTCAAACTCGCCCACGTCATCGTCGACCGCTCGAGCTGATCGCGTCTCGACCCGGGCCTGCCGGCCCTCGCCCCACGACCGGATGAACACGAAGGACACACCCATGACCAAGCTGAGGCTGGCCATCGTCGGCGCGGGCCCCGCCGGCATCTACGCGGCGGACATCCTGTTGAAGGCCGAGCGCAAGTTCGACGTCTCGATCGATCTGTTCGATCACCTTCCCGCCCCCTACGGACTCGTGCGCTACGGCGTCGCCCCCGACCACCCCCGCATCAAGGGGATCATCACCGCCCTTCGCGACGTGCTCGATCGCGGTGACATCCGCATCTTCGGCAACGTCCGCTTCGGTCAGGACCTCACCCTCGACGACCTGAAGCAGCACTACAACGCCGTCATCTTCGCCACCGGTGCGATCAAGGATGCCGACCTCGACATCCCCGGCATCGATGCGGCCGGCTCGTTCGGCGCGGCCGACTTCGTCAGCTGGTACGACGGCCACCCGGACTTCCCGCGCGAGTGGCCGCTGGATGCGGCATCCGTCGCCGTGATCGGAAACGGCAACGTCGCGCTCGACGTCGCGCGTGTGCTCGCCAAGCACGCCGAAGACCTCCTCGTCACCGAGATCCCCGCGAATGTGCAGGCCGGGCTGGAGGCTTCGCAGGTGACCGACGTGCACGTGTTCGGTCGCCGCGGTCCCGCCCAGGTCAAGTTCACCCCGCTGGAGCTGCGCGAGCTCGGCGAGCTGCGCGACGTCGACATGGTCGTATACGACGAGGACTTCGACTACGACGAGGCGTCGCGCGCCGCGGTCGCCAGCAACAAGCAGGTGATGGTCATCGATCGGGTGCTGCAGTCGTGGCGTCAGCGGTCGGGCGTCAACAACGCTGGAGGCGAGGCGTCGCGCCGGCTGCACCTGCACTTCTGGGCCAAGCCCGTCGAGGTGAAGACCGACGACAGCGGCCGCGTCGCCGC
Organism: Microbacterium sp. DMC48; assembly: GCF_056313825.1. Lineage (NCBI taxonomy): Bacteria > Bacillati > Actinomycetota > Actinomycetes > Micrococcales > Microbacteriaceae > Microbacterium > Microbacterium sp. DMC48. Next base: position 23,982 of record NZ_JBQUZN010000007.1, on the reverse strand, counting down.
TCTCGTGTACGAGCGCACCCGTCCGGACGGTCAGGGCGGCGTCATCGGCACCGGCGAGCTGCGCGAGGTGCCGATCCAGCAGCTGTACCGCGCCGTCGGCTACTTCGGATCGCCGCTGCCCGGCGTGCCGTTCGACAAGAAGCACGGCGTGATCCCCAATCACGAGGGTCAGGTGCTGCACAAGGACTCCAACGAGCGCGTGCCCGGCGTCTACGCGACCGGCTGGATCAAGCGCGGCCCGGTCGGACTCATCGGGCACACGAAGTCGGACGCGATGGAGACGATCAGCCACCTCATCAACGACCAGGCGTCGTGGTGGCAGCCCGCCGACCCGTCGCCGGAGGCGATCCCCGCCCTGCTGGCCGAGCGCGGCGTCGCCTGGACGGACCTCGACGGGTGGCATCGTCTCGACGAGCACGAGGTCGCTCTCGGCGCCCCGCACGAGCGTGCGCGCATCAAGGTCGTCGACCGCGACGAGATGGTCCGAGTCTCGCGCGGCGAGTAAGCCGTCGGTTCGGGAGGAGATGTCGCGTCGGGAGGTCGCTGTCGCGGCATCCGTCCTCCCGAACGGAAATCTCCTCCGCTGGCGCGCACGGGTGGGCCTGCGTCGACTCCTCCCCAGCGGGGCGAGGTGACAGGTTGTGCACGGATACTGCGGCGGGCGGGGTCGCCGGATGTGGCTCGGGTCACGATGTCGCACATGGATGCCGCGACGTGGGCCCGTGCACGCGGAGGCGTGGTCCGCAGCGATCGGATCGCTCGAGCCGGATACGGGCGCGGTGCGCTCGACCGCGCGGTGGCGCGGCGGGAGCTGGTGTGCGTGGCTCGCGGCTGGCTGGCCGTACCGGATGCCGACCCGCACCTGACCGCGGCGGCACGGTCGGGCGTGGTGATCTCGTGCGTGACGCAGGCGCGCCGGCGCGGCTGGTGGGTGCACGACGACGACGCGCGCGTTCACGTCGCCGCTCACGCTCACGCCGGGAGGGCGCCGACGGCCACCGCGGTCGTGCACTGGGCGCGGCCGGTGGTGCCGCGGCATCCGGATGCACTGGTCGATGCTCCCGAGAACGTGCTCGCTGCGGTCGCCGCGTGCCAACCGTTCGAGGTCGCGTTGGCGGTGTGGGAGTCGGCTCTGCGGAAGGAAGAGGTCAGCGCCCCGGCGCTGGCACGGCTTCGCCTTCCGGCCTGTGCGCGCCGTGTGCTCGCGGCGGCGGAGGTCTGGTCCGACTCGGGATTGGAGACGATCGTCGTGCCCCGGTTGCGGTGGATGCGTCTGTCGCTGCGGCGCCAGATCTGGATCGCCGGCCACCGCGTCGACCTGCTCATCGGCGAGCGGCTCGTCCTGCAGATCGACGGCGGCCACCATGTCGGAGCGCAGCGCGATGCCGACAACGCGCACGATGCCGCCCTCATGCTGCTCGGGTATCACGTGATCCGCGTCGGCTCTCGACACGTGATCCATCAGTGGGAGCAGGTGCAGGACGTGCTCATGCGTGCGGTCGCCCAGGGACTCCACCTCGCGCGCTGAACCGCCCGGGAGGAGATGTCGCGTCGGGAGGTCGCTGCCGCGGCATCCGTCCTCCCGAACGGAAATCTCCTCCGCTATCCCCGTCGCCCCGCACAGAGGGGCCGCGGATAGGCTGGCGAGATGGTGGGCGAGTGGGTCGCAGACATCCTCGGGCCGGGCTTCGAACAGCTCACGCTCGAGCTCGGCGCGGACGCCGATCCCGCCACCCTCGTGCGCTCCCTCCCGCGGATGCCGTGGCTGCGACCGTTGAACGGTGTGGACGTGCTGTACGTGCACGGGTGGTCGGACTACTTCTTCCAGACGGAGCTGGCGCGCTTCTGGACGGGCCTCGGTGCCCGGTTCTACGCCCTGGACCTGCACGGATACGGCCGGAGCCTGCGCCCGGGGCAGATCCCGGGATACGTCACGACGCTCGACGACTACGATCCCGACATCGCCGCCGCCCTCGCCGCGATGGGCACGCACGATCGCGGCCGGCGGCTCGTGCTGCTGGGGCACTCGACGGGAGGACTCACCCTGAGCCTCTGGGCGGCACGGCATCGCGGCGCGGCCTCCGCCGTCGTGCTCAACAGTCCGTGGCTGGAGCTGCAGACGGGTGCGATCGGGCGTCAGGCCATCGCCCCGATCATCGCGATGCGGGCACGCTTCGACCCTCTCGGCGCGCACCCGGTCGTCGATCTCGGCTTCTACACGCGCGCGCAGAGCGAACTGGGGACCCTGCCCGACAGTCCCGAAGGCTGGCGTCCCGAGCGGGGCTTTCCCACCCATCCGGGCTGGCTCGCCGCCGTGATGCGTGGTCATGCCGCGGTCGCCGGCGGCCTGACGATCGACGCCCCGGTGCTCACGCTGCTCTCCGCCGCGTCGACGACGCCGCTGCAGTGGGCGCCGGAGATGACCTCCACCGACAGCGTGCTGGTGGTCGCCGACATCGCCCGTGCGGCGACGCGGATCAGTCCTCTCGTGACCGTCGCGCACATCGACGGCGCGATCCACGACGTGTTCCTGTCGGCGCCGGAGCCGAGGGATGCCGCGTACGGCGTACTGCGCCGCTGGCTCGTCTCGGGCGCGCTGGGATGATCCGCGCCGCTCAGCCGCCGGGGGTGGGAGTCGGGGACGGGCTCACGCTCGGCGACGGCGACGGCGACGGTGCCGGGCCGCCGAGCAGCGAGGGGTGGGTCAGCTTCCACCAGTCGTCGGGAGGGGCGATCGTTCCGCGCACGGCCACCGCGACGCTGGCACTGCGGCCGCCGGAGGTCCACGTCGCGATGCCGATCTGCTGGCCGTCCTGGCCGGTCGGCGCAATCGTCAGCGTGATCGATGCGGTGATCGGCGTATCGGACCACGTGAGCAGGCTCTCGTCGCGCGACAGCACCAACTGCGCCTCCCCGCCCCAGGGGCTCGTCACCGTGCCGACCGGTGTTCCCGCTTTCGCGACCGGCACCAGGTGCACGCCGGCGGCGACGCTGCGCAGCGCGGTGGTGACATCGGCATCCACCTGCTCCCGCGACTGCCCATCGAGCGAGACGCCGACGATCTTCAGCGGTTCGCCCAGTCCGGGGTTGCTCGTCGCGGTGTAGAGCAGTGCGAACGTCCCGGCGCCGAGGTTGCCCGTCTTCAGGCCGGTCACACCGTCGCTGCCGAGCAGATCGTTGGTGTTGTCCACCTCTCCGACCGTCGGGACGGTGGCCGACGGCATCGACGTGATCCGGGCGAGAGCGGGGTTGGCCGCGGCGAGCTGTCCGACGGCGAGCAGATCACTCGGCGCGCTCGTGTTGCGCTCATCGATGCCGGTGGGCTCGACGATCGTCGTTCCGTTCAGCTGGTGAGCCTGGAGCCACGTGCGCGTGGCGGAGACGTAGCCCGAACGGGAGCCAAAGGCCCACATCGCCACCGCGTCGGCGTAGTTGCTCGCCGACGGCAGCAGCATGGTGGTCAGGGCGTCGCGCAGCGACATGGAGCTGCCGGTCGGCATGGCGGCCACCGTCGCGCCGAGCACGTAGTACTGGTCGTACAGGTCGTGGTCGGCCTTGTCGAACGTGATCGTCGGACCGGGGTCGTCGGTGCTCTGCAGCGGATGAGCGTCGAGCACGACGAGCGCGGTGATCAGCTTGCTGATGCTCGCGATCGGTCGGGGCTGGTCGTCACCGCTCACCGCGTGCAGTCCCGCCGCCCCCAGATCGCCCGCGGCGCCGACCACCGAGATCGCGGCGGCCCGTCCGGAGGGCATCGCCAGCGCTGCCGGGGCGCCCGGCGCCACGGTCGGAACGCGTGTCGTCGTCTCGAGCGCCGGCAACGGCGCCGACAGAGCCCACGCCGTGTAGCCGCCGGCGCCGGCGACGATCGCGAGCACGACACCTGCGGCGATCAGCCAGCCACGGCGGCGCCGACGCCGGCGCAGGCGCAGGCGCTCGGCATCCTCGGCGGACAACGACACGTGCGACGCGCCGCTGGGGGCCGAGGCCATCAGGTCGGCGAAGTCCTCGAGCCCGTCGTCGTGCGGCATGGTCATCGGCCTCCCCGTGTGGTGACGGCGCGCGCCGGGAGCCGCGGCATGACAGCGGAGGAGCTCACTCTGCGAGCGTATCCGGTCGCCCACGCGGCGAGAGCCTCCATACCGTGTCGGCGGGCGCTTCGGCAACCCATCCGGGCGCCGGGCACGAACGTGGCAGGATTTTGGAGCGGACACCCGATCCGATCGGGCCGCGGCTCCGAACAAGAGGCAGCTACGCCCATTCCGAAGGAGAGCTCCGTCCGTGAGAGAAGTCTCGACTGCGCCGCTTGCCGACCTGTCGGCGTACCGCAATGTCACCGACCTGCTGACGCGTCGGGTCGACGAGGCTCCCGACCACGTCGCCTTCGACGTGCGCGAAGGAGAACGGTGGCGGCCGGTGACCACAGCGGCCTTTGCCGCCGAAGTGCGCGCGGTCGCCAAGGGGCTGCTGGCCGACGGCCTGCGACCCGGCGACGCCGTGGCGATCATGGCCCCGACGCGCTACGAGTGGGCCGTCGCCGACCTGGCCGTCTGGTTCGCGGGAGGCGTCGTCGTGCCCGTGTACGACTCCTCCGCGCCGAGCCAGGTCGCGGCGATCGTCGCCGACGCCGGCGTGCGCGTCGCCTTCTTCGGTGACGAGCGCTCCCGGTCCGCGTTGACGGCGGCCGGGGTACCGACCGTCCTCTCCCTGACACGTGGCCTGGCCGACCTCGCCGCTCGCGGCGGCCTCGTCGACGACGCCGTGCTCGAGCGTGCCCGCACGGATGCCGGCCCCACCTCGCCCGCAACGATCGTCTACACCTCGGGCACGAGCGGCACGCCCAAGGGCGTCGTGCTCAGTCACGAGAACTTCCTCGGGCAGGTGCTCAACATCGCCGCTGCATACTCCGACATCGTGCGGGCGGACGGCAGCACGGTGATCTTCCTTCCCCTGGCGCACGTGCTGGCCCGGGGGCTGCAGCTGATCTGTCTCGCCAGCGGCATGCGCATCGCTCATCTCTCGGAGCCGTCGGAAGTCGTCGCCTCGCTCGCGGAGCTGCGCCCGACCTTCCTCGTGGTCGTGCCCCGCATTCTCGAGAAGATCGCCGCGGCGGCCGCGGCGAAGGCCGCCGACAAGCACCTCGGGCGGGTCTGGGATGCCGCGGTTCGCACCGCCACAGAGCTCGCACGGCGTGAGGAGCAGATCGACGACGGCGAGCGGCCCGCGTCGTCGTGGAGCCTGGAGCTGCGTCGCCGCGTGTTCGACGCCCTCTTCTACCGTCGCATCCGCGGCCTCATGGGCGGGCGCATCGGCTACGTGCTCTCGGGCGGCGCGACGTTGCCGTCGCGGCTGTCTTTGCTTTTTCGCGGCATGGGTGTTCCGGTGATCGAGGGGTACGGGCTGACCGAGACGACCGCGCCTCTCACCGGCAACCTTCCCGGTCGCATCCGCTCGGGCACCGTCGGGGTGCCGCTTCCCGGCTCGACCGTGCGCATCGCCGATGACGGCGAGGTGCTCGCGAAGGGCGTCGGTGTGTTCGCCGGCTATCGCAACGCGGACGACGACCGTGACGCCTTCGTCGACGGCTTCTTCCGCACCGGTGATCTCGGCAGGCTCGACGAGCGCGGCCGTCTCGTGCTGGAGGGGCGCGTCAAGGACGTCGTGACGACGTCGGGTGGCAAGACCGTCGCCCCCGCGCGGTGGGAAGCGGCGATCGAAGAGCACCCCGTCATCTCCTCGGCGGTGACCGTGGGGGAGGGGCGGCCGTATCTGACCGCACTCATCGTGCTCGACCAGGATGCGGTCACGGCCGCACGCGGCAGCGCCGTGGCGCTGGATGACCCCGACCTCCGCGCAGAGGTGCAGCGGGCCGTCGACGAAGCCAACGCGCTGGTCTCGCGCAGCGAGCAGGTGCGACGGTTCGCGCTCGTCTTCGCGGATGCCGAGGATCGCGAGATCGTGACGCCGACGCTGAAGATCCGGCGTCGTCAGCTGCTCGATCGCGAGTCGGGCACCATCGACGCCCTCTACCTCTGACCCGCCCTTCTACGCCCCTCAACCGGAGAACCCTCATGTCACAGCGCCCGGGCGCCATCCTCGTCACCATCCTCGTCGCGCTCGGCATCGGCGCAGCGCTCGCCGTCGCCGGCGGAAGCGCCGGCGCATCGTGGGGCGGCATCCCGCTGTTCGCGCTCGCGGTCGTCGCGGCATTCGCGATCCAGGTCGTCGCCTACATTCCGGCGGCGCTACTGCGTACCGAGAAGTTCTTCGATCTCACGGGAGGCCTGACGTTCGCACTGGTCGCGATCGTCTTGCTCGCGGCCGTCGCGCCGGCCTCGGTGCGGGCGTGGGTGCTGGCCGTCATGATCGTCGTGTGGGGAGTGCGGCTGTCCGTATTCCTGTACGTGCGGGTGCACGCGCAGGGCGCGGACGGCCGCTTCGATGACATCAAGATCAACCCATTGGCGTTCCTGCGGGTCTGGATCATCCAGGGCCTGTGGGTCGCCGTCACGTCGTCGGCCGCGTGGGTCGGCATCACCGCTACCACCGCGGGTGGGCTCGACGTCTGGATCGTCATCGGTGCCGTGGTGTGGCTCGTGGGCCTGGTCATCGAGGTCATCGCCGACGGGCAGAAGGCGGCGTTCCGCAAGGATGCCGCCAACAAGGGGCGCTTCATCGATTCGGGCGTCTGGGCGTGGTCGCGGCATCCGAACTACTTCGGCGAGATCCTCGTCTGGGTCGGCGTCGCGATCGTCGCGCTGCCGGCGGCCGTGGGCTGGCAGTGGGTCACCGTGATCTCGCCGCTGTTCGTGATCCTTCTGCTGACGCGGGTGAGCGGCATCCCGATGCTGGAGAAGCGCGCCGACGCGCGCTGGGGTGACGAGCCGGCCTATCAGGAGTACAAGAAGCGCACCCCGGTGCTGGTGCCCGGTCTCGGTCGCGGCTGAGCGGCTGGCGCCGCGGGTCAGCGCACCGTGACGCGCGTGCCGACCTCGACATCCTTGTAGAGGTGCGCGATCGCGTCGGTGGGCATGTGGACGCAGCCGTGCGAGCCGTTCTGCAGGTAGCCGTCGGTGCCGAAGGGGAAGGTCTGCCACGAGGCGTCGTGGAAGCCGACGTCGCCGTCGTCGAAGGGCATCCAGTACGCGACGTGGTCGTCCCACGAGCCGTGGCGGTCGTGGCCGACCAGCTCGGTGTCGCGGGTCATGCGACTGATCGCGAACGTTCCGGTCGGCGTCGCGTATTCCGGGTCGAAACCGGAGGCGCCGGTGGTCACCGCCGAGTCCATCAGCAGATTCTCGCCCGAGCACTCCCAGAGGTGCTGCGCCGCGATGCTGACGTACACGTGCAGCACGCCGTCACGTGCCGCTTCGCGGCCGGGCCCCGTGCAGTTCGCATCCGGTGAGGGCGTCGTATGGACCGTCCACACGGCTGGCGTGGGCGTCGGCGTCGGCGCCGGAGTGGGTGTCGGTGTCGACGAGGGCGTCGCGGTCGGGGTGGCTGCTGCGGTCGGGGTGGATGCCGCGGGCGCCGCGGATGCTGCGGGTGTGCTGCAGCCCGCAAGGCACAACAAGGCCGCTGCGGCGGAGGCCGTCGCAGCGGCGACGAGGGGCGGCCGACGATGGGGCGCGATCATCCCCGGAATCTATGCGAAGCGGTGATGAATCCGGTGAGTGCCGCCCGCCCGCGTGCCTTACCGGTAGTTGACGAACTGGAGGTCGACGTCGAGGTCGGCGGCCTTGAGCATGCGCTGAACCTCCTGCAGGTCGTCGCGCGACTTCGACTGCACGCGCAGCTCGTCGCCCTGGATCTGCGCCTTGACCGACTTGGGGCCTTCGTCGCGGATGAGCTTGGTGATCTTCTTCGCGTTCTCGGAGGAGATCCCCTCTTTGAGCGTCGACGTGATGCGGTACTCCTTGCCCGAGGCCTGCGGCTCACCCGACTCGAGCGACTTCAGCGAGATGCCGCGCTTGATCAGCTTCGACTGGAACACGTCGAGCACCGCCTTCGCTCGCTCTTCGCTGTTGGCCTTGATGAGGATCGCCTCGCCGCTCCAGTCGATCGACGCGTCGGTCCCCTTGAAGTCGTAGCGCTGCTCGACCTCCTTGCGGGCCTGGTTGAGCGCGTTGTCCGCTTCCTGGCGGTCGATCTTGGAGACGATGTCGAAAGAGGAGTCAGCCATGCGTGGCAGTCTAATCGCGCGCGCTCGCGAGCCCGTAGGGACGAACCGTGTACACCGGCTTCGTCGCTCCCGCCGATGAGGTCGTCGACGACGCCGTCGCCCGCGCGCTGGGCGCCGCAGGGGAGCGGGGGCCGCGCGGTGGCTGGCGGCGTGTGGAGCACGGTTCGGCGAACCTCGTCGTGCTCGCGGGGCGCGTGGCGGTGCGAGTGGCGCGCAGCGCGGATGCGGCATCCGAGGCCCTCCGGGCCCAGCGGCTCGTCGACGCGTTGCCGGCACTGCCTTTCGCGGTGCCGCGCTCCGCGGGCCCGGCGATCGATGACCGTGCCGCGGGTGGCGTGGTCGCGATCGCGCAGGAGCGCGTCGACGGCGAGCCGCATCCGAGCGGCAGCGGCGACCCCGTCGAGCTTCGACGCCTCCTCGACGCCCTTCGCGAGTCCGACCTCGCCCCGCTGCGAAGGCACCTGGCCCATCGACACACCTTCTTCGGCGGCGAGGAGGGTCTGCGTCTCATGACCGGCGAGGCCGTCACGATGCTCGCTCCGACGGCCCGTGAGCGCGCTCGCCGCGCGGCCGAGGCGTTCGTCGGGCTCGCGCCGCAGGGCGACGTGCTGACGCATGGCGACCTGGCCGGCAGCAACGTGCTGTGGACCGGTGGCGTCGCCTCCACCGTCTCGGGTCTGATCGACTGGGATCTCGCTGCCGCCGACGACGAGGCGAAAGATGTGGCGGCGCTCGCGACGTGGCACGGGTGGGATCTCGTGGCGCAGATCGTGCCGCCCGAAGTCACCCACCGCGCACGTGTCACGGCGGCGACCTACCCTCTGCAGCTGCTGTGCTTCGCGATCGCGGGATGCCGACCCGCTGAGGAGATCGAGCGCGCCCTCACGCGGGCCAACGACGCGTACACGGGCTGACCGGCCCGGCGCGGCGGACCGGTTCGTAGACTGGACGGATGCAGCCGCTCACGGAGAACCAGGTGCGCGCCGCCCTCGTCAACGCGACACCCGACGAGCTGGACCGCGTGGGGGTTCCGCTCTCCCTCGTGCTCGCCGACTGGGATCACCTCGATTTCCTCGCGTGGTCCGATCCGGACTTCCGAGGTCGGGGCTACATGATCGTCGAGCGCGACGGTGTGCCCACCGGGATCGTGCTGCGCGCGGCATCCGGGTCCCGTCCGCGCGCCGCGATGTGCAACCTCTGCCACACGATGCAGCCCGGCAACCAGGTGGCGCTGTTCACCGCGCGACGGGCGGGGGATGCCGGGCAGCGCGGCGACAGCGTCGGCACCTACATCTGCGCAGATCTGGGCTGTCACGAGAACGTCCGCCTCGCGGCACCGCTCGCGCCGAGCGAAGTGCGTGCCAGCGTCGATCGCCGTATCGACGGGACGCGCCACCGCGTGGAGGCCTTCGTGGAGCGGGTCGTGGCCCCGCTCTGACGCGCGCGATGCGGCCCGTGGTTTTTCGGAACGCGTGCGGCCGGGTAAGATAGTTGATCGCGCCTCCGGTCGACTGCAAAAGCCGGGCGGGTGCGCACTTGGCGAGTTACCCAAGCGGCCAAAGGGATCTGACTGTAAATCAGCCGTCTTCGACTTCGGGGGTTCGAATCCCTCACTCGCCACACACCGAGAGGCCCCGCACGCGCGGGGCCTTTCGCTTTCCCGCGTGCGGAGCGAGACCTCTCGCGCCGTCGCACCCGCGTGACAGGATGGGTGCACGGCTGGATGCCCGACGAAGGGGAGAGACATGACCGAACCGACGAGTTCACCGCAGTCGAACAAGATCCTGCGAGCGACGATCTGGGTCGCGATCGGCGCCCTGATCGCCGCCGCCCTCGTGTGCGTGGTGTGGGTACTGATCGGCGACTCGAACGGCATCGTGGGTAAGGCGTTCCTGACGATCCTCCTGCTGGCCGGCTTCGCCGGCGTCTCGATCGCCGAGTCGAACATGGCGCAGAACCGGCCCACCTGGCTCGCGCTGACGAGCATGATCTCTTGGGTGCTCATCCTGCTGGTGGGAGCGTTCCTCATCTGGATGCCGACCAGTGGCTACTTCGGCGCCGGCGCCGAGCGCGTGTTCAAGTTCATCGTCATCGCGCTCATCATCCAGGGGGCTCTCCTGCACGCACGCCTCTTCCTCAAAGCGTTCCAGCGGCACCAGACGACCTTCACCTCGATCGTCACCTACGTGACCATCGGGCTCGTCGTCATCCTCATGGTCATGCTCGTGCTGCCGCTGATGACCGATGAGTTCGTCACCTACCGTCCTCTCTACTGGCGCGTGGTCGTTGCCCTCGCGATCCTGTCCGCCGTCGGCACCGCGCTCCTGCCGCTCGTGAATGCGCTGTTCGCGCCGAAGCGTCCGCGTCCGCACATCGCGGCCCCTTACGGCGCGGCACCCTACACAGCGGCTCCCTACGGTTCGGCCCCTTACGGCGCGGCGCCCTACGGTTCGGCTCCGCTTTCGGCAGCACCGCCCGCGGCGCCTGCTGCCGCGCCCGCCGCGCACGCGCAGCCCGCCGCCGCTCCCGTACGGCCGGCCGCACCGACTCCGACCCCCGCCCCGGCGGCATCCGTGCCGTGGCCCACCTTCGCCGACGGCGTCACCCCGCTGCCGGTGTTTCCCGACGGCTCGCCGGACTGGAATGCGTACTACACGGGTCAGCCCTCGGCCGGAGCGCGCTTCTGGTTCACCGACGCGCCGAGCGCGCCGGCGGCTCCGGCCCCGCACGGACACGACGGTTACCCGCCCGCCCCGCCGCTGCCGCCGCACAGCTGAGCGTCAGTCGAGAAGCTCCAGCGCCGCCATAGCGGCGTTGTGGCCGCCGATCCCGCTGACGGCGCCGCCGCGACGCGCGCCCGACCCGCACAGCAGTACCCGTTCGTGTGCCGTCGCCACGCCCCAACGCTCGGCGGCCGATTCGAGCGGCTCGTCGTCGCCCGCCCACGGCCACGACAGCGGCCCGTGGAAGATGTCGCCGGCTGTCATGCCGAGCGACCCCTCCAGGTCGGTCGTGGTCCGTGCTTCGATGCACGGCGAGCCGTCGGGCGCGATGAACAGGCAGTCGGCGAGTGGTTCGGCTAGAACCGCATCGAGCGAGCGGGTCGCGGCATCCACGAGCGTCGACCGGTAGTCGGCGCTCGTGACACCGGCAGCCAATCGGTGTGGAACCTGCAGTCCGAACAGGGTGAGCGTCTGCGCGCCCGACTGCTGCAGAGCCGGTCCGAGAATCGACGGATCGGTGAGGGAGTGGCAGTAGATCTCGGCGGGAAGAGGCTGCGGGATGCCGCCGGCCACCGCGGCCGCGTACGCGTCGTCGAGCTGGGTCATCGTCTCGTTGACGTGGAACGTCCCGGCGAACGCCGCTTCGGGTGACACCGTCGTGTCGCGCAGCCGCGGCAGCCGTGACAGCAGCATATTGACCTTGAGCTGTGCGCCCTCCGGGGCCGTGTCCGCGTCGGGCGCGGGCGCCGCCGAGATCAGGCGATCGAGCACGCTCGGGCCGACGCCGCTCAGCACGAGACGCGCGGTGATCTGCTCGCCCGTCCTCAGCGTCACGGTTCCGCTGGGGTCGATCGCGGTCACCGTCGCGTTGACGCGAACCTCGGCACCCGCCCGACGGGCCGCGTTCTCGAGTGCGGCGCTCACCCGGCCCATGCCGCCCACCGGAACATCCCAGTCGCCGGTGCCGCCGCCGATCACGTGGTAGAGGAAACAGCGGTTCTGGCGCAGTGAGGGATCGTCGGCCCAGGAGAACGTGCCGATGAGACCGTCGGTGAGGGCGATGCCGCGCGCGATGTCGGTGCCCAGCCCCTCGCGCAGCAGGTCACCCAGAGGCCGTGCGGTCAGCGCATCCCAGAGCGCCGTGTCCGCCATATCCGCCCGCATCTCGCTGGCGCGGCGCAGGGGTGCCGTGACCGAGGGGAAGACCGTCGCGGCGAGGGGGAGGAGACGGTCGGTGAACGTCTCGAAGCGCTCCGCCTCGCGCAGGTCACCGGTCGTGCGGATGAAGCTCGCGGTGGTGGCCGCGGCATCCGCATTGTCGACGAGGATGCCGCGGGAGGGGTCGGCGGGGTCGGGGGTGTACGACGAGTAACGGCGCCGCCGGAGGTCGAGCCGCAGATCGAGGTCGTCGATGATCGTGCGGGGAAGCAGACTCACGAGGTACGAGTAGCGCGACAGGCGCGCGTCGACGCCCGCCCAGGGCTGCTCCGACACCGCCGCGCCGCCGACACGGTCCTGCCGTTCGAGCACGACGACGCGCTTGCGTGCCTGGGCCAGGTAAGCGGCGGCGGTGAGGGCATTGTGGCCACCGCCGACGATCACGACGTCGTAGTGCGCGCTCATGAGGCCACGGTAGTGCGCGTAGCGTGGAGGCATGGTGGATGCCGCGCAGTGGGAGAAGATCGCCGTCGACATCGCAGAGGAGGCGGGCGCGCTCGCGCGGCGTCGGCGGGCTGAGGGCGTCGCGGTGGCGGCGACGAAGTCGACCCTCGCCGACATCGTGACCGAGGCCGACCGCGAGGTCGAGCAGCTCATCCGCGACCGGCTGGCCGCGGCCCGCCCCGACGATGGCTTCCTCGGTGAGGAGTCCGATCCGCAGCCCGGCACGAGCGGTGTCACCTGGGTGGTCGACCCCATCGACGGCACCGTCAACTACGCCTACGGCATTCCGCAGTACGCCGTCAGCATCGCCGCGGTGACCGGCGAGGCGCGGCCCGAGACGTGGGTCGCGCAGGCGGCGGCCGTCTACAGCCCCGCCGTCGACGAGCTCTTCCACGCGCACCGTGGCGGGGGCGCCTGGCTCGGCGATCAGCCTCTGCGCGTATCAACGGTGACGGATGCCGGGGCCCTGCTCGCGACCGGCTTCGGATACGACCCCACCACCCACGACGGCGACCTGGCACGCGTGCGCCGGATGATGGTGCTCGCCCGCGACCTGCGTCGCGCCGGCGCCGCCTCCCTCGATCTGGCGTACGTCGCCGCCGGGCGGCTGGACGGGTACTTCGAGCGCGGGCTCAAGCCGTGGGATCACGCGGCGGGAGCCCTGCTGGTCACGGAGGCGGGCGGCGTCGTCGGCGGACGTCCCGGTGATGCGCCGGGGGCGGAGATGACGATCGCGGCCGGCCCGGAGCTGTTCACGCAGATGTGCGAGCTTCTGGAGATGTGAGGCGTCCACGGTTTGATAGGAACGTGGACCGTGTGTCCATGGCATTCCCAGCGACCACGATGTAGTGTTTACCCGATCGTTATCTTTGCCGGCCCGAACGGCGAAGCGATCCGAAGCCCGTAGTACGTCGTCGTGCGGAACCCCCCTTTCCGTGCGGCCCGACGAGAGCCTGTGTGATTTGACCCCCGACACCCCCGCGGCCGATGCCACGCCCTTGCGGCGAGCCAGCCGACGACCCGAGCCGGCCGCAGCGCCGACCGGGCCGGGTGCACTGACCCGCGCCGAGTACCGGCGCCTGGCGGCTCAGGCTGCCGCGGCGGAGCCGGCGGAGACTGTTCCCCTCGGCGCTCCCGCCGTCGTCGCCGAGGCGGCGCAGCCCGTGGCGCCCGTCGAGTCCGCGCCCGCTGAGCCTTCCCTCGCCGAGCCTTCCCCCGCTGAGCCTTCCCTCGCCGAGTCGGTCGTCGCCGACGTCGCCGCGGCGATCGTCGCCGAGACCGCCGTCGGAGCACAGCCCGACGAGGCCTCGCGCCGGCGTCTGCGCCGCGCTGCGCGGGCCGTGTTCGAGTCGGTGGCCACCGAGGACGCGTCGGCGCTCGACGTCACGCCCCACGCCGCGCCCGCGTCGCCCGTCGCCGTCGAGCAGGCCACGGATGCCGTGCCCGCTCCCGTTGCCGACCAGCTGCCGAACGATTCCGCGTTCGTCGCGGCATCCGAGCCGTGCGCCCTCGACGAGTTCGAGTTCGCCGCGCGGCTGTTCTCGTTCACGGGCGAGACGCCGGTGCAGCAGCCCTCCAGCGTGTCCGCCGAGCCGGCCCAGCCGGTTGCCGCCGCTGAGGCTGTCGTCCACGTCGCCGGCCGCCGCCGCCCGCGAGGTGCGGCGATCGCCAAGCGCGTCGCTGCGGCGTCGTTCTCCGTGGGAGTCATGGCGGTCGTCGGACTGCTCGCCGTGGGCACGACCACGCCGGCGGCCGCGATCGCTTCGGCATCCGAATCGTCGAACACCGCTGCGCAGCCCACCGCCGTCACCGCCAGTCAGAAGTTGACGAAGAGCTCGGATGCCGGTCAGATCCAGGCGTTCGTGGCTTCGGGAACGGATGCTCCGACGGCACTCGATCGCCCCGAGAGCTACAACGTGACGTCGATGTCGGAACTCGCCGCGGAGTCCGGCGTGCGCCTGTTCGCGAACACGTGGGTGAACGACCCGTCGTCGCCCATCCAATACCCGTTCCCCGTCGGTGTGCCGATCTCCGCGGCATTCGGTTCCATCGCCTATATGTCGGAGTTCGCCACGCCCCACAACGGAGTCGACCTGACCCCGGGCGAGGGTGCGGAGATCCACGCCGTCGCCGCGGGCACCGTGCGCATCGCGACCGAGTCCGGCGGGGACTACGGCGTGACCGTACTGATCGACCACATCATCGACGGCCAGCTCGTCTCCACCCGCTACGGCCACATGCAGTACGGCTCGCTGCAGGTCAAGGTCGGCGACAGGGTCACGGCCGGGCAGGTCATCGGGCGCGTCGGGCAGACCGGCAAGGCGACCGGGCCCCATCTGCACCTCGAGGTTCTGCTGGGGGGCACCACCCGCATCGACCCGATGCCGTGGCTGGCCGAGCACACCAAGCCCGGTCACACCGTCGGCTGATCCGATTCTGTCGGACGCTCCGGCTCTGATATTCTTTTCTGGTTGCCCCGCGAGGGGCAGCACGCCCCGATAGCTCAGTGGCAGAGCACTTCCATGGTAAGGAAGGGGTCGTCAGTTCAATCCTGACTCGGGGCTCGCAGCATCCACATCTCGCCGTGTGGGTGCGGCGCGGCGGGGTAGCTCAGTTGGTGAGAGCGCACGACTCATAATCGTGAGGTCGCGGGTTCAAGCCCCGCTCCCGCTACCGAGAGTGTTACTCGAACAAGTGGCCTTGAGATAAGGGATTTGCTTGTTCGGCAGACGAAGCGTCGGAGATTTCTCCGTCACTTTTTCGTTGGTCGTTGCAGAGCGCGGTCGCGCAGACTAGGTCCCTCGCCTGTGGCTTCATGCCCGGTTCAGTAGCAGCCTTGTGTGGTGGCGTGCGGGCGGCTCTGTACTGTAGGAAACATGTCGGGGCTCCGCTGGGGCGGCCCCGATACGCGCAACCCTTGCAGCGTCGAGCCCGACTATCGCGCCCGCTTATCGTGGGGTGCGTGGATATCGTGTTGCGTTCTGAAGACGTGGACCCAACTTCTCACGCGCTGGGCAAGGTCGGGCTACTGCCGCGTTTGCTGAGTTCGATATTTCTGGTGCTGTTCAGCCTTGCTGGCCTTGTGGGATGGGTAGCCTCCGGAGTGATTGCAGCATTCATCACGTCGTTCGCATTAGGTGTCGTGCTGGTCGGTTTCTCGTTTCGACCAAAGATATGGACGGACGCCGAGGCGGTTTTTGTGAGGTCATATTTCAGCACTCGGAGATTTGCGTTTATCGACGTGCTGACTTTCCATGACGTGCCGTACTCGGGGCTCTGGAATCGGGGGGCGGGCACGGAATCGTGGCTTAATTTCGGGATGCGTATGATCATCGTCATTCGCCTCCGCGGCTCTACGATTCCGTTCCCCGCGACCTTAAGCAGTCGGCGAACCTGCACGGCACTCGTCGCTGCGCTCAACGCGCGACTTCCCAACGAGGGCGGAGCAGATCGGACGCACGAATAGAGGGGCCTGAAGGCCGCCGTATCGGCAGATGGTCGAGGACGATCAGGGGCCCACGCTTGGCGACTGTGGCGCGAGGTGGCCCGGGGCGTCGTCGTAGGAGGCGTCGTATCTGTTCAGCAGGAGGGGTTGAGGCTCTCGGATTCTCACCGTGAGGCCAACCAGTTTCTGCACGTACACCAGAGGCGGCGGCAGGAACGCGGATGTGTTCGAGCAGTGGTGTGTTGGCTCTACTTCTCAGAGAGGTTAGCTCTGCCCTCGTCCGAGAATTCGGTCGATACGCCTGACGTTCGGCCGAGTCGGAGCGCGCGCCAGTCCGCGATCCTCGCAAGCGTGTCGGGGTCCGGTCGGTTCCTCAGTGTCGAACGCGTCGAAGGCGGCAGCCTCAACAACGACGTTCGGAACTTCGTGCCGCGTATGGCTGGGAGCATCTTCCCCGCTGTCACGGACGCAGCCTGTGCAGATGTGGGCGATGCGACCTATGCGTGCGGAGGTTCTCGCTGGGTTCACCGAACGATGCTGCCATCACAATTGGCAGCGTCATGATTTCGGCGGATGCGCTCGATCGTTTCACCAAGAATCCGTCGTCGCTGCAACACGAGTGGAATTACACTTGGCAATGGACGATGGGCGCAGGCGTCTTTCAGGTTGCATGGCTGGTAGGCGGTGGCGCGGCATGCTCGAACCCTATGGAGCAGATGGCGGGACTCGAGGGGACCAACCATGCGAACCAGTGTTGACAGGGTCTCGCGACGACCGCTCCCGGTGTTCCTGGGGATCGTTCTTACACTTGGCGTCGCCGCAGCGATCGTTGCTTGTGATCCGGTTCCCGATCCGCCGAACTGGTCCGCAAAGATCTCGGCACAAGGTGTCTCCCTAGCGTTCTGCGAGCCGCTTGTTGCCGACGAGCTGGGTGCGGACATCGAGCAAAGCTCGGGGAGTCGTTGGCGTGAGGTCTGGAGGGTGGACGGAACGATCCGGGCCGAAACGGGTGATCTCCTGCTCATGGGTGACAAGAAGCCCGGAATGACGAGCGATGAGTATCTCCGTGACGTCATTGGTCCGCGAAGCATCATCGTTGTGTTCGCATATCGCAATGGGCAACAAGTCGAGCGAGCGCTGTTCGACTTCTCTCAAGCCAGCGATGATCGTCCTTGGGTTCATTCTCAAGGTGAATCATCCCAACAGCCTTGCGGTTGAACGGTCACCGGCCTGATCCTCGTTCCTTCCTTGCAGGAACGACGGTAGACGACGAACAGGAAGTACTCTCCGCAGATGCGTGAGCGGGCGTTGTGGATGCTCGCGGAGGCGCGGGGCTGTCGGCGCCGACGAGTCGCAGGTACGCGCCCATCTCCTGGACGTACTGATCGCGCTGCGCCTCGGTGAGACGCCGAGGCGGCTCGTCGCTTTGTATCGCCGATGGGCATCGTCCGACGACTTGATGGCGGATGTGATCCGATCTCACGTCCTCGAGCCGATGACGGCACCGTCCACGGACATCCGCCGCCAGCTCATCGAGATCGCGATGTCGATCCTGCGCCTCATGCAGTCGGAGGAGGGGACCTTCGTCTTGCGAATGAGCTCTGAGCGGCAGAGGCGACTTGGCATCCGACTGCAACGCGGACCTTCTGCTGCACACGATCACGGGATCCGTGCTCGTCAGCAGCTTGATGGCGATGGCGCCCGAGGTCGCAAGCGAGACCGCGGATGCCGAGGAGTACTGCGGACGTGTCGTCGACCAGGTGCTGCGCGGCTCCGCGCCCGCACTCACACACGCTGACGGGGAGCCTTCCGCGACGGTGTGACCGGCGGACTCCGAGGCGCGGTTCGCAGCACGCGACGAGTGCATGTCCGAGCCCGGCGATAGCATGAACCGTTCCCACCCGGCCCGTAGACGGAGCTCCTCATGCTCGGAAAACTCCTCGTCCGTTATCTCTGGACGTACAAGTGGTGGCTGCTGGGCGTGCTCGTCTTCCAGTTCGCCTCGGCGATGGCTTCCCTCTACCTGCCGCGCCTGAACGCCGACATCATCGACAAAGGTGTCGCGGCGGGCGACACCGGATACATCTGGTCGCGGGGCGGTTTCATGCTGCTCATCGCGCTGGGCCAGATCGTCGCCTCGGTGATCGCGACGTTCTTCGCGGCGCGCGCGGCGATGAGCGCCGGGCGCGACATCCGCCGCGACGTCTACGACAAGGTGAGCGGCTTCTCCGAGCGCGAAGTGTCGTCGTTCGGTGCGGGAACGCTCATCACGCGCAACACCAACGACGTCCAGCAGGTGCAGATGCTCGCGATGATGGGCGCCACGATGCTGGTCACGGCGCCGCTGCTGGCCATCGGCGGCGTCATCATGGCTGTCCAGCAGGATGCCGCGCTCAGCTGGCTCATCGCCGTGGCCGTGCCGACGCTGCTGGTGATCGCCGGTTTCATCATCAGTCGCATGGTGCCGTTGTTCCGCGAGTATCAGGGCAAGCTCGACGGCGTCAACCGCGTCATGCGCGAGCAGCTCACCGGTGTGCGCGTCGTCCGCGCGTTCGTGCGTGAACGCATCGAAGAGGCCCGGTTCCGTGTCGCGAACACCGACATCATGGTGGTCGGACGCAAGGTCGGCTCGCTGTTCGTGCTCATGTTCCCGCTGGCGATGCTGGTGCTCAATCTCACCGTCGTCGGCGTCATCTGGTTCGGCGGCATCCAGGTGGATGCCGGCGACGTGCAGATCGGCACCCTCTTCGCCTTCATGCAGTACGTCGGTCAGATCCTCATGGGCGTGCTCATGGCGACGTTCATGACGATCATGATCCCGCGCGCCGCCGTCTCCGCAGATCGCATCGGAGAGGTGCTCGACTCGACCGACGCGCTGCACCGCCCGGCGCGACCGGTCACGGCGTTTCCCGACCTCGGCGCCGTCGAATTCGACGATGTCACCTTCAGCTACCCGGGTGCCGAAGCACCCGTCCTCGAGAACATCTCGTTCCGCGCCGCCCCCGGACAGACCGTCGCCATCGTGGGGTCGACCGGTTCGGGCAAGACGACGCTCGTCTCTCTCATTCCCCGACTGTTCGATGTCACCGGCGGAACCGTGCGGGTCGGCGGCGTCGACGTGCGCGAGGCCGACCTCGACGAGATGTGGCGGGGCATCGGCTACGTCCCGCAGCGCGCCTTCCTCTTCACCGGTACCGTCGCCAGCAACCTCCGATTCGGTCGTGAGGACGCCACCGACGACGAGCTCTGGGACGCGCTCGAGATCGCGCAGGGCCGTGACTTCGTATCGGAGATGGACGGCGGACTCGATGCGCGCATCGCGCAGGGCGGAACCAACGTCTCGGGTGGCCAACGCCAGCGCCTGTCGATCGCCCGCGCGATCGTGCACCGGCCGCATGTGCTCGTATTCGACGACTCCTTCTCGGCGCTCGACGTCACCACCGACGCGCGACTGCGCCAAGCCCTGTGGCGCGCGCTTCCGGACGTGACCAAGATCGTCGTCGCGCAGCGCATCTCGACCATCGCGGATGCCGATGTCATCGTGGTCCTCGACGACGGTCGCATGGTCGGCATCGGCACGCATGATGACCTCTTGGCCGGCAACGAGACGTATCGAGAGATCGTCGAATCGCAGTTGGGAGTCGACGCATGAGCGCGCCGAACACCGCCGCCCTCTCCGAAGAGGAGCGCGAAGAACTCGAGCTCGCCGAGCAGGCCCGGCTCAACTCCGGATCCTGGGATTCCGTCGCCCCCGGCAAGGCCGCCAACTTCGGTCGCAGCTTCGTGCGGATGATCGGCCTGCTCGCCCCGTACAAGTGGGCGTTCGGGTTCGTCTCGGTCCTCGGCGCGGTCGGCGTCGTCCTCGCCGTGATCGCGCCGAAGGTTCTCGGTGAAGCCACCAACATCCTCTTCGAGGGGGTCGTCTCGGCATCCCTCGCCGCCCAGTTCCCCACGGGCGCGAGTCAGGCCCAGGTCGTCGACGCCCTGCGCGCCGCCGGGCAGAACGACATCGCCAACATCGTCTCTGCGATGCACGACTTCCAGGTCGGCGCCGGAGTCGACTTCGAGCGTCTCAAGTGGGTGCTCGTCGCCGTACTCGCCATCTACGTCGTGTCGGCCGTGCTCACCTGGCTGCAGGGCTACGTCATCAACGTGATCATGGTGCGCACCATGTGGCGGCTCCGCGAGTCGGTCGAGGCGAAGATCAACCGTCTGCCGCTGTCGTACTTCGACCGGGTGCAGCGCGGCGAGCTCATCTCGCGCGTGACGAACGACATCGACAACATCACCCAGACCATGCAGCAGTCGCTGTCCACCGCGGTCACCAATGTGCTGACGGTCGTCGGTGTGCTCATCATGATGTTCTCGATCTCGTGGCAACTCGCGATCGTCGCCCTCATCGCGCTGCCGCTGATGGGCGTCATCTTCGGAGTCATCGGCCCGAAGTCGCAGAAGGCCTTCGCCACGCAGTGGCGCAAGGTCGGCCGGCTCAACGCACGCGTCGAGGAGTCGTTCTCCGGTCACGCGCTCGTGCGCGTGTACGGCCGTGAGAAGGATTCGCGGGAGAAGTTCGAGCAGGAGAACGAAGAGCTCTACCAGGCCGCGTTCAAAGCCCAGTTCCTCTCCGGGCTGATGATGCCGGCGATGATGTTCATCGGAAACCTCTCCTACGTCGGCATCGCCGTGCTCGGCGGCCTGATGGTGGCCTCCGGCCAGCTGCGGCTCGGTGACGTGCAGGCGTTCATCCAGTACTCGCAGCAGTTCACCCAGCCGCTGTCGGAGCTCGGCGGCATGGCCGCCGTCGTGCAGTCCGGAACGGCCTCGGCTGAGCGCGTCTTCGAACTCCTCGACCAGGACGAGCAGGAGCCCGATGCCGCCGACGCGCCCGCCCTGCGCGAGGGACGCGGCGTGATCGAGTTCCAGAACGTCGCGTTCTCGTACAGCGCCCACAAGCCCCTCATCCGCGACCTGTCCTTCCGCGTCGAACCGGGCCAGACCGTGGCGATCGTCGGCCCGACCGGAGCCGGTAAGACGACGCTGGTGAACCTGCTGATGCGCTTCTACGAGCTCGACGGAGGCCGCATCCTGCTCGACGGACAGGACATCTCCGAACTCACCCGCGACGATGTGCGTTCGCGCACCGGCATGGTGCTCCAGGATCCGTGGCTGTTCGCCGGAACGATCCGCGAGAACATCCGGTACGGCAACGAGCAGGCCTCCGACCTCGAGATCGTCGAAGCCGCCGTCGCGACCCGGGTCGACCGCTTCGTCCACTCCCTTCCCGACGGATACGACACCGTGCTCGACGAGGACGCCGCCAACGTCTCGGCGGGGGAGAAGCAGCTCATCACGATCGCGCGTGCGTTCGTCGCCGAGCCGAGCGTGCTCATCCTGGATGAGGCGACGAGCTCGGTCGACACCCGCACCGAGCTGCTGCTGCAGCACGCGATGTCGGCGCTGCGCGAAGGACGCACGTCCTTCGTGATCGCCCACCGTCTGTCGACCATTCGCGACGCCGACCTCATCCTCGTGATGGAGCACGGCGACATCGTCGAGAAGGGCAGCCACGACGAGTTGATCGCCGCGGAGGGCGCCTACTGGCGTCTCTACCGCTCGCAGTTCGAGCAGGCCGCCGCCGGCGCCGACGACCCTGCCGCCGAGGTCGGCACCGGGACCGACGCGTGAGCGCGGCCGCAGCCGCGACGCCCGCCCGGCGCCGCGACATCCGCTTCGTGCTGGCTTGCATCGGGGTCGGGCTCGCTGCCGGACTGCTGTCGGGGCTGTTCGGCGTCGGCGGCGGCACGGTCATCGTGCCGATGCTGGTGCTCCTGCTGCGCTTCGACCAGCGGCTGGCCGCGGGCACGTCGCTCGCGGCCATCGTGCCCACGGCATCCGTCGGTGTCGTCTCCTACGCCCTTCACGGGTCCGTCGCGTGGATCCCGGCGCTCATTCTCGCCGCCGGCGCCGTCGTCGGCGCGCAGATCGGCTCCTGGCTGCTGGCACGCATCCCGCAGAACGCGCTGCGCTGGGGGTTCGTGGGCTTCCTCGTCGTCGTGATCGTGATGCTGTTCATCGTCGTCCCCTCGCGCGACGCCGCACTCGAGCTCACGGTCGCATCCGGCATCGGCTTGGCGGTGCTGGGGCTGTTCACGGGCGTGATGGCGGGCTTGCTGGGTGTCGGCGGCGGGGTCATCGTCGTTCCCGCGCTCATCTTCCTCTTCGGTACGAGCGACCTCATCGCGAAGGGAACCTCGCTGCTCATGATGATCCCGACCGCCATCTCGGGCACCGTGGGCAACGTCAAGCGCCGCAACGTCGACCTGGTCGCCGCCGCGCTCGTCGGCGTCGCGGCCTGCACCACGACGGCTCTCGGTGCCTGGATTGCCACGCTGCTGTCGCCCCTGGTCGCCAACATCCTCTTCGCCTGCTTCCTCACCTTCATCGCCGCGCAGATGGCGGTGCGGGCCATCCGCGCTCGTCGCGCGCGCTGACGCGTTCATCCGTCCCGAATCGTCGCCACGGCGGGTTTGATGCGGCCCCTGCGGGCGGACGAGCGGGCAGCGCCGTCGATAGGATCGAGTGGTGTCAGTGAATCCTGAGCTGGTGGGTCGCGTCTTCCCGCCGACCGCTTCCTATCTCGTGGGCCGCGAAAAGGTGCGCGAGTTCGCGCGGGCCGTCTTCGCCGACGCCCCTCAGCACGTCGACCCCGCCGCCGCTCAGGCGCTGGGCTACCGCGACGTCGTCGCACCGCCCACCTTCGCGATGGTCGTCCAAGACCTCACGATGCAGCAGCTGCTGGCCGTCGAGGACTCCGGCATCGCTCTGGAACGTACCGTGCACGCCGAGCAGCGCTTCCACTACAGCCGTCCGATCGTCGCCGGAGACGAGCTCACCGCGCAGCTCAGCATCACCGGCATCCGCCCCTTCGGCGCCGGAGCGATGGTGACCAGCGAGGCGGAGATCACCGACGCCGACGGCGCCCACGTCGTCACCGCGACATCCATCCTGCTCATCGGAGGCGAGGTCTCATGACATCCGCAGCCCTGGAGGTCGGCACCGTCGTCGCCGAGCGCACCGTGCACTTGACCCGCGAGTCGCTGGTGCGCTACGCGGGCGCATCGGGTGACTTCAACCCCATTCACTATCGCGACGACGTCGCCGAACGCGTCGGTCTGCCCGGGGTCCTCGCGCACGGCATGCTGACGATGGGCCTCGCCGTCGAGACCATCGTGGAGTGGCTCGGCGACGCCGGACGCATCGTCGACTACGGCGTGCGCTTCACACGTCCCGTCGTCGTGGATGCCGAACACGGAGCCGATCTCTTCGTCTCCGCCAAGGTCGGCACGGTCGACGACGAGGCAGTGCGCATCGACCTCACCGTGACGTTCGGTGACACGACCGTGCTCGGCAAGGCGCAGGTGCGCGTGCGCCACCAGTCCTGATGGCCGAGATCACGCCGATTCCGCTCGCCGACCTGACGACGCTCCGCGTCGGGGGCACCCCCCTGCGGATGGTCGAGGCCCGCACCCGCGACGAGCTCGTCTCGGCGCTGCGAGAGGCCTGGTCGCAGGGTGAGCCGTGGCTCGTGCTCGGCGGCGGCTCCAACCTGCTCGCCGGCGACGAGCCCTTCGACGGAACCGTCGTGCTGATGCGGACCTCCGGCATCGAGCGCGTGGAGGGTGCTCGGGAGGGTCACGTCCGCCTGCGCGTCGAAGCGGGGCACAACTGGGACGACCTCGTCGAGTACACCGTCGCGGCAGGCCTAGCCGGGATCGAGGCGATGAGCGGCATCCCCGGATCGGCCGGTGCGGCCCCCATCCAGAACGTCGGGGCGTACGGCCAGGAGATCGTCGAGACGCTGGTGGAGGTCGAACTGCTCGATGAGGCGACCGGTGAGGTGGAGACCGTCTCTGCGGCCGCCCTCGAACTGGGCTTTCGCACGTCGGTGCTCAAGCAGCACTACGGTCGCG
>NZ_JBQUZN010000006.1:0-521872 GCF_056313825.1 Microbacterium sp. DMC48 | reverse complement strand
CGGCATCCGCGAAGGAGGCGTCGGTCAGTCCGGTGAGCGTGGCATTGCGACCGTTGCCCGACACGTCGAGCAGCGTCGATCCGCTGTGCGACATGTCGTAGTGGGCGCTCGGGGCCGGCACGTCGGCGGCGGATGCCGCGTTCGGCGCGGCCAGGCCGACGCCGGTGAGCGCGAGAACGCCGGCAACGGTCGCGGCGAGTGCTCGACGCGGTGTGCGCCCGGGCGCGGAGGCGCGCGGGATCCGTGTTGATCTCATCATCGAGAGAGTTCCTCTTGTTTCGGGTGGGGGTGGTGAGGTCGGGGTCAGAGGCCCTGGGCCAGGCGGTAGTACGCCTGGTTCCAGCGCAACTCCTTCTGGAATCCGCGGACGGTCGTGTCCTCGTCGATGACGAGAAGCTCGGTGCCGGCGATGTCCGCGAAGTCGCGGAACACCTCGATGCCGACGGCGGTGGTCATCACGGTGTGGTGGGCGGCGCCGGCGGTGAGCCAGCAGGCGGCACTGGTGGCGAAATCGGGGGCCGGCTTCCAGATTGCCCGCCCGACGGGAAGCTTCGGCAGGTCGGGGGCCTCGACGTTCTCGACGACGTTGGCCACGAGACGGAACCGATCGCGCATGTCACTCATCGCGACCACGACGGCCGGGCCCGGGTCGGCCGTGAAGACGAGGCGGACGGGGTCGTCCTTGCCGCCGATGCCGAGCGGGTGGATCTCCAGCCGCGGCTTCTGCGTCGTCAGCGAGGGCGAGACCTCGAGCATGTGCGCGCCGAGGATCTTCTCATCCCCCGCGACCAGGTCGTAGGTGTAGTCCTCCATGAGGCTCGCTCCGCCGGGCAGCCCCGCGCCCATGACGTTGGCCACGCGGACGAGGATCGCGGTCTTCCAGTCGCCCTCCGCGCCGAAGCCGTATCCCTCGGCCATCAGGCGCTGCACGGCCAGCCCGGGCAGCTGCGTCAGAGCGCCGAGGTCCTCGAACGAGGTCGTGAATGCACCGAAGCCACCGGCTTCCAGGAACGTCCGCAGACCGACCTCGATCGCGGCGCCGTCGCGCAGCGACTGGTGGCGCTCGGCACCGGGCAGCAGCTCCTCGGCGACGTCGTACTCGTCGAGGTACACCTGCACGAGCGCGTCGATGTCGGCCTCGGATGCCGCCGCGACGGCATCCGCGAGCTCGTTCACGCCCCACGTGTTCACCTGCACGCCGAAACGGAGCTCGGCCTCGGTCTTGTCGCCCTCGGTGACGGCGACGTAGCGCATGTTGTCACCGAAGCGGGCGAGCTTCAGCGTGCGCGCGGCCTGCCACCCGGCGGCGGCGCGCTGCCACTGCTCGATCTGAGCGAGAACGGCGGGGTTGGAGACGTGCCCGACGACCGTCTTGCGCGCCACGCCCAGGCGCGTCTGGATGTAGCCGAACTCCCGGTCGCCGTGGGCGGCCTGGTTCAGGTTCATGAAGTCGAAGTCGATGTCCTCCCAGGGCAGCTCGACGTTCGCCTGCGTGTGCAGGTGCAGCAGGGGCTTCTGCAGGGCGTCGAGACCTGCGATCCACATCTTCGCCGGGCTGAACGTGTGCATCCAGGCGACGACGCCGATCACCGAGTCGTCACTGTTGGCGTCGAGCGCCAGGCGCCGAATGGAGTCCGAATCGGTGAGCACGGGCTTCCACTCGACGCGCACCGGCAGGGCGCTCAGGCCTGCCGCCACCTGCTGGGACTGCGCGGCGACCTGGCGCAGGGTCTCCTCTCCGTACAGCCCCTGGCTGCCGGTGACGAACCAAACGGTGTAGTTCTCGAGAGAGGTGGAGAGGGTCATGATGTCTTTCCGGTCGGTGAGTGTGAGAAGCCTCGAAGATCGAGGCGTCCTCAGAGTGAGTGGACGGCCGCCGCCTCGACGGCGAGGCCGGCTCGGTAGCGGTCGAGGTAGGTGGCGAATCCCGCGACATCCGCGGGAACAGGCTCGACGACGGATGCCGCGGCATCCGCGAACACGGTCTCGTCGAGGTAGGTGCCCAGCGTGAGGTCCCGCCCCTGGGCCACGGCGCGGCGGAACGCCGCCAGGACGGCGATGCCCCACGCCCCGCCCTCCGAGGCGGTCTCTCCCACGGCGACCGGCGCATCCAGCGCCGCGGCGAGGAAGCGCTGCGCGACCCCGGCCGTGCGGAAGACCCCACCGTGCGCGTACATGCGATCCAGCGCCACGCCCTCTGCGGCGAGCACCTGCATGCCGAGGGCGAGCGTGCCGAACACACCATAGACCTGTGCGCGCATGACGTTCGCGAGACTGAGTGTCGATTCCGGGGTGCGCACGAAGAGCGGGCGCCCCGCCGTGAGGCCGGCGATCGGCTCACCGGCCAGGTGGTTGTACGCCAGCAGGCCTCCCGCGTCCGCGTCGCCGTCCAGAGCTTCGCGCAGCAGCACGCCGAAGACCTCGTCGTCGTCCAGCGGCGTGCCGGATGCCGCCGCGAACCGACGGAACAGCCCCGCCCACGCCGCCAGCTCGCTGGCGCCGTTGTTGCAGTGGACCATCGCGACGGGGTCGCCGGCGGGGGTCGTGACGAGATCGAGCTCGTGGTGCTGGGCGGCGAGCGGGCCCTCCAGCACGACCATCGCGAAGATGGAGGTGCCGGCGCTGACATTGCCGGTGCGCGGCGCGACGGCCCCGGTCGCGACCATCCCCGTGCCCGCATCGCCCTCCGGCGGACACAGCGGAATGCCGGGTCGCAGCCGACCGCTCGGATCGAGCAGCGCCGCACCGTCCACCGTGAGGGTGCCGGCGTCCGCACCGGCGGGCAGCGCCTGCGGCAGCAGCGCACGAAGCGGGGGCATCTCTCCCGGTGCGAGCGCGTCGAAGCGGGCGATGAGCCGCTCGTCGTAGTCGGCGGTGCCGGCGGCGATCGGGAACATGCCCGATGCGTCACCGACGCCGAGCACGCGACGACCGGTCAAGCGTTCGTGGACGTATCCGGCGAGCGTGTTGACGGCGGCCACTCGCGACACGTGTGACTCTCGGTCGATGACCGCCTGGCGCAGGTGCGCGATCGACCAGCGCAGCGGAATGTTGACCCCGAACAGCTCGGACAACTCCGCCGCCGCTGCGGCGGTGTTCGTGTTGCGCCAGGTCCGGAAGGGAACGAGCAGCTCCCCCGCCTCGTCGAAGGCGAGGTAGCCGTGCATCATCGCCGACACACCGATCGATCCAACGGTCTCGGGGGTCACGCCGTGGGTGCGCTCGAGATCGGCGACGAGGTCGGCGTACGCGGCCTGCAGCCCCTCCCAGATCGCTTCCAGCGGGTAGGTCCACAGGCCGTCTTCGAGTCTGTTCTCCCACGCGTGCGAGCCGACGCCGAGCACGCTCGCGGGCGCTTCGGCATCCACGAGACAGGCTTTGATGCGCGTCGAGCCGAACTCGATGCCGAGACTCGTGCGACCCGTGCGGATCGCGTCCGCCGCCTCCCCGCTCATCGACGCTCGTCCGTTCCCTGCCCGTAGACGTTCTGGTAGCGGTTGTAGAGCGCGTCGATCTTGTCCTGCGGGATCGGGATCAGCTCGCCGGCCTGGCGCGCGATGTGCACCGTCCGGGCGACGTCCTCGCACATGACGGCGGCCTTCACGGCATCCTTGGCGTTGACGCCGATCGTGAAGGGGCCGTGGTTCTGCATGAGCACTGCGCGACTGCGGTGCCCGCGCAGCGTGTCCACGATGCCGCGGCCGATGGAGTCGTCGCCGATGATGGCGAACGGCCCGACCGGGATCGGCCCACCGAACTCATCGGCCATGGCCGTGATGACGCAGGGAATCTCCTCGCCGCGCGCCGCCCACGCCACCGCATAGTCGGAGTGGGTGTGCACGACACCGCCGACCTCGGGCATGTGCCGGTACACGTACGCGTGGGCCGCGGTGTCGCTGGACGGGCTGCGGTCGCTGCCCGGCGTTCCCGCGATGACGGCGCCGTCGAGGTCGCAGAGGATCATGTTCTCGGGGGCGAGGTCGTCGTAGGAGACGCCCGAGGGCTTGATCACGAAGAGGTCGCTGTCCGGCACGCGCCCAGAGACGTTGCCGCCCGTCCAGACCACCAGGCCGTACCGCACGAGCTCCGCGTGCAGCGCGGCCACATCGGCGCGGACGGCGTCGATGCGCTCCTGCAGGTGCTGGTCGATCACACGGCCCCCTGCCGGCGCGCTCACTCGCTCCTCCGCTTCGTGAGCACCCGCTGCAGCAGCACGAAGGCGAGGAGGATGCCGCCGGTGATGATCGTGAGGTACTCGGGCTTGATCGAGCCGTCCTTCGTGATGATCATCCACAGGGCGGCGAGCACGAGCGTGCCCACCACGGAACCCAGCACGTAGCCGACGCCGCCGGTGAGCAGCGTGCCGCCGATCACGACCGCAGCGATCGCGTCGAGCTCCCAGCCGATGCCGGTGACGTTCTGCGCTTTGCCGCCCACCTCTGCGGTGTAGACCACTCCGGCAAGGCCGGCGAGAGCGCCGCTGAGGATGTAGATCCAGACCCGCGTGCGGGCCACGGGCAGGCCCATCAGCTGGGCCGACGACTCGGCACCGCCGATCGCGTAGATCGTGCGTCCCGTGCGGGTGCGGTGCAGGAAGAAGACCGCGGCGATCACGACGACGACGGCGATGAAGAAGCCGGGCGTGAGGACGAGATCGTTGGTCTTGGGGCCGTCGATGAGCTTGAAGTCCGTGGCCAGCAGCAGGATCGGAGAGCCCTCCGGCGCGTGCACGGGCACCGTCGACAGGATCGAGGCGAGGCCGCGCGCGAGGAACATCATCGCGAGCGTCGCGATGAAGGGCTGCACGTTGAAGAACTGGATCAGCACGCCCGAGACCAGACCGAACAGCGCGCCGAGCACGATCATGATGACGATCGCGAGCCACGCGTTCACCCCCGCGCCCATGAGCATCACGCCGGCGACCGAGGTGAACGCCACGACGGCGCCGACGGACAGGTCGATGCCGCCGGAGAGGATCACGATCGTCATGGCCACGGCCAGGATGATCGTCGGGGCGAAGCTCACGAGCAGACTCGACATCGTGCCGAGGTGGAAGACCCGTCCGTAAGCGATCTCCGCGTACACGAGCATGCTGATGAACAGCACGACCGCCGCGAGCGTGGGAATCAGCGACTGGCTGCGGCCCCAGACACGCGACCACGCGGTTGCGCGGGGGGTGGCGATCGCCGCGGCCTGCCCGGCCGACGGGGGCGTGGAGCGTTCGCGAGTGGTGGATGCGTCGCTCATGCGACGACCTCCTTCGGCTGCGTGGACTCGGAGAGGGGGGCCGCGGGTGTGCGGTTGCGGTTGCCGCGGCGGAGCACCAGGGAACGGATGCGCTCGGACTGCAGCAGCACCAGCGCGACGATGACGATCGCCTTGAAGGCCGGCGTCGCGGCGGCCGAGACTCCGAGGAAGAGGACCGTCTTGTTGAGGGTCGCGATCAGCAGGGCGCCGATCGTCGAGCCCACGATCGAGAACTTCCCGCCGGCGAGCGAGGTGCCCCCGATGACGACGGCGAGGATCGCGTCGAGCTCCATCTGGTACCCGGTGCCCGAGACGTCGACGGTCATGACCTCCGACACCGTGAACAGTCCGCCGACAGCGGCGAGCGCCGCCGACAGCACGTACACGGCGATGAGGATCGGGCGGGGGCGGATGCCGGCGAGCCGGCTGGCCTGCGGGTTGATGCCGATCGACTCGATCATGAGGCCGAGAGCGGTGCGGCGCATCACGAGCGCGACGACGATGACGATCGCGATCGCGAGCACGAAGCTCAGCGGAAGGCCGAGGAACTGACCGTTCGCGAGAGCCCGGAAGGGCGCGTTCTCCGCGTTCGTGTTCTGGCCGCCGGTGATGACGCGCGCGATACCGCGCCCGGCGAGCATCATCACGAGCGTGCTGATGAACGGCTGCAATCCGATGACGGCGACGAGCAGGCCGTTGATCGCGCCGAGCACGATACCCAGCAGCACGGCGAGCCCGATCGCGGTGAACATCGCACCGACCGAGGTGGGCTGGCCCAGACCGCTGAGGGTGACCATCGCGACCGCGCCGCCGACGGCCATGACGGAGCCGACCGACAGGTCGATGCCGCTGGTGGCGATGACGAACGTCATGCCCAGCGCGATCATCACGATCGGCGCCGACACCCGCAGGATGTCCAGAAGGTTGCCCGACAGCTGACCCGTCGTCGGGTTGACCCCGAGGGCGAGGTAGGTGGGGTCCTTCAGCGTGTTCAGCGCCAGCAGCAGGACGATGCCCACAATGCCCCAGAACCAGGGGGTGCGTACGAGCGCCCTCAGACGGGTCATGCCTGTTCTCCTTCGACCTCGTCGGCGAGCGCTTCCGCGTTCGCTTCGGCGGCGGCCTCGGAGTCGGCGGCGATGATCGAGACGATCCGCTCCGCCGTGACGTCCGGACCGTTGACGACCTCGCCGACCTTCTGGTGGTCCTTCATGATGACGATGCGCTCGGAGAGGCGGACGACCTCCTCCAGCTCCGAGGAGATGAAGACGACGCTCATGCCGCCCTCGGCGAGCTCGGCGACCGTCTCCTGGATGTCGGCCTTCGCGCCGACGTCGATGCCGCGCGTGGGCTCATCCAGCAGCAGCAGCTCGGGATCGGTCGCGAGCCAGCGCCCGAGGAGGACCTTCTGCTGGTTTCCGCCGGACAGCAGGCGGATGGGCCGATCGGGGTCGTTGGGGCGCACGCTGAAGCGCTCCATGTACATGGTGACGAGCCGGTCGACCTCCTTGGCGGGAACGCGTCGCAGCCATCCGCGCTGCGCCTGGACGGCGAGCATGATGTTCTCGCGGATGCTGAGGTCCCCGACGATGCCGTCGTCGCGACGGTTCTCCGTCGAGTAGGCGATGTGGTTCGCCAGGCCCGAGACGGGCGAGGTGATGCTGGCCTTCTTGCCCTTCAGGCGCACCGTGCCGGCATCCGGCTTGTCGGCACCGACGATGAGGCGCGCCAGTTCGGTGCGGCCCGAGCCGAGCAGGCCGGCGAAGCCGACGACCTCACCCTTGTGGATCTCGATGTCCGTGGGGGCCAGGGCACCCTTGCGGGCGATGCCGTCCGCGGCGTAGACGGGCGTCTGGCTGCGGTCTCGCTCGTCGACCTGGCGGTTGGAGCCGAGGGCCCGCAGGGCGCCGAGGTCCTTGCCGATCATCTTGGAGATGAGCTCAGTGCGGTCGAGGTCGTTCTTGAGGTACTCGCCGACGAACGCCCCGTTGCGCAGCACCGTGATGCGGTCGCTGATCGCGTAGACCTGGTCGAGGAAGTGGGAGACGAAGAGGATGGCGACGCCCTGATCGCGCAGCTGGCGCATGACGGCGAAGAGCGTCTCGACCTCGGCGGCATCCAGGCTGGAGGTCGGCTCGTCGAGGATCAGGACCTTCGACTTGGTGACCATGGCCCGGCTGATCGCGACGAGCTGCTGCAACGCGATCGAGATGGACTGCAGGGGGGCGCGCGGGTCGAGGTCGCCGAGACCCATCTCGGTGAGTACCTCGTGGGCGCGGGCGTGGGTCTTGCGCCAGTCGATGCCGAAGAGGGAGCGGCTCTCGTGGCCGAGCATGACGTTCTCACCGATGGTGAGGTTGGTGCAGAGGTTGACCTCCTGGTACACCGTGGAGATCCCGGCGGCCTGCGCCGACGCCGTGCCGGAGAAACGCCGTTCCTCGCCGAAGACGAGGATCGATCCGGAGTCGATCTGGTAGACACCGGTCAACGCCTTGATGAGCGTCGACTTTCCGGCGCCGTTCTCGCCCATGAGGGTGTGGACCTCACCGGGCAGGAGGCGGAAGTTCACGTCGTCGAGCGCCTTGACGCCCGGGAACGTGATCGACGCGCCGCGGACTTCGACGATCGGGAGGGGTTCGGTGACCACTGCAGACTTCCTCGTTGAATCGGGTGGGGTCGCCCGTGCAGGGCGGATGGCGGGACGGGGACCGCCGAAGGTGGCGATCCCCGTCCCCGTTCTGTCCGAGCGGACTCGGGGCGGCTCGTGGTGCTTAGAAGCCGAGACCCTGGTCGAGCGCCTTCTGGGCCGCCTCGGGCGAGTCGAACGTGGCGCTCTTGACGATGATGGTCGAGTCGACCTTCTCGCCCGCGAGGGCCTTCTTCACGGCGTCGACCGCGTCGGTGCCGAAGAAGGGGTTGTACTGGGCGACGAAGCTCAGGTCGCCCTTCGCCAGCGCCTCCAGCGCGCCCTTGGTGCCGTCGATCGTCGCGATCTTGACGTCGGTGCCGGGCTTGAGGCCCGCCGCGCTCACGGCCTGCGCCGCGCCGATGCCCATCTCGTCGTTCTGGGCGAAGATGAACTGGATGTTGTTGTTGTTGGCCTTGAGGACCGTCTCGATGACGGACTTGCCCTCGTCGGTCTTCCAGTTGGCCGTCTGTGCGCCGACCTTGTTCCAGCCCGACTTGCCGGCGATCGCGGCGTCGAAGCCCTCGTTGCGCTCGTTGACGACCGACAGGCCGGGAACGCCCTCGAGCACGAAGTAGTTCGCACCGCTCGGGAACGTGGTGGCGGCCCACTCGCCGACCGAGTTGGCGACCTGCTTGTTGTCGGGCGCGATGCGCGTGACGTACAGGTCGGAGGAGGCGTCGACACCGCGGTCCAGCAGGATCACGGGGATGTTGGCCTCCTTGGCCTTCTTCAGCTCGTCCTCCCAGCCCGATGCCTCGGTCGCCGTGAGGAGGATGACGTCGACCTCGTCGTTGACGAAGGTCGAGAACGCGTCGAGCTGCGACTTCTGGTCGCTGGGGCTGGCCGCCGGAGCGTACTTGAGGTCGAAGCCCGCGTCCTTGGTGAACGCGTCCTTGATGGCCTGCTCGTTGGCGTTGCGCCAGCCGCCCTCGGGGCCGACCGCGACGAAACCTACCGTGATGGGCTTGTCACCACCGGCTGCGGCGCTGCCGCTGCCGGCGGGCTCTGCGCCACCCGAGCACGCGCTCAGCCCGACGACCATGGCGCCGGCCGCTGCGACCGTGAGCAGTCCACGGAATCCGCGCTTGCTGATGTCCATTCTTTCTCCTCCTTGAGAGTCCGCCGCGACGATTGCGGTGGATGTGTGTGGTGCCCCGGGGGGCGCATGGGATGCTGCACTCCGATTGTGCGCGCTAACAATTCCGGAACACAAGTGGCATTCGCCATCCCCGTGCTTTCGTTACTTTTTTGTTACCGCGAACAGTGCCGCGCCCGCGACGGGGGCCATCAGCCTCGGGGCACGGCCGCGGCGGTCGATGCGCGCAGCACCAGCTCCGGAGCGATCAGCGCATGCATGGCGGTGTCGTCGCCGTCGATGGCGGCGATGATCAGCCGGAGCGCGAGGGCACCGAGAGAGGCGAAGTCCTGCCGCACGGTCGTCAGCGGCGGCAGGAAGTGACGAGCGTCGGGCAGGTCGTCGAATCCGACGACACTGATGTCTTCGGGAACGCGAAGACCGCGTTCCACGAGGCCGTGCACGGTTCCCAGAGCCATCTGATCGTTGGCGGCGAAGACCGCCGTCGCGGCGGCGAGCTGCCGGGACCGCCCGATCTCATAGCCGCGATCGGAGGTCCAGTCGCCCTGCACCATCGGCCCCTCCCCCAGGCCTGCCGCCTCCAGCTCATCGCGCCACCCCTGCCAGCGGGCTCGCGCGTCGTACCAGTCCAGGGGTCCGGCGACGTGGGCGATCGTGCGATGACCGAGTCCGATGAGGTGCGCCACGGCCATGCGCGCGCCGGTGTACTGGTCGACGGCGACGGTATGCAGATGCGGGTCGGGCTCGGCTTTGATCACGAGCGTCGGCATGTTCGAGCTGTGCTCACGGAACAGCTCCAGGGCCGATGACCGCGGAGCGATGACGCACAGGGCGTCGATGCCCTGAGCCACGAGGTCGGTGATTCCGGTGGAGATGGTCGCGGCATCCTCGTCCGACGTCGAGAACACACTCACCGAGTACGCACTGGCGCGGGCGGCCTCCTCGATCGCGCGCAGGGTGCTGTTCGGCCCCCACTGCACCGGGCTGTCGACGAGAACACCGATGCGCATGGACTTGCTCGTCGCGAGGGCGCGAGCGATGGAACTGCGCGTGTACTGCATCTCGTCGATCGCCTGCAGCACGCGCACGCGCGTGGACTCGCGGATGTTGGGGTGACCGTTGAGCACGCGCGAGACGGTCATGTGCGAGACGCCGGCGTGATTGGCGACGTCGTAGATGCTGGGTTTGGCCCACCCTCGGCCGGACTGATCAGCCATCTGCGCCTTTCCCCTGGGAAGCTCCGCGCCGACGGTGCGCCGACGTGACCGTTCCGACGGAGTCCTCATGCGCTCAGGAGCGGATGCCTCATCGTTTCACACTCCGTCCGCGAGGAGCCGGCAGCACGCGCCGCGCATCATTACTCTCGATCCATGGACTCCGCCGACCGCACTCCCGACTCGCCTGCGGATGCCGCCGCGGAGGCGGTCTCGCAGATGGCGGATGCCGTCGATCGGGCGATCGACGAGATCACGGGCGTGCCGACCGACGACGGACGGATCGAGGTGTTCGCACACGGCGGCGCGAGTATCGTGGCCGAGCGCCGCGGCCAGGTCTCGTCCGCACGCACCATCGTGCTCGTGCACGGGATCGGCATGGGCCGCAAGGTGTTCGGAGACCTGGTGCAGCGCCTGGAAGGCGAGGCGCTCGTCGTCGCGCTGGACCTGCCGGGCTACGGCGACGCCCCGGAGCCGACGCGCACGCCCACGATCGAGCGGATGGCCGATCTCGTCGCGGCGTATCTGCGCCATCTGAGACGTGGCCCGGTCGTGCTGCTCGGACACTCGATGGGGACGCAGGTCGTCACCGAGACGGCCGTGCGACACCCCGACACCGTCGACCGGCTCGTCCTGGTCGCCCCCACGGTCGACCGCCATCACCGGCGCGCGCTGCGTCAGCTGTGGCGCTTGGCGCGTGACCTCTGGGGCGAGAGCCCGAAGGTGCTGCTGCTGGGCGCCCGCGAGTATGTGCGGGCGGGACCGAACCTCCGGCGCAAGATGCGCGCGATGCTCACCCACCGCCCCGAGGCCGCCTACGCCCGAGTCTCGGCGCCCACCCTGGTGGTGCGGGGCGAATACGACGTCGTCGTTCCCCGTGAGTGGTTCGACGAGGTCGTCGCCGCCATCCCGGACTCGCGCGCCTTCGTCGTCGACGGCCACCGTCACGAGACGCTCATTCGCACGGCAGAGCCGACTGCCCGTGAACTGGATCGGTGGCTGTCCGCCCCGTGAGCGCCACGATCGCCCCGGGCAGGCTCACGGGCGCAGACGCGCGGCGCGGCGGCGCGCCCGCTGGACCAGGACGAATCCGGCCGCGACGACGACGGTGGCGACGACGGCGAGCCCCACGGGCACGGTGCCACCGGTCAGGGCCAGCGGGGAAGGGTCCGCGGACCCCGGCAGCGGCGCGATCGTGACCGCGACCTGCACGGACGAACCGGGCGATGAGATGGCGTCGGGAACGAAGGGGGAATCGTCAGGCACTGGTGCTCTCCTCTGTGAGTGCGGCTGCCGCCGGGGGTCGGTCGTGCTCGTGCGCGTCTGCGACGAGTCGATCGGTGCGGCGGTGGGAACGTTGCCGACCCCACAGCGCCGCGAAGATCAGAAGGGCCGCTCCCGTCAGCACGATCAGCTGCGAGATCGGCATCGCCCACAGCGACGTCTGCAGAGACGACGCAGCGGCGATAGGGGTCTGCCCATCGATCGTGATACCCCGCGGGCGGAGAGTCACATCCACGGGAACGAGGATCGACGGCCAGAGGTCGTCGACGACGACGCGCACGGTGCGGCGATCGCCGGGCAAGAGGTCGATGACCGGCTCACCGGCGGCGGGGAAGGGCGTGTCCTGGCCGGCAGCGGAGACCGTGCCGCTCGCCAGGAGCCTCGTGTTGCCATCGTTGACGACGTCGAAGCTGACGATCGCCGATCCCGGCCGCAGCGGGTTCCAGGCGACCGCGTACGATCCCCCGCCGCCGTGCAGCGAGGCGGCAGGGCTGAGCTGCCCCGCGACACGGGCGAGCACGCGCACGCCGACGCGCGTGTCCACGCCCACGCTCGCACCGCCATCGGCGCGAGCGGTCGACAGCACGGAGGCGGTGATGCCCGCCGAATGGTCTCCCGGCGCCGCGCCGGAGGGCGCAGCGATCGAGAAGGGGACGACCACGGTGGCGCCGGCGGGAACCGTCACACGCGCCGGCAGGGAGATCCACGAGCCCGCATCGACGGAAGACTCTCCCTCTGCACGCACATCGAATCTGCCGGATGCCGAGGTGAAGCCGTCGGCTGCCGCCAGCCGGAACGTCACCGCCGCGGCGCTCGCGTTGCGCACGGCGATGTGATCCTCGACCGTCTGGCCGGGTCGCACGCCCACCTCGACGGCGGACCGACCGTCGGGGCCTCGTCCGTCCGACGGCACGACCGACCACCGCACGCCCGCCGATGCGGGTGCGGCCTCGCGCGCGGCGGCCAGCGGGCCGACAGCCGGGGCGATCGACAGGGCGGCCGCGAGCAGCACCCCGACCGCGACGGCGACGGGAAGTCGCCATGCCGCTCGGGGACGCCGACGCGCAACGAGGGGAATCACTGCGGCTGAGCCTCTTCCCACAGCGTCAGAGTGATCGTGCCCGAATAGGCACCCGGCTCGACCGTTCGGGGCACCCTGAGGAACAGGTCCGCACCCGCCGTCCAGCTTCCGACCGCGGCAGACGCGCGGGAGTCGACCGACAGCGCCAGCAAGTGCGCGCTCGCGAGGCCGTCGTTGAGCGGAGTGTCGGCGGTGGCGGCATCGAGCACCGTGTTGACGACGTCGCCGGAGGCGACCTCCCCGTGACCGCTCGTCGTGATCACCTTCGGCGCCCAGCCGAGGTGACCCGCATCGATGCTGCGGCTGCCGGAGGTCAGGGAACTGGCTTGACCCGTCACGTACCAGACGGCACCGGACGGGATGATCGCCCGATCGTCGGTGACGGTCACCTCGGGCAGCGACCCTGTGAATTGACGGACGTTCGCATCAGAGGAGGGGACCTCGGTGAGGGTGGTCGCCGTCGAGGCGACGCTCAGGGTGAGAGCACCGACCGGCGCGGCCTGACCTTCTGCATCTCGCTGCTGCGTGCGATTCTCGTCGGCGAGAGCGGCTCCCGCTCCGCCGACGACGAGCGCGCACCCGAGGAGTCCGGCTGCAACGCGCGCAAGGGCGACGTTCATCGTCATGGTGTCTCTCCCGTCTCAGCCCGGCATCTGTGCCGGCCCGATGCTGTCGACCCGTCGATGGGCTCACGACTTCCGAAATGTTAGCGATAACGAACCGATCGAGATGTAACGAAAGAGTAACGACCCCGTTCGCGGGGTCTGGGGATGCCGACACGAGCATGTACCCGTCGACTGCGCACTTGACACGCCGCCGGAGCGCCACCTAGCGTGAGCCGCGAGGGCATGTTTCCGGTAACACCCTTGAACGCGATCAGCGATTCGAACCCCCACGCGATGACGCAGGGCTCAGCACCGAGACGGAGAGGTCTCTGGCGCAAGCAGCGATGTCGCCCAGCCGAGATGAGCGAGGAGAGCGCGCATGACCACGCCTCAGAGAGCCCGAAACCGTTGGCGCCAGCCGCAGCATCTGCAGCCACTGTCACGGGCACGCATCGGCGCCCTCGCCGTCGCCGTCGGTCTGACACTCGCGAGCACCGCCGTTCCCGTTGCCGCGCGCGCCGATGGCCAACCCTCCCCCGTCATCCACTACTCGTTCGATACGGCATCCGGCACGACCATCTCCGACGTGAGCGGCAACGGCAACGACGCCACCCTCCGCCAGAGCGGCGGAGAGGTCGCCGACGGAATGCTCTCGCTGCCCGGGGGGTCACGCGACACCGGGGCCTACCTTGACATTCCGACGACGGCATTGGTCGGCAAGAAGGACCTCACCATCTCGACGTGGCTGTCCCCGAAGACCGGCGCCGCCAATACGGCGGCCGCCTTCATCGGCACCCCGCTCACCGGTGGAGCGTCGTTCTCCTCCGGCTACTGGCTGCTCAACCCGACGAACCCCGCAGGCTACGTCAAGTCGGTCGTCACGAACGCCACCGATGCCGGCGCCCCCTGGACCACCGAGGTGGGCGCTGGGGCGACCGCGACGGCGACGACGGGTCTGCGCACCCCGGCCGGCCTCAGCCTGTATACGACGGTGATCGACGGCACGAACGGGCAGCTGCGAGTGTATGTGAACGGCACCCGCATCACCCAGAACGCGATCTCCCGCTCGGTCGCCTCGTTCGGCGACGCGCTGACCGCGACGCTGGGCCGCTCGACATACAACGACGCCAACTGGAGCGGGCTCATCGACGACTTCGCCGTCTACGGCCAGGCGATGAGCGACGCC
This sequence comes from Microbacterium sp. DMC48, assembly GCF_056313825.1. Taxonomy (NCBI): domain Bacteria; kingdom Bacillati; phylum Actinomycetota; class Actinomycetes; order Micrococcales; family Microbacteriaceae; genus Microbacterium; species Microbacterium sp. DMC48. Next base: position 507,470 of record NZ_JBQUZN010000006.1, on the reverse strand, counting down.
GACGTGCAGTCGCTGTACAACGGGCAGGCCCTCGACCGCGCTGTCGCCGGCGTCGCCGTTCCCGCCACCGCGACCGCCGACTTCGCCCTGCCGACGACGAGCGCGGGTGTTGCGGTGAGCTGGCGATCCGATGCCGCCGCCATCGTCGTCTCCGGAGGTACCGCCGCCGTGAGCCGCCCCGCGGGAGGTAGCGGCGACGCACACGTCACCCTGACCGCGACCTTCACCGCCGGCACGGCAACCCGGGAAAAGGCCTACTCGGTCACGGTCCCTCAGCAGCTGACCGACCAGCAGCGGGTGTCCCAGGACATCGCGGCCGTGAGTCTGTCGAATCTCGACGACGTCCGCACGAACTTCTCCGTTCCCGCCACCGGCGCACAGGGCTCGACGATCACCTGGACGGTGACCGCGGGCACCAACATGGCCACCGTGCGCGACGGTGTCCGCCCCGATTCGCGCACCGTCGCCGTCTCCCGTCCGGCGGCCGGCGCCGCAGCCGCCACCGTCGAACTGACCGCTGTCGCTCGCAGCGGCGACGCCTCGGCGACCCGCACCTTCACGGCACGCGTGCAGCCGATGCCGGGCGGCTCAGCCATGACCGAGGCCTACTTCTGGACTTTCTTCACCGGCGAGGGCCAGGGCGCCGAACGCGTCAGCATCGCGGCATCCAAGGGCAATGACGCGCTCAGCTGGAACACTCTCAACAACGGACAGCCGCTCTTCTCCTCGACGGTGGGCACGCAGGGCCTGCGTGATCCGTTCATCCTGCGCTCACCCGACGGTGACAAGTTCTACATGATCGCCACGGACCTCAAGGTCGACGGGCTGGCCGGGGGCTTCACCACCGCACAGATCTCCGGCTCGCGCTACATCGAGGTGTGGGAGTCCACGGACCTCGTGACCTGGTCGGACCAGCGTCACGTGAAGGTGTCGAGCGACTACGCCGGCAACACCTGGGCGCCGGAGGCGTTCTGGGACGACGAGCTCGACACATTCGTCGTCTACTGGGCTTCCAACCTCTACCCCACGACCGACCCGGCCGACCGCACCGCCGTCACCTACAACCGCATGATGTACGCGACGACCGACGATTTCGTCACGTTCTCCGAGGCGAAGCCGTGGATCGACGTGCGCCGCGGCGCGGGACTCGGAGCGATCGATTCGACCGTGGCGAAGGTCGGCGACGTCTACTACCGCTTCACGAAGGACGAAGCGAGCATGACCATCCGCGAGGAGAAGTCCACGAACCTCCTGTCGACGGTCAGCGGGTCGCTGCCGGGTACGACCGGGTCCGCCGACCAGTGGACGCTGGTCCAGGATCGAGTGGCCAGCGGCCTGCCCAACGGGGAGCCCGGCGGGATCTACTCCAGCGGCGAAGGACCGAACATCTTCCCCGCCAACGAGGGCGATGTGAACGGACAGCGCTGGTTCCTGTTCATCGATCAGCCGAACTACCACGGCGGACCCAATCACTATGTGCCCTTCGGGACGACCAGTCTCGAGGGCGCTGCGTGGCGGCCGCTCGGTGAGAAGCTTCGTCAAGGCCTGCCGCAGAACGCGGACGGCGGCAAGCCGCGCCATGGCACGGTGCTGCCCATCACGCGCGCCGAGTACCAGCGGGTGCTGACCGCCTATGCGCCCGATATCGCGGTGGCCTCCGTCGCCGCGATGGACCTCTCGACCACGGTGGGCACCGCGCCCACCCTGCCGCAGGCGACGCTCACGACGGTGAGCGGTCAGCAGCGCACGGTCGACGTCGCGTGGGACACCGTCGCCCCCGCGTCCTACGCGCAGCCGGGGACTTTCACGGTGCGCGGCGTCGCCCAGGACGATTCCCGGATGCCGGTGGAGGCCACCGTCACGGTGACCAGCGTCGTCCAGGTCACTGTCTCCACCACGTCACGCTGCGTCGCAGGCGCCGTCGTTCTGGTCGTCACCGCCGCGAACGAGGACGGCGCCCCGGCCACCGTCTCCGTGACGACGCCGTATGGCGCGAGGACGATCGCCCTGGCGCCGGGAACGACGGCATCGTCGGCATTCTCGACGCGCCTCGGGAGCATGCCGGCGGGGAACGTCTCCGCGGCCGTGACGCGCGAGGGGAACAACTCGACACTCGAGGTCGGCTACGCCGCGCAACGCTGCCGGTGAGAAGGCGTCGTTCAGTCGGTCGCCTGGTCCGCTGCGAGCTCAGCGATCAGCGCGAGGATGACCTCCTCCTCGGCGGGAACCCCCGTCTCGGCGAGGCGGCCGCGAACGGCCTTGTCCACGGTGGCCGCGTTCTGACCGGCGACGTCGGCGCGCAGCTGGGCGATCAGCCCGTCCAGGCGCTCCTGATCCGATGTCTGGTGAAGGTCGAGCCGGGGCTCGTCCTGCGTCTCCGCAGGCGTCGTGTCGTCCGTGTCGCTCATCGCTGGGTCTCCTCGTCGTCGCGAACCTGCTCGTCGGTGCGCAGGTCGGGATCGAGTCCGGCCTGGATCTCCGCGCTCTCCACGAACCCGTCGGGCACACCGTCCACGGGCTCTTCGTCCAGCGCCGAGGCCTCGCGCGTCTCGTCGTCGGCGACGGCCCCGCTCTCCCAGCCTCCGGCCGGTTCGGCATTGATCACGCCGTCCGGAAGTTCATCTCGATCGGTGCTCATGGCTTCTCCTCACATCGGTCTTCCCCACTGTGCGGGGCCGTGCGGCGACCGGCCAGACCCTTGACGGGGCCGGCGGCGGGAAGCTAGGAGACGATCGGTCACGCCCCTCGCGGAGGCGCCAACAGCGATCGGTGCTCGGGATGGGCCGCGAACCAGTCGGCGACGTACCAGCAGACCGGGCTGATGACGCGGTCGCCTCGGCCGGCGACCTCCTCGACGGCGCGCGCGACGATGTCGGCCGCGTACCCGTGACCGCGGAACGTGGGCACGGTGTAGGCCCGCGTCATCGCGACGGTGTGGCCGTCGTCGCGGTAGTCCAGCGCACTCACGATCTGCTCGCCCCGGCGCAGCGTATACCGCGACGCTTCCGGCTCGTTGCGAAACGACAGCTCGTCGGCGGTTCCGGTCATATCCCTACGCTACGCCGCCACGCAGAGGGTGGGGCGACGCTACGCGGAAGACAGCGAGCGCACCCACTCGTCGACCTCGCGCTGCCCACGCAGTCGCACGACGGGATCGCCCGCGGCGATGCGCGCCTCCATCCGGCGTTGCATCGTCGGATAGCTCGTCCAGGCCCAGCGGAGGATGTTGTCCTCCGGCTTCCACTTCAGCCACGAGCGCACGCGCTCGCGGTTGCCGTGCCAGAGCTCTTCGCGCAGGATGCCGCGACGAAGGGTTCGCCGGAGCACCCGCCACATCACGACGCGACGCGGGTGGTCGACCCACACCACGACGTCGGCCCCGCCGGGGGTACCGGGCTCCATGAGACCGCCCAGCCGTGAGTTCCAGTTGCCGTCCGCGACCCACCCCCCGGGGTGCGCCGCGAGGAACGCACGCACGCGCGCCTGCGCCTCCGCGAGGTCGCGATACGTCCACCCCGCGTCCCAGAAGACCTCGTCCAGCTCGAGCCGGGCACGGCGTGTGCGCGCCGCGACCTCCTCGGCCAGCCGCGACTTTCCCGATCCCGACGTCCCCACGATGCGGATGCGCGCGGGCGGGTGTGTCGGGGTGCTCACGACCATGCACTCTGTCACATTCCGTCATCTTGTGACGGCGGCATCCGTGCGGTTTGACACATCGCGACGCGGTTCGTCATAATCAGGCCCATGACTGACAACGCACGCACTCTGTCCGCCCTGGAGGCGAACGGACATGCCGGCATCATGATGATGCCGCGCGTTGCCATGTGTTGCCGAATGTGCCACTGACGGTGAACCCCGCCGGGTGCGCCCGCCGACGCTGACCCACCTCCGTCAGCCGGCCGCCACCCCCGAGCACCGCGCCGCGCACAACGCGAACGTCGGCTGTCTCGCACAGGCCCTCGCATCCCATCCGATGCGCATCTCGCACCGGGCCTCCCGCAACACACCCCTGAACCCGCTGCCGGGCCGTATGCCCCGGGTTCCGCCTCGAAGGACATTCCCGTGTCGAACACCGCTCTTCTTGCCTCGCCCGCTCCCGTCCGTCACCTGCGCGCCGTCCCCGACGTGCCGCCGCGTCGCGCCGTGGCCGCACCGACCGCGAGCGCAACCCCTCCCGCCGCGGGCACCGTCCCGGTCGGCACCGCGCCGCGCGGATTCGCCCTCTACGTCGGCATCGACGAGGCGAAGGCAGCCGCCGACGGCGTCTCGCTCTCCACGCTCGTCGAGGCCCTGCGCCGCACGCTCGGCGAACTCGCCCCGCACGCCGAGACCTATGCCACCGTCGCCCTGGCGCCCGCGTCCGCCGGTGGCCGGGACGTCGACGTCGTGCGCCTGGCGCTCCACGAGCCGAGCGCCGTCGCCCGCACCAAGCAGGACGAGCCCGAGGACGACCACGTGCCCGGAGGGGTGACGATCGACATCTCCCGCCGACGCGTGCACATCGAGGGCGAGGCCGCGCAGCTGACCTTCAAGGAGTTCGAACTGCTGCAGTACCTCGTGCTCCGCGAGGGCCGCACCATCGAACGCACCGAACTCGTCTCGTCGCTGTGGAGCCACGCCGACGCCGACGAGGTACCCGGCGAGCGCACGATCGACGTGCACGTGCGCCGCCTGCGCTCCAAGCTCGGCCGTTACGAGGACATCGTCCGCACCGTTCGGGGCATCGGCTACCGCTTCGACCGCCACGCCGACGTCGTCATCCGCTACGGCCACGGCACGCCGTCGCCGGACCGCTTCTGATCCGCATCCACGCCAGCGCGTCGTGATGTCGGAGGCCCTGACATAGGGTGACGGCATGACCACGCGGGAGAGGATGCCGCCGCGCGCTGCGCAGCCGGCGACGCGCGACCCGCGACGGCCCTCACCGCGACCCCTCGAGAGCGAGTACCGGCCGCGTGTGCCCACCGACGTCGGGCGCGCCGTGCGCCCGCAGCAGCGCGGCGCCCACGATCCGTCGCAGCTCGAGCACCAGGGCGTCATCTGGCGGGCCACGCGCACGCCCGAGGGCGTCGCGACGCTGGCGTTGCGCATCGAGCGCGGGCTAGTCCGCGCCGCGGCCTGGGGTGCCGGTGCCGCCTGGGCACTGCAGCAGCTGCCGCGACTGTGCGGCGCCGACGACGACCCGACCGGCTTCGAACCCCACCGGCATCCGCTCATCTCCGACACCCACCACCGGCACGGCGACCTCCGACTGGGCCGCACCGACCTCGTCTTCGACGCGCTGATCAGCGCCGTGTTCGAGCAGAAGGTGACCGGATTGCAGGCCTTCGGCGCCTGGCGGATGATCCTCACCTGGTGCGGCGAGCGCGCGCCCGGCCCCACCCCCCGACCGATGTTCGCGCCCCCGGCCGACTGGCACCTGATCCCCAGCTGGACGTGGCACCGCGCCGGACTCGAGCCGCCGCAGTCGCGGACGATCGTGGAGGCGGCGACCCGGCGCACATCGATCGAGCGGGCCGCCCGCGATCCGGCATCCGCCGACCGCGCGGTGACGAGCCTTCGCGGCATCGGGGCATGGACCAGTGCGGAGATGCGCATTCGCGCCTTCGGAGACCCCGACGCCGTGAGCGTCGGCGATTACCACCTCTCGCATCAGGTGGGCTATGCGCTCACCGGCCGCCGCGTCGACGACGACGGGATGCTGGAGCTGCTGGAGCCGTGGCGCGGTCATCGCCAGCGCGTGATCAGACTGATCGGGCTGAGCGGCCGGATCGAACCGCGCCGGGGTCCCCGCCTCGCACCGGAGGACCACCGCGGGCGGTGATCGGGCGGCAATCCCGGGCCGACCTTCTACGCTGGTGCCATGACCCACAGAGGATGGCCACGCGGCCGGATCGGCTGGTCGATCGGCACCGTGGTGCTGCTGGGCGCGGGCGTGCTGTTCGGGCTGATCATGCAGAACGTGCTGCTCGGTGTGCTGTTGGCCGTGATCGTCTCGATCGGCTGGCTCATCGCGTACGAATCCTGGCGCGGGCGCACACCCGAGCTCGACGATCCATGGGACGACGGCGCGCAACTGTGAGCGTGAGCCCTAACATGAGCGAATGATCGCGCGCTCCCGCATCCTCGCTTTCGGCTACCGCGCGGTGGCGTCGCTCGTCATCGTGATCGGCATCGCTCGGGTGTCGGGGCTGTGGACGGCGACTCCCACGTGGTCGGCCTTCCTCTACTACACGGTGCTCAGCAACGTGCTGTGCCTGGCGTGGATGGTGCTGTCGGCGATCACCACCCTCCGCGACGCACAGCGTGGCGGGTGGATCGGCGCATCCACGCCGTCGCCGCGGTGGGCGGCGGCGGTGATGCACGCGATCACCGTCACGATGTTGATCTACCTCTTCGTGCTCGCACCCGCGCTGTTCACCCAGCCGGGCGCCTACCAGCCGTTCACGCTCACCGACAACCTCGTCCACATCGTCACGCCGATCCTCGTGATCGTGGACTGGGCACTGTTCGTCCCCAAGGGTCGCCTGGGCCGGTACGACCCGCTGCTGTGGGCGCTCATCCCCTTCGCCTACCTCGTGTTCGCGTACACCTACAGTGCGCTCGGGGGCCGCTTCGCGGGCGGCACGACCGTGCCGTACCCGTTCATGGACGTGGCGAAACACGGTGTCGGCGGGGTCGCCGCCTGGATCGTCGGCCTGACGCTGGCGCTGGTCGCCGTCGGCTACGTCTTCGTCGGATGCGACCGGCTGCTGGCGCGCGTCGTCACATCTCCTCGTGCGTCTCGGGATCCCCACCCCACAGACGACCCCGCTCCAGGGCGCTGAGCGCCGCGACCTCGTCATCGGTCAGGGTGAAGCCGAAGATATCCGCATTCTCACGCTGACGCACCGGCGTCGCCGACTTCGGGATGGGCGTCGAGCCGAGCTGGGTGTGCCAGCGCAGGACGGCCTGGGTGGGCGTGACCCCGTGCGCGGCGGCGACATCGGCGACCACCTGCTCGGCGAGCAGTTCGCTGCGCCGCGCCAGCGGACTCCAGCTCTCGGTGCGGATGCCGTGAGCGGCGTGAAAGGCGCGCAGCGCTGCCTGAGGGAAGTACGGATGCATCTCGACCTGGTTGACGGCCGGGGTCACGCCCGTCTCCTCGATCAGTCGGGTGAGCATCTGCTCCGTGAAGTTCGAGACACCGACCGAGCCGACCGCACCATCGCTCTGCAGATCGACCATGGCACGGAAGGTCTCGACGTAGCGGTCCACGCTGGGGTTCGGCCAGTGGATCAGGTAGAGGTCGATGCGCTGCAGGCCCAGACGCTCGAGCGACGCGTGGGCGCTGCGGATCGTCTCCTCGTAGCCGTGGTCGCGGCCCGGAACCTTCGTCGTCACGATGAGCTCGTCACGGATGCCGCTGCGGCGCACCGCTTCTGCGACCTCGGCTTCGTTCTCGTAGTTGACGGCAGAGTCCAGCAGGCGGTAGCCCGCATCGATGGCCGCTTCGATCGCCGCGACGCCGTCGTCGCCCTGCAGCTTGTAGGTACCGAACCCGAGCTCGGGAAAAGGCGTGCCGTCGTTCAGGGTGACCGTGGGGATCTTGACCATGCCTCCACGCTACGCCCGGCGGATGATCACCGTGCGATCAACTCCTCGATGACGCTCAGCACCCCGGCATCCGCATTCGAGGGCGCACGGAATCGTGCGGCGGCCACGACGTCGGGGTGGGCATCGGCCATGGCGTACGACCAGTGCGCGGCCCCGAGCAGCTCGAGGTCGTTGAGGTAGTCGCCGAACGCGGCGGTCTGCTCAGCGGTCACACCGAGCGCCACCTGCAGGGCGCGCAGCGCGACGCCCTTGTTGACGGTCGCGTTCATGATGTCGACCCAGTGGTGACCCGAGACGACGACCTGGTGGGTCTCGGCGAGATCGGCGAACGCGGGCGCGGAGTGCCGTTCGCCGCCGTCGAGGTCGTAGATCGCGAGTTTGAGGATCTGATCGTCCACAGCGAGCAGATCGTCCACGATCTGCCGACGCGCGTAGTACTTCTCGACCTCCGCGAGGAACCGAGGGTCGGTCTCCTCGACGTACGCCGACCGCTTGCCGCACACCACCAGACCGGCGCGCAGGCTGCCCGCCGCGACGGCGGCGCGCAGGCGCGCGACGACGGATGCCGCGACCGCCGGATCCACGGCGTCCGAGCTGACCTCGACGTCGCCGCGGACCACGTACGCGCCGTTCTCGGCGATGTAGTCGAGCTCGCCGTCGACGGCGGCGAACGTCTGCTGCAGCGTCGCCAGCTGGCGACCGCTGGCCGGGGCGAAGGCGATGCCCCGCTCGCGCAGCCGCCCCAGCAGCGACCACAGCCCGTCGGGCACCGACCCGTCGGGCAGCAGCAGCGTGCCGTCCATGTCGACGGCGATCAGGCGGATGTCGCGGACGGTCATGCCTCCATCCTTCCGCACGCCCTCCCTCGGCGCGGAGCCGGCCGGTGGGGATAACCCCACCCCGATTCGGGGGACCGCTCCCTGCGTCCGCGCCGTGGCGCGCCCTAGCGTGGAGTCATGTCAGAGACCGCCGCCCTGCCCCCGGCATCCGTGCCACACGCCGCACCCCCGCCGCCTGCGTCAACGGTGCCGGCCCGCCGTATCGGACTTCTCGCCCATCTCGGGGCCATCGCGCAGCTGGCGGCGATGGGGCTGGCGGGCACCGCGATCTTCAGCCTGCTCCTGCTGCTGCTGAGCCTCGGTGTCGGCCTTCTGCCCGCTCTCGGGGTCGGGGCGCTGTTCCTGGTGGCGTTCGTCTACGCGACGTGGGCCACCGCATGGCTCGAATACGCGCGGGTCGACGGCCTCTACGGGTACGGCCTGCCCGCGCTGACGGCACGCCCCAGCGCCCACCCCGGGTTCACCGGGTGGCTGCGCACCCTCTGGCAGCAGTTCACCGACGGCCCGATGTGGCGCGGCGTCGCCTCGGCGGGCATCTCGACGATCCTCGGGCTCGTCGTGCTGCCGATCGTCGGCGCCCTGTCCTCCAGCGTGGTGCTGCTGTTCGCTCCACTGATCGGCGAGGATGCCGCTCGTATCCCGGCCACGGACGTGCAGATCGGCATCGAGGCGACCGTTCCGGTCGGCATCGTGGGCATCATCGTCAGCCTCGCGCTGTTGATCGGCGCCGCGCTCCTGCATGCGGTGCTCACCCGGGCGGTCCTCGTGCCGAGCCGTGAAGCGGTGCTCGTGGAGCAGGCCCGCACCGCCGGCACGCAGCGCGAGAGCGCGGTGCGCTCCGGCGAACTGGAGCGCACGCGCATCGAACGCGACCTCCACGACGGCGTCCAGCCGCGACTCGTCTCGGTGGGGATGACGCTGGGGCTGGCCCAGCAGAAGATCGACAGCGATCCTGCCGCGGCCAAGGCGCTGATCGATGAAGCCCACACCTCGACCAAGGCGGCGATCACCGAGCTGCGCCAGCTGGCCCGCGGCATCCACGCCTCCGTCCTCGACGACCGGGGCCTGGATGCCGCCCTCAGCGCCCTGGCCGCGCGATCGCACGTCCCCGTGACCCTCGACGTGCGTCTGCCCGATGCCTCCGCGGACCCGTCGAATCGGTGCAGCCGCACGGCCGAGGCCGCGGTCTACTTCGCCATCGCCGAGTCGCTGACCAACGCGGCCAAGCACTCGCGGGGCAGCGAGGTGCGCGTGACGGTGCGCCGACGCGATGGCGCCGATCAGGGCGCGCCGGTGCTCTGGGCACGCGTCGAGGACAACGGCGTCGGCGGGGCCCGCGTGCTGCCCGGCGGCGGCCTCGACGGCATCGCGCATCGGATCGCGGCAGCCGGCGGGGTGAGCCGCCTCGACAGCCCCCACGGCGGTCCGACCGCTCTGGAGGTGAGTGTGCCGTGCGCATCCTGATCTGCGAGGATTCCACCCTGCTGCGCGAGGGTCTCGTGCGCCTCCTCGACGACGCCGGTCACGAGGTGGTCGCCGCGCTCCCCGACGCCGGGGCACTGATGGATGCCGTGGCCACCTCCACCCCGGATCTGTGCATCCTCGACGTGCGCCTGCCGCCCACGTTCACCGATGAAGGCATCCGCGCCGCGGTGCACCTGCGCGCCGCACGTCCGGAGGTGGCCGTGCTGGTGCTCAGCCAATACGTCGAGGAGCGGTATGCGGGCGAGCTGATCAGCACGCAGTCCGCGGCGCTGGGCTACCTGCTGAAGGATCGCGTGGCCGATGTCGGCGATTTCCTCGATGCGGTCGAACGCATCGGCGCGGGCGCCACCGTCCTCGACCCCGAAGTGGTCGCGCAGCTACTCACCCGCCGCGGACGCGACGCACGCATGGAGCGGCTGACCGAACGCGAGCGCAGCGTGCTGGCGCTGATCGCCGAAGGCAAGAGCAATCAGGCGATCGCACAGACGCTGTTCGTCACCGAGGCGAGCGTCGAGAAGCACATCACCTCGCTGTTCCAAAAGCTCGACCTCGAGCAGGACGAACACGGCAACCGACGGGTGCTGGCCGCCCTCATCCACTGGGAGAACGGAACGAACCGATGACCACCACCCTCACACCGCCTCCGCCGACCGCCGGCGCGGGCGGGCCATCCGCCGGCCGTCCCGACGGACCGCCGCGTCCGACCGGCCCACGCCCGGCGGCCCGCGTCGTGGCGATCCTGACGATCGCGCTCGGCGCCGCCCTGATCTTCGGCGCGTTCGCCACCTCGGCGCTCGGCGCGATCGCCGGCGCCGCGCGCGGCAGCGGCACGCTGACGGCGGATGCCGCGGACGTCCGCGCCCTCACCGTCGACGTGGCCGCCGCGGATCTGAGCATCGTCTACGGCGGTGACCGCGCGTCGCTGGAGGTCGACGGTGCCGTCGCAGACTGGCGCCTGCGTCGCGACGGCGATCGGCTCGTGGTCACGACGCAGCGTACGTGGTGGAGCGCGATCCGCCCCTTCGGGCGCAGCGACACCGCGGTGCTAACCCTCCCCCGTTCGCTGGAGCGGGTCGCCCTCGACGGCGATCTCACGCTCAGCGCCGGCGCGCTGCGGGTGCAGGGCACGTACGGGACGGTGGACGCCACCGTGAGCGCCGGATCGATGGAGCTGTCTGGGCGAGCGGCAGCGCTCACCGCGGACGTCTCCGCCGGGCGACTCGTCGTGGATCTCGCCGGAGTCGATCGCGCGGGCTTCAAGCTGAGCGCCGGGTCCGTCGAGGGCAGCCTCACCGGGTCCGCGCCCCGGACACTGACGGCGGACCTCAGCGCGGGCCGGCTCGCTCTCGTGCTGCCCGACGCCACCTACGCCGTGTCCACCGACGCTGCCGCCGGAGACGTGGAGAACCGTCTGCGCGTGGATCCGGATTCGCCGCGGCGGATCAGCCTGACGGTCTCGGCAGGGTTCGCTTCGCTGCGATCGTGAGGACGGGACCGTTTCCTGGCAGGACGGTATGCGAACGATATGCAGTCGGCGGACGAGCCCGCCACCGTGACCTCGCCGTTATAACGTGAGTCATCGCCGATTCCGGACACCGACTCCATGAGCCGGAGGAGGCGACGCAGGACTCTCCCCCTGCGAATGTGGTGCAACGGATTGCAGGGCCGGTCGTCCTCTCGGACGGCCGGCCCACCGTCGTTTCCGGGGCTCGCGCGTCGATCTCGTCCGGCCGTGTCTTTCTCACAGGACTCACGTCTGCACACCCGGCTCGCGGGCGCTAGCGTAAAGGCGTGAGCACTCCCATCGACGCCACCCGCACTCCCGCCTGGGCCGATCTGTCCGCACGCGCCGCGGATTTCGCCCCCGACCTCCGCGCCTGGTTCTCCGACGACCCGACGCGGGTCGAGCGGCTGACCTTCGACGCCGCCGATCTGCACGTCGACCTCTCCAAGAACCTCGTGGACGACGGCATCCTGACCTCGCTCCTGTCTCTGGCCGACGACGTGCACCTGGCCGACCGCCTCGCAGCCATGTTCCGCGGCGAGCACATCAACACGACAGAAGACCGCGCCGTGCTGCACACCGCCCTGCGCCGCCCCGCGGGCACGACGCCCGAGCTGGTCGTGGACGGTCAGCACGTGGATGCCGATGTGCAGGCCGTGCTGGACGCGATGAGCGCGTTCGCCGATCGCGTGCGCTCGGGCGCGTGGAAGGGTGTCACCGGCAAGACGGTCACCCACGTCGTCAACATCGGCATCGGCGGCTCCGACCTCGGTCCCGCGATGATCTCGACCGCGCTGGAGCCGTATGCGACCGCGGGGATCAGCGCGCGTTTCGTCTCGAACATCGACCCGTTCGATCTCGCCCACAAGACGAAGGACCTCGACCCCGAGACGACGCTGTTCATCGTCGCCTCGAAGACGTTCACGACGCTGGAGACGCTCACCAACGCACGTCTCGCGCGCGACTGGCTGTGGACGGGCCTGGCCGCCGCAGGGGCGATCGACGGCTCCGACGCGCAGAAGCAGGATGCCGTCGCGCACCACTTCGTCGCGGTCTCGACGGCCCTCGACAAGGTGGCCGACTTCGGCATCGACCCGGCCAACGCCTTCGGATTCTGGGACTGGGTGGGCGGCCGCTACTCGGTCGACTCCGCCATCGGCCTGTCGCTGATGGTCGAGCTCGGACCGGAGGCGTTCCGCGAGCTCCTCGCGGGCTTCCACGCGATCGACGAGCACGTGCGCACGACCCCGTTCGCGCGGAACGTCCCCGTCCTCATGGGCCTGCTCAACGTCTGGTACACGAATTTCCTCGGCGCGCAGTCGCACGCCGTGCTCCCCTACGCCCAGCAGCTCAGCCGCTTCGCCGCGTACCTGCAGCAGCTGACCATGGAGTCCAACGGCAAGCGCGTGCGCTGGGACGGCTCGCCGGTCACGAGCGACACGGGCGAGATCTTCTGGGGCGAGCCGGGCACCAACGGTCAGCACGCCTTCTACCAGCTGATCCATCAGGGCACCCGCCTGATCCCGGCGGACTTCATCGCCTTCGTGAACCCCGCGTATGACCTGAACGACGGCGGCCGCGACGTGCACGGCCTGTTCCTGGCGAACTTCCTCGCGCAGACCAAGGCTCTCGCCTTCGGCAAGACGGCGGACGAGGTCGAAGCCGAGGGCACCACCGGCGCACTCGTGGCGGCGCGCACGTTCCCCGGCAACCGTCCGACGACGTCGATCTTCGCCCCCGCGCTGACGCCGCGCGTGCTCGGCGAGCTGGTCGCTCTGTACGAGCACATCACCTTCACGCAGGGTGTGGTCTGGGGCATCAACTCGTTCGACCAGTGGGGTGTCGAGCTCGGCAAGCAGCTCGCTCTGCAGATCGCTCCGGCCATCGAGGGCGACGAGACGGCGACGGCCGCGCAGGATGCCTCGACCCAGGCACTCCTGTCGTACTACCGCGCACACCGCGCCTGACGCGTCCCACCTCCGCGAGAAACCATCGCCGCGTCGAGAAACACGCGCCGGCGTGGTTTCTCGACGCGGTCGTGGTTTCTCGCCGTCAGGCGAGGCGCGTGTGGAAGCGTTCGCCCGAGGCGCTGAAGATGCTCAGCACCTCGGCGGGGCCATCAGCGCTCGCGCTGATCGAGTGCGGCAGGCGGGTGTCGAACTCGGCCGCCTCCCCCGCTGCCAGGGCGTGCTCCGTACCGTCGAGCGCCAACCGCACGCGTCCGCTCAGCACGTAGAGCCACTCGTATCCCTCGTGGATGCGGGCGGCGGGCGCGGCATCCGCCGGCGGGTAGACGATCTTCAGCGCCTGCATCGGCGAGTCCTCGAGCGTCAGCGGCGCGATGACCATCCCGTCGCGACGCTCGATCGGGCGGTGCACGCGCGGGTCACGTGTCTCGGCGGGAAGGAGATCGTCGATGCGGATGCCGAGTCGACGCGTCAACGGCAGCAACAGCTCGAGCGAGGCTTGTCGCTTGCCCGACTCCAGACGCGACAGCGTACTCACCGAGACGCCCGCCGGCGTCGCGAGCTCCTCGAGCGTCCAGCCGCGTGCCTGCCGGGCCGCACGAAGGCGAGCGCCGACCTGATCGAGAGCGTGGGACATCTCCCCAGTTTGCCAATAGTGCAATTATGTTTGCAATCATCACCCGCACCTTCCACAGTGGACCTATGCAGAGCAGAGAGTGGGACGCGGTCGTCATCGGCGGCGGCGCGGCCGGCCTGAGCGCCGCACAGATGCTGGGACGTGCGCGTCGGCGCACGCTGGTGATCGACGGCGCCAGCCCGCGCAATCGCTTCGCCGCGCACATGCACGGCGTCCTGGGGCACGACGGCATCGATCCCCAGGCGCTGCTCGCGCGCGGACGCGACGAGCTGGGCCGCTACGGCGTGTGCGTCGAAGAGGGCGAGGTCGACGGCATCCGCGATGACGGCGCCGTGTTGCGCCTCACGCGCACCGACGGCACGGTCGACACCGCTCGCGCCGTCATCATCGCCAGCGGAGTGCGCGACCAGCTGCCGCCCGTCGCGGGGCTCGCCGAATACTGGGGACGCCATGTGCTGCACTGCCCGTACTGCCACGGCTTCGAGGTGGCGGGCAGCCGTCTCGGCGTGCTGGCGACCTCGCCGCAGAGCGTGCACCAGATCGAGCTGGTTCGGCAGTGGAGCGAGGAGCTCACCGCCCTCACGGGCGCGATCGAGCCCCTCGACGACGAGCTGCGGGTGCGCTGGCGGGCTCGCGGCATCCGCATCGTGCCGACCCCGATCGTCGCCCTCGACGGGGCGAACGGTGCGCTGCACGCGGCGCGGGATGCCGACGGCGAGACGCACGCGATCGATGCCCTGTTCGTCGCGCCGACGCCAGCGATCGACCTGGCGTTCGCCGACGCCCTTCGCCTCGCGCGCACCGACGCGCCCGGAGCGCCGCTGGCGGTCGACCTCCTGGGCACGACCTCGCATCCGCGCGTGTGGGCGGCCGGCAACGTCGTCGCGCCCTACGGCAATGTTCCGGTCGCGATGGCAGCGGGATCGATGGCCGGAGCCGGGGCGAATGCGGCGCTGGCCGTGGAGGACGGCGACCTGGCACTGGTGCAGCGCGCCCGCGAACGAGCCTCGGCGTGGGAGCAGCGCTACGCCGCCCGCGACAGCGTCTGGTCGGGTCACGTCAATGCGACCTTCGCCGAGATCGCCGCGGCGCTCCCGGTCGGCAGGGCCTTGGAGGTCGGCTGCGGCGAGGGGGCGGATGCCGTCTGGCTCGCCGAGCGCGGCTGGCAGGTCACGGCCGTCGACGTCTCGGAGACGGCGATCCGCCGCGGTGCGACCGCAGCGCGCGAGCGCGGACTCTCCGAACGGGTCACCTTCTTCGTGGGAAGCGGCACGCAGGCCGTGCCGCCCGGGACGTTCGATCTGGTCAGCGCGAGCTTCCTGCATTCCTGGGAAGCCGACTTTCCCCGCATCGCCCTCCTGCGAGAAGCCGCCGAGCGCGTCGCCGTCGGCGGCCATCTGCTGATCGTGTCGCACGCCGCGGCGCCGCCGTGGTCCCGTCACGAAGACGACGGGCAACGCCCACGGCTGCTGCCCCCGGAGGAGGAGCTGCGACTGCTCGACCTCGACCCGGAGGCGTGGGAGCCCGTGCGCGTGGAGACCCGCACCCGCGCCGCAACGGGCCCCGATGGGGAGCCGGGGACGCTCGAGGACGGCGTGCTGCTGCTGCGCCGGCGCTGACGGTCGACGACGCGGCCGTGCGTCGCCGTTACGACTCTCCGTGCGCCGCGGCCGCCGCAGCGGCGCGCGCGAGCCACGCGGGCGGGGTGCCGTAGCGCTGCGACGCGATGAGCCGCCCGGCCGCGCACTCCTCGACGAGCTGCGCGAGGCGGGCGCTCCGCGTCTCGGCACGGCGCGCGCCGTGCACCCAGTGGGCGCAGATGCGACGGTAGCCCGGGGTCGCGGCATCCCAGAACGACTGAGCGGCGGGAACGGCCGCGATCACGGCCAGCTCGTCCGCGTCGAGCTCGTCGCTGGTCTCATACGAGTAGATCGCGGTGCGTTCCGGCCGGCGCCGCTCGAACGCTGCGAGGCCGGCCGGGTGCATGCGCCCCTGCGCGGTGAGCTTCTCGACCAGCGCGACGTTCACGGCGCTCCACGTCGAGAGGGCTTTGCGCGGTGTCCAGCGCTGGATGCGCGCGTCGTCGTCGAGTCGTCGACTCGTCGAATCGATCCAGCCGAAGCACAGCGCTTCGGCGACGGCGTCCTCCCAGAGCAGCCCCGGCTCGGGATGGGCCTTTCGGCGGCGCACCATCCAGAGCTCCGTCGCCGTGTCGTGGTTCTGTTCGAGCCACGCGCGAAAGGCCGCGGCATCCGCGAAGAACACCGGCTCGCCGTCGTCGACTCCCATGCCGCGACGCTAGCAGCGACTCCCGACCCCCGAGACAGATCGCCCGAAAGGTGGATGCCGATACATCCCCGGACCGACGACGCCGCGCCGGCTGCGGCGAAGACTGGAGGACATGCACGCACCCGTCCTCTCCGCATCCGGCCTCGTCAAGCGTTACGGAGACCTCGTCGCCCTCGCCGGCGTCGATGTCTCCATCGACCCCGGCGAATCCGTCGCCATCATGGGAGCCTCCGGCTCCGGCAAGACGACGCTGCTGCACTGTCTGGCGGCGATCATCGCCCCGGACGCCGGCTCGGTCGTCCTGTCGTCGCCGAACGGCGCCGCGGTGGAACTGGTGGGCATGACGGAGAATCGGCGCTCCGCCGTCCGTCGCAGCCAGCTCGGCTTCGTCTTCCAGGAGCACCTGCTGCTGCCCGAGCTGACCGCCGTGGAGAACGCCGCCCTGCCGCTTCTGCTGCTGGGCACGCCTCGCGCCCAGGCCGAAGCCCACGCGGCGGGGTGGCTCGCGGCTCTGGGACTGGGCGGCATGGAGCAGCGCCGTATCGGACAGCTGTCGGGCGGCCAGGCGCAGAGGGTCGCGATCGCCCGCGCCCAGGTGACGGGGGCTCCGATCGTGTTCGCCGACGAGCCCACCGGCGCCCTCGACTCACGCACCTCGGCGGAGGTGCTCACCGCGTTGCTCGATGCGACGACCGGGCAGGGCCGCAGCCTCGTCGTCGTGACGCACGACCCGGGCGTCGCGGCGCGCTGCTCGCGAACGCTCCACATGACGGACGGTCGCATCCAGGGGCCGGCGACGCTCGCGAGGGGTGGTGTCGCATGAGCCTGGCCACGACCGTCCGCCTCACCGTGATGCTCGCACGTCCGTCGCGGCAGGGTCGCGCGGCACTGGTGCTGCCGATCGTCGCGTTCGGCGTCACGACCGCGCTGCTGCTGGTCGTCGTCGGCGGGGTGCGCATGTTCTTCACCGATCCTCGCGCGGCCGCAGAGACGGAAATCGTCTATCGGGTGCTGAGCGCCCTGGCGCTCGTGCTGCTCACGGTGCCGATCGCGACGCTGGGCGCGGCGGCCGCACGCCTGTCGGCGCGCCGACGCAACGACCGCCTCGCCACTCTGCGCCTTCTCGGGGCCGGGGCGGGCGAGGTCAGCGCGATGACGGTCGTCGAAGCGGGCGCGACCGCGCTGGTCGGCGGCATCCTGGGCGTCGGACTGTACGCGGCGCTGCTGCCGCTGGTGGGACTGCTGCCGTTCTTCGGCGGCCCCGTCGGCGCCGGGGCTCTCTGGACCGGCGCGGGTACGGCGGCCGGGGCGGTCGTGGGTGTCGTCGTGGTCGCCACGGCGAGCGCGGCACTGAGCCTGCGACGGGTACAGCTCACGCCGCTCGGCGTGGCGCGTCGCACCGACCCGCCACGGCGGCGCACGACGGCGCTCATCTTCGGCGTGCTCGCGATCGTCGCCGTCGTGACCGCCGTGTCGAACATCAGCGCCATCGCACAGGTCTGGGGCGCCGCGGTCGGACTGGTCGTCCTGATGGGCCTGTTCGGGGTCGCGCTGCTGATCGTGAACGTCGTCGGCACACCGCTGGTCGCCGCTCGCGGACGCAGCCTCGCACGCACCACGTCGTCTCCGGCGCGACTCATCGCCGGGCGTGAGCTGTCGGCGCACGCGGCCTCGGCCTGGCGCCGGGTCTCGGGAATCGCGATGATCGCCTTCATCGCAGTGGTGGGCGGCTCGGGAGCGAGCCTCGTGGCCCTCGCCGGCGATGACGGGCAGACAGGGTCTCAGGCCGTGCTGTTCGCCGACATGCGCACGGGCGTGCTCGTGACGCTCGGCGTCGGCTTCGCGCTGCTCGCCTGCTCGGTGGGGGTGACACAGGCCGCGTCCACGCTCGAGGACCGCGAGCTCATCGTGGGCCTGGATCGTCTGGGGATGCCGGGGCGCGAACTGCGCCGCGCCCGCGCGCTCACCGTCATGGTGCCGCTGCGATGGGCGGCGGTGGGGGGCGCGCTCGTCGGGGCCGCACTGGCCCTGCCGGTCGTCGGCATGACCGTGCTCGTCGCGCCCGTCTCCCTCGCCGTGATCGTGGGCACGTTCGTCGCCGGGATCCTGCTGGTGCGCCTGTCATTGCTCGCGTCCCGGCCGCTGGTGACGGCGATCCGCCGGGCAGCCTGAGGCGAGGACGGCGCAGAGCTCAGGCGAGCCGGGGTCGGTTCCACTGCCCCGGCTCGTCGAACTCCGCGTAGCGCACGTCGACGCCGTCGGGTCCGAGCGAGGCGGCGACGACCAGCAGCGACAGGGTCGGGTACCCGAAGGGACGGTTGTCGCGCACGATGGCGCGATCGTCGGTGGGTCCCAGTCCGCTCGTCAGCTCGAGAGTGTCGAGCCAGGGCTCCCACCAGTGCCCGTCGATGGCAGCCGGCGCGCTGAAGGCCTCGCGCCACGCCGCGATGCGCGCCGTCGCCTCGTCGTCGACGTCGTCATGCGCGACCATGTGGATGCCGGGAGCAAGCTCCACGTGCCGCAGCGCGCCGCCGTCCCACATGGTGACGCGGGCACCGGCCGGCGTCGCCTCGACGAGGTTGAATCCCTGCGCGCGCGGCGGGTCGTCCGGGCCGCGACCCGCGACGGCGTCCAGGCCGATCCGACCGCGGGAGACGGGCGGCTCGCCGTCGGGGTCGGCAGCCAGCACGTCGGCGCGGTTGAGGATCACCGCGACGCGGCCGTGCTCGGCATCCGCGGCCAACCACGCACCACCGGCACGACGGTCGCGCACGCCTCGCACAGCGGGAAGCTCGGGCCACCAGGCGCCCAGCGGATCCCACGAGCGCGCGGGATCCTCGTCGCGGACGGCGAGCAGCCGCACGGGTGCGCCGTCGTCGTGCGGAACGTGGACGATGACGGTGCACACGGTTGCTCGAGACCTCTCCGTCCGCTCCTCGTGGCCCCGCCGTCGGGCGTGGCAGGATCGGACCATGTTCGTTGTCGTGGGCGTGACGGGCGGCATCGCCGCGTACAAGACGGTGCACCTCGTGCGCGCCCTCGTGACCAACGGGCACGAGGTGCACGTTGTTCCCACCGAGGACTCGCTGCGCTTCGTCGGGACGACCACGTGGGAGGCCGTCAGCAGGAATCCTGTCACGACCAGTGTCCACGATGACGTGGCCCGCGTGCGCCACGTCGCCCTCGGCACGTCGGCCGAGCTCATCATCATCGCCCCTGCGACCGCCAACACGCTCGCGAAGATGACCGCAGGCATCGCGGACGACCTGCTCGGTGTCACGCTGCTGGCCACGAGAGCCCCCGTCGTCGTCGCCCCCGCCATGCATACGGCGATGTGGGAGCATGCCGCGACACAGGCCAACGTCGCAACGCTGCGCGCACGCGGTGTGCACGTGGTGGGGCCGGCCGACGGTCCGCTGACCGGCGGCGACAGCGGGCCGGGGCGCATGGTCGAGCCGGAGGAGATCCTCGCGTCCGCCCTCGCCGTCGCAGCGCCCTCTACGGCACCCTCCTCCTCGTCGACCGGCCTCACGGGCGTGCGGGTCGCGGTGTCGACCGGTGGGACGCGTGAGCCCATCGATCCGGTGCGCTTCCTCGGCAATCGCTCCAGCGGCCGCCAGGGTGCCGAGCTCGCCCTCGCCGCCGCCGACCGCGGCGCCGACGTCGTGCTCGTGGCGGCCCACGTCGACGAAGGGGTGCTCGCCGCGGCATCCCGTCACACGCGCATCACGATGGTGCGCGTCGGCACGGCCGCCGAACTCGAGGCGGCGATGACGGATGCCGCGGCCGGTGCCGATGTCGTCGCGATGGTCGCCGCGGTCGCCGACTACCGCGTGGCGGAGGTCTCGCGCGAGAAGCTGCGCAAGGAGGACGGCGTGCCGCGGCTGGAGCTGGTGACCACCCCCGATGTGCTCGCGGGGCTTGTCGCGGCACGCCGGCCCGGGCAGACGATCATCGGTTTCGCCGCCGAGACGGCCGCCGACGACGAGGAACTGCTCGCCCGGGGGCGGCGCAAGCGGGCGCGCAAGGGCGTCGACCTCTTGGCCGTGAACCGGGTCGACGAGGATCACGGTTTCGAAGTGGCCGACAACCGGGTGCTCCTGCTCGATGCGTCCGACCAGGTCGTGACGGATGCCGCGGGCACCAAGCGCGAGGTCGCCGACGCGATCTGGGACGCGGTCGCCGAGATTCGCTGACGGCGAGGGCCACCGCGTTTCGACTCGCCGCTGCGCTCCCTCGCTCAACGACCGAGGTCATCCGCCCCGGTCGTTGAGCGAGCGCAGCGAGTCGAAACGCAGAGCGCAGCGAATCGAAACGCAGAGCGCAGCGGGTCGAAACGCCGCCGTGTCAGGCTTTCTTCTGCACGTCCAGCAGCGGGGCGCCGTGGGTGACGGGGCCGAGCTTCACCGGGTCGACGGTGTCGAACGTGTCTCCGTTGAGGACGATCACCGGCGTGATCAGCGGGTAGCCCGCCTTCTCGATCACGGCACGGTCGAAGGTCACCAGCGGCGTGCCGGTCTCGACGCGGTCGCCGTTCTTCACCTTCACGTCGAACCCCTCACCCTTCAGGTTGACGGTGTCGATGCCGACGTGGATGAGGATCTCGGCGCCGTTGTCCAGCTGCAGGCCGAAGGCGTGACCGGTCGGCTGGGCGGCGACAACGACACCGGCGCCCGGTGCGTAGACGGTGGTTCCGGTCGGCTCGATCGCCACGCCCGGCCCCATCACTCCGCCCGCGAAGACGGGGTCGGGCACGGTGTCGAGCGGCACCACCGTGCCGTCCAACGGTGCCGCGACCTGGATCAGCGCGCCCACTGCGGCGGTACGCTCGGCGACCGCGGTGGCCGTCTGCGCTCCTTCACCGGCAACACCGGCGAGTTCGCCACTGCCGGCGACGGCCGGAATGCTGTCGCGCGCCGCACCGGGGGCGACGGATGCCGCACCCGCCGTGGCCGCGGCAACGGCCGCACCCGCCGGCTCCGGGTTCTTGTAGCCCGAGATCATGACGAGCACCATGGCGACGACGAAGGCGCCGGCGACGGCGATGAGGTACAGACCGATCGGGTTGAACGCGGGGATCGTCAGCAGCGACGTGAAGACGAACGCCTGCGTCGTGATGCCGTGCGGCAGGCCCAGCAGGAGCGATCCGACGCCGATGATCAGACCACCCGTGAGGCAGCCGACGAGCATGCGCGGATAGATCCTCTTGTACCGCAGATGGATGCCGTACAGCGACGGTTCGGAGATGCCGCCGAGAAGGCCCGCGGCGAGCGCTCCCGTCGCCGTCTGGCGCATCTGCTTGTCCTTCTCGCGCCAGGCGAGCACGAGCACACCGGCCGTGGCGCCGAAGCACGCGAAGTTCCACGCACCCATGGGGCCCTGGATGAAGTCGTAGCCGAGGGTCTGGATGTTCAGCAGCATGATGGCGTTGATCGGCCAGTGCAGGCCCAGCGGCACCATGAAGGGGTAGGCCAGCGGGATGACGATCGCGAAGATGAACGGCGAGAACGTGTTGATGGAGCTGAGCAGGTTCGCCAGGGCCGCGCCCGCGTAGACGCCGATCGGGCCGATGAGGAACGCCGTCAGCGGAATCATGACGAGCATCGAGATGAACGGCACGAAGATGAGCTGGATGTTCTCGGGGATGACCTTCTTCAGCCCCTTGTAGACGAGGCCCAGCACGGCCGCCATCAGCAGCGGCGGGAACACCTGCGAGCTGTAGTCGAAGATCGTCAGCGGCAGGCCGAACACCTGCACGGTCGTGATCTGCGAGCCGAGGAAGGTCGTCTGCACGGCATCCGCCGTCTTGCCGAGCCCCGCGAATCCGGGAAGCATCGTCACGGCCATGATCGCGAAGCCCACCCACGGGTCGGCACCGATCTTCTGCGACGCGTTGTAGGCCACCATCAGCGGCAGGAAGATGAACACGCACTGCCACATGAGGTTGACGAAGGCCCACGACGGCGGCAGCACGACACCGGGCGCGTTCCACGCCGGAATCCAGTGCAGCGTCGCGGCCAGCGCCATGAACGTGATGAACAGCGACGCGCCGAGGAGGGCGCCGAGGATGGGGCGGAAGGAGTCCGAGAGGAACTCGAACAGCGTGTCGAGCCACGCGTTCGTGCCGCGGGGGCCCTTCGCGCGCTCGCGCGCCTTGATGTCGGCGTCGCTCTCGCCCGCGCCGGGCGCGGATGCACCGCCGGCCATGACGGGCAGCGCCATGATCTCGTTGTAGACGGTCTGCACGCCGCCGCCGATCACGACCTGGAAGCGGTCGCCGGCCTGCGGGACCGCGCCGAGCACTCCCGGAATGGCTTCGACGGCGGTCTTGTCGACCTTGTCTCCGTCGTTGAGCTGGAAGCGCAATCGTGTGGCGCAGTGGGTGAGACTCGCGATGTTTCCGGGTCCGCCGACGGCGTCGACGATCTCGGATGCCGAATTGGATGCCATTTTTTCGCCTCTTTTTCGTTATGCGACGTCCTGTCGATGACGATCTGTCGCAGGCGACTCTATATCGCCGCCAGGACAGCGGACAGGGCTCGGACCGTGGCAAACGGACCGGAGGAAACGCGGGCTGACGGGCGTTTGGCGTACAGGTTTCACTCAGGTTCTGCGCCGGGGATGTCCAGAAAACGTTGTGAAGCTGTGACCTTCGTGTCCACCCGAGGACGCACACCGCTCGCGCTCCGGCGCCCGGGCGGTGCTGATTCACCGGAAGTACTATCTTTATGCCCCGTCTGCCTTACCGCCCCGTGACATCCGCCCTCCTCGGCCTCGGCCTCGTGATCGGCGCCGCCACGACCACTGCGGGGGCCCTGCCGGCCTTCGCTGCGAGCGATGCTCCCGCCGCCTCCACCGGCTCGGTCACCGTCGAGACCACCTCCGCACCGCTCAGCGCGATCACCGCCGGCGGCGTCACCGCGATGAGCGCCGCGCAGAGTGCCGTCGCCGCCGCCGCGAAGGTGTCGATCGACATCTCGGCCTCCGGTCTCGATGTCGGCACCACCGACACCACGGTCGACACCGCCAAGCTCGGCGCCCTCATCACGAAGCTGCGCGCACTCGACGTGACGCCCGCGATGATGATCCCCACGCTCACGTCCGACGCGAAGACCGAGACCGAGGTCGTCGCCGCCAAGACGGCGAAGCTGCGGGCCGCCCTCGATGCCGCCGTGCAGCGCAAGGCCGCAGAGGAGGCTGCCGCCAAGGCCGCCGCCGAGGCGGCGGCGAAGGCTGCTGCCGAGGCCGCCGCGGCCGCAGAGGCCGCCGCGAAGGCGAAGGCCGAGGAGGAGGCCGCTGCGGCGAAGACCGCGTCGGTCTCGTCGCGTCCGGCCGTCGACGTCAACGTCGACCCGGCATCCGCTCAGGGCATCGCTCGTTCCATGGCGGCGGCCAACTACGGCTGGGGCGACGACCAGTTCGCCTGCCTCGTGTCGCTGTGGAACAAGGAGTCGGGCTGGCGCGTCAACGCCGCCAACAGCAGCGGCGCCTACGGCATCCCGCAGGCTCTCCCCGGCAGCAAGATGGCATCGGCCGGTGCCGACTGGGAGACCAACCCGGCGACCCAGATCGCGTGGGGCATGGGCTACATCGCGGGCCGTTACGGCACGCCGTGCGGCGCGTGGGACCACTCGGAGTCGGTGGGCTGGTACTGAGCAGCGCACACGTACGCCTTCGAACGGCCCGGACCTCTGCGTCCGGGCCGTTCGCCCGTTCTAGGGTGGGCGCATGACGTGGCAGACGCGCGCATCGCGCACCGTGTACGAGAACCGCTGGATCCGCGTCGAGGAGAACGACGTCGTCGGCCCGCACGGCGAGGGCATCTACGGGGTGGTAGAGATGCAGCATCCCGCCGTGTTCGTCGTGGCCGTCGACGATGACGACCGCGTCTGTCTCGTCTCGCTCGAGCGCTACACGACGGGGCCTTCGTGGGAGGTGCCGGCGGGAGGCTCCGACGGCGAAGACCCACTGGCCGCGGCGAAGCGCGAGCTGGCCGAGGAAGCCGGCATCACGGCGGAGCGCTGGACCGCACTCGGCCGGATGAACGCCCTCAACGGCATCGCCCGCGCGCCAGAGTTCGTCTTCCTCGCGCAGGGCGTCTCCCGGGGTGCGGATGCCGAGGCATCCCAGCATGAGGAGGGAATCGACGCGGTGCGGTGGGTACCGTTCGGCCAGGTCCTGCGCATGATCGCCGCCGGCGAGATCACCGACGGCGAGAGTGTCGCCGCGGTCGCGTATGCGGGCATCCACCTCGGACGCTTCGCCTGAGACTCGCGCTCAGACGCTGAGGGGGCGCGCCCTCCATACGACATCCCGATCGCGCGCCGCGGGGTCGACCACGTCGATGCGGTCGATGACGAACCCCTCCCGTTGATAGAACGCGCCGGCGCGGCGATTCGCGGCGACATGCTCGATGAGCACGCGGGGCGTCCCGTCCGGCAGCGTTGCGATCATGGCATCGAGCAGGCGGACGCCGAACCCCCGGCCGCGCCGCCCCGGAGCGACGTACAGCCGATAGACGACGGGCTCGCCGCCGGCGGAGCCGAGCTCGCCGACACCGACGAGGGCTCCGTCCGCGTCCACGGCGACCCACACCGCCCCCGCCGCCACCCCTCGGGAGGTGGCCTCCGGGTTCCACCAGTGAGCCACGAGCTCGGCAGCGGCCGCCGCTCCGATGAGCGGGCCGTAGTGCGCCGGGAGCACGTCCGTCCCGAAGGCGCAGATCGCCGGGACCTCCTGCGGGCGCGCGAGACGGATCTCGACGTCAGCGGTCGAGGAGGCGTCGATGGTCACCCCTGCCGGCCCTTGAACCGAGGGTTCTGCTTGTTGATGACGTAGACGCGACCGCGCCGGCGAACGACCTGAGCACCGGGCTGCTCCTTCAGCGACTTGAGCGACGCACGAACTTTCACGAGACCTCCTTGTTGATAATTCTTCTCAATAAGAAGCTAGAGTGAAGGCGTCCGTCCGTCAAACCTGAAAGCAGGCCCCGTCGTGCTGCCCTCTCCCCTCATCGTCGCCGGCGTGTGCACTCCGGAACGTCGGCGCTATGCCGCCGGGCTGGCCGTCGCCACGCAGCGCGGACTGCTGCGCATCTCGACGAGAGACGATGCCGCAGCGCCGCCGCCGGACCACCCCGTCACCATCGCTCTCACCCGCGACCGCCGAGACGTCGAACGGTTCGTGATCGATGCCGGCATCGACGTGGACGTGCTCCACCTGGACATCGTGACCCGGACGCCGTCCGCGCCGATCGTGTGCGTCGTGGACGCACGCCACATGCTCGACGATCTGCGCGACCCCAGTCCGCTGGACGAGCGTGGAGGCCCCGGTGACGGCGACAGCGGTGCGCGTGCACGCCGAGCCGTCACACTGCTCGAGGCCGCCACACTCGTCAGCATCGTCCGGTGGGAGCACGTGACGACAGCCGAGCTCTCGATGCTCATGGCGCTGGCCTCGCATCTGGCGCCGCGCGCTCGGGTGCGCCTGTCGCGGGGCCCCAGCGAAGACATCCGGGCGCTCATCGACTCCGCGCCGTCCGCCGTCGACGATGGGCCCGTGCTCGAGCGTGCCGGGTGGGTGCGCGCCCTCAACGACGAGCACGACCCCTACATGACCGACCCGCGGGTGAGCACCGTGCGTTACGAACGACTGCGACCGTTCCACCCCTCGCGGCTCGCCGATGCGCTCGACGAGATCGACACCGGGCGCTTCGGTCTTCTGCTGCGATCGGCGGGCTTCTGCCGGATCGCGACCCGACCCGGCATCCTCGCCCGATGGAATCAGGTCGGCTCGGCGATGTGGATCGATCCGCAGGACGCCGGGACCGAGGCGGCGCTCACCGCGCAGGACATCGCGCTGACCGGGCTGGATCTGATCACCGGTGCGGTGATGGCGACGCTCGACGAGGCACTGTTGACCGACGCGGAGCTGGAGGCCGGAGCCGCGGCCTGGGCGGCTTTTCCCGATCCCCTCCCCGACTGGCCGGCACTCGCGGAAGACCCCCTCCCGCGCGACCCGTCGGCGTGATCAGGATCCGGATGCCGCGGCATCCGCGCATAGTACGGTGGCCGCGCCGCGTCAACCCACTGCCCTCCGGCGCGCGGACTTCATAGCGTCGAGGCAGGAGTTGGCAGAAGGGAAGACATCATGGGTCTCGACGACAAGATCAAGAACGCGGCCGAGGACATCGGCGGCAAGGTCAAGGAGGGCGTCGGCAAGCTGACGCACAACGAGAAGCTCGAAGCGGAGGGTGAGGCCGACCAGGCCAAGGCCCACGTGAAGAAGGCCGGCGAAGACGTCAAGGACGCGTTCAAGTAAGCCCCCGACCGACGCCCCCACTCCTCGGCGAGTGGGGGCGTCGTCTGCGCGCGGACGACGCCTGCTCGCCGCGCCCGCGAGCCGCCTCGTAGAGTGAGCGGCGAGAGGATGTCGGTCCTCCGAGGGGAGCGCACATCATGGCGGAGAGCATCGAGCCGTTGTTCACGGCGATCGCGCTCGGGTTCGAGGCGATCGGCGCGCTCGCCATGGTCGCCGGATTCGTCATCGCCCTCGTTCTGGCGGTGCGCGCGCTTCGGCGCAGCGGGAGCGGCCACGACGCCTACCTGGTGCTGCGCAACACCCTCGGCGCCGCGATCCTGCTCGGGCTGGAGGTTCTCGTGGCCGCCGACCTCATCCGCACGATCACCTCCAAGCCGTCGATCGAAGACGCGGTGATCCTGGGGCTCATCGTGATCATCCGGACCGTTTTGTCCATCTCGATCCAGATCGAGATCGAGGGCACCCTCCCCTGGCGACGGGCGCTGCTGACCAGCGGCGGCCAGGTGCTCGCCCGTTCGATCGCGCGTGAACGCAAGGCCACACGCACGGACGAGAGCCGCGCCGTCACCGACTGAGCCTGGGGGCCGTTCAGCTCGCGGGCTCAGCGAGGTCGTCGGAGCCCGCGGTCGACAGCATCCGCCGCGCCGCGAGCGTCCGCTCGCGCATCGCGAGAAACAGCGGAAAGACGAAGGCGAACGCGGTCACGAGCGACACGAGCACGTACAGCCACGGGCGGCGCATGCCCAGCCGTCGTCCTTCGACGATGATCAGGATGCTGCCCGCAATCGCCGCGACCATGATGTCGACACCGATCGACCCGACGGCCGGTCCCGACTGCACGAGATCGAGCAGGTAGTTGCGCATCAGCACGACCGACCAGACGTTCAGCGCGAACGTGCCGACAAGGCCTACGACCGCCAGCACGAGATAGGTGATCGCGAGAGGTTTCCAACGAGCTGTCATGGGCACATTCTCACGCGTCAGCATCGCCACCGTGTGCGATCACTCACGACGAGACCGTGACGAGCACCCGGTGCCACCCCGTCGAACCGTTCGGCGCGATCGGGGCACGCTGCTGCTCCTGCAGCTCGCCCTTCTTGTTCCAGGCGCGCACCGCGATGTAGTGAGTGCCGGGCGCGGCATCCCATTCGTACATCCACTGCACCCAGCTCTCGTCGTTGACCGGCGTGGAGATCGTCGCGGGAACCCAGCCGGTGTCGTCGATGTTCACCTCGACGCGGGCGACGCCGGTCGGCTGCGCCCACGCCATGCCGGCGACGGGCACACGTCCGGGGGCGACGGGGCTGCCGACCTTGGGGACGTCGACACGCGAGGAGAGTTTGATGGGCGCCTGGGCGCTGTAGCCTCGCGGCGTCCAGTACGCCTCATCAGCGGCGAAGGTCGTCACCTTTAGCTCGGTCAGCCACTTCGTCGCCGAGACGTACCCGTAGAGCCCTGGGACGATCATCCGCACCGGAAAGCCGTGCTCGGCAGGGAGCGGCTCGCCGTTCATCGCGACCGCCAGAATCGCGTCGAGTCCATCATCCGTGAGCGCCGACAGCGGAGTGCTCGCGGTGTAGCCGTCGACGCTGCGTGAGAGCACCATGTCGGCGCCGCCCTGCGGTCCCGCCATCCGCAGAATGTCGCGGACGGGCACGCCGAGCCATCTCGCATTGCCCACCAGCCCGCCGCCGACCTCGTTCGACACGCACGTCAAGGTGATGCCGTACTCGTCCAGCCCCATGCCCACGAGGTCGTCGAAGCTCAGCTCGATGCGACGGTCGACCATGCCGTCCACGACGAGGCGCCACGTCGTCGGATCGATGGTCGGGACGGTGAGCGCCGTGTCGACGCGGTAGAAGTCGGCGTTCGGCGTGAACAGCGGCGAGAGACCGGGAACGTCGAGCTCGGCGCCCGCGGGTACGGTCAGCGTTCGGCGAGGGGCCGGCAGCTTCAGCGCATCGCGGATCGCTTCGACCGATGAGGTCGCGGCCGTCACGACGCGTGCCGTGACACCGACGATCACGGCGGAGACCCCGGCCACGCCCGCGAGGCGGAAGAAGCCGCGCCGACCGAGCGCCCGCGCCTCGTCCGGCGCGGAGTCGGTTTCGGCGGAGTCCGGACCGGGCCGCCGCCAGCGCCGCAGGCGGCGACCGAGCATCACGAGAACAACGGATGCCGCGGCCGCCCCGAGCACGGGAGGAACGAACGACAACGGCGTGACTCCGGTGCGCGAGACGACGGCGGCGGTCGACAGCACGCCGGCGATCGCGACGACCACGACGCCGAGAGGGCTGCGCACGTACTCGAGCACTCCCCCGATCGCCGAGGCGATCACGACGGCGAGGCCGAGACCGGCGAGGAGGGCGATCTTGTCGTTGGCGCCGAACGTGGCGATCGCGAACTCTTTGAAGGGCTGGGGGACGATGTCGATCACGAAGCCACCGACCGCCAGGATCGGGCTGGCGTTGCGCGCGACGAGCAGCGCCAGCAGCTCGGCGACGCCGAGGAACACCGCACCGCTGACAAGGCCCGCGAGGGCGGCGAGGGCGAGCGACACGCGCCGGCCGGTCTGCGTGGTCACGATGATCTCCTGCCGCCGGGGTCGGGGTACCTGTGTTGTTCGTCGCTACCGGGCAATCGGATGGGTGACGGCTTTCTCGGCTGACTGCATGATCCATCTCGTCGCACGGCGCATCGACCCAGATCACCTCGACCGCGTTGTGGAGTGGCTCCGCACCGTGAACGGTCCGCGTCGCCAAGAGGCACTCGCCTCACTCGCCGCGGAACGCGTCCGTCATGAGACGGCGATGATCCTTGACGGCGCGGATGGCCCCGTCCTTGTGTACGCCATGGAGACCGACGACATCGCCCACTCCCGAGCCGTCGCCGACATGTCGCCCCGCGCGATCGACGCAGAGCACCGCGCCGTCATGCGCGCGGCCGATGCCGGCGGGGTGGACGGCGACATCGTGCTGGATCTGCGGGCGGTATGACCGACGGCCTGGCAATCGAGGTGGCGGACGACGCCGTCGAGGGAGAACGAAATGACCGCCGTCACAGCTCGCCGCTTCCATCGGCCGCGGCACCGTCCGGCGGAGCCGTGAAGGAAACCGGCGTGCCGGTCGCCCGCGCGTAGGCGATCTCCGCCGCCGTCGATGCGCCGATATAGCCGCCCGGGTTGACGACGAGCACGCGATCGGCGAGGTCGATCTTGTGGCGGTGCAGCGCATCGAGGTGCGCCTTCTGGCCTGCGCTGACATCGCCGTCCATCTCGGCGGGCGCGAGAACGATGACGCCCCGAAGTGTGAGGTCACGGCTCGCGTCGCGCATCTCGTCGGCGAAGCGCGCGGATCCGCAGATGCACACGATGTCGGGGCGAACGGGCATAGCCCAGTCTCCCATTCCAGCCCGACAGAGCCCCTCGCGGGCGTCGGGTCGCCGCCGTGCCCCACAGCCCGCACAGCCCAAGATTCGACTTTCGTATGAAGTCACGAAAAGGTAACGGAAACCCCTTGTGGCCGTTATCTGGTCGTTATAGAGTGCTCGCACGGTAGTTGTTTTGCTGTGGCAGCTACCGGCATGTGATTGCAGGACACTCTTGGTGCAAGGGACAAGGGCCGGTCGGAAGCCTCTCCGACCGGCCCTTACTCTTGCGCCGATTCCTCCCCAGACGGGGCCATCCGACGACTATCCACAATGCGCCGTTGACCAGGACTTATCCCGCTCCAGTGTCGGAGGTCCGCGACAGAATGAGGTCATGGCCACCACCGAGTCCCCCACGACGCGCGATGAGCGCGCGCTCGTCGGTGAGATCGTCGAGGCGCTCGTCGACCGGCGTCGACGTATTGCATCGCTGCAGGCGGAAGAGGCCGTGCTGCTGCACGCGGCGCAGGAGCAGGCGCTCGCGCGACGCGACGTCACCTGCGCCGATCCGAATGCTCCCGACGACATCACGATCCGGTCGATCGCCGCCGAGATCGGTGCGGCGACACAGCAGTCCGACCGCACGATCCAGTCACGGATGGACGAGGCCTCGACGCTGGTGACACGCTTTCCGGCGACGCTTCATGCACTGACGACCGGCCGGATCAGCCGCGCGCACGCGGCGGTGATCACGGATGCCGCGGCACGCCTCACCGACGACGACGCCCGCGCCGCCTACGAGACGGCGGTCCTGCCGGTGGCCGAACGCGAGACGGTCGGGAGACTGCGACCCATCGCCCGCCGCCTCGCCGACGCCCTTCATCCGACGCCGATCGATGACCGCCACCGCGACGCCCGCCGCCAGCGCCGCGTCTGGGTCTGCGATCGCGAGGACGGTATCGCGGAACCCGGCCTCACCGGCCCCGCCCACCTCGTGCACGGCGTCTACGACCGCCTGACCCAGCTCGCAGGCGCCGTCGTCGACGCGCCCCGCCCCGCAGCCCCGGACGATGAGACGATCACGGCGACCGTGGATGCCGCGTCCGCGACCGCTCCCGACGCACGACGGCTGGATGAGGTTCGCGTCGACGTCGCACTCGACCTCCTGCTCTGCGGACATGCGACCGCCGAAGCGAGCGCCCAGAGCATCCCCGGGGCCGATGCGATCCGCGCCCGCATCCAGGTCACGGTTCCCGCGATGAGCCTGCTCGGCGCCGCGGACGAGGCGGCCGACCTGACCGGATACGGTCCGATCGGCCCCGACCTCGCGCGACAGCTCGCGGGCAGAGCCGCCGGGTGGGATCGGCTGTTCACCAGCCCGACGACGGGGGCCGTCCTCGCGATCGACCGCTACCGCCCGTCTCGTGACCAACTGCGCATGCTCCGCGCGCGCGACGAGCACTGCCGCTTTCCCGGATGCCGCCAACCGATGCAACGCTGCGACGTCGACCACACCGTCGCCCGCGAACACGACGGGCCGACGTCGGTCACGAACCTGGCGCATCTGTGCCGACGGCATCACACTCTCAAACACCATTCCGCCTGGCGCGTCCGCCAACGGGCGGACGGCATTCTCGAATGGACGAGCCCGATGGGTCGGCGATACGACGACCGTCCCGCGCGCACTCTCGTCTTCGACCCGCCGCCGTTCTGAGACCGACGCGGCAACCGCGATCGCGAGACCGACGCGACACCGGAGCATGCCCCCTCCCGTGATGGAATGTCACCATGCCCGACGACGTCATCTCGCTCACCCTCGACGGCACACCCGACCTCCCGAGCGCGATACTCCAGACCCTCTACCGCCTCACCGGACGATCCACGGTCGAGATGCGACTCGGCATCCAGCGTCACGAGCCGCTCTTCACCGCCGCGCTCTTCGGTCCCGACCACATCGATGTCGTCCCCCGCCTCGAGAAGACCATCGCGTACCTCGACGAGCTGGGCCTGCCGTTCGCGCTGCACGCTCAGTTCGACGGCGAGCGCGACGACATCGACCGGGCGACGCTCCGCAGCATCCTGGAGGGCGACGGCGGCGCGCTCTGACGTCGTCGCGACCAGTCGACGAGCCGGTCAGACGCCGCCGCCTCCGCCACCCCCGCCCCCGCCCCCGGCGGAACCGCCCCCTCCCGATCCACCCGACGTCGATGACGACGACATCGCGGCGCTCGAGAGCGAACCGATCCCCGCCGAGAACGACGACGCGTCGAAGGCCCCGGTGCCGTAATACCAGTACGGTCCCGCCGCACCCACCGCGGTGTACAGCACGGCCAGCTGCGCCGACCACTGCTTCTCCTGGCCGAACACCACCGCGTAGGGCAGCAGCTTCTCGTATAGATCCAGCTTCTGGCGCGGGTCGTTCACGTCCACCGCCACCCGCTCCGCCCCCGCCGGCGATTGGAGCATCCGAATGCGGTCGGCCTCGGCCCACCGAATGAACTCCTCCAGCCCCCGCAGGTGATCGCGGGTTTCGGCTCCGAGCGCTGTGAGGGGCTTGCGTGAGCAGATGCCGATCACCACGACCGCGATCGCCACGCTGATGCCGATCACCGTCCAGGGAAGGGCCGGCTGCACGTACGCTCCGATCGCGACGAAGCCCAGACCCAGGGCCAGTCCTGCGCCGACGACGGCGAGCAGGATCGGCAACCAGCGGGCACGAAGCGGCACCGCTCTGCGCAGTCCGCGCACGGCCAACTCCGTCTCCGCCGCCGCGAGGATCTTCTGCGCCACCTTGGAGAAGCGCGTGTCCTGCTTTCCGAACGGGTACTGCGCGCCCGGCATCCCGCCCGGGAACAACCCGTCCAAGAGCATCATCCCGTCGCCGTCCGCTTTCGAGCGGTCCACCAACTCCGCAATGAGCTTGGGCTTGCCCCAGCCACGCCCGTCGGACTCCAGGATGCGGATCGACCCGCGCACCGCCTGCTCCAGCACTTCTGCGGGGATCGCCTTCGACGACTGTCCGAGCAGCACGGCGCGCTCGAGCGCATCCACGATCTGCGGAGGATCGTACTCCGCGATGATCGTCGGCCGACCGGGCTCATCCGCCAGCTCGCGCCGCCGCGCACGCAGGCCCAGAACACCCGCTCCCACGGCGAGCGCACCGGCGCCCAGCTGTCCCCAACCGAGGGGGGAAGCCAGGTATCCGGAATCGAAGGTCGCGAAGGTCCCCTCGGCGAACCCGACGGCCATCGTGAGCGTCTGGTGCGGCTGCACATCGTCGGCGACGGCCGTGACGACGACACCCCCGGCGCTGCCCGCGGCATCCGGCGCCGACGAGATCGACGCGCACGACGTGTGGGCGTCCTGCACTCCCTGGTAGCACGACATGCTCCCCGTCAGGGATGCCGCGAGTGGGGCGTCCAGGTGCAGCCGAGCCGTGACGCGCCCGAACGACTGACCCCAGTCGACGCCGTTGACATCCCAGTAGAACTCCAGGCCGGAGTCGGGGAAGACCCACGTCACGTTCTCGAGCGTGTAGGTGAGGACGAAGGTCTGCGCACCGCGCAGGTACTCGTCCGACCGCGAGACGACCGAGAACACGCCGTCTTGATCTTCCACCTCGCTCGGTCGTGGTGATCCGTCGCCGTCCGTCACCGAGACGAGTGAGGGGCGCAGCGGCTGACCGTTGTAGGAGTCGGGGATCTGGCGGCGAATGCCGTGGTTCTGATCCGCGTCAGGGAACTGTGCGACGAGCGTCTCGACGACGCGCAGCCGACTGGTGCCGTCGGCGGCCCGCGTCAGGGTGTAGTCGACCGTCATCGACGAGAAGGAGAAGTCGTCGACCCCTGTCGCCGCTCCGGCCCACGCAGGGCTCGCCGCTCCGGCCCACGCAGGGCTCGCCGTTCCGGCCGCCACCGCGACCGCGATACCGACGATCGCGAGCGCGACGCCGACGATTCGTGCACGTACGCGCCCCATGCACATCAGCCTATGGGGCGTCGTCCGAGCTGCCCAGTACAGTTGACGCCATGACCGACCGCCGCCTCGCCATCTCCGCGTGGGAGAGCCTCTTTCGCGCGCAGCACGAGATTTTGCGCGAGATCAGCGAAGACTTCGGCGAGGACGAACTGACACAGGCCGAATACGACGTGCTGCTCACCGTCGTCCGGGGTGATGACAACAGTGCGCGCCTGCGCGACGTGACCGCCAACATGCTCATCAGCCAGCCGAGCGTCTCGCGACTGGTCGACCGCATGGTCGCCC
Source organism: Microbacterium sp. DMC48 (assembly GCF_056313825.1). Lineage (NCBI taxonomy): Bacteria > Bacillati > Actinomycetota > Actinomycetes > Micrococcales > Microbacteriaceae > Microbacterium > Microbacterium sp. DMC48. Next base: position 473,204 of record NZ_JBQUZN010000006.1, on the reverse strand, counting down.
GCGACCTCATCAGCAAGTGCGTCGATCCGCTCGACGGGCGCGGCGCGGTCGTCCGCGCGACCGAACGGGGGGTGGCCGCCTTCCGGCGCCTCGCGACCGTGCACGGTCGATCGATCGCCGAGCGGATGTCGGTGCTCAGCGACGACGAGCTGGCACAGTTGCAACGGCTGACGACGAAGCTGCGGGGCGCCTGAGCCGTCAGAACCCGCGCGACGGGTTCGTCGCCTTACCCTTGAGCCATAGGGTGTCGCTCTCGTCGCTGTGCGACGTGCCGCTGCCCACGTGGGTCGACGCGATCTTGGGCCCCTTTGTGATCACGTGCACGAGCGCCATCGCGTGCCCGCGCCCGAGCCCGTAGTCCTCGGCGAGCCATGCGACGATCTCACCCGCCTTCGTCCCCGGTCCGAAGCCCTTCGCGCTGGCTTCGTCTACGAGCTCCTGTGGCGTCCGCCCGGTCTTGTCCTCGATGTTGTCGAGATATGCCTGAAACGACATCCTTGCCCCTTCCTCTGGCCTCTCCCCGGCTACCACCGGTTGCGGACATCCTCCGCGAAACCTTCGATGCCGTCGAACGCGATCACGCCGCCGTCCCCCGCGAACGTCCCCGACCAGGTGCCGAAGCACTGATCCGTTCGCGAGGAGACCACGCCGAGGTTCGTCGCCGACTTCTTGTCGTAGAACGGGGTGAACACGGCATCCAGGCCTCCCCCGTGCACCCGCCACGGACGCAACGGCGCGGCGCGCTCATACTCCCAGACCACCGACGCAGAGATCTTGTGCAGAACGCCGTCGAGCACGACGGCGTTCTCCGTCGAGCCCGTCCCGTCGGTCCACCGTCCCCCGACCTGGATGCCGAGGCTGCGCCCGTCTGCGAGGGTGCCCGATCCCGCACCCCAGTTCCACGACACGTCGTAGGGCCAGCGCCCCCGCCCGTGGTCGAGCACCGCCCACGATCCCTGCCCGACGTCGTAGTCGATGCCGTCGAGCGTCAGCACCCCGGATGCCGGGAGTGCGACATCCTTCACGGTGTACTGGAAGCGCCGAGACGACCACGGCACGACGACCGCCAGCAGCTCGTGTCCGGGCGGGCGGCGCACCGTGATATCGAAAGACGCGTCCGCGATCTCCGCGTGCAGACGCCAGAGCGTTCCCCGCTCGGCGGGAGTGATCGTCGCGGCGAGATCCGCGTGTCGCGCGATGGCGATGCCCGTGCCGAGCGACGCGGGAAGGGACACCTCCCGCGACGGCAGCACCGTCACACTGCGACCCCACGAACGGGTCGTGGCTCGATCGTGGATCCACACTTCGTGCACGGCCGCATAGTCCAGCGACGACACCGTGAGCGAGACGATGTGCGTGGGAGTCATGACGTTCCAGTACTCCCAGCGCTTGTTGCGTCCCCACGAGCGGACGAAACGTCCGCGCCCGATGCCACGGGTGTCGATGAGCGGCGCGCGGGCGAAGCCGATCGCCTCCGGGTTGAGTCGACCATCGGGACCGGTGAGGGCGACGGGTTCGGTGATCTCGCGCTCGCGCGCGACGGGGGGTGCGGTCATCGGCATCCTTGCTGACGTTCCGAGTGCTGGTACTTCCGGCGGGTGCTTCGACACTAGCGTGCGCACGCGAACCGCCCCGGTCCTCGCGGACACGGGGCGGCTGCGCGCGGTGCGGGACTACTGCTCGACCGGCTGCGGCTCCTGCGCGGATTCGTGCGCCTGGATCGTCGGCGCCGCGCCATCGGCGACGACCTGGACCTTGCGCGGCTTCGCCTTCTCGCTCACGGGGATCGTGACCGTCAGCACGCCGTTGCTGTAGGTGGCGGCGATGCCATCGGTGTCGATTCCCTGACCGAGGTTCAGCTGGCGGAGGAAGCTCGCGGTCTCACGCTCGCGCGTGATCCACTTCACGCCGTCGCCCTCGCTGAGGGTGCGCTCGGCACGAATGGTCAGCAGCTGGCCGTCCACATCGATGTCGACCGAGCCCGGGTCGATTCCCGGAAGGTCGGCGCTGAGCACGTAGTGGTCGCCGTCGCGGTAAAGGTCCATCGGCATCCGGCGGGGTCCCCGGCGCGTGTCGAAGAGGCCCGACGCGATGCGGTCGAGGTCACGGAACGGGTCATACGTGGCCATTGTTCTCTCCTTGTCGTGTGTCACTGTGATGGTCTGTCAAAGTTGAGCCTCATCGACTCAACCACCATCAGATTAGCACTCGCCCCATGAGAGTGCCAATGGTTCACGCATGGCGAACACGAGCGGTTGCGGCCGCCGTTCAGCACTCCACGACGTTGACGGCGAGTCCGCCCTCGCTGGTCTCCTTGTACTTGGTCGACATGTCGATGCCGGTCTGACGCATCGTCTCGACCACGGCATCCAGCGGTACGTAGTGCGTGCCGTCGCCACGCAGCGCGAGGCGCGCGGCGGTGACCGCCGTGGATGCCGCGATCGCGTTGCGCTCTATGCAGGGGATCTGCACGAGTCCGCCCACGGGGTCGCACGTCAGACCCAGATGGTGCTCCATCGCGATCTCGGCGGCGTTCTCGATCTGGCGGTTCGTGCCGCCCATCACCGCGGTCAAGCCGCCGGCCGCCATCGCGCACGCCGAGCCGACCTCGGCTTGACACCCGCCCTCGGCTCCCGAGATCGAGGCGTTGGCCTTGAAGAGCGAACCGAGAGCCGTGGCCGTCAAGAGGAATCGACGGATGCCGCGACGACGGTTCGCCTCGGCGAGCTCCTGCGCGGTGGCGACGACGCCCTCGGCTCGGTGGGCCGCATCGCCGGATTCGCCGCCCTCCGGACCGTGCAGCCCGAGAAGCGCCGAGCCGACGAGTTCGCCGTAGGGAGTGACCGCGTTCTCCGCCCCGATGCCCGCATCGGCGAGGAAGCGCCACCAGTACATCGCGACGGCCGGAAGGATGCCAGCAGCACCGTTCGTCGGCGCCGTCACGACCCGTCCACCGGCGGCGTTCTCCTCGTTGACAGCCAGCGCGAACGCGCCGAGCCACTCACCGGGAAGCTCGCGCCCCATCGCCTCGACGCTCTCCAGCTGCGCGCGGATCGCGCCCGCACGCCGCTTCACCTTCAGCATTCCCGGCAGCACCCCGTCGGCGTGCAGGCCCGCATCGACGCATGCCGCCATGGCGTCCCAGATCGCGTCGAGCCCGGCCGCGACGTCTGCTTCCGGTCGCAGCGCCTCCTCGTTGCGCCGGGCGACCTCTGCGATCGTGAGCCCGTAGGTATCGCAGACGTCCAGCAGCTGCGCCGCCGTCGCGTACGGCAGCGGGAAGGATGCCGCGGCCACCGCATCCGACTCGCCCTCGCGCCGGATGAACCCTCCACCGATCGAGTAGTAGGTGTCCTCGCGCAGCACCGCACCGGCGGCATCGCGGGCGACGAGGGTCATCGCGTTGGGGTGTCCGGGAAGACGCGTCCGCGGTGCGAGCGAGATGTCTGAGCGTGAGAAAGGGATCGGGATGCGACCGTCCAGGAGGAGGTGCGCGCCGTCGACCCAATCGGTCCAGGCGCCCCGCACGCGCGCCGGATCGACGGTCTCGGCCGCGAACCCCTGCAGGCCCGCGACGACCGCGTCGGGCGTGCCGTGTCCGATGCCGGTGGCGCCGAGCGACCCGTACAGTGCGCACTCGACACGCGCCAGACCTGCCAGATCGACCGCACGGCGCGCGAAATCTCGGGCCGCGCGCAGCGGGCCCACCGTATGGGAGCTCGATGGTCCTACCCCGATGGAGAACAGGTCGAACGCCGAGACGTACGCACTCACGTGTGTGAGCCTACGCCGCCCGCCGCGCCGGGCCCTGCCCGATACGCTGAGACCGGAGGGGGAACCATGACCGCACTGACCACGTCCGACGCCGATCGCGTCGCGGCGCTCGAGGCCTGCGAGGCGGCAGGGCGCCTCGACGACGCGTTCCTCACCCGGTTCGATGAGCAGTTCCCGCGGTTGCACGGCCTCTTCACCCGCCTCTACGGCGAGCGCACCGACGGCCGCGAGCAGCTGGCGGCCACGGTGGCGGCGGCATCCGCCTCGTGGAATGCGCGCCCTCTCGACCTGAAGGTGCACGACGCGCAGCGCGCCGCCGACCCCGAGTGGTTCCAGTCCGAGCGCATGCTGGGCGGCGTCTGCTACGTCGACCGCTTCGCCGGCAACCTCGCCGGCGTGCGCGAGCTGATCCCCTCGTTCCGCGAACTCGGGCTGACCTACCTGCACCTCATGCCGCTGTTCGACGCCCCCGCCGGCGACAACGACGGCGGCTATGCCGTCTCGAGCTACCGGCGCGTCAACCCGAGCCTGGGCACGATGGCGCAACTGGCCGAGCTGGCGGCAGAGCTGCGGTTGGCGGGCATCTCGCTCGTGCTGGACTTCATCTTCAACCACACCAGCAACGAGCACGAGTGGGCTCAGAAGGCCGTGGCGGGCGACCCCGACTACGCCGACTTCTATCTGATCTTCCCCGACCGACAGATGCCCGACGCCTACGAGCGCACGACGCGCGAGATCTTTCCCGACGATCACCGTGGATCGTTCGTGCAGCTCGAGGACGGCCGCTGGATCTGGTCGACCTTCTACCACTATCAGTGGGACCTCAACTACGCGAACCCCGCCGTCTTCCGCGCGATGGCGGGCGAGATGCTGTTCCTGGCGAACCAGGGCATCGAGGTGCTCCGGATGGATGCCGTGGCCTTCATCTGGAAGCGTCTGGGAACGTCCTGCGAGTCGCTGCCCGAAGCCCACCTGCTGCTGCAGGCGTTCAACGCGGTGCTCGCGATGGCCGCGCCCGGCATGATCTTCAAGTCCGAGGCGATCGTCCACCCCGACGAGGTCGTCAGCTACATCTCAGCCGAAGAATGCGAGCTGTCGTACAACCCGCTGCAGATGGCGCTGACGTGGGAGGCGCTCGCCACGCGCGACGGCCGGCTCCTGCAGCAGGCGCTGGATCGACGCCACGCGCTGCCGGCCGGCACGGCATGGGTGAACTACGTCCGCAGCCACGACGATATCGGGTGGACGTTCGCCGACGAAGACGCGGCCGAGCTCGGCATCGACGGCTACACCCACCGACAGTTCCTCAACCGCTTCTACACGGGCCGCCACGAGGGAACGTTCGCGCGCGGCGTCGCCTTCCAGGAGAACCCCGTCACCGGCGATGCCCGCGTCACCGGGACGACGGCGTCCCTGGCCGGTATCGAAGCGGGAGATCCGGGCGGGGAGGATCGCGTGATCCTCGCGCACGCCCTGGCACTGTCGACCGGCGGCATCCCCCTGCTGTACCTCGGGGACGAGGTCGCACAGCTCAACGACTACTCCTACGCCGACGATCCGGTTCGCCGTGGCGACACCCGCTGGGTGCACCGCGGCCATCGTCCGCGCGATGCCTACGCGCAGCGCGACGACGACACCACGCCGGCCGGGCGGGTGTTCCGCCGACTCACCAAGCTGATCTCGGTGCGCCAGCAGTCTCCGGAGCTCGCGGGCAACGCGCTCATCCCCTTCCATACCCCGCACCCCGCCGTCATCGGCTACCAGCGCCCCGGTGAGACCAGCACGCTGCTGGTGCTGGCGAACGTCGGCGACGCCGAGGTCACGATCGATCCGCTCACGCTGTCGGGCTTCGAGCGCACCGCCTTCGACCCCGTACACGACGCGAGCGTCGACCTCGACGAGGGTCTTGCACTGCGCCCGCACGGGTTCGTGTGGCTGCGCGTCACGCCCGTCTGACGGGCGCGGCCTGACGTCCCTCAGGCGCCCAGCAGGCCGCCCCGCGGGCGGAACACGCCGGCACGGGCGAGCGCGAGGTAGAGCAGGCAGCCGAGGCACACGCCGAAGGCGGCGTTGAGGAACGCGGCGATGAATGCGAGGGCCGCGGCGATCGGCAGGGCCCACGCGATGCCCGCGACGTGCAGCACGAGGCCGACCGTCACGACGACGAATCCGATGACCTGCGCGAAGCGCGGAGGACGCGGGTCTTCGAGGTCGACCGGCGGCTGCAGGCGCGGACGGATGGCGACCCGGTACAGCGCACCCCACGGCGCGGTCCGCGGAGCGGCGAAACCCCACACGAAGAGGAGGTCGACGCCGAGCAGTAGGAGGAACGCCGGATCGGCGAGCCTCTCGGCGAAAGTCGCGGCCTCGCGCGCAGACGTTCCCAGCAGGGCGAGGAACGTGCCGGCCAGCAGGAGCACGGCGGTGATGGATGCCGCGAAGCGCGGACCCCGGGGATCGATGCCGGCGGGGCGGACGGAGGCGGGGGCGGAAGTGGCCACGCAGATACGTTAGGTCGCCGCGCAGGCGTCGGGGCCGGGATCGTCACACTTCTTCACGCACGCGCGATCGCCGATGCCGCCGGAGAACGAGAAAGGCCCGCGGCGTGCCGCGGGCCTTTCTCGTTACTGTCTCAACACAGTGTGCGCCCGAAGGGACTCGAACCCCTAACCTTCTGATCCGTAGTCAGATGCTCTATCCATTGAGCTACGGGCGCAGTTTCCGGCACCTCTTGGAGGGCCGAGGACCAGCTTAGCCTACGCGCCGGGATGTGACGAATCGGGGTCCTGCTGCTTCTGCTGAGCCGCGACGCTGCGCCGATGGGCGCGAAGTTTCGGAAGGTCCACGAGCCGCAGTGCCTGCATCCGCGCCGTGCGCATACGCTCGTAGTCCGGGTCGAGATCGGGGCGCGCGGCCTCGATCCGCAGCGTCCGATCGATGTTGCCGGCCACCTCTGCCCACGCGGCATCCCGCGCGTCCAGGACGAGCTTGCGCAACTCTTCGGTGTCGTCGGCGCGACGCCGCAGCTCATGGGCGACGTGCAGCGACTGCTTCTGGCGGCGGCGCAGGTTGCGCACATCGCGACTGCGATAATCGTGCGTGCCGTCCGAGTCGGTGTGGCGGCCGCGGGCTGCGCGACGCTGCCGTTCGGTGCGCGCCGCATCGTCCTCCGCTTCCGCGGCGAGGGTCTCCAGGGCTTCCTTGGCCTCGGGGAGATACCGATCGAGGTCGAAGTCTTCTCCCTCGGCGAGGATGTGGACGAGGATCGTGTTCTTCAGGCTCAGCCGCGTCGCCGCGGACGCGATGTACAGCCCCTCCGCGACCACGTCACGGGTGCGTACGCGCTTCTCGTTGACCACGGCATCCCCTCCCCTCGATCCTAGGGAAGACCGACGTCGGGACGGAATGCGCGACGGGCGCTCAGGCCGGCGACGTGTACCGATCGGAGCTGAAGCCGATGATGAAGAACCCGATGGGGGCGAACAGCAGCAGCAGCACGATCGAGAAGAAGGCGCCGTGCCCGAACCCGCGGCCGATGCGGATCGCCACGATGATGAAGAAGATGACGTTGACGATCGGAACGATCGCCAACAACCCCCACCACGCCGAGAATCCTGCGATCTTCACCTGGATGAACCAGTTCACGATGGGGATGAGGGCGAGGATGCCGGGGTATCCGGCCTTGCTGAACACCTTCCACATCGCCACGGCGAGCAGCACGTAATAGACGACGAACAGGACGAGACCGGTGCCGCCGCCGAAAGCCGCCTGCCACTGGTCCAGAGTGCCGGTGTTGTTCACGGCGCCATCCTAGGGGTCGTGCGCGCCCGCCCACCAGCGCGGGCTGCGGCGACCGCACGGGCTGCGGCTAGCACGGGCACGGCACCGGCGGCAAGCCCTTTCGTGTGGCGGAGAGGGTTCGTACCGTGGAAGTCCGACCTGATGAAAGGAGTCGCCATGGGCTTCATCGACGACGCGAAGGACGCGGCCGAGACGGCCGGCCGGAAGATCAAGGAAGGCTTCGAGGACACGGTCGACCGTGTCTCCGACAAGATCGACGAGGCGAAGGCCGACGCCGAGGTCAAGAAGGCCGAAGCCGAGCGCGACTCCGTCCACAAGCGCAACGAGATCAAGGAAGAGATCCGCGGCGACCACTGAGTCGTCCCCTCACGCCGAAGGGCCCCGACACGTCCGTGTCGGGGCCCTTTCGCGTGAGAGGGCGACTGCCGCAGTCAGATACCGACGGCGGCGATGCGCCAGGATGCCGAGACCGATCCGCCGGCCGGGATGACGATCAGGCCCGCGTCGTAGTCGTAGCGATCGGCGTTGAAGGCGTCCGGGGCGCAGGTCATCGGCTCGACGGCGAGGCCGGCGCGGTGACCGGGATCGGGGCTGCCGTCGGCCAGCGGCGGGCGGTCGGCCGTGTGGATCTGCACCCAGGGGCACGCCTGATCCCAGACCATCTCCACGCCGGTACCGGACGGGTCGACCAACCGCACGGTCGCCACACCGTCCGCGCGGGACAGCCCGGTGAACGCGTGGTCGATCTCCACATCGCCGAGCACCCGCGGCGCGCGCCAGTCGAAACGATCCGAGCCGGCGACCTCGGCGAGCGCGATGGGAGCGAGCTGGTGGTCGGTGACCTCGAGCACCCGGTCGGCGGGCAGCGTCAGCGTCCACCCGTCCAGCGGCGCAGAACCGGCCACTAGATACGGATGCGGACCGGTGCCGAACGGCGCGGCATCCGCGCTCTCATTCGTCGCCGCCACGGTCTGGGTGAGACCGTCGGCACCCAACCGGTAGGTCGTCTCCACACGCACGCGCCACGGGTAGCCGGACTGCGGCACGATCACCGCCGCCAGCGTGACCGCGTCGGCGGTGTGATCGACGACGGCGAAGTCGAGCCAGACGGCGAGGCCGTGCAGCGCATTCGGGCGGCCGATGTCACTGAGCGCGAGTTCGTAGCTGTGCCCGCCGAAGGAATACGCGCCGTCGACGACGCGATTCGGCCAGGGGGCGAGAGTGGCACCGCGGAAGGCGGGGCGCACCTCGTCGGCAGCGAAGGGCACGACGAGGTCGCGCCCGTCGAACGTGAGCGCACGCAGCGACGCGCCGACGCTGGCGATGTGCGCTTCGTAGGCTCCGTGACGGAGGGTCACGTCGGTCCCCGAGGCGGGAACCGACGCGGTGGTCGGGGCAGGTGTCTGTGGCATCGTCAACATCGTAGTGTCAGGGGCGGTCGCCGGTGGCGACCGGCCGGTCGGGAGTATTCGACCACTGGCTCCAGGAGCCCGGGTACAGAGCCGCGTCGTGGCCCGCGACCGCGAGCGCCAGAACGGCGTGGGCAGCGGTGATGCCCGAGCCGCAGTAGACACCGACGGACTGTCCCTCCAGATCGGCGTAGCGGGCACGCAGCACGTCGGGGGCGAGGAGCCGGCCCTCGGCATCCAGGTTCTCGGTGGTCGGCGCGTTGCGGGCGCCCGGGATGTGTCCGGCGGCGGGGTCGAGCGGTTCGACGTCGCCGCGGTAGCGCTCCGGTGCGCGGGCGTCCAGGAGCACGCCGCTGTGTGCGAGGGATGCCGCGGCGTCGATGTCGAGCCTGCGGCGCTGTCCCGCATGCAGCGTCACGGCGCCCGGCGTGGGGGTCACCTCGCCGGTCTCGAGGGTCGCTCCGGCGGCGCGCCACGCGCGCAGCCCGCCGTCGAGCACCCGGGCGGGAACGCCGGCGTCCGTGAGCATCCACCAGGCGCGGGCCGCGGCGAACGAGTTCCAATCGTCGTAGACGACGACGGTGTCGCCGTCATCGATCCCCCAGCTGCGCACGGAACGCTCGAAGTCAGCCGGAGACGGAAGGGGATGACGCCCCTCGCTCGCAGCCCCGTGCACGGCGAGCTCGCCGTCCATGCGGACGTAGACGGCACCGGGCACGTGGCCGTCGCGGTACGCCTCCGCACCGTCGGGGGCGTCGAGACGGTAACGCACATCGAGGACGACCGGCGGCGTGAGAGAGCCCAGCTGGGCCTTCAGCTCGGAGGGGGTGATGAGGGGAGACATGCTCATGGGAGAGAGGTTACGCGCGAGCGCGTACGGGCGGACGCCGACTTCTCGGCATCCGCCCGCACGCTCAGGGGATCAGTCCGAGACGCGGCTCAGGTGGCGGCGGCGCCAGATCACGGCCCCACCCGCCAACAGGAGCAGCACCCCGGCGAACGCACCTGCAACCAGGCCGTCGGACCGACCGCCGGTCGCGGCGAGGTTCGAGCCGCCCGCCGCGGGTGCCGGCGTCGACGCACCTGTGCCCGTGCCCGGATCGCCGCCCGCGTCGCCGGCGGCGAGCACGGTGATCGCCGCGGACGCGACGACCTCACCATCGACCCGCACCTGGATGGTGTGGCTGCCCGGTTCGAGGTCGGACGGGATGACGACCGGCGCGGAGAACGCGCCATCGACGACATCCGCCTCCGCGAGCGCCCGGTAGGTGCTGGCCACACCGACCTCGACGCGCGGCACGGTGAAGTCGCTGCCCGTCACGGTGAGCGCGCCGCCGGCACGAACCTCGGTCGCGCTCAGGGCGATCGACGGGTCGTTCTCGACGGGCGCCTGCGCGGCCCTGAACGTCCAGTTGTCGACCTCGAACAGCGGACCCGTGGCCTCGACCGCCGCGGACTCGGGCTGGGCGAACACGAAGAACACGTCGTGCGTGCCCGTCGCGCCGGTGACATCGGCGGTGACCGTGGTCCACTCGCCGGCCGTGCCCTCCACCGGGAGCGTCGCGACGACCGGGCCGTCGACGTTGTCCAGGCGGACCTGCACCGAGGCACCTTCGACCAGCGGCTTCACGCGCGCCGACACCGTCGCCGCACCCTCGCCGAACGCGACCTGCGACAGCGCGGCGAAGTCACCGTCGTCGATGCTGGACAGCGCCATGTTGCCGTTGCCGTTGTGCTCCGGGAACTCGACCGAGGGCTGGGTCGTCGCCGTCGTCTTCACGCCGAGCTGCCAGGCCAGTGTCTCGGCCTCGAACGTACGGTACGGGTCGAAGTCTTCGACCTGCGCAACGCCGGCGCGCGTGCCGACGATGGGCTTGATCGTGCCGTCCGCATTGAACTCGAGCTTGTCGATGTGCACCGAGCGGTACCCCTGCGTCTGTCCCGCCGTGCCGAGGGCCTGCGCCCACGCGGCCCCGCGCGTCTGCGCGTGGTACGTGAAGTAGGTCTCGCCCTTGTAGGTGAACATGTCGGAGTGGTTGTTGCCGCCGTTGCCCGGTCCGAAGAACGTGCTCGGGTTCTGGAAGGCCACACCGGCGTACGTCGAGGCCGGCAGCTTCATCGGGTCATCGGTCATCATGTAGGCGATACCGCCGCGCGACGGATACTGCCCCGGGACCTCGTTCACCTGGAAGTTCGACGAGTACGAGTAGTAGTACTTGCCGTCGCGCTTGAAGATGGACGACGCCTCGAACATGCCGGGGCCGTCGATCTCGACGGGGTCACCGTCGAGGGTGACCATGTCGTCCTTCAGCTTCACGACGCGCGTCGACTTCGGGTTCTGCGGTCCCTGGACGTTGGCGCCCGAGCCGATCTGCGAGTTGCCGCCGAAGTACAGGTACGCCTGACCGTCGTCGTCGATGAACACCTCGGGGTCGAACAGCCACATGCCGGCGGGGAAGCCCCCGTTGTTGACGTAGTCGCGCGAGACGGTGTCGGGGATGATCTTCTTGCCGAGCGGATCGGTCCACGGTCCGAGCGGCGAACCGCCCACGACCACGGCGGTGCCGGTGCCGCTGTCGCAGAAGTACAGGTAGACCTTGCCGTCCTTCTCGATCGCCGCGGGCGCCCACGAGTTGCGCGCCCACGGAGCCGCGCCACCCTCGCGAGCGATCGGCACGGAGCCGTGATCGACCCAGTTGACCATGTCGGTCGTCGACATGACGTTCAGCGTCGTGATCGCCCCGTACCCGTTCGACGCCGTCGGAAGCCCATTGGCGTCCTTCGAGTTGGCCTCGTACTGCTGCGTGTCGTTGGTCGAGTAGATGTAGAGGCGACCGTTGTAGATGAGGTGGTGCGGGTCGGCGCCGAACTTGTGGCCCACCAGCGGGTTGTGGTCACCGATCGGCTTGGTCTGCACCTTCTCCAGCGAGGTGAAGCCGGGGCCGGCCGGAGCGTCCGAGATCTTGACGAGCGAGATCTCGTCGACTTGGAAGTCCTGGAGCGCGTTGGAGTTCCACGGGGTCTCGACGAACAGCCAGTCCATGCCGGGGTGGCGCTGGTCGGCGACGAAGTCCTTCGAGAACGATCCCCACTCGCCCTTGGTGAAGCTCTGACCACGATCGTCGCAGCCGTTGAAGTTGGCCGGGCAGAAGGTGAAGTTGAACTGCTGGGTGTCGGGGCCCTCGGTGTACTTGAGTTTCGCGCTCAGGCGGTAGCCCGCCCCGGCCTCGAGCTTGCCGGTGACACTGGCGAACGGACCGGATTGCGTGTTCGTGCGGCCTGTGACCTTCAGCGCGTTCAGGCCGCTCGCGGCATCCGTCGTCAGCGCCAGCGTGCCGCCGCGTGGAGCCTGCCACCCGGTGAAGCCGTCGACGAAGCGACCGTCGGGCAGCAGGTTGCCGGGGACGACCGGCACTTCCGGCACCGTGGGGGTCGTCGGCGTCGTGCTCTGAACCGTCAGTGATGCATCGTCGACGACGAAGGAGGCGACGGTCGTGTCCCACGGCGTCTCGACGAAGAGGTAGTCGTACGTGTCGACGGCCGGGGTGAAGGTCTTCGTGAGCGTGAGCCATTCACCCGACGTCGCAGTGCCACCGACCACCGGCGCGCACGCGCTGCGCGAGGCCGTGCAAAGGGTCACGTTGACGTTATGCGTCGCCGGCGTGCCGGTGTATTTGATCGACAGCGACAGATCGTAGGACCGATCGGTCTTCAGCTGCCCGGTCACGGTCGCGGCCGGCCCGGACTGGAACCCCGTCCGGCCGGAGATCTGGATGGCCCCGGTGCCCGTCCGGGCATCGCTGCTGGCCGCAAGCGTGCCGCCGAACGGTGCGCTCCAGCCGGCGATGCCGCCTTCGAACGTGCCGTTGCTCAACAGCTCGGTCGTCGCCGCCGTCGCCGGCGAGGTCGCGAGCGCCGACAGGACCAGCGCGCCGACGCCGGCGAGTGCGCCGAGACGGCGCAGCGCCGGCCGCGGAGAGGGTGTGGGTGGTTTTTTGTGATGACTCACGTCGATGACTCCTTTGATTGGGTACCTCGGTGCGCCCATCGGCAGGAGCCTCGACGTTCAGTGTGAGCACGCCTCGCGGGGTGTACACTTTCGCCGTTCCAGACCGAGGCGGCTTCGCCGCCCGTGCACAGTCGGGAACACTCCGACGACTCCTCGGACGGTGGGCGCACGCGAAGTGCAGTGCGAGAACGTGCCGGCATGCACGCTCTCCCGATCCCTGTCCGGGGAGTCGTCCGGTCTGTGCGAAGACGGCGGCGCTCGGGTGAGCGACACTGCCCCCGACATCCCGTTCGGATGGAACGTTCGCGATGTTACCGGTACCACAAAGGGGCGGCAAGCCCGCTCCCGCGGTTTCGATGCCCGTTTCGATGGGTTATCGATAACAGCCCCCACCCCCGCCTCATGGACATCAACCGGGTCTCGGGTGCATACTTTCAGTATGACTGAAGGTATCGTCGACGCAGCGCCGTCCCGGCGCGAATGGATGGGACTCGCGGTCCTCGCCGCCGGACTCGGCATGATCGTGCTGGATGGGACGATCGTCGGTGTCGCCATGCCCGACATCATCCGCGACCTCACACTCGACCTGACCGACGCGCAGTGGGTCTCGAGCCTGTACGCGGTGCTGCTCGCGGCGCTCCTGCTGTCCACCGGCAAGCTCGCGGACCGCTTCGGCCGCAAGCTCCTCTTCCTGCTCGGCATCCTGGTCTTCGTCGGCGGCAGTGTGTGGGCGGCGGCATCCACGACGGGCGGGGCGCTCATCTCGGCGCGCGCCGTGCAGGCCGTCGGTGCCGCGTTCATCATGCCGTCGACGCTCTCGACGGTGAACGCCGTCTTCCGGGGCCGCTACCGCGCCGCCGCCTTCGGGGTGTGGGGCGCGGTCATCTCGGGCGCCGCAGCGATCGGACCGCTGGTAGGAGGCGCGCTCACCCAGTACGCCTCGTGGCAGTGGGTGTTCCTGGTGAACCTGCCCTTGGGTGCGGTTGTCTTCGCGCTGGCACTGTGGGCCGTGCCCGAAACGCGAGGTGCCGGCTTCCGCCGCGGCGCCGACGTCGACGGCGCGTTGCTGTCGGCCATCGGTTTCGGCTCGCTCGTCTTCGCCGTCATCGAAGGACCCGATCTGGGCTGGTGGACACCCAAGACCGACCTCGTGATCGCCGGCTGGGTCTGGCCCGCGTCGGCCCCGGTCTCGATCGTGCCCGTCTGCCTGGCCGTCGCCGCCGTCGCACTGACGCTGTTCGTCTTCTGGGAGCGGCACCGCGAACGCGTGCAACGCGACGCCCTGCTCGATCTGCACCTCTTCTCTCTGCGCACCTTCTCGTGGGGCAATGTGACCGCCGCCATGGTCGCCGTCGGCGAGTTCGCGATCATCTTCGTCCTCCCGCTCTACCTCACGGCGGCGCTCGGACTGTCGATCATGCAGACGGGTCTGGTCCTGGCCGCCATGGCGTTCGGGGCGTTCGCGTCGGGAGCGGCAGCACGACATCTCGCCGCGCGGTTCGGCTCCCCCGGCACCGTGCTGATCGGCCTGGCCCTGGAAGTCATCGGCATCGTGATCCTCGCCGGGATCGTCGCCGCCACGACGCCGGGGTGGGTCATCGCCCTGCCGCTCGTCCTCTACGGCCTCGGCCTCGGCCTCGCGTCTGCCCAGCTCACGGGCACGGTGCTGCGCGATGTGCCGGTGGAGATCAGCGGCCAGGGCTCGGCGACGCAGTCGACCGTCCGCCAGATCGGCACGGCGCTCGGCACCGCGTTCGCCGGGGCGGCACTGTCGGTCTCGCTCGCGCTGACGCTTCCCGGGGCATTGACGGATGCCGGGATCACCGGCCCCGCCGCGTCACAGCTCGCCGACGCGACGCGGACATCGGCGGGCACCCTGATCTCGCAGCTGCGCGCGGAGGGCTCCGCCAGCATGCTCGGAGCACAGACCGATGCCGCCGTGCACGCCCTTTCGGCAGGGTTCGCCGACGCGACCCGCTGGTCACTGCTGCTCGCATCGCTGTTCCTCCTGCTGGGTCTCGTCGGCGCCGCACAGCTGCGGCGGTTCGCCCGGCGTTAGGCTCGGGCAGCGGCGTTAGGCTCGGCACCATGCGCGCGGAGGCAGTCGATGCCGACATCATCACAGCGCAGGACGTGCGCCCTCGGTTCCGCCTCTACACCTTCGAGGGCCCGGCCCCGACGGTCACGGCGACGGATCTCTGGGATTGTTCGGTCGATGCCGCCCTCGGGGAGGCAGGCCGCTGGGACGAGACGCGACTGTGGTCTCTCGCTCTCGTGAGCGCCCGCGGTCCAGCGGCCGGGTTGAGCTGGCTCTCCGGCTACGACTACCGCGAACCGCCGAACGATCGGCACCGGTGGGCGGCGCGCCGCGTCATGCAGGACCGCTATCTGTCGGCTCAGTCGCGCGCCGGACGACCGGTCGTCCTGCCCGACGGACTGCGCGTGGTGCGCATGTTCCTGGGCTGGGCAGAGAGCCCCCTATGGGAGAGCTTCACCGACAACTACCCGGCCGACCCGGCAGCCCTCGGTCTGAGTCCGGCACTGGCGGCAGACCTGCGCGCCTGGAACGCCCGATGGAACGCCCACGACCCGGAGCAGGCGATGCCCGACGAGGACGCGTTCCTCCACGAGGGGCGGCGGCTTCATCGTCGAGTGCAGAGCGAGCTCGCGGGGATCGCCGAGGTTCGTCCCGAGTTCGACCGCGGCTAGGCTCGGACCCATGCGCATCGCCGTGACCGGAGCATCCGGAAAGCTGGGAACCGTCGTCGTCCGCGAACTGCGAGAGGCGGGCCACGACGTCGTCGGGATGGACGTCGTCGGCACCCGCGGCGCGGGCTTCGTCCAGGTCGACTTCACCGACTACGGGCAGACCGTCGACGCCCTGCAGGCTGTCAACGACCAGCACGACGGGCTCGACGCGGTCGTGCACCTCGCGGCCATCCCGGCTCCCGGCATCCGCTCCGACGTCGCCACCTTCCACAACAACATCGCGGTCACCTTCAACGTGATGTGGGCGGCGATCCGGCTGGGCATCACCCGCATCGTCACCGCGTCGAGCGAGACCGTGCAGGGCCTGCCGTTCGACGTGCCGCCGCCGTACCTGCCGGTCGACGAGGAGTACGCCGCCCGCCCAGAGACGGTCTACTCGCTCGTGAAGCACCTCGAGGAGACCATGGAGAAGGAGCTCGTGCGGTGGCACCCCGAGGTGTCGATCACCGCGCTGCGCTTCTCCAACGTCATGGTCCCGGCCGACTACGCCGAGTTCCCCTCGTTCGACGCCGACGCGACCCTGCGCAAGTGGAACCTGTGGAGCTACATCGACGCCCGAGACGCCGCCGCCGTCATCGGCCGGGCACTGGAGGTCGCGCCGGCCGGGTTCGACCACTTCCTCATCGCGAACACCGACACGGTCATGAGCCGCCCGAACGCGGAACTGGTCGCCGATGTGTTCCCCGACGTCGAGGTCCGCGGCGACCTCGGCGTCAACGATTCGCTCTTCTCGACCGCGAAGGCGCAGCGACTGCTGGGCTGGACCCCCCAGCACTCCTGGCGCGACGAGGTCTGAGCCGCGCGCGGGGCGAGCGCCGACGGAAGCAGGGCGCGGCCGCTACAGCCACCCCTTGTCCTGCGCGATCCGCACAGCCTGAGCCCGGTTCGACGCGCCGAGCTTGCCGATCGCGGCGGAGAGGTTGTTGCGAACCGTGCCGGCCGACAAGTACACCTCTGCGGCGATGGCGGGGGCATCGCGACCGTCGGCGGCAAGGCGGAGGATCTGCCGCTCCCGTTCGCTGAGCGGGTTGGCGCCGTCGAACAGGCTCGCCTCGGCGAGCTGCGGGTCGACGACCCGCAGCCCGGCATGCACTCGCCTCACCGCGTCGGCGAGGTGCTCAACCGATGCGTCTTTCACGACGAATCCGGCGGCCCCGGCATCCAAGGCGGCGCGAAGATAGCCCGGTCGGGCGAACGTCGTGACGATGAGCACCCGCGTGTGCGGGCTGGCCGCCCGGATCGCCAGGGTCGCCTCGATCCCGTCCCGACCGGGCATCTGGATGTCCATGAGACACACATCGGGCCGCTCGGCCTCGACGATGCGAAGGGCCTCGTCGCCGTCGCCGGCGACACCGACCACCCTCATGTCCGGCTCGAGATCGAGCAGCGCAGCCAGAGCCCCGCGGAGCATCGCCTGGTCGTCGGCGAGGACGATCCGAATGCCCCCGGCCCGATCTTCGACGCTCACCACGTCACCTCCACGCTCGTGCCGCCCGCACCTGCGGCCGTGATCGACAGCCGCGCCCCCGACATGGCGGCGCGCTCCCGCATCCCCCGCACACCGTTGCCCTCGGGTCCGCGTATGCCGCGCCCGTCGTCGGCCACGACGAGGCCGCCGGGACGGATACGGACCGACACGGCGGAGGCGGCGGCGTGGCGAAGCACGTTCGTCGTCGCCTCCCGGAGGATCCAGCTCGCCGTGAGGGCCTGTGCGGGCGAGAGCGCCTCGGCATCCCCGTGCACGACGAACCCGACGCCCGCGGCGCGCAGCACGTTGCGACTGGTCGCCAGCTCGTCGGCGAGCGTCGCACTGCGGATGCCGGCGACGGTCTCCCGCACCCCCGACAGCGCCTCCGCGGTGAGAGCCTCGATGTCGGCGAGCTCGGCGTCGGCGCGCTCGGGATCGGTGGCGATGAGCCGTCGCGCGAGCTCCGCTTTGACGCGCACGACGGTCAGTGAATGGCCGATCAAGTCATGCACGTCGCGCGCGACGGCCTCGCGCCCCTCGCTCGTCGCGAGCTCGACTTCGAGCTGCTGCGCGTGCACGGAGCGGACGATGAGCGCCGTCGTGACGGTGTTGACGGTCGCCAGGAGCACGATGATCGCGAGCACCGCCACGTAATCGACGCCATCCGGCAGCAGAAGCACCGTCGCCGCCGCGACGCCGATTCCGCCCGCGACCGTCGCCCAGTGGGCCGGACGGGTGAGGCCGTAGGAGGCGAACGACATGACGAACGGAACGAAACTCAGCGCGTTGCCCGACACCGCGGGGATGGTGAGCGCGGCGCACACGATCAGCGCGCCGAACGCCACCCACTGGATCGGCCTCGGCGGCGTGAGCAGCCCCCCGCCGTCGCCGCTCATGCCGTTGAGGAAGGCTGCGATGTAGATGAGCACGAAGGCGACGAGCGCGACCCAGCCTGTCACGATCCAGCCGGCATCGGCGGCCGATCGCAGCAGGCCGAGAATCGGGTAGATGAGGAAGACGAGCCACACGACGGCCATGACCCAGCCGTAGCGTTCCCAGACCGAGTCGGGGCCCCGCTCCCGCACGCGCCCTGCCTCGCGACTCATGCTCTCGACCCTACCGACGGGCGCGAGAGCGCTTCACACCGACGCCGACCAGCGCGGCGAACACGACCAGCCACACGACGATGTTGAGGGCGATGCCCCACGGCTGATCGGTCTGACCGGTGGTGAGGACACCGTCGGTGAGCGGCCAGCGCGCGAGCGCCACCACACCGTACATCGGTGTGAACCGGGCGATGTCGAGCATCGTGCCGTCCAACGGCATGAAGACGTTTCCGAAGAATCCGAAGAAGGTCAGCGAGATCGAGGCGAGCGTCGCCGCGCCGTCCGAGCGGAACACGAGCCCCATCCCCAGCCCGTAGAGCCCGAACAGCAGCGCACCGCCGAGAACGAGAACCGCAGAGGCGGCCCAGCGCCATCCGTCCGACGCCTCCGCTCCCGTGGCGGCGCCGACCACGAAGACGAGCGCCACCGCGAGCGTCGCCGCCGCCAGCGCGGTGATCAGCTTCGTCGCCGCGTACCCGGCGGTGCGCAGCGGCGTCATGGCCAGCTGGCGTCCCCATCCCTGCGCCGCCTCGACAGCCGCCGTCGACGTCGCCGAGGTCATCGCCACCGCCGCACCATAGGCCGCCATCGACACCATGACGTAGAAGCGGACGTTGCCGTGTCCGGCCGACATCCCGCCATAGGCGGCGCCCGCACCGAACAGCAGGTACATCCCCACCGGCATCGCGAGAGTGAACGCGAGCGTGTACGGGTTTCGCACCTGACGCAGCGCCTCCACGCGCAGCATCGTGGGCGAGATCGTGAACGCGTGAGCCATGGGTCAGTCCTCCGTCAGTGCCGTGAAGGCGGTCTCGAGTGTGGGAGCCGTGACCTCGAGGTCGCGGGCGCCGGCGCGCAGCAGAGCGAACGCCGCGGCGTCGGCGTCGACGGCGCGCAGGTGAACGCGCCCGCCGTCCTCGCGCAGGTCGGTGACACCGTTCGTCGCAGCGAGAACGTCGACCAGCGCCGCAGCGCCGTCGGCGGGAAGGGTCGCGGCCACCGTGCGGGCGCCGAGGCTCGCCCGCAGCTGCGCAGTCGGAGCGTCCGCGACGATCCGCCCTCGGTGCATCACGACGGTGCGTTGCGCGAAGTGCTCCGCCTCTTCGAGGTAGTGGGTGGCGAAGACGATCGTGCGCCCGGCATCCGCCTGCGCTCGCATCACGTCCCAGAACCGCTGGCGCGCCGTCACGTCCATGCCCGCGGTCGGCTCATCGAGCACGAGGATCTCGGGATCGGCCACGAGCGCCAGCGCGAAGCGCACCCGCTGCTGCTCACCGCCGGAGCACTTCGACACCCGACGCCTGGCGAGCGGCTCCAACGCCGTCTGCCGCATCACTTCCGGCACTCGTTGCAGGGCCGCACGCCCGTGCAGCGAGGCAATCACCTCGACGCTCTCACGCACCGTGATGTCGCCGAGCAGCCCTCCGGTCTGCAGGACGGCGGCGATGCGACCGGATGCCGCGGCATCCGCCGCCCGCTGCCCGAGCACCCGCACCGTGCCCGCGGTGGGCTCGACCAGCCCGAGCAGCATGTCGAGGGTCGTGGTCTTGCCGGCGCCGTTGGGTCCCAGCAGGGCCACGATCTCGCCCCGGCGGACGGTGAGGTCGATGCCGTCGACCGCGCGCACGGTGCGCTCGCCGAGACCGAAGGAGCGCTCCAGGCCGTCGAGGCGAAGGACGACGGATGTGAGGGTGGCGGCGCGTGCGGTGGTCACACATCCACTCTGATCGCGCACGCCCGGAACGTCAGGAGGGCGCTGTCACGAGCGGAACATGACACGTGTCACGTCTCGGTGCGCCTCTCACGGAGTCGCGGCGGCGCTCCGCGCCGGCCGTCCCCGCTTGGGCCGCTCAGACGAAAGCCCCTGCGCAAGCGAGGCGATCGACGGGCTGGACAGCCGCTCTTCGACGTGTGCGAGCCAGCGCACCTCCGACTCGGCGGTGAACAGCGACGCCGACAGCGGCAGCGCTCCGACCACGGATGCCGGATCGTCGACATCCACGCCGGCGTAGCGCGCCGTCAGTTCGTCGAGCCGCCCCTGAGATGCCGCACGCTGCGCGCGCACCAGGTACAGCACATCGACTCCGGGCAGGGTCGCTGCGAGAGCGACCTTCACCGCCAGTTCGTCGCGGGTTGCTTCCCCCCGCTCGACAGGAGTGTCGAACCATTCGCGCACGGCGGCCGATCCGTCGTCCGTGATGCGCCAGTACACGTGGCCCTGGGCGTCGACGTCGTCTTTGGAGACGAGCCCGTCGCGCTCCAGGCGCTCCAGGGTGTTGTAGATCTGGCCGACGTTCAGCGAGCTCGCCCCCGTGCGTCGCGTGAACTCGGCGCGCAGCTGATACCCGTAGCACGGCGCTTGATCGAGGATCGCCAGCAGGCTGTGACGCACCGACATCTGTGCTCCCCCGACCTTCCAGTATGTAATTTCTCAGTATATGCATACGCGGAAAATCGGCCCGCACAGGGCGTGCGGCTGGCGGCCGCCAGCCGTCAGTCCCCTGCGCGAAGCCGCACCGCGAGCGCCGCGACCGTCCCCACCGCCGCCCCGACCATCGTGTCGACGATCCGCTCCAGAGCGAGCGGCAGCGTCTCGCCCGTGCCCGTCGCCGCGCCGATCAGCAGCAGCACGAGCGGCGTGATGAACACCAGTGCGAGCGCGTAGTGGCGCACCACGACCATCTCGATCGCGAACTGCAGTACGCCCAGCAGCAGCCCGAGCGCCCAGACGGGCAGCGGCACGAATGCCAGCCCGAGATACAGCGCGCCGCCGACCACGGTGCCCACGGTGCGGTGGACGCCGCGCGTCGCCGCATCCCGCCGCCCCACCGGCAGCCCGACCACGGCCAGACCCGCGCAGACGATCCAGTACGAGCGTGCCGGGTCGACGACCACCGCCGCGGCCACGCCCGTGACGCCCACGATCGCCGCACGCAGCGTGAGGGTCTGCGCGAGCGCCGACCACTGCAGCGGAAAGAGCTCCGCACGCGGTCGAGGCCGCTCGCGGCGGTACCGCGGCAACAGCAGCGGTGCCGCGACCAGCAGGCAGGCGAACGCGCCCGACGCGGCGACGACGGCGAGGTAGACCGCCGGGTCCACGGCACGCGCACCGCCGTGCCGCGAGGTGATCTGTGCAGACAGACCGAAGACCAGCACGAAGAACACCGGTCCGGGTGGCCCGAGCGAGACGGCACCGGCCAGCGCCGACACGACGATCGTGGTGACCAGCACCCCGCCGAGCACGAACGCAACGCCGCCCTGCGCCGCCAGCGTGCCGCCGGCGGCGCACACCCACAGCACCAGCGCCAACAGCGGCGCGACGCGGGCGCGCTCGCGAGGGCGCAGCCAGCCGCCGTAGATCACGGCGAAAGCCCCGGTCGCCGACAGGAGCGCGAGGTCGGCGTGGCCGGATGCCGCGAGCGCAACGATCGGCACTGCCATGGCGAGTCCCGCCTGCAACGCGAGTGGCCAGCGCCGGCCGCGCGCGGGACCGAACGTCGCAAGGCTCCGCGCGAGGTGGGCCGCCTCCGCGCGCACGCGGGCGCCGAAGCGGGGCGACGGGGTGGACGACGGCATCCCCTCATTCTCCCTCGCCGCTCGGGCCGACTCCCCCGGTTCGCACAGCCGGCGCCGAGGAGGGCTGGCTACGGTCGAGACCATGGAAGCGATTTCGCAGCCCCTGTCCATCTCGACCGACGAGGGAGTGACGACCTTCTCGGCCGAGCAGCTGCGGATGATGCGCGACGAGTTCCAGCGTTTCCTGCTCGAGTACCAGTTCGGCCTGCGGGAGGTCGAGACCAAGCTCGGCATCCTCCGCGACGAGTTCCTGCTGATGCACGACTACAACCCGATCGAGCACGTCTCCAGTCGGGTGAAGTCGGCCGACAGCCTCGTCGACAAGATCACGCGCAAGGGTGTCGATCCCAGCTTCGACGCGATCCGCGCGGCCATCACCGACATCGCCGGCATCCGGGTGACGACGAGCTTCACGAAGGACGCCTACCGCCTGTTCGACCTGCTCACCCAGCAGGACGACATCACCGTGCGCGAGGTGAAGGACTACATCGCCCACCCGAAGGCCAACGGCTACAAGAGTCTGCACGTGATCGTCGAGGTCCCCGTGTTCCTCTCGTCGGGGCGCGTCGACGTCGCCGTCGAGGTGCAGTTCCGCACGATCGCGATGGATTTCTGGGCGAGCCTGGAGCACAAGATCTACTACAAGTACGCCGGCGCGGTTCCCGACGGACTGCTCGCCGAACTCAAAGAGGCGGCCGACTCGGCATCCCTGCTGGATGCCCGCATGGAACGCCTGCACGGACAGCTGCACGGTCCGGCCTCTGCGGCGATCCGAGCCGTCTGAGCGTGCCGGCGCCTAACCTGGACGCATGAGCGAGGATCCGCGCCTGGAGGCGGCGCGCTACCGGATCGCGCAGGAGGCGCGCGCGTCCGGCGAGGGCGCCCCCGCGGTGGGCGCCACCGATGCGCCGTCGCCCGCGCACGGCACGCCCACCGCCCACGACCGCGCGATGTACGTCGAGACGGCCATCCAGCAGGCGATCCGCCGCGGAGACTTCGACGATCTGCCCGGCGCCGGTAAACCGTTGGAAGGCCTCGGCGACCACCACGACCCCGACTGGTGGATCCGCCGCAAGATCCAGAACGAGCGCCTCACCGGCCTCGGACCCGCCGCGCTGATGCTGCGCACCGAGGATGCCGAGTTCGCGCAGACCCTCGACGCCCTGACGCGCGAAGCCGACGTGCGCGCCCACGTCGACGACTTCAACCGGCGCGTGGTCGAGGCCCGCCGCCAGCTGCAGGGCGGTCCGCCGGTGGTGACGGCGACCCGCGACGCCGACGCCGAGGTCGCGGCGTGGCACGAGCGCCGTCGGCAGCGCCTCGCGGCGGCATCCACCCCGCCGTCGCCGCCCGAGCCTCGACGCCGGCGCGGTCTGTTCCGCCGACGCTGAACCGGCAGCGGATCCGCATCCGTCGATGGTGTCCGATTCTGTGAACTCCGCAGCGGCGAGCGCACAGCACGAGCCGGGTCAGCCGAGCGCGGCCCGCCACTCCTCGAGCAGGCGCGCGGTCGCGCGGGTCTGCGCCCACGGCATCTCGGGCGCCTCGGTGCGGCCGTCCCGCAGCGCCAGGATCGTCGCGTCGGCCTCGGCGGCCATCGGGCTGATCGTGTCCGTATGGATGCGCTCGATCGTGCCGTCGGGGCGGCGCAGCACCGCGTCGGCGGTCGAGACCACACGGCTGCCCCAGACGTTCTCGATCTCGAGCACGCCCTCCGTTCCGTGCACCACCGCGCGACGGGGCAGATCGGCGGTGATGGCGGTCGCGATCCGCGCCTCGAACCCGCCGAACGCGATCGTCGCCCGCGCCTGCTCGTCAACGGCGCCCACGACACCGTCGGCGTCCACGATCACGGGCGGGTGGGCGATGCCCGCCCACGCGGCCAGCCCCACGACGAGGGATGCCGGGTAGCACCCGACATCGAGGATCGCACCGCCGGCGGTCGCCGGGTCGAACAGACGCCCGTCATGAGCGTCGGCGGCGAACCCGAGCGTGGAGTCCACCGACCGCAGCTCGCCGATCGCACCGGAGGAGACGAGCCGGCGCAGCTGCTCTGCGAACGGACCGAAGCGGTACTTGAACGCCTCCACGAGCGGCAGCCCGGCCCGCGCCGCATGGTCGAGCACGGCCTCGGTCTCGGCCGTCGAGATCCCGAGGGGCTTTTCGCAGAGCACCGCCTTGCCCGCATCGAGGGCGGCGTGCGCGAGCTCGGCGTGCGTCGTGTGGACGGTGCCGATGTAGACGGCATCCACGTCCTCGCGCGCCAGCACCTCGTGGTAGGTACCGGCCACCGGCGCGCCGTGGCGGTCGGCGAACTCACGCGCCCGGATGCCGTCGCGCGCTCCCACCGCGTGCAGAACCCCGTGTTCCGCGTGCGGCAGCGCCGCGAGGAAGTCGCCCGTGATGACACCGGCGCCCAGAACCGCCCAGCGTGCTTTCTCGCTCATGGCTCCACGCTAGCGGCGAGGGCGCTCGCGCTTGCCCCTCCCTCTCCCTGTCGCCCTCTCCCCCCTCCGCCGGGTGCGCACGGATGCGGATGCCGGCAACGGATGCGGATGCGAGGCGCCACATGATCCGAATCCGTTGCCGATCTCCGAATCCGCGTGTGCGGAACGGAGCGCGAAGTGTTACGGCCGATCCGTCACATTCGCCCTGTCCGCCCTAATCTGTGCTGGTGAGCACGCAGCCCGACAGCGACGACTACGGCTTCGACACCCGCCAGGTGCACGCCGGTGAGGTCGACGACCGCAACCACGGCGCACGCATCACCCCCATCTACCTCACGGCCGCCTACCGCTTCGACTCGTTCGCGCAGGCCGAGGACCGCTTCACGGGAGCGGAGACGGGTCAGCTGTACTCCCGCAACCTCAATCCGACGCACGAGGTCGCCGAGCGCCGCATCGCCTCGCTCGAAGGCGGGATGGGAGCGATCGTCGTGGGCTCCGGACAGGCGGCGATCACGGCGCTGCTGCTGGGGCTCGCCGGCGCCGGCGAGCGTCTCGTGTCGACCGCGAGCATCTACAGCGGCACGCGCATCCTCTTCGATCGCACCTTCGCCCGTCTGGGCGTGTCGACCGACTACGTCCGCGATCCTGCGGACGAAGACGAGTGGGAGCGTCTGATCACGCCGCAGACGAAGGCCATCTTCGTCGAGACGATCCCCAGTCCGAAGAACGACCTCGTCGATGTCGCCGCGGTCGCCCGCATCGCGCGGCGGCACACGATCCCCCTGATCGTGGACAACACCGTCGCGACCCCGTACCTCATCCGCCCGCTCGAGCACGGCGCCGATGTCGTCGTGCACTCCTCGACGAAGTTCCTCACCGGTCACGGCGCCGCCCTGTCGGGCGTCATCGTCGACGGCGGCCGCTTCGACTGGGCCGGCTCGTCGCGCGACTATCCGGGGCTGACCGCACCTGCCGCCCCCGGCCGTCCCGCGCTCGTGGACAGCCACGGCGCCCGTGCGCTGGAGGCGTACCTGCGCTTCGGCATCGTCAACGATCTCGGCGCCGCCCTGTCGCCGGTCAACTCGTTCCTGCTGCAGCAGGGCATCGAGACGCTGTCGCTGCGCATGGCGAAGCACCTCGAGAACGCCGAGATCGTCGCCGCGTGGCTCGCGAGGCATCCCGCCGTGGAGAGCGTCGACTTCGCGGCTCTGCCCTCGAGCCCCTACCACCGCATCGCACAGGAGCGCTTCGGCGGCCACGCCGGATCGGTGTTCGCGTTCACCGTCCGCGGCGGGCGGCCCGCCGCCGAGCGCTTCTTCGACGGCCTGCACCTCATCAGCCGCATGACGAACATCGGCGATGTCCGCTCGATGGCGCTGCATCCGGCGACGACGACGCACGTGTCGTTCCCGCCCGAGGAGCGGGAGCGGCTCGGAATCGGCGACGGGCTCATCCGGCTCTCGATCGGCATCGAGACGGCATGCGACCTCATCGCCGACCTCGACCGGGCGCTGGCGGCGTCCTCCTGAGCGGAGCGCGGCCCCGGACATGTCGCCGTGTTGCGCCTGACGGAGCCCGCCTTCCTCAGTGCGTTTACCGTGGAGATATGACCTCGTCGCCCACCGCACCCATCGCCGTGCCGGTCGATGCCCCCGCGCACCACGCCACCGATCTCACTTCACCGGGTTTCTCCTCGTCGCTGTCGTCCGACGAGTTCAAGGCGCTCTTCCGCGGCCACCCGGGCGGCGTGGCGGTCATCACCGCCGATGCCGGCGACGGACCGGTCGCGCTCACGGCGACGAGCGTCGCCAGCGTCAGCGCCGAGCCGCCGCTGCTGATCTTCTCGGTGTCCGCCCTGTCGTCGTCGGCCGCCGTGCTCGCCAAGGCCGAGACCGTCGTCGTGCATCTGCTCGATGCGCATGACCTCGACCTCGCCCGCCTCGGCGCCACCAGCGGCGTCGATCGTTTCGACGGGTCGCAGCCGTGGTCGCGGCTGGTCACCGGCGAGCCGGTCTACCACGACGTGCGCGCCTGGGTGCGGTGCGCCGTCATCGAACGCATGGATGCCGGGGGCTCCACCGTGTTCGCGGCACACGCACTGCAGTCGCAGCTCGAGCGCGACGTCGCCCCGGGAGAGCCCGGCGACGCGCTGGTCTACCACAACCGCACCTGGCACCGTCTCGGCGAGCACTCCCGCATCTCCTGAGGTCGCCGACCGCCGGGGCACCGAACGCGACGGGCTACGGCGCCGGCGGTCGCGCGACCAGGAGCTCACCGCGGCCGCTGACGACCACATCGCCCTCCGCCGCAGCGACCAGCCAGGTCGTCCCCACCCGAGCGGGGGCGCCACTGATCACCACGTCGCCGTCCGTCACCACGATGACGGCGAAGCCCGCGGAGATCACGGCCGTACCCTCCACGACACGACGCTCGAGACGGAAGTACGCATCCGCCGCCGCGGGAAACACCGACCCCTCATGCCCGACCGGCGCCGGGTGGACGAGCTCGTCGATCTCGGCGGCGCTGCGCGCCCGACGGGTGACGGCGGTGAGGGCCCGGTCGAACCCGATCCCCACGTGGCCATCGGCCGCGCCGTCCAGTGCGAAGCCGCGCCACTCGAGAAGGATCGAGAGGTCCTCGGGTTGCTGCAGCTCCAGCAGGAGCACGCCCTCACCGATCGCGTGCAGCTCTCCGGGAGGCACCCACACCACGTCGCCCGGGTGCACCTCCACGCGGTGCAGCAGCGCCAGCAGCTCCTCGGTGCGCTGGCGGGCCACCATCTGCGCCAACCGGTCGAGGTCGACGTCCTCACGCAGCCCCAGGTGCACCGTTCCGCCGGAGAGGATGTACCAGGCCTCGGCCTTCCCGTGCGCGCGCCCGAGATGGGCGGCCGCAAAGGCGTCGTCGGGATGGGCGTGTACGGGCAGGCGCTGACCGGCGTCGAGGAGCTTCACGAGCAGACGCGTATCGGCACCCCACCGCTGCGCGTGCGCACCGCCCAGCCAGTGCACGGGGTCGGCGGCGACGGCATCGCGCAGCAGGATGCCGCGCCCTCCGCCGCCGTCGGGAAGCGCCGTCAGCCCCGTGAGCGCCGCACCGGACACCGTGGTCGTGGAGGCGATCCAGTCCTCCGGTTCGCGTCCGGCCGGTGGCGCTTCGCCCCGGAACGCGCACAGGCGCGCGCCGCCGCGGTAGAAGCGATCCGCGGGACGGTTCGAGGGCAGCCGGATGGGCATGACGAGGCCCGTCAGGGCGCAGACACCGCGTCGGCGACGCGCGTGACCGACAGGAATCCGCCGACGAAGCTGTCGCCGAGGCCGATGGTGGTCGGAGTCGGGGTGTCGACCACGACAGCGGCCACCCCGACGGCATCCGGTCGCGACCCCTCGACGGCCGCGACGACGCGGGCGCCGTCCGGATGCCGCGGCAGCCGTCCGGTGTCGTCGAGGTCGGACGCGTCGAACACGTCGCCGAGACGGTAGCGCGTCGCCGAGACCCGCACCGCGGCTTCGAGGGCGGAACGGTGGCGCTGCGCGCCGTCACCGACCGCGATCGACCAGAAGCGCGTATGCACGACGAGCGCCGGCACCGGGACGAGCCGGTGCGCCTCGGCCAGGGCGGCGGCGACATCCGCGGGATCGCGCAGATCGATCGTCCGGCCGACGTACTCCTGCAGCTCGTCTTCGTTCATGCCGTACACATCGATGCGCGAGATGAGGCGATCGCGGACGATCGCGGCGAATTCCCGGCGATAGAACCCGGCATCCTCGTAGTAGACCAGCGCCCCCGCCGGAAGCCGACTCATCGCGACCCCCAGCTCGTCGAGGCGCAGGGCCAGAAGCTCGGCATCCTGCATCGTGTTGAATCCCGACACGAGGAAGGCGTCGGCGTCGCGCAGGCGCTCGCCCAGTTGCGCAGCGATCGCCATCTCGCGGTTGGGTCGATCGTTGGCGACGATCACCCGATTCGCCGCGGGCGCTGCGACCTCGCCGTCGGCGAGCGCGACGACCGCCCCCGCCGGGTACTGCACGATCAGGTGCGGATCGAGGGTGTCCGCGGAGGCCGAGCACACCCAGTCGACGATCGGGGGCATGAGACGTCGCACGTTGTCGTCGATGCTCACGAGGTGCTGCGTGCTGGGGATGCCGAGATTGGCCAGCGCGATTCCCGCGCGCACCCCCGTGCCGCCGAGCGTCACCGCCGTCTCGAAACGCGCAGCGAAGGTCTCGAGCAGGTCGGAGGAGGCGGCGAACCGCTCCCCTCCGACGCCGCGTTCGAGCAGGGCGAGGATCGCGACGATGAGCGCGCGCTCGTCGTCGATGGGGCCCGGGGCCGCCAGCTCCGCCCGGCGCACGCCGTGGTGGCGGGCCAGATCGCTGATGACCGCGGCATCCCACCGGATCTCGTAGTCGACGGTGCCGCCGAGTCCGAGGACGAGTCGCGCGCTCATGGTGTCGATGATCTCCTGCCGACGTGCGTCAGTACAGGTCGGCCTTGCCGGCGGCGCCGAACAGGTCGATCTTCTGGGCGGCCGTCGCCTTGAGGGCGGCGATCGGCTCGGGCTGGATGGCGTTCGGCTCGCGCAGGCGCTCGTCGGTGCCGAGGATCTCGCGCATCCGGTTGTGGTAACTGACCTTGATGTCACTGGAGATGTTGATCTTGTTGATGCCGAGCGAGACGGCGCGGGCGAGCTCTGCGTCGGGGTTGCCCGAGCCGCCGTGGAGGACGAGAGGGATCTTCACCGCGGCCTTGATCTGCTCGAGCAGGTCGTGGCGCAACTCCGGGTTCTTGTCGGACGGGTACAGCCCGTGCGAGGTGCCGATGGCGATGGCGAGGCTGTCGACTCCGGTCTCGGCGACGAAGCGCACCGCGTCGTCGACGTTCGTGTAGATGATCTCCGCGGCCCCGGATTCGCCGTAGCTGTCGTTCGCGCCGATCGTGCCGAGCTCGCCCTCCACCTGGATGCCGACGGCGTGCGCGGCCTCGACGACCTTGCGGGTGAGTGCGACGTTCTCCTCGAACGGCAACAGCGATGCGTCGATCATGACCGACGTGAAGCCGGCCTGGATGGCCACGATCATCTGCTCGTACGTGCCGCCGTGATCCCAGTGGATCGCGACCGGTACCGACGAGCGGTGCGCGCGTTCGCGGATCGCGACGATGAGGTCGGTCGTCACGTGCGCGACCTCGTCGGGGTGGATCGCGATGATGACGGGCGCGTTCTTCTCCTCGCTGATGTCCATGACGCCGAGGAACATCGCCCAATCGCTGATGTTGAAGGCCGGGATGGCGAAGTTGTTCTGGTTGGCGATGTCGAGGATGGACTTGCCGGTGTACAGCACCACGGTGGATTCTCCTGTCGGTGGGGGTGGTGAGAGGCGTCCGTGCGGACGGGTCTGATCAGCTCTTCACCGAGCCGGCCGTCAGGCCGCTGATGAAGAAGCGCTGGAAGAAGAGGAAGAGGATGAGGACGGGGATCGAGCCGAGCACGCTCATGGCCATGATCTGGTTCCACTCGTAGGAGTGCTGGCCCATCAGCAGCTGGATGCCGATGGGGACCGTGCGCATGTCGATCGTGCGGGTCAGTGTCAGGGCGAACAGGTACTCGTTCCACGCGATCATGAACGTGTAGATGCCCACCGACACGATGCCGGGCACCGAGATGGGCACGAGCACCCGCCACAGGGCGGTCATCGAACCGGCACCGTCGACGCGGACGGCTTCGTCCAGTTCGCGCGGCAGGGTGTTGAAGTAGCCGGTCATCATGATGATCGCGTAGGGCAGCGTGAACACCATGTACGTGAGGATCAGGCCGGGATAGGTGTTGTACAGGCCGAGGCCGACCATCAGGCCGAAGTAGGGGATGAGCAGCGTGATGGGTGGCACCGCCTGCACGCTCACGATGATGACGTTGAGCACGCGCTTGCCGCGGAAATCGAACCTGCTGAACGCGTACGCCGCCTGGATGGCGACCAGCAGCGTCAGCACCGTCACGGCACCGGCGACGATGTAGCTGTTGAGGAAGAACCGCATCGTCTCGGGGTTCGTGAAGATGGCGACGTAGGCGTTCAGGGAGAACGTGTCGGTGATCAGTCGTGGCGGCAGCTCGAAGATCTCGGTGTTCGATTTGAACGAGTTCGAGAGCATCCACACCACGGGACCGGCGGCGAACACCGCCCCGAGGACGAGGCCGATCACGATGCCGACGCGCGCGGTGCGCCGACGTGTCTGTACGGACATGGCCATGTCAATCCCTCGCCTTCTGGTGCCGCACGTAGAACACGGCGAGGACCATCGACATGAGCAAGACGAGCACGGCGGCGGTCGCCGCGAGCGAGAAGTCGTACTTCGCGAAGGCCAACTTGTAGGTGTAGGTGCTGAGCACCTCGGTCACATCGATCGGGCCTCCGCCGGTCGTCATCCAGATGAGGGCGAACTGCTGAGAAGTCCAGATGAGATCGAGCAGCAGCAGGCTGACGATGATGGGCCGAAGCTGCGGCAGGGTGACGTTCCAGAACCGCTGCACGCTGCTGGCCCCGTCGACCGTGGCGGCCTCGTAGAGGTCGCTGGGGATGCCCTGCAGGCCCGCCAGAAGGCTCACCATGAAGAACGGGTAGCCGGCCCAGATGTTGATGAACGTCACGGTGCCCAGAGCGAGCTGCGGGGAGGCGAGCCATTCGACGTTGGCATTCAGGAGGAAGTTGATCACTCCGTTGGGAGCCAGCAGCATCCGCCAGAGGACGGCGATGACGGCGACGGTGAACAGCCACGGCAGAACGTAGAGCCCTCGGAAGATCGCGCGCGGCACGGCCCCGATCAGCGTGCTGTTGAGCATGAGGGCGAAGCCGAGGCCGAGCACGAGGTGGGCGGCGACGCTGACCACGGTGAAGACGACCGTGTTGGAGGTCGCCTTCCAGAACGCGCCGTCGCCGAGCACCGTCAAGTAGTTCTGGATGCCGACGAACTGGCCGTTCTTGCTGAGGATGACGTTGCTCTGCAGCGAGTAGCCGATGACCATGACGATCGGGACGATCATCAGCACGAGCAGGAGGATCAGCGTCGGCGCGAGGAAGGCGTACGACTCGGTCGTGCGGCGCAGCTGGCGCCGGCGACGCGAGTGCGCGACGCCGGTGACGAGCACCTCGGTGTCGAGCGAGACGGGGGTTTTCAGGGTCATGAGACCGCACGGCTCCTTGCGGGGTTCCGGCCGGCGCCGGACGGGTGGGTGGGTGGGTGCCGCACCGCTGTCGCGCAGCGATGCGGCACCCGGGTGGGGGCGAGGCGGCTCAGAACGCTGCGGCCCAGGATGTCTGCGCGTTCTTGAGCGCATCGTCCATGGACTGCTGACCGTCCAGCGCCGTCTGCAGCTGCTGGCCGAGCTGGCGCATGAGGTCCTCCGCGGTCGGCAGCCCGGTGAACTCGTTCGCGGGGTAGCCCGCCTTGTAGATGTCGAACGCCTTCTTGAACAGTTCGTCGCTGCCCGAGAAGTCCGGGGTGGACTGCGTGTTACCGGGGAACGCCTTGGCCAGCGTCGACAGCTTCGAGTTGGTGTCCTTGCTCATCAGGAACGACACCAGCTTGAACGCGGCATCCTTGTGCGCGGAGTTCTCGGCGACGCCGATGCCCCACGACGCGTAGGGGATGCCGCGCTGTCCGGTGTAGCCGTCGGCGGCGGGGATCGCCGAGATCGAGAACTTGAGGTTGGGGTTCGACTGACGGATCAGGTTGATGTGCGCCAGCGAGTCGATCATCATGCCGACGCGACCGTTGGTGAACTCCTCGACCTTGTCCTGCTCCTTCATCGTGAAGGATCCGGAGGCGATGACACCGTCCTTCCACAGCCCGTCGATGTAGTTCATCGCGGAGGTCACGTCCTTGTTGGTGAGATCGGGCTTGCCGTCCTTCAGCATCGATCCGCCCGACGCCCACACCCAGGACATCACGTCGTTCTGCACGCCGTTGGGGGCTTCGAGCGAGAGCGGCAGGACCCAGCCGGAGACGTCACCGCCGAGGGCCTTGATCTTCTTCGCGGCGTCGGCGAACTCGGTGCGCGTGGACGGGGGTGCGGTGACGCCGGCCTTGGCGAGCAGGTCGTCGTTCGTGAACATCGGGTAGACGAAGTTGACGACCGGGATCATGTAGGTGCTGCCGTCGACCTTGATCTGGCTCGCCAGCTGACTCTCGTCGTAGTTGTTCTGCGTCATCAGGTCGGTGAGGTTCGCGATCACGCCCTTGGAGGCGAAGTCGTTGACCCACGCGCCGTCGAGGCCGACGACGTCGGGCATGGTGCCGGACGCGGCCCCCGCGAACAGCTGCTCCTTCGTCGACGCGTACGGGCCGCTGACGAGCTTGACCTTGATGCCCGGGTTCTCGGACTCGAACTGGTCCATCAGCGCGCGGAACTGTCCGTCGGGCAGCTCCGGCTCCCACCACTGCGCGAACTCGATCGTGACATCTCCGCCGGCGTCGCCGCTGCCGGACGGCGACGCGCTGCTGGAGCAGCCCGCCATCGCAACCAGCGTCGCCGCCGCCGCGACCGCGCCGAGAACCGTGCGGGCCGTGCTGTGACCCCGTCCCACTCTGGACATCGTTTCTCCTCTTTGAGTTTGTGCGCCCTCCGCACCACTGCGGATAAATGCGTCTTTCAGCACCATTATGCCGTCTTTTGCCGCTCGGTCAAGAGGTCTGCTCCACAAATTGCCATCTTCTGCACTCTTATGCCGGTTATGGGCGCGAAAACAGCATCCACTGTGCTAGGGATGAAGACATGGACAAAGCAGCCCCCCGTGGCCGCCGGCTTCCCGCCGGCCGCAAAGCCGACCTGGCGGCCTACGTCGCCGAACAGGGGCAGGTCACGGTGGCCGAGCTGTCGGAGCACTTCGACGTGTCGATCGACACCGTGCGCCGCGACCTCGACCAGCTCCATCGCGAGGGCGCGCTCATCCGCACCCACGGCGGCGCCGTGAGCGCCACCGACGGGGCGCTGCGCGATCGGGGTCTCGACGTGCGCCTGCGCGTGCAGGTGGAGGAGAAGGAGAAGATCGCCCGGCTCGCCGCCGAGATGGTCGACGACGGCGCGGTCGTCATGCTCAACGCCGGCACGACGACGCTCGCCGTCGCCCGCGCGCTCCGAGGACACCGCGACCTGACGATCGCGACCAACAATCTGAGGATCCCGGCGGAGATCGCCCCGTCGGCGTTTCGCGACCTCTACGTCTTCGGCGGCGCCGTCCGGACGATCACACAGGCCACCACCGGCCCCGTCACCTTCGCGATGGCGGCCGGTGGCCGTGAACTCGACATCCGCTGCGACCTCGCGCTCGTCGCCGTCGGCGCCGTCGACGAGTCCGGCTACTCGACGAGCAACCTCGGCGACGCGACGATGATGGCGGAGATGATCGACCGCGCTGACCGCACGGCGGTGCTCGCCGACTCCTCCAAGCTCGGCCGCCGACTCTTCGCCCAGGTCGCTCCCCTCGAGGGCGTCGACTACCTCATCACCGATGCGGCGCCGCCGCCTCCCCTGACGAGCGCGCTCCTGCAGGCCGGCGTGAGCCTGATCACTCCCTGATCGCTGTCCCGCGGCCTACAATCGCATCGTGGGCACGATCTATTACGGGGGCTCGGCGACTCCGATCCATATCGAGGACAGAGTGCTCGCCCACCTGAAGGTGGTCGTCGCCACGAAGCTCCGTCGCGGCGAGAGCTTCACCGTGTCGTGGCAGCACCCCGACGGCGAGACCCGCGGCCGCAGCACCATCTGGCTGCATCCGTCGATTCCGCTGCGCTTCGTCTTCGACGATCCGGAGCCCACGGAGCTGAACCGCGCGTGGATCGAAGAGCTGGCGCAATCCGCCAGTTCGTCCGGCGGCATCCAGCTCACCGAGGAGCAGATCGAATCGGTCGACGGCGACGCGGACAACGCGCCGCAGACGGTCGCGGTCGCCGACGACTGATCGCGTCAGAAGCCGCGTGCCGGCGGGAAGTGGGCGATCGGGATCGGTCGGCTCGCGGTGGAACGTTCCTGCTCGCAGAGGATCCGTTCGCCCCTCTCGACACACTCCTCCAGCGAGGACAGACGCGCACGCCGCGCACCGCCTCGCATCCAGACCGTCTCGAACCCGCCGTCCGTGCGCTCGATGTAGGCCACGACGAATTCGGCGTCGCGTGCGCTCACGCGGCGATCACACAACCGCCAGGCGTCCTCATCGATGGGGAGCAGTTCGAGGTGGCCGCCGACATGCGCTGTCTGCGTCATCGTCGTCACCGCCTTCTCCCCCACTCTCCGGGACGCTCGGCGGCGAGGCGAGGGGATTGACAGGTCCCCGCGCCCGTGCGACGCGCGAGGCCGTCAGCCGGTCAAGACCTCACCGGAGTAGGGGCCCTCGGGCTCGGGGACGATCTGCAACCCCGCCGTCGAGTTCGCGGCGTGTGTCAGCGCCTCCAGCCACGCCCGGTTCAGGGCGGGCTGACGGCTGCCGTGGTACGAGTAGACGATCGATGCGTGCGGGTGCAGCCAGATGGCCGTGCGCCCGTCACCGAGGCTCGTGTCGTTGCGCCACGTGAAGGTGAATGTCTCGCCGCGGCGGAGTTTCTGACTGATGACGACCTGCAGGTGCGCGAGCACGCGATCGTCGAACTCCGCTTTGACGCTGCCGTCGTAACTGAACCGTCCCACTGCTCTACAGTAACGCGCGCCCCGATCGACTCGAGCCGCTAGCGAGCGCCGCCGTGCGCCGGGAGATCTCCGCGCACGCGCGGTCGGCCCCCAGGATGTCGGAGGCAAGCGAGGTCGTCGCATCCAAGACGGCGACGGGGATGCCGCTGCCGAGGAGCATCCGGCAGACGCTGAGGGCGCCGTCGTCGATGCTGGGGAACTCCACGATGTCGGTGGAGCCCGCCTGATTCAGGCGCTGCGCGTACGTCAGGACCGCATCCGCGACGTCATCGGTCGTGAGGATGCGATGCCCCTCAATCAGGATGTCTTTCACGCTTCGACCTCGCCGGGGATCATCAGTACGTCGGATGGTGATCCTCAGTACAGCCGAAGCGGCCGGTCGCGACGAGGGGCTTGACAGCCTCCCGCGGCGATGTCAAGCCCCCGCGCCCGGGCGAGCGACACGGGCACACTGGAACCATGGCACTCGCACTCATCCTTCTCATCGTCGGCATCGTCCTGATCCTCCTCGGCGTCTTCGTCGAAGCGGCGAAGTTCCTGCTGTGGATCGGACTGGTGATCCTGCTGATCGCGATCATCGCGTGGCTCATGCGCGTCGTGAAGCGCAACGCCTGACGCGACCGCAGCCGGCACCGCCGGGGGCGTCAGGCGCGGCGGTAGCCGGCGACCATCGGGCAGTCGAACGGGTCGCGTGCCGCGAGGCCGACACGGTTGAGGTAGTCGATGACGACGGCGTACGAGCGCCAGACGCTCGTCTCCGTGTAGGGGATGCCGGCGCTCTTGCAGTAGTCGCGGACGACGGCGCGTGCGCGCGAGAGGTGCGGGCGCGCCATGCTCGGGAAGAGGTGGTGCTCGACCTGGTGGTTGAGCCCGCCGAACATCCAGGTCGCCCACCAGCCGCCCGTGATGTTGCGAGACGTGCGGACCTGCTTGGTGAAGAAGTCGAGCCGGGCGTTCGCGTCGACGATCGGCATTCCCTTGTGGTTCGGCGCGAACGACGCACCCATGTAGACGCCGAACACGGCGAGCTGCACGCCGAGGAACGCGAAGGCCATGCCGAGCGGCAACAGGAGGAAGACGGGGACGACGACCACGGCGAGGCGCGTCGTGATGAGCGCCAGCTCCAGCCCGCGCTTCTTCACCGGCTGGCGGGACAGCAGGTGACGGATGCCGTGCGCGTGCAGATTCAGCCCCTCCAGCGTCAGCAGAGGGAAGAAGAACCACCCCTGGTGCAGCGTGATGACGCGGCGGATTCCCCGTGCCTGAACGGCATCCTCGACGAGGAACGAGATCGTGTCGACCTCGATGTCGGGGTCTTTGCCGACCCGGTTGGGGTTCGCGTGGTGGCGCGAGTGCTTGGAGTCCCACCACGAGTAGCTGATGCCGACGACGCCGGCGGCGAGGATGCGTGCGAGGCGGTCGTTGGCGGGTCCCGTCGAGAGGATCTGGCGGTGGGCCGCCTCGTGGGCGAGGAACGCGACCTGAGTGAGGACGATCCCGAGCGCCGCTGCGATCAGCAGTTGGAACCAGCTCTGGCCGAGGAGCACGAAGCCGGCGACACACCCGGCGAGGCAGAGGGCCAGCGCCGAACCGACGAGCGCGTAGAAGACCGGCGCGCGCCGCAGAAGCCCGAGCTCCTTCACTACCTGGGACACCTGAGTGTACGAACAGGCGACCGAGGGGAACGTCTCGGACGTCGCGTAGGTCTGTCTGATCGGTCCGAGGGTGGAGGTGGGGGCGAGTGTGGTCATGACCGACTCCGTTGATCGGCGTCCATCGTGAGCAACGATGTCCGTTGGGCGAAGCCAAAGGCGGGTGCCGATCGCTGGTGCCGACACTACGCTTAGGTCTATACGGCTCCGGGCATACGGCCCGGACTGCGTCGTCTCTCACTCCCTCAAGGACGCGGTTTGACTCTGGCACTGGCGATCGATCTCGGCGGCACGAAGATCGAGGGCGCCCTCGTCGACGCGAACGGCGCGATCATCGAGGGGTCGCGCCACCGCAGCCCGACCGGCGCGGGCGCGGCCACGGACGTCACGGTGCTCGAGCGCGGTCTCACCGCGGTGATCGACGGATGTCGCGCGCACCAGAGATGGGACGAGGTCGTCGCGGCGGGCATCGGCGCAGCCGGACCGGTCGACGTCGCCGCCGGCACCATCGCGCCGATCAACCTTCCCGCCGCGCACGGGTTTCGCATCGTCGAGGCGGTGCGAGCCGCGAGCGGGCTGGACGCCGTGACGCTGCGCCTGGATGGCACGTGCATCGCCCTGGCCGAAGCCTGGCGCGGTGCGGCGGCGGGGGTGCGCAATGCGATCGTGTTCGTCGTGTCGACGGGCGTCGGCGGCGGCATCGTGTCGGATGGGCGCCTCCTCGCCGGCGGTTCCGGCAATGCCGGCCACCTCGGTCAGATGATCGTCGCCGACGTCGCCGGCGATCCGGCGGCATCCACCCTCGAACACCGTGCCTCGGGCCCGCACACGGTCTCGTGGGCGCGGATGCAGGGCTGGGTGGGCACGACGGGCGAAGAGCTCGCTGTCTCCTACCGCGCGGGCGAGGACGTGGCCATCGCGGCGGTGGCACGGTCCGCGCACGCGGTGGGTGTCGGCCTCACGAGCGCGGCGACCCTGCTCGATCTGGAGCTGGCGGTCGTCGGCGGCGGGTTCTCGTTCGTGGCGGACGATTATCCGGAACGCATCGAACGAGTCGTTCGCGAGAGCGCCGTCAACGCGTACGCCGGGCGGTTGAAGGTCGTGCGTGCCGGACTGGGCGGGGATGCCCCGCTCATCGGCGCCGGCGCCCTTGTGCACCGCGCCGACCTCCTCTGACACCGAGACGACGACGTCAGCGCGCCTGCGCCTTGACGATGTCGGAGGGCAGTGCTTGCATCGGGCCATGCATCACGTGATCTCCGCCGACGGAACCCGCCTCGCCGTCCACGACACCGGATCGGGGCCCGCCGTCGTGATCGTCAACGGCGCCCTGTCGACCGCGAAGGATGCCGCGGCGCTCGCCACGACGCTGGCCGAGTCCGGCATGAGGGCGATCACCTACGACCGGCGCGCTCGGGGCGACAGCGGCGACACGACCCCGTTCTCACCGCGTCGTGAGGCGGAAGATCTGGCCGCCGTCATCGCCGACGCCGGCGGAGAGGTCGCGGTGCTGGGGCACTCCTCGGGTGCGGTGATCGCGCTGTACGCGGCATCCCTCGCTGTCGAGACGGGGGTGCCGGTGCGCGCGCTGTTCCTGTCCGAACCCCCGTTCCACTTCGGCATCGACGAGCCGGCGCCGGATCTGCCGTCGCGCATCCAGGCGTTCGTCGACGCGGGAGACCGCGAAGAGGCCGTCGTCCTCTTCCAGCGCGAGGCCGTCGGGCTTCCCGACGCGATGATCGCGCAGTTCCGCGCCACCGACGCCTTCGCCGGCATCGTGCCGCTGGCCCAGTCGACCGTGTACGACGCGACGCTGGCCCGCGAGCTGTCCACGCCGACGGACGCCATGCTCACCGTCGACGTGCCGGTGACGATCCTCTGCGGCCAGCAGACCTTCCCGATCCTCACCGCGGCCGCCGAACGCCTGGCGGCGGCGATGCCGCACGCCGAGCTCATCGTCTCTCCCGAATCGGTCGGCCACCGCCTCGACCCCGCCGCCGCGACGCGGATCGTGACCGCGCGGCTGAGCTGAGGCACGGCCCGCCCGCAATCCGTTCGGGGCGGCGCAGCGAACAACCTCCGTCACGACATCGGTCGCGACCCGAACAGGAGGTCAGTCATGAGCTCGTCACCGAACCGTCTCGTCGCCACCGTCTTCGGCGCCGTCTACCTCGTCGTCGGGGCCCTGGGTTTCGCCGTCACCGGAGGCGTCGGATTCCTCGCCACCGATGGTGGACTGCTGCTGGGGATCTTCGCCGTCAACCCACTGCACAACATCGCGCACCTTCTCATCGGCGCGGCACTCGTGATCGCGGGCCTGAGCGGCGTGCGCGCCGCCAAGACGGTCAACGCCACCATCGGCGCCGCCTATCTGCTGCTGGGCGTGGTCGGATTCTTCCTCGTCGGCACGTCGGCGAACATCCTCGCGCTGAACGTGCCCGACCACTTCCTGCACCTCGCCAGCGCGATCGTGCTGCTCGGTGTGGCTCTCGGCGCCGAGCGCGGCGCACGGTCGGTCACGGCATGAGCGCGCCCTCCCGCGCGGCGGCCGCTCCGGGAGCCGCCGTGCGCGCCTGGACCGTGCCGCTCGCGTGGGGGGCGGGTCTGGTCT
The DNA here is from genome assembly GCF_056313825.1 of Microbacterium sp. DMC48. NCBI lineage: Bacteria > Bacillati > Actinomycetota > Actinomycetes > Micrococcales > Microbacteriaceae > Microbacterium > Microbacterium sp. DMC48. Next base: position 433,904 of record NZ_JBQUZN010000006.1, on the reverse strand, counting down.
CGATCGGCATGGGCGCGGCCGCCATCACGGGTGACGTGTCTTCGGGCGCGGCCCGCGGGGCGGGCGTCGTCCTCGCCGTGGCGGGACTGCTGTGGCTGGCCTGGGGCGCGGCGGCGCTGACCACCGGCCGCCTGCTCCTCTCCCGGACCGCGGCGGCGTCGACGCTCGTCACTGTCATCGGCGTCGCCGCGCTCGTCGTTCTGACCGGAGGCCGCGCGAGCATTCTCGCCGCGGCGGTCGCGGTCGTCCTCCTGCTGACCACCGCCGTCATGATCATCGCCGACGGTCGCCGCCCCGTGGCGCCGGCCAGCGCGATCCGCTTGGTTCCTCTGCTTCTGGCCGCGGGTCTCGTGGCGGTCGTGACCACACCGGCGCTCGGCGCCGTGCAGGATGCGGCGCTCGTGCGACCCGACGGCACCGTGATGACCGTCGATCCGCACGCGGGTCACTGACCGCGAGGCCGGTCGTCGATCAGGCGACGAAGAGGGGTGGATGCCGGTGCTCCCGGCATCCACCCCTCTCCGCGTGCGCCCAGCGGCGACTCAGGCGAGCGTGCTCTCGAAGGGATCGAACCCCTCGGGCAGAAGGGGCACGTCGGCGACGGTGCTGTCGATCGTCAGCGTCTCGCCGGTACCGGCGGATTCCTGCGCCGACAGCATGACGTCGAGGACGTGATACCCGAGCTCACCGGTGGCGACATGCGGCCGCCCGTCCGCGATGGCGCGTGCCATGTCGAGCACGCCGAGGCCGCGACCGACGACGGTGCCCTGCGCGGGGATCTCGACCCACTCCTGCTCGAACCGCATGCCGTCACGGATCACACCGAGCGGCTTCACGTACGCGATGCGTCCGGTGAAGGCGTTCGGGTCGGGCAGCACGATCGTGCCCTCAGAGCCGTGGATCTCGATGACGCCGTGTCGCTCCAGCGCCGAGTCGAAGCTGAGCAGGTGGGTGCCGTGCTGGCCACCGGCGAACGAGGTCAGCACCTGGACGGTCGAGGGTACCTCGACGGGGAAGGTCTCGCCCGCCCGCGCACCGGTGTGGATCTGACGGGTCGTCTGCCAGCGCGATCCGCGCGCCGTGACGCCCGCGACCGGACCGAGCAAGCTCACCAGCGCCGAGAAGTAATACGGCCCCATGTCCAGCAGCGGCCCCGCACCGTGTGCGAACAGGAACGCCGGCTCGGGATGCCACAGGTCGGGCCCCTGCGTCTGGAACGACGTCTGCACGAACAGCGGCGTTCCGATGACGCCCTCGCGGATGGCGCGCTTGGCGGTCTGGAAGCCCGGGCCGAGGATCGTGTCGGGGGCCGACCCGATGCGCACACCGGCCGCCTCGGCTTGCGCGAGCAGTTCACGCGTGCTCTCACGATCCAGGCCCAGCGGCTTCTCGGTCCACACGTGCTTGCCGGCGGCGACGGCGGCCTTCGACACCTCGACGTGCACCGCCGGGATCGTGAGGTTGACGACGAGGTCGACGTCGGGATTCGACAGCACGTCCTCCCCCGTGCCCCAGCTGGGCACGCCGTGCTCCTCGGCCTTGGCCTGTGCGCGTTCGGGCAGGAGATCGCCCACGGCCACGACCTCGACGTCGGGGAACGAGGTCAGGTTCTCCAGGTAGGTCTGGCTGATGACTCCGGTGCCGATGACACCGACGCGCAGGGCGCTCACTGGACGTACCCCCCGTCGCGGAGGAAGGCGTAGCTGGCGGCGATGTCCTCGAACACGTCTCCGGGGGCCTTGTCGTACTCGATCACGGCGTAGCGGATCGCCGTACCGGCCTTCAGCGCCTCCGCGAGAGGGACGTCGGCAGTGCCGGCGTGGCGCTGGTCGAGGCTGTCCGACCCGAAGGAACCGGCGCCGGGAGCCCAGGGGTTGGATGCCGGGACGACGCCGTCCTTGACGTGCACCGCGACGAGGCGGTCGCCGAGCGCGGACACGAGCGCGGGCACGTCCTGGCCGCCGGTGAGCGCCCAGAAGAGGTCGAGCTCGAGCTGGACGCGCTCGTCGGTCAGCGCGACGAAGCGCTCGTAGGCGGTGGCGCCGTCGAAGGAGGCGACGAACTCCTGGGCGTGGTTGTGGTAGCCGACGCTGAGGCCGAACTCCGCCGCCTTCTCGGCGGCGCGGTTGAGCCGGTCGGCGATGTCGGCGACACCGTCGGCCGTCAGCCAGCGCTCGGGAGCGACGAACGGGTCGATGACCGTGGTCATGCCGATCTCCGCCGCGGCGGCGAACACGACCTCGGGTGCCGGGGTCGGAATCTCGCCGTCCGGAGTCCAGAGGGTGTCGGACAGCAGCGGTGCATGTCCGGTGGGCGAGGCGAGTCCGCTGGCGTCCAGCGCGGCGCGGATCTGCGTGGGGCGGGAGACGAAATCGAACGCCTCCACGTTGCGCAGGCCGATCGCGGCGAGCTTGTCGAGCGAGCCTCCCATGTCGGCGGTGAACTCCTTGGCCAGCGTGTAGAGCTGGACGGAAGCGACGGGCAGTGTCATGACGTGCGTCCTTCGAACCTCGTTGTCTCGTGTGTGCGGCGTTGGCGGCGCATCGTCCGCGTGGCGCTGAGGCGACGGTATCACAAAACCTCCACATGGAGGTTTCTTCTTCGAGGATCGGCTAGGTTGGATGCCGTGAGCACGACGGACGGCACGGGCGACGAGGCGGTGATCGGGCGCCGCGGCCTGCAGCCGAAGGGGGTGGCGCGGCGCCAGGAGATCCTGGACCGCGCGATCGAGGTGTTCCGCGAGCGCGGGGCCGACGGCACGTCGCTGCGTCGCATCGCCGAGGCGATCGGCGTCTCGCATGCCGCTCTGCTGCACTACTTCGACTCCCGGGAGCAGCTGCTGGTCGCCGTCTACGCGCATGCCGAGATCCGGCGCAACGCCGCTGCGGACCCGATCGTCACCCCCGGCGTCGACACGATGATCGCTGCGGCGATCGCGAACGTCGACGTGCCGGGACTGGTCCAGCTGTATACGACGCTGCTGGCGGCCTCGCTGGAGGCGGGCAACGACGTCGGCCGAGAGTTCTTCTCGGCCCGCTTCGAGCGCGTGCGCGACGAGCTCACGTCATCGTTTCGTCGGCAGCAGGCCGATGGCGACATCCGCGACGACGTCCCCGCCGAGGACCTCGCGGCGCTCTTGATCGCCGCCTCCGACGGCCTGCAGATCCAGTGGCTGCTCGAGCCGTCGATCGGACTCAGCGAGACCCTCCGCACGTTCGGGCGCCTGCTGCAACCACCGCGCTGAGCGCAGCGGTCAGCCGATACCGAGCGTGTCGGCGATGACGGCGAGCAGGCGGGATGCCGCGGGCTCGGGCTCGCGACCGGCCCAGACGGCCGCGACCGGGCGCGTGATCACCTCACCGTCCATCTCGACGCGGACGAGGCGCCCCGAGTGGAGATCGTCGCGCACGGCGAGCGCGCTGACCGCGGCCGGCGCGAAGCCGGTGGCCGCGGTCGTGCGCACGGCCGACGAGGAGGGCAGTTCCGCCGCGGGAGCCGCCGTCAGGGGGGTGCCCGCGGCATCCAGCGCCGCTTCCAGAGCGCGGCGCGTGCCGCTGCCGCGCTCCCGCAGCACCAACGCGGTGCCGGCGACCTCCGCCGGATCGAGGCGGCGCCGCTGTGCCCATGGGTGCGACGGCGAGACCACGATCACGATCTCGTCCCGCGCGATCACGACGTTCCGCAGGTCCGTCGGCAGATCCGGGGTCTCGATGAAGCCGAGATCCGCACCGCCGCGGCGCACCCGAGCGATGACGGCAGCGCTGTTCTCGGCATCCAGCCGAACGCCCGGCGCCGCCGGGTCCCGCTCCCGCCACGCCGCCACCCACGCGGGCAGCAGGTGCTCGGCGACCGTGAGGCTGGCGGCAACCCGCAACGTCCCCCGGCGCCGCTCCCGCAACGCGCCGACCGACTCGTCGAAGCGGTCGGCGGCGGCCATCACCTCCCGACCCCACCCCTCGACCAGCTCGCCCACGCGCGTGAGCCGCGAGCCGCGCGCAGAACGCTCGACCAGCACCGCACCGACGTCGCCCTCCAGCGCCCGCAACCGCGCAGACGCGGCCTGCTGGGTCACGCCCAGACGGCGCCCCGCCGCCGTCAGACTGCCGGTGTCGGCGAGTGCCGTCAGAAGACGCAGCGCCTCGATGTCGACCACGAACCCTCCAGCCACAAGCCGAGTTTGTACCCTGCCAAAGATACGGCTCTTCCGCGGCAGCGCAGAGCCCACGACGCTGGTGACATGACGATGTCGACTCCACGCACACGGCGCCTGTTCCGCGATGTCCCCGGCGGGCGCATGCTCGTGTCGGCGATCACGCCCAACTGGTTCGCCTCCGTCATGGGTACCGGCATCGTCGCCACGGCGGCAGCGACGCTTCCCGGCTCACCCTCGGCGCTGCGGGTGCTCGCCCTGGCCGCATGGCTGGTCGCCGCGGCGCTGCTCATTGTGCTCCTCATCGCGTCGGCGCTGCACGCGGCATGGTTCCCCGAGATCGCACGCAGCCATCACCTGCACCCGGTGATCGCGCACTTCTACGGCGCCCCGGCGATGGCGCTGCTGACCGTGGGCGCAGGCGCCGTCCTGGTCGGCGCGTCGATTCTCGGCGAGACACTGGCCGTCGCCGTCGACGCGGTGCTCTGGACGGCCGGAACCATCCTCGGGCTCGCGACGGCGGTGGCGATCCCCTACCTCCAGTTCACTCGGCACGAGGCGACGGCCGACGCCGCCTTCGGCGGATGGTTGATGCCCGTCGTGCCGCCGATGGTGTCGGCGGCGACCGGAGCTCTGCTGATCGAGCATCTGCCTGCGGGACAGGCGCGCCTGACGATGCTGGTGGCCTGCGGACTCATGGTCGGCGTGGCCTTCGTGTCGACGCTGGCGATCCTTCCCCAGCTGTGGTCCCGGCTGGCCCAGCACAAACTCCCCGCGCCGGTGATGGTGCCCACCCTGTGGATCGTTCTGGGGCCGCTCGGTCAGTCGGTCACGGCGGCGAACCTGTTGGCCACCCACGCGCCTGCCGCCGTCGGAGCGAGCGGAGCCGCCACCGTGACCGCCGCGGCGGTCGTGCTGGGCGTTCCGGTCTTCGGATTCGCCCTGCTGTGGCTCGCGATCGCGGCGGCGATCACGGTGCGCACCGCGCGCGCCGGCCTGCCGTTCACCCTGACATGGTGGTCGTTCACCTTCCCCGTCGGCACCTGCGTCACGGCGGCGAGCGGCCTGGCGCTGCACACCGGCTCGACGATGCTCGCGATCATGGCGTACGCGCTGTTCGCCCTGCTGCTGGCGGCATGGTTCACGGTCGCGGCACGCACCTTCCATGGCGCGATCGTCACCGGGCGACTGCTCGTCCCCGCGGCATCCTCGGCACCGGCCCCGACCGGCTTGGCGCGCCCGTAGCCTGAGAGGATGGCCGCACCCGAGATCCTCCGCTACACCGCCTTCAGCTCTGACCCCGCCGGCGGCAACCCGGCGGGCGTGGTGCTCGATGCCGGCGGGCTGGACGATGCCGACATGCAGCGGATCGCCGCCGAGGTCGACTTCGCCGAGACCGCCTTCGTGACCGGGATGCGCGAGGACGGGGCGCGCGCGGTGCGCTACTTCTCCCCCATCGCCGAAGTGCCGTTCTGCGGACACGCCACGATCGCCACGGCCGTTGCCCTGGCCGAGCGCAGCGACGCCGATGCCATCGTCTTCGACACCCCCGTCGGCGACATCCGCATCGAGATCGAACGCGGCGCCGGCGGCATCCGCGCGGCCTTCACGAGCGCTCCGACCTCCGTACGCGCCCTCGATCCCGATGACCGGGACGCGATCCTCCTGCTGCTCGGGCTCAGCAGCGACGAGCTCGACTCGACGCTGCCACCGCGCATCGCCGATGCGGGCAATCCGCATCCGGTCATCGTGCTGTCCGACCGCACCCGCTTCGATGCGTTCACCTTCGACCCACACCGCGTGCGGGCCCTCATGGATGCGCGCGGTTGGCCCGCGACGATCACCGTCGCGCACCGCGTGGCGGAGGATCGTTTCACCGTGCGCAACCTGTTCCCCGTCGGGCGGATCACCGAAGACCCCGCCACCGGCTCCGCGGCCGCCGCACTGGGCGCCTACCTGCGCGAGCTCGACGCCGTGCGCGTGCCGGCACGCATCGCGATCGAGCAGGGCCTGCACGTCGGTCGCCCCGGCCTGCTCGTCGTCGACATTCCGGCGACGGGGCGCGTCCGCGTCTCCGGCGTCGCCGTGCCGATGACGGACGCCACCCGCCCGCGCGTTACCGCCGCCTCATGAGAGCTGCGAGCGCGTCCTCGAGCACGAGAGCCTGGTGCACCTCGGTCGCCTGCGCATAGGACGCCCCCGCGAGCGCCACGAAGACGGCACCGACCACGTCGACGTACCCGACGACAAGGCCGTCGGCGATCACGCGGTAGCGGTCGATATCGTCGATGACCAGCCGATACGCCTCGTCGGCGCCGGCGGCGGGAGCGTCCGCACCGGGACCGGATCGATGGCCCTCCTCCGGTCGCTCAGCGCGACGGGACGGCGTGGTGTCGATGGTCATGGTGCGCCTCCGCCCCCAGCCTCGCGCACATGACCGGATCACGCCGGGGGCTTGACGGATGCCGCCGCGGCACCTACCGGGGGCGGTGCGGCATCCGCTGCGCGTGCTCCCCACAGGCGCCGAACGAGCAGGGGCCCGCCGATCCCGTGGATCGCGACGCTTCCCAGCACGACCATGCAGGTCGCCGCCAGCACGAGAAACCCCTGCTCGCCGGGCAGGGCGTTCGCGGCGATGAGCCCGAACACGATGGATGCCGCGCCGCGCGGCCCCACCACCGCGACGAAGATCCGCTCCTGGCGAGATGCCTCGCTTCCGAGCAGGGCGATGCCGACGGGGATGATCCGCCCGATGGTGAGCGCGACGAGCGCCAGGGCGATCGCCGGCCACCAGTCATACGTCTCGCTCAGCAGCACGACGGCGGCGAAGCCGAAGGCCAGCCACAGCAGCAGATTGGTCAGCCACGACACATCCTCCAACAGCGTGAGCTCAGCGCGGTCGAGCCCCTTCTCCCCGCGCGTCAGCCGGATGGCGATACCGGCGACGAACACGGCGACGAAGCCGTTGCCGTGCAGCATGACGGCGGCCGCGAAGACGATGAGCGGTGCGGCGACGAAGGCGATGCGCATGCTCTGCGGCTCGGTCCACCCACGCTCATCGGCGAAGCGGGTCGCGCCGCCGATGGCCGCGCCCACCGCCGCACCGACGAGAACGGCGATGAGCCCGGCGGGGGCCGCGACGGCGAACGCGCGCCCGGCGTCGCCCGTGGTTCCCGCCGACGCGAACGCGAGCGCGGCGAGCAGGAGCGGAGAGACGAGGCCGTCGTTGTAGCCGCTCTCGACGCTGAGCCAGCGCCGCACGCGCGCGGGAATCCGCTCGTCGCGGACGAGGGAGGTTTCGGGCGAGAAGTCGGCGGGAACTGCGATGCAGGCGATGGCGAGCACGACGGCGACCGACAAGCCGAGCGGGAGCATCAACCCGACCGCGAGGACGAGCACGAGCGAGAGCGGCAGGCCGATACCGAGCAGGCGGACCGGCACCCCCGTGAACTGCGAACGCACCGAGCCGCGCACATCCAGCGCGTCGACGAACAGCAGGAACGCGAGGACGATCTCGGCGAGGAAGAGCGTCGCTTTCGACTCCATGAAGAGAATGCCCTGAGTGGGCAGCACGGCCCCGGCGATCAGACCGAGCCCGGTCATCACGATCGGCCCGTTCACCGTTGCACGCCGAAACGTCCGGCTCCACAGCGACCAGATCAACAGGGCGACACCGGTGACGAGCAGGAATGTCGTCAGCACGGTGACCTCACGCCATCGCCTTCAGCGTCGCGAAGATGGCGCGCAGCCGCAGGCCGGGAACATAGGCGCGGACCAGAGCCGATCCGACGCGCCCGAGCTGGAGGCCCTCGGGGTAACACATCCAGAGGGGGCGGTGCTCGGCGCCGAACTTCGCCTTGAACCTCTCCAGGGAGGCGAACCCGTAGGCCGGCTCGAGGGCACGCACCACCCGACGCGAGAGCCGTCCGGGTACGGCACCCTCGTGCGGAGCGAGCGGTGTGCCGGACAGGCTGATCGTCGGGATGCCGTCGACCTCCGCCTGCCGGATGGTCGACACGATCGCGAACTCCATCGCTCCCGGCATGGCCGCTTCGGCGCGGCGCATGACATCCAGGGTCCATCCCACGACGACGCCCGCCCGTCGACGGGGAAGCCAGCTCGTGACGGCGTGGATCTCGCCGTCGGCGCCGACGACGAGCATCAGGCGCACCTCCTCGTCCTTCAGTTCGGCAAGGCCGCCGAGGGTGAAGCCCATTTCCGGAAGCGCCTTGTCCTGCGCCCAACGCCCGCAGATGCGGTCGACCTGCTCTCGCGCGGCCGCGTCGAGATCGACGTAGCGAGTCCATACTGCCTCGACCGATTCGCGTGCGGCACGGTTGACGGCGGTCCGCAGGTCCTGACGCCGCTTGCCGGAGAGGCTGAAGCCGGCGGTCGCGAGCACCGCTTCGGTGCCGACGGGCATCGTGGACCAGCCTGCGCCGGCCAGATCGGCGGCCGTCTCGGCATGGACGCTGTACAGGACCGGCATCCACCCCCGCTGATCGCAGAAGTCGGAGAATGCGCGGACGGTGGCCGCGCGGTCGGAGCAGATCGGATCACCCACCGTGATCGCCACGCCGCCGCGCACGCGATACGCGACCACCGCGCCGTCCGGGCCGACCCACACCGAGTTGCCCGCCCAGGTCGCCATGTGGGCGAAGGTGCCCGTTCCGAGAGCGCGCGCGGCGTCCCGGGCGGCGGCGCGGTCTTCCGCCGTCGCCGCCGGCGCCGTGCGCCGGACGATCGCGCGAGCGCCGATCACCACGCTCAGCGCGGCCAGCGCCGGAAGGACACCGGCGAGTGCGATGACGATCTGCCATTCCATCTCGCCGGCGCTGATCCCGGACCACCAGAGGTCCCCCTCGACCAGAGGTGTGAGCAGCACCTCGACGAACACGACGGCGGCGACCGTGACGAGCACAGCCCCGGCGAGCACGACGCCCACGATCCGACCGAGATCGATCAGCAACGCGCTGACCAGAAGAAGCGCGGCGGCCAGGGGCGCGAGGGATGCATCGACCGCGGCGCCCGTCCACGCCAGGATTCCGCTGGCGTCGGGGGTCACCGCCGCCAGCGCGAGGGCGCTGGCCAGGACGATGAGCGCGGATGAGACGAGGCGTCGCCACGTGCTGCGCGCTCCGGCCGGCCACGGGCGCACCGCGGCGGACGGCGCCCACCACGCCGCTGCGGCGAGGCCGGGCAGCACCGCCGCCGCACGGGCCAGGTCGGAGGCATGGCCGTTGACCAGGAGCATCGCGACGATGACCGTGACGGCAGCCCAGCGGACGCGTCGCCGCGTCGCGGGACGCAGCGAGCCCGACGCGACCGTCACCAGAAGCGCGGTCGTGACCGAGGGCACCCACGGTTGGTACCGCAGGGCCGTTACCGACAGCTGCTCCCCGAGGGCGGCAAGAGTGGACAAGACGCCCCAGGCGAGCAGGACGGCCGTCGCCGTGCCCGCAGCGGTCACGAGCACCGCCCGCACGCTTCCCATCATGCGCTCGACGATCGCGAGCATCACGACCAGGCCGAGCCACGACAGCACGCTGAAGGCCGCCCCGTCCAGCGCGACCTCTCCCGCCGCGGTGACATGGGCGACCCCCATCCCCAGGGCCCCCGCGGCGACGGCGAGCGACACGGGGTGGCGCAGCACAGCACGGACGACGGCGGAGAAGGCAGGTTTCACACCATCGAGCCAACCTCGATCCGCGCGTCGACGCATCGGTCGGCAGGTGTCATCCGCCCCCGCCGATCGGCGGGCCTCCCTCCCGGCGGATGGCGGAACGTCGGCCGACGTGGACGCGACCGCGAGCACCATGATCTAGGTTCTGAGGGAGGGAGGTGGCGTCGATGATCCGTGTCGTCATCGTGGACGATGAAGCGCTGGTGCGCAGCGGCTTCACACTCATCCTGAATGCGACACCCGACATCCGTGTGGTCGCCAGCGCGAGCGGTGTCGACGCACTCGAGGTGATCAAGGCGGAGAAGCCCGACGTGCTGCTCCTCGACATCCGCATGCCCCAGGTGGACGGGCTCACGCTGTTGAACGTGCTCACCGCGATGCCCGATCGGCCGGCGATCGCGATGCTGACGACGTTCGACGCGGACGAGTACGTGCTCACTGCGCTCAACGCCGGCGCCTCCGGGTTTCTGCTGAAGGACACCGAGCCCGATCAGCTCGCGCAGTACGTGCGGGCTCTCGCCGCGGGCGGCGTCGTGCTCGCCCCGCGCGCGTCGCGTCGGCTTCTGGACACGCAGCCGGGCCGCCTGGCCGTGGATGCCGAGGCCGAGCGCGTCGCGACGCTCACCGGTCGCGAGCAGCAGGTGCTCGCGCTCGTCGCTCAGGGGCTCTCCAATGCGGAGATCGGCGGGCGGCTCTACCTGGGCGCCGGCACCGTCAAGGACCACGTCAGCGCGATCCTCGCGAAGCTGGGAGTCGCCGGTCGCGTGCAGGCGGCGCTCGCAGCGCAGCGCGCGGGCCTGCTCGACGCGCACGACGGCGCCGAACGGGACGACACGGTGTGAACGCCATCCGAGCATGGTGGCGGCGGATCCCGCCGCTCGTCGTCGATCTTCTCGCCGTCGCCGTGGCCGCCGCCGACGCCTACCTCTCGGCCAACACCGACGACCCCCTGACGCTCGCGGTCTGCATCCTCGGGTGCGCCGCACTGCTGCTGCGGCGTCGCTGGCCGGCGCTGGCCTTCGCACTCACCCTGCCTGCCGCACTCATCGCGAATGTGCTCGCCGCACCCGTCATCGCGCTGTTCAGCCTGTCGGCGCGCACGCGGGCCCGCGGGCTGCTGATTCTCGCGGGAGCGGCGTTCGCCGCGGCCGAGGCCATCGGGTGGCCGATCGTCGATCAGCTCGTCGTCGACCAGAGTTGGACCGCGGTCACCTTCGTGTACCAAGCGGCCACCGCGGCGGCGCCCATCCTGCTCGGCCAACTCCTACAGACGACGGAGGAGCTGCACGCGCGCCTCGAGGAGATCGAGGCGACCAAGCGCCACGAACAGGAGTTGTACGCGCAGTCCGTCCTCGCCCAAGAGCGCAACCAGCTGGCGCGCGAGATGCACGACGTCGTGTCGCATCAGGTCAGTCTGATCGCGGTGCAGGCGGCCGCTCTGCAGGTGACGGCGGCGGATGCCGCGGCGCGGGAGGGCGCGGCATCCATCCGGTCCTTGAGTTCGACGACTCTGGAGGAGCTGCGCTCGATGGTCATGCTGCTGCGCGCCGCCGGCACCCGCAGTCCCGGTCTCGCGCCGCAGCCGACGATCGCGGAGCTTCCCGCACTGCTCGCATCGACCGGCATGGCCTTGGCGGTCACCGGAGCCCCACCCGAAGATCTCGGGCCCGCGGCGCAACGCGCCGTCTACCGCACCGTGCAGGAGGCGCTGACCAACGTCCGCAAGCACGCGCCCGGCTCGCCCGTCGCCGTCGCGTTCTGGCAGGACGACCGTGCGTGCGGTGTCACGATCACCAATGGCGCGATGACGGAGCCGGCTCTCGATCTGCCCGGCGCGGGTCTGGGGCTGAGAGGCCTCCGCGAGCGTGCCGAGATCCTGGGGGGAACCCTCGACGCCCACCCTCTCGATGACGGCTTCCTCGTGCGCCTGACCCTGCCGCGCCGCACGGACTGATCCCGCCCCGCCGTCGGGCGAGGGGTGTCCGCCGGTCGGCGAGCGTTCCCGGCCGCCCGGCGGATGGGCCCGCAGTCCCCGGCGACCGAGCATGGAAGAGCGCGGCCACGGCACCCGACGCCGATCCGCGCCGAACGAAAGGACATGCCATGCAGACTTCGGATGTGCGACTGATCGTCGACCTCGCCGACGCGGTGCGCGGTGCGGGACCGATCCAGAAGGATGCCGAGGCGGCCCGCCTGATCGATCAGCTGATCGGCACGCAGCCGGACGCCCTGTACTTCCTCGTGCAGACCGTGCTGCTGCAGAAGGAGGCTCTCGCCGCAGCGGGCGCGCCCGCCGCCACGCCTCCGGCAGCGCCCGCGACCGCCGCGCCCGCCGCCGCGGAGGAGAGCCCGCGCCCACGCTGGGGAGGCCTGTTCGGGTCCCGGCGCGACGGCGGAGCCGATCAGGCGGCACCCGCCGGTGGTGGCGGTGGTGGCAGCTTCCTGCGCACCGCGGCCGCCGGAGCAGCAGGCGTCGCGGGCGGTGTGCTGCTCGCGCAGGGCATCTCCAGCATGTTCACACCTCCCCCCGCAGCCCCCGCGCCGTCCGCCGACGGTGGCGACGACGACGGTGACGACGGGTGGGACATGGGCGACGTGTTCTGACGGGGACCGTACGCCTGCGCAGCGGAGGACGTCAGCCCCCGGTGGCGTCCGCCGCTGCGATCTCCTTCTGCAGGAACACCTGCGCGGTGCCGTCCCCCTGATCGATGCGTGCGCTCTCCCGATAGCCGCGGCTCTCGTACAACGCGATGTTCTGCGCACTCAGCGATCCGGTGAACAGCTCCGCCCGCCGGCATCCGCTCTCGACGCCTCGCTGTTCGACGGCCTCCAGCAATCTCGATCCGATGCCCTCACCCTGCTGATCGGGAGCGATCGCGATCCGGCCGACGAGGAGCATATCCCCATCGGCGACGGCGCGCGCGACCCCCACCAGTCGCGTCCCCGCGATCGCGACGCAGCCGAGGTTGTCGCGCAGTTCGAACTCGACTTCCTCCAGCGTCTGAGTGAGCGGGGCCATATCGGGGTCGCCGTAGATGAGCGCCTCGGCGACGAAGGCCGCCCGCTGCACGGTCAGCACCTCGCCCGCGTCGGACGGGTGGATGGGGCGGATGGTGATCTGGGGCATGGGGGGTCTCCTGACGACCTCACGAGACTGACGCGGATTCCGCATGAACGTCAATCCCCTTGCCGGTTCTCTCGGCAGGAGAACTCGGCACGCGCACTCGAGAACCGCCGGCGACCTACGCTGACAGCATGAGCGCAGCCGACGAGACAGGTCCCTTCTTCCACGGCACGGTCGCCGACCTGCACCCGGGCGACGTCCTGAGCCCGGGGTTTCGATCGAACTATCGACCCGAGGTCGTGATGAACCACATCTACTTCACCGCGCTGCTGCCCGGCGCCGGCCTCGCGGCCGAGCTCGCCGCCGACCTCGCCGCCGACGGCCGCGCTCCTCGCGTGTACCTCGTCGAGCCGACAGGTGCCTTCGAGGACGATCCGAACGTCACCGACAAGAAGTTCCCCGGAAACCCGACCCGCTCCTACCGCAGCGCGCAGGCATTGCGTGTGGTCGAGGAGGTCGCGGACTGGCCGCGGTTGACACCGGAGGAGCGGCAACTGTGGCGCGAGCGCATCACGTCCCGACCGCCCGAGAAGCGCGGCGAGATCATCAACTGACGGGGAGCGTACCGCCGCAGCGAAAGGCAAAGTGGCGGAGACGGAGGGATTTGAACCCTCGGTCCCCGTAAGGGGACTCCACCTTAGCAGGGTGGTGCACTAGGCCTGACTATGCGACGTCTCCAGGCGCTGCCGGTCGAAACCGCGCGAACGCACCCCGCAAGCATAACGGTTTCGGAGCGTGCTGCCGAACCGGATGCCGCCGCATCCGGTCGACGGCACGATCAGCGCTGGGCGACGGTGCAGGTCACCTGGGCCGCGGTCTGCCCGGTGATCGAGGACGGCAGCTGCACGGCCTCCTGCGTGGGCGTGGGTGCCGCAGCCGTCGCGCCGGCGTCGCCGGTGGCGGTCGGGCTGGGCGTGGCGCCCGGGTCGGCGGGCGACGGCGTCGCCTCACCGACGACCTCGGTGCCGTAGCCGTCGCTGGTCGACCCGGTCAGCTGGATCGGCTGGTTGTTGGCGAGCGCGTCGAAGAGCACCTTGGCCGCCGAGGTGACGGGGTCGACACGGGAACCGCCGGTCGCATACACCGTGGGGTACTGCACGAAGACGATGTCCTGGTACGGCACGCTGCGCACCGCCATCGCGATCTGCACCATCCGCTGCGGGTTCGCGAGGGTGGAGCTCAGCACGACCTGTGGCGGGTCGGCGGTCACCTGCGAGATCGCGGTGTTGGCGAGGTTGAAGAGGGTCGCCGGGTTGCCCAGCACGCCCTCGGACTGCAGCTTGCGCACCAGAGAGCTCAGGAACTGCTGCTGGTTCGAGATGCGGCCGAGGTCCGAACCGTCGCCGATGCCGTGACGGATGCGGAGGAACTGCAGGGCTTCGACGCCCATCAGCGTGTGCTCGCCCTTGGTCAGGTTGAGCCCGGTGTGGCTGTCGCTGATGTCGTCGGCGACACAGACGTCGACGCCGCCGATGGCGTCGGACATCGCGATGACACCCGTCCATCGCGTCGCGGCGGCGAACTGGATGTCGATGCCGGTCAGCTTCTCGATGGTCGCCACGGTGCACGACAGGCCGCCGTACATGTACGACGCGTTGAGCATCTGACCGCTCATCGCGGAGTACTGCGTGCCGTCCGGGCCGGTGCACGAAGGGATCGGCACGATCATGTCGCGCGGGAAGGAAACGACCGTGACGCGACGCGGCTGATCGGAGATGTGCACGAGCATCGTGACGTCGTTGCGCTCGCCGTCGGTGTCGCCGGCCTGGCAAGCACCGGAGAGGGCGGCGTTGGGCCCCTCGCACGAGTCGGTGCCGACGACGAGGATGTTGGCGCCGCCCTCGATCTCGCCGAGCGTGGGCGGAAGCGCTTCGTCATCGCCGCCGATCGAGACACCGGCGGCCTGTACGGCACGCGCGGCATCCCACACATAGAACGCGCCCACGGCCGTCGTGCTCACCACGGCGACCGCGACGATCGCCGCGAGGATCGCGAGCACCTGCGAAAGCGGGTGCGGAGACTTCAGGATGCCGTGGCGGGCGACGGGCTGCCGACGAGGGCGCTCGGGGCGTGGACTCACGGGGGACCTTTCGACAGCGGGCACGACCGCTTCTGCGGAGGGTGTGGGATTCGAACCCACGGGACATCTCTGCCCACCGGTTTTCAAGACCGGGTCCATCGGCCGCTCGGACAACCCTCCCGATGGATGCCGCGGCATCCCTCAGACAGGCGACGAGTCTAGTCGACGCACGATGCCCATCATCGCGCGTCGTCCTGGGCGGCGGCTGAAAAGACGTCAGAGTTCGCGCAGGATGTCGGCGACGCCGCCGGCGTGCACCGAAGCCGTGACCTCTCCCGCTTCACGGCGCACCTCGTCGGGCCCCTGTCCCATCGCGATGGCACGGCCGCCGTGATCGAGGGCCCAGCGGAACATGCCGAGGTCGTTGCGACCGTCGCCCATCACCAGCACGCGCTCGCTCTCCACGCCGAGCCAGGTGCGCACGCGCTCCAGGGCGGTCGACTTGTCGACACCCTGCGGCGCGATGTCGAGCCACGCCGACCAGCCCACGGCATACGAGACCTTGGTGAGGCCGATGCGTTCGACGAGGGCCAGGAAGTCCTCGTCGGTCTCATCGGGTGCGACCACGACGACGCGGCAGACGGGCTGCGCGACGAGCTCGGCGAAGTCGACTCGGCGCGCGTGCGCCAGGTTCCAGTCGTCGAGCCGCTCGGTGTAGAGCCGCTCGCCGTCGGCGAGTTCCACCATGTACTTCGCGTGCGGCAGGTGCGCGCGCAAGAGGTCGACGACCTCCGAGGGGTCGAACGTCTCGACGTGGAAGCGCTCGTAGCGGCCTTCTTCCGCGAAGTCGCCCCCGACGCGCTTCATGATGACGGCGCCGTTGGAGCAGACCGCGTACTCCGGGGCGAGCTCGAGCACGTGCTGGATGCCGCGGGTGCCCTCCCAGCTGCGGCCCGTGGCGAGCATCACCTCGTGTCCGGCGCGATGGGCGTGCGCGACGGCGTCCACGACACCCGGGCTGAGGGTCTCGTCCTCCAGCAGCACGGTGCCGTCGACGTCGAGCGCGATGAGCAGGCGCTCCGTCGCGACGGCGGGGTTCTCGGCATCCGTCGCCAGATCGTCGACGAGGTGCGCGGCCTTCGGCGCGTCGACGACCTCGATCGCACCCGTGGGCGGCAGACGGTCTTCGGCGCGCGGGCCGCTCATGCGATCGGCTCCGCCACCTCGAGGCCGCCGAGGTAGGGTCGCAGCACCTCGGGGATCACCACCGACCCGTCGGCGCGCTGGTGCGTCTCCAGCAGCGCCACGATCCATCGGGTGGTCGCGAGGGTGCCGTTCAGCGTCGCGACCGGAGCGGTCTTGCTCGCCACGCCGTCGGCGCTCGGCCGGTAGCGCACGTCGAGGCGGCGCGCCTGGTAGGTCGTGCAGTTGCTGGTGGAGGTGAGCTCCCGGTACGAGCCCTGCGTCGGAACCCAGGCCTCGACGTCGTACTTGCGCGCCGCGCTGGATCCGAGGTCTCCCGCGGCCACGTCGATCACGCGGTAGCTGAGACCGAGGTCCTGCAGCATCTGCTCCTGCAGAGCGACGAGGCGCAGGTGCTCGGCCTCGGCGTCGTCGGGAGTCGTGTAGACGAACATCTCGAGCTTGTTGAACTGGTGCACCCGGATGATGCCGCGGGTGTCCTTGCCGTACGACCCGGCTTCGCGCCGGTAGCAGGTGGACCAGCCGGCGTAGCGCTTCGCGCCGGCGGTCAGGTCGAGGATCTCGCCCATGTGGTAACCCGCAAGGGGGACCTCGCTCGTGCCGACGAGGTAGAGGTCGTCGGCCTCGAGCTTGTAGACCTCGTCGGCGTGCTGTCCGAGGAAGCCGGTGCCGCGCATGACCTCGGGGCGCACGAGCGTCGGCGGGATCATGGGGATGAACCCGGCATCCACCGCGCGCTGGAGCGCGAGGGACATGAGGGCGTACTCGAGGCGGGCGCCGATGCCGGTGAGGAAGTAGAAGCGGCTGCCGGAGACCTTGGTGCCGCGCTCCATGTCGATCGCGCCGAGCTTTTCACCAAGGGCGAGGTGGTCGAGGGGCTCGAAGTCGAAGGATGCCGGTTCGCCGTGCGTACGGACGGTGACGAAGTTCTCCTCGCCGCCGGCGGGAACCCCGTCGATGACGATGTTCTCGATGCGGGCGAGGGCCGCGTCGGCGGCCTCCTCGGCCGCGGTGACCGCCTGCTGCGCCGCCTTCACACGGTCGCTCAGCTCCTTGGCCTGCGCGACGAGCGCGGGCTTGTCCTCCTTCGGCGCCGAGGCGACGGTCTTGCCGTGCGCGTTCTGTGCGGCGCGCAGCTCTTCGAAGGCCGTGATCGCCGCGCGCCGGGCGCGGTCGGCTTCGATCGCTGCGTCGACGGTGTCGGCCGACTCGCCGCGCGCCTCCTGCGAGCGCTTGACGAGGTCCGGATTGTCGCGGAGAAGGGCGAGATCGATCACCCGACAAGTCTAGTTCGCGGGGTCGCCCCTGCTCGGTCGTCGGGCACGACGGCTCGGGGAGCCGTCGCAGACGGCGTGTGTCTAGAGACGGTGCCGAGCCGCGAGGCGCAGTCCGAGGATCAGCGAGGACACGATGTAGGCAGCCATGCCTCCCGCGGAGGCGAAGAACACCCATGCGTTCACGGGTTGCGTCGGATCCAACTGACGCACGAGTGCCATCGCGGCGATGACGACCACGACGATCACGGTCACGCCGAAGTGGAGGGCGTCGGCGCGTTGCATCCCGCGGAACGTGCCGATCCGAGCGGTGCCCATCGCGGCGATCCCGATCGCGGTTGCGAACAGGAGGAGGATCAGCACGGTGCCGAACCAGCCGTAGGCCGTGAGCTGCTCGGTGACGGGCTCGCATGTCGCGAGCAACGGCGCCACACTCCATCGCGCGGTGGCGCAGGACGGGTTCCTGAATACCGCCATGGCGACGAGGGAGGTGCCCAGCGGGATCGCAAGGGCGAAAAACAGGGCGATCCAGCCCGCCCAGCGAACGGCGGAGCGGATCTGACGCGCTTGTCCCATCCCTCCGTTCTACCCGTCCATGGCCACGGTCGCAGCGAGTGCCGCGGCGCCACGATCCGCCCGCCCCGCCGCTGATGTTCACCGCCGGGTATGTTTAGCCGCATGGCATCCGCTGACGTCACTGCACCCTCCGGTGACGAGGCGTCGCCTCGCCGCGCGGCTCTGGTCTACAACCCGATCAAGGTCGAGGTCGATCAGCTGCGCGATGCGGTGACCCGTCACTCCGCCGACGCAGGGTGGGCCGAGCCGCTCTTCTACGAGACGACCGTCGACGAACTCGGCGACGGTCTGGCGCGCGAGGCGATTGCGGCCGGAGCCGATGCGGTGCTCGTCGCGGGCGGCGACGGCACGGTCCGCGCGGTCAGCGAGGCCATGGCGGGCGTGGAGGTGCCGCTGACGATCGTGCCGAGCGGCACCGGCAATCTGCTCGCCCGCAACCTCCAGCTTCCCCTTTCCGATCCCGACGCCATGATCGCGGCGACCTTCGCGGGCGATGTCCACGCGATCGATGTGGGGTTCGCGGAGCTGGTGCGCCCCGACGGACAGCGGGAGGAGCGTGCGTTCGTCGTGATGGGCGGCATGGGTCTGGATGCCGCCATGATCGCCAACACCAGCGGCGATCTGAAGAAGAAGGTCGGGTGGGTCGCCTACGTCGACGGCGCCGCCCGCTCGCTCGTGAAGGCCAAACCCTTCGGCATCATGTACCAGGTCGCCGGCCACCGGATGCACCGCGCACACGTGCAGAGCGTGCTCTTCGCCAACTGCGGCTCGCTGCCGGCCGGTCTGGAGCTGATCCCCGAGGCGTCGGTCGCCGACGGGCAGCTCGACATCGCGATCTTCCAACCCAAGACGGCCTTCGGCTGGCTCGCGGTGTGGCGCCGTGTCGCCTGGGACAACAGCGTGCTGCGCAGGTTCCGCGCCGGACGGCGCATTCTGCGGCTGCGCACCCGGGACAACTCCATCCGGTACGCACGCGGTACCGGCATCCAGATCGCCGCCGGCGTCGCCACGCCGGTGCAGCTCGACGGGGACGAGTTCGGCGAGGCCACGGCCGTCGACGTGCGCATCCACGCCGGCGCGCTCCGGCTCGCCGTACCCACCGGGCACACCTCCCCCACGCTCTAGCGGGGACGGCGGGCAATGTCGTCGAGGTGCGCGACGACCAGGCGGCGCGCCGCCTCCGCGTCATCCTCCCCGCCCCACACCGCGTGCAGGGCGGCGCCATCCAGCAGGGCGTGCAGCCGCTGGGCCTCCAGGTTCGGGTCGCGCCCGACGCCGAGGTCGTCCGCCTCTCGCAGAAGCTCGATGCACGCGCGACACGCCGCGGCGACCCCGCCGTTGAGGCGCAGGACCGAGTCGCGCAGCCGCGCATCGGTGAGAGCGAGCACGCCGAGCTGGATCTGGGCGAGCAGCTCCACCCGCCGGTCATGATCGAGAGGCAACAGCTGCTCCAGGATCTCCTCAGCGAGCCGACGTCCCGCGGAGTGCCCGAGAAGCCCGGCGATGCGCGCGGACACCCGCCGATCGATGAGCAGCAGACAGTGCTCGCGCAGCGCATGCTGCGTGGGAAAGGTGCGCCGCAGCGACGCGACGGCGATGCCTGCCTCGTCTGCCACGCCGCGCACCGACAGTCCCGCGAGGCCGTCGCGCTCGAGCACGCGCAGCGAGGCCGCGGCGATGTCTTGCGTGCGAGCGTCTTGGTCGATGAGCCGGGGCATGAGAGCTAGTGTGCCCCGACGGGCGGCGCTGACGACGCGCGTCGCGGCCAGATGGTGTAGCTCACGGCCCAGATCACGTCGGCGGCGAGGATGATCCCGAGGATCCGAACGTTGACCAGCAGTTCGTCAGCCCCGTTGCCGTCGCGGGCGAGCGCGATCAGCCCCCACGTGACACCGCCCGCGATCACCACCATGACGATGGTGCGCAGCACGTCCTTCCAACACGCGATCGTGTACGCGGTACCCGAGAGCCTGACGGGCGGAGGCCCGGAGGCGAAACGGTGCGCGAAGCGCACGTCGGCCCACGAGATGACCTGATGGCCGAAGGCGACCGAGAAGCCGATGTAGATCGCGGCCAGCCCGTGCTGCCACGAGGCGGTCCCTCCGCGAAGCAAGTCGACGGCCACGAGGATCAACAGCATCACGTCGATCGCCGGAGCCGCGATCAGCAGCGCTGCCCCCAGCCGCGGTCGCCGCAGCGGGTAGCGCGCGAGGAGGCCGGCGAGCACGGCTACCCAGAACCCGACCTCGCACGCCACGATCAGTATGACGATCATGCGACCCGCCTCTCCATGTTTGTGAGCACAACTGTACTCACAAAGATTCCCGCCTCGTACCGCCATCGCCACCGCACACGCAAGGGCTCGCCGCAGCCCGACGCACCCGGCACGATGGAGCCATGCCGGCATCCCCGAGTCTCGTCTGGTTCCGCGACGACCTCCGCCTCGCGGACAACCCCGCGCTGCGTGCGGGCGTCGACCGCGCCGAGCCCGTGATCGCGGTGTATGTACTCGACGAGGAGTCGCCGGGTATGCGTCCGCTCGGCGGCGCCGCCCGGTGGTGGCTGCATCATTCCCTCACCGCGCTCGGCGAGCGCCTGCGCGAGAAGGGCACCCGCCTCGTCCTGCGCCGCGGCGCCGCATCCGAGGTCATCCCTTCACTCGCCCGCGAGGTCGGCGCCGGCGCGGTGTTCTGGAACCGGCGGTACAGCGCGCCCGAACGCGAGGTGGACGCGGGCCTCAAGACGTCACTGCGAGCCGACGGCCTCGAGGTCAGCTCGTTCGCGGCATCGTTGCTGTTCGAACCGTGGACCGTCCGCACCGGCGCGGGGACGCCCTACGGGGTGTTCACGCCGTTCTGGAAAGCGTGTCAGCAGCTTCCCGCTCCGCGCGAGCCGCTCGCGGAGCCGCGCGAGCTGCGCGGGGCGTCGACGTACCCGGCATCCGACGACCTCGACGACTGGGGGCTGCTGCCGACGAGACCGGACTGGGCGGGCGGGCTGCGCGAGCGCTGGACTCCCGGCGAACTCGCCGCACGCCACCGCCTGCGGGAGTTCCTCGCCGAGGATGTCGCCGACTACGACCGCGCCCGCGACGAGCCCGCCGGGGGCGCGACCTCGATGCTGTCGCCACGGCTGCGGTGGGGAGAGCTGAGCCCGTTCCAGGTGTGGCACGCGGCCGTCGAATCGGGCGCCCGCGTGTCCGGCTTCCTCTCCGAGGTCGGCTGGCGCGAGTTCGCCTGGCACACCCTCTTCCACGCGCCGGATCTGGCGACCACGAACCTCAAGCCCGCGTACGACGCGTTCCCCTGGCCCCGACTGAGGCCCTCGATGCTGCGCGCGTGGCAGCGCGGCGAGACCGGGGTTCCCCTGGTGGATGCCGGCATGCGCGAGCTCTGGGCGTCGGGCTTCATGCACAACCGGGTGCGGATGGTGACGGCATCCTTCCTCATCAAGAACCTCCTCATCGACTGGCGACGCGGCGAGGAGTGGTTCTGGGACACCCTCGTCGATGCGGATGCCGCCAGCAACCCGTTCAACTGGCAGTGGGTCGCCGGCTCCGGCGCCGACGCGGCCCCCTATTTCCGCATCTTCAACCCGGAGCTGCAGGCGAAGAAGTTCGATGGCGACGGGCGGTACGTCCGCGAGTGGGCGCCGGATGCCGAGGACAGGGACCCCATCGTCGATCTGAAGGCATCGCGCGACGCGGCCCTGGCGGCCTACGAGGTCGTGAAGAACGCCGGCTGAGATCCGGCGCCGGAATGCGAGAGGCGCGCGCGGGGTTGTCGCTGTCGATGTCTCCCGTACTCTCCGTTCTCGACCTCGTTCCCGTCCGTTCCGGCCAGACCAGCAGCCAGGCCGTCGCCGCCTCGCTCGCGCTGGCGCAGCGCGCCGACGACCTGGGCTATCGCCGTTACTGGTTCGCAGAGCACCACAACATGCCGGCCGTCGCGTCGACGACGCCGCCGGTGCTGATCGCTGCCACCGCCGCACGCACCTCGCGCATCCGCGTCGGCTCCGGCGGCGTGATGCTGCCGAACCACGCGCCGCTCGTCGTCGCGGAGCAGTTCGCCGCGCTCGAGGCCATCGCGCCCGGACGCGTCGACCTGGGCCTCGGGCGAGCACCGGGAAGCGACCCGGTCATCACCCAGCTGCTGCGCATGAGCGGCACCTCCAGCGACGTCGACCGCTTCCCCGAGCACGTCCGCGACATCAGCGCGCTGATGTCGCCCGACGGCGCGACGGTGCGCCTCACGGGCCGCGCCGGCGACGACGACCGCTACGGCATCCACGCGACGCCCGCGGCGACGGGCGCGCCCGAGGTGTGGCTTCTCGGATCGAGTGACTACTCGGCGCAGCTCGCGGCCGCATTCGGGCTGCCCTACGTGTTCGCCAACCACTTCTCGGGCGAGGGCCTCGAGCGGGCACTGGACCTCTATCGCGGCCAGTTCCAGCCCTCGGCGCACCTCGACGCGCCCCGCACCTTCCTCACCGCCAACGCGGTCGTCGCCCCCACCACCGCCGAGGCCGAGGAGCGCATGCTGCCGCAGGCGCGGATGATGGCACGTCTGCGCGGTGGGCGCCCGCTCACGGCGCTGGAAACCGTCGAGCAGGCCGCCGCGTCCGAGGCGGAGGACCGTCTCGCCGGCCCTCTTCTCGACGCGCTGCGGCGGCGCTGGTTCGTCGGGACCGGGGACGACGCGCGCGGGGCGATTGCGGCCTTCGCCGATCGCCACGGCGTCGACGAGGTCATGGTCTCGCCCGTGTCGGGAGCCTACGACGGGGAGCCGATGAACGCCGCGACCGGCCGCGTCCAGACGCTGGAACTCCTCGCAGCCTGAGGCCGCGGATCGGGGCGTTTCGACTCGCTGCGCTCTGCGTTTCGACTCGCTGCGCTCGCTCAACGACCGGCAAGAGATACACCCCCCGGTCGAAACGGCGAAGCCGGAGGTCAGGCCTCGGGGGCGCCGGAGATGAGACCGCGAAGCCAGTCGCGGGCCTCGACGAACACCTCGTCCGAGTAGCGCTCGGGGTAGTGGACGATCGCACGGTCGGCGCGCGGATAGGAGCCGAGGTAGATCATCTTCGGGCTGAACCGCCGCAGACCCAGCAGCGCGTCGGCCATGCGCTCGTCCTGGATGTGCCCGTCCGCATCGATGACGAATCGGTAGCGCCCCAGGGCGTCGCCGATGGGTCGCGAGGCGAGCAGCGACAGGTTGATCCCGCGCGTGGCGAACTGCTCGAGCATCTCCATCAACGCGCCCGGGTACTCCTCAGGCAGCTCGACGATCAGCGAGGTCTTGTCGGCGCCGGTCGGCGCGGGCGGCGCGACGGTGCGGCCCACCAGCACGAAACGGGTGACGGCATTGGCGTTGTCGCCGATCTCCTCGGCGAGCAGCTGAAGGTCGTGGTGTTCGAGGATCGCGGGCGGCGCCACCGCGGCATCCGCGTCGCTGATGCCCTCCAACATGTCGACCGCGGAGGCCACGTTGCTCGACGCCGGCAGGTGCGCATGGTCGGGCACATGGGCCGACAGCCACCGCAGGCACTGCGCGTAGGCGACCGGGTGCGCAGCCACGAGGGTGACGTCCTCGAGGCGGGTTCCCGGGCGGCCGACGAGCACGAAGTTCACGCGGACCAGATACTCACCGATGATTCTCAGCCCCGGCATCGTGGCCAGCGCATCCTGTGCGGTGGACACACCGCCGTCGACCGAGTTCTCGATCGCGATCATCGCGGCATCCGACCGGCCTTCGACCACGTCGGCGAGCGCTTCGGCGACATTGCGCACCGGACGCCAGATCTGGTCGCGCGCCTCAGGCACCTGCGCCAGCGCCGCTTCGGTGAACGTTCCGGCCGGTCCGAGATAGCTGTAGGTACGGCGCGCGGGCACGGATGCCGCAGACGCCTCGGTCGACGAAGGCGCGGAAGTCACGGGTGACAGCCTACGCTGAAGGGGTGATCCGCCGATTCTCCTCCCTCGCCGTCGTCACCGCCGCCATGCTCGCACTCGGCTTGAGCGCGTGCGCGCCCGTCGATGAGAAGCCGGCGACCCAGCCCACGCCGACCGGTTCTGCGAGCGCAACCCCGACGCCGACGCCCACTCCGACAGCGACGCCCTCGCCGTCGCCCACGGCCGACCTCGCCTGCCTCGTCGGCGAGTGGCACATGGGCCAGGACCAGGTCACGGCCTTCTACAACGACGTGAACTCGCTCATGGCGGGATCGGGTGCCAAGTTCACTCCGGTGGGCACCGCGGATCTCATCCTCCGCAAGGACGGGACCTACAAGTGGACCCCGGCCGAGCAGGTCACCGCGAACGTGTCGGGAACGACCATCCTCATCAACTTCAAGGGCTCGATCACGGGCACCTACACGGTCACCGGCAACGGGATCGGCAGCCAGACCCAGGACACGTCGGGCTTGGAGATCGTCGCGACGATCGACGGCAAGGGCACGGACGCCGGGGCCATCAGCCAGCAGATCTCGGTCGCGCCGATCAGCGACGCGAAGTACGGGTGCAAGCCCGAGACGCTGACGCTCATCAACAAGCTGTCCGACAGCACCGCGACCTCGGTCCTGCACCGGGAGTGAGCGGGGGCGCCGCGGCAGTGACAGACTGTGGACATGAGCCGCGCAGGACAGCCAGCCGAAGCCTCCGACCTCGTCGACATCGATGAGCTCATCGCCGCCTACTACGACCTCAAGCCCGATCCCACCGTCGCCGAACAGCGTGTCGCCTTCGGTACGAGCGGCCACCGCGGCTCGTCGCTGAGCACGAGCTTCAACGAGGACCACATCCTCGCGACCACCCAGGCGATCGTCGACTACCGCACGGCGCAGGGCATCAGCGGTCCGCTCTTCCTCGGTCGCGACACGCACGGCCTGTCGCTTCCGGCAGAGCGGACGGCGGTGGAGGTCCTGGTCGCCAACGGTGTGGACGTCCGTACCGACTCCCGCGATTCGTGGGTGCCGACACCGGCCCTCAGCCACGCCATCCTCACCTACAACCGCGACCTCGCCGCCGACGATCCCGCTCGCGCCGACGGCATCGTGGTCACCCCCTCGCACAACCCGCCGCGAGACGGGGGCTTCAAGTACAACCCGCCCCACGGCGGCCCGGCCGACACCGATGCCACCGGCTGGATCGCCGACCGCGCCAATGCCCTCATCGCCGCCGGCCTCGAGGGCGTGCGGCGCACGCCCTTCAAGGACATCGACGCCGACACCCTCGGTTCGTACGACTTCCGTGAAGGCTATGTCGCCGACCTCGGCAGCATCATCGACGTCGCCGCCATCGCGAAGGCGGGCGTGCGCATCGGCGCGGATTCCCTGGGCGGCGCCTCGGTCGAGTACTGGCAGCTGATCGGCGAGCGCTACGGGCTCGATCTCACCGTCGTGAACCCCGAGGTCGACCCGACGTGGCGCTTCATGACACTGGACTGGGATGAGAAGATCCGCATGGACCCGTCGTCGCCGTCCGCGATGGCCGCACTCGTGGCGCGACGCCATGAGTACGACATCCTCACGGGCAACGACGCCGACGCCGACCGCCACGGCATCGTGACGCCGGATGCCGGGCTGATGAACCCGAACCACTACCTGGCGGTGGCGATCGACTACCTGTACGCGCACCGCCCACAGTGGGCGGCCGACGCCGCCGTCGGCAAGACCCTCGTCTCGTCGATGATCATCGACCGGGTCGCTGAGGCGCTCGGCCGGCGCCTGCTCGAAGTGCCGGTCGGGTTCAAGTGGTTCGTTCCCGGCCTCCTCGACGGGTCGGTCGCGTTCGGCGGCGAGGAGTCGGCGGGAGCCTCCTTCCTGCGTTTCGATGGCTCGGTGTGGACGACCGACAAGGACGGCATCCTCCTGTGCCTTCTCGCCGCGGAGATCCTCGCGGTGACCGGCAAGACGCCGTCGCAGCGCTATGCCGAGCTGGAGGCCCAGTTCGGCGCCTCCGCCTATCAGCGCGTGGACGCCCCGGCGACGCCGGCGCAGAAGTCCGCCCTGTCCAAGCTCGCCCCGGAGGCGGTCACCGCGACCGAGCTCGCCGGCGAGCCGATCACCGCGAAACTGTCGCACGCGCCCGGCAACGGCGCCGCGATCGGTGGCCTCAAGGTGCAGACCGCGCACGCCTGGTTCGCCGCACGCCCCTCCGGCACGGAGGACGTCTACAAGCTGTACGCCGAGTCGCTGCGCGGCGAGGAACACCTGCGCGAAGTGCAGGCCGAAGCCCGCGCCGTCGTCGCTGCCGCGCTGGGCGACGCGTGACACGCACCGATCGCTGACCGCACGAACGGAAGCGGCCCCGGCCCCCGACGAGGGGGACGGGGCCGCTTCCGTCTCTCAGGCCCGCACGGGGCGGCGACGCATGACCAGCGCCGCGCCGGCGAGGACCAGGAGCATCGCGATGACCAGAGCCACGCCGAACGGAGCCGTGGCACCGGTCGTCGCGAGCGCCGTCGGCGCTGCCGTCACCGTGACCGCGTACCACCCGATCACCGCTCCGGAGGCGTCGGTGACCGCAAGCCGGTGTGCGCCTGCGGGGACGTCGAGCGGAACGGTCACCGCGATGGTTCCCGCTGCCGAGACGGTCGCGGTGCCGAGGGCTCGCGGCGTCGAGAACAGCCACGCCCCCACCGAGCTGCCGGCGCGATCGCTGCCGACCTGGATCGACACGGTGGAGCCGGCGGCGATGGTCGCCGGCCCCGAGATCGCGCCCTGCAGCGCCGCCGTGAGGTCGCCCTCACCAGGCGCTCCCGTTCCGGCGGAGGCCGACGGCGACGGCGAAACGGGGCCGCTCGGGGACGGGGAGGTGGAGCCACTCGGCGACGGCGAGGGATCCGGCGTCGGCGTGGTCGTCGCCCCCTGACCCGTGACGGCGTCGGAGACCGTGGTGGCAGCCGTGAACCCGTCGGCGGATGCCGTGAGAGCGACCGTCAGCGCGTGTCCGACATCGGCGGTGGTCACGGTGTACTGCGTCGACACCGCTCCATCGATCGGCACCCCGTCCCGACGCCAGGCGTAGGTGAGCTGCGCCGTCGACGGGTCGACGGTGCCGGCGACAGCCGTCAACGTCGCACCGACCGTGGGCGCGCCGGTGATCGTCACGCCCGAGACGACGGCATCGCGCGTGACGGCGATCGTGTACACCTTCTCGGCGCCGGAGACGGCCGTGACGCGGACAGTGGCCGTGCCCCCGCCGTCGGCGGGCTGGACGATCGCGACCGTCGCATCCTCGTCGACCGCTGTCGCGGCCACCGTCGGCCACGTCGATCCGGGCACCGACACCGCATAGGCCGTGCGGTCGGCGGTGAAGTCCTGCACGGATGTGGAGCCGACGCTCAGCCGTGCGAGGTCCGCGACCGACGATGCCGAGGGAGCCGGCGCGTAGATCTCGACCTCCGACACGATGATGTGCGTGTTGGGGTAGGCGTTCATCACGACACGGATCTGATCGGCCGATGCCGCGCCGACGGGGACGTCGACGGAGGGATCGCCGGTCGCCGGGGTTCCGACGGTGATCGTGTCTCCGGTGACCCAGGACCCCGAGCCGAGTCGGTAGTCGACGTGCATCGTCTGGGCCCACGAGGTGCCCCCGTCGCGCTTGAAGTACACCTTCACGTGCGGGACGGGAACCGCAGCGGACAGGGCGTAGGTCAGCGTGTCGGCGGCGTTGAGCGTGCCGCTGCGCCAGTTCGACCATCCCTTGTCCGTCGTGATGCCGTTGATCGTGTTCGAGGCGGGGTAGCCGCTCTCGGTGTAGGTCGCGGACGCCGTGCTCGTGCGTGCGACGTTGTTCTCCGTCGGCTCCGTGACGATGACGCTGAGCGTGGCCGGGAGCGTGCCGCCGCCTGCGACGCTCGCGCTGCCGCTGATCGAGGCGATGCCGGGCTGCGCGAACGCGGCATCCGTCACGCCCGACCACGACCAGGTCACCGGCGCCGAGGCCGTCGCTCCGCCGGCGCGCACCTCGAGAGGCACGGTCGTCGGCGACGCGGCGGCGACCGTGGCCGCGGAGGCTCCCGTGTACGTGGTGAGCGAGACGGGCAGTGCCGCCGTAAAGGCGCCGACGTCGACCACCGCCCGCACGGTGAACGGCGTACCGAACAGATCGGTGCCGCTGCCGGCGACGATGGTGGTGCCCGGGGCCCAGTCGTGGCCGTCGAGGCTCCACGTCACGGCGGCCGTGCGCGTGCCACCGCCCACGTAACGGATCGGCACCGTCGTCGGAAGCACCGGCGCGACGCCCACGGCGGTCGTGGTCGTCACGTCGGGCACGCTCTGCACCGCGGTCGGGGCGAGCGTCCAGGCCTGGTTCGCGCCGTTGTTCGAGGTCCACAGCCCCACGCTGGTGCCGTCGGCCGTACCGGCGCCGTTGACGTCGAGCACACGGGTGGACGCGACGTTCAGCAGCGAGAATCCGCGTCCGTCGAGCGTGGTGGGCATCCACTGCGCCGCCGGGTTGGTCGCGGCCTGCTCCGGTGTTGCGCTGATCACCGTCAGGTTCGTCCCGGATGAGGCCAGGTAGCGCCCGTCGGCTGCCCGCAACAGCACACGCTGGCGGTCGGAGCCGGCGCCGGTGAGCGAGGTCGCCGTCCAGGTCTGCGCCGTCGCGGCATCCGCCGTCGTCGCCGCACTGCGGATGGTGAGCGCCGTCCCCTGCACGGTGAGGGCCTTGCCGCTCTGCACGCCCAAGAGCTGGTAGGCCGCGCCGTCCTTCACCTGCGGCGCGGACGCCGCAACGCCCGACACGCCCGACACCACGAAGGTCGTGACGGACTTGGCCGGCACCGTGAGGGTCGCCGTGCGCGTGATCGGGTCGACGGCCACGGCGGAACCGGTGACGAGCGCGTTCTTCTCGACATCATCGGCCGGAGACTGCGTCGTGACGACCGGCGTCACCGTCGCACCCGGCGCGATCGATGCGAAGTTCGACAGGTCAAGACGCACGGTGCGCGCGGTGGTCTCCGTGTTGACGTGAACGAGGTTCACGCCGGTACCGGATGCCGAGACGGCGGCGGTGGTCTGCGTGTCGTTGGTGGGGACGATGTGGTCGCCCGGACGGATGAAGTGGGTGAAGTTGCGCACCGTGTTGTACTTCGCGTTGGTGACGACCTTGCACGAGGGGTCGGCGTCGCCGTCCGTGAGGCGCCGCTTCGAGTTCCCGTCGGCGTTGCAGTCGAAGTCGACGAGGACGCTGCCCCAGTTGAGCTTTTCCACCTTCTGCATGTTGTAGAGGTCTTCGACCGGCTGCCAGAACACCCAGGCCCGCGGTTCGAGCTCGCGGAGGTCATCGATCATGTGGCCCGCCATGCCCAGACCGTTGTCGATGTTGGTCTGGTTGAAGCCGGACTTCGAGGTGTCCCAGTCGCCTTCGACCTCGCTCATCCACAGCGGCTTGTCAGCGGTCTTGGCGATGTCGCGCACCATCGTGCGGTTGGAGGTTCCGTACGTGTGCACGTTGAGTTGGGCGACGGCGTCCTTCGAGGACTGCGACCACCCGTTCCAGTCCGTGACGAAGGTGGACGGGTTCGTCTCGTCCATGGCCGAGATCGGAACCTTGGTCGTGGTCGACGGGGCCGCGAGACGCGCCGCGAGCGCCTGGATCATCTGATCCTGGCGCTGCGGGCCGATGTGCGCCCCCTCCTGGCGACTGGCCGAGGTCGGCCAGGTCGCGCCCTGCGGGATGGTCGTGCCCCAGTAGTTCGTGTTCGGCTCGTTGAACGGGTCGAGGGAGTCGAAGGTGATGCCGTAGGTCTGCTCGAGGTGCTCGACGACCTTCACGAGATACCCGGCGAACTTGTCCATGTCGGCGGGCGCGAGCTGCTCGGCGCTGGCGTTGTTGATGCCACCCGAGACGTACCCGCTCTGCGTCAGGAAGTAGGGCGGGGAGTTGCTGAATGCCTCCCACTTGGTGATCTTGTCCTTGAGCGCTTCGATCCACCAGCGCTGGGTCGCATCGGCGTTCCAGTTGAACGCGGACGGGTCGTCGGGGTTCCAGGCGGCGGCGTAGCGCGCACGGTCGGCGTAGGTGGAGGTGATCGGGCCGGAGCCGTCGCTCTTGCCGAGATCGGGGTTCCACCACCCCTGCACGGCACCGCCCGGACGCAGATACGACGGGACGTCGGTCGCGTTGCCGCCGCCGATGTTGTAGCGGGCGATGTTGAGGTTCAGCCCGTCTTCGCCGAACACCTTGTCGAGGAGGTCCTGGCGAACCGCCTCCGGGTAGCCACCGGTGGCGTTCGCGAACCAGACCAGGCTCGTCCCCCACCCTTCGAAGGGCTCGGAGGCGTAGGCGGGGTTGGGGGTGATCGTCACCGTGGGGGGCGCGGATGCCGCCGCCGCAGGCTCGGCAGCCGCGAGCGGCGCCACGAGTCCGGTGATACCGAGGGCGGTGACGGCGGCGAGCGCGATCAGGCCGGAGGACTTCATCGTGGGGGATTCCTCTCTGTGTCGCGTCGTCGCGAACCGGGAGCGCGTCATGTTACCGTTAACATGGCTCGGTCCCAGCCTAGAGGAGTCGCGATGTTGACGTCAACACGCGACGTGCGCGGCGCGGCGGCGCCCCCTCATCAGGCCACGCGTGCGACGCCCGCTGCGAGCTGCGCCCCGGCGGCGCGCAGCCACCGCGCAGGATCGGCGAGCGCGGCGCCTGCCGACCCGGCGAGGTCGGTGAGCGCGATCGCCGCGAAGAACGCGGTCGCATCCGCCGTGGGGGCGATCCGTCCGGCGACGAGGGCCGTCGGCACCCCGGCCGCGGCGGCCGCCGCGGCGACCACGGAGGGCGCCTTTCCCGCCGCGGACTGATCGTCGTAGGCCCCCTCACCCGTGACGACGACATCGGCCGTCGCGACGGCATCCGCGAGCCCGACGAGGCGGGCGATCTCCTCGGCGCCGGAGACGAGTCGTGCTCCCCACGTCAGCAGGGCGAAGCCGGTGCCCCCCGCCGCACCCGCGCCCGCCATCATCGGATCGAGCGGGAACAGCGACGCGGCGTGCGCGAGGCCCGCCTCGGCGCGCGCGATGTCGTCGATGCCCTTCTGCGGGCCGAAGACCGCGGCCGCACCCGCGGGGCCGAGCAGCGGAGTGGTCACATCGGAGAGCACGACGATGCCGCCGGCAGGAGGCGGTCGCAGCGCGGCGGTGTCGACGCGGGCGATCGCCGCCAGCCCTCCGGCGCCGTCGGGCACCGCGGCGCCGTCGCCGTCGACGAACCCGGCGCCGAGCGCCGAGAGCATGCCGACGCCAAGCTCCGTGGACGCGCTCGATCCGATGCCGAGGACGAGGCGCTCCACGCCGTGGTCGAGCGCAGCGGCGATCGCCTCGCCGAACCCGCGCGTCGACGCGTCCCACGGACGCAACCGGCCGCCCAGCAGTTCGATCCCGCTGGCCGCCGCGAGCTCGACCACCCCGGTGCCGTCCGGCAGCAGCAGCCATGCCGTCTCAGCGGGCGTTCCCGCCGGCCCGGTGACGGTGAGCGGCATCCGCGTCGCGGCCGGGACGGCGGCGGCGAACGCGTCGAGCGTGCCCTCTCCCCCGTCGGCCATCGGCCGCAGCACTACCTCGTCGGCGGGTCGCACCGACCGCCACCCGTCGCGCAGTGCGGCGGCGACCGCGGCGGCGGGGATCGAGCCCTTGAAGCTGTCGGGGGCGAGGACGACGCGGGTCATGGGCGCGATGCTACGCGTTCACCTGCCTGCGGCATCGGGTACCCGCTCGCATCGGGCAGGATGGACACATGACGTGGCTTGTGACCGGCGGAGCGGGATACATCGGTGCGCACGTGGTGCGCGCTCTACAGGCGTCGGGCATCGCCCCGGTCGTCGTGGACGACCTCTCGAGCGGCCACGCGTCGTTCGTGCCGGAGGGCGTACCGTTCGTGGAGGGCACGATCCTGCATCGCGCACTGCTGGCCGACACGATGCGCGAACACGGCGTCACGGGCGTGATCCACGTCGCCGGATTCAAGTACGCGGGCGTCTCCGTACAGCGCCCGCTGCACACCTACGAGCAGAACGTCGAGGGCACCCGCGTGGTGCTGGCGGCCATGGCGGATGCCGGTGTGCACAACATCGTCTTCTCTTCCTCGGCCGCGGTCTACGGCACCCCTGACGTGCCGCTGGTGACCGAGGACCTTCCCAAGCGCCCCGCGTCGCCGTACGGCGAGTCGAAGCTCATCGGAGAATGGCTGCTGCGCGACCAGGCGGTCGCCACGGCATCCGACGAGAACCCGCTGCGGCACACCGCGCTGCGCTACTTCAACGTCGTCGGCTCGGCCGACCCCGCGGTCTACGACACCAGCCCCCACAACCTCTTCCCGATCGTGTTCGAGAAGCTGCTCGCGGGCGAGACGCCGCAGATCAACGGCGACGACTACGACACTCCCGACGGCACCAACGTCCGCGACTACGTGCACGTCGGCGACATCGCCGCGGCGCATGTCGTGGCGGCGCAGCGCCTGGAGGCGGGTGAGCCCGTGGAGGCCGCCTACAACCTCGGCTCGCAGAACGGACTGAGCGTGCGCGAGATCATGGATGCCATGGCCCGCGTGACCGGCATCGACTTCACGCCGAAGATCGGGCCCCGCCGCCCCGGCGACCCCGACCGCATCGTCGCCACCGGCGAGCTGGCCGCGCGCGACCTCGACTGGGCCAACCGCTACACGGTCGACGAGATGGTGCGCACGGGCTGGGAGGCGCGCCGCGCCGCGCGCTGACGCACGGCGGCGTGCGACTCGCATGGGGAGTCCTGCCCATGTCGCATGGCCGCCACCAGCGCCTAGGCTCGCATCGACACCAGGAGGCGGACCAGGCCGGGATCAAGGGCGGGCCGAGGGGAGTCCGTCATGCTCGTCGGGTTCAGTCAGGGCGGCATCCTCGCGGGCCACCTCGCCGCCTACCGCTCGGACGACGACAACTTCGGTGCCGTCGTCGTCTGCGGCGCACCGATCGACAACATGCCGATCCCGGACCGCGCGCGCGTGATCTCCGTGCAGCACGAGGGCGACCCCGTCCCGAAGCTCGACTTCTTCACGCTTCCTCCCACTCGCCCGAACTGGCAGACGATCACGTCGGCCGCGCCTGGCAACCCGACCGACGTGACGAAGATCCACGACGCCGGGCAGTACGCACGAGGCGAACAGCTACACCGAAACGGAGTACTACTCATGGCAGGAATGAGACGCGGATGGACGGTCGCGGCCGCTGTTGCGGCGGCTGTCGTGTTGTGCACGGCGTGCTCGCCGTGATCGGGAAAAGTGGGGATGCTGACGCATCGGCCGCCGTCAGCGCCGTGGAAGCGGCCGATTCTCGCGTCGCGAGCGCAACGGTCGCGCAGGGGCAGAGTGGTTTCTCCTCGGGCGGGATCGTGGAAGTCGTCACGTCCGGTGAAGACCCCGTCACCTCCGATGAGCTCTCTGCACTCCTGCTGGCCGCGCGCCATGCGGGCAGCCGCGAGCCCGGTCACATCGATCTCTTCACGAAGAGTCAGTCGAGCGCCTCGCTCGACCTCACCGCCGCAGCCGACCAGCTGGGCATTCTCTACAGCAAGATCGGTGATGGGATCGACGTCAGCAGCGACGGGATCGACGACGCTCTCGGCACAGGTCGATGACGGACACCGACACGGCGACGACGCCGACGCTCCGCTTTCGACTCGCCGGCGCGTGGCATCCGGTGCTGTGGAACGAGCTCAGCTCTGCGGAGCTCATCGCCGACTGAGGCGCAGCGCGGGCGCGCGCCGCGCCGCGAGAAACCACATTCAGCGCAAGAAACACCCGCCGCGTTGGTTTCTCGTGGCGGATGTGGTTTCTCGCGCGGGAGAACGCGCGGAGCGGAGGCTAGCCGAGTCGCACGACCGCCCACGAGACGGCCGGCAGTGACACGCGCAGCTCGTCGCCCTGGCGGATGACCTCCAGCGACTGCGGCCGCACCCGGTCCGGGTCGGCGAGCGTGTTGGCGACCCGGTAATCGGCATCGGTGATCATCCACGACTCGACGACGGCGAGGGATGCCGCGTCGAGCTCGCGCAGATCGATCATGAGCTCCGCGGCATCCGACACCGAGCGGTTCACGAGGAACACGCTCGTGCCGGCGTCGTCGGTCGTGGCGACCGCGTTGACGGCGGAGACGTCGCCGAAGCGCGCGCTCTGCACGCGCGGCGCGCCGTCGATCTCGACCCGCCGCGCGGTGCCGCGGCCGAGGCGGGACGTGAGCGAGAAGGGGTAGAAGGTCGTCTGGCGCCACGCGGGACCGCCGGGCTCGGTCATGATCGGTGCGATGACGTTCACGAGCTGTGCGAGCGAGGCGGAGCGCACGCGATCGGCGTGCTGGAGCAGCGTGATGAGCAGATCGCCCACGACGACGGCATCCATCACGTTGTACTGGTCCTCCAGCAGCCGCGGCGCCACCGGCCAACCGTCGGGAACGAGGTCTCCCGCCTTCGTGCCGTCGTCGGCGAACTGGTACCAGACGTTCCACTCGTCGAACGAGAGCATGATGCGCTTGTCCGATCCGCGCTCGTGCGCGATCTCGTCGGCGGCGGCCACCACCTCGCGGACGAACAGGTCGGTGTCGACGGCCGAGACGAGGAACTCCTGCGCCTGGCCGTTGCGCTCCTGGTAGTACGCGTGGCAGGAGATGAAGTCGACGTCGTCGAACGTGTGCCGCAGGACGTCGCGCTCCCACGCCCCGAACGTGGGCATGTCACGGGCCGACGAGCCGCAGGCGACGAGCTCGATGGTGGGATCGAGCATGCGCATCGCCTTGGCCGCACGCGAGGCGAGCGTGCCGTAGTCCTCGGCGTTGCGGTGACCGAGCTGCCACGGACCGTCCATCTCGTTGCCCAGGCACCACATCCGCACGTCGAAGGGGGTCTCGCGTCCGTTCGCGGCGCGCACGCGAGTCCAGGCGGTGTCGGCGGCGACGTTCGCGTACTCGAGCAGGTCGAGGGCCTCGGCGACATCGCGCGTGCCGAGGTTCACGGCGAGCATGAGGTCGCTGCCGACCTTCTCCAGCCACGAGGAGAACTCGTGCAGGCCCACCTGGTTGGTCTCGGTCGATCGCCACGCGAGGTCCAGGCGCCGCGGCCGATCCTCGCGCGGGCCGATGCCGTCTTCCCAGCGATAGCCGGAGACGAAGTTGCCACCCGGGTAGCGGATGGTCGTGACGCCGAGCTCCTGCACGAGCGCGATCACGTCGGTGCGGAAGCCCTCGGCATCGGCAGCGGGGTGTCCGGGCTCGTGGATGCCGTCGTAGATGTGCCGTCCGAGATGCTCGACGAACCCGCCGAACACTCGGTCGTCGACGTCGCCGACGATCTCGGCA
This sequence comes from Microbacterium sp. DMC48, assembly GCF_056313825.1. Taxonomy (NCBI): domain Bacteria; kingdom Bacillati; phylum Actinomycetota; class Actinomycetes; order Micrococcales; family Microbacteriaceae; genus Microbacterium; species Microbacterium sp. DMC48. The sequence goes on along the minus strand of NZ_JBQUZN010000006.1, from coordinate 398,550 downwards.
GCACGCACACGTGCGGTCATGGGTTCTCTCCTCACCATTCGACGGGCCTCACCATTCGACAGGCCTCACCATTCGACAGGCCCGAGCAGCAGCCGATCGCTGAACGCGAGTTCGGCGGCGCCGGTCGGCTCCAGGTCGAGCACCGTGAACACGTTACGACCCGCCCGCGTCAGCGGGGCGGGGACGAACAGCGAGTGCTGCGGACCCGTCTGCCAGAAGCGACCCAGGCAGAACTCTCCGATCCACGCCAGCCCCGTTCCGAGCGCCGTGAGATCGACGACGAGGTCACGCGGCGCGTCGAGGTCGACGACAGCGCGAAGCACCGCGGCACCGGCGACGGGCCCGGCATCCGCACCGGATGCTTCGGCGGCGCGCGCCGGCAGCTGCTCCCAGGGCACGACGACGACGTCCCACGCGGCGGGAACCAGCCCGCCCACGGTGACCGGACCGATCAGACCCTTTTCCTCACCGATCCGCGGTCCGTAGTTCACGCGTCCCTGGTCTTCGACGAGGATGCCGAGAACGCCGGTGCCGCGCGGCAGCACGAGCGTGCGTTCACGGCGGTCGCGCGAGAGGACGCCGACGGGCACGCCGTCCAGGCTCACCCAGGCACGGTCGCGCACCTCGCCGATCGCGAGCACCACCGGCGCCTCGCCCTGCGCCAGACGGGTCTCGTAGCGCAGGAAGCCGCGCGAGACGCCGAGCTCGTCCATCGTCGGCGCGTGATCGTGGTGCTGTGCGGGCTCGGCGCGCAGAAGGTCGGCGAGCGTGACGACGCCTTCGAGCGGGACCGGCGCGGGGGCCGCCGCGAGGGGCGGCAGTAGATCGGCCGCGGTCGCCTCGGGAACGGGCGCGTAGCGGGCGATGACCTCTCGGAACGCCCAGAACTTCTCCGTGGGACGGCCGGCCTCGTCGAGCGGGGCGTCGTAGTCGTAGCTCGTGATGGTCGGCTCGAAGACGCCCTTGTCGTTGGCACCGTTCGTCAGGCCGAAGTTCGTGCCGCCGTGGAACATGTAGATGTTGACCGAGGCGCCCGCCTGCAGCAGAGCCTCCAGTGACGCGACGGATGCCTCCGTCGAGGACGTGCGATGGAACGATCCCCAGTAGTCGAACCATCCGCACCAGAACTCCGAGCACATGAGGGGGCCGGTGGGCTGGTGCGTGCGAAGGACGCGCAGGCGATCGGCGACGTTGCCGCCGAAGGAGCCGGTGCGGTGCAGCTCGGGCAGACTGCCGCGCGAGAGCATCTCGTCGGTCGGCTGGTCGACGCTCGTGAGCGGGACCGTCACGCCCGCATCGAGATACGTGTCGCGGAGGGCGCGCAGGTAGCTCTCGCGCTCCTGCGTCGTGAAATCGCCGTAGGCGCCGTACTCGTTCTCGACCTGCATCAGGATGACCGGGCCGCCGCGATCGATCTGGCGCGGCACCACGATCTCGAGCACTCTGCGAAGGAAAGCCGTCACGGGGGCGAGGAAACGAGGGTCGGCCGAACGGACGCCCATGTCGCCGTCGAAGAACAGCCAGGCGGGAAGACCCCCGCCGTCCCACTCGGCGCAGATGTAGGGCCCGGGGCGAACGATCGCGTGCATTCCTTCGGCCGCGATCAGATCGAGGAAGCGGGCGAGATCGAGCGCACCGTCGGCGCGGAAGACTCCCGGCTCGGGCTCGTGCTCGTTCCAGGGAACGTAGGTCTCGATCGTGTTCAGCCCCATGAGGCGGGCGGCGCGGATGCGATCTGCCCACTGGTCGGGGTGCACACGGAAATAGTGGAGGGCGCCGCTCAGCACCCGGTACGGCTGGTCGTCGAGCAGAAAGTCGCTCTCGCCGATGCGGAAGGATCCGGTAGCCATGCGGGCCTCTCAATCACTGTCTTCTCACAGCCGCGGCGGTGGGGTGATCGGGACCACCCCACCGCCGCAGATCCTGCGAAGGGCTTACTTGTTGACGCTGAAGCCCTGGTCCGTGCCGTACGACACGTTCTTGTCCTGCCAGGCCTTCAGTCCGTCCGCGATGGACGTCTTGTTCAGGTAGGCCTTGCCGACGGTGTCGGCGTAGATGCTGTTGGCGTACGACTGCCACGGCAGGTACTGCCATCCGGTGCCCACCGACTTGGTCGCGTCGACGAGAACCTGGTTGATGGCCTGGCCACCGAAGTAGTCCGAGGTCTTGTTCAGGAAGTCAGACGACTCGAGGTCCTTCGTCGTCGCGGGGAAGCCGCCCGACTTCAGGAAGACGTCGATCGAATCCTGCGAGTTGTTCAGCCACTTGAGGAAGCCGGCCGCGAGAGCCTGGTTCTTCGAGCCCTTCATGACGACCTCGGACGATCCGCCGTTCTCGGCCGTGGCCGGGGTGCCGTCGTAGGTCGGCATGGGCGCGACAGCCCACTTGCCCTTGCCGCCGGGGACGTTGGCCTCGAGAACACCCGGCATCCAGGCGCCGATCGGCAGCGAGGCGATCGTGCCGTCACCCAGAGCCTGGAACCACTGGTCGCTCCAGCCGGGGATGTTGCCGAGCGAGCCACTGGCGAGCAGCTTGTCCCAGACAGCGGTCCACTTCTGCGCGCCCGCATCGCTCAGGTCGATCGTGACGTTCTCGCCATCGGTCTTGAACGGGCGGCCGCCGGCCTGCCAGATCATCGAGGTGCCGAAGCCGGCGTCGGTGCCCTGGTCGTTCGTGATGAACTTCGTCGGGTCTGCCGCGTGCAGCTTCTCACCCGCCGCGACGAACTCGTCCCACGTCTTCGGCACGGTCAGACCGAACTTGTCGAAGACCTCCTTGTTGTAGAACAGGGCCATGGGGCCCGAGTCCTGCGGAAGGCCCCAGATGCCACCGTTCTGCGACACTGCACCCCACGTGGATGCCGTGTAGTCGCCCTTGAGGTCGCCGAAGCCGTAGGCGCTGAGGTCCAGGAGCGAACCGGCCAGCTGGAACTGCGGGAGCGACTGGTACTCGATCTGGACGACGTCGGGGATGCCCGAGCCGGCCGAGATCGCGTTCTGCAGCTTGGTGTTGTTGTCGTTCGCGCCACCGGTGTTGACGAGGTTGACCTTGACGTTCGGGTAGGCCTTCTCGAACGCGGCGACCTGATCCTTGGCGGAAGGGGTCCACGTCCAGTAGGTGATCTCGCCGCCGGCCTTCAGGGCCTCGTCGATCGACGACGCGCTGCCGCCCGAGCTCGAGCCGCCGTTGCCGCCGGCGCACGCCGCGAGGCCGCCGCCGATCAGGAGCGCGGTGGCTCCGATCGCGACCACACGCGCGATCTTCTTGGTGCTTGTCATGCTGTGTCCTTCCGCTTCTTTGTCGGATATGGGTGGGTGGGTGGGTATGGGACGCCGCGCAGTGACACCCCTGTCACTGCTTGACGCTTCCCGCGCTCAGGCCGGACTGCCAGTAGCGCTGGAGGAGGAGGAAGGCGATGACGATCGGAACGATCGTGAGGAGCGACCCGGTGATGACCAGGTTGAAGATCGGCTGCGAGCTGACGCCGACGGCTTGGAGGTTCCACTGCTGCAGACCGATGGTCAGCGGGAACAGGTTGGGGTCGTTGAGCATGATGAGGGGCAGGAAGTAGTTGTTCCACGTCGCCACGATCGCGAAGAGGGCCACGGTGACGACACCGGGCGCCAACAGACGCAGTGAGATCGTGAAGAACGTCCGGAACTCACCCGATCCGTCCACGCGGGCCGCTTCGAGCAGTTCGGTGGGCACGGAGTCGACCGCGTAGACCCAGATCAGGTACAGGCCGAAGGGCGAGATCAGGGACGGGATGATGATCGCCCACATCGTGTTCGTGAGGCCCAGCTGGCTGAACATGAGGAACGTGGGAACCGCGAGGGCCGTTCCCGGCACCGCGATGGCACCGAGGATCACGGCGAAGACGGCGCGCTTGCCGGGGAAGTTGTACTTCGCGAGCCCGTAGCCGGCCAGCGTCGCCAGCAGCGTGGCGCCGCCGGCTCCGATCACGACGTAGATCAGCGTGTTCAGGAACCACCGCAGGAAGATGCCGTCGTTGTACGTGAGGACCTGGCCGATGTTGTCGAACAGGGCGAAGGGCCCCGAGAACCACAGGCCGAACGATCCGATGAGGGACTGCTGCGTCTTGGTCGAGCTGATCACGAGCCACAGCAGCGGCAGGAAGGAGTAGATCAGGAACAGCGACATGATGATCGTGAGCAGGGGCGACTTACGCGGCCCCTTCTCGCCGATCTCGGAGCGCCGACGGCGACGGGGACGACCGGTCATGGTGCCGGTGTGGTCGAGGGGCAGGCCGGCCATCAGCGGTTCTCCTTACGGGTGCCGCGCAGCTGGACGACGTAGGCGATGACGGCGGTGATGACGCCCATGATGATCGCGATGGTGGCGGCGTAGTTGACCTGCTGGCCGATGAAGCTCAGGTTGTAGGCGTACATGTTCGGGGTGAAGTACGTCGTGAGCAGGTTCGGGACCAGCGTCTTGAGGATGTTGGGTTCGTTGAACAGCTGGAAGCTGCCGATGATCGAGAAGATCGTCGCGATCACCAGCGCACCGCGCAGGGCAGGCAGCTTGATCGCGCGGATGATGCGGAACTGACCGGCGCCATCCAGCGCCGCCGCCTCGTAGAGGTCCTCGGGGATGGTGCGCAGTGCCGAGTAGAAGATCAGCATGTTGTAGCCGATGAACTCCCACGTGATGATGTTGCCGATCGCCAGCAGGATCCACTGCTGGGTGAACGGGGTCACGAGGTCGAAGCCGACGAGCTGGTTGATGTTGCCCGCCAGCCCCAGACGGTCGGAGTACATGAAGCCCCACATGAGCACCGCGACGACGCCGGGCACCGCGTAGGGCAGGAAGATGCCGATGCGGAAGAAGGAGCTGCCGGCCAGGCGGCGCGAGTCCAGGGCGAGGGCGGCGATGAGCGCCAGCAGCAGCATGATCGGCACCTGGATGACGAGCACGAGGAAGACGTTTGCGAACCCCGCCCAGAACTGGGGGTCGGAGAACGCCTGCAGGTAGTTGTCGGCACCGACGAAGGACGTGCCGCCGATCAGCTTCGTGCGAAAGACGCTGAGATAGATCGAGTAGGCCAGCGGCGCGAGGAACGTCACGGCGAACACGATCAGGAAGGGCAGGACGAACCAGAACCCCGCCCATTGGCGGTCGGTCCGACGCACGCGGCGTCGAGCCGGTGCGGGTGCGGTGAGTGCGGACATCTTCGTCAGAGCCTTCTGTGGGACGGGGCCATGTTTACGTCAACATGGCGAGGTCGAGAGTAGCATGTTGACGTCAACATGTGTCAAGAGTTCCGGATCGACGCTCAAGGGAGAACGCGGATGAACGGCTCAGCGGAACGCGCGCGCAGCGCCTCGCTGCAAGATGTCGCGCGGCGCGCGGGGGTCTCCGGACAGACCGTGTCACGAGTCGCTAACAATTCCGAACGAGTCGCGGATGCGACCCGCCACCGTGTGCTCGCCGCGATGAACGAGCTGGGCTATCGCCCCAACGTCGCGGCACGCGCCCTGCGCCGCGGCGCCTTCGGCTCCATCGGGGTCGTGGTCTTCAGCCTCGACTCGCTCGGCAACATCGGCACGATCGGCGGCATCCTCACCGCCGCAGCCGCCCGCGGCTACGCCATCGAGCTCATCCAGGCCCAGCCGGCCCTCACCGCCGGCGACGCCGTGGCCTCGGCGGTGTCACGCCTGGACCAGGACGCCGTCGACGGCATCATCGTCGTGATCGAGTCACATCTGATGTCCTCGGCATCGGTCGGCTTTCCCGCAGGCATGCCGAGCGTGCTCATCCAGTCCGGCGCCGGCGACGAGCACCCCTCCGTGACCGCCGACCAGGACCAGGGCAGCCGCCTCGCCGTCGAGCACCTGCTCTCGCTGGGCCACGAGACGGTCTGGCACATCGCCGGACCCCCCGCTTCGCGTGCCGCCGAGCTGCGTCGACGGGCGTGGCAGTCGACGCTGGAGGCGGCGGGCAGGGCGGTGCCGCACGTCCACGTGGGCGACTGGACCGCCGAGTCGGGCTACCGCATCGGTCGCCTCCTGGCGGCGCAGCCCGAGCTGACGGCCCTGTTCGCCGCGAACGACCAGATGGCGCTCGGCGCGATGCGCGCCTTCCACGAGCGCGGTCGCGCCGTGCCCGCCGAGGTCAGCGTCGTCGGCTTCGACGACATGGCCGAAGCGGCCTACTTCTGGCCGCCGCTGACCACGGTGCGCCAGGACTTCGGAACCGCCGGCTCGCTCGCCGTCTCTCTCGTCGTCGACCAGATCGAGGGCCGCCCGGTCGCGGGCGGCGTGCACCATGTGTCGACGGCGCTCGTGACGCGCGCCTCCACCGCACCGCATCCCCGCTGCCCGACGAAGGACGACCGCTCGTGACCTCTGCCTCCACCGCCGTTCCCCCTCATGCCCACCTTCGCGCCGGCGGCACGAGCGTCGTGCTCGATCTCGTGTCGGCCGACCAGCCGATCATCGTGCACTGGGGGCCCGATCTCGGCGAGCTCGCGGCATCCGATCTCGCCGACCTCGCCCGGGCCGCCGTCCCGCAGCGTGTCTCGGGCGGCCTGGACACGACGGCGAGACTGACCCTGCTGCCCCAGCAGTCCGGAGGCTGGCTGACGACCCCCGGGCTGAGCGGCGATCGCGCGGGCGCGGACTTCTCGACGCGTCTCACCCTCGTCGACGCCGACGTGACCCCGGACGCCGCGACCTTCACGCTCCGGGGCGATGCCGCCGCACTCGAGGTGCGGATCGCTCTCGCCGTCGGCGTGAGCGGCCTTCTGCACCAGCGCCTGCGGGTGACCAACCTCGGCGCCGCGCCCTACCGCGTGGATGCGCTCACCGCCGGATTCCCCCTGCCCCCCGGCGCCGCCGAGCTGTTGAGCACGACCGGTCACCACCTGCGCGAGCGCGCGCCGCAGCGTCAGCCGTTCACGATCGGCGGATTCGTCCGCGAGAGCCGTCGCGGCCGGCCGGGTGCGGACGCGACCCTGCTACTCGCGGCGGGGGTCCCCGGCTTCGGCTTCGAGCGCGGACTCGTGCACGGGGTGCACGTGGCGTGGTCGGGCGATCACCGCCTTCTCGCGGAGCGCACGCCCACCGGAGACGCGGTGCTGCGCGCCGGCGAGCTCCTGCAGCCCGGCGAGGTTCTCCTCGCCACGCGCGAGAGCTACGAGACTCCCGAGGCGATCGGCTCGTGGGGCGATGGCCTCGATGAGCTCGCGGCCCGCTTCCACGACGAGCTGCGGGCACGCGAGGCGCATCCGAGACGGCCGAGACCGGTCACCCTCAACACGTGGGAGGCGGTGTACTTCCGCCAGGACCTCGACACCCTCCGCGCCCTCGCCGACCGCGGTGCGCGTGTCGGCGTGGAACGCTTCGTCCTGGACGACGGATGGTTCCACGGACGCCGGGACGACACGGCCGCACTCGGGGACTGGTGGGTGGATGCCGAGGTCTGGCCCGACGGGCTGGGCCCGCTGATCGAGCACGTGCGCGGGTTGGGGATGGAATTCGGGCTCTGGGTCGAGCCGGAGATGATCAGCCCCGACAGCGAGCTCGCGCGGCGGCATCCCGACTGGATCCTGCGCGCGCGAGATGAGCTGCCCCCGCCGGGACGTCAGCAGCAGGTGCTCGATCTGTCCCACCCCGAGGCCTACGCCTACATCGCGCACCGGTTGCACGCCCTCCTGGACGAGTACCCGATCGCCTATCTGAAATGGGATCACAACCGGGATCTCGCCGAGGCGGGATCGGGTGCGCACGGCACCCCCCGGACGCACGAGAACGTCCTCGCGCTGTACCGTCTGCTGGACGAGCTGCTCGAGCGGCACTCCGGGCTCGAGATCGAGTCGTGCGCGTCGGGCGGGGCGCGGGTGGACCTCGGCATCCTGCAGCGCACCCATCGCATCTGGACCAGCGACTGCCTCGATCCCGTCGAGCGCCTCGACACCCAGCGTTACACCGGCCTGATCGTCCCGCCCGAGATGATGGGCGCCCACCTGACGAGCCCGGTCGTGCACTCGACGGGACGGAGCGTCTCGCTGCCGTTCAGCGCGCTGACCGCGCTGTTCGGTCACCTCGGAATCGAGTGGAACCTCACCGCCGAGGACGAGACGACCCTCGCGCAGATCGCCGCGTGGGTGGAGCTCTACCGGGAGCACCGCGACCTGATCGCCACCGGCCGACGCGTGCACGCCGACCTCGCCGACCCCGCCCTCGACCTGCGCGGCACCGTGGCCCGCGACCGCTCGCGCGCCGTCTACGTGCACACGCAGGTGCGGACGAGCGCACTGCACCCGCCGGCGCCGATCACCCTGCCGGGTCTCGACCCCGACCGCCGGTACCGGGTGTCGATCACCATCCCGGACGGGGCCGGTGGCTACCTCGGGCAGTCACCGCTGGCCTGGGAGGCCGCGCCGGTCACGATGACGGGCCGCGCGGCGGCATCGGTAGGGCTCCGGCCGCCGGTGCTGCAGCCGCAGGCCGCGGCGCTGATCGACGCCGTCGCCGTCGACTGACCTCGCGAACGTCGCCCCGCGATCAGACCGGCGCGGGGCCCGTGCTGTCGCGCACGATGAGGGGAGCCGGCATGACGGCGCGGGTCGCCCCGGTCGCCGACGTGGACTCGAGGTCGTCGCCCTCGTCGAGAAGAGCGGCGACGGCCTGCGCACCGAGCCGGTCGAAGAGCTGTCGCACGGTCGTGAGCGGGGGCCGGTAGTTCGCCGCGTCGTCGACGTCGTCGAAGCCGACGACGCTGACGTCTTCGGGCACCCGCGCACCGTGCTCGGCGAGGGCGCGCAGCGCCCCGAGGGCCATCTGGTCGTTGGCGACGAACAGGGCGGTGCCGACGGCGCCGTCGTCGATGAGTGTCTGGGCTGCCTCGTAGCCGGATGCCGAGGTCCAGGAGCCGCGCACGAGCGCGCCGACCGGCCGCCCCGCCGCCTCGAGGGTGTCGCGCCAGCCCCGCTCGCGCTCGGCCGCCGCGTAGGAGGTCGCCGGGCCGGCGATGTGCGCGACCGACACGTGGCCGAGCGCGAGCAGATGCGCGGTCGCCTCGGCGGCTCCCCCGGCATGATCAGTCTCCACGCCGGCGAAGCGGTCGTCGGGCGCCGAGTCGACGACGACCAGTCGAAGAGCGGTCGGCAGATCGGCAGAGCGGACGAGTGCGGAGGCCTCGTTGATGACGACCACACCGTCCACACCCTGCTCGTTGAGTCGCTGGAGCGCTTCGGCCGCGTCTCCGGAACCCAGAGTGACGACGGCCACGTCGTGCTCGCGTTCGGCGGCGGCATCGGTCACGGCTTCGAGCATGAGCGAGTTGCCGACGGTCGCGAGCGTCGAGACGACGACGCCGATCGTGCCGGATCTCCCGGTCCGCAGCGCCCGGGCGGCGCGGTGGATGCGGTAGCCGCTGCGGGCCATCGCCTCCTCGACGCGGGCGCGGGTGGCGGGATCGACCCGGGGACTGGCGTTCACGACCCGAGAGACGGTCTGCGCCGACACCCCCGCGATTCGTGCGACATCCGCCATCGACGCGCGCTTGTGTGCCATCCCGACCTCCGTGTTGACGATAGCACGCACATAGCCCTATCGTGTTATCGTGAACATGCCGGAGCCGCCTCCTCACCTCGCTGCCGCGACCCCTCAGCCGCTGCCCCTGCCCGCGGTGTCCCTGGGCGCGGGCGTGGTGAAGCGCCCCACACGGCTGGCCGACGGGCGCGATCTCATCTACTTCGACGACCCCGACACGACGCTCGGAGCCGACCGAGCCGTCGATGCGCGCAGCCTCGACCCTCGTCCGGCGACAGCGACGATGCGCCAGGACATCCTCACCGGAGACTGGATCTCCGTCGCCGCAGCTCGGCAGAACCGCGCCTTCCTGCCCCCGGCGGAACTCGACCCGCTCGCGCCGCAGACGCCGACCAACCCCTCCGAGATCCCCTCTCAGTACGACGTCGCCGTCTTCGAGAACCGCTCCCCCTCCTTCGGCCCGGCTCTGGCGGAGGCCACCGGAGACGCCCCCGCGGCATCCGACCCTCCGCGCGGACTCGACGACCTCGCACACCTGGGCCTCGGGCGCACCCGCACGAGCGTCGGCCGCTGCGAAGTCGTCTGCTTCTCACCGGAGCGCAGCGGCTCGTTCGGCACGCAGACACCGACACGCGCACGCACGGTGATCGAGGCCTGGGCCGACCGCACGGCGGCGCTGTCGGCGCTGCCCGGCGTGCAGCAGGTGTTCCCGTTCGAGAACCGCGGCGAGGCGATCGGCGTCACGCTGCAGCACCCGCACGGTCAGATCTACTCGTATCCGTACATCACCCCGCGCACGACCCGACTCCTCGACGCGATCGACCGGACGGCACCGGACCTCTTCGCTCGTATCCTCGCGTTCGAGCAGGCAGGCCCCCGCGTGCTGCTGCGGGGCGAGCACTGGACCGCGTTCGTGCCGTTCGCCGCCCGCTGGCCGCTCGAGGTGCACCTGCTTCCCCACCGCCACGTGCCCGACTTCGCCGCCCTCGACGACGCCGAACGCGACGAGCTCGCGCCGATCTATCTGCGCCTGCTGCGCGGCATCGATGCCCTGTACGGCGACCCCACGCCCTACATCGCCGCGTGGCATCAGGCCCCGGTGCACGTGGGCCGCGACACGGTGCGCCTGAACCTGCAGATCACGAGCCCGCGCCGCGCGGCCGACAAGCTCAAGTTCCTCGCCGGATCCGAAGCCGCCATGGGCGCCTGGATCGGCGACGTCCCCCCCGAGACCGCGGCCGACCGGCTGCGATCCGCCATCGAAGGAGTCCAGCTGTGACGACCACGGCCACACCGCGCACCGATGCGCACGACCTGTTCGGCGAGCTCACCGGCGCAGCGCCCGTGGGCTACTGGTCGGCTCCGGGACGGGTGAACCTCATCGGGGAGCACACCGATTACAACGACGGCTTCGTGTTCCCCTTCGCGATCGACGGCCGCACGATCGCGGCGCTGGGTACGCGCGACGACGGCCGCATCCGCGTCGTATCGACCTTCGATCCGGTGCCGGTCGAGGTCGCGCTGGCCGACCTCGACGCCCTCTTCCCCGACCATCGCGACGAGATCGTCGAGTGGGCGCGCTACCCGCTCGGGGTGGCGTGGGCGCTGCGGGATGCCGCACGCGCCGCCGGCCGCGACGCCGACGCGCTGACGGGCGTCGACATCGCTCTGGCCTCCGACGTGCCCGTCGGCGCGGGGCTGTCGTCGTCGGCGGCGATCGAAGGTGCCACGGCATCGGCCCTCAACGACGTGTGGCAGCTCTCCCTTTCGCCGGTGGATCTCGCTCAGGCCGGTCGCCGCGCCGAGAACCTGGCCGTAGGCGCGCCCACCGGGATCATGGACCAGATGGCCTCGATGCTCGGACGCGCCGATGCCGGCATCTTCCTCGACTGCCGCTCGCTGGAGGTCGATGTCGTGCCGCTCGGATTCGCCGACGCAGGGCTGGAGGTGCTCGTCATCGACACCCGCGTGAGCCACGCGCACTCCACCGGTGGCTACGGCGAGCGGCGCGAAGCCTGTGAACGCGGCGCGCAGATCATGGGGGTCGCCGCCCTGCGCGATCTCGTGCCGGCCGACCTCGACCGCGCTCGCGCGCTGATGGATGACGTCACCTTCCGGCGTGTGCGCCACGTCGTCACGGAGGACCAGCGGGTCCTCGACGCCGTGCGTCTGCTGCGCGCGGAGGGACCTCGGGCCATCGGCGCGCTGCTCGACGCGTCGCACGTGTCGATGCGCGACGACTTCGAGATCTCGACACCCGAACTCGATCTCGCCGTGGAGACCGCACGGGCGGCAGGAGCCGTCGGCGCCCGCATGACCGGCGGCGGCTTCGGCGGCGCCGCGATCGCGCTCATCGATCGCACCCTGGTCGAGGAGGCGACCGCCCGCGTCGGCGCGGCATTCGAAGCCGCGGGCTTCGGCGCTGCGCACGTGTTCACCGTGCATCCCTCGGACGGCGCGCGCCGGGACGGGTAGCGTCGAGGGCGGGAGGTCGATCCGCGGCATCCCGGAAGGAGCAGTCGTGGCCTACATCACCGTCGGGACCGAGAACTCGACCGATATCGACATCTTCTACACCGATCACGGTCCGTCAGAGGCTCAGCCGGTCGTGCTGATCCACGGCTTCCCGCTGAACGGCGAGTCATGGGACCTGCAGCAGCGCGCCCTGCGCGATGCCGGATACCGCGTGATCTCCTACGACCGCCGAGGCTTCGGACTCTCGAGCAAGACGGCTTCGGGTTCCGACTACGACACCTTCGCCGCCGATCTGCACGCGCTCATCGAAGACCTCGATCTCGATGATGTCGTCCTCGTGGGCTTCTCGATGGGAACCGGCGAGATCGCCCGCTACCTCTCCCGCTACGGCACGGAGCGCGTCGCGAAGGCGGCGTTCCTGGGGTCGCTCGAGCCGTTCCTGCTGATCACCGACGACAATCCCGACGGCGCCGGCGACCAGGCGTACTTCGACGACACCGCGGCGGCAGTCGCCGCCGATCGCGCCGCGTTCCTCACGGGCTTCTTCCGCGACTTCTACAACCTCGACGACCTTCTCGGCCGGCGGATCTCGCACGAAGCCGTCGACGCCTCCGTCCAGGTCGCGAACCAGGCCGGCAACGCCGCGATCGCCGCCGCTCCCCTGACGTGGCCGACGGACTTCCGGGGCGATATCCCGGCCATCACCGTCCCGACGCTGATCCTGCACGGCACCGCCGACAACATCCTCCCGATCGACAAGACGGCGCGGCGCTTCAAGGATCTGATCCCGGAGGGCACGGATCTCACCTACGTCGAGATCGACGGCGCGCCGCACGGCCTGCTGCGCACCCACGGCGCCGAGGTGAACGAGGCGCTGCTCGCCTTCCTCCGCGTGTGAGGCTCCTCGGGTGGATGCCGTGGGTCGCCGCGGCGGGTGGGGCGATCATCGCGTTCGGTGAGGTGCAGGCGTGGCGTACCTCGCGCGCGGACTACCCCGCGGCCCCCACCGCCGGCCCCGCCGGCGGGCGCGACGTCGTGCTCGTGCTCGGCTTCCGCTCGCGGGCGGACGGTCGACTGAACGCCCTGCAGGCATGGCGGACGCGCATCGCGGTGCGCTCGGCACCGCCCGACGCACTCTTCGTCTTCTCCGGCGGCACCGTACGCGGAACCGAACCGGAGGCGGTGGTGATGGCGCGTCACGCGACTGTTCGTCTGGGCGTGCCGCCGGATGCCGTCGCCATCGAGTCGGCGGCCGAGAGCACACGGGAGAACCTGTCGTTCAGCCTGCCGTGGCTGCGGGAGGCCCGCACCATCCGCATCGCCTCGAACACGGCGCACGCCCACCGCGCCCGCGGCTACCTGCGCGAGCTCGATCCGCACCTGTGGGCGCGTCTTCGCCGCACCCGCGACTTCCGCCCGCTCGAGCTCGGCCCCCTGCGACTCGCGCTCACCTTCTACGATTTCGTCGCGGCGCGCTCGGCCGGCCGCGCCGCCGCCATGGCCGCCGCGAACCGAGCGGTCATCGGCGTGCGCGCCGGCGAGGACGCCGTCTCGGGTGCTCAGCGCAGGGGCGCCACCGAGGCGTAGGCGCCGACCCGCTCCGAGACCGGCACGTCGTAGATCCGCGCCGCCTGCGCCGCACTCCACCGGGTCCATCCGGGATCGCCGCCGGCGACGAATGCGACCGCGTCGGCGTGCACCGCGTCGGCGAGCTGCGGGGGCGGCGCATCGCCCGCCAGCGGGGCGATGCCCTCGGCATCCAGACAGTCGAAGAAGAAGGGCACGTCGAGGCAGTGCTCCGCGAATCCGAAGCGCCCCGACGGCCACGAGAATCGGTACATCCAGGTGGGCGCCGCACCGCGCGCATCCGCGAGCTGCACGTTCTTCTCTCGGAACATGCGGTCGGTGAGATAGCGACCGGCGACGCGGGCCGTCCCGTGCGCGGCGACGTCGCGGTTGGCCGCGAGGTAGGCGCGGCGCCGTCGTCGTTCCAGCCCGAGACGACCGAGGACGATGCTTCTGGGCACCCAGCGCATCGCCCGGGCCGCGCGCGCGAAGATCATCGTGAACTCGTCGTCGGTCGTGCCCAGCACGAGCGGCTTGTCCGCTCCCACGCTGGCCGCGAACGACGCGCCGGTCGCGCGCGGCAGCAGCTCGCCGTCGATCTCGGGACCGAGGGCGAGCCCGACAGCGAGCATCTGCGCCGCCGCCTTCGGATCGATCGCGGTCGCCTGCTTCTGCAGCGCGAGCAGGCGTTCCTCGGGGATCGACGCGAACCCGTCGCGGTCGGCGGAGACCCCGGCTGCGGCGGCGATCGCGGCGGTGAGAGCCCGAGCGCGCTCGGGCTCCACGTCGCCGAGAGCGGCAGACAGCGACCACACCCGGTGGAACAGGTGTTGTGCCGACGGCATCCCGAGGAGGGTCAGCACCGCACCGCCTCCGGCCGACTGGCCGGCGATCGTCACGCGGGCCGGATCGCCCCCGAAGGCGGCGATGTTCTCCTGTACCCACTCCAGCGCCGCGAGCCAGTCGCGGACGCCGCGGTTGGACGGCGCGCCGTCGATGTGGCCGAAACCGTCCACGCCGAGCCGGTACGAGACGGTGACGGTCACCGCACCGTCACGCGCGAAGGCACGGCCGTCGTACCAGGGGCTGGCGGGCGAGCCGGAGAAGAAGCCTCCCCCGTGGATCCACACGAGCACCGGAAGCCCGGCGGCTCCCGGGTCGGGGGTGAAGACGTTGACGTTCAGCGTGCCGTCCCCGGGAATGCTGGGCTCGGGGATGAGGGTGATCCCGGGGTCACCGCGTTGCGCCGTGGCGCCGAACGCGCCCGCGTCCCGCGTGCCCTCCCACGCCGCGACGCGCACCGGCGCGCCGAAGCGCCGCTCTCCCACCGGCGGCTCCGCGAACGGGATGCCGAGGAACGCGGCCGAACGGCTCCCGTCCGCCGCCGTCCGCCAGCGACCGCGCACACGTCCGGCGGTGATCAGGATCTCGGGATCGCTCTTCACGGTCCGATCATGGCACGGCCCGATCGGGGCCGGGTCGATCACGGCACGGGCGGTCGCGGCTCGGCCGCCACGATGCGCGCATGCGGCATGCGCCGGCGCATCACCGCGATGGCCTCGGGGTTGTCGTCGACGAGCACGGCGTCGCGCCCCAGTGTGCTGCACACCGCCCCCGTGGTGCCGCTGCCGGCGAACAGATCGAGCACGCGATCGCCGGGTCGGCTGGACGCCTGGACGATCCGACGAAGGATGCCTTCGGGCTTCTGCGTGGGGTAGCCCGTCTTCTCGCGGCCGCTGGTCGGCACGATCGTGTGCCACCACACGTCGGTCGGGAGTTTGCCCCGGGCCGCCTTCTCGGCCGTGACGAGCCCGGGGGCCATGTAGGGCTCTCGGTCGACGGCATCCGAGTCGAACCAGTACCCGCGTGGGTCCTTCACGTAGACCAGTATCGTGTCGTGCTTCGTGGGCCACCGGCGGCGGCTCTTGGCGCCGTAGTCGTAGGCCCAGATCAGCTCGTTGAGGAAGCACTCCCGCCCGAAGAGCGCGTCCAGCAGCACCTTCGCATAATGGGCTTCGCGATAGTCGAGATGCACGTAGAGCGTGCCGTCGTCGGCGAGCAGTCGCCACGCCTCGCGCAGGCGCGGTTCGAGGAACTCCCAGTAGTCGTCGAAGCGGTCGTCGTAGCGGCGGAGATCACCACGCAGGCGTGCATAGCTCGTGCCCCGGAAGCCGGTCTTGACCTCGCCGCGCACGCCGCTGCGGTCCGCGGACTCGATCGCCTTGCCTTGCAGCCGCCCCGTGTTGAACGGTGGGTCGAGATAGATCAGGGTGAACGCGGCATCCGGCAGAGCATGCGCGACCGCGAGGTTGTCACCGTGATGGATCTCGACGGCGCCGGCAGGATCGACGGCGCCGGGTGCCGATGCGTCCGTCACGGAACGCGGTGCAGCCACGCGTCGGTGGAGAACTTCTCCTCGACGAGGGTCGCGGCCTCGGCATATTCCTCCTCGGTGATATGACCGGGTTCGGCGCCGTAGAGCGTGGAGAACGTCTGCACGAATCGTTCGATGATCGCCTCGCGGGGCAGTCCCGTCTGACTCCGCAGCGGGTCGACGCGTTTGGCCGCAGACACGGTGCCCTTGTCGCTCAGCTTCTCGCGCCCGATCCGCAGCACCTCGGTCATCACCTGACCGTCCATGTCGTAGGAGAGTGTCGCGTGATGCAGCACACCGCCGTTGGCGAGCCGCTTCTGCGCGGCACCGCCGATCTTGCCGGCCGGCGAGGCGATGTCGTTGAGCGGCTGGTACACGGCATCCACTCCGAGCGAGCGCAGGGCCTGCAGGGCCCAGTCGTCGAGGAACGCATAGGAGTCGGCGAAGGTGAGACCGGCGACGAGCGATGCGGGCACATAGAGCGAGTAGGTGACGATCGAACCGGCCGCCATCAGCATGGCGCCGCCGCCCGAGATGCGCCGCACGACGTCGAAGCCGTGCCGCGCCGCACCGTCGGGGTCGACCTCGTTGCGGTACGACTGGAAGGAGCCGATCACGACGGCCGACTCGTTCCACTCCCAGATGCGCAGGGTCGGCTTGCGTCGCCCGTCGCCGACCCGCGTCGTGAGCACCTCGTCGAGCGCGAGGTTCATCGCCGGCGAGACCGCCTTCTCGTGCACGACCTCCCACGGGAAATCGCGCCAGCCGGGGGCGGTCACGAGCGCGCGGCGCACGGCCGTGCCCACGGATTCGGGCGTGAACCCGAGAAGCTGAGCGCCGTCGGGCAGCGCCCCGCGGACGGCGGCCGCGATCCCCGCGGCATCCGTCTCCACGGGAAGCCCGGTGACGGCGGCATCGATGTCGGCCAGCGCGTCGTCGGGCTCGAGGAAGAAGTCCCCCGCGAGGTGGAAATCGGCGATGCGTCCGTTGTCGACCTCGAGGTCGACGACCACGAGCTTGCCGCCCGGAACCTTGTACTCCCCGTGCATGACTCCAGCGTACGAGGTCGGGACAGCCCTGCGGCGCACGCCGGAATCACTCCGTCCACCCATATACGCGCCGCACGCTCCACCCGATGATGACGGGGTGCCCCCTCTCTCGGTCCGCCCCGCCCTCTCTCCCGTCACGCACCCGACACGGCGCGCCGTCGCGCCGCTCGCCGCCGTGAGCGCCGCCCTGTTCTCGATGGGTGTGGCCGTGACCCTCGGCGGGGCCCCGGCGGCGGCGAGCTCGTCCGCGGTGCGAGTCGTCGCGTCCGTGAGCGGCGCCGCGGGAGGGGTGACGGCGATGACGCTGTCGACATCGGGCGGCGTGGCGTTCGTCGTCGACGGGTCGGATGCCGTCGGCCTGATCGACACCGCGACCAACGCGATGACGGGAGCGACCTCGTCGCCGCCGGCATGGCTCGGCGTGCCGACGGATCTCGCCACAGCTCCCGACGACACCGGCGCCTACGTGGTCACCGACGACGGTTGGGTTTCGCTCGTCCACGGCGACGGCAGCGTCGACGCGGTCAGCGCACTTCCCGGCACCGGTTTCGGGGCGCTGGCGGCGGTTGCGAACGGGCCGAGCATCGTGGTCGTGCCGAGCGCGGTGAGCCCGAGCGCGATCTACCGCGTCAACGTCGGGGCGGGCACCATCAGCCCGATCCCCCTCGGGACCGCGACGCCATCGACGCTCGGCCGCGTCGCCGTCGGAGCGGGAAACGGCAACGACAACCTGATCCTGCTCGCAGGCACGGCCGGCGCAGTGGGCGTTCTGTACCTGTTCGACGGCCCGTTCGCCCTCACCGGGCCGACGACGGCGATCACCCTGCCGTCAAGCTCCGGCGCGTACGACGTCGCGCTGTCTCCCGACGGCGCGCAGGCCGCGGTCACCTCCCCCATCGACGGGCTGGTCTTCCTCGTGGACGTCGATCCCACCTCGCCCGGCTTCGGCAGCGTCAGCGCAACGGTGTCCGCCGTGCCCGCGACGCGGGTCGCGTACAGCCCCGACGGATCCGCGCTCTACGTGGTCGGCGCGAACACCGTCACCGTCGTCGACCCGGTCACCGGCACCGCAGAGACGTCGTTCGCCATCGACGAGACGAGCGCAGCGGCGATCGCCGTCTCGCCGTCCGGCGCGCGCGTGTGGGTCGCCGACGCGCACGTGCCGGGAGGCATCGCCATGCTCGCGGACCCCGCGGTGACGGCTCCCGCGGCGAATGCGACCGTCGGCGCGATGTTCTCCGCGATGCTCACGGCATCCGGGTTCGACCTGCCGGTGACCTACGCCGCGACGCCGGCCCTGCCGGCCGGTCTGACGCTCGATCCGGCAACCGGCTCGGTCTCGGGCACACCGAGCCTCGAGAGCCCCGCGACGGCCTACACGATCACGGCGTCATCGTCCGACGGGGCGGCGGCGACGACCACGTGGACCATCGCCGTCGGCGCCGCACCGGCCGCGGCCGCGCCCGCGCCCGCGAACGGTGAGAGCGACTCACACCGGCTCGCCGACAGCGGCGGTGCGGTGAACGGCCCCGTCCTCGGCGTCGGAGTGATGCTGCTCGCCGGAGGCGGCGTCCTTCTCACGCGACGCCGCCTCGTGCGGTACACGCGCCGCGACGGCGGCGCGTGAGGTCACATCCAGACGGTCCAGCACGGCGGACACGTGCTTCTCGACGGTACGCTCGCTGAGCCCGAGCCGGCTGGCGATCTCGGCATTGCGCAATCCGGCCGCGATCAGCCGTGCGACCTGCGCCTGGCGCGGGCTGAGATGCGCCGCGGCATCCTCGTCGCCGACCGGCGCGAGCAGGGCAGCGAGGTGGACCCGCGAGCGCAACCCCAGGACGGCCAGCACCTCGGCGGCGTGGGACTTCACCGTGCCCAGCGACAGAAATCGCAACCTCGCGATCGCGGGGTTGCTGTGCCCTTCCGCCATCAGCGCCGCGATCTCGCGCTCCCGTGAGCTGAGAACGCTGATGTCCCCGACGATCGAGGGATCGTTCGCCGACAGGCGCCGCCAGTCGCGGGCCGCGAGCGCCCTCACCGACTCGATCCCCAACCGATCGGCCTCGGACGCGATGCGGCGCAAGGCTGCGGCAGCGCGGCGGGTGTCGGGATCGAGACTCGCGTGCAGGTGCCGCCCGCGCAGAGCCTCGATGTCGGAACCCACCGCTTCGTCGAGATGGACCGACGCGACGGCGTGGGCTCTCGCCTCCTCGAGCCGTCCGCGCATCGCCGCGATCGCTCCGCGCGCACGGGTGACCGCGGAGGCTGCGACGAGGTGCGAACTGAGGGCTGTCGCCTCGGCGAGCAACTCCTCTGCGCGCAAGAGATCACCGCGCTGAGCAGCGGCGGTGATGATGATCTCGGACGCGAAGGCACGATCCCACAGCTTGCAGCGCGCGAGGCCGGGACCGCCGATCGCGGTGAGCAGCGCGGCGGAGGCCTGGAGCTGGCCGAGCGTGCGCATGCCCCAACCGACGTAGAGGCAGGAGCCGACGCTCAGATAGTTCGCGTCGTCGCGCGCACGGGCGAGCACCTCCGCGGCGGCGCGCTCGAAAGCGCGCCGATCGCCAGCCTGGGCGTGACCGTACGCGGCGATCGCGTCGATCACCAGGAAGGCGCGCTCCGGTACCGCGACGCCCGCCGCGGCGAAACCCTCGCCGATGACCCGAGCCTGGGCGGCGCGCCCCCGGAACGCGCTGAGCCGCGCTCGCAGAAGCTGGAGGGTCAGCGCGGCGCCGTCGATGCGCGCCGGCGGCGCGCCCGCCGCATCGGGTTCGCCGTCGCTTGTAGGGGCGCTCACCTGCCCCGGCGCGAGCCCGGCACCCTCGATCAGCTGCTCGGCGACGTCGAATTCGGCGACGCTGAGCGCGGCTTCGGCGAGGAGATAACGCGTCAGCAGGTCATCGCGGCGGGCACGCACGCTCGTGCGGCGCGGACCGGAGTCGCCGGGAAGGAGCGCGGGCAGCGTGATCCCCCGTCGAGACGCATTCGCCGTCCCCGCCATTGCGTCGGTCATCAGCACGACGGCGCCCACCATGCGCGTCAGCTCCGCCGACAGGCCGACGGCCGCATCGGTCGCGCGCGCGGCATAGTCCGCGGCGACGTCGAACCGACAGGCGATGACCGCGGCCATCGCGGCAGCGACGGCGAGCCGGGTTCGCGACTCGGCCGCATCGGGGTCGGCGCCCACGGTGTCGAGCATGCCCTGCAGGCGGGACAGATGATCCGCGGCGTCGCCGGAGAAGACGCTCACGAGCGTCGCATCCAGAGCGACCCGAGCCTGCTCACGGTCGCGGTCCGTGCTCCTCGCCATCGCGCGCATTCCTCCGCACTGACCGGCGCTCACGCCGGATTCTGCCGGAATCTTGACACGGGAGCGCGCGCCGCGAAACGGGGAGACCGCACGCGATGCGGAAATCATCCGTTTCCCCCACGCGTCGCCGCGCACGAAGATCGCTGCGCGGCGTTATCCCGAGGGCGGGAGGTGCCGGTCGATCCATGCGATCAGGTCGGCGATCACCTCGTCACGTGTCACGTCGTTGAACACCTCGTGCCGGATGTCGGGGTAGATGAGCGTCGTGACGTCGGTGAGGCCGGAGCGCCGCCGGTACGCCGCGGCGAGACGGTGGATGCTGCGCGGACCGCCGACGGTGTCGTCGCGGCCGATGATCAGCAGCACGGGAACGTCGCGGGGAAGGTTCTTCGCGGGCTTGCCGATCAGCCGCAGCGTGTCCAGCGGCCCGAAAAGCTTCGCCAGCGGTTCCGAGGTGGTCAGCGGGTCGTCGAGGAATGCGCGGCCGACCGAGAGGTCGGAGGACAGCCACTCCGATCCCATCGCTTCGGGCCCCGCCCACGGCGCGTTGAGGTCACCCGAGTTCAGGGATCCCGGCCAGCGCAGCGCCGAGCCGGTGAGGACGAGCGCGTCGTAGTCCCGCGGATGCCGGTCGAGCAGCATCTGCGCGAGGAACGAGCCCCACGAATGCCCGATGAGGATGAGGGGCAGCTCGGGGTGGTCGGCGCGGATGATGCCGCTCAGCTGTGCGCAGGCCGCGACGGCCGCCCTCAGCCCACCGGGGCCGAGTCGACCGAGCCGGCTCGCATCACCGCCGTGCTGCTCCAGGCCGGTGCGCCCGTGTCCGCGGTGATCGTCGGCGTAGACGAGGAATCCTGCGGCTGTGAGAGCCTCGGCGACGTGCGTGTAGCGGCCGGCGTGCTCCCCGACCCCGTGGAGGATCTGCACGGCGCCGCGCACGGGCGGGGCGTCGCCGTCGGGCTCGTAGAGGTCGTAGACGATGCGGATGCCGTGAGGATCGATGAAGGAACGTTCCTCGCGCCGCACTGCTGTCATGGCCCGAGTCTAGGACCGGTGGTTGGCATTCCGGATATTGCTAGATAAGCTAGCCATTCATGAAGGACGTCACGTCACGCCGCTGGATCGGTCTGGTCTTCATCAGCCTCGCGGTCGCGCTCATCATCGTCGACTCGACCATCGTCAACGTCGCGATTCCGGCGATCGTGGACGACCTGGGCATCACCTCCACCCAGGTGCAGTGGGTGCAGGAGGCATACACCCTCGTCTTCGCCTCCCTGCTGCTGCTGTTCGGGTCGTTGGCCGACCGCATCGGACGGCGACGGCTGCTGCTGATCGGCGTCGCCCTGTTCGCGGGCGCATCGGTGCTGGCCTCGTTCGCGCCGACAGGCGACCTGCTGATCCTCGCGCGTCTCATCCAGGGCGTGGGCGGTGCCATGATGCTGCCGAGCACGCTGTCGCTGCTGAACGCGACCTTCCAGGGTCGCGAGCGCGGCATCGCCTTCGCCGTCTGGGGATCGACGATCGGCGGCATGGCGGCCGTCGGCCCCCTGCTCGGCGGCTGGCTGACCACCTCGTTCTCGTGGCGCTGGGCTTTCGGCATCAACATCCCGCTCGGTGTCATCATCGCGATCGGAGTGCTGTGGGCGGTGGGCGAGTCGCGCGCCAAGAACGCTCCCACGATCGACGCGATCGGCGCCGTCCTGTCTGTCATCCTCTTCGGCGCCCTCGTCTTCGGCCTGATCGAAGGCCGCACCCTCGGATGGTGGGAGGTCAACGACCCCCTCACCATCGGCGGCTGGAGCTGGCCGTTCTCCGTCTCGCCCGTGCCGGTGGCCTTCGCGATGGCGCTGCTCGCGGCCGTGGGCTTCGTGACGTGGTCGCGGCGCCAGGCACATCGAGGACGTCCGACCCTGCTCGATCCCCGCCTCTTCTCCATCGCGACCTTCCGCAGCGGCAACATCGCCGCCCTCGTCGTCGCACTCGGCGAATTCGGAATCATCCTGTCCCTGCCGCTCTGGCTGCAGTTCGTGCTCGGCTTCGACGCCCTGCAGACCGGCCTCATCCTCATCGCGCTGGCCGCGGGCTCGTTCGTGGCCAGCGGGTTCGCGGGCGCATCCAGCGGCAAGATCAGCGCCGTGCTCATCGTCCGCGCCGGCCTCGTCGCCGAGATCGTGGGCGTGGTCGCAGCGGGGCTGGTCGTCGGCTGGGATGCCGGGACGCAGTCGGCCTGGCTCTGGCTGCTGCCCGCCCTGTTCGTCTACGGCTTCGGCGTGGGCCTCGCGACGGCGCAGCTGACGGGGGTCATCCTGCAGGACGTGCCGGTCGAGCTGTCCGGACAGGGGTCGGGGACGCAGTCGACGGCCCGTCAGGTCGGATCGGCGCTGGGCATCGCGATCCTCGGCACCGTGCTGTTCACCGGCACCGCCGGCATCCTGTCCTCATCCCTCGACGATCGCGGACTGCCGGCACAGGAGCGCGATCAGATCGTGTCGG
The DNA here is from genome assembly GCF_056313825.1 of Microbacterium sp. DMC48. Taxonomy (NCBI): domain Bacteria; kingdom Bacillati; phylum Actinomycetota; class Actinomycetes; order Micrococcales; family Microbacteriaceae; genus Microbacterium; species Microbacterium sp. DMC48. The sequence goes on along the minus strand of NZ_JBQUZN010000006.1, from coordinate 375,765 downwards.
CGGTGGTCGACAGCTCGGGCGGGGCCATCGCCGGCCTCGCTGCGAACCCGGCGACCGCGCCGATCGCCGCCGACGCGAAGGCGGCGTTCTCCGACGCGACACGGCTGTCGGCGTTCACCGCCGGAGGCTTCCTCGTGGTGGGACTGCTCGCGACGATTCCGCTGGGCCGCGAGCGGCGGCGCGACGAGACCGACGCGGCGCGGCCGTCCGTGCAGAGCTGAGGACCGGCGGCGACAGCCGCATCCCCGATACTTAGCATGACTAATGAGCTATGCTAAGTATCAGCATGAGCACCGAGACGCCCGCCACCGCCGCACCCGACCTGTCCACACCCGCCGCCGAACTGCGCATGGCGACCTTTCGCCTGGCACGACGACTTCGCTCCCAGCGGGCCGTCGACACCATGAGCGACGCACAGTTCGCGGTGCTCGCCGCGCTGTCGGTGCACGGGCAGCACACCCTCGGCGAACTCGCCGACCGGGAGCGCGTGTCGGCGCCGTCGATGAACCGTACGGTGAACTGCCTCGAAGAGTCCGGGTATCTCACCCGCACGACCGACACCGACGACCGCCGCAAGGTCAACATCGCGCTGACGGACTCGGGCCGCGCGGTGGTCGACGAGACCGTCCGCCGGCGCGACTCCTGGCTCGAAGACGCCCTGGCCGCATTGACGCCGGCGCAGCGCGAGCTGCTGCGCTCGGCGGCTGAGCTGATGCGGGAGGTGGCCGCCCGATGAGCTCGCCCACCCGCGCGTCGAATGCGATGTTCCGCTCGTTCTCCGTCTTCAACTACCGCGTCTGGTTCATCGGCGCCCTGGTGTCCAACATCGGCGCGTGGATGCAGGCCACGGCTCTCAGCTGGGTCGTCCTCACGCAGCTCACGCACAACGACGCGGGTGCGATGGGCGTCACCATGGCGTTGCAGTTCGCTCCTCCCCTGCTGCTGGTGAGCGTGACCGGCTGGGTCGCCGACAAGTTCGAGCGGCGACGGCTGCTGATGGTGACCCAGAGCTCGCTGCTGGTGCTCGGCGCTACCATCGGCATCCTGATCCTCACCGGCGTCATGACGCTTCCCCTCATGTACGTCTTCGCCTTCGCGCTGGGTCTCGTGGCGGCGTTCGACAACCCGACGCGCCAGGCGTTCGTGTCCGACCTCGTCGACCGCGAGAACGCCTCGAACGCGGTGGCGCTGAACGCGGCATCCTTCAACGGCGCTCGGATGATCGGGCCCGCCGCCGCCGGCGTCGTGATCGTCGCGGTCGGCACCGGCTGGGTGTTCCTGGTCAACGCGGTGACGTTCCTCGCGATGATCGTGGCTCTGCGGCTGATCCGCTCCGAGGAACTCGTGCCGCGCATCACGGCGCCCGGAGCATCGCGTCTGGCCGACGGCTTCCGCTATGTCGGCAGTCGCCCCGACCTCATGGTGACGTTCGTGATGGTGTTCCTGCTCGGCGCGTTCGGCATGAACTTCCCGATCTTCGCCTCCACGATGGCCCTGGAGTTCGGACGGGATGCCGACGGCTACGGGCTGCTGAGCTCGATCCTCGCCATCGGCTCGCTCGCCGGGGCCCTGCTCGCCGCTCGGCGCGATCGCGCACGGATGCGTCTCGTGATCGTGGGCACCGGCATGTTCGCGGTCGTCGGAACGGTCTCGGCATTCATGCCGGACTACTGGTTGTACGCCATCACCCTGATGTTCACCGGATTCTCGGTCGTCACGACGCTCACGACGGCGAACGGCTACGTGCAGACGACGACCGATCCCGCGCTGCGCGGGCGCGTGCTCGCCCTGTACATGGCGATCCTCATGGGCGGAACGCCGATCGGCGCGCCCATCGTGGGCTGGGTGGCCGCGGAGTACGGTGCCCGCGCCGCCATTCTGCTCGGAGCCGCCGCGGCGTTCGTCGCCTTCGCCGTCGGCTTCGGATGGCTGCTGTGGTCAGGCCGGCTGCATCGCCACGAGTCGCGCCGCTTCGCGCTGTCGCTGGACGAGACACGGCCCCTGTCCATCGTGACGCCGGAGGAGTTCAGCGACGAGGTGGCGGGAACCACGCCCATCTCCCTCCCGGACCCGACGCGGCGGTAGCACGGCGGCTCGTTGCGGCAGCGCTGTCAGGACGTCCGAGCAGCCGGCGCTTGCGCAACGACCCGCACCGCGGCGGGGCTGTACCCCGGCGCATCGACGGTGACGATGATCTCCCCGCCGCCGGTGGCACGCACCACGGCGAGCGCACGCCCGTCGTGGGTCAGACGCGAGGGTCCCGCGAAGGACTCGGTCGTCCGGCCTCGGCTCGAACCGAGCGCGGCGAGTTCGCCGGCGCCGGCCACCGTGACCGTGACCTCCGTGTCGCCATCGCACGCGACGATGCCGTCCGCGTCCGCCAGCTCGATGACGACGTGCGCGAGGCCCCCGTCGGCCGCGATGGTGAGGTCTTCGGCGCGGACACGCAGCGCCGGCGAGCCCGCGCTCGCCAGCTCGGTCCGCCCGATCTCCGCCCCGCCCCGGCGTGCGATCGCGAGAAGCCGGCCCGGCCGATACCGCGTTTCGAATCGAGCGATGAGCGGCCGCGGGTCGCCCACCGGCGCGCGACCGACCACGACCTCGCCGGTCGCGTCGATGAGGCGCAGCTCGACCTCCTCGGCATCCGCGTACACGTCCACCGTCACCGGCGAGCCCGGCTCGACACCCCACGACCACGACGAGACCACGTCGTCCCACGACCACGGCGTCTTCTCGACCGGCCGCCCGTGATGTGCGGGGCGATGCACGGCGATCGCCGGATCGCTGCGAAGACCGAACGCGATCTGACGGTAGTACGAGGCGGGCGTTCGCCGACCCGTGAGGTCGATGTCGCCGCACCGCGCCAGCAACCACGGGAAGGGGCCTGCGGTCCCGGTCGATCGGTAGTCGTCGACGTCCGTGTACTCGACGCGACCGATGCCGGCCTCGCCGACGTAGTCCCATCCCGTCCAGGTGAAGTCCCCGATGACGTGCGGAAGCCTGCGCACCTGATCCCACAGGTCGGCGATCCGATCGGGGAATGTCTCCGACCCCACGATGACCCGCCCCGGGAACAGCTCCGCATCCATCTCGTATCGGGCATCGCCGTAGTTGAAGCCCACCACGTCGAGCACCGCCGCCGACTCCTCCGTCGAACGCGTGATGAGCTCCGACGCGTTCGCGGCGGCCATCTGGGCGCCGAGCCCGGCCATCATCGTGTTCGGGTCGGTCGCTGCGATCTCGCCGAGGATCTCGGGCAGTCGCTGCATGTTGGCGATGACTCCGTTGATGCCGTTCGTGATGTAGCGCGTCGGGTCGAGCCGCCGGAACTCCTCCGCGATGCGCCGGCTCCAGGTGGCCCCCTGCGGCGTCGCCAGCTCGAGGATCTCGTTGCCGATCGAGTACAAGATCACGCTCGGACGGTTGCGGTCCTTCGCCACGAGGGCCGCCACTGCTGCCTGCCAGCGCGACGCGAACCCGACGGACGCGTCGAACCCGGTCTTGGCATGAGTCCACACGTCGCTGAGCTCATCCATGACGAGCATCCCGTGTCGATCGCACGCGTCGAGCAGGGCGCGCGAGGCCGGGTTGTGTGCACTGCGGATCGCATTGAATCCGGCGTCCTTCAGCAGCCGCACCCGCCGATCCTCGGCATCGGGATGGGTGATCGCCCCGAGAGCGCCGTTGTCGTGGTGCACGGATGCTCCGCGCAGATCCACCCCCACACCGTTGATGCGAAGCCCGTGGCGCGCGTCCACCTGCAGGCGGCGGATGCCGAATCGCACCGCATCCGTGTCGACGACCGTGCCGTCGGCGTCTTCCAGGCTGATGCGCACCTCGTGCTGGGCGGGATGATCGGGCGACCACAGCTCGGGACGCGCGACGAACAGGCGCGCCCGTGCCACCGCCTGCTCACCGGGCAGCACGGTCACCGGCGCGTTCGCCTGCACGATGACGGCTCCCGACGGATCCGCGAGATGCCAGTGCACCCGCAGCGTGCGCGTGTGACGCGTGAGGTTCTCCACGATGGTCGCGACCTCGACCATCGCTCGTTCGTCGTCGATGTCGGGGGTCGTCACCGTCGTGCCGTCGAGAGCCAGGTGCACCGGATCGGCCACGATGAGATGCACGGGCCGGTAGATGCCGGCGCCCGTGTACCACCGGCTGTCGCGGTGGGCGCGCGCCTCGACGGTGACCGTGTTGGTCTCGCCGAAGCGCAGGAACGCGTCCGCGGCGACGACGAAGGCCGCGTAGCCGTCGGGCTGATGCGCGGCGAAGTCTCCGTTGATGAACACGACGGCGTCGCGGTACACGCCCTCGAACTCGATCAGCACACTCCGCTCGCGCCAGTCGTCCGGCACCTCGAAGGAGCGTTCGTAGACGAAGACCCCACCCGGGATGTAGCCGGAATGCACACCGCCGTCGTTCTCGGCGGAACGCGGCAGGTCGCGCAGCGCGTCGTGCGGGATGGTGACCGGCACGGCAGCAGCGGCGCCCTCACGACTCTCGAAGGCGCCGAGCTTCGGTCCGACCGTCCAGCCGACGTGGAAGGGAACCCGCTTCACGACGTGGGTACCGAGCCGGCGCCCTCGCCGCTCGGGAACGATCCGGCGGCGCGCGCGTCGAGCAACTGCTCGAGCGCGTCGAGGTCGTACCCGCGCACGTAGCCCCGGAAGAACTCTGCCAGGGCATCGGCCATGTCGGTGGAGGTCGGATCCAGCAGCCACTGCACCTGGAGACCGTCCATCATCGCCGTGGTCGCGACGGCCGCGCGATACGGATCGATCTCGCGGATCAGTCGCCCCTCTGCCGCAATCCTCCGGAACGCCGCCGTGATGCTCTCGCGCACGTACTCGTAACGGCGCAGGAAGTACTCGTGCGCCGGGTGGGACGGCGACGTCGCCTCGGCCGACAGCGTGCAGAACAGCTCGATGACACCCGGGATCGACGCGTTGTACCGCGCGAGCTTCACGAGCGCGCGCAACGTCTCGACGCCGTCGGCGTCGTCGAAGTTCACGATCTGACGCGACTGCTCGTCGCGATGGTCGAGCACGGCCAGCAGCAGGGTGCTCTTGCTCTTGAAGTGATGCAGCAGTCCCGCTTCGCTCATCCCGACGCGCTGAGCGATCTCTCGCAGCGATCCGGCGCGGTACCCGCCTTGAGCGAAGACCTCCAGCGCGGCGTCGAGGATCGCTCCGCGCGTCACCTCGCTCTTCGCGTACTCGCCGCGCTGGCTGCGCCGCGGTGTGTTCGTGTCGGTCATCGTGACCATCGTGCCCTATCCCGGTCGCCGCGAGTCGGCGCCGATGCCCCCAGTGTGCACGCTCTCATAACAAAAACCTAGCGATCACTCGATATTTGATCCAAAAACCTAGTGCGCACTCGGATTTCCTGCTAGCGTCCCCCGACAGAGCGATCCGCAGGGGTATCGCCCACCCGAGAAAGGGACCAAAGATGTTCCGTTGGAAGGCCACAGCAGCCCTCGCGGTCGTCGCGGCACTCGCACTCACCGGCTGCGCCGGTGGCGGCGAGTCCGGAGGCGAGAGCGGCTCAGGCGGCGCACGCGCAGACCGCCTCACACTCATCTCCATCGCCGCACCCACGAGCTACGACATCGGCGCGGGCGCCGAGTGGGGCAACCGCAGCGAGTACTTCGAGGCAGTGTTCGACACCCTCCTGCGACAGGACTCCAAGGGTGAGCTCCAGCCCAACCTGGCGACCGAGTGGTCGTACAACGACGACAAGACCGTCCTCACCCTGACGCTGCGCACCGACGCGAAGTTCACCGACGGCACCCCCGTCGACGCGAAGGCCGTCGTCGCCAGCATGGAGCGCTTCCGCGACGGCACCTCACCGCAGGCGGGCACTATGAAGGGCAACCAGTACGCGGCCACCGACGACCACACCGTCACCATCACGCTGCCGGCGCCGAACCCGGCTCTGCTCAACTCGCTCTCGCTCGCCCAGGGCCTCGTCGCCGCGCCGTCGTCGTTCTCCGACTCCGACGTCGCCACGCGCCCCGTCGGCTCCGGCCCGTACATCCTGGACACCTCGGCGACCGTGACCGGCACGACCTACGTGTACAAGGCGAACCCCGACTACTGGAACAAGGATGCCGTCAAGTACGACAACCTGACCGTCAACGTCATCGACGACACGACCGCCATCCTCAACGCCATCAAGGCCGGCGAGGCGAACGGCGCGAAGGTCGCGGACAACACCACGATCAGCGAGGTCGAGGGCTCGGGCTGGTCGATCGCGTCCAACGAACTCGACTTCCAGGGCCTACTGCTGCTCGACCGCGCCGGCACGATGAACCCGGCGCTCGGCGATGTTCGCGTCCGCCAGGCGATCAACATGGCCTTCGACCGCGAGGCGCTGCTGAAGTCCCTCCAGAGCGGATTCGGCACCGTCACCGAGCAGGTCTTCCCGAAGTCCTCGGTCGCCTACGACCCGGCCCTGGACAGCACCTACGCGTACGACCCGGCCGGCGCCAAGAAGCTCCTCGCCGACGCGGGCTACGCGAGCGGCCTGACCATCAACATGCCGTCGGTGCCCGCCTTCCAGACGTCGTTCGACCTGATCAAGCAGCAGCTGCAGGACATCGGCATCACGGTGCAGTACACGGAAAGCGGCACGGGCAACTTCATCAGCGACATGCTGACCCCGAAGTTCCCCGCCACCTGGATGGCGCTGCAGCAGGACCCCGACTGGCAGCTGATCAACTTCATGATCGCTCCGGGCGCGACCTTCAACCCGTTCAAGGCCGAAGACCCCAAGATCGACGCCTTCATCAAGACGATCCAGTTCGGCAGCACGGACGAGGCCACACAGGCGCTCAAGGACCTGAACAAGTACCTGGTCGACCAGGCCTGGTTCGCTCCGTTCTTCCGCGTTCAGGGCTCGTTCGCCACCGACGCCAACACGACCGTCGACTTCTGGCCGACGAACGCCTACCCGTCGATCTTCAGCTTCGCGCCGAAGAACTGACCCGCTGCGCTGTCCGCCTGCGCACCCGCAGGCGGACAGCGCCGCTCGAACCCGGAGAGAGCCATGCTCAGCTTCATCCTCAGGCGGATCGCCTCGGGCGTCGTCCTCGTCGCCGTCATCTCCTTCCTCGCCTACGTGCTGCTCTACGCCGCCGGTGGCGACATCGCCCGCCGTATCCTGGGCGAGACCGCGACCGCCGAGACGGTCGCCAAGAAGACCGAGGAGCTCGGGCTGAACCGCCCGCTCCTCGTGCAGTACTGGGACTGGCTGACATCGGCGCTGACGGGAAACCTCGGCCGCAGCTGGTTCAGCGGAGAGCTCGTCAGCGTCAGCGTCTCCGGACGCGTCGGAGTGACCCTCTCGATCGTGATCGGCGCGACGCTGGTCTCGGCCATCCTGTCGGTCGTCCTGGGCGTGCTGGCCGCGCGCCGCGGGGGCTGGATCGACGGACTCGTGCAGTTCCTCTCTCTCATCGGCTTCGCCATTCCCGGCTTCCTCATCGCCCTGGGCCTCGTGCTCGTGTTCGCGATCGAACTGCACTGGTTCAAGGCCACCGGCTTCGTGCCGCTCACGACCTCGTTCGGCGGGTGGGTCGCCTCGGTGACCCTGCCGATCGTCGCGCTCTCCCTCGGCGCGATCGCCACGGTCGCCCAGCAGGTGCGAGGCTCCGTCATCGACGCGATGTCGCGCGACTACGTCCGCACGCTCCGCTCGCGCGGCCTGTCCAGTGCCTCCGTCGTCTACAAGCACGTGCTGCGAAACGCCGGCGGCCCGGCACTGGCCGTGCTCGCCGTGCAGTTCATCGGCCTGCTGGGCGGCGCCGTCATCGTCGAGCAGGTCTTCGCCATCCCCGGCATGGGTCAGCTCACCGTCAAGGCGACGACGCAGGGCGACATCCCCGCCGTCATGGGCCTCGTGATCGTCTTCGCGATCATCGTGGTCATCGTCAACCTCCTGATCGATCTGGCTCAGGCCGCTCTCAACCCGAAGGTGCGTCTGTCATGACCGCTGTCGACGTTCCCAACTCCGTCCCCGTCGCGCCGGTGCGCGTCTCGCTGATGCGCCGGCTCGTGCGCCGCCCCCTCGGCCTGGTCTCGCTGGGCTTTCTCGCGCTGGTCATCCTGATCGCGATCATCGGCCCCTTCATCGCTCCGCAGGATCCGAACTACGCCGACATCCGCGCGATCCTCGCCCCTCCCGGCGCCGACCACCTGCTGGGCACCGACAGCGCCGGGCGCGACGTCTTCTCGCGTCTGCTGCTGGCCACCCAGACGAGCATCGCCGCCGCTCTCGTGGCGCTGGTGACCGCGCTGGTGCTCGGCGTCGTGTCGGGTCTGATCGCCGGCTACTACCAGGGCTGGTTCAACACGGTCGCCACGTGGGTGACAGAGCTGAACATGGCCCTGCCGGCGATGGTGGTGCTGCTCGCGGCACGTGCCGCCCTGGGTCCGTCCGTCTGGCTGTCGATGTTCATCTTCGGCATCCTGCTCTCCCCCGGCTCCTTCCGGCTCGTCTTCGCCTCGGTCACCGCCGTGCGCGCGGAACTCTACGTGGATGCCGCGCGGGTCTCGGGCCTCAGCGACGCCCGCATCATCGGTCGGCACGTGCTGTCGGTCGTGCGCGCGCCCATCATCATCCAGTCGGCGATCATCGCCGGCATCGCGATCGCGATCCAGTCGGGCCTCGAGTTCCTGGGTCTCGGCGACTCGTCGGTGCCGACGTGGGGCGCCATGCTCAACGACGGTTTCAAGAGCATCTACAAGCAGCCGATGCTCATGCTGTGGCCCTCGCTGGCCATCGCACTCACCTGCATCGCCCTGACCCTGCTCGCCAACGTCATGCGCGACGAACTGGAGCGCACCGTCACCGTCCGCCGCAAGCGCCGGCGCGCGGTGACGACCGCGACCGGATCGATCGCGGCGGTCACCACATCGGTGCGCACCGGCGGCGGCGACCTGGTCGACCTCGACGAGCCGCCCGTGATCGAGAACATCGAGGTGATCGTCCACCCCGAAGACACGCGCAGCAAGGCGAGCGACGCCATCCTGCAGGTGCGCGACCTGCACGTGGGCTACGACCAGCCCGACGGCTCGCACATCGAGGTCGTCCACGGCGTCTCGCTCGACATCCGCCGCGGCGAGGTGCACGGCCTGATCGGAGAGTCGGGTTCGGGCAAGACCCAGACCGCCTTCGCCGTGCTCGGGCTGCTCCCGCGCGGCGGCAGCGTCACCTCCGGCTCGATCGTCTACGAAGGCACCGAGCTGGCCGATGCGTCGGAGCGCGTCTACGCGGGTGTCCGCGGCAAGCGCATCGGCTACATCCCTCAGGAGCCGATGAGCAACCTCGATCCGTCCTTCACGATCGGCAGCCAGCTGGTCGAGCCCCTGCGCAAGAACCTGGGCCTGTCCAAGGCGGAGGCGCGTGAGCGCGCGCTCGGTCTGCTCGAGCGCGTGGGCATCCCGCAGCCGAAGCGCACGTTCGACGCGTACCCGTTCGAGGTCTCCGGTGGCATGGCGCAGCGGGTGCTCATCGCCGGCGCCGTCTCGACCGACCCCGACCTGATCATCGCGGACGAGCCGACCACGGCTCTGGACGTGACGGTGCAGGCCGAGGTGCTGGATCTGCTGCGCGATCTGCAGGCGGAACGCAACATGGCGATGCTGCTCGTGACGCACAACTTCGGCGTCGTCGCCGACCTGTGCGACCGCGTGACGGTCATGCAGAACGGGCTCTTCGTCGAGCAAGGCCCCGTGCGCGCCATCTTCAACGATGCGCGACACCCCTACACGAAGACGCTGCTCGACGCGATCCTCGACGAGGGTCCGGCCCGCGGGCCCCTCACCCCTGCCACGAACGGAGCCGGAGCATGAGCGCGTCACTGCTGGAGGTCACCGACCTCGTCGTCGAGTACCCGGGCAAGGGGTTCCGGGCCGAGCCCTTCCGCGCGCTGAAGGGCGTCTCACTCGACATCAAGCCGGGCGAGACGGTGGGCCTGGTCGGCGAATCCGGCTCGGGAAAGACGACACTCGGGCGCGCCGCACTGGGCCTGGCTCCCGTCACCGCCGGAACGATCCGCTTCGACGACCAGGACATCTCGCACCTGAGCCGGCGCGAGCGCCGTGCGCTCAGCTCGCAGATCCAGGTGGTGTTCCAGGACCCGTACTCCTCGCTGAACCCGTCGATGACCGTCGAGCAGATCCTCACCGAGCCCCTCACCGTCGCCGGTGTCGGATCTGCCGAGGCGAAGACGCGCGTACGCGATCTGCTCGACCAGGTGGGCCTTCCCGCCGATGCGCGCAGTCGCCTTCCCCGCGAGTTCTCCGGCGGCCAGCGCCAGCGCGTCGCCATCGCCCGCGCCCTCGCGCTGAGCCCGCGGCTGATCGTGTGCGATGAGCCGGTCTCCGCACTGGACCTGTCCACGCAGGCGCGCGTCCTGGATCTGTTCATCGAGATCCAGGAGCGGACGGGCGTCGCCTACCTGTTCGTGACGCACGACCTGGCCGTGGTCCGCCACGTCAGCCACCGGGTGGCCGTCATGTACCGCGGCGAGATCGTGGAGTCCGGCGACGGCGACCAGGTCACCTCGCGTCCGCAGCATCCGTACACGCAGCGTCTGTTCATGGCCGCGCCCGTCCCCGATCCCGACAAGCAGGAGGAGCGCCGCGCCGCCCGCCGCGCGATCCTCTCCGCGGAGGCTGCCGCACGATGAGTCGCCCGAACATCGTCTTCGTGATGTCGGACGACCACGCCGCCCATGCGATCTCGGCCTACGGCAGCACGGTCAACGCGACGCCGCACCTGGACCGACTGGCACAGGAGGGGGTGCGCATGGATGCCGTGTACTGCACGAACTCCATCTGCAGCCCGTCGCGGGCCACGATCCTGACCGGGACCTACAGCCACATCAACGGCGTCTCCTCGATCTGGACCGAGATGGACTACCGGGTGCCGACGTTCATCGATGTGCTCCACGGCGCCGGATACCGCACCGCGATGTTCGGCAAGTGGCATCTCGGCGAGCACGGCAACGCGCTGCCGCGCGGGTTCGACGCATGGAAGATCTTCCCCGGCCAGGGCGACTACGTCGACCCGGAGATGGTCGACGAGAACGGCAGCGGGCCGGTCCCCGGCTACGCGACGGACATCGTCACGGACCTCGCGATCGACTGGATCGACGAGGTCACCACGAGTGGTGATGAACCGTTCTGCATGATGGTCCACCACAAGGCGCCGCACCGGCCGTGGGTTCCGGACGAGAAGCACCGCCACCTCTACGCGGACGGCACGATCCCCGAGCCCGACACGTTCTTCGACGACCACGCGACGCGCAGCAAGGCCGTGCAGGGCGTGCGTATGACGATCGCCGACGACATGGGGGCGGACGACCTGAAGGAAGAGGTGCCGGCGCACCTTCGCGGCCCCGAGAACCGCGAAGCGCGCATGCGCTGGAAGTACCAGATCTACATGCGCGACTATCTGCAGTGCGTGCAGTCCATCGACGACAACGTGGGCAGGCTGCTCGACCACCTCGCCGAGCGCGGGCTCGCCGAGAACACGATGGTCGTCTACACGTCCGACCAGGGGTTCTTCCTCGGCGATCACGGCTGGTTCGACAAGCGCCTCATGTTCGACGAGTCGCTGCAGATGCCGATGCTCATCCGCTGGCCGGCCGAGATCCCGGCCGCGAGCCGCTGCGCGGGCATCGTCACCAACGTCGATTTCGCCGCGACCTTCCTGGACGTGTGCGGGATCGACGCGGCATCCGCTCTTCCCACCTCGCAGGGTCGCAGCTTCCGCCCGCTGCTGCGCGGCGAAGAGGTGGAGGACTGGCCGGAGGCCGCCTACTACCGCTATTGGGAGCACGACGACCCCATCCACGCCGCTCCCGCGCACTACGGCATCCGCACCGCGACGCACAAGCTCATCCACTACTACGGGGTCGGCATGGGCGTGCCCGGTGCCTCGGAGGCCGAGTTCGAGCCCGAATGGGAGCTGTACGACCTCGTCGCCGATCCGGCCGAGCTGCGCAACGTGGCCGACGATCCCGCGTACGCGGAGGTGCGCGCCCAGCTCGAGCACACCCTTCGCGAGTACCAGGACCACTATCGCGACCTGCCCTATACCGGCCCCGACACCCCCCGACCGGACTGGGGGCCGTACGACCACGAGCTGCTGGCGCGCGTCGAGCAGTACGTCACCCAGATCCGCGCATCCTCCTGATGACCGCGACCACCCCCACCCCCGGAAGGACCTCCATGACCGCCGCCGCCGACCACCTGCGCCCCCTGCTCGAGAAGCTGACGCTCGAGCAGAAGGCCGCTCTCGTCCAGGGCGCCGACTTCTGGACGACGGTGCCGCTGCCGGAGATCGGTCTGCGCGCGATGACGCTCTCGGATGGGCCCGCCGGCGTGCGCGGTCCCCGCTGGGATGAGCGCGAGCCGTCGCTGAACCTCCCGTCCGGCTCGGCGCTGGCCGCCTCGTGGGATGCCGGACTGGCGTACCGTTACGGCGCCGCGGCGGCCGCCGAAGCACGGGCCAAGAACGTCGACGTCGTGCTCGGTCCGACCATCAACCTGCACCGCAGCCCCCTCGGCGGACGCCACTTCGAGTGCTTCAGCGAAGATCCCCAGCTGTCGGGCGAGCTGGCTGCGGCGTACGTCGCGGGCATGCAGGAGCGCGGCGTCGCGGCGTGCCCCAAGCACTACGTCGCGAACGATTCCGAGACCGACCGCTTCACGGTGGATGTCCGCGTCGACGACCGCGCGCTGCGCGAGCTGTATCTCGCGCCGTTCGAGCGGGCCGTCACCGACGCGCACGCGTGGACCATCATGAGCTCGTACAACTCCGTCGACGGCGTGACCATGACCGAGAACGACCTGCTCGAGACGCCCCTGAACACCGACTGGGGCTTCGACGGCGTCGTGATCAGCGACTGGACCGCCGTGCGTTCGCTCGACGCGGTCGCCGCCGCGCAGGACCTCGCCATGCCCGGCCCGGCTCCCGCCTGGGCCGAACTCGCCGAGGCCGTCCGCGACGGGCGTGTCCAGGAGGCCGACCTCGACCGCAAGGTGCTGCGTCTGCTGCTGCTGGCCGAGCGCGTCGGCGCCCTGGGCGACAGCGCTCCGGCGGCGACCGATGAGATCGACGGCCCGGCCTTCGCACGCGAGGCGGCCGTGGCGGGGACCGTGCTGCTGCGCAACGACGGCACCCTGCCGCTGAACCCGGCGTCCCTCCGGTCGGTGGCCGTCATCGGCCAGAATGCCCGTGATGCCCGCACACAGGGAGGCGGCAGCGCGACCGTCGTCCCCGCGCACGTCGTCTCGCCGCTGGACGGGCTGCGCGCCGCCCTGCCCGGCGTGGAGGTCTCCTACGAGCTCGGCGCGCTCGTGCAGGAAGGCGTCGCCGAGATTCCTCTCGCCCAGCTGCAGAACCCCGTCACCGGAGAGCCGGGACTGCGGGTGCGCTTCTTGGATGCCGAGGGCACCGAGCTCTTCGCCGAAGATCGCCGGTCGACGGCGCTCGTCTGGTTCGGCGGGGACGCCCCCATCGAGGCGAGCCGCACCGTCATCTTCGAGACGCGGTTCACGCCCGACGAGTCCGGCACGATCGAGCTGGGCTTCGCCGGTGCCAACCACGGGCGCCTCTACGTCGACGACGAGCTGGTGCTCGACGACAGCCCCGTCATCGAGGGCACCGACCTCGGCGCCGCGTTCCTGAACCCGCCGTCGCTGACGACCGCTGTCGCCGTGGAGGCGGGCGTGGCGCGCACGGTCCGCGTCGAGTTCTCGCGCGAAGCGGCGGGCGCCCTCGCCGGTGCGCTCAGCGCCACGGTCGGCATCGCCCCCGAGCGCACGCCCGATGCCGAGTTGATCGCCCGGGCGGCGCATGCCGCGGCATCCGCCGATGTCGCCGTCGTGGTCGTCGGGACGAACTCTCGCGTCGAGTCCGAGGGCTACGACCGCACGAGCCTGGACCTCCCCGGCGCGCAGGACGAGCTCGTGCGGGCCGTCGCGGCGACCGGCACCCCGACCGTCGTCGTGGTCAACGCGGGCTCGCCCGTCGTCCTGCCCTGGGCCGACGAGGTCGCCGCCGTCGTGCAGGGCTACTTCGGCGGCCAGGAGTTCGGACACGCGATCGCCGACATCCTCACGGGCGCCCAGGAGCCCGGGGGGCGCCTGCCCACCACCTGGCCGGCCGCACTGGCCGACGTCCCCGTCACGGATGTGACCCCGCAGGACGGCGTGCTGCGCTACACCGAGGGCATCCACATCGGCTACCGCGCGTGGTTGAAGGACGACGCGACTCCCGCCTTCCCGTTCGGCCACGGACTCGGCTACACGACGTGGTCGTGGGACAATGCGCGCCGCGAGGGCGGCGAGGTCGCGGTGACGGTCACCAACACCGGCGCGCGCTCCGGCAAGCAGGTGGTGCAGGTGTACGCCGAACGGCCGGGCTCGGCGATCGAGCGCCCCGAGCGCTGGCTCGTCGGATTCGCGACCCTCCGCGTCGACGCCGGCGCATCCGCGACCGTCTCGATCGGCCTTCCCGAGCGACGCCTGGCCCACTGGACCGGTGAGCACTGGGACGTCGAGGCCGGCACGTATACGCTGCGCATCGGCTCCTCCGTCGCAGAGCTGCCGCTCTCGCTCGCCTGGGAGGTGTCGGAGTGATGACGACGACGGTGTCGCCGGTGAACGCGACCCACCTGCAGGGCGCGGCCGACGCGCGCCTGGCCGCGGTGGTCGACCGTCTCGACGGATTCCTGCGCGAAGACGACGACCTCTCCTTCCAGGTCGCGGCCTTCCACCGCGGCGTGCCGGTGCTCGACGCGTGGGGCGGCCCGCACCTGACGGGCACGTCCGTGCTGATCCCGTTCTCGGTCACCAAGAACACGATCGGACTGTCGGTGGGCCTGCTCCTGGAACGCGGTCTCATCGATCTCGATGAGCGCGTCGCGCACTACTGGCCCGAATTCGCCGCGAAGGGGAAGGATGCCGTCACGGTGCGCCAGTTGCTCTCGCACCAGGCGGGGCTTCCGCAGGCGACCACAGCCCTGACGTGGGACGAACTCTGGGACCACCACGCGGCGGCCGCGCGCCTCGCCGACACCCGGCCGTACTGGTACCCGGGCAGCGCGTTCGGCTACCACGCGATCACGATCGGCAGCCTGGGCGACGAGCTGGTGTACCGCGTGACGGGGCGAACCCTGCACGAGTTCTACGAGGATGAGATCCGCGCCCCGCACGACGTCGACTTCTACCTCGGTCTGCCGGAGGACCAGGAGCACCGGTTCGCGCCGCTGCGCCCGATGATCCGTCCCGTATCGGCGACGGGCACTCCGCAGTTCTCGGCGCTGGGCCCGGTGGTCTTCGGCGCCCTCAGCCGCGACATCGACCACACCAACTCGCCCCGCAACTACCGGTACGGCCATGCCGCCACCGCGGGCACGGGCACCGCGCGGGGGCTCGCACGCCTCTTCGCCGCCGCGGTCACGGGCGTCGACGGTCGCGCCCCGTTCCTGTCGGCCGACACCGTCGAGCAGATCGGCCAGCAGCAGATCCGTGGCTACGACGAGGTGCTCCACCAGCACGACCGGGCCCACGCGATCGTCTTCCAGAAGCCGTCGCAGCAACTCTCCTTCGGCGGTCCCCGCGCGTTCGGTCACGACGGCGCGGCCGGTGCGCTCGCCTGCGCCGACCCCGACACCGGGATCACTTTCGCCTGGACGATCGTCCGCGGACCGTGGCCCGGCGGGGCCGACCCGCGCGCCGTCGCACTGGCGCGCGAGCTCGGCGTGCTTCTGGAAGCGACAGCATGACCGCGGTCATCACGAGCCTGCGCGCGGAGCTGCGCCACGACAGCGCCGTGGTCGCCACGGCGACCCCTCGCCTGAGCTGGGTGGTCGGCGGCGACATCACCGGCTGGCAGCAGGCGAGCGCGGAGCTCAGCGACGGGGAGATCACGCTCACCCTGGACGACGGCGAGAGTGCCCTCGCTCCCTGGCCGTTTCGCCCTCTGGCACCCGGTGAGAGCCGATCGGTGCGGGTGCGAGCGCACAGCACCGATGGACGATCGACGACGTGGAGCGATGCGCTCGTCGTCGAGGCGGGCTTCCTCGCCGACGACGAGTGGGTCGCCCTCCCGGTCGGCCTGGCCGACCCGTCGCGCGCAGCGCAGCCCGCCGCGGTGCGCACCCGTTTCATGATCGAGCGCGAAGTCACGCGCGCCGTCCTCTTCTGGACCGCGCTGGGCGTGGCCGAACCGACCGTCAACGGCGCCCCGGTGAGCGACGATGTGCTCTCGCCCGGATGGACCGCCTACCGCGACCGGCTCGTGCACGAGAGCGTCGACGTCACCGCCCTCCTGCGTGACGGCGAGAACGAGCTCGCGGCGACGATCGCGGGCGCCTGGTACACGGAGAAGTACGGCTTCTTCACCTTCACCGACCGCGTCTACGGCGATCAGCCCTCGTGGCTGGCCCAGCTGCGCGTGACGTACGCAGACGGCACGAGCGCGACCCTCGCGGCCACCGGCCCCGGCTGGGAGGCGACGGGCGACGGCCCCGTCGTCGACAGCGGCATCTACGCGGGCGAACACCAAGACCTGCGCCGGAGCCTCGACGACGCGGTGTGGACGTCGGCGCGCGTCGGCGCGGCGGCGCGGCCCGGCTACGAGAACGTCCCCGTCCCCGAGCCGCGGATCGCTCCGCCCGTACGCCGCATCGAGACGCTGCCGGTCGCGGAGGTTCTCGCCTCGCCCTCCGGCGCCACGATCCTCGACTTCGGACAGAACCTGGTCGGGCGCCTGCGCATCCGTGCGCGAGGAGCGGCCGGCACCCGCATCGTCATCCGTCATGCCGAAGTGCTCGATGCGGGTGAGCTGGCTCTTCGCCCCCTGCGCAACGCCGAGGCGACGGCGACGTTCGATCTCTCGGGCGGCGACGACGTGCTGGAGTCGCGTTTCAGCTTCTACGGCTTCCGCTACGCGCAGATCACCGGACTCGACGTCGACCCCGCGGACATCGAGGCCGTGGTGCTGCACTCCGACCTCGCCCGGACCGGATGGTTCTCGGCATCCGACCCGCTCGTGCAGAAGCTGCACGAGAACGTGCGCTGGGGCATGCGCGGCAACTTCCTGTCGATTCCCACCGACTGTCCGCAGCGCGACGAGCGCCTGGGCTGGACGGGCGACATCCAGGTGTTCGCGCCGACCGCGACGTTCCTCTACGACTGCGACGGCTTCCTGACCTCGTGGCTGCGCGACCTGGCGCACGAGCAGAACCGCGACGGCGGGATCGTTCCGGTCGTCGTCCCCGCAGCGCTGCCGTCGTTCGCGGGCGGCGGACCGGTCGCCGCGTGGGGTGACGCCGCAACGGTCGTGCCAAGCGTGCTGTGGCAGCGCTTCGGCGACCGTGACGTGCTCGCCGCGCAGTATCCGAGCATGCGTGCGTGGGTAGAGGCGGTGCGCCGCGATGCGGGCGACTCAGGCCTGTGGGCCGGCCGTATGCAGCTCGGCGACTGGCTCGACCCGGCCGCCCCGCCGGACAAGCCCGGCAAGGCGAAGGTCGACGCCGACATCGTCGCCAGCGCCTACTTCGCCCGGTCGCTGCGCCAGGTCGCTGATGCCGCAGCGCTGCTCGGACACGACGAGGATGCCGAGACCTACGGAACCCTCGCCGAGGCCGCGCGCCGGGCGTTCACCGCGGAGTACATCACCCCGGCAGGACGCATGATGAGCGATGCTCCGACGGCCTACGCCCTCGCGCTGCAGTTCGACCTCGTCGTCGACGCCGACACCCGCGCCGCGCTCGGTCGCCGCCTGGCGGCACTGGTCCGCGAGGGCGGCTACCGCATCGGCACCGGCTTCGTCGGCACACCGCTGGTCGCCGACGCACTGACCGCCACCGGCCACGTGGATGCCGCCGAGCGCCTGCTGCTGCAGACGCAGTGCCCGTCGTGGCTGTATCCGATCACGCAGGGCGCGACGACGGTGTGGGAGCGGTGGGACTCGCTGCTGCCGGACGGGTCGGTCAATCCCGGCGAGATGACCTCGTTCAACCACTACGCGCTCGGCGCGGTCGCCGACTGGCTGCACCGCTCGGTCGCAGGGCTCGCGCCGGCCGCGCCCGGCTATCGACGCCTGCGCATCGCGCCGCGCCCCCTCTCGGCGCTGACGCGCGCGTCGGCGCGGCACCTGACCCCCTACGGCGAGGCTGCCGTTTCCTGGCGTCGCGACGGCGACAGCATCGTCGTGACCGCGACCGTACCGGCGAACACCACTGCCGACATCGATCTGCCCGGCATCGCCGCGACCGTCGGGCCCGGTTCGCACGAGTGGCGTGTCGCTGCGGCGGCCGGTGCGCAGCGACCCGAACTGCCCGGACTCGACGCCGACCTCGCCGCCGTCATCGACGATCCGCGCGCCTACCGCGCGCTGCTCGACACGCTGGCCGACGTCGCGCCCGAGCGCGTCGACGCCGTCCGCGAGGAGACGACGTGGGCGGCGGGTCGTCCGCTCGTGTCCGCCCTGATGTTCACGCCGCCGTCGGTGCTCGACGCCGTCGATCACGCGATCCGCGCGGCGACGACCCCCTGATCTGAGGAGTTCCATGTTCGATCGCGCCAGCACGTTCGGCGAGACGCTCGACAGCCCCGCCGGCCGCGCGGTGCTCGAGAAGCACCTTCCCGGCATCGCCGCCTCTCCCATGGCGCAGCAGTTCCGCAGCGCCCGCCTCGGCCAGCTCGTCGCGCTCGTTCCGGAGTTGGAGGAGCCGGCCGCCCGCGACGCGCTCTGGGCTGCGCTCGCCGAGGTCGGTGACGGCACCGCCCGCGCCCCCTACCCCCCGGCGATCGCTCCCGACCCGGCGTACGAGGCCGACGAGGTCGCCCCCGCCTCGGCGACGCTCGCCCCGGCCTCGAAGGCGCGACAGTGGGACCCCCTCGAGGTGCGCCTCGTCGGCCCGTCGCACGGCAACCCCTTCGTCGACGTGGAACTGGACGCCCTGTTCACCCGACCGGACGGCAGCGTCGTGCGCGTCGGCGGGTTCTACGACGGCGACGGTGTGTACGTCATCCGGGCTCTCGCGGATGCCGAGGGCACCTGGCGCTTCCGCACCCGCTCCACGGCCCGGTCGCTCGACGGCATCGCCGGCACCGTGGACGTCGCTCCCGCTCCCGTCGACGCGCACGGCCCGGTGCGCGTCGACGGGTTCCACTTCCGCCACGCGGACGGCACGCGCCATCGGCCGCTGGGAACGACCGCGTACGCGTGGACGCACCAGAGCGAGGCGCGTCAGCAGCAGACTCTCGCCACCCTCGCCGCGTCGCCGTTCACCAAGCTGCGGATGTGCGTGTTCCCCAAGTCGTACCTCTACAACGCGAACGAACCGATCGACTTCCCCTTCGTCGGCTCGCTGGAGACCGGTTTCGACCTCACCCGGTTCGACCCCGCGCACTTCCGCCGTCTCGAGCAGCGCATCCGCGATCTGGCGGAGCTCGGCATCCAAGCCGACCTCATCCTCTTCCACGCCTACGACCGGTGGGGCTTCTCGGACCTCGGCCCCGCGGTCGACGAACGCTACCTGCGTTACGTCGTGCGCCGCCTCTCCGGCTACGCGAACGTCTGGTGGTCGATGGCGAACGAGTACGACCTCATGTGGTCGAAGGATCTCGACGACTGGGAGCGCCTGGCGGCGATCGTCGGCGAGGAGGATCCGTTCGGACACCTCAACTCCATCCACAACTGTCGTCCGTTCTACGACTACGACCGCCCGTGGATCACGCACGTCTCGATCCAGCGGGTGGACGTCTACCGCACGGCGGAGAACACCGATCAGTGGCGGGAGCGCTGGGGCAAGCCGGTCGTCATCGACGAGTGCGCCTACGAGGGCGACATCGACCAGGGTTGGGGCAACATCACCGGCGAGGAGATGACCCGACGCTTCTGGGAGGGCGCCGTGCGCGGCGGCTACGTCGGACACGGCGAGACCTACTATCCGCCTGCTCTGGACGCCCCCGGGGATGCCGACGACGACGAGGTGCTGTGGTGGTCGAAGGGCGGCGCGCTGCACGGCACCTCGCCCGCCCGGATCGCCTTCCTCGAGCGGCTGCTCGCCGAGGCGCCCGACGGCGTCTGGGACCCGCTGCCCGGCGACTGGGACGTTCCGTGGGGCGGAACCGGCGACGTACGGGTGGCCTACTTCGGCTTCAACCGTCCGCGCTTTCGCAACGTCCTCCTGGGCGAAGGCCGCTGGCGCGTCGAGGTGATCGACACGTGGAACATGACCGTCGAAGAGGTGGCCGGAACGCACACGGGTCCGTTGCGCGTCGACCTCCCGGGACGGCAGTTCATGGCCGTGCGTCTCACGCGAGTCGCTCGATGACCGGGCCGCGCTGGATCGTCAGCACCGCGGATGCCGTGTGGCAGACGCGGGAGGCGGCGGCGCTGACGGGCCCGTCGGCCATGCCCGACGTGGTCGTCGCCGTGGACGATCCGCAACAGGAGATCGAGGGCTTCGGCGCCTGCTTCAACGAGCTGGGCTGGCAGGCTCTCGACCTGCTCACCGAGGCCGAACGCACCGGCATCCTCCGCGAGCTGTTCGCCCCCGGCGTGGGCGCCTCGTTCGGCATCTGCCGCATGCCGATCGGCGCGAACGACTTCTCACGCGACTGGTACTCCTACGACGAGACCCCGGGCGACCTGGGTCTCGCCCACTTCGATCTGTCGCACGACGACGACACCCTCGTGCCGTTCATCCGCGCCGCGCGCACGCATCGCCCCGACCTCGTCCTGTGGGCCTCTCCGTGGAGTCCGCCCACGTGGATGAAGCGCAACGGGCACTACGCCGGGGCCCTTCCGCACCCCTTCTTCGGCGACGTCGACAACGGGCTGCGACCCGACCAGGTCGGCGCCGAGGGCACGGACATGTTCCGCGTCGACGAGGAGCACCTCGCGGCCTACGCGGCATACTTCGGCAGGTTCGTCGACGGGTACGCCGAGCGCGGCATCCGGGTGTCGATGGTCATGCCGCAGAACGAGTTCAACTCGGCACAGGTCTTTCCGAGCTGCACGTGGACGCCGTCAGGGCTGTCGGCGTTCCTGCGCCACCTCGGCCCGGAGATGGCCGCGCGCGGCGTCGAGGTCTTCCTGGGAACGCTCGAGCGCGCGGACGACCGGCTCATCGAGGGGGTCCTCGCCGATCCGGAGGCCGCCGCCGTCGTGTCCGGTGTCGGCCTGCAGTGGGCGGGCAAAGGGGCGGTCGCCGCCGTGCACCGCCTGCACCCGGAGCTGCGGATCTATCAGAGCGAGCAGGAGTGCGGCGACGGACGCAACGACTGGCGTCACGCGCGCTACGCGTGGCGGCTCATGAAGCACTTCCTCGGCAACGGCACCAACGCCTACCAGTACTGGAACATCGCACTGCAGGAGGGCGGCCGCAGTCGCTGGGGCTGGACGCAGAACTCGCTCGTCGTGGTCGATCCCGACACCCGCACCTTCCGCTACACGCCCGACTACCTGGTGCTCAAGCACGTCAGTGCCTTCGTCGCCCCCGGCGCCCGTGTGCTGCCGACCTGGTGCGTCGCCGGTCACGACAATCAGCTGGTGTTCCGAAACCCCGACGGCTCGCTCGTCGTCGTGCTGCACAACGAGCTCGACGAGGTCATGCCGATCAGCCTGCTGCTCGGTGCTGAGGTGCTGTCGCTGGAGCTTCCGGCGGCGTCGTTCAGCACCGTCGTCATCGCGCCCTGAGGCGACCGGAGTCCTCCGACAGCCGGCGCGACGCCGTGGCCATGTGCGCCGCCATCGCCGAGGCGGCGAGGTCGGCGTCACCGGCGTCGACGGCGGCACGCACCGCCGCATGCTCCTCGATCGCGAGCTCCGCCGCGGCGGCATCGTGCACCGCACGATCCGCGTAGACCTGCAGCAGTGAGCGGACGACGTGCAGCAGATCGACGAGCGTGTCGTTGCCGGCGGCCGCGGCGAGCGTCTCGTGGAACTCGGCATCCGCCCGGGCGAATGCCGTCAGCTCGGCGGTGGTCTCGCGCATGCGAGCGACGGATGCCGCGAGCGCGGCGCGCTGGTCGGCACTCGCGCGACCGGCGGCCAGGCGCGCGACATAGATCTCGAGCCCCGAGCGCAGCTCGAGCATCTCATCGGTGTTCTTCTGCCCGATCAGCAGTCCCCACCGGAGCGTCTGCGGCAGCAGGTCGCTCGCGGTGCCGCGAAGGTACGTGCCGGAGCCGGCGCGCACGTCCACGATGCCGAGGATCTCGAGCGCGGCGAGCGCTTCGCGAACCGCGGAGCGCCCGACATTCAGCGTCGTCGCCAGCTGACGCTCCGGAGGAAGCCGTGTGCCGGGCTCGAGCGAGCCGCCGGTGAAGAGATCCATCAGACGACGGGCGACCTGCGACACCGGCGAGCCGGTGGGCAGCACCTCCAACGCCGCCGCGATCTCGGCAGAGCGGTCGTCGGGGTAAGCGGGCACGGGTCCAACATACGGCAGCACCGCCGTCCCCTCCCACGATTGGTCAACCGGTTCTTGCAATTGGTCAACCGGTTTGTCAGAATGTCCGAGTGCCGGTGCGCTCTCTCCGGCTCTGATCTTCAGGAGAACCCCGCGATGACGCGCCTCTGGAACGACCCGGCAGACTTCGCCGAGGAGATGATCGACGGCTTCGTGGCCGCCCATGCCGCCTACGTGCGACGCGTGCCCGGGGGCGTCGTCCGCCGGGAGGGCGCGCGACCGGGTCAGGTCGCCGTCGTCATCGGCGGCGGCTCGGGCCACTACCCCGCCTTCGGCGGCCTCGTCGGTCGGGGGCTCGCCCACGGTGCGGCGATGGGCAACCTCTTCGCCTCGCCGTCGACGCAGCAGGTGCACGCCGTGGCGGGCGCCGCACACCGCGGCGGCGGGGTGTTCTTCTCGTACGGCAACTACGCGGGCGACGTCCTGAACTTCGACGCGGCCCAGGAGCGCCTGCGGGCGGACGGCATCGCCTGCGCGACCGTGACCGTCACCGACGACATCTCGAGCGCCGGGCCCGACGAGCGTCACCGCCGTCGCGGGATCGCGGGCGATCTGACCGTCTTCCGCATCGCCGGGGCCGCCGCCGAGGCCGGCTACGACCTCGACGGCGTGACCCGGATCGCCGCGCACGCGAACGAGCGCACCCGCTCCTTCGGCGTCGCGTTCTCGGGCTGCACGCTCCCCGGTGACCCGGCACCCCTGTTCTCGGTGCCGATCGGCCGCATGGCGGTGGGACTCGGCATCCACGGCGAGCCCGGAATCGGCGAGACCGACGTGCCGACCGCCGACGAGCTGGCCGACCTCCTCGTGGATCACCTGCTGGCCGAGGTGCCCGATGGCGTCGAAGTGAGCGGATGCCGGGTCGTTCCCATCCTCAACGGACTCGGCTCGCTCGCCGCGGAGGAGCTCTTCGTGCTCTACCGCCGCGTCGCCGCGCGGCTCACCGAGGCCGGCGCGGTCATCGTCGATCCGCACGTGGGCGACTACTGCACGAGCTTCGACATGGCGGGAACCTCGCTGACGCTGTTCTGGCTCGATGACGAGCTGGCGACGCTCTGGGACACCCCCGTCGACACGCCCGCCTACCGCCGTGCACCGCAGGAGGTCGACCGGGCCCGCGTCGGCGGAGGCCGCCCCGCCACCGACGAGGCGCTCGCCGCATCGACGCCCCCAACGCCCGCCGCGCCCGTGACCTCCGGCGACGACCAGTCGCGCCGCTGCGCGACCACGGTGCTGCATCTTCTCGACACCGCCACGACCACCATCGACAGGCACGCCGACGAGCTCGGGCGCATGGACGCCATCGCCGGCGACGGGGACCACGGCATCGGGATGCAGCGCGGGGCACGCGCTGCCCGCGCGGCCGCCGCGGAGGCGGTCGCGGCCGGCGCCGGAGCCGAGAGCGTCCTGCGCCGCGCCGCCGACGCATGGTCGGATCGGGCCGGCGGAACCTCGGGGGCGCTGTGGGGTCTGATCCTCACCGCGATCGCCGCGCACCTGGGCGATGCGGGCACCCCCGCGCCCGCTCAGGTCGCGGCGGGCGTCGCGGACGCGGCCCGCACCGTGCAGGCTCACGGGGGCGCCGCCGTCGGCGACAAGACCCTCGTCGACGCCCTCGTGCCCTTCAGCGACGCGCTCTCCCGAGCGGTCGCGGCGGGCACCCCTCTGGCCGACGCCTGGACCGCGGCGGCATCCGCCGCGCGAACGGCGGCGACCGCCACCGCCGACCTGCTCCCCCGGCGCGGGCGCGCCCGCACGCACGGGACCGCCAGCGTCGGCACCCCCGACCCCGGCGCGCACTCGCTCGCTCTCATCGCCGACGCGACCGCCGGCGCACTCGCCGACTCCGAGAGGACTCACGCATGACCACGCCCCTCCGCCTCGTGATCGGCAGTGACGACGCCGGATTCGACTACAAGGAGATCCTGAAGCAGGATCTGCTCGCCCACCCCGGCGTCATCGACGTCGTCGACGTGGGAGTCGATGCCGACGGGCACACCGCGTACCCCCGCGTGGCCATCGAAGCCGCCGAGCGTGTGGCGCGTGGCGAGGCCGATCGGGCCCTGCTCATCTGCGGCACGGGGCTCGGCGTCGCGATCGCGGCCAACAAGGTTCCCGGCATCCGGGCCGTCACCGCCCATGACTCGTTCTCCGTCGAGCGCGGCGTGCTTTCGAACAACGCCCAGGTGCTCACGATGGGCCAGCGCGTCGTGGGAGTGGAGCTGGCGCGCCGACTCGTCCGGGAGTGGCTCACCTACCGTTTCGACGACGCGTCCGCATCGGCGGAGAAAGTCGCCGTCATCGCACAGTACGAGAGCACCGGTTCCTGCTGATGGCGGCGCTCACCGTCGGAGTGAGCCTGAAGGCGCACTTCGGTCGCCAGCAGGCGCGCGAGTGGTTCGAGGAGGTCGCGTTCCGCGTCGGCACCCTGCCCGCCGTCCGCTCCGGAGCCGTGGAGGTGTTCGTCGTGCCCACCTATCTCCAGATCGCGGATGCCGTGGCCACCTGCGCCCCCACGCGTATACGCGTCGGGGCCCAGGACGTGTCCGCCTTCCCCCCGGGCGCCTTCACCGGCGAGACCACCGCCTCCGAACTGTCCGCTTCCGGAGTCACGCTCGTCGAGATCGGGCACGCCGAGCGCCGGCGGCTGCGGGGCGAGACCGACGCGGACGTGGCGGCGAAAGCGTCCTCGGCACTCAGCGAGGGCCTCACTCCCCTTCTCTGCGTCGGTGAGACGAGCCGGCAAGACCCGGATGCCGCGGCATCCGCGACGCTCGCACAGCTGCGCACGGCCCTCGCCGATGCTCCGGCGGCGCCCGTGATGGTCGCCTACGAGCCCGTCTGGGCGATCGGCGCTCCCGAGCCGGCACCGACCGATCACATCCGCGTCGTCACCCGCGCCCTGCGCGCTGCGCTCGACGCCGATCCCGCGCGCGGAGGCTCCCGTGTCATCTACGGCGGCTCCGCCGGTCCCGGCCTGCTCACGCGACTGGACGGCGACGTCGACGGCGTGTTCCTCGGCCGCTTCGCGCACGACCCCGCGGCGCTCGCCGCCGTGGTCGACGAGGCGGCGGCCCTCACACGGACGTCGACACCGTGATCGGGCTCGGCACCTACGCGTTCTTCTGGCAGCACTCCGATCGCGCCCCGAAGCCGCTCAGCCTCATCGACGCCTTCCACGCGACGCGCGCGCTCGATGTGGGACTGTTCCAGATCTGCGACTACGCGCCGTTGGAGGCCATGACGGATGCCGAGCTGCGCACCGCGGCCGGCGTCGCCCGCGAGCTGGGCCTGCGGATCCAGCTCGGAACCAAGGGCATCTCCCCCGCACACCTCGAGCGCTACCTCCGCCTCGCCGCGGTCTTCGAGGCGGACCTCGTGCGCACCATGGTCGGCGCACCCCACGCGCAGCCGTCGCCGTCCGAGGCCCGGGCGTGGCTGACGGCGACCGTGTCCTCGTACGAACAGGCGGGGGTCACGTTGGCGCTCGAGACGTACGAGCAGGTCGCGACCGACGACCTGGTGCGCCTCGTCGACGATGTCGGCAGCGCGCACCTCGGCATCTGCCTCGACCCCGCCAACGTGGTCGCCCGGCTCGAGGATCCCCGCGCCTGCGTGGAGGCCGCGGCATCCGCCACGCGCAATGTGCACGTCAAGGACTTCGCGTTCAGCCGGCGCGACGGATGGGTGGGCTTCACCTACGCCGGCGCCCCGATGGGGACAGGACTGCACGACTACGCGCACCTGCGCACCACCGTCCGCCCGGTCGAGCGCGGCATCGACGAGATCGTCGAGCATTGGCTGCCGTGGCAGGGCGACGCCGAGACCACCATCCGCACCGAGCGGGACTGGACCCGCACCACCCTGGAATACCTGAGGAGAACCCCGTGAGCCACACCATCGCCGTCTTCGGCGCCGGCGGCAAGATGGGCACGCGCGTGTCCGACAACCTCGTACGCACCGCCCACACGGTCCACTACGTCGAGACCTCGCCGGCCGGTCGCGAGCGCGTCCTCGCCGCGGGTCGCACGCTGTCCGACGCCGCCACTGCCGTCGTCGACGCCGACATCGTCGTGCTCGCCGTGCCCGATCTCGCTCTGGCGCCGGTGACCGCGGAGCTCGTGCCCCAGCTGCGACCGGGCACGATCGTCCTGACCCTCGACCCCGCCGCCGCCTATGCCGGGCTCCTGACGACGCGCGACGACATCGTGCAGGCGGTCGCGCACCCCTGTCATCCGTCGGTGTTCCTCCAGCGGCAGAGCGCCGAGGAATGGGCCGACACCTTCGGCGGCGTCGCCGCACCGCAGGACGCGATCGCCGCGATCGAGAGCGACGACCCGCAGAAGAGGGCGATCGTCGAGGACACGGTGCGGGCGATCTACGCACCCGTCGTGGACGTGCACTGGGTGAGCGTCAAGCAGCTCGCCCAGCTCGAGCCGACGCTTGTCGAGACGGTCGCCTGCATGATCGGCGCGCTCCTGAACGAGGCCCTGCACGAGGCGATCCACACGATGGGAGTTCCCGAGGCGGCGGCGCGCAGCATCCTGTACGGGCACACGCAGGTGGCGCTGGCCAATGGGCTCCGCGGCGACAACCCCTTCAGCGACGCCTGCCTCATCGCGATGGACTACGGTCGCGAGAGCATCATCAAAGATGACTGGAAGAAGATCTTCCGCGACGACGAGCTCGATAAGAACCTCGCGCGGATGCTCCACCTCGACCGCATCGAGCGCCCGCTCGCGCCGAAGAACTGAGGACCCCATGGGACAGCTGAACGACAAGACGGCCCTCATCACGGGTGGCGCGTTGGGTATCGGCCTGGCGGTCGCCACACGGTTCGCCCGGGAGGGAGCCCGCGTCATCCTCGCCGATCGCAACGGCGACGGGGCCGCCGAGGCAGCCGCGCGCATCGGCGCAGCTGCGCGAGCGCTGACGATGGACATCTCCGACGAGGCGTCGGTGGCCGCGGGGTTCGCGGAGGTGCACGCGGCCGGCTGGGCGCCCGATGTGGTCGTCGCCAACGCCGGCGTGCAACTCTTCGGCCACGACGCGCCCATCGCGGACCTCGACCTCGACGTCTGGCGCCGCACGATCGACGTCAACCTCACCGGCACCTTCCTGACGGTCAAGTACGCGGTCCGCTCGCTCCTGGCCCGCGGCGGCGGTTCGATCATCCTCACCGGCAGCCCGACGGCGGTCAACGGGGAGGGGAAGGACTTCACCGCGTACAGTGCGTCGAAGGCCGGCGTGCACGGCCTCGCGCGCACGGTGGCTGCGGCGTACGCCGGCACCGACATCCGTGTGAACACCGTGCAGCCTGCGTACACCGAGACGCCGCTGGTGGCGGCCATCACCGATGATCCCGAGGCACGGGCCGCGATCGTCGAGCGCATCCCGATCGGGCGGGCGGGCACCCCCGACGACGTCGCCGGCATCATGGTCTACCTCGCGTCCGACGACGGCGCTTTCGCGACGGGTGCAACGTTCCAGGTCGACGGGGGCATGACGTCGCTGTGACGGAGCAGTGGTGGGGTGAGGATCCGCGGCGCTGGAGCGCGGGGCGCTGGTCGCTCGACCTGCGCGGCGACGAGCTCGCCGACATCTCGGTCGACGGTGCGCTGGTTCTCCGGTCGGTGCGCGCCGTGGTCCGCGACCGCGACTGGAACACCGTTGCACTGGTCGTCGAACGCGTCCAGGAGCACGACGCGTCGCTCACGCTGCACGTGCGCTCGCGCGGTCACGGGTCCTCCTTCGTCGGCACGGTCCGCGTGCACGCGGCGGATTTCACGCTGACCGTCGCGTGCGATCTCCAGACGACGCGGCCCTTCGAGACGAATCGCACCGGACTCGTGGTCCTCCACCCGCCGACAGTGGCGGGTACCACGCTGTCGGTGACCCACACCGACGGCAGCGAGCAGTCGACGACGTTCCCCCGCGCGATCAGCCCCCACCAACCCGTTCTCGACATCGGCGCGCTGCGATGGACGCACGCCGGCCTCGCGGTCGAGGTCGTGGTCTCTGGCGACGTCTTCGAGATGGAAGACCAGCGCAACTGGACCGACGCCTCGTTCAAGACCTACAGCCGGCCGCTCGCTCTCCCGTTCCCGGTGCAGCTGGCCGCCGGCGCACGGATCACGCAGGCGGTGAGGGTGACGGCCCGGCGGGCGACGCCCGCACCCGCCGGGGAGGCCCCCGCCCCACAGACGGACGCGGTCGCTCTGATCACCGCCGGCCGCTTTCCGGAGATCGCCGTCGGGGCGGCCACGGGAGCCGATCCTGCACCCGAGCCACGCGCGGATGACGCGGTCGGATCACTCCCTGTGCTCGTCGAGCTCGATCTCGGATGGGCCGGCTGGCCGGCCGCGCTCGAGCGCGCGGCACGGTCGGGCGGACGCCTGGATGTGCGGCTGCTGCTGCCGTCCGCCTCGAACGCGCGGGAAGCGACCGTGGACGCGCTGGATCGCGCCGTCGCCGCGCTCGCACACCACGATGTCTCCCGCCTCGGTGCCTTCTGGCGCGACGGCGATGCCGCCCAGCTCGCGGATCGGGAGGCGACGGCGCTGCTGCGCGCCGCACTCGCGCACCGCGGTCACCACGTCGCGGCGGCGGTGATCGGGGGCGTGCGGACGCACTTCACCCAGCTCAATCGCGAGCACCATCGCCTGGACGACACGGTCGACGGCGTCGCCTTCAGCCTCACACCCCTCTTCCACAGCACCGGAACCGCCCAGCTGATCGAGTCGCTCGGCATCCAGCGCCTCGTCGCCTCACAGGCCGTCGTTCTGGCGGCCGGAGTGCCCGTGCACATCGGCCCGGTCACGTTGCATCCGCGGGTGAACGACGTCGCGACGACGCCCGCGTCGTCTCCGGCGACGAGCGCGCTCACCCGCGGGTACGGAGCGGCTCTGGTCGCGCCGGACGACGCGCGCCAGCGCAGCGCGCCGATGGCCGCGTGGACGATCGCCTCCGCTGCGGCGCTGGCGGTGCCCGGTGTCGCAAGCCTGGCCTTCTTCGAGGAGTGGGGTCCGCGCGGCATCCGCGACGAGCGCGGCACCCCCTATCCCGTCGCCGCCGCCGTGCGCGCGCTCTCGGAGCTGTCCGGGCAGAGGCTGCTGTACGGCGGCAGTCGCGACGGGCTGCTGTGGGTGGTGGGAGCGGTCGACGACAGGGGTGCCGCCACGCTGCTTGCTGCGAATCTCGGCGACACCGACCGCACGATCACGGTGCTCGGCGCGCGAGAGCGCACCCTGGCGGTGCCGGCGCAGAGGTGGGTGCGCAGCGTCGAGTGAGTCGCGCCCGCGCTCACGAGCCGGTCGAGGCCCGCACCACCAACTCCGGACGGAAGCGGACGGCGCGCGTCGCCGCGGGATCGTCGAGCGTCTCGAGCAGCAGCTCCACTGCGGTCGCCCCGATGCTCCGCGCGGGTTGGCGGATGGAGGAGAGGGGCACGACGGCCGTCGCCGCGAAATCGATGTCGTCGTAGCCGATGAGGGCGAGCTGCTCGGGGACGCGGATGCCGCCGAGGATCGCTGCCCCCTGCAGCAGCCCCACGGCGAGCAGATCGTTGGCGCAGAACACGGCGTCGGGCCGATCCGCGGGCGCTCGGGCGGCGAGCGCGTCGCCGACACGGCGTCCGGCGAGCACCGTGAGCGCGTCGACGTCGACGACCTCGAGCGTCGCATCCGAGACGGCGTCGAGCGCACGGCGTGCGCCGGCGAGTCGGTCGGCGACCTGCCGCACGTGGGCGGGCCCGCCGACGAAGGCCAGTCGACGCCGGCCGAGGGCCAGCAGGTGTGCCGCGGCGAGGAATCCGCCCTCGACGTCGTCGACGGCGACGGAAGGCACCCGCCGTTCGTGATCTTCCGCATCGACGAGCACCACGGGGATTCCCGCGGCGCGCAGCCGCTCGATCGGCCACGCATCACGCGCGGTCGGCGTGAGGAGCACACCGTTGACACGCTGCTCGCGGAACAGGTCGAGGTAGGCGTCCTCGCGGTCGTGCAGATGATCACTGTTGCCCAAAAGCACCGCGAGATCCTCGGCCGCGGCGCGCTCCTCGGCCCCGCGGGCGACCTCGGCGAAGAAGGGGTTCGCGGTGTCGAGCACGACGAGCCCGATCGCGCGGCTGCGCCCCACGCGCAGCTGGCGCGCCGCGTCGTTGCGCACGAATCCGAGACGCTCGATGGCGCTCTGCACCCGGGTGACGGTCTCGGCGGCGACCTTCTCGGGTCGGTTGAGCACGTTGGAGACTGTGCCCACCGAGACGCCCGCGGCGGCAGCGACGTCCTTCACACTGACGCCCATCTCCGCCCCTTGTCGATCTTGACGAATCGTTTCAACGACACTACCGTTTGAAACGATTCAATGCGCGTTCGAGAATCAGACGCCTGTCGAGAGAAGCCCGAGAATGACGACGCTGTCACCAGAGAACCTGTCCACCCTCGCCGCCCAGGCGATCGAGCTGCCCTCGTGGGCTTTCGGCAACTCGGGAACCCGCTTCCGGGTCTTCCCCACCCTCGGCACGCCCCGCGATCCGTTCGAGAAGATCGCGGATGCCGCGCAGGTGCACCGTCACACGGCGCTCGCACCGAGCGTCGCGCTGCACATCCCCTGGGACGCGGTCGAGGACTACGCTGCCCTGCGCCGCCACGCCGAAGACCACGGCGTGCGCCTGGGCACCGTCAACTCGAACACCTTCCAGGACGAGGACTACAAGTTCGGCGCGCTGACGCACCACGACGAACGCATCCGCCGCAAGGCGATCGACCATCACCTCGCGTGCATCGACATCATGGATGCCACGGGCTCGCGCGACCTGAAGATCTGGCTGGCCGAAGGATCCAACTACCCCGGCCAGAACGACATGCGGGACCGACAGGATCGCCTCCACGACTCGCTGCAGCAGATCTACGCACGCCTGGGCGACGAGCAGCGCCTCGTGTTGGAGTACAAGTTCTTCGAGCCGGCGTTCTACCACACCGACGTTCCCGACTGGGGCACCTCCTACGTGCAGGTGGCGGCCCTGGGCGAGAGGGCGATGGTCTGCCTCGACACCGGCCACCATGCCCCCGGCACCAACATCGAGTTCATCGTCATGCAGTTGCTGCGACTCGGACGACTCGGCTCCTTCGACTTCAACAGCCGCTTCTACGCAGACGACGACCTCATCGTCGGAGCGGCCGACCCTTTCCAGCTGTTCCGCATCCTCGTGGAGGTCATCCGCGGCGGCGGTCTGAACAATCCGGATGTCGCGTTCATGCTCGATCAGTGTCACAACATCGAGGACAAGATCCCGGGCCAGATCCGCTCGGTGCTCAACGTGCAGGAGATGACGGCGCGCGCACTCCTGCTCGACCGCGAGGCGCTGAGCGCCGCTCAGCAGAACGACGACGTGCTCGCTGCGAACGCGATCCTCATGGACGCGTTCCAGACGGATGTCCGGCCTCAGCTGGCCGCCTGGCGCGTGGAGCGGGGACTTCCCGCCGACCCGATGGCCGCCTATGCGGCATCCGGCTACGCGGAACGCAGTGCGGCCGAGCGCGTCGGCGGCGTGCAGGCAGGATGGGGTGCCTGAGATGACGAACCCCACCGTCGCCGAACTCCTCGCCCGGAGCAACCGTCTGGGCGCCGACCCCGCGAACACGAACTACGCCGGCGGCAACACGTCCGCCAAGGGCACGGACATCGACCCGGTCACCGGAGCCCCCGTCGAGCTGCTCTGGGTCAAGGGCTCCGGCGGCGACCTGGGCACGCTCACCGAGCCGGGACTGGCCGTGCTCCGCCTCGACCGCGTGCGCGCGCTCGTCGACGTGTACCCCGGCGTCGACCGCGAGGACGAGATGGTCGCCGCGTTCGACTACTGCCTCCACGGCAAGGGCGGCGCCGCTCCCTCGATCGACACCGCGATGCACGCGCTCGTGGATGCCGCCCACGTCGACCACCTGCACCCCGATGCGGGCATCGCGATCGCCACCGCCGCCGACGGCCCCGCGCTCACCCGCGCGATCTTCGGCGACACGGTCGTCTGGGTGCCCTGGCGCCGTCCGGGCTTCCAGCTCGGGCTGGACATCGCGGCGATCAGGGCCGAGAACCCCCGGGCGATCGGCACGATCCTCGGCGGCCACGGCATCACCGCATGGGGCGAGACCAGCGCCGAGGCCGAGCGAAACTCCTCCACTATCATCGCGATGGCCGCCGCCTACCTCGCCGAACACGGCGATCCGGCTCCGTTCGGAGGAGTTCGGGACGGCTACCAGGCCCTTCCCCTCGCGCAGCGGCGTGCCCGCGCGGCGGCGCTCGCGCCCACCATCCGCGGCCTCGTCTCCAGCGATCGTCCGATGCTCGGTCACTTCACCGACAGCGATACCGTGCTGGAATTCCTCGCGTCCGAGGCGTCGCCACGCCTCGCAGCGTTGGGCACGAGCTGCCCCGACCACTTCCTGCGCACCAAGGTGAAGCCGCTGCTGCTCGACCTGCCCGCGACGGCATCCCTCGACGACCAGCTCGCCCGCCTGCACGAGCTGGTCGAGGACTACCGTGTCGACTACCGGGCGTACTACGACGCGCACGCCGACGCCGACAGTCCCGCGATGCGCGGCGCCGACCCGCTCATCGTGCTCGTGCCGGGGGTGGGGATGTTCTCCTACGGCGCGACGAAGCAGACGGCGCGAGTGGCGGGCGAGTTCTACGTCAACGCCATCAGCGTCATGCGCGGCGCCGAGGCGGTCTCCACGTACACCCCGATCTCGGACGCCGAGAAGTTCCGCATCGAATACTGGGCCCTGGAGGAGGCCAAGCTCCAGCGGATGCCGAAGCCGAAGAGCCACCAGGGGCGCATCGCGTTCGTCACGGGCGCGGCCTCCGGCATCGGCAAAGCGATCGCCGCACGCCTGGCCGCCGAGGGTGCGTGCGTCGTGGTCGCCGACCTCGACCTCGAGAAGGCCCGGGCCGCCGCCGCGGAGCTGGGCGGGCCGGACGTGGCGATCGGCGTCGCGGCGAACGTGGCGGATGCCGAGGCCGTCCAGGCCGCGATCGACGAGACGATCCTGGCCTTCGGCGGCGTCGACCTCGTCGTCAACAATGCCGGTCTCTCGCTGTCGAAGCCGCTGCTGGAGACGACGGAGAAGGACTGGGACCTGCAGCACGACGTCATGGCCAAGGGCTCGTTCCTGGTGTCGAAGGCCGCCGCAGCGGCGCTCATCGCGCAGAGGATGGGCGGCGACGTCATCTACATCTCCTCGAAGAACTCCGTCTTCGCCGGACCGAACAACATCGCCTACTCGGCGACGAAAGCCGACCAGGCGCACCAGGTGCGTCTGCTCGCGGTCGAGCTGGGTGCGCACGGGGTGCGGGTGAACGGCGTCAACCCCGACGGCGTGGTGCGCGGCTCCGGGATCTTCGCCGCGGGCTGGGGCGCGAACCGCGCGGCGACCTACGGGGTCAAGGAGGAGGATCTCGGCCAGTTCTACGCCAACCGCACGATCCTCAAGCGCGAGGTGGTGCCCGAGAACGTCGCCGACGCGGTCTTCGTGCTCACCGGACCCGAGCTGTCGCGCACCACGGGCCTGCACGTCCCGGTGGACTCCGGCGTCGCGGCCGCGTTCCTGCGATGATCCACACGCCACGCGCGGTCGCCGCGATCGATCTGGGCGCGACCAGCGGGCGCGTCGTGCTCGGGCGGGTCGGGCGCGGCATCCTCGACACCGAGACGGTGGCGCGATTTCCCAACGATCCGATCCGCCTGGGCACGGGCCTGCACTGGGATGCCGCAGGGCTCTATGCCGCATCCGTGCACGGCCTGCGGGACGCCTTCCGCCGCGAACCGCAGATCGCGAGCATCGGCGTCGACTCGTGGGCGGTCGACTACGGGCTGCTGCGCGAGGGACGACTCCTCGGCATCCCGTTCCACTATCGCGACGAGCGCACCGCCCGCGGCGTCGCGGCGGTGGAGACCGCCATCGCACGCGACGACCTGTTCGCGCGCAACGGCCTGCAGTTCCTGCCGTTCACCACGGCGTACCAACTGGCCGCCGAGCCGCCCGAGCTGATGGCGACCGCCG
Source organism: Microbacterium sp. DMC48 (assembly GCF_056313825.1). Taxonomy (NCBI): domain Bacteria; kingdom Bacillati; phylum Actinomycetota; class Actinomycetes; order Micrococcales; family Microbacteriaceae; genus Microbacterium; species Microbacterium sp. DMC48. The sequence continues at coordinate 341,193 of NZ_JBQUZN010000006.1, read as the reverse complement.
ACACGCTGCTGCTGATCCCCGACCTCATCGCCTTCTGGCTCACCGGCGCTCGCCGCGCCGAGCTCACCAACGCATCGACGACGGGGCTGCTCGACGCGCGCAGGCGAACATGGGACGACGAGCTCGTGTCCGCTCTCAGACTGCCGCGCACCGTGCTCCCGCCGCTCATCGCTCCGGGCGAGCGGATCGGAGAGCTCCTCCCCCACGTCCAGGCGAGTGTGGGCGGCACCGCGCCCGTCATCGCCGTGGGCTCGCACGACACGGCATCCGCCGTCGTCGCCGTCCCCATGCACGCCGACGCCGCCGCCTACATCTCCTGCGGGACGTGGGGGCTGGTCGGCGTCGAGGTCGCCCATCCGGTACTCACCCCCGCGGTGCGGGCGGCGAACGTCACCAACGAGGGCGGGGTCGACGGGCGTGTGCGCCTGCTGCACAACGTCATGGGGCTGTGGATCCTCAGCGAGACCGTCCGCGGCTGGTCGCGCGATGGCGCACCGGCCGATCTGGGCGCGCTGCTCGCGGCCGCGGCGGAGGTGCCCGCATCGGCGGCACCCGTGTTCGACGTCGACGATCCCCGCTTCCTCGCGCCCGGCGACATGCCGGCGCGCATCGACGCATGGTGCGACGAGCACGGCATGGCCCCGCCCCGTACGCGGCCCGCGTACGTCCGCGCGATCGTCGAGTCGCTCGCAGTGGCCTTCGCGGACGCCGTGGCAACGACGTCCCGGCTGGGCGGAGTGAGCGTACGCACCGTGCACCTCGTCGGCGGCGGTGCACTCAACGAACTGCTCTGCCAGCGCACGGCCGACCGGTGCGGCCTGCCCGTCGTGGCGGGGCCGGTCGAGGCGACGGCGCTCGGCAACATCCTGATTCAGGCGCGCGCCGCCGGGATGGTCACCGGCGAGCTCGAGGAGCTGCGGGATCTGGTCGCGCGGACGCAGGAGCTGCGACGGTACGAGCCGCGCGGGTGATCAGTGCAGCTCCGGCGCCGGCGCCACCGGAAAACCGGGAGCGCGACCCGTGGGGGCCACGCTCCCGGCACCAGGCGAAGGACGCAACGTCCTCCGGTTCTCACCGACGCGCCCCCAGGCAGCGTCGGCGATCTCTCCCGGTGGGGGCGGGCCTCCTCTGGGGAAGGACACCCGCCCTCATTGGGGGGCTTTACTCTCCGGCGATGCGACGTCGGCGGATCAGAACCAGGACCGCTCCTGATCCGAGCAGGCCGAGGGCGATCAGACCCGGAGTCAGGACGTCGCCACCGGTGACGGCCAGACTCGGCGGCGGCGTGATCGTCGTCGTCGTCTCGCAGCTGCCGGCCGGATCACACGTTCCGCCGGCGACGGTGTTGTGCAGCACCTTATTACCGGCGTCCGGGTTGTTCACCGTCACCGAGTACGTGACGGTGAGTGTCTGACCGACCTCGAGCGGCCCTGCCCAAGAGAGGGTCGTCCCCGTAAGGACGGCGCCCTGCGTGGCATCGCCGTTGTAGGTCGCGTCGTCGAGGACATCGCCCATGTCGTCCGTGAAGGTTGCCGGCGCGTCGGCGGTGTAGGCCGCCTTCCCCGTGTTGGTGACGGTGATCGTGTAGATCACCACGCCTCCGGGTGCCGCCTTCGTCGCCGAGGCCGACTTGGCCGTGGTGTACGAGCCGCTCGGAATGATCACGGTGCACGCAGGGTCGGTGCTCCCGGGTGCGCAGCCGCCGCCGTTGTCGGGCGGGGTGACGACCGTGTTGCGGAGCACCTTGTCGCCGGTGTCGGGGGTGTTGACGGTGACCGAGTAGGTGACGGTCACCGTCTGTCCCACAGCGAGCGGACCCGACCACGAGAGCGTGGGCGCGGCGAATGCCGCTCCGGCGGTCGCATCGTCGTTGTATGTGGCGTCGTCGAGGACGGCCGTGAGGTCATCCGTGAAGGATGCCGGCTGGTCCGCCGTGTACGCGACCTGACCCGTGTTCTCCACAGAGATCGTGTAGGTGACCGTCGTGCCCGGGACCACCGTGGTGACGTCGGCGGTCTTCAGCGTCGTGTAGGACTGAAGCAGTGTCGTCGTCTCGCAGCCGCCTGCGGTGGCGCATCCGCCGCCGTTGTCGGGGTCACCCACGACCACATTGGTGAGCGTGCCGTCCCCGGACCCGGCGGGACCGGCGACGACCTGATATGTGATGGTCTCGACCGCGCCGACGGCGAGCGGTCCGGACCACGTGAGCGTCGTGCCGGTGACGGTCGCGCCGTTCGTGGCCGAGCCGGCGACATAGGTGGCGTCGTCGAGCACCTTCGAGAGGTCATCGCTCACGGTTGCCGGCGTGGATGCCGTATAGGCGGCCTGACCGGTGTTGGTCACGGTGACCGTGTAGGTGACGGTGTCACCGGGGTGGACGATGCCGTTTCCGGATGCGGTCTTCGCCACGGTGTAGGACTGCACGGGATTCGTGGTGACGCATCCGTCGTCGATGCACCGTCCCCCGTCTCCCGGGACGACGCTGTTGGTGAGTGTCTTGTCGCCGAGATCCGGATCGTTCACCGTGACGGTGTACGTGACGATGACCTTCTCGCCGACCGCGAGGGGGCCCGACCACGACAGCGTCGTTCCGGTGATCGTCGCGCCGTTGTCCGGCGCGGTGGTCACCCTGGCATCGTCCAGCACGCTCGACAGATCGTCGGTGAACGATGCGGGCTCCTGCGCGGTGAACGGAGCCGTTCCGGTGTTGACGACGGTGACCGCGTACGTCACCGTGTCCCCGGGGTGCACCGCGCCGTCCGGCGTGGAGGTCTTCGCAACGCTGAAGGACTGCACGTTCGTCGTCGTGGAGCACTCACCGTCGACACAGCTGCCGCCCGGAGTCTGCGGCTGCACCACGTTGGTCAGCACGCGGTTGCCCGTGTCGGGCGTGTTGATCGTCACGGTGTAGGTGATCGTGGCCGTCTGTCCCACCGGCAGGGCGCCGGACCAAGACAGGGTGTTGCCGGTGATCGTCGCACCGTTGTCGGGCCCCGTGGTGACCGTCGCATCGTCGAGCACGCCGGACAGATCGTCGGTGAACGATGCCGGCGACGAGGTCGTGTAGTCGACCTGACCCGTGTTCGTGACCGTCACCGTGTACGTCACGGTGTCGCCTTCACGCGCGGTGGTGGTGGAGGCCTTCTTCGCGACGGTGTACGAGCCGGTAGGGATGTTCGCCGAGCACGCGGGGTTGCCCGAGTTCGGATCGCAGTCGCCGCCGTTGCCGGGCGGCGTGACCACCGTGTTCTCCAGGCGCCTGTCGCCACTGGGCGGAGTGTTCACGGTCACCGAGTACGTGACCACCTGCGTCGCACCCACCGCGAGCGGGCCCGACCACGACAGCGTCGGGGCCGCGTAGCTCGCCCCGTTCGATGCGTCGCCGTTGTAGGTGGCGTCATCGAGCACAGCGGACAGATCGTCGGTGAACGATGCCGGCGCCTGAGCCGTGTAATCGACCTGCCCGGTGTTCTTGACAGTGATCGTGTAGACCACCGTCGCCCCGGGGACGACCTCGCTCGCATTGGCGGTCTTGGTCACCGAGTACGACTGCACAGGTGTGGATGTGGTGCATTCGGACGCCGGCGCGCAGCTGCCGCCGTTGGTTCCCGGGGTGACGGCGTTGGTCAACGTGTTGTCGCCGGTGTTGGGTGAGCGCACCGTGACGGAGTAGGTGATCGTCGCGGTCTCTCCCACTTTCAGCGGCCCCGACCAGGTGAGCGTCGAGTCTGCCACCGCCGGCGACGCGGAGGTCGATCCGTCGGAGGAGACCACGGCGGCGTCGCCGTTGTAGGTCGCGTCGTCGAGCGCGCCGGAGAGGTCGTCGCTGATGGTCGCGGGATTCTGCGTCGTGTAGTCGACGTTGCCCGTGTTGGTGACCTTCACCGTGTAGGTCAGGGTCTCACCAGGCTTGACCGACGGTGCGGAGGCGCTCTTCGCGACCGTGTAGCCAGGGTTCGGGCACAGGACGTTCGAACGCACCTCGGCGCTGAACCCCTCCGCCGTGTAATAGCTCTTGACCTGCACGAGGATCGTGTTCAAGCCGGTCTGCCAGTTCGTCGTCAACGAGGTCGTGGCCGCGTTGCCGGCGAGGAAGCCGCCGCCCACGTAGGGGTTCGCCGGGTTCTGCGGCAGGTTGGCTCCGTTCTGGGCCTGGTCGTTCACCCAGACGCCGACGACGCTGTTGTCCGCGAGCCACGACATGTCGAGCTGGAACGAGGACGTGTCCACAGCCGGGTCCAGCATGAACTGGTAGCGGTAATACCAGTCGCCGTAGCCGGTGGACTGGTTCTGTCCGCCGGTGGCCGGATCGACGTAGTTCGCCGAGATCCACTGTGAGGCTCCGGACTGGCTGTCGCTCCACGCGTTGTTGACTTTGCCGACATAAGCAGGCGCGTAGGTGGTGCCGGCCGGCGGAAGCGCGGCCGGGGACGGGAAGACGGGCGCCGTCGTGGTGGTGACGTGGTTCAGTCCATCGACGCCACCTGCCACGGTCCACCGCGCATCCACGCTGGCCGTCGCCGCCTGGCCGCCGGTCGCGGCGTCATAGCCGGTGTTGAAGATCGCCGGATCGGTCGTGCAGCCCACGGTCGGGATCTCGGCCGCTGCCGCGGGCGACACCGGGCCAGCGAGCACAGCAGCGGCGCTCATCGTCGAGACGAATAGGGCGAAGGCGCCGAGTGAGGCAGCCAGACGCATGCGCGGCGACCGGCCGGACTCACCGCCCATCACCTGGCGTCGGCGCCTCGCGCCCGCGGGACTCCCCCCACGGCGACGGTCCGGTCCACGATGCAGTTTCACGCTGTCTCCCCTCGCCCTCACCCCCGATGGGTGAGCACTGGCGCACCGCCAGCGCGTCCATTTTTCGCGGAGGCCGGACGGGCGCTGAGCGCTTTCGATGAATCGTGCGGCTATTGGCTGCACATCGTGCGGGTTTTGGCATACGGGGCGATGACGGACGCACCCGCCGGAAAAAAACAGGCAGGATGCTCTCCGGAAGAGGTGACGATGCCCCGTGGACATGCAGCAGCGGAACAGTGCGACGACTTTGGCTGGCACCCCCGCGGCGAGATAGATCCGACGCTTGTCGCCCACACCACACAGCACTCTCGGCTCGGCTTCGGGCACGCGTGGTCGCGATCGGCTGGCTATCGCCTGACCACCGCTCCACCACGCACATACGTCGTGCTGACGATCGAAGGCGGATTCGAGTTCGAGGTGGGCGGATCCGCCGTGCAGACGGCACCGGGATCGCTCATCCTGCTCGATGGCGCGGTGCCGACGCTGGCTCGAACACTCACCCAGACGGCGCGCTTCGTCTGGCACTTCGAGCCCGCCCTGTTGCGGCCGGAGCACACACGATTCGCATACGGCGAACCCTTGACCACCGGGGGATCGGCGCTGACCGCACTCATGGCGCTGACCAAGTCGATGCTGTCCGCGCCGCCCCCGAGCACGGAGATCGCGCGCGCCCACGTCGCCACCGCATTCGAGAGTCTTCTCCTGGGAGCTTTGGAGGATGCGAACCCGCGGGCCCGGGAGCTCGCCCCGCACCGGGAATCTCTCTTCATGGGCGCGCTGGCCTCGCTCGAAGCGCATTTCCGGGACCCGGCCTTCAGCGTCGCCCGCCTCGCGAAGGATCTCGCCGTGAGCGAGCGGACACTGCATGGCGCGTTCAACGCCATGGGAACAACACCGCGCCGCGAGCTGGAAAGAATGCGCCTGGCGGAGGCGACCCGCCTCCTGCGGATCACTTGGATGGCCCCGGCCGAACTCGCCATGCGGTCGGGTTTCACCTCCGCGCGTCAACTGCAGCGGGCACTCAACCGCGCGAAAGCCGGCGCGGGGGCCTCGCCCGACGCGCGGATGGTGCAGTCCTCATCACCGCGCGCCTGAGCGCGGCCCCTCCCGCGCAGCGAATCAGTGCAGCGACGCGTCGGCGTCGGTGTGCAGCCACTCGGTGAACACGACCTCGAGGCCGGCGCGCGTCGGCGCGCACACCATCGGTCCCGCCTGCGCGTCGAGATCGCCGCGGAACGGCGCGACCCGCACCAGACGCAACGGCTCGCCGTCGACGCCGGCACGCACCGTGAGGGCATCCTCGCCACGACTCACGCGCACGCGCAACGGCCGCCCGGCCCACTCCGGCACCGCCCCGACCGACCAGTCCGACATGATGTCGGTGACGACGGCGCCGACGCCCAGCACACCGTCGGCGTTCTCGACTCCGGCCTTCATCCAGCGCTCATCGTCGGCGCGCACGAACAGTCCCGCCTGATCGAACTGCGCCGTGAAGTCGGCCTCGAAGACGACCTCCATGGCCGTCCCGACCGGCAGCGGTGCGATCAGCGCATGCTCGGTGTCGTGGATGAACCCATACGCCGTGCGGCGCCAAGCGTCACTGCCTTCGACGGCCATGACCACCAGCGCGCCGTCCCGCTCACTCACCGCGGCCGGCGGACTCGTCCACGTTCCGGCATCCCAGGCGACACGTTCTCTCATGAGACCATCCTGCCGTGCGCGGCCCCGACGGCCGCCTCGTCGGACGCACCGACGCGAAGGGTCAGCACCTCCACGCCGCGCGGGGCGACGCGCAGACCGTCTCCGGCATCGACGACGACCTCCTCGTCGGTGCGGTTGACGAGGAACACGTACCGGTTCGTCGCGTCCTCGCGGACGATGACCTCCAGTCGCCCTCCCGCCGCGAGCGGGTCCGCCGCGAGCGCGTCGATGTCACCGGCGAGACGCTCGATCACGGCGCGGACGCCCTCCCGACCGAGATCGGCGGAGACGTAGGTCGCCGACCCGTCGCCGGCCCTGCGACGGGTGACGGCGGGCATCCCGGCGAGGTCGCCGGCCGCATAGGTGTCCAGCACCTCGACGTCGGCGCCGACGCGGGCGATCCGCTCGCTCCAGTGCGCCGCCCGTGCCCCGGAGGCGAGCACGGCCTCCTCCTCGGGCAGAAGCGGCACGAACTCTTCGACCGTCACGCCGAGCACCTCGCGAAGCGCGCCGGGGTAGCCGCCCAGCCAGACCCGGTCGTGCTCGTCGACGATTCCGGAGAAGTACGTCGTCACGAGATGGCGGCCGCTGCGCACGACGGTCTCCAGCCGGGTGCGCAACGCGTCGGGCACGACGTGCAGCATCGGCGCGATGACGACCTCGTAGTCGTCGAGGGATGCCGAGACGGGAACGACGTCGGCGCGCACGCCGAGGTCCAGCAGCGCGCGATACCAGGCCAGCGTCTCGTCGTCGTAGCGGATCGCGTCGGTGGGGTGCGAGTCGCGCCCGCTGACCCACCAGGACTCGTAGTCGAAGACGACCGCGACGCGTGCACGCTCCCGGTGCGAGCCGGTGACCTCCGACAGTCCCTGCAGACGTGCACCGAGCGCCACGACGTCACGGAACACGCGGCTGTGCTCGCCAGCGTGCGGCACCATGCCCGAGTGATACCGCTCGCCGCCGGCGCGGGACTGGCGCCACTGGAAGAAGCAGACCGCATCCGCCCCGTGCCCGACGTGGGTCAGCGCGTCGCGCAGCAGCACGCCCGGCCGCTTGGGCGGGTTCACCTCGCGCCAGTTGATCGCACTCGGCGCGTGCTCCATCAGGAACCAGGGCCGCCCCTCGGCGATGTTGCCGGTGAGGTTCGCCCAGAAGGAGAGGTCATCACGGCCGACCTCGCCAGGCCGCAGGTAGTGGTCGTTGGAGACGAAGTCGACATCCCCGGCCCACGAGGGGTAGTCGATGTCCCGAACGTTCTGCGCGACCATGAAGTTCGTCGTGAACGGGATGTCGGGCGTCACCTCGGCGAGCACGGCGGCCTCGGCGCGCAGGTGATCGCGCACCGCGTCCGACGAGAACCGCTCGAAGTCGAGCCGCTGGCCGGGGTTGCGGTGCGTGGGCGCGGTGCGCGGCGGCAGGATCTGATCCCACTCGGTGTAGTGCTGCGACCAGAAGGCCGTTCCCCAGGCGTCGTTGAGGGCGTCGAGCGTGCCGTAACGCTGCCGCAGCCACGCACGGAAGGCCCGGGCGGCGTCGTCGGAGTAGTCGTAGATGTTGTGGCAGCCCAGTTCGTTCGAGATGTGCCAGGCGATGATCGCAGGGTGATCGCCGTAGCGCTCTGCGAGGGCGCGCACCAGTCGCAGCGCGTGCTCGCGGAACACGGGCGAGGTGGGCCGCCAGTGCTGACGCGCACCCGGCCACAGCACGTCGCCGTCCTCGGTCTGCGGGAGGATCTCGGGATGCCGCTGCGACAGCCAGGCCGGAGGCGACGCCGTCGCCGTGGCAAGGTCGACGTCGATGCCGTTCTCGTGCAGCAGATCGATGACCTCGTCGAGCCAGGCGAAGTCGTACTCGCCCGGACGCGGCTCCAGCAGCGCCCACGAGAAGATCGCGAGTGACACGACGTTCACTCCGGCCTCGCGCATCAGACGCATGTCCTCAGCCCAGACGTCGCGCGACCACTGCTCTGGGTTGTAGTCGGCGCCGTAGCGCATGCGCCGCGCCCCCGTCGCGCCGTCTCGGACCCAGCGATACTCCCGTGCCTGCGTTGCCATGACGGCATCCTATATCGAATATCGTGCACATGCACGGTTTTTTCGGCGCGCGCCACGGTACGCTGTCATGCCATGACGACCCCGACTCCGGCTCGCCGCGGTCCGTACGCGAAGTCGGCCGAACGGCGCGCGGAGATCATCGCGTCGGCGACGGCGATCTTCAGCGCCCACGGCTACCGCGGAGGTTCCCTGCGTCAGATCGCCGCTGAACTGGGGCTCGGCCTGACGACGGTCATGCATCACTTCCCGACGAAGGTGTCGCTGCTGGCAGCGGTCTTGGAGCAGGAGGATGCCGCAGATGCCGACTTCCTCGGACGCACCCGTCGCGACGGACTCATCCCGACCGTGCTGGGCATCGTCGAACGCAATCTCGACCGTCGCGAGCTGGTGCGCATGTTCTCCATCGTCTCGGCGGAAGCCACCTACCCCGGACACGAGGCGCACGACTGGCTGCGCCAGCGGTACGCGCGCGTCATCGCCGACTACGCCGGCGCGATCGCCGCCGATCGCGCCGCCGGAAGGATCGACCCGCCCGTCGGCGACGACACCGCTCTGGCCGCCCTGGTCATCACGGGGTGGGAGGGCGTTCAGATCCGCTGGCTCGCCGATGATTCGGACCCCGTGGCGGCCATGTCCCTGCTTCTGTCGAGTGCACTGCGACCACGGGCGGCATAATGGGCTTGTGCCTTCCGGCACGCTGAAGCCGAGAATCGAGGCCCCATGCCCTATCGCAACCAGGAAACGGTCGCCTCATGGGTGCGCGATTACCTCGAGGACCGCAACGTCGAGGCCTCCTCCGTATCGGTTCTCGAGAAGGACTTCACTCCGGGACCGGACTCCGGCCTCGTCGTCGTCGCCTTGAGCAACGCGTCCACGGTCACCTACATCCAGCCGGTCATCGCCGACGGCCACCCGCGGTGGATGGTGACGTTCGAGCCCCGGACCGAGAGTTTCGACCTCGATGCCACGGGCGTTGCGCGACTGTCAGCGGATCTGTCCGACCTCGCCGAGTTGTGCGGCTACCTGCAGGGACGCACCGAGCAGGCCATCGCCGAGGCAACCGCCGCCGGAGTCTGAGCATCGCGAGGCCCCTGGGATCTCGCGGTCTAGATCACGCGATCTAGATCAGAGGAGTCGTGAGGACGGCGGTCGCCAAGGCTCCCAGCGCGACGACACCGCTCACCGTTGCCGCTGTCTGCCACAGCACCTGCGCCCGCGGCGAGGACTCGACACCGGATTCGGGCCGCACCGCGTGCGCGGTGAACACCGCGCGCTGGGCCTCCGCAAGGCTCACGTAGCGGCCCACCGGGGTCGATCGCGAGTCGAAGCCGACGAAGTGACCGTCGGGCGTGGCCTCCACACAGCCCACGTAGTCGCCGGCACGCGAGGCGACGAAGAAGCCCTCGCTGACGCGAGCCCAGGTGACGCGCCCCGGCGACGCGGGAGCGATGATGCTCATGCGACGGCCGCCAGCTCCGCGCGCGACGGCGCGGTGGTCAGCGCACGCTCCATCACCACTCCAGCCGCCGAAGCCGCCGCCTGGGCGATCTCGTTCACCCGCGCGGGGTCGAGGCGAATCGGCTCCGCGTCGTCGAACTCGAAGCGCAGGGGAATCGCACTGTGCACCCACAGGGCGGTCCGTCCGTAGGCGGGCGAGGAGAACGTCAGGCTGAAGCCCTCCGACCGGCGCAGCTTCGTCATCGTCACCATCCGAAGGTGGGCGAGGTCGACATCGTCGATCTCGATGGCGTCGGCGCTGTTGCCGTAGTACATGCGTCCCATCGTGACTCCCTCCGTGTGGCGCGGTACGCCAGGTCTGTTACGAGAAAGGTTATTCCGTGGATAAGTAGTTAGTCAAGCGAGATAATTCATGAGCTATATTGGTGACACCGGACTTTTTCGGCGACGACTTCTTCTGGGAGGTGAGTGAGGTGACGACCGCACACACATCCGACACGGCCCCCGTGCTGGAAGCGCTCGCACGCTTTCGAGCGGCAGACGCGCAGATGCATCAGCGCGTGCGCACCCATGCCGCCCTGGGTGAGAACGAACTCCGCATTCTCCAGTACGTGCTGGCCTGCGACCGCGCGGGCACCGATGTCAAGCCGAGCGAGATCTCGCGCCACCTGGGCATCAGCTCGGCATCGACGACGGCGCTGCTCGATCGCTTGGAGCGGCTCGGCAGCGTTCAGCGCGTGAGCCACCCCACCGACCGTCGCAGCATCCTCATCGCACCAACCGAGCGCGCGGCAGCCGAGGTCGCCGCCCTCGTCGACGCGTTCGAGGACCGTGTCGCGCGCGCCATCGATCAGCTCTCCGACGACGGTCGCGCAGCAGTGCTGGCCTTCCTGGATGCGGCGACCGGCGCCGCCGACGATATCGCCGACCCCGCGGGCGCTCGCGACTACGCGTCGATGTGATCGACCGCGACGCGCATCGCGTCGAGGAAGTGGATGACGGTGTCGCGCTGGTCCTGATCCATCTCCCGCACGACCGCCATCATGCGCTCGTGCATGGCCGACAGGGTGTGACGCACCTCGTCGTCGGACTTCTCGCTCGATCGGATGAGGACGCTGCGGCGGTCGTCCGGATTGGGCGTGCGCGTGATGTGGCCCGATTTCTCGAGCCGATCCAGCAGCGCGGTCGTCGACGCTGACGTGATCCCGAGATAGCGGCTCAGGGTGACGGGCGTCACGTTCTCGCCGCGCATATGCGCGCGTGCGAGAAAGCGCAGCACGAGGAGCTCGTTCTCCCCCATGTCCATCGACTGCTGGGTCCTCCGCCGCATCGCGACCTCGGCAGCCCGGTAGGAGCGCATGGCCTCCATGACCGACGTCGAGCGCGCGTCCTCGTCCACGTACCAGTAGGACGGCGGCTGCTCGGCGGACGTGCTCATCGCAATATTGTGCCGCACCATCGTGCTCCGGTCCCAGATCGATGATGACGGTGGACAATCCTCGCCTCAGGCGCTATGTTCCTGATTGGGTTACTGATTGATAACCGAAATGAGGATGCCGTGTCGACGACGACGAACGGGTACCGCGAGCTCGTGGCGACGCTGCGCGAGGTGCGCGAGGAGGCCGCGCGGGGCGGCCCCGACAGCGCGCGCCAGCGGCACACCGCCCGCGGCAAACTCCTGGCTCGCGACAGGATCGACCTGCTGCTGGACCGCGGAAGCCCGTTCCTCGAGCTCGCCCCCCTCGCCGCGCACGGTCTCTACGGCGGCGACGCTCCCGCCGCCGGCGTCATCGCCGGCATCGGCCTCGTCCACGGGCGGCACGTGATGGTCGTCGCCAACGACGCCACCGTCAAAGGCGGCACGTACTATCCGATGACGGTGAAGAAGCACCTGCGCGCACAGGAGGTCGCGGCCGAGAATCGCCTCCCGTGCATCTACCTCGTCGACTCCGGCGGCGCGTTCCTGCCCCTCCAGGACGAGGTGTTCCCCGATCGCGAGCACTTCGGCCGCATCTTCTACAACCAGGCGCGGCTGTCGCGCGACGGCATCGCGCAGATCTCCGCGGTGATGGGCTCCTCGACCGCCGGCGGCGCCTACGTCCCGGCGATGAGCGACGAGACCGTGATCGTGCGCGACCAGGGCACGATCTTCCTCGGCGGTCCGCCTCTGGTCAAGGCCGCGACCGGCGAGGTCGTCACGGCGGAGGAACTCGGGGGCGGGGTGACGCACTCGCGCATCTCGGGTGTCACCGATCATCTCGCCGAGAACGATCATCACGCCCTTCAGATCGTTCGCGACATCGTCGAGACGCTGCCGCGCTGCGCCGCGCTGCCGTACGATCTCGGCCCGGCCGATCCGCCCGCGCACGACGCCGACACCCTCTACGACGTCGTCCCGGTCGAGCTGACCACTCCCTACGACGCGCGCGAGATCATCACACGGCTCGTCGACGGCAGCCGGTTCGCGGAGTTCAAGCAGGAGTACGGCGAGACCCTCGTCACCGGCTTCGCACACATCCACGGCCACCCGGTCGGCATCGTCGCCAACAACGGCGTCCTGTTCGCCGAATCGGCGATGAAGGGGGCGCACTTCATCGAATTGTGCGACCAACGCGGCATCCCGCTGCTGTTCCTCCAGAACATCACCGGTTTCATGGTGGGGCGCGAATACGAGCACGGCGGCATCGCCAAGCACGGCGCGAAGATGGTCAACGCCGTCGCCTGCGCCCGCGTGCCCAAGCTTACGGTCGTCGTGGGCGGGTCGTTCGGTGCCGGGACCTACTCCATGTGCGGTCGCGCCTACTCGCCGCGCTTCCTCTGGTTGTGGCCGGGAGCACGGGTGTCGGTCATGGGCGGCGCACAGGCGGCATCCGTGCTGTCCACCGTGCGGGGCGACCAGCTCAGCGCCGCCGGCAACGCCTGGACCGAGGAGGAGAAGGCGGCGTTCGAAGCGCCCATCCGCGACCAGTACGAACGCCAGGGCAGCCCCTACTACTCCACCGCGCGGCTCTGGGACGACGGCGTGATCGAGCCCGCGCAGACCCGCGACGTGCTCGGACTCGCCCTCGACGTCGTCTCCCGTGTCCCGATGACCGACGCCGGCTACGGCGTCTTCCGGATGTGATCGCATGACCACCATCACGAAGGTGCTCGTCGCCAACCGCGGCGAGATCGCCGTGCGCATCATCCGTACGCTCCGGAGCCTCGGCATCCGCTCGGTCGCCGTCTTCAGCGACGCCGACGCGGATGCCGTGCACGTCCGCCTCGCCGACGAGGCGGTGCGCCTCGGGCCCGCCCCCGCCGCCCAGAGCTACCTGTCCATCGAGCGCGTGCTGGATGCCGCGCGGCAGACGGGCGCGCAGGCCGTCCACCCCGGTTTCGGCTTCCTTGCCGAGAACGCCGCCTTCGCGAGCGCCTGCGCCGAAGCCGGCGTCGTCTTCATCGGCCCGAGCCCCGAGGCGATCGAGATCATGGGCGACAAGATCTCGGCCAAGCGGACGGTGGAAGCCCGGGGTGTGCCCACCGTGCCGGGTCTTGCGCGCGCCGGCCTCACCGACGCGGAGCTGATCGACGGCGCTGCCGGAGTCGGCTTCCCCGTCCTCATCAAGCCCTCCGCGGGCGGAGGCGGCAAAGGGATGCACGTCGTCGAGGAGGAGGCGCAGCTTCCGGCCGCGGTCGCCGCCGCCCGGCGCGAGGCGGCGGCGTCCTTCGGTGACGACACCCTGTTTCTGGAGCGCTACGTCACGACGCCACGGCACATCGAGGTGCAGGTGATCGCCGACTCCCACGGCAACATCGTGCACCTCGGCGAACGCGAGTGCTCGCTGCAGCGACGGCATCAGAAGGTCGTCGAGGAGGCTCCCTCTCCCCTGCTGGATGCCGCGACGCGTGCCCGCATCGGGGCCGCCGCATGCGAGACGGCGCGCAGCGTCGGGTACGTGGGCGCCGGCACCGTGGAGTTCATCGTCCCCGCGGACCGTCCGGACGAGTTCTTCTTCATGGAGATGAACACGCGCCTGCAGGTGGAACATCCCGTCACCGAACTGGTCGCCGGCCTCGACCTGGTGGAGCTGCAGCTGCGCATCGCGGCGGGCGAGGCGCTGCCGTTCCAGCAACAGGACGTGCGCCTGAACGGCCACGCCATCGAGGTGCGCGTCTACGCCGAGGATCCGCAAGCGGGGTTCCTGCCCACCGGCGGCCGGGTCGAACGGGTCGTGCACCCGTCGGGACCCGGCATCCGCGTGGACACCTCGCTCGAGGACGGCCTCGACGTTTCCACCGACTACGACCCGATGCTCGCGAAGCTCATCGCGTGGGCTCCGAACCGCGAAGAGGCGCGGCGTCGTCTCGTGGATGCCATCGCCGAGACCGCGATCTTCGGGTTCGAGACCAACCTCACCTTCCTGAAGCTGTTGCTCGAGCGGCCCGAAGTCATCGCCGGTGAGCTCGACACCGGGCTCATCGCCCGCGTCTTCGAGCACCTGCCCTTTCCGGAGACCTCGGAGCGCACCTTCGCGGAAGCCGCGCTCGTCATGCACGCACAGCCGACCGGCACCACCGCGACGGGTCCGACAGGACCCTGGGCGCGCGCCGACGGATGGCGCCTGGGCGCGGCGGCGGCGACCGTCTTCGATCTGGAGACACCGGCGCGCCGCGCTCGCGTCCGCGTGTGGGCGTCGCCGCTGCGCGTCGCGGTCGACGACGGCGACCCGCAAGCGGCCACCGTCGCTCTCGACGACGGCCGGGCGAGCGTCGGCATCGGCGGTCGCGGGCGTTCCTTCCCGTTCGCGGCGGGATCGGGCGGGGTCTGGCTCCGTACTGACGCAGACGCGGTTCTCGTGCGCGAGCACCGCGCGACATATGGAGCGGACCGCACCGCCGACGCCTCCCCCACACTCACCTCCCCTCTCCCGGGCACGGTCGTCATGGTGGCGGTCGACGAGGGCGCCCATGTCGAGGTGGGCGACGCGATCGTCGCGGTGGAGGCGATGAAGATGGAGCATGTGCTGCGCGCAACGGTGGGCGGCACCGTGCGGCTGACCGTTGCCGCCGGCGATCAGGTCGCCCGCGGCGGCGTCGTGGCCACGATCGAGAGGGAAGACGCATGAGCGACGGCATCGCCGCGGCACGGATCGAGCAGCGGGGGCTCTATTTCGAGGAGTTCATCGAGGGGGCGCTCTACGTGCATGCCCCCGGGCGTACCGTCACGGAAGCCGACAACGTGCTGTTCACGACGCTCACCATGAACACGCAGTCGCTCCACCTCGACGCGGCGTGGGCTGCGGGCACCGAGTTCGGGGAGCGCCTCGTCAACAGCATGTTCACCCTGTCGACGCTGGTCGGCCTGTCGGTCGCCCAGCTCACGCAGGGAACGATCGTGGCGAACCTGGGCTTCGGCCAGGTGGCGTTCCCGGCGCCGGTACGCGTCGGCGACACCCTCTACGCCGAGACGGTCGTCGTCGGCACCCGCCTCTCGTCGTCCCGACCGGGGCAGGGCATCGTGGAGTTCGCGCACACGATGCGCAACCAGCGCAGCGAAGTGGTGGCCACCGCAACGCGCACCACCCTCATGCGATGCCTGCCCGCCGCGGCGACGGAGCCGCGGTGATCGACGGTCCGGCTCTGCTGTTCTGCCCCGGCGACCGGCCGGAGCGGTACGCGAAAGCCGCGGCCGTCGCCGACACGGTGATCATCGACCTCGAAGACGCCGTCGCCCCGGCGGACAAGCCGCGTGCGCGCGACGCCCTGCTCGCGGCATCCCTCGATCCTGCCAAGACGATCGTGCGCGTGAACCCGGCGACGACACCGGAGTTCACGCGGGATCTTGCGACGGTCCGACGGACGCCCTACCGCAGGCTCATGCTCGCCAAGACCGAGAGCGCCGCACAGGTGGATGCGCTCGCCTCCGCGGCCGACGGCGTCGAGGCGATCGCCCTGTGCGAGACGGCACTGGGCGTCGTTCGCGCGGGAGAGATCGCCGCGCACCCCGCCGTCATCGGCATGATGTGGGGCGCAGAGGATCTCATCGCCAGCATGGCGGGGCGCACCAGTCGATTCACCAGCGGGCGCTACCGCGACGTCGCACGCCACGCGCGGTCGACGATCCTGCTCGCAGCGCGCGCATACGGCGCGGTGGCGATCGATGCGGTGCACATCGACATCGCCGATGTCGAGGGGCTGCGCAGCGAAGCCGAGGATGCCGCAGCCTCGGGCTTTCAGGCGACCGCCTGCATCCACCCCTCGCAGATCGCGGTGATCCGCGACGCCTACACCCCGACGCCCGAGGAACAGGCCTGGGCAGAGCGCGTTCTGGACGAGGCGACGCGCCAGCCCGGAGTCTTCCGCTTCGAAGGCCGGATGATCGACGAGCCGGTTCTGCGCCAGGCACGGCAGCTGCGTCGACCTCGCCGCTGAGAGGGGACTCACTCGAGAGGCGCGCCGGTGACGCGAGCACGGAGCCTTTCCAGCGCGCGCAGGCTCAGGCCGTGGGCGCGAAGGTACTGCGCTGCGCCCCCGCGTTCGCGCAGCAGGGTCAGGATGTGCTGCATGACCTCGGGAGGGCTCTCGACGTTCAGGCGCCACGCCGCGGCGACCTCGTCGGCGGCGAGGTCGCGCTGCGCGAGCACCTGCTCGACGTACGCGCGCCGATGCGGGTACACCTGTTCGCCCGACAGGGCGTAGTCGGCGACGATGTCGGCATCCGACACTCCTGCTGCCGAGAGCACGAGGGCGACGACCAGGCCCGTCCGATCCTTGCCGATCGTGCAGTGCACGGCGACGGGCCCGTCGGCGGATGCCACGGCCTCGACGATCTCGGCGAGCACGTCGGCGCGCGTCTCGATGACCCGCTGCATGAGCTGTTCCAGGTCGCCGTCGACGGGGACGGTGTTTCCGGGGAAGCGGTAGACCGGCAAGAACGTGACGTCGATGGCGTGCGCGGCAGCACCGCCCTCTCCGGGTTCACGCAGGTCGATGACGCTCGTCACCCCGAGAGCGCGCAGCGCATCCGCTCCCGCAGGCGTCAACTCGTGCAGCGCGGAAGACCGCACGAGCCACGGCTGGGCGGCGCCAGGGCCGAAGAACGCGCGTGTATTGAAGGCGCCCTCCAGGACGAGGGGCCGCGCCGCCGTCACCGGACGGCCGCGATCGCGCGCATCGCCGCGGAGAGCTCGGCGTCCGCGCCCGGCCGCCGTGCGGCCGGCGGGGACGGCGGCGGCGTGGCCACCGGACACCCGCAGCTCGACGCGACGGCAGCGACCGCTCGAGACGCGGGGCGCGAAACGGCCGTCAGCCGTCGCGCGCGACGGATGTCCGCGGGCGACGGCGCAGACGACCGGGGCGTCGGCTCAGGGCGCGCCGCGGGGAGGGCGACCGCGCACGACTGCGCGTGCCCGGTCGGCGCGAGGTAGGCGATGAGCTCCTGCGGCCACACCGCGATGAACTCCGCTCCGGCCGCCCGCAGCCGCTCAGCCGGGTGCATCCCCCAGCTGACCCCGACCACGCGAACACCCGCCGCCAACGCCGCTTCCGCGTCGCCCACGGTGTCGGTGACGAGCACCGTGTCGGACGCCGCGGCGCCGGCATCCTCCGATCCCTCGTCGAACGACGGCGAGCACCGCCGGCCGACGCCTTGCGCCGCATCCGCGAGGAAGCGCCGCAGCCCCGCGCTCTTGTCGGGCTCGACATCACCGCCGAACACGTGCGCGAAGCAGAACTGCAGCCCGTTGTCATCGAGCACGCGCCGGATCACGCTCGTCGCGTTCGACGAGAGCACCGCGAGCGTGGCGCGCGGGGCGAGGGCGTGGACGACGTCCGCGATGCCGGGAACGAGCGTCGGGCGGTAGTCCGATTCGAGCTTGTCGAAGAAGCGCTCGATGACGGCATCGGCCAGCTCCTCGTCCTTGCAGAAGGCACGGATTGACGCGAAGAAGTTGCCCTCGAAGTGCGAGAAGAAGTCCTCGACGGTGTCGATGCCGAGCCCGAACTCCGCCTGGACGTCCTCGAAAACCGCCCAGGACGCAAGACGCGTCTGGACGAGGGTGCCGTCCAGATCGAAGACGATGCGGGTAGCGGGCTGCGCGGACATGTTTGCGTCGGTCCTGCTCAGTGCGCCGCGCGGGCGGAGTACAGATCGGTGAGGAACTGCGGGCCGACGAACTCTTGGATCTCGCCCCAGCCACGGGCATCCGGGTCTTCACGACGTCGCCACTCGGCGAGCACGTTGTAGCCGACGGTGCCCGGCCCCGCCTGCCACGGGAAGCTCGTGCGGCCGAAGCCCGTGAGGTGATGCGTCGTGCCCCGCACATCCTCGACCTCGATCTCCAGCGCTCTGGCGTAGAAGCCCTGACGGATGACACGGTTGCGTCCCGCACGGATGCCGTAGACCTCGCCGTGGTCGAGGACGTACCCGTGCGTGACCTCGCCCTCGGTGGGACTGTCGGGCCCGGCGGTGTGGTCGAGGTCGAAGATGCCGTGGATCGCGAAGTCCTTCGAGAAGTGCGCGTGCAGCCACGTCATGTTGTGCCCCTGATGCTCGTCGCGAAGTCCCCAGGAGTGATCCATCGTCGAGACGCAGTCGATCACGTGCTTCTGTCCGCGCAGGTTCAGCTCGCCCTCGAAGTGGCCGGTCTGGTCGAAGTGACCCTTGTAGGCCGCGCCCCACGCGAACGAGGTATCCGCCTGCTGCGCGGCGGTGATGGGGTCCTGGGCGGGGTCGGAGATGTCGTAGGCAGGCATCAGAGCCGTGTAGCGGAAGTGGAGATCGACGTTGCGGCCGTTCGAGTACGCGACGTCCCACACGCGGTTCGGTTCGATCGTCGTGACGCGCAGGCCGTTTGCGAGCGTGTAGTCGCGGAGGCTTCGCGGCTCGGGAATCGCGAGGTGATGCTGCGCGTCCCAGAAGTCGCCCTGCCACGGCTGGTCGACGAAGCGCGAGTTGATGTGGACGGTCGAGATCACGACTCCGGCGTTCGGGCGGAAGAGGGCATACACGCCGATGTTGATCGGCGCGGCATCGGGCGTCGCGCCCGGCACATAGCAGCCGAAGAAGTTGGTCTCCGCCCACGTCTGGCCGTCACTTGTCGGCTCGTGGAAATCGGCATCGGCGTCGGTGATCACGCTGGTCCTCCTCATCGAGTGCGCCGAGCGTCTGCGGTGACGCCCGGGTGCCAGCATCCCGCGCTGCGGCGTTGCGAGCAAACGCGGGGAGGGGATAACGACCTCGGGATGTGCTATCCGGACGGGATAACCGTCGACCAGCCGTGGCGGACCTAGCGTGAAGGCGTCCCGATGACGGGGCCGTCCCCACGACGAAGGCGTCGGATGAGTCCGACACGCACGCGAAGGAGCGAGCAGATGAGGCTCGGAAAGGTCACCGGTCAGGTCGTGTCGACCGCCAAAGACCCGTCGCTCGCAGGGCTGACGCTCCTTGTCGTCGAGCCTCTGCTGCCCGGCGATCCCAACCGCGAGCCATTCGTCGCCGCCGACCTCGTCGGCGCAGGCCGCGGAGAGGTCGTGCTCTGCGTCATGGGGAGCGCGGCACGCGAGGCGGCGGCTACCCGCGGCGCGGTCGTCGACTGCGCCGCAGTCGCCATCGCGGACTCGGTGATCGACGCCGGAGACGTCGTCTACAGCAAGTAGACGATCCACCAGAAGAAACGCAAGAGAACGGAACAGACAAATGGCTGCAACCGAAACGACCCCGCAGCGCATCGGCGCGCTGGGTCTCATCGAGACCAAGGGACTCGTCGGCGCGATCGAGGCGGCGGACGCCATGGTCAAGGCTGCGAATGTCCACGTCGTCGGCACACGCGAGATCGGCGGAGGCCTCGTGACGGTGCTCGTGCGCGGTGACGTCGGCGCCGTCAAGGCTGCCACCGACGCGGGGGCCGTTGCCGCCGGAAAGGCGGGCGAGGTCGTCTCCGTGCACGTCATCCCCCGCCCGCACGACGAGACCGAGGACATCCTCTCGATCATCGTCCGCGGCAAGTGAGCGCCCCGCGGCGCACACTCCCGCACGGATGAACCGGGCATACGCGTGCCCACAACAGACGGAGAGATGAGATGACGATCACGCTGGATGCCGATCTCCAGGCCCTCGCCGAGGTGCGCCGCAAAGCGGACGCCGGGGCGCAGGCCGCGAAGGCGCTCGAAGATGCCGACCAGGGCTTCCTCGACGAGCTGGTGCGGGCGATGTCGCGGGCCGGCTACGCCGCCTCCGAACAGCTCGCGCGGCTCGCAGCAGACGAGACGGGCTACGGCGTCTACGAGGACAAGGTCGTGAAGAACCGCTTCAACACGGGCTTCGTCGCCGATTGGATGCTCGAGCGACGGGCCGTGGGAGTGCTGTGGGTCGACGAAGAGCGCAAAGTCACGGCGATCGGCTCGCCCATGGGACTCATCGCGGGAATCATCCCCGTGACCAACCCGACGGCCACGGTCCTGTTCAAATCGCTCGCCGCCGTGAAAGCCGGCAACGCGATCGTCCACGCTCCCCACCCGCGCGCCGCGAGATGCTCGAACCTGGCCGCGGAGATCGTGGCGGAGGCTGCGATCAAGGCGGGAGCGCCAGAAGGCGTCATCGGATGCCTCACGATGCCCACCCTCGAGGCGACGGCCGCGCTCATGCGGCATCGGGCCGTACGGCTCGTTCTCGCTACCGGCGGCCCGGGAATGGTCGCGGCGGCCTACTCGAGCGGAAAGCCGACGATCGCCGTCGGCGCGGGCAACGTGCCGGCGTACGTCGACGCTTCCACTGCCGACGTCCGCGAGTCGGCGACGATGATCATCGCGTCGAAGTCGTTCGACAACGGCACGGCGTGCGTCGCGGAGCAGTCAGTGGTCGCACACGAGGCGATTGCCGACGAGCTCTTCCGAGCGATGGAGGCGGAGGGTGCGTTCTGGCTCGACGCCCACGCGCAGAAGCAGCTGACGCGCACGATCTTCGACGAGCGCGGCGGGCTGCGCCCGGACGCGGTCGGCCAGTCGGCGAGCCGTCTCGCCGAGCTCTCCGGATTCCGTGTGCCCACGGGCACGAAGGTCCTGGCCGCTCGGCTGGACCGGGTGCACAAGGACGAGTTCCTCAGCCGCGAGATCCTCGGCCCCGTGCTGTCCGTGTATCGCGAACCCGATGCGCAGGCGGGCTGGAAGCGCTCGCGTGAGATCCTCGCGCTCGGCGGCGAGGGACACTCGGTCGCGGTGCACGCGACCGATCCGGACGTCCTCGCGAACTTCGCGGCTCTGCCCGCGGGACGCATCATCGTCAACAGCCCCGCGCTGTTCGGGGGCATGGGGTACTCGTGCGAGATGGATCCGTCCTTCCAGCTCGGCACGGGCACCTGGTCGGGCTCCATCTGCTCCGACAACGTCACCCCCCTCCACCTGGTCAACGTCAAGCGGGTCGCTCACGAAGTGCGCCCGTGGCGTTCGGTGTTCGCGTGATCGGCGCGGCCGTGGCCGATCGCGCAGCCACCGCCCCGGGCGCCGCGAGCGCCCGGGCCGCGGCTCTCCTGAACCGCGCGGCGGCCGCGTTCCGGCAGCCGATCGCAGGTGCGAAGCCCGCCGCGGTCGGCATCGACCTCGGCACGGCGACGTGCGTCATCGTCGTCGTCGATGCGAACGGCGACCCGGTGTGGGTCGACGCCCGGCCGACCGCGGCGGTGCGCGACGGCGTCGTCGTCGACTTCTTCGGCGCACGTGACGCCACCGCGTCGCTGAAGGCGGATGCCGAAGCAGCACTCGGTATCGAGATCACCCGGGCCGGCGTCGCCCATCCCCCCGGTGTCCGCGCGTCGGATGCGGCGGCGTGCCGCTTCGTGCTCGAGTCCGCCGGGATCGAGGACGTGATCCTTCTGGACGAGGTCTCCGCGGCGCAGGCGGCGCTCGACCTCGTCGACGGCGTGCTGGTCGACGTCGGCGGCGGGTCGACGGGTGTCGGCATCTTCCGCGGGGGCGAACTCGTCCATGTCGACGACCGTCCCGGCGGCGGCACTCACCTGGACCTGATCCTCGCGGGAGGGCTCGGGGTCGACGTCGCCGAGGCGGAGCGTCGCAAGCGCGACGATTCCGCGCCCTACCGGAGCATCCTCAAACCCGGCATCCAGCGCATCGCGGCATCGATCGCCGCCATGAGCCCGGATGCCGACGAGCTTCCGGTGCACCTGGCCGGCGGCGCCGTCATGGTCGACGGCGCCCGCGAGATCATCGCGGCCGAACTCGGTCGCGAGGTGCACATCTACCCGCACTCCCTGTTCATCACCCCCGTCGGAATCGCGAGGACCCTGCTATGAGTTCGCTTCGCACGTATGCGTTCATCGATCGAATGCAGCCGCAGTGCGCGGCGCACGTCGCCGCCACCAGCCCCGGTGACGTGCCGATCGCGGGAATGGCCGAGCTGTTCATCGAGATGGCCCCCGGCAACGAGGTCTTCCGCGCCGCGGACATCGCGCTGAAGGCCGCCGGTGTGCGACCCGCGCTGCAGATCGTCGAACGCGAGTACGGCTTGTTGGAGATCCACTCCGAGCAGCAGGCCGAGGTGCTCGCCTCTGGTCAGGCGATCCTCGACACACTGGGGCTCACCGAGGGTGACCGCATCAAGCCGCAGGTCTCCTCGACACAGTTCATTACGAACGTGCACCCCTACCAGGCGCAGCTGCTCAACAAGTGGCGCAAGGGATCGCTCCTCATGCCCGGCGACAGCTTGTTCATCCTCGAGTGCGCACCGGCGGCATACGTCGCGCTGGCCGCCAACGAAGCCGAGAAGGCCGCGAACATCAAGGTCATCGAGATCCGCGCCGTGGGACGGTTCGGGCGGATGTTCCTCTCCGGCACCGAGTCGGACGTTCGCACCGCCATGGAGGCGGCCGTGGCCGCCCTCGCCGACATCACCGGAGTCGAGGAGGGTCGGCGATGAGCATCGTGGGCGCCGACGCGGTCGATGCGGCCGCCGCCTCCGGCCGACTCGTCGTCGCTGCCGGCGACCGGGTCACGCCGCTCGCGCGCGATCGCGCAGCGGAGCTCGGTGTCGAGATCGTCGAGGACGAGGCGGCTTCGACGGGCACGGGCGACTCTGCCCGGGCGAGCGTTCCGGCGAACGCGGCCCGCGACTCCCTGCCGCGCGTCGACCTGTCTGCGCACGGCCTTCTCCCGTCACCGCCCGTGCCCGCACTCTTCCGACGCGGCGCTCCCTACCCGGGGCTTCGCGGACGGGCGACTCCCGCACCGGCGAGCGCGGGGTCGCGCTCGCGTCCGACGGCCGGGGGCGGACGGGTCAACCGCGTCACGGTGGTGGGCGCCGGCAACGTCGGCACCCATGCCGCCATGCGTCTGGCTGAGACCGACCTCGTGGACGAGGTCGTGCTGGTCGACGTCGTCGACGGTCTCGCTCGCGGCGTCGCCCTCGACCTCACGCACGCCGCGGGGCTGCTGCGCTTCGCATCGCGCATCCGCGGCGAGTCCTCGATCGAGGCCGCCGGCCGCTCCGAGTACACGATCATCACGGCGGGGCGCCCACGCCAGCCCGGAATGAGCCGGACCGACCTGACGGCGACCAACGCCGAGATCGTCGGCGCCCTCGCCGAGGCGGCGGGACGGGTGTCGCCGGACGGTGTCATCGTCGTCGTGACCAACCCTCTGGACGAGATGACGGAGCTGGCCTGGCGGCGCTCCCATCTGCCCGAAACGCACGTGATCGGCATGGCCGGTCTGCTCGACTCTGCCCGGTTCCAGGCGCTCGCCGCTCTCGCGTCGGACGGTCGGGCCGACACGGTCAGCGGTATCGCGCTCGGCAGCCACGGCGACGAGATGGTCTTTCCCGCCAGCCAGGCCCGCATCGGCTCCGAGAGCGCGTCGGCCCGGCTCGGCGACCGGTTCCCCGCGACCGTCGATCGGGCCCGCGACTCGGGCGCGGAGGTCGTGGGACTGCTCGGCAAGGGCAGCGCCTTCATCACCCCGGGACTTGCTGCGGCCCGCATGGTGGAGAGCATGATCCGGGGCGACGGCGCGCTGCTGTCGGCTACCGTGCGCCCGCACGGCGAATACGGCATCGACGGAGTGTATGTCGGATTGCCCGTGCGATTGGGACGCTCGGGCCTCGAGGAGATCGTCAGCCTTCCCCTCGATGCCGCCGAGGTCTCGGCGCTGCGCGAAGCGGCGGCGAAGATCCGGGCACGTGTGAGCGCACTGCCTGCCGCCGTGACGGGCGGGTGAGATGCGCGCCGTCATCGCTCTCGGCGACGGCACCGTCGACGTCGTCGAAGCCGCCAAGCCCACACTCTCCCGCGACACCGACGCGATCGTGCGGGTGACCACTGCGGCGATCTGTGGCACGGATCTCGGACTGCTGCGCGAGCCCGGTCGCCTTCCGCGCGGCACCATCATCGGTCATGAGTTCGTCGGGGTCGTCCAGTCGGTCGGTGCTGCGGTCCGCGGAATACGGCCCGGCATGCGCGTCGTCGCCTGCGACTACACGGCGTGCGGCCTGTGCTGGTGGTGCCGCGAGGGCGCCCACTGGCACTGCGCGGAGCGCCGCTTCTTCGGCACGGGCGAAGCCTTCGGACAGATGCTGCCGGGCGGCCAGGCCGAGTATGTACGCGTGCCCTTCGCCGACACCGTCCTCGCGGAGGTGCCCGATGGCGTGAACGACCGCGATGCCGTCTTCCTCGGCGATCTCATCCCCACCGGCTGGGCCGCCCTCGAGCGGGCGGGGTTGCGCCACGGCGAGACCGTCGTCATCACCGGCGGCGGCCCCGTCGGGCAGGTGGCGAGCCTCGTGGCGCAGGCCATCGGCGCCGGCCCCGTGATCGTCAGCGAACCGGATGCCGGGCGACGCAAGGTCGCCGCCGCACTCGGCGCGACCGCGGTGTCTCCGGCCGAGGCGCCCGAGATCGTCCACGAGATGACCTCGGGTCGCGGTGCCGACATCGTCATCGACGGGGTCGGCGGAGCGCCGGGACTGGATGCCGCGGTGCGCCTCGTCCGCTCTCGTGGGCGGATCTGCTCGGTGGGTGTCCCGCACACCGAGCACTGGACGGCGCCGGTGCGCGAAGCCTTCGTCCGCGAGGTGACCCTGTCGTTCGCGGTCGGCGACGCCATCCGCGATCGCGACAGGTTCACGCCCCTCGTGTCTGCGGGGCTGCTGACGCCGAGCGCCGTCATCAGCGGCTCCGCGCCCCTGGCCGACGCGCGCGAGCTGTATGCGCGAGCGGAGGCCATGGCCGAGCTCAAGGCCGTGATCGAGCTATAGCCTGGGGCGAGAGGAGGTCGAAGATGACCGACACTGCGACGAACGCATCCGACGTGGACCGTGCACGCGCCGTGCTGCGTGTCGCAACGACGCAGCCGGCGAACGTGCATGAAGCCGCCGCCATCGCGGCATCCGCTCTCACCGGGGCCTACGGCGGCGAGTGGTCCATCGCCCTCTGCGACGGTCGACGCTGGATGGACATCGTCGGCCGCGGAGCGTCATTACCCGAACTCGAGGAAGGTGTGCGCGTGGTGCGGGTCTCGGGCCCCGAGGACACCGCGCAAGATGCCGACGACGCGCGCCGTGCGATCGAGTCGTGGATCCGGCTCGTCGCGGAACGCGACCGCTACCGTGTCGATCTCGATGCGACGACGGCGGAGGCCGAATCGCAGTCGGACGTCGCCCACGAGATCCTCGAGGTCCGTGACCTGGAGCAGGTGCTGCTGTCGATCGTGAACCGCACCCTCGTGCTGCTCGACTCGGACATCTGCGGTGTCCTGCTGCGCGACGGCGACGTGATCAAGATGACGGCATGCGTCGGCCACCGGATGGTCGAGACGGCGCACCTGCGCATGCAGCGCGGCCAAGGGCTTGCCGGACTCGTCTTCGAACAGCGCCGACACGGCGTTGTCGACAGCTACGCCGACGATCGCACGATCAGCGCGGACTTCATTCCCCTTGCGGGCCAGGAGGACACGCGCTCCGCCCTGGCCGTCCCGCTCCTCGCCCACGACGACGTGATCGGCGTTCTCGAGGTGTGGAGGCGACGTGACAGCGTCTTCACCGAGACCGACGTACGGCGGATGATCGCCCTCGGCTCGCTCGCGACGATCGCGATCGAGAACGCCCGCCTGTACGACCTGCAGAAGGTGACGCTCGCCCGGCTGAGCGCTGCGCACGAGGCGATGGAGCACCAGGTGGCCCTGCTGGATCGCACGTCCCGGCTGCAGAACGCCTTACTGAGGGTCGTGCTGGATCGCACCGGCGCCTTCGACCAGATCATGCGGACCGTCGCGGACGAGTTCTCATGCGGCGCGGCGTATGTGCGCCGCAACGGCACTCTCGAAGCGCGCGCCGGTGACCTCGGCGAGGACGACATCACGCGCGTGGTGCCGGCGGTCCAGGGCTCGCGAACGGGCCGGGCCGCCTCCCGACACTCGATCGGCGGCGACCGCGCCGCGTGGACGCATCCCGTCGTCTCGGGAGATCAGGAGATCGGTTGGGTCGTCCTCGTCGGCGGGACGGAATCCGATGAGGCGATGGCGGCCGCGGCCGCCCAGGTCGCCATGGCGTGCGCGCTCGCGCGCCTCGAGCAGCGCGCCGCGAGTCAGGCGCGCAACGCCGCCTACGAGCAGATCGTCTGGGACCTCGTCGAAGGCCCGCCCGAGCATCGCTCCGCCGCACTCAGTCGCGCCTCCGAGCTCGGCATCTCCCTGCACGGGGCGCACCGTGTCGTGCAGGGAGGTTTCGACAACCTCGGAGACCTCGCCCGCGAAAAGGGCTGGCACAACGCCGCCCAGGAGGATGCTCGCCGCGCGGTACTTCGCGCCGTACGCGCCGGGGACACGGCGCGCAGGACGCGACTGCTCAGTATGCGCGGCGACTGGATCGTCGCGATCGTCGGCACCGACACGACCGCCGACGCCCGGGAGACGGTCGGCGCGTTGCGCGAAGCGGCGACCTCGGCGCTCCCGGGGCTGAGGATGACGTGGGGGGCCAGCTCGGCGTACACGGACCTCCTGATGCTGCCGACGGCCTACCGCGAGGCGGTCACTGCCCTCGACGGTGCTCGCCGCATGCGACCCGGGCAGTTCTCGCTCTACGACGAACTCGGCATCGTGCGCCTGCTGCTCGGCAGCGGCGGCGACAATCCGGATCTGCAGACGTTCGTCGACGACGTCACCGGCCCGCTGCGCGAATACGACCGAAAGCACGATGGCTCACTCGTCCAGACTCTTCGGGCCTTCTTCGACAACGACTGCTCCCAGCGCCGCGCCGCAGACGCGCTCTTCATCCATCCGAAGACGCTCAGTTATCGACTGGCGCAGATCAGCGAGCTGAGCAGCCTCGACCTCTCGAGGCACGACGACCGCATGCGCGCCGACCTCGCGCTGCGCATGCTGCAGCTGAGCGAGCAGCCCGGCGACGCATCGTTCTGAGCTGTGGCGGCGGCCACCGTCACCGGTCGAGTCCGGGGCCGTTCCCGCGCCGGTCGGCGACCGCCGCCTTCGCCAGCGCCAGCAGCGCCGGGCCTGCCTCATCGACGTCGACCGCGATGCGGCTGAGGCCCGACCGCCGCAACCGCGCGAGCATCGGCTCCGAGACCGGCCCGCTGACGCGCCATCCGATGCGATGACCGCCACCCGTCGCGGCCGCGTCCATGACCGCCTGCAGCAGCGGCTCGACGCTGGCGTCGATCTCGTGTCGGGGGTCGGCGCTCAGCAGCCCTGCGGACACATAACGCTCGAGGGGCTGTGCGGTCAGCAGTACGCGAGGGGGGAGTCCGAGCATCGCGGCCTGCAAAAGACGCAACTCGACCCAGATCGGGTCCAGCCGCTCGGAGAGGGATGCCGCGGCGAGTGCGCCGCGCGGGCTCGCGATATAGGCCCCGGCGACGACGGCGGGAGCGAAGGGCTCGGCGAGCGCGACGATCGCGTCGGCCTCGCCGGCATCCGAGACGTTGCGCACCGACAGATGCACCCGCGGTCCGTCGTCGTCCGCGATGCGCCGTCGCGCCGCGGCGAGACCACGCAGCTGGGAGACCAGGAGCGCCGGAACTCCGACGGGCAGCGCCAACTCCGGTCGAAGATCGGTCAGCGCCACGGACTGCAGCAACTCGCTCGTCTCATCGACGAGGAAGTCGATGGCGCGCACGCCGAACTCCAGGTCGCCGGCGGCGGCGAACAGCGGCGCGAACGCGGTCTCGATCACGGCCGACAACCGCCCGAGCCCGGCGTCACCGGGTTCGGGCGCGCCGATCTCGCGCAGGATGTCGGCGAGGTCTGGGCTCGTCGCGAGTGCGTCCGCCGCTGCGACGACGACGCCCACGGCGCCGAGGTGACGTGCGCGGGCGATCTCCTCCGCGGTCGCGGCGCGAGCGAGGAGCTCGACGCCTGCGATGGTGCGGCAGTAGGCCATCACGGCGTCGAGGTCGGCGTTGCCCGTCAGCGCGTCCACCACGGGGATCCGTCCGGCGAAGACCTCGCCGGTGCCGCCGTCGACAGAGATCCAGTCGCCCTCTCGGAGAGCGCGGCCACCGACGCGCAGGACGTCTGCGTCGATCGACAGAGCGGCGCAGCCGACCACGCACGTCTTGCCGAGTGCGCGTGCGACCACCGCCGCGTGCGATGTCGCACCCCCGGTCGCGGTCACGACGCCGGTGGCGGCGATCATGCCGTGCAGATCGGTCGGGCTCGTCACCTCTCGCACGAGGATCACCGGCACGCCGGAGCGCGCGAGCTCGCCCGCCCGATCGGGGTCGAGGGCCACGATGCCGCTGACGTTGCCCGGAGAGGCCCCCGTCCCCTCGACCAGCAGGTCGCCCGACGCGCGCGCGTCGCCGACGGCCTCCTCGTCGAAGGCGGGGCGCACGACGCCGCGAATGTGGTCGAGGGTCACCGTCTCGAGGATCGATGCCGCGGCATCGCCGTGCTCGCGCAGAAAGTCGGCGGCGATGCGGACCGCCGCGGGGGCCGTGCGCTTCGCCGAACGCACCTGGAGGAAGTACAACACCCCCGACTCCACAGTGAACTCGATATCGAGGACGTCGCGATGCGCCTCCTCGAGTGCGGCCACGGTCCGGCGCAGCTCCTCGAACAGATCCGGCTGATGCTCCGCGAGGGAGGCGACCGGTTCCGGGGTGCGGATGCCGGCGACGACGTCCTCGCCCTGGCTCGCCGCGAGGTACTCCCCGTAGAGGCCGGGCTCGCCCGTGACCGGGTTGCGGGAGAACACCACACCCGAGCCGGAGTCCTCGTCACGGTTGCCGAACACCATCGTCTGAACGACGACGGCGGTACCCATCGCGTGATCGATGCCGTGGAGCTCACGGTACGTGATCGCGCGCCGCGTGTTCCAGGAACGGAACACCGCGGCGATCGCGCCGAGAAGCTGCGCGTGCGGCTCGTCGGGGACGGTGTCCTCGCCCGCCGCCTCCAGCGCGTCCTGCAGGCGGCGCCAGACGGCGTCGTAGACGGCTCCGGGCTCGGCATCATCGCCCAGCTCGTCGATCACGGCGTCGACGGGCGAGGCGGGAACCTCCATCACGTCGAGCACGATCTCGGCGTACATCGCGTGGAAGCGCGCGAGGATGTCGGCCATGAACCGCACGCTGCCCGCGCGACGTGCGACGGCGATCGCGGCGCTCCGGTCGAGCCCGAGGTTCAGGACGGTGTCCATCATGCCGGGCATGGAGATCGGCGCACCCGAGCGCACCGAAAGCAGAAGCGGGTCGTCGGCACCGCCGAAGGTGCGTCCCGTCGCAGCCTCGATCTGAGCGAGACGTCGGTGGACGTCACGGACGAGACTCTCCGGCAGCGACCGCTCGCGAAGGTACGCGGCGCAGCAGGAGGTCGCGAGCACGAATGCCGGCGGCACCCGCAGCCCTCGACGCGTCATCGAGACCAGTCCCGCGCCTTTGCCGCCCAGCAGCGTCCGGTCGTCCGTCTCGGCATCGGCGACGAAGTAGGTGAGGTCGGTGTCGAACGCGACCGTCCCGGTCGCTGCGGCCGTCACGCTCACTCCTTCCGGGCGCGCCCGAGGGTGCGCAGCAGGTCTTCGTGGAATTCGAACCACACGTTGTGGATCGAATCGCGCACGGGGGAGGAGACCAGGTCGACATCGCCGCGGTTGACCGCATCGCCGGCATCCGCGAAGCGCCGCACATACGCACGGAAGCGCGGATCCCGCGCCTCCAGCACTTCGATCAGACGGGAGAGGCGAGCCACCAGCTTGTCGAGCCGGTCGAGGATCTTGCCGTCGTAGTCGGCGTCGGAATGGTCGTTGGCGACCTTCTTGCCGCCGACCTCGACGAGCTGCCATGCGCTGATGGTCTGAAGGAACTGCGTGTTGACCACCTCGAAGCGCTCGGCCATCTCGTGGATCTCGGGCTCCTCGCGGAGCTGCGCGTATCTGTCGGCGGCGGCGCGGCCCAGCTGCTCGGCGGCGTCGTCGCTGGGCAGCGCCGCGTCGCCGACCATGACCACCGCGCCCTGAGCGGCGAGGCGATCCAGAGCGGCGCGCGCATCGGCTTCGGCCACATCCGTCGCCGCGGAGATCTGCGCGGAGGTCGCCATCTTCTTCAGCGCGACCGCGTTGAGGACGGTGTAGTCGGTGTCGGTCAGGGTGTCGGTCACGGTCGTGGCCTCCGGAAGGGGGAAGACGAGAGGTGGGGATGTCGGTGCGGCCGCGGGATGTTCCGTCCGCGGCCGCACCGGGTTCGTGCCGGTCGGGCCGGCGCGGTGTCAGAACAGCTGCGCGTACTTCGACGAGCGGATGTCGGCGTTCTGCCCGAAGGGGAGGTATCCGGCGCCGGAGAAGATCTTCAGCGGCACGGTCTCCTGCGCGAACCCGCGCTTCTGGATGTCGTAGTAGTAGTTCGCGACGCGCTGATCGACCTCTTTGATCTGCCAGTCGGCGACCGCCTGGTCCCACGTGCCGGCCTTGCGCAGGTGCGGAAGGATCATGCCGTAGTAGTACACGTCGTGACCCGCCCAGATCAGCTCGCGCTTGGACATCGTGGACACCTTGCGGTATAGCTTCAGCGTCGCGCGCTGGATCTTCTCGAGGTCCGCACCGAGCTCGGCGATGGGGATGTTGCGCACCTCACCCATCGGCGTGTCCCACTTCTCCCGCGAGAAGACGGCGCCCCCGACGATGTAGGGGATGTAGTTCTTCGGACGGGTGAAGGTCGTGCCGATGTCGTTGACGCGGATCTCCTGCAGTCCCATGGCGTTGGCGTCGAGCACGATGGCCAGCGTGTACGCGTGAGGCAGCCCCTCGTCCTCGCAGACGTCGCTCCAGTGATACTCGGCTTCGTTCACGAACAGGTCGCGCAGGATCAGGATGTTCCCGTCGGGCAGCTCGTACGGACCGGTGTCGCCGAGTCCGAGACGGCAGTCGAAGTGGTCGAGGAACGACAGCAGCTCCGCCGCCGCGTTGAACCGCGTGAACGAGTCGTGCAGCGGGCTGCCCGGTTCGAGCTGCTCCACCTGGGAGATGATCGGCTGCAGGAAGTCGTCGTCATGGATCGTGCAGCGATAGCGGTCCTGCGAGTTCAGCAGGTATCCGTCCTGCTTCTTGCCCCACAGGACGCGCTGCATGAACTTGAGGATGTCGTTGCTCTCGGCGACGTAGTCGTCGGGCTTGATCGCCTCGAGCGCGAGCAGACCGCACCGTCCCATGCCGAAGCCGACGGCACCGATCGACCAGTCGTGGACGGCGTTGATCTTGGTGCCGATCTCCCGCCGCGCCGACGCGCCGATCTCGAGCACGCCCTCCGCGCCCACCTGATCGGTCGTCTTGCGCAGGAACTCGGGCCAGCGGTAGAACTCGTGCATGAACGCGAGGATCTCGTACTCCTGACGTGGGATCATGCCCGAGACACCCTCCGTGGCGCGCATGACCAGCACGTCCCAGATGTTCCACGCGAGATAGTTGTTGAGGTCGTTGAGCTCGTCGATCGTGAACTGGTCCTTCAGGACCTCCTCGCGGCTGACGCGCTCGAGCACCTTCGACTTCGCGCGCTGCTTCTGCACCTTGTCGCCGAGGATGCCGTCCTTCAACGGCTCCTGCCCGACGAAGTTGCCGACGAACTCGAGGTCCTGGAAGCGGAGCCCGTCGTCCTCGTCGCGGTAGCGGTCTTTGTACGTGGCCTTCTGCCCGGCCTCGAACTGCATCGTCATGTCTCGTTCCTCACTTCTTCGTGTGGGTGAATTCTGCGGATGCCGGGTCAGACTTCGACGACCCGGCCGGTCTCGGAGTCATCGACCTCGAGACGGACGCGCTTGCCTTCGAGGCCCGCGCGGATCTCCTGGAAGTGCGCATCGTCGGTGTTGCCGACCTCGTAGCGCGAGTCGCTGGAGGTCAGGTGCGCCGTCATCACGCACGGCGTCTGAAACTCTCGCGAGAGGATGCCGAGATGCGACTCGGGCGCCCCCGACATCGTGATGATGCCGATGGCCCCCATGCTGAGCGCGGGCGAGAGGAAGGTCGTCGTGCCGCCCCGCACGAGCAGGATGTGCTCCTTGAGCTTTCCGCTGGACAGCAGGGCGATGACGTCCTGCGGCGAGCCCAGATACTTGACCACGCCTTCGGGCTGCTTGTCGGTTTCGAAGGCATTGAAGCCCTCAGCGAGAACTGTCACGCCGATCCTCCTCGTTCGGGTACGTGCCGCGCGGCGTCTTTGTCGCGTCGTGCCTCCACACTCGCGCGCAGGCGCTCACGACTCACGTGCTCTCAGGATAAGAATCGCCCCCCGCGCTATCCGCCCCGGACAACGAGGCCGCCTCGACCAGAGCCCGGCGCGCCATCGCGGCGAGGATGCCGGCGGCCTCCTCGCCACCGGCGGGCGCGCTGTGGGGCGTGGAGTTGAGCAGCCCGAAGACCCCGAGCAGCCGCGTCTCGCGTTCGGGCGCGCTCAGGCCGGGAACGGCGGTTGCGAGCACGGTGTCCCAGTCCTGCACGTATTCGCGCTGCAGCCGCCGTACGCGCTGGTTCGTCTCGGCATCGAGTCCGGCGAGCTCCCGGTCCTGGATGCGGATGATGTCGGGGGCGGCGGTCGCGAAGCCGATGTGGAACGCGATGAGCTTGTCCAGTGCGGCACGCGCCGCGGCGGCATCCGTCACCGGGCCGGCACCGAGGATCTCCCGAGCGCCCTGGAGCAGACGCTCACTCGCGTCGAGAAGCAGCTCCGCCAGCAGCGCATCCTTGCTCCGGAAGTGCTTGTACAGGGCCGGGCCGCTCATCCCGACGGCTTCCCCGATCTCGACGGTGGTCACCGCCGCGAATCCGCGCCGGGCGAACAGCGCGGCGGCCTCCGTGAGAAGGCGTGCTCGACGATCAGCCTTCTGCGAGCTGCGCCACGTCGTCACCGGTTCAGCCTACCGAGCCGCTGCGGAGTCCCCGCGGAGGCGTTACGCTTCCCGGGTGATGGTGACCTTCACGTGCAGGTTGCTCTTGAACGGGCCGGCGTAGACGCCCCGCAGCGGCGGGATGTCGTTGTAGTCACGGCCGCGGCCGACCAGCACGTGCCGGTCACCGATCTCGGCGTTGTTCGTCGGGTCGAAGCCCTGCCAGCCGCCCGAGAACCACTCCACCCAGGCGTGCGACTCACCCGTCACGGGCACGCCGACCTCGGCATCCGGCTGCGGATGCAGGTACCCCGACACATAGCGCGCGGGGATGCCGACTTCGCGCAGCGCCCCGAGGGTGATGTGGGTGATGTCCTGGCAGACCCCCTTGCGCTCCGCCCATGCCTCCGCACCGGTCGAATGCACCCCGGTGATGCCGTGCATGTACTCCATCGCGTCGCCCACGGAGGTCGCGATCTCCAGCGCCGCGCGGGCCGGTTCGTCGTGGCGGCCGGCGATGGTGCGCGCGAGCTCGGCGACCTCGGGGTGCGGACTGGTGCGGGTCGACTGCCCCAGCATCTCGACCGTGCCGATCGAGCGCACGCTCTCGGCAGCGAGCCGCTCCCAGCTCAGTTCGGGGAATTCGAGCGGACGCGGGCGCACCTCGACGAGAGAGCGTGCCGTGATCTCCAGCGCCCGGTGGCCGGCGAGCACGTCGAACGCGGCGACCCGGGTGCCGAAGTAGTCGAGGTAGTAGTTGACGCTCGTCGAGGGGTCGATGTCCAACTGCGAGCTCAGCACGAACTGACTGTCGGTGGAGATCGGCAGCATCCGCGCCTCGTTGTACGACGCCCCCACGTCTCCTTGATAGGCGAAGCCGGTGGTGTGCTCGATGCGCAGCCGCATCATGATGTCTCTCCGATCCAGCTCGGCTCGGCGTGCGTGGGGAAGAAGCGCCCGCGGATGGCTTCCGAGGCCTCCCGCGTGACCTTCTGCACACGCTCCATGTGATCGGGCAGCTCGCTGAGGATCTCGCCGATCGGCCGGTACTCGAGGTCGTTGCGGATGCGTCCCAGCGCCCGCAGCACGGTGTTGGAATGGCCGACGCGGTCGGCGACCGGATCGATCTCCCGCATGCACGCTTCGGCCTGGGCGATCGAGTAGATGATCGAGCGCGGGAACAGCCGGTCCAGCAGCAGGAACTCAGCTGCGTTGGACGCGCTCGGCATCCCGCGGTAGGTGCGTAGATACGCCTCGTAGGCGCCGCAGGAGCGCAGGATCGTCGTCCACGACGGACCGGATGCCTCGGTCAGCGCGCGCGTCGCGAGAAGCCGTGCGGTCATGTCGGTGCGTTCGATCGCCCGCCCCAGCGTCAGGAACTGCCACGCCTCGTCCCGGCTCGTGGAGGAGTCGGTGATGCCGACGGCGAGCGCGGAGCGCTCCCGCACCCACTGGAAGAACTCGTGCACCTTCTCGTTGTGCAGGCGGCGCGGCATCCGCGAGTTGGTCGTGTTCAGGGTCTCCCACAGCTCCGTCGAGACGATCTCGCGCGCCCGGCGGGCGTTCTCTCGCGACGCCTGCACGGCGTAGGCGATGCTCGACGGATTGGCGCGGTCGACGGCGAGGCTGGTCAGCACGTCGGAGCGGGTGACCTCGACCGTCGGCGGTGGCGGCACCGAGCCCATGACACCCATGAGCGAGCGGCACGCCGTGTCCTCATCGATCCACGGGTCCTCCAGCAGCAGCTGGAGGTGCACGTCGAGGATGCGCGCGGTGCCGTCGCTGCGCTCGATGTAGCGCCCGATCCAGAACAGGCTCTCGGCGATGCGGCTCAGCATGGCGTCACCTCCGCATCCGCACCCGCGGCACGCACCGCACCCGCAGCATCCGCCGTATCCGCGCGTCCCCCTTGCAGCCCACCGTGTCCCACTTGTTGCACACCGTGTCCCACTTCTGGTCGCCCCAGACCCTTGCAGACGACAGATTCTGGGACATGCTGGCGGGTGGATGCCGTGGCATCCCGCACCGGCGACTGTCGCCGCACCGGCGACTGTCGCCGCACCGCCGGCTGTCGCTTCACCTCCTGGGTGTCGCGGCCCTGCTGCTGCTGCTCCTGCTGCTCCTGCGTGCTCAGAGGACGATCCTGCGGGGAATGCGACTGCTCGCCCTGCGCGTCGTAGATGATCGGGATCGCCTCGGTGACCGAGGCCTGATCGGCGACCAGACCCGCCAGGCCGCCCGCGGTCTGCACGACGCGGTCACCGCGGTGGGGGGCGTCGCCGCCGACGATCCAGGTGTCCTTCGAGCCGCCACCCTGTGAGGAGTTGACGACGAGCTGCCCCTCCGGCAGGGCCACGCGCGTCAGGCCGCCGGGCAGCACCCAGACCTCGTCGCCGTTGTTGACCGCGAACGGACGGAGGTCCGCATGGCGCGGGCGCATCCCGTCCTCGACGAGGGTCGGGATGGTCGAGAGCATCACGACCGGTTGAGCGATCCACCCACGCGGGTCGCGGACGAGCTTCTTGCGCAGCTTCTCGAGCTCGGCGGGCGACGCGTCGGGGCCCACCACGAGGCCCTTTCCGCCCGAGCCGTCGACCGGCTTCACGACGAGCTCGTCCAGCCGGTCGAGCACCTCTTCGAGGGCGTCCGGCTCCTCCAGCCGCCACGTGTCCACGTTCTTGAGGATCGGCTCCTCCGCGAGGTAGTAGCGGATGAGGTCGGGCACGTACGTGTAGAGCAGCTTGTCGTCGGCCACCCCATTGCCCACGGCATTGGCGATCGTCACGTTGCCCAGCCGCGCGGCGAGCATGAGGCCGGGCGCTCCCAGCATCGAATCGGCGCGGAACTGCAGCGGGTCGAGGAAGTTGTCGTCCACACGGCGGTAGATGACGTCGACGCGGCGCGGCCCGCGAGTGGTGCGCATGAAGACCTTGCCTCCGACGCACTGCAGGTCGCGCCCTTCGACCAGCTCGACGCCCATGAGGCGTGCGAGCAGCGTGTGCTCGAAGTAGGCCGAGTTGTACACACCCGGCGTCAGCACGACGACGTTCGGGTCGTCGATGCCGGGCGGGGCCGAGGCGCGAAGGGCCTGCAGCAGCTTGTTGGGGTAGTCGCCGACCGGGCGCACCCGCATCGAGACGAACAATTCGGGCAGCGTCTGGGCCATGACCCGGCGGTTGGAGATGACGTAGCTGACGCCGGACGGCACCCGCACGTTGTCTTCGAGAACCCGCATCTCGCCGTTCTCGTCGCGGATGAGGTCGATGCCGGCCACCTGGATGCGCACCCCGTTGGCCGAGTGGATGCCGGCGGCCTGGCGATAGAAGTACTGGCTGGAGGCGATCAGCGCGGCCGGCAGCACGCCGTCGCGCACGCAGTGCTGGTGGCCGTAGGCGTCGTCGAGGAACGCCTCGAGGGCGCGCACGCGCTGCTGCACGCCCTTCTCGATGTTCGACCACTCGTCGTACTGGATCACACGGGGCACGGCGTCCAGCGGGAACGGACGCTCCTCTCCGGCGAAGTCGAAGGTCACGCCCTGC
Source organism: Microbacterium sp. DMC48 (assembly GCF_056313825.1). Lineage (NCBI taxonomy): Bacteria > Bacillati > Actinomycetota > Actinomycetes > Micrococcales > Microbacteriaceae > Microbacterium > Microbacterium sp. DMC48. Next base: position 304,331 of record NZ_JBQUZN010000006.1, on the reverse strand, counting down.
GCGAGGTACGAGCTGGCGAGCGACTCGGTGCGTCCGCGCAGCTCCTCCTGCGTCATCTTGGCGAGCGCCTGATACAGCTCGCGGTACGCCGGACGGGAGGTCGCTGCGGCGCCGGCGGAGGCGGGCGCGGCGAACATCTCGTCGAAGGCCGGAACGCCGGAGACGGTCTTGCGCGGAGCCAGCGTCGAGCCGTATCCGTCGAACAGGTCACCCATGCCATGAGCCTAGTCCGGGCCGTGTTTCCTGAGTGTGACGACGGATGCCGCGGCATCCGCCCGCGCGCCGTCCGCGGCGACTTAGGATCAGCGCATGCGTACGCGAGCACGGGCAGCCGCCGCCGGCGCGGCCTCCGCCGCCTTCGGTGCCGGGCTCGGCGAGCTTGCCGGCGCCCTCGTGGGGGCGAGTCCCATCGCCGCCGTCGGCGGGGCACTGATCGACCTCGCCCCGCCGTGGGGAAAGGACCTCGCGATCGCCTTGTTCGGCACCGGCGACAAGGCGGCGCTCGTCACCGCGGTCGCCATCGCGCTGCTGCTGATCGGAGCCGGCGCCGGTCTGCTCGCCCGCCGCTCGATGGGCGCCGCGCAGGCTCTCGTCGTCGTGCTGGGGCTGGTGGGCGCGGTGGCCGCCGTGTCACGGGCCGATGCCGCCGCGCTGGCCGTCGTGGCCCCCGCCGTGGGCGCCGGCGCCACGCTCCTCGCCCTGAGCCTGCTCGCGCCGCGCGCCGTGACCGCGCCCTCCGCCGACGATGCCGCGGGCACCTCCCGCCGCACCTTCCTCCTGTGGACCGCCGGCGCGGCGGCGACGGGCGCTCTGGCCGCCGTCGGCGGGTGGGCGCTGCAGACGGGGGCCCGTGCCGCGACCGCGGTTCGCGCGGCGATCACGCTTCCGCGCGCCACGAAGACGGTGAGCGTGCCGGCCGGCGCCGACCTCGGCATCCCGCAGCTCACGCCGGTCATCACGCCCACGGGCGATTTCTACCGGATCGACACGGCGCTCGCGGTGCCGCAGATCGACCCGGCGACCTGGCGGCTGCGTATCCACGGCAAGGTCGACACCGAGGTGGAGATCGGCTGGGACGAGTTGCTCGCCCTTCCCCTGGAAGAGAGCGTGACCACCCTCACGTGCGTCTCGAACGAGGTGGGCGGCGATCTGATCGGCACTGCGCGCTGGCTCGGCTACCCGATCCGACACCTGCTGTCGCGGGCCGGCGTGCAGGCGGATGCCGACATGGTGCTCTCGACGTCGATCGACGGCTTCACGGCCGGCACCCCGCTGGAGGCGCTCACCGACGAGCGCGATGCGATCCTCGCCGTCGGGATGAACGGTGAGCCGCTTCCGCTCGCCCACGGCTTCCCCGTGCGGATGGTCGTGCCGGGCTTGTACGGCTATGTGTCGGCGACGAAGTGGGTGACCGACCTGGAGGTCACCCGTTTCTCCGATGCGCAGGGGTACTGGACGCCGCGCGGGTGGTCGGAGCGGGGCCCGATCAAGCTCGCCAGCCGCATCGACGCCCCCCGGCGGGGCGACACGGTCGCGGCCGGCGACACGGTGATCGCCGGCGTCGCCTGGCAGCAACACGTGGGCGTTCGCGGTGTGCAGGTGCAGATCGACGGCGGCGAGTGGCAGGACGCGACGCTCGCGACCGCCATCTCGGCCGACACCTGGGTGCAGTGGTCGCTCCCGTGGCGGGCGACGGCGGGACAGCACACGATCGTGGCCCGCGCGATCGGCATCGACGGGCAGCCGCAGACGCAGACGGTCGCCCCACCGGCGCCGGACGGCGCGACCGGATGGCCGCGGGTCTCGGTCTCCGTGGCCTGAGGCCGGGCGGGGCTCAGCCCTCGAGGACGAGCCGTAGCTGCTCGATCGCCCAGTCCAGCTCGGTGGCCCGGACCACGAGCGGCGGAGCGATGCGGATCGTCTGGCCGTGCGTGTCTTTCACGAGAACCCCCCGCGCGAGCAGCCGCTCGGCGATCTCGCGTCCCGTCCCCCGTGTCGGATCGATGTCGACGCCCGCCCAGAGCCCCGCGACGCGGATCGCGGTGACGCCATTGCCGACAAGGGGCTCGAGGGTGGCCTCCAGGTGCGCACCGAGCGCGGTGGCGCGCGCCTGGAACTCGCCCGATGCCAGCATCTGCACCACCTGGGCACCGATGGCCGCCGCGAGCGGGTTGCCCCCGAACGTGGACCCGTGCTCGCCGGGACGGATGACCCCGAGGACGTCGCGGTCGGCGACCACCGCCGACAGGGGCACGATCCCGCCGCCGAGCGCCTTGCCCAGCAGATACACGTCGGGCACGACCTGTTCGCGGTCGCACGCGAACGTCGTGCCGACCCGCGCGAGCCCGGACTGGATCTCGTCCGCGATGAAGAGCACGCCCTCCCGGTCGCACAGCGCGCGGATGGCGCGCAGATACCCGTCGGGCGGAATGACGACGCCGGCCTCGCCCTGGATCGGCTCCACGAGCACGGCGGCGGTGTTCTCGTCGATCGCGGCGGCGATGGCGTCGGCATCCCCGTAGGGCACGCGGACGAATCCGGGCGTGAAGGGGCCGAAGCCGGCGCGAGCCTGCTCGTCGTCGCTGAAGCCGACGATCGTCGTGGTGCGCCCGTGGAAGTTGCCGTCGGCGACGATGATGGTCGCGGCATCCGCGGCCACCCCCTTCGTGCGGTACGCCCATGCGCGGGCGACCTTGATACCCGTCTCGACGGCCTCCGCACCGGTGTTCATCGGCAGCACGAGGTCCTTGCCGCACAGCTCCGCGAGCGCCGCGGCGAAGGTGCCGAGCTGATCGTTGTGGAACGCTCGGCTCGTCAGCGTGACCCGGCCCAGCTGCGCGGTGGCCGCGGCCACCAGGGCGGGGTGGCGGTGACCGAAGTTGAGGGCGGAGTAGGCGGCCAGCAGATCGAGGTAGCGCTTGCCCTCGACGTCGGTCACCCAGGCCCCCTCACCGCGGGCGATGACGACCGGCAGCGGGTGGTAGTTGTGCGCGACGTGCTCGTCCTCGGCCGCGATGAGGGCGGCGGAGGATTCGTCGATGGAGATGGCGGAGCTCATTTCATTCCTCGCAGTTCGAGCGTGCAGCATTTGATGCCCCCGCCGCCGAGCAGCAGCTCCGACAGGTCGACGGGAACGGGAACGTAGCCCCGATCGCGCAGCTGGGCATCGAACCCGGTGGCGCGCGGGGAGAGGAAGACGTGACGGCCATCGGATGCCGCGTTCAGGCCGAACACGGCGCCGTCCTCGTCCGACACGAGGATCGCGTCGGGGTAACGCTCTTCCAGCAGCCGCAGCGACGCCTCGTCGAACGCCGAGGGCAGGTAGGCGATGTTCGCGGCATCCACCCCGCCCTCACCTTCGACCGGGTCGAGCACGCAGATCGCGGTGTCGAGGTGGTAGAACCGAGGATCGATCAGGCGGAGGGAGACGACCTCGCGGCCGAAGACATCGGCGACCTCGCGATGACTGTCACCGGTGGAGCGGAATCCGGTGCCGGCGAGGATCGTGTCGCCGACGAGAAGGAAGTCCCCCTCGCCCTCCTGCACCTCGACCGGTTCGATCACCTCGAAGCCGGCGGCGGCGAACCAGTCCATGAACGCACGCTCTTCCCCTCGCCGTTCCGGAACACGAAAGCGGACTCCGAGCGCTCGGCCGTCGACGACGAAACCGCCGTTGGCCGTGTAGACCATGTCGGGAAGTCCCGGCAGCGGGTCGATCAGTTCGACCTCGTGCCCGAGGGCGAGATACGTGTCGTACAGCGTCTGCCACTGACGCACGGCCTTGGCCGTGTCGGTCGGTCGCGCCGGCTCCATCCACGGATTGATCGAATAGCGCACCGTGAAGTACTCCGGTCGGCACATTAGGTAGCGGCGGTGGTGGGCGATACGGTCGGGCATTCGAGATCCTCGTTCCTCGCCATCCCCATTCTGCCAGAGCACCCTCGGCATCCGCCGAGACTGTCAAGACCGTTGCGGGTTTCATTCCCCTGAGTAGATTCGTCCCATGGCCCGCCGCACGGGAGAGGAAACGCGCGCACTGTTGTTGCGCGTCGGCATGCAGATGCTGCTGGAGCGCGGCGTGGCGGCCGGTGTGCAGCACATCCGCCTGCAGGAGGTACTGCGACGGGCGGGGCTGACCACCGGCGCGGCGTATCGGTTGTGGGCCGATCAGAGCGACTATCAGCGTGACCTCGCAGTGGCGATGGTGCGGCTGCGCATCCGCAGCGACCCCGCCGAGTATCCGCGCGCCGCGATCGAGGATCTCGTGGCGGCGGGTGCCGACGGTGACGAGGTGATCCGCACGGCGACTGCCGCGCATGTGCAGAGCATCACACTCGACACCGACGATCCGACCCACGATCTGGACGCGCAGCAGTTCCTCGTGACCCTGGCCCTGCGGGCGACGGCCGAGACCTGGCCCGAGCTGCAGGAGGCGACCCGAGAGCGCCATCAGGGATCCATCGCGGCGTTCGCGCAGTTCTACGTCTACCTCATGGAGGCGTACGGGCTGCGTCTGCGCTCTCCGCTCACCATCGAAGACTTCACCGAGCTGCTGGCCGCGATGTCGGAGGGGTTCGCGTTGCGGGCGATCGAGGGCATTCCCCACCCGATCGTCGCGGCGAGCGCATCGGACGAATTCCCCGAAGGCGCGTGGACCCTTCTCGGTCTCGGAGTGCGCGCACTGGTGTATGGGCTGATGGTTCCGGTCGAGACGGACGAGCGCGACTCCGAATCGGGCGGGAGCTCTGGGGTCGAGTGAATCCCCCGGCCCCAGAGCGACACTCCCCCCGGCGTGTCACAAGACGGTCCGATCGGACGCGCAACCGCGCGTGAGCCGATCCCCGTCTGGCGCTCCCCAGATGCGCCAGAATCATGCTCGCTCGCGCGACCTTCCATCACCAGAAAGATAAGTTGTTTCTCTCGCTGGGGCGTCGACGACGGTTGCGTTCCACACCTTCACGAGGCGCTCGTCGGTCTCGGTCGCCGTGCGCGCCAGGCCCTCGGCGTCCACATAGTCATAGGTGACCGTGGACATCTCACCCGTTGCGACGTAGCCCAGGCGCTCGTACAGGCGCCGCGCAGCGGGGTTGTCCACGGCGACGCCCAGGCTCAACCGGGTATGGCCGTGTGCACACATCCACGCTTCGGCGGCGACGACGAGCGCCGTGCCGACGCCCTGACCCCGGCGGTCCGGCCGGACGTTCAGGTTCTTCAGCTCGATCGGCGCCGCGCCGAGATCGAGCTGTCCCGACCCGACCGGGACGTCGCCGACCCACGCGACCAGCAGCATGCTGCGGCCGAACACCTGAAGCCGCCACATCTCGCGGACGAAGCCCTTGCCGGGTGGCTCATCCGCCTCGATCCGATCGACGTCGGATGCCGAGAGCTCACGGACCTCGACGAACGCCGGTCGCATCAGATGACCTCCGCGCTCCAGTCGTCGGGGTTGCCGAAGCGGTGCGCAGTGATCGACACGGCCTGCTCGCGCAGGAACGGCAGCAGTTCGATGCGGCCGGCGGTGGTGACCTCTCCGGCGTAGACGGCGATGTCGACGTCACCGTCGGTCGCACTGACGAGGGCGTCGTGGACGCGGGCGACGGATGCCGCAGGCCCGACCAGCCGCACGCGCGGTGCGTCACCATCTTCGCGTGCCGCCTGCAGGCGCTCGATCCACTGCTCGTCGGTCTCGACGAACACCGCGATGTCGAGATCCCCGAGCGCGCGACGCACGCCGGCCGGAAGCCCCACCGGTGCACTGATCGTCATCCCGCCACCCGCGCGAACGCCCGCCACCACGACGCGCAGCAGGGCCTGCCACGCGGCATCCTTCGTCGCGCGCACCGCCACCTCGACGGGCCGATACCGGAAGAGGTTCCGCTCCACACCGAGCCGTGACACGTCCTTGACGCGGCCGAACTCCCGATCCCAGGCGACGGCATCGGACAGCGCGCCGCGACGCAGCCACTCGAAGGCCTCGTAGTCCAGCGAGGGCTGGGCGGACTCGATGAGCGTCGTGATGCGCGCATCCAGCCCACGCAGGTGCAGCGTCGATGACGGCGCGCCACCCGCCGAGGGCCGCCACGAGCCGAGTCCGATCAGATAGTTCGGGCCGCCGGCCTTCGTGCCGGCGCCGACCGACGAGCGCTTCCAGCCGCCGAAGGGCTGACGCTGCACGATCGCCCCGGTGATGCCGCGGTTGACGTAGAGGTTGCCCGCCTCGACCTGATCGAGCCACAGTTCGAGGTCGGCGGGGTCCTGGGTGTACAGCCCCGCCGTCAGGCCGTACGCGACGGCGTTCTGCATCTCGACCGCCTCCGACAGCGAGGAGGCGTGCATGATGCCGAGCATCGGGCCGAAGAACTCCTCCAGATGCGTGCGCGACCCCGGCCGCACCCCCACGCGGATGCCGGGCCGCCACAGGCGCCCGGCCAGAGCAGCATCGGCGTCGGCCGAACCCTCGATGAGTTCGGGAGCGACCAGCCAGCTCTCACCCTCCTCGAGGGTCGTGAGGGCCCACTCGAGCTTGCCGCGCGGCGTCTCGATCACCGGCCCGACCTCGCTCGACGGGTCGGAGGGCGCTCCCACGCGCAGTGAGCGGACGGCATCGACGAGCTGGCGCGCGAACCGCTCGGAGCGCGCCACCGGTCCCACCAGGATCGCGAGCGAGGCGGCGGAGCACTTCTGCCCGGCGTGACCGAAGGCGCTCTTCACCAGATCGGATGCCGCGAGATCCAGGTCGGCGGAGGGCATGACGATCATGGCGTTCTTGCCGCTCGTCTCGGCGAGCAGCGGCAGGTCGCGCCGCCACGAGCGGAACAGCTGCGCGGTCTCCCACGAGCCGGTGAGAATCACACGATCCACGTCGGGGTGCGCGATCAGCTGCTGGCCGTGCTCCTCCTCGTCGACGTCGACCAGCGCGAGGATGTCGCGGTCGACGCCCTCGAGGTCCAACGCCGCCCAGACGGCCTCGGCGACCACGGCCGCGCAGCGGCGCGCCTGAGGAGCCGGCTTGAACACGACACCCGAGCCCGCCGCGAGCGCAGCGAGCACTCCGCCGGCGGGGATCGCGACGGGGAAGTTCCAGGGCGGCGCGACCACCGTGAGCGCCGCAGGCACGAAGACCGCGCCGCTCACCCGATCGAGCTCGCGCGCCGTCGCGGCGTAGTAGTTGGCGAAGTCGACGGCTTCGCTGACTTCGACATCGGCTTCGGCGAACACCTTGCCGGTCTCGCTCGCGGCCACCTCGATGAGCTCGCCGCGCCGAGCCTCGAGCGCACGCGCGACCGCACGCAGAACCTTCGCTCGATCGTCCGCGGGCACGGCGCCCCACCGTGTGCCGGCGGCCCGAACGCGCGCGACCGTCTCTTCGAGCGACGCCGAATCGTCGATGCGCGCAGCGGCGATGGTCGACTCTCCGGCGCTCGACCCGGCGATCCGCGCCAGAATCTCGTCGGCCCAGGCACGGTTGGCCGGCAGCGCGGGGTCCGTGTCGGGCGCGTTCGCGAACCCCGGCGCACCCTCGGCGCGGACGGATTCACGGAGGTCGAAGACCGCGGTGTCGACGAACGACCCGCCGTCACCCCGACCGTCGGCGATACCGAGAACCACCTGCGTCAGATCGCCGTCGGCGGCTCCCTCCGCCGTTTCGGCTGCGGGCTCCGGACGGGTGAGGGCGGGGGTCGCTGCGCCGCTCGCCGCGTCGTCCCGCCGGGTCTGCGTCCGCTGAGGCCCCACGGGAAGCGCCGGGTCGGCCGCCCGCTGCAGCGAGGCGAGGAAGCGGTCGCGCTCCCGCGCGAACATCGCCGGATCTTCGGCAAGATCGAAAGCGGCCGAGAGGAAGTTGTCGCTCGACGCGTTCTCCTCCAATCGGCGCACGAGGTAGCTGATGGCCACATCGAACTCGTCAGGCCGCACGACCGGCACGTACAGCAGCACGTGGCCGACCTCGCGCGAGACCGCCGCCACCTGTCCCTGTGCCATGCCGAGGAGCATCTCGAACTCGACGTCGTCCCGGACGCCGCGCTCCCCCGCGAGCAACCACGCGTACGCGATGTCGAAGAGGTTGTGGCCGGCGACGCCGAGGCGCACCGCGCGCGAGTTCTCCGGCCGCAGCGCCTCGTCGAGGCACCGGAGGTAGCTGGCGTCGGCGTCGAGCTTGCTCGCATGGGTGGCCAGCGGCCAGCCGTGCATGACGGCATCCACCCGTTCCATCGCGAGGTTCGCGCCCTTGACGAGTCGCACCTTGATGCGGGCGCCCCCGCCGTCGACCCGCTGCTGAGCCCAGGCGGTGAGCTGCCGCAGGGCCGGCAACGCATCGGGAAGGTAGGCCTGCAGGACGATGCCCGCCTCCAGGTCACGCAGCCGCGGATCCTCCAGCAGCCGGGTGAACACCGCGATCGTCAGGTCGAGGTCGCGGTACTCCTCCATGTCCAGATTGATGAACGTCTGAGCGGACTCGGGCCCCGCCGAGGAGGCGGCCGTCAGGTACAGCGGGAGCAGGCGGTCGACCACCCGGTCGACGACCTGGTCGAAGGCCCACATCGAGATGTGGCTCGCGATGGCCGACACCTTCACCGAGACATAGTCGACGTCGTCGCGACGGATGAGATCGTGGATGCCCTCCAGGCGGCGCAGCGCTTCGGCTTCGCCCAGCACGGCTTCGCCCAGGAGGTTCAGATTGAGGCGCGCACCGGATTCCCGGATGGCCGTCAGAGCGGGGCCCAGCTTGTCGGGCCGGGCATCGACGATGAGGTGCCCGACCATCTCGCGCAGCGCTTTGCGCGCGATCGGCACCGTCGGCGCCGGAAGAATCGGCCCGACGGCACCCGCGGTGCGCACCGCCGCCCGCAGGTACCAGGGCAAGAACTGCGGAACCAGAGGCGCGACGCGCTGCAGGTTCGCCGCGGCGGCGCTCAACGACTCGGGACGCATGACACCGTCGACGAAGCCGATCGTGAACGGCAGCCCGTGCGGATCCTTGAGCACGCCCGCCAGCCGTTCGGCGGCGGGATCGACGTCGGCAGCCGCAGACTCGTCCACCCAGCGTCGCGCCAGCGAGATGGCGCTGTCGGCGAGCGCGGATGCCGAAGGAGGCGTGGTGGTGTCGTCGGTCACGTCTCCAGAGTGCACTGTGTCCATGCGTCCAGCGTGAGGCACGCATATGATTCGGCAAAAGCGATGATCTTTGACGGATATCGTTCGATGACGGCGATGTTTTCTCCGGCGCGACCACGACGCAGCCGAGACGACGGCGACGGGTGACGGAAGGAGCGCGCGTGTTCGAGTTGAGACGCCTCCGACTGCTGCACGAACTCGCCCAGCGCGGCACGATCGCCGCCGTCGCACAGGCGTTGGCGTACAGCCCGTCCACGATCTCGCAGCAGTTGTCGCAGTTGGAGCGCGAGGCGGGAGTGGCGCTGCTCGCTCCGGATGGACGCCGCGTGCGGCTGACCGCGCACGGCGAGGCGCTGGCCGCCTACGCGGCGCGCGCCCTCGATGCCGACGAGGAGATCCGCGGCGAACTGGAAGACACCCGCCTCGGGATCGCACCGGTGCGTCTCGCCGTGCTGCAGACGGCCGCCCGCGCTCTCGTGCCCGCAGCCCTGACCCTGCTCGCCGAGCGGACGCCGGGCCTGCGCGTGGAGATCTCCGAGCTGCCGCCCGAAGAGGGGCTGTTCGAGCTCGGAGCGCGCGGCTTCGACCTCGCGATCGCCGAGCAGTACCCGGGGCTCACTCGCCCGCATCGATCGGCGCTCGATCGGGATCTGCTCGGCGTCGACCCGATCCGGCTGGCGACGGCGCGCGCCATCGGGCCGCTGGCCGACCTGGCCGAACACGCCTGGGTGATGGAGCCGCGCGGCACGGCGGCGCGCGAGTGGGCGATGCAGCAGTGCCGCGCCGCCGGGTTCGAGCCGGATGTCCGCTTCGAGCTCGCCGATCTCAGCGGGCATGCCGAGCTGATCGCCACCGGTCACGCCGTCGGACTGCTGCCCGATCTGCTGTGGGCCGGCGGTGCGCCCCCGGTGCACCTCAGCGCGCTTCCGGGCGACCCGGCGCGTGAGATCTTCACGGCGGCTCGCCGATCCAGCCGCAACCGTCCCGGCATCCGCAGCGTCCGCGAGGCTCTCGCCGACGCGTTCGTCGCGCGTCGGGTCTGACGCCGGCATCCCTGCGGGATCAGTCCCACTCGCTCGGCGCGGGGGCCTTCGTCGAGGGCAGCGCGCTGTCGCGAGCCCATTCGGCCACCCACTGCGGCAGCGGTGGGAGATCATCCGGCCGCTCGAGCGCCTCGAAGAGCTCGTCGGTGTTCACCACGCCGCCGGTGCGGCGCAGGAAGCGCGCGCGGACGATCATCTCGGCATAGACCTCGCCGTCCACGACCGCGCGGTGCATCTGGTAGACGGCCTTGTCATCGTGGGCGTACAGGCGGGATTCGACCGTGAAGCGCTGCCAGAGCTGCAGCGACTTGCGGAAGGTCACCGTCTCGCTGGCGACCACCGCGTACCAGCCCTGCGCGTTCATCGCATCCCAGATGCCGGTGCGGATCAGCAGGTCGAAGCGGCCGAGGTCGAACAGCGAGGCGTATCGACCGTTGTTCATATGGCCGAGCAGATCGATGTCGGTGGGCAGCGTCCGAAGCCGCAGCCGACCGACACTGCGTGGCGGCATGGGGCCGCGCCGATGCAGCAGCACCTTCGCGCGCCAGATCGTCAGGAGGGTCCGCCACCATACATTCACGAAGCGCGATGCTAGCGGATTCCCCGATGGGCTCCCGGCATCTCTTGTGGGCTTCCCACAGTCCTCGTGGTGTCGCCGCGACGAGGGTGGAGCGCGGCATCCATCGATTTCGTGAATCGGAAGGGCCGCCGTAGAGTCTGGCCATGGAAGCCCCCACCGACATCACCGCGCAGACCGACACCGTCGTCCGTCCCGTTCGTGACGTGGATGCCGAGGCCCTCGGACGGGTCCACGCGACGTGCTGGCACGAGACCTACGACCACCTCATCAGCAAGGCCGCTCTCGAGAACGTCTCTCCCAAGCGCCTCGCCGAGCTGTGGACGCACTGGGCCCAGCAGGGCCCCGAGTTCAAGATGTTCGCCGCCCTCGTCGGCGGCGAGATCGTCGGATTCGCCGGCTCGGGCCCGGCGCGCGACCGCGACGCTCCGCGCACGCGTGAGCTCTACTTCATCTACCTGCTCGACCAGTTCCACGGCACCGGCATCGGGCAGCAGCTGTTCGACGCGACGGTCGACGCCGACGAGGAGCTCTACCTCTGGGTCGCCGCGGACAACCCGCGTGCTCACCGCTTCTACGCGCGCAACGGCTTCACGCTCGACGGCGCGACGCACACCGAGCCGTTCCTCGGCGAGACGCTCACCGAGGTCCGCTTCGTGCGCTGATCGCGCCTGCCGCGTCGCGGGTTCCGCCGGCCCCACCGCGCTGACAAACTCCGCAGATTCTGACGAACTCCGCATCCAGATCGCCGATCGGATGCGGAGTTTGTCGCATTCTGCGGAGATGCTCGGCTGAGCGCCGGCCGCTGTCGGGACGCTGATCGCGCGCGTCAGCGCCCGCTGACCGTGCCGAACAGGCGGGCGATCGGGGCGAGCACGAGCGGGCGGGCGGCGACCCACGCGGCGGCGATGACCACGAGCGAGACCACGAACAGCCAGAAGCCGGTCCAGTTGTCGGCATAGGCCGTCGGGTCGACCGAGCCCTGCGCGGCGTACATGTGGTTGAGGTTGCGCAGCGCCCCGGTCGCGAGCACGAGAACGACGTGGATGACGATGAACACGACGAAGAACAGCATCACCGGGAAGTGCACCTTGCGCGCCCACTCGATCGGGTAGGCGGCGCTGAGCTTCAGGTTCTTCTTCGGCCACATCCCGCTCATCCGGAAGCCGGTGATCGCGGCGAGCGGGGCGGCGATGAAGACCGTCGAGAAGTAGGCGAGCTGCTGCAGCGCGTTGTAGTTGACCCAGCCGTTCTCGGTCGGCCAGTCCAGCGAGACGTACTGCAGCGCGGCGCTGAGGGCGTTGGGGACGACTTCCCAGCTCGTGGGGACGATCCGCATCCACTGGCCGGTGACGAAAAGCAGCACGATGAAGACGACGCCGTTGATGAGCCACAGGATGTCGAGCGCCTGATGGAACCAGATCGTCAGGCTCGTCTTGCCCTTGGGGTTGTTCTTGGGCGCCCAGAAGACGCTCGGCCGCTTCTCGCGGCGGATCGTGAGCCCCGAGCGGATGATCAGCACCATCAAGAAGACGTTGAAGAAGTGCTGCCAGCCGAGCCACGCGGGGATGCCGACGGGCGCACCGGCAGGCAGGTGGTACTCCCCGGGGTAGGTCGCGAGGAAGTCGCGCATGCCGTCCAGGCTCAGCAGGAATCGCACCGCGAGCACCGCCATGCCCGCCGCGAACAGCAGGCCGATTCCGCCGACCACGACGGCGCCCGCCCACTGCGTCGTCGTGAAAGGCCCGATCCGTTGCGGCTCGGGCTTCGGCTGCGGCCGACGCGACGCGGCGCGACCGGCCCACGCGGTCTGCGGAACGCTCAACGGTGCGCGCGGCCCCTCGGTGGCTGTGCCGATGAGCGGGAGGTCGGCCGCGGGGGCGGCCTCCTCGGCAGCAGCACCCGCGCCGTCCGCCGCAGCATCGGCGGCCGCCGGGGAGGAGACGGCGGCGATCGGGGAAGACACGGCGGCGGCTGTGCCGGCGGGTGGCCACGCGTCGCCACCCGCGATGCGCGGCAGCCCGCGGCGCACGGAGGTGTCACCGTCGCCAGCGGCGAGCGGGGGCGCCGGAGGGGCGGCGGCGAGCGGGGGCGCCGGAGCGGCGGAGGCGGCCTCAGCGGGCGTCGCCCCCGGGCCCGCGGCAGCCACGACGACCGCGGACGGCCACGGCTCGCCGCCGGCGACGCGGGGCAGGCCGCGGCGGACGACCGTCGTCCCGCTGCGCTCGGGCACGGACGCCGTCGCGAGCGCCGGCGGCTCGCCCGAGCCCGTCGACGGCCCGGCGGGTCGCTCCACGGCCGCCTCGACGACCGCTGCCGGGGGCGCAGAGGCGTCCACGACGGCCTCGGCGGGCGCGCTCGCGGCCGGCGGCCACGGTTCTCCACCGGCGACGCGCGGCAAGCCGCGGCGCATGGACGATCCGCCGGTCGCCATCAGGCCTTCCTGGCGTCGAGGGCGGCGATCAGCTGCGGGACGACCGTGAACACGTCCCCCACGATGCCGAAGTCGGCGATGTCGAAGATCGGGGCGTCGCCGTCTTTATTGATCGCGACGATCGTCTTCGCGGTCTGCATGCCGGCCTTGTGCTGGATGGCCCCCGAGATGCCGAGAGCCACGTACAGCTGGGGCGACACCGATACCCCGGTCTGCCCGACCTGGTGCGAGTAGGGGATGTATCCGGCATCCACGGCCGCGCGAGACGCGCCCACAGCCGCGCCGAGGGCATCGGCGAGCTGTTCGACGAGCGCGAACTTCTCGGCCGAGCCGAGTCCGCGCCCTCCCGAGACGACCTTCGCCGCGCCGCGCAGCTCCGGCCGCGACGACGCCGCGACCTCGGCTTCGAATCCGGTGATGCGCGCCGCCGGCGCGCCCGAGGCGGCGACCTCCAGCGGCACCACCCGCGGCTCGGCGACGGCCGCGGCACGGGCGTCGACCGCCCCCTGGCGCACCGTGACCACGAGAGGACCGAAGGTGGCTGCGCTCGTGACGTTGTACGCCCCGCCGTAGACGGAATGCTGCGCGAGCACGCCCTCGTCGTCGCGGGAAACGCCGACCGCATCCACGGCCAGAGCCGCGCGCGAGCGTGCCGCGTACCGTCCGGCGATGTCGCGGCCCTCGATGGAGTTCGACACGAGCACGGCGTCGGGCTTCACGAGCGCGGATGCCGCGTCCACGGCATCGACCAGAGGAACCGTCAGCGATCCGTCCGCACCGCCCAGCCCCGCGGTGAGCACGACCGCAGCCCCCAGCGCACCCGCAGCCTCGGCGAGTGCGGCATGCGCCTCGTCACCGGCGACGACCAGCGCGACCGGCGTGCCGATGCCGGCGGCGGCGCCGAGCAGTCCGGCGGCCGAGCCGGCCAGCTCACCGGCCGGGGTGACATCCAGCAGCACGAGAATCGCGTCCGAGGCGACATCCACCATCACGTTCTCCATCGTCATCGTTCCCAGCACCGTTCTCAGGCCAGTCGGTTCTCGACGAGGAAGGCGGCGAGCTTGTCGCCCGCGTCGCCCTCATCCACGATCTTGATTCCCGCACCGCGCGGAGGCTTCTCGGCGACCGCCGTCATGATCGACTGCGCGGCCGCGGACGGGTCGACGTCGACGCCGAGGTCGGCCAGCGACACGGTCTCGAACGGCTTCTTCTTCGCCGCCATGATGCCCTTGAAGTTCGGGAACCGGGCATCCGGGAGGGCTTCGGTGATCGAGATGACGGCCGGCAGCGTCGCACTGACCTGCGCGGTGCCGAAGTCGGTGGCGCGCGTGCCGGTGATCTCCCCCTCGCCGATCGTGACCGACGACAGCGCGGTCGCCTGCGGCACCTGCAGGTGCTCGGCGATCATCGCCGGAAGGACGCCGCCGGTGCCGTCGGTGGAGAGATTGCCGGTGATGACCAGGTCGAACCCGGCTCGCCGCACCGCAGCGGCGAGCACGGCCGCGGTCACGCCCAGATCTGCGCCGGCCAGCGCCGGGTCGACGACCTGCAGAGCGGATGTCGCGCCCATCGCGAGCCCCTTGCGGATGGTGGCCGCAGCCTCCTCCGATGCCATCGAGACGACAGCGACCTCCGTGCCGGGGTGGGCGTCGGCATACGACAGCGCCACCTCCAGTGCGCGCTCCCCGATCTCATCGAGCACGCGCTCAGAGGCCGAGCGCTCGGCGAGACCGGTCTCGAGGTCGAGCTTGCGGTCGCCGTAGGTGTCGGGGACTTCTTTGACCAGCACCACGATCTTCATCGGTTCTCCTTGCGACGCATTCATTCTAGAAGGTGCGACTCAGTATCGCATCCGTTGAGACTCAGGATCATCCGTGGGGACGGATCGAGGTCCGCGCTAGCGTGAGACCAGCGCGCACGGCACTCCGGGCGCCGAGCCGTTCGAGGAGATGCCCGTGAGCCGCACGCCGTCGTCGCCACGCGATCCGATCGCAGAGGCCCGCCGCCAGTGGGTGGCGCACGGCTGGGTCGACGCCGCGGCAGGGATGACGGCGGTGACGAGCATCATGCGGGCGCACCAGATTCTGCTCGCGCGCGTCGACGAGGCCCTGAAGCCGTTCTCGCTCACGTTCGCCCGCTACGAACTGCTGACGCTGCTGAGTTTCACCCGTGACGGACGGATGCCGCTGTCGTCGGCGGCGAGCCGCTTGCAAGTGCACCCGACGAGCGTGACGAACACCGTCGACCGCCTTGAAGCGGCCGGGCTCGTCGCGCGCGAGCCGCACCCCGGCGATCGTCGGGCGACGCTGGTCGCCCTGACGAGGGCGGGGCGTGACCTCGCGGCTCAGGCCACCGCGGCGCTCAACGACGCCGTGTTCGCCGCGCCCGGCCTGACAGCCGACGACGTGGAAGACCTCGTCGCGATCGTCGCCCGACTGCGCCGGTCGGCGGGCGATGTCGTCAGCGATTCGTGAATCGCGGCGCACGCTTCTCCCGGAAGGCGGCCATGCCCTCCTTCTGGTCGTCCAGCGCGAACAGTGATGTGAAGACCTGCTTCTCGAAGCGCAGCCCCTCGGCGGCGGCGGTCTCCAGCGAGGCGCGCAGCGACTCCTTGGCGGCGTACAGGACGGGAAGCGACTTCGCGGCGATCTGCTCGGCCATCGCTTCTGCCTCTGCGAGCAGGTCGGCGGCGGGCACGATGCGGGAGACCAGGCCGGCCCGCTCGGCTTCGGCGGCATCCATCATCCGTCCGGTGAGCACGAGCTCTGCCGCCTTGTAGTAACCGATCGCACGCGGCAGACGCTGCGTGCCGCCGAGGCCGGGGATGACGCCGAGAGTGATCTCGGGCTGACCGAAGCGGGCGGTGTCGGCAGCCAGGATGATGTCGCACGCCATCGCCAGCTCGCAGCCGCCTCCGAGCGCGTACCCCGCGACGGCCGCGATGACGGGCGTGCGCACGCGCGAGAAGGCCTCGAGGCCCACGAAGGGGTTGCGCAGCGACATCTCGACGGCAGAGCGGTCCTCCATCTGCTTGATGTCGGCGCCGGCGGCGAAGGCGCGCTCCGAGCCGGTGACGACGATGCAACCGATCTGCTCGTCGGCATCGAACGCGGCCGCCGCGGCGGCGAGTTCTTCGACCAGGGTCGAGTTCAGCGCGTTGAGCGCCTCGGGCCGGTTCAGGGTGATCCATCCGACGCGGCCGCGGGTGGAGACGAGGATCGTGGAGTAGTCGCTCATGTGCTCATGCTCCCAGAACGTCGCGACCGATGATGACCCGCATGATCTCGTTCGTGCCCTCCAGGATCTGATGCACACGAAGATCGCGCACCACCTTCTCGATCCCGTACTCCTGCAGATACCCGTAGCCGCCGTGCAGCTGCAGCGCCCGGTTGGCCACCTCGAAGCCGGCGTCGGTGGCGAAGCGCTTGGCCATGGCGCACTGCACGGCGACGTCGTCGGCACGGGCGTCGATCGCGCGAGCCGCGTCGCGCACCATCGCCCGGGCCGCCTGCAGCTGCGTGGCCATGTCGGCGAGGGCGAACACGACGCTCTGCCGTTCGGCGAGGGCCTCGCCGAACGTGAACCGCTCGTGCACGTAGCGCACGGCACGATCGAGCGCCCACTGGGCGCCGCCGACGGAGCAGGCCGCGATGTTGACCCGCCCCCCGTTGAGCCCGCTCATCGCGATGCGGAACCCCTCGCCCACGCCGCCCAGCAGAGCGGATGCCGGCACCCGCACCTCGTCGAGGATCACCTGACGGGTGGGCTGCGCGTTCCACCCCATCTTGCGCTCGTGGGGTCCGAAGCTCAGACCCTCGGCATCCGCCGGCACCAGGAAGGCGCTGATGCCCCGCGCACCGGGCTCGCCGGTGCGGGCCATGACGACATAGACCGCCGCCTCCCCCGCCCCGGAGATGAACTGCTTGACCCCGGTGAGCACATAGCCGTCGCCGTCGGCGATCGCGCTGGTCGTGATGGCCGCGGCATCCGAGCCCGCGCCGGGCTCCGTGAGGCAGTAGGCGCCGAGGTCGCGAAGCGTGATCAGACGCGGCAGCCACTGCTCGCGCTGCGCCGGAGTGCCGTAGCTGTCGATCATCCAGGCGACCATGTTGTGGATGCTGATGTACGCGGCGATCGTGGGATCGCCCATCGACAGCTGCTCGAAGACGAGTGCGGCGTCCTCACGCGTCAGCGCGGTGCCGCCGACGTCCTCACGTACGTACAGCCCTCCGAGGCCGAGTTCGCCGGCGTCGGCGAGCACATCCCGCGGAAAGTGCTTGTCGCGATCCCATTCCAGCGCGTGCGGCTCCAGCCGCGTCCGGGCGAAGTCGCGGACGGCTTCGAGGATGGCTCCCCGCTCATCGGCGGAGAGGGAAGGGGACACAGTCATGCTCATCGCGTCACGTCCTTGTGAAACAGATCGACAGCCGGAAGTGCGCCCGGTAGGGCACAGCGATCATTTTACATGGACGTCCTAGTAAATGGACGCGGCGTTCTACAGCCGTTCGATGATGGTGGCGTTCGCCATGCCCCCGCCCTCGCACATGGTCTGCAGTCCGTACCGTCCGCCGGTGGACTCGAGGTGCGCGAGGAGCGTACCGAGAAGTCGCGTGCCGCTGGAGCCGAGCGCGTGCCCGAGGGCGATCGCGCCGCCCCAGGGGTTGAGCTTGGCGGCATCCGCGCCGAGTTCGGCAGCCCACGCGAGCGGCACCGGGGCGAACGCCTCGTTGACCTCGTACGCGTCGAGATCGTCGATCGTCAGTCCACCGCGCTCCAGCACGCGACGTGTCGCGGGAATCGGCCCCGTGAGCATCATCAGAGGGTCGTCGCCGACGACGGAGAAGGCGTGGAAGCGCGCTCGCGGCGTGAGCCCGAGCTCGCGCGCCTTCTGCTCGCTCATGATGAGGACGGCGGAGGCGCCGTCGGTCAGCGGAGAAGAGTTGCCGGGTGTGATCAGCCAGTCGATCTCGGGAAAGCGCTCCGCCATGGCATCGGTGCGGAAGGCCGGCGCGAGGCCGGAAAGACCTGCGACGGTGGTGCCCGGGCGCACCGTCTCGTCGATCTCGACACCGTCGACGGCCAGCAGCTGCGAGGCGAATCTGCCCTGGACCTGCGCCTCGGCAGCGCGTTCGTGCGACTCGGCCGCGTACGCGTCGAGCTCGTCGCGCGAGAAGCCCCAGCGCGCCGCGATCAGCTCGGCCGACACGCCCTGGTTCACGAGTCCGTCGGGATAGCGCGCGTGCAACCCCGGTGAGAAGGGTGAACCGGCGACGGATGCCGCGACCCCGAGAGGCACGCGGCTCATCGATTCGACGCCGCCGGCGATGACGATGTCGTACTGTCCGGCCGTGACGCCCTGCGCCGCGAACTGCGCGGCCTGCTGGCTCGATCCGCACTGCCGATCGATCGTCGTCGCCGGAACGCGCTCGTCGAATCCAGCCGCGAGCACCGCCTGACGCGCGATGTTCATCGTCTGTTCGCCGACCTGGCTGACGCAGCCGAGCAGCACGTCGTCGATCTGCGCCGATTCCAGGCCGTTGCGCTCGAGCGTCGCCCGCAGCACCAGCGCGGCGAGGTCGACGGGATGGATGCCGCTGAGCGCGCCCCCCGGCTTGCCACGGCCGGACGGGGTGCGGACGGCGTCGACGATGACCGCGGTACGCACGAGCGCTCAGCCCTCGGCTTCGGCGGCGCGCAGCGAGATCGTCGAGGTGCCGGCCTCGTCGACGAACCCCTCGATGTGACGCTCGTCCACGCCGCTGTAGGCCGACAGCGGACGGATAAGCGCGTTGGATGCCGCCTGTTCCATGATGTGCGCCGTCCACCCCACGACCCGCGCCGCAACGAACAGCGGAGTGAAGGTCAGGGTGTCGAAGCCCATCAGGTTGTACGCCGGCCCCGACGGGTAGTCGAGGTTCGGGTAGATGCCCTTACGGGCGACGAACTCGCGCTCCAGCGTCGCGTAGAGGGCCTCGACATCGGGACGGTCGTAGTACGTGATGAGCGTGTCGAGCGCAGCTTTCATCGTGGGCACGCGCGAGTCGCCGTGCTTGTAGACGCGGTGACCGAAGCCCATGATCTTGCGCTTCTCGGCGAGAGCCCGCTCGAGCCAGGGCGCCACGTTGTCGGCGTCGCCGATCTCGTCGAAGATGTGCAGCACGGCTTCGTTGGCCCCGCCGTGCAGCGGCCCCTTGAGCGCTCCGATCGCGCCGACCACGGCCGAGTACAGGTCGCTGAGGGTGGAGGTGATCACCCGCGCCGTGAAGGTGGACGCGTTGAACGAGTGCTCCGCGTACAGGATCATCGAGCGGTTGAACGCGTCGACCACGACCGGGTCGAACTCTTCGCCGAAGGTCATCCAGAGGAAATTCGCTGCGTAATCGAGATCGTCGCGCGGGGCGATGAGCTCTTCACCGCGGCGGCGACGCTGCCCGTAGGCGACGATCGCCGGCAGCGCGGCGAACAGGCGGATGCTGCGCTCGAGGTTCTCGTCGCGAGACCCGCTCGCATCGAGCACGGACCCGGTGCCGGCAAGCTCGCGCGCGCCCAGCACGCTCACCGCCGAGCGCACCTCATCCATCGGGTGGGCATCGGTCGGGGTCAGATCGATCACGGCCTTGACGTCGTCGGCGAGACTCCGGTGCTGCCGCTCGGTGGCTCGGAGCGCGGCGAGCTGCTCGCCGGTCGGCAACTCGCCGTTCCACAGCAGGTACGCGACCGCTTCGGCCGACTGCGTAGCGGCCAGCTCGTGCACCGGATAGCCGCGGTAGAGCAGCGAGTTGGTCTCCGGGTTGACCTTGCTGATGGCGGTCGCATCGGCGACGACGCCCGCGAGCCCCTTGTGGATCTGGGGCGGGGTCTGCTGGTCGCTCATGACTGCTCCTTTGCACGTGCGGGCCGGTTGCGGCTGCAACCATGTCCCAGTTTCTGTCCTGTGGATGCCCCGATTGCGACCTCTTGTGGGACATGGTCGGTCGCAAGTGGGACGAGGGTCAAGGGGAGGGGAGGGTGAAGGGGTGATCAGCGGGTGATCTGAAAGTTGAAGACGTTCGCGTCGAACTGGTTGTACGACGGGTAGTCGATGAGGTCGTACAGGTCGGCGCGGTGCTGCATCTCACCCAGGCGCGAGGTCAGATGTCCCTCGTCGTTCAGGGTATCCAGCGCACGGGATGCCGCACCCATCGCGATCCGCAGCAGCGAGACGGGCCAGATGACGATCTGCACGCCCGCATCGCGGAGCTGGTCGACGCTGAACAGATCGCTCTTACCGAACTCGGTCATGTTCGCCAGCACGGGCACGTCGACGGCGGCGCACACGGCGGCGAACTCCGCGAGGTCGCGCATCGCCTCGGGGAAGATCGCGTCGGCCCCGGCATCCACGAGCGCCTTGGCCCGATCGATGGCGGCGTCCAGCCCCTCGATGGCGCGGATGTCGGTGCGCGCCATGATGAGGAAGTTCGGGTCGCGGCGGGCGTCGACGGCGGCGCGGATGCGCTGGAGGGCGGTGTCGGTGTCGACGACCTGTTTGCCGTCGAGGTGACCGCAGCGCTTGGGGTTCACCTGGTCTTCGATGTGCGTGCCCGACAGCCCCGCGTCTTCCAGCGTCTGGATGGTCCGCGCGACGTTCATGGGCTCGCCGAAGCCGGTGTCGGCGTCGATGATGGCGGGAAGCTCGGTCATGCGGGCGATCTGCTGACCGCGACCGGCGACCTCGGTCAGCGTCGTCAGACCGATGTCCGGAAGCCCCAGATCGGCACTCAGCACCGCCCCCGAGATGTAGACGCCCTCGAAGCCCTTCTGCTCGATCATCCGGGCCGACAGCGGGTTGAACGCTCCGGGAAAACGGACGAGCTCACCCGCCCGCAGGCGCTCGCGCAGCAGGCGCCGCTTCTCGGATGCCGGGGTCTGGCTGTACAGCATCAGAACAGCCCCTTCGGGCTCGCCACCGCGGCCAGCACGCCGACGCGGGCGACGATGTTGAGCTCGCGCACCTCGTCGACGGTCAGCTCGGCAAGCCGCTCGGCCAGGGCCAGGAACCGCTCGATCTCGGCGGGCTCGAGCACCGGCTCGGCGAGCAGACGGAACTTGCGCACGTAGTCGGCGCGAGCGAACGGGCGCGCACCCAGCGGGTGGGCGTCGGCGACCGCGATCTCGTCCACGATCGTCGAACCGTCCGCGAGGCGGATCTCCACGCGGCCCCCGAACGCCTTCTCATCGGGGTCCTCGGAGTGGTAGCGGCGCGTCCACTCGGCATCCTCCGCCGTGGTGATCTTGTGCCACAGCGCAACCGTGTCCTCGCGGGCGGCGCGAGCGGGCAGGTACGAGTCGACGTGATGCCACCCGCCGTCCTGCAGTGCGACGGCGAAGATGTAGGGAATCGAGTGGTCGAGGGTCTCGCGAGAGGCGGTCGGGTCGTACTTCTGCGGATCGTTCGCGCCGGAGCCGATCACGTAGTGGGTGTGATGGCTGGTGTGCAGCACGATGCTCTCGACGGTGGCGGGATCGGCGAGCTCGGGGTGGGAGCTGTGAAGCTTGCGCGCGAGGTCGATCCACGCCTGCGCCTGATACTCGGCGGAGTGCTCCTTCGTATAGGAGTCGAGGATCGCGCGCTTGGGCTCGCCGGGCGCGGGAAGCGGCACGTCGTACGCGGCGTCCTTGCCGTCGAGCATCCAGGCGATCACGCCGTCTTCGCCCTCGTAGATCGGGGACGGCGAGGTCTGTCCGCGCATCGCGCGGTCGACGGCTTCGACCGCCATCTTGCCGGCAAAGGCGGGGGCGTGCGCCTTCCAGGTGGAGATCTCACCCTTGCGCGACTGCCGCGTCGCGGTGGTCGTGTGCAGGGCCTGCGCGACGGCCTGGGCGATCGTGTCGGCGTCGAGACCCAGCAGCGTGCCGATGCCGGCCGCCGCCGACGGGCCCAGGTGCGCGACGTGATCGATCTTGTGCTTGTGCAGGCTGATGGCGCGCACGAGATCCATCTGGATCTCGTATCCGGTCGCGATGGCGCGCACCAGCGCCGCGCCGTCGGCGCCGACGTGCTGGGCGACGGCGGCGATCGGCGGGATGTTGTCGCCGGGGTGCGAATACTCCGCAGCGAGGAACGTGTCGTGATAGTCGAGTTCGCGCACCGCCACACCGTTCGCCCACGCCGCCCACTCGGGGCTCGTGTGCACCGTGTTCGGCTCGCCGAACACCGTGGCGCCCGCCCCTCCCCGCGAGACCGGGTGATCGAGCGCCTGGGCGCGCGCCGCGGTGACGGGGCCGCGGGTGAGGGATGCCGCGGCCACCGCCGCGTTGTCGATGACGCGGTTGATGATCATCTCGACGACGTCGGACTCGACGGCCACCGGGTCGGCGGCGACCTCGGCGATCTTGTGCGCGAGCTGGTCCTCGCGGGCGAGGTTCTCTTCGCTCCGGTGCACACGGACGTGGTGGATGACGGTCATGGGGTTCCTTCCAGCGAGGCGAGGATCGCGACGAGCGCGTTGTGCAGGTGGACATGGGTGGCGTGCGCGGCGAGGTCGGCGTCGCCGGCGGCGACGGCGGACGCGATCAGTCGGTGCTCGGCGACGGATGCCGCCAGGCGTGCGGGGTTGTCGCGCGCGAGCCGGCGGACCCGGACGAGGTGGGTCCGCACCGTCTTGAGGGCCGCGGTCAGATAGTCGTTGGCGACGGCCGCGTCGAGGGCGTCGTCGAAGCGGGCGATGAGGGCGTAGTAGGCGTCGGGGTCGGCGGCGGCATCCGTCCGCGCGAACTCACCGGCCAGCGCAGCGAACAGATCGGCATCGGCCCCGCGTGCGGCGAGGCGTGCAGCCGTCTCCTCCAGGGCGCGACGCACCTCGAAGAGCTCTCGGATGTCGCCGGCATCGATGTCGCTGACCACGGTGAGCCGCGGCGACGGTTGCACGACGAGGCCGTCGGCGAGCAGGCGCCCCAGCGCTTCACGCAGCGGCGTGCGGCTCACCCCCAGGCGCACCGACTGCTCGACTTCGGCCAGCACCGCTCCGGGCGCCAGCACGCCGGACTGGATCTCGTCGAGCAGCGCCCGGTAGGCACGGTCACTGGCACGCACGCGGTCTCCTCTCGACCCTCCGATTGTATACACGGAGGATCAATAATGAAAGGAGGCGGCCTCTTTCGGCGACTAATGCATACAGAGTGTGAGGCGTGCCCTGCTCACCCGCCCGCGTGGAGCCGGTGGGTCAACACGGCGACATGGAGAGCGGCGACCTGCTCGCCATCGTCGAAGTCGACGCCGAGAAGGTCTTCGAGCAGGGCGATGCGCTGATAGAACACCGAGCGCGACAGGTGCGCCGCTTCGGCGGCCGCCGTGCGGTTGGACGGGTGCGCGAGCAGCGCCGTCAGCACGTCGAGAAGGTCGCCGCCCCGAGCACGGGTCTCGGCCAGCAACGGATCGAGCATCCGCTCCGCATGAGCGACGAGGCGGTGATCGTCGCGCAACGCCGCGACCACCCGGGTGAGGGGACGCTCCGCCACACGCCTCCCGTCCGCGCCCCGGCGGGAGGAGCCGCGCAACCCCTCGTCGGCGCCGACGAGGTCGATGGTTTCGCGCAGACCCGCGACGAGCGCACCCACCGCGCGCTCGTACTCGGCTGCGGGCTCGAGCGCGGGAACGACCGTGCCCGGGCCGAGCACGACGCGCGCCCGCGCCGACGTCGACCCCGCCCGCAGGGCGTCCTCGAGTGCGACGGTGAAGGCGTCGGCCCGGTTGTCAGCGGCACTCGTCGCGCGGCCCGCCACGGCGAGGATCAGGGGCGTACGCACCAGGGCGGACCCGTCGTCGACGGTCGTGCTCGTGCCGCACACGACGCGCGCGCCGATCGCCGCAGCGGCGATGTCGGCGGCCGCCGCGACCGCGACCGCGTCGCCGCCCTGGCCCGACGACACGAGCGCGACTGCGGCGAAGGCCACCGTGCCGACGAGCGGCATGCCCGCGGCATCCAGTCGAGCCGCCACCGCGGACAGACCGGTGAATCGTCCGTCGATCAGCGAGTCGACCACGCGGCGCCGTCCCAGCCGCGACCACTCCTCACCGCCGGGATCGGCGAGTCTGCCCAGGGCGAGCGCGGTGGCAGCCTGCTCGAGTACGGCGTCGCGTCCCGCGAGGTGGGCGGGGCCGGGCAGCGCCACGAGCCATCCCCATCTGATGCCGCGGGCTTCCACGGGCACGATCGTCCGCCCGTCCCGGTCGGGCGCCGCGGCGGCCGACCGGGATCGGCGCGCCCAGTCGCGAAGTGTGCGGGTCTCGGCGGCTCCGCCGACGTGAGCGACGACGACCTCGTGACCGACGGTCTCCAAGACGACGGGAGCGGCCAGCGTGAGCCCCACCTGTTCGACGATGAACTCCGTCGGCGCACCGCGCAGCGCGAGCCCCGTGAACAGTGTGCGCACCGCGTCGCGGGCTTCCAGCGCCGCCGTCTGATCGGCGATGATCCGGCGGTGCACGGCCTCGGTGATGGTGACGAACTTCACCTCGCGGTGCAGCACGATCAGGGCGATGTCGGCGCTGCGCGCGGCGTCGGCCAGAACCGCCGGCACGTAGCGGTAGTGGGCGCCCAGCTCGAGCACGATGCCCGCGGCACCCACCTCGGCCAGCTGCGTGACGAACAGCGCCAGCCTCCGGGGATCGTCGGGCCATCCCGATCCGGTGGACAGCAGCAGCTCGCCGCCTTCGAGCAGTCGCGCGACGTCCGCACTGTCGGAGACGTGCACCCAGCGCACGGATGCCTCCAGCGCGGCACCGCCCACGACCACGACCGGCGCACCGGGGGTGAAGGCATCGAGCGTCAGCACCTCGGAGACGGTGGGGAGCACGGCGGGAAGATCCGCGGTCGGACGTTCTGTCCGAGAACCGTCCACATCGCGACGATCAGACACCTGCATCTCCCCCCTGCGCTCCGTCAGCATAAGCATGTCACGACCCGGTCGAACTGTCCGAACAGGAGCCCCCATGGACCTCATCCGTCATCACGTCGCCGGCCAGTCCGTCGGATCTGCCGAGCGCACGGGGCCCGTCTACGATCCCGCGACCGGTGCCGTACAGGCCGAGGTGGCCTTCGCCTCGACCGCCGAGACGGATGCCGCGATCGCGGCGGCCGCGGCGGCGCTGCCGGCCTGGCGCGCCACGAGCCTCATCAAGCGGGCCGACGTCTTCTTCCGCCTCCGCCACCTGCTGGTCGAACGCGCCGACGAGCTGGCCGCGATCATCACCGCCGAGCACGGCAAGGTGCTCTCCGACGCGAAGGGCGAGATCAGCCGCGGCATCGAGAACGTCGAGTTCGCGGCGGGACTGGTCCACCTTCTGAAGGGCGAGCACGCCGAACAGGTCTCGCGCGGCGTCGACGTGCACTCGGTGAAGCAGCCGGTGGGCGTGGTGGGCGCGATCACGCCGTTCAACTTCCCCGTGATGGTGCCGCTGTGGATGACGGCATCCGCGATCGCCTGCGGCAACACGGTCGTCCTCAAGCCGAGCGAGAAGGACCCCTCCGCCGCCCTCTTCCTGGCGCGTCTGTACGAGGAAGCGGGCCTTCCCGCCGGCGTGCTGAACGTCGTGCAGGGCGACAAGGTGGCCGTCGACGCGATCCTCGACTCCCCCACCGTGCGTGCCGTCAGCTTCGTGGGCTCGACTCCGATCGCCCGCTCGATCTACGAGCGCGCCGCCGCCGCGGGCAAGCGCGTGCAGGCTCTCGGCGGCGCGAAGAACCACATGGTCGTCATGCCCGACGCCGACCTGGATGCCGCGGCCGACGCCGCCGTCTCGGCCGCGTACGGCTCGGCCGGCGAGCGCTGCATGGCCGTGTCCGTTCTCGTCGCGGTGGGTGACGAGGTCGCCGATGCGCTCGTGGAGAAGGTCGCCGAGCGCATCGCGGGCCTGACGATCGGACCGGGCACGGATGCGGCGAGCGAGATGGGACCGCTCATCACCCGCGAGCACCGCGACAAGGTGGCCTCCTACGTCGCCGGCGCCGCCGCGGAGGGTGCGACGGTCGTCGTCGACGGCACCGCGCAGCGCTTCGAGGGCGACGGCTTCTTCATCGGCGTCTCGCTCGTCGACCGGGTCGCTCCCGGCATGAAGGTCTACGACGAGGAGATCTTCGGTCCGGTGCTCTCCGTCGCCCGCGTGGCGACGTACGACGAGGCGGTCGCCCTCGTCAATGCGAGCCCGTTCGCCAACGGCACCGCGGTGTTCACGCGCGACGGCGGCACCGCCCGCCAGTTCGAGTTCGACATCGAAGTCGGTATGGTCGGCATCAACGTGCCGATCCCGGTGCCGGTGGGCGCGTTCTCGTTCGGCGGCTGGCGCAACTCGCTGTTCGGCGACACGCACATCTACGGCCCCGAGTCGATCCACTTCTACACGCGGAGCAAGGTCGTGACGACCCGCTGGCCCGACCCCAGCGAGAGCCAGATCAGCCTGGGCTTCCCGAGCAACCACTGAGTCCGCGGCATCCGAAGGAGACATCATGAGCACCATCGACCCCGTCGCCGACCCGGCGGCCGACGCCGCGGTCCGCGGCGACGACCGCAGCCACGTGTTCCACTCGTGGAGCGCGCAGGCGCTCATCGACCCGCTGCCGGTCGCGGGAGGTGCGGGCGCGACGTTCTGGGACTACGCCGGAAACAGCTACCTCGACTTCTCGTCACAGCTGGTGAACCTCAACCTCGGCCACCAGCACCCCGACCTGGTCGCGGCGATCCAGGAGCAAGCCGGGCGCCTCGCCACGATCCAGCCGTCGATGGCCAACGACACGCGCGGCGAGCTGGCGCGCCGCATCAGTGAGATCGCTCCCGACGGCTTCTCGAAGGTCTTCTTCACCAACGGCGGGGCCGATGCCAACGAGAACGCGGTGCGCATGGCGCGCCTGGTCACCGGCAAGCGCAAGGTGCTGGCGATGTACCGCAGCTACCACGGCAACACCTCGACCGCCATCACGCTGACCGGTGACCCACGCCGGTGGGCGAACGAGCCGGCCGATGCGTCCGTCGTGCACTTCTTCGGGCCCTACGCCTACCGCTCGCCGTTCCACGCGGCCTCCCCCGAGCAGGAGACGGAGCGTGCGCTCGCGCACCTCGAGCAGACGATCATCCTGGAGGGCGCCTCGACGATCGGCGCGATCATCATCGAGTCGGTCGTGGGCACCAACGGCGTGCTGATCCCGCCGCCCGGCTACCTGCCCGGCGTGCGCGAGCTCTGCGATCGCTACGGCATCGTCTACATCGCCGACGAGGTCATGGTCGGTTTCGGACGCCTCGGCACCTGGTGGGGGTTCGAGAACTTCGACGTCGTGCCCGACCTCATCACCTTCGCGAAGGGCGTGAACTCGGGCTACGTGCCGCTGGGCGGCGTCGTCATCTCCGACCGGATCGCCGCGCACTTCGACACGGTCTCCTTCCCGGGAGGGCTGACCTACTCCGGTCACCCGCTGGCCTGCGCCCCGGGTGTGGCGACCTTCGAGGTCTTCCGGCGCGACGGCATCCTGGAGCGGGTCCGCGACCTCGGCGAGCGCGTCGTACGTCCGCGACTGGAGCAGATGGCCGCGCGGCATCCGTCCGTCGGAGAGGTGCGCGGCCTCGGTCTGTTCTGGGCGATCGAGCTCGTGCGCGACCGCGAGAGCCGCGAGCCGCTGGTTCCGTTCAATGCGGCGGGGGCAGACGCCGCGCCGATGGCCGCGTTCGCGGCGGCGTGCAAGAAGGCGGGCCTGTGGCCGTTCACGCACTTCAACCGCGTGCACGTGGCACCCCCGCTGATCGTCTCGGAGGACGACCTGGTGCGCGGCCTCGACATCATCGACCGCGCCCTGGAGGTCACCGACGCCGAGGCGGCGTCGTGACCGGGGCGCAGGCCGTGCTCCGCAACGTCATCGACGGGGCACCGGTCGCCTCTGCCGGCGCGTCGCTGCCGCTCGTCAGCCCCGTGACCGGCGAGGTGTACGGCCACGCTCCGGTGTCGACGGCGGAGGAGGTGGATGCCGCGTTCGCGGCGGCATCCCGCGCCTTCGAGACGTGGAAGCGCACGACGCCCGCGCAGCGCCAGCTGCTGCTGTTCCGGCTCGCGGATGCGCTGGAGGCGCGGGCCGACGAGTTCGCCGATCTGGAGTCGCAGGACACGGGCAAGCCCCGCGCGAACCTGGTCGCCGACGAGATCGTCCAGTCCGTCGATCAGCTCCGCTTCTTCGCGGGTGCCGCCCGCGACCTGGACGGGCGGGCGGCGGCCGAGTACGCGGAGGGGTTCACGTCGTACGTGCGCCGCGAGCCGATCGGCGTCGTCGCCCAGGTGACGCCGTGGAACTACCCGCTGAACATGGCCGTGTGGAAGATCGGGCCGGCTCTCGCGGCCGGCAACACCGTCGTGCTGAAGCCGAGCGAGACGACGCCCCAGACGACCGTGCGCCTCGCTGAGATCGCCGCCGAGATCTTGCCCGCCGGGGTCTTCAACGTCGTCCTCGGCGACCGGGAGACCGGCCGGATGCTGGTGGAGCACCCGACCCCGCAGCTGGTCGCGATCACCGGTTCGGTGCGCGCGGGCATGCAGGTGGCCGCTTCGGCCGCGCAGGACCTCAAGCGTGTGCACCTGGAGCTCGGCGGCAAGGCGCCGGCCCTCGTCTTCGCCGACGCCGACCTCGACCGCGCCGCCCGCGGCATCGTGGAGGCCGCGTTCTTCAACGCCGGACAGGATTGCACCGCCGCGACGCGCGTACTCGTGGATGCCGCCGTGCACGACGAGCTGGTCGCCACGCTCGTCGCCCACACCCGCGATCACGCGAAGACGGGCGCGCCGGACGACCCGGATGCCTTCTTCGGGCCGGTGAACAACCCCGACCAGCTCGCGCGCGTGGAGGGTTTCGTCGATCGCCTCCCCGCGCACGCGACGATCGCGATCGGCGGCCGCCGCCAGGGCGATGCCGGCTGCTTCTTCGAGGCGACGATCGTCACGGGCGTCCGCCAGGACGACGAGGTCGTACAGCAGGAGATCTTCGGCCCCGTGCTCACGGTGCAGCCGTTCGCGTCGGAAGAGGAAGCGCTCGCGCTGGCGAACGGCGTGCCGTACGCCCTCGCGGCATCCGTCTGGACGCGCGAGCACGCGCGGGCGCTGCGGTTCTCGCGCGACCTCGACTTCGGCTGCGTCTGGATCAACGCGCACATCCCGTTCGTCTCGGATATGCCCCACGGCGGCTTCAAGCACTCCGGGTACGGCAAGGACCTCTCGGTCTACGGCTTCGAGGACTACACCCGCCTCAAGCACGTCATGGCGAGCCTGGACTGACGCGAGGGCACGTCGGCGTCGGCGTTCGTCAGCCGGCGACAGCCCGCCGCAGCTCGGCGGCGAGCCACTCCCGGTAACGCTCTGCGCTCCAGCCGGCCTCGCGGAAGTGCAGGTACGTGTCGGTGGAGACGAGCATCGTGACCAACGCCGTCGCGTCGTCGCTTCGGTCCGGCGGCACGACGCCGCGCGCGGCCAGCAGGGCGACACCCTCGCGGATGCTGCGAAGACGACGTTCGTCGATCGCCGCGTACACGTCGCGGACGGCCGGGTCGGCGTCCGCGGCGGCGCGCAGCGTCCGCAGCAGCGCGGCGATGCGCGCGTTCGCGGCGGTCATGAACGCCGCGTACATCGCGATGAGCCGCTCAGGATCGGGCTCCGCGATGATCTGCTGCATCGGGTCGGTGTCGTTCAGCGACGCCCAGCCCTCACGATCCGCAAGGGCGCGCTCGTACGCCGCGGCCAGGAGCGCATGCTTCGGCCCGTGCAGATTGACCGTCTGCACCGACACGCCCGCCGCAGCGGCGATCGCCTTCAGCGACGTGGCGGCGTAGCCGTCGCGGACGAACAGCTCCGCGGCGGCATCCACGATCCGCGCCCGCGTCGCCGCCGCTTCGGCCTCGCGCAACGGCGACGCGTACGGCTTTCTCCCGCTCATCGTGCCCCCTTCGACGTCCACTGTAGTCGGCATTGACTAGATTGCCGATCTAATGAATAGTGTGACGCACAACCCATTTCCCGAGAGGAATCCTCGTGCCGTCTCTCCTTGCCGCCCCTGCCGCGGCCCGCACACAGGTCCGGCGCCGTGGCTGCTGAACGCCTTCCGGCGACCGGATCACCCACCGAGCCCCACGCCGACCCCCGGTCGGGCTCGTGGGGATGCGACACCGCCGACGTCGTGATGTTCCACCGCTTCCTGCGCATGGCCTTCCGCGATGCGGGGAGCGTCGTCGACGCCGTGGCCGACGGCGACCGCCGCCGCACGACGATCGCCGTGCGGCATCTGCGCCAGATCGCCCACGCACTGGAGAGCCACCACCACGGCGAGGACATGTTCCTCTGGGACGACCTCGAGCGGCGCTCACCGGCGTGCGCCCTCCACGTCGGGCAGATGCGCGCCCAGCACGCAGAGATCGAGAAGCACCTGACCGCTCTCGGCGCGAGCGTCGACGCCTGGCGTGCCAGCGCGCGACGCCGCGAGGCCATCGCGGTGCGGGAGCAGCTCGACCGTCTCACTGCGGCGCTCGACGATCATCTCGGCCAGGAAGAGATCGACATTCTGCCGGTCGCCGCCACGTCCTTCACGCCGGCGGAGTGGGGGCGCCTCGAACACCACGGACGGCGCACGGTGCCGCCGCGGTGGCTGTTCATCCAGCTGGGATTCATGCTCGAGTCCATGCCTGCCGCCGAGCAGGGGGCGTTCCTTCGGGCACTGCCCGCTCCCGCCCGAGCCGCCTGGAGGCTGGTCGGACGCTCGTCGTTCCGCAGACACCGCGCCCGCTTGTTCCCGGCGAGGAGAACCACGACATGAAGAGTCTCACCTGGTGGTATCGCGTGACGGGCGTGGTCTACGTTCTTCTCGGTCTCAGCTGGCTCCCCGTCGTCACCATGGCCACGGTGAGCCAGAAGATCCCCGACTTCGACGGTACCCCCGGGGGCACCGCAGTGACGGGGTTCGCCGACTGGATGCTGGTGTTCAGCCTCGACCTGTTGGTTCTCGGCGCGTTCCTCCTGGTCGGCTCACGCCGCCCGATGGCCTGGCTGCCGCTGCTCTGGCTGACGATCGCGCTGGGCGTCGTCCGCGGCATCGCCGACGACGTCTACATGATCACGCGCGGGTACCCACCCCTGCCGTTCCTCGGGTTCATCATCCTGCACGCGGCGATCATCGCGTGGGGAGTGCTCGCCTGGCGCGGCGTGCGAAGACAGACCGGCGCCCGACTCAGTCCGCGCTGAGAGCACCGACCTCGACGCGCAGCAGTCCCGCGACGGCTCGTCGCAGCGGCGAGACGGGATCGATGTCCGACCCCCACCCCACGAGCCCGTGGGCACCGAGCCCGTCGATCATCGCCAGCAGATGCCAGGCGAGCGGCTCCGGATCGGCCATCGGAATCACTCCGGCATCCATTCCCCGCGCGATCTCGGCGGCGATCACGGCACGCCAGGCATCCATCGCCGTGCGCACCCGCTCGGCGAGCGGGGCGTTGCGCGTGCCGAGCGCCCACGCCTGCACCCAGACGAGCGTGACGTCCCGGCGGTGCGGGTCGAGCGTCTCGCGCAGCATCGCCCCCAGTCGTGCCGGCGCGGGCGCGTCGGGAAGCAGCGCGCGCACCTCGTCGAGCTCGGCCGAGACGATGTCGAAGAACGTGTCGGCAACCAGGTCGTCCATGCTCGGGATGTAGTGGGCGACCAACCCGGAGGCCACACCCACCCGCGCGGCGACGGCGCGCAGCGTGACCGCGTCCAGCCCCTCGGCGAGCGCGATCTCGCGCGCGGCGCGGGCGATCTGCTCCCGGCGCTGCTCGGCGCTCAATCGTGCGCGTCCGGTGGTTGACGTCTGCGGCATCGACTCGGTAGCCTCCGATGAGTTGATCATGTGATCAATAAGCTACTCCAGAACCGGACGAGAGTCGAGGATGCCGATGAGCTGGCGCATGCCGAGCGAGACCGCGCCGCACACGCGCACATGGATGGCCTTCCCGGTGGAGGGCCCGACCCTGGGCGACACCGACGCGGAACGCGAAGAGGGGTACGCGGCGTGGACGGAGGTCGCCGCGGCCATCGCCCGGTTCGAGCCGGTCACCATGGTCGTCGACCCGTCCGAGCTCGCGCGCGCCCGGCGGATGCTGCCCGGCGAGGTCGCGATCCTCGAGGCCCCCGTCGACGAGTTCTGGATGCGCGATCACGGCCCGACCTTCGTCGTGGACGACGAGCGCCCCGGCATCCTGGGCGCCGTCGACTGGATCTTCAACGGCTGGGGCGCACACGACTGGGCGCGCTGGGAACGCTCTGCCGAGCACGCCCGCATCGTCGCGGCCGAGGTCGGCGCAGAACTCATCTCCTCGACGCTGGTCGCCGAGGGCGGCGGCTTCCACGTCGACGGCGAGGGCACGGTGCTGCTGACCGACACGGTGCAGCTCGATCCGCGCCGCAACCCCTACGCCGATCGCGCGCGCGTCGAGGCGGAGTTCGCCCGCACCCTCGGCACGACGACGGCGATCTGGCTTCCGCGCGGCCTCACCCGCGACTACGACGACTTCGGCACGAACGGCCACGTCGACATCGTGGCGACCTTCCCCTCTCCGGGCCGCGTGCTGCTGCACACCCAGCGCGATGCGGCACACCCCGACCACGCCGTCAGCGCGGCGCTGCGCGAGCTGCTCGCCGGCCAGACCGATGCCGCCGGACGCCGCCTCGAGATCGTCGAGCTGCCCGCGCCGGCGACCCTGCGCGACGACGAGGGCTTCGTCGACTGGAGCTACGTCAACCACCTCGTCGTCAATGCCGGCGTCATCGCCTGCGGCTTCGGTGAGGACAGAGCGGATGCCGAGGCCCGCGCGATCCTGGCCGATGCGTACCCGGGGCGCGAGATCGTCACGGTCGACGCCCGCCCGATCTTCGCGCGCGGCGGCGGCATCCACTGCATCACTCAGCAGCAGCCGGCGCTCGGCGGGCAGGAGGTCCGGCGATGATCGACGTCGTCGAAGCCTCGATCGCCGAGCTGCGCACCGCCCTCGAGACGGGGCGCACGACCGCCGTCGAGCTCGTCGAGGCCTACCTCGCGCGCGTCGACGCCTACGACGGACCCGACACCGCGACCGCGCTCAACGCGGTCGTCGTGCGCAACCCCGACGCGCAGGCGGAAGCAGCCGCCTCCGACGCCCGCCGGGCCCGCGGCGAGGTGCTCTCGCCGTTGGACGGCATCCCCTACACCGCGAAGGACAGCTACCTCGTCCGCGGGCTGACCGCGGCATCCGGCTCCCCCGCCTTCGCCACACTCGTCGCGCAGCGCGACGCCTTCACGATCGAGCGGCTGCGCGCCGGGGGTGCCATCTGCCTGGGGCTGACCAACATGCCGCCGATGGCCGGCGGCGGCATGCAGCGCGGGCTCTACGGCCGCGCCGAGAGCCCCTACGCCGCCGATTGGCTCACCGCCCCGTTCGCCTCGGGCTCCTCGAACGGCTCCGGAACGGCGACGGCGGCCTCGTTCGCCGCGTTCGGCCTCGGCGAAGAGACCTGGTCGAGCGGACGCGGGCCGGCCTCGAACAACGCGCTGTGCGCCTACACACCCTCGCGCGGCGTCATCTCCACACGCGGCAACTGGCCGCTGGTGCCCACGCAAGACGTCGTCGTGCCGCACGCGCGCACGATGGCCGATCTGCTGGAGATCCTCGACGTCATCGTCGCGGACGACCCCGACACGCGCGGCGACTTCTGGCGGACACAGCCGTGGGTGCCGCTGCCGCGCCCGTCCGCGGTGCGCCCCGCGTCGTACCCCGCCCTGGCCGACGGCGCGACGCCTGCGGGACGGCGGATCGGCGTGCCCCGTATGTACATCAACGCCGACCCGGATGCCGGGACCGCTCCGACACCCGGCATCGGCGGGCCGACCGGACAGCGCATCGAGACGCGCGCGTCGATCATCGCACTGTGGGAGAAGACCCGCGCGGCGCTGACCGCCGCCGGGGCGGAAGTCGTCGATGTCGACTTCCCGGCCGTGTCGAACTACGAAGGCGACCGGCCCGGAGCGCCGACGATCTTCACCCGGGGGCTCGTGACCCGCGCCTACCTGGATCGCGAGATCCTCGACCTGTCGGCGTGGTCGTGGGACGACTTCCTCGCCGCCAACGGCGACCCGAAGCTGCACACGCTCGCCGACGTCGACGGCGCGCTGATCTTCCCGCACCCCGCCGGCGCCCTCCCCGACCGCTACGACGGCTTCGACGACGACCTGCCGAGCTATCCCGACTGGGTGCGAGCGCACCCGGGCGTCACCTGGCGCGACATGCCCGAGCTCGAAGACGGCCTTCGCGGCCTGGAGCGCACGCGAGAGGTCGACCTGGAGGAGTGGATGGACGGCCTCGGCCTCGACGCCGTCGTCTTCCCCGCCGTCGCCGATGTCGGCCCCGCCGACATGGACGTGAACCCCGCCTCCGCCGACCTCGGTTGGCGCAACGGCGTCTGGGTCGCCAACGGCAACCTCGCGATCCGCCACCTCGGCATCCCGACGGTGACCGTTCCGCTCGGGCTGATGGACGACATCCGGATGCCGGTGGGACTCACGATCGCCGGGCGCTCCGGCGACGATGCCGCCCTGCTGCGGCTCGGGTGCGCGATCGAGACACTGACCGACGAGCGGCCGGTGCCGCCGCGGACTCCCGCCCTCCCGGCATCCACCCCCGCCCCTTCTTCCTCCGAGGATCATTCATGACCGATGCCGCCCGCATGCACGACGTCACCGCCGAGACCCGGCGCATCGTCGACCTGGTGCTCGACTACTCGCGCGAGCGCCTGCTCGCCCAGGACACCCCGCTGGACAAGCCGCTGCCCGCCGCGGAACTCAGCCGACTGGCGGGGCGGACGAT
This sequence comes from Microbacterium sp. DMC48, assembly GCF_056313825.1. Classification (NCBI taxonomy): domain Bacteria; kingdom Bacillati; phylum Actinomycetota; class Actinomycetes; order Micrococcales; family Microbacteriaceae; genus Microbacterium; species Microbacterium sp. DMC48. Next base: position 269,296 of record NZ_JBQUZN010000006.1, on the reverse strand, counting down.
CTCCGAAGAGGGGGTCGGCGCCGAGCGTGCGCTCGGCGTGTTCACGCACGTCCTGGCCCCCGCCTGCATCACGACCGACGACCCGCGGTACCTCTCGTTCATCCCGACCGCGCCCACGAAGGCGGCCGCGGCCTTCGACCTCGTCGTGTCGGCGAGCGCCCTCTACGGCGGCTCCTGGCTGGAGGGCGCCGGCGCCGTGCACGCCGAGAACGAGGTGCTGCGCTGGCTGGCCGACGAGTTCGGCCTGCCGGCATCCGCGGGAGGCGTCTTCGTGCAGGGCGGCACGCTCGGCAACCTGTCCGCGCTCGTCGCCGCGCGCGAGGCGGCGCGCGCGCACCGGACCGACACCGGTGCCGCCGCGCCGACCCGCTGGGCGGTCGTCTGCAGCTCGCAGGCGCACTCCTCCATCGCGTCGGCGGCGCGCGTCATGGACGTCGACGTCATCACGGTGCCGACGGATGCCGACGGCGTGCTGCGCGGCGAGGCCGTCGCGGCGGTGCTCGCCGACGTGCAGGAGCGGGTCTTCGCCGTCGTCGCGACGGCCGGCTCGACCAACTTCGGCATCGTCGACGACATCGCCGGTGTCGCGGCGGCAGCCCACGCCCACGGGATCTGGCTGCACGTCGACGGCGCCTACGGCCTCGCCGGCATGCTCTCGCCCCTCGCCCGCCACCTGTACGCCGGAGTCGAGCAGGCCGACTCGGTGATCGTCGATCCGCACAAGTGGCTGTTCGCCCCGTTCGATGCGTGCGCGCTCATCTACCGCGACCCCGAGCAGGGCCGACGCGCGCACACCCAGCACGCGGAGTACCTCGACACCCTGACCGACCGCTCCGACTACAGCCCCTCCGACTACGCCGCACACCTCACCCGTCGCGCCCGCGGCCTGCCGCTGTGGTTCTCGCTGGCCACGCACGGCGCGGCCGCGTACCGCGAGGCCGTCAGCGCCTCGATCGTGCTGGCCCGTCGGATCGCGGATGAGATCGAGGCGCGCTCCGGCTTCTCGCTGGTGCGCCGGCCGCAGCTGGGCGTGGTCGTGTTCGAGCGCGACGGCTGGACGCGCGCCGACTACGAGGCCTGGTCGCAGCGCCTCCTCGACGTGCAGCACGCGTTCGTGACGCCGTCGAGCCACGATGGCCGCCCCAACGCCCGGTTCGCGATCCTGAACCCCCGCACCACGTTCGACGACCTCACCGGCATCCTCGACACCATGCGCTGAGCGCCGCACGTCGCACGGGAGCCCGCCCGGTGACGCCTGAATCAGTCTTGATTATTCACTGCCGCGATTGATATCGTCGCCGATCATGCCTCAAACGACGGAAACCGCACCTTCGCGCCGACAGCCGCTGGATGCCGCATCCAAAGCGATCATCGAGCAGCTGCAGGAGGACGGGCGCCGACCCTACGCCGAGATCGCGAAGGCCGTCGGCCTCAGCGAGGCCGCCACGCGCCAGCGCGTACAGAAGCTCGTCGACCAGGGCGTGATGCAGATCGTGGCCGTCACCGACCCGCTCCAGCTCGGCTTCGCCCGTCAGGCGATGATCGGCATCCGGGTCGCCGGCGACACCCGCGGCATCGCCGCGCGGCTGTCGACCCTGCCCGGCATCAGCTATGTGGTGTCGACGGCGGGCTCGTTCGATCTGCTCGTCGAGGTCGTCTGCGAGAACGACGACGACCTCATGGACCTGCTCAACGAGCAGATCCGCGCCCTTCCCGAGGTGGTCTCGACCGAGACCTTCGTCTACCTCAAACTCCACCGTCAGCTCTACAACTGGGGGACACGATGACCATCGACGACGCCGACCTGCAGGCCAAGGCCCGCGACCACCTCTGGATGCATTTCGCACGCCAGTCGGTGATGACCGAGGGCTCCGGAGTGCCCATCATCGTCAAGGGCGAGGGGCACCACATCTGGGACTCCCGCGGCAAGCGCTACATCGACGGGCTCGCCGGCCTGTTCGTCGTCAACGCCGGCCACGGACGCTCCCGCATCGCCCAGGCCGCGGCGAAACAGGCGGAGGAGCTCGCGTTCTTCCCGCTCTGGTCGTACGCACACCCCTCGGGCATCGAGGCCGCCGACCGCATCGCGAACCTCGCGCCCGGCGACCTCAACCACGTCTTCTTCTCCACGGGCGGCGGCGAGGCGGTCGAGACCGCGTTCAAGCTCGCCAAGCACTACTGGAAGCTGCAGGGAAAGCCCACCAAGCACAAGGTCATCTCCCGTGCCATCGCGTACCACGGCACCACGCAGGGCGCCCTCGCGATCACCGGCCTGCCCGTCATGAAGCACATGTTCGAGCCCGTCACCCCGGGCGGCTTCCGCGTGCCCAACACCAACTACTATCGAGCCGCGGAGTCCGGCTTCGGCGGGGGGACGCCCGAGGAGTTCGGCCTGTGGGCGGCCGACCGCATCGAGCAGATGATCCAGTTCGAGGGTCCCGAGACGGTCGCCGCCGTGTTCCTCGAGCCCGTGCAGAACGCGGGCGGATGCTTCCCCGCTCCCGCGGGCTACTTCCAGCGGGTGCGTGAGATCTGCGACCGCTACGACGTGCTGCTCGTCTCCGACGAGGTCATCTGCGCCTTCGGGCGCCTGGGCCACTATTTCGGCGCGCAGGCCTACGACTACCAGCCCGACATGATCACGTTCGCGAAGGCCGTCACCAGCGGCTACGCGCCGCTGGGCGGCACGATCGTGAGCGACCGCGTCTACGAGCCCTTCGCGCACGGCGATCTGTCGTTCCCGCACGGCTACACCTTCGGCGGCCACCCCGTGTCGGCTGCCGTCGCCCTGGAGAACCTCGACGTGTTCGAGGAGGAGAAGCTGCTGGAGAACGTCCGCGAGAACTCGCCCGTCTTCCGCGCCACGCTCGAGAAGCTCCTCGACCTGCCGATCGTCGGCGACGTGCGCGGCGACGGCTACTTCTTCGGCATCGAGCTGGTCAAGGACAAGGCCACGAAGGAGACCTTCGACGACGACGAGTCGGAGCGGCTGCTGCGCGGCTTCCTCTCCAAGGCGCTGTTCGACGCGGGCCTGTACTGCCGCGCCGACGATCGCGGCGACCCGGTGATCCAGCTCGCCCCGCCGCTGACCATCGGCCCGGCCGAGTTCACCGAAATCGAGCAGATCCTGCGCTCCGTGCTCACAGAAGCCTGGTCCCGCCTCTGACCCCTCTCCCCCACCCCGCCGCTCGCGAGCCGCCATCTTCTCGCCGAGCCGCCATGTTTCGACACGCGAAAACATGGCGGCTCGGCAGAAACGTCGCGGCTCGCGAGCCTGGTGGGCGAGGTCAGGCGAGGATGCGGGTGTCGATGACCTCGCCGCCGCGGATCGACAGACCCGCACGCAGCGAGGCGTCGGCCTCGAGCGCCGCATCGGTGCCGCGATCGGCGAGCGCGAGCGTGTACCGCAGCGTCGCGTTGGTGAGAGCGAGGGTCGAGGTCAACGGCACCGCTCCCGGCATGTTGGCGACGGCGTAGTAGATGGCGTCGTGCACCCGGTAGGTCGGATCGGTGTGCGTGGTCGCATGCGTGCCCTCGAAGCAGCCACCCTGGTCGACCGCGATGTCCACGAGCACCGAGCCCGGGCGCATGCGCTCGACCATGTCGAGCGTCACGAGCTTGGGCGCCGCCGCGCCGGGCACCAGCACCGAGCCGATGACGAGGTCGGCGTCGGCAACGAGGTCGGCAATCGTCGAACGCGTCGACACGCGCGTGTCGACGCGGCCGTCGAAACGCTCGTCGAGCCGGCGCAGCTGCGGGATCGACAGGTCGACGATGGTCACGTGCGCGCCGAGTCCCACGGCCATCTGTGCGGCGTGGGTGCCGGCGACGCCGCCACCGATCACGACGACACGGCCGCGCGGTGTGCCGGGCACGCCACCGAGCAGGATGCCGCGTCCCCCGGCCGGACCGAGCAGCTGCTGCGCGCCCACCTGCACCGACAGTCGACCGGCGATCTCGCTCATCGGGGCCAGCAGCGGCAGCGACCGGTCGGGCAGCTGCACCGTCTCGTAGGCGATGGCGGTGGTCCCGGCATCCAGGAGAGCGGTCGTCAGCGCCGGCGCGGCGGCCAGATGCAGGTAGGTGAACAGCGTCAGGTCTGAGCGCAGGAAGCCGTACTCGGGCGCGATCGGCTCCTTGACCTTCACGAGAAGGTCCGCGCCGCCCCAGACTTCGGCGGCCTCGGCCACGATCTCGGCCCCAGCGGCGCGATAGGCGTCGTCGCTGAACCCCGACCCGACGCCGGCTCCGCTCTGGATGAGCACCCGGTGGCCGTGTGCAGAGAGCTCGTCGACCCCCGTGGGCGTCATGCCGACGCGGCGCTCACTGTCTTTGATCTCTGTGGGAACACCGATGATCATGGGCGGGACTCCTTCGACATGGTCCGCGGGAAAGGGAGTGGAGCGGTGCAGCGCGATCACGATGTCAGCCCTCCGGACGGTCGACAAGGGCCGCCGAAGATTCGTTCAAACTTGCGGATCTCGTCGAACTATGCTCGGCACATGTCCACTTCTGCCGCGAATTCTTCGCTGGATGCCGCCGATCTCCGACTCATCGACGAGTTGCGCGACGATGCCCGCCAGCCGCTGAGTCGTCTTGCGGCGACCCTGGGCGTCGCGGCGTCGACCGTGCACGCACGCATCTCGCGCCTCGTATCGCGCGGGGTGATCCGTCGCTTCACGATCGACGTCGATCCGGGAGCACTGGGGTACCGCACCGAGGCTCTGGTCTCGGTGCGGATCCGCCCGGGGGCACGCGCGCAGCTGACCCGCTTCGCCGAGGAGCTGCGCACCCACCCCGACGTCGCCCAGTACTTCTATGTCGCCGGCGCGGAGGACTTCGTGATCCACTTCCGCGGGCGCGACAGCGCCGACCTGCGCTCTTTCGTCACCGACCACCTCTCCACGCACTCCATCGTCGCGGCGACCAACACGAGCCTCATCTTCGAGCGCACCGACGGGCTGCGCGGGGTCTGAGCCCACACCCTTCGTCCGCGAAGGGGCGATCCCCGGTCGAATCGTCCGAACATGGTGTCCACGCGTCATCGGAGGTGACGGCGACGCTACACAAACGAAACAGGGCGACCCTAGTATTCGAGCACCCGAAACACCTCACCATCAGGAGGAATCACGAACGAGTCACTGGCCGCCACGTCGGCATCCTCTCGCTCCGCCACCCTTGCGCGCTCTCTGGGAGTCTGGTCCATCGTCGGTCTCGGCCTCGGCTACATGACCCCGACGGTCGTGTTCGACACGTTCGGCAATGTCGCCGTCGAGACCAACAACGTCGTCCCCGCCGCCTACGCGCTCGCCCTCGTCGTCATGGGCTTCACCGCGATCAGCTACGGCAAGATGGTCGGCGTCATCCCGAGCGCCGGCTCCGCGTACACCTACGTCCGCGAGTCGATGCACCCGAGCCTCGGCTTCCTCGTCGGCTGGACGTCGCTCATCGACTACCTGCTGCTGCCGATGGTCAACGCCCTGATCCTGCGCAGCTACATGGAGGCGCTCTTCCCCGACATCCCGGGATGGGTGTGGGTCGTGGCCTTCACCGCGGGCGTCACCGGGATCATCTACCTGACGATGCGCGGCACCTCCAACGTCAACATGATCCTGCTGATCTTCTCGATCGTGGTCATGGCGGTGTTCGTCGTCATGGTCATCGTGCAGTTGGTGCAGGGCGCCGGCGCCGGCACGGTCGCCTCCGTGCAGCCGTTCTTCCACCCCGAGGTCGAGTTCGGCGCGGTGCTGGCCGGTGCGACCATCGTCTGCTTCTCGTTCATCGGCTTCGACGCGGTGACGATGTACGCGGAGGAGGCGAAGAACCCGAAGACCATGCCGCGCGCGATCCTGCTGACCGTGCTGGTGGGCGGCGCGATCTTCCTCGTCGCGGCCTACTTCACGCAGCTGCGCTTCCCGGCCCACGAGGCGTTCCCGCCCGAGGCGATCGCCGACTCGACGCTGCCGGAGATCGGCTCGCAGGTCGGCGGCATCGTGCTGCAGTCGGTGCTGACGGCCGCCGGCTTCGCGGCGACCTTGGCGTCGTGGCTCGCCTCGCACGCGTCGGTCGCGCGCATGCTGCTGGTCATGGGCCGCAACGGCGTGCTGCCCAAGCGCTTCTTCGGCTACATCAGTCCGCGCACCCACACCCCGGCGTTCACGGTGGTGCTGGTCGGCATCGTGAGCCTGGCGGCCATCGCCTTCACCCTCGATCAGATCGTCGACTACATCAACTACGGCGCCCTCATCGCGTTCACCTTCGTGAACATCTCGGTGATCGCCTGGTTCGCGGTTCGCCAGGGACGTCGACGGACGCCGCGCGACATCATCAACTACATCGTGATGCCCGCGATCGGCATGGCGCTGACCGGACTGCTGTGGGTGAACCTGGACGACCACGCGCTCATCGTCGGCCTCATCTGGACGGGGCTCGGGCTCGTGTATCTCGTCTTCCTCACCCGGGGGTTCCGTCGCCCCGTGGTGTCGTTCGATGAGAACCAGCCGGTGACCGGTTTCAACAAGATCGTCGAACCCGGGCCGCGCTCGCAGATCTGAGCGCAGTCCCCGACGCACCGGGGGTAAAGGGCGGGTGTCGCATCTACCGCGGCACCCGCCCTCGGCGTAGCATCCGGCGCATGACCGCCGTCATCCGCACGGACGCCCTCACGAAGCACTACGGCCGCGTGCACGCCCTCGACGGGCTCGACCTCGTCGTCGAGGCGGGCCAGGTGCACGGCTTCCTCGGCCCCAACGGCGCGGGCAAGTCGACCACCATCCGCATCCTCCTCGGCCTCGCACGTCCCACCTCGGGCACGGCGACCGTACTCGACGCCGACCCGTGGGGCGATGCCGCGCGTCTGCATCGACGGGTGGCATCGGTTCCCGGCGACGTCAGTCTCTGGCCGAACATCTCCGGCGGCGAGGCCATTGATCTGCTCAGTCGCCTCCGCGGCGGGGGCACCGGCCCGCACTACGCCACCGCGCGGCGGCGACTGTGCGACGCCTTCCAGCTCGACACCCGCACGAAGGGACGCGCCTACTCGAAGGGCAATCGGCAGAAGGTCGCGCTCATCGCCGCCTTCGCCGTCCCTGCCGAGCTCTACATCTTCGACGAGCCCACGAGCGGTCTGGATCCGCTGATGGAGGTGGTGTTCCGCCAGGAGGTCGCGCGAGTACGGGATGCCGGCGCCACGGTGCTGCTGTCGAGCCACATCCTCTCGGAGGTCGAGCTGCTCTGCGACCGGGTGTCGATCGTACGGGCCGGGCGCATCGTCGACACGGGCTCTCTTGCCGAGATGCGCCATCTCACGCGCACCGAGGTGTCGTTCGCGGCATCCGCGCGCGCGACCCCGGCCACCGCCGCGACCGTGCCCGGCGCCGAGGACGTGCGGGAGGAGGGCGGGCGGATCTCGCTGACGCTCGCCAGCGATGCCGTCGCCCTCGCTCTGCCCCGCCTCGCCGAGCTCGGCGCCGAAGGACTGCGCATCGCGCCGCCGTCGGTGGAGGAGCTGTTCCTGCGCCACTACGGCGCGGGCGCAGAGCCGAGCGAAGGCGCCCGGCGGTGAGACCGTTCGGGCTGCTGCTGCGCCAGCGCCTGCGGCGCGACGCCGTATCGCTCACCGTCTGGATCCTCGGACTCGCCGCCCTGGCCGCGGCCGGATATCCGGGCGTGCGGGGGTCGTACGGCGACGAGCAGGAACGCCTCGCTCTGCTGGCCACGGTCATGACGAACCCCGTCGTGCTCCTGTTCCGCGGGCTTCCTTCCGGCACGTCGGAGTCACAGCTGGTCTCCTTCCTCCTGCTGCCCTGGCTGCTGCTCGTCGTCGCCCTCATGTGCTCGTTTCTGGCGGTGCGCCATACCCGCGGGGATGAGGAGGACGGCCGTCTCGAGTTGGTGTCGGCCACCCCGGCCGGGCGCACCGCGCCGCTCGCCTCGACCGCCGTGCACGGCATCGGCGTCGCCGTCCTCTCAGGCGCGGTGGTCGCTCTCCTCTTCATCGGCAATGGCGCGCCACCGGCGGGAGCAACACTGACCGGAGCATGCTGCACACTCGTCGGCACGGTCTTCCTCGGCGTCGGGCTCGTGACCGGCGAACTCATGCCCTCCTCGCGCGCCGCCAACGCGCTGGCGGTGTGGATCCTGGTCGGCACGTTCGCCCTTGCCGGCACCGGGAATGCGCTCGGGACGCCGAACGCCGACCTCACCCGGATGACGAGCTCCGCCCTGACGTGGTTCTCGCCGTTCGGCTGGGCCGAAAACACCCGCCCGTTCGATGCCGACGACCCCCTTCCTTTGGCGGCCGCGGCACTCACGACGTTCCTCCTCCTCGGCGGGTGCGCCCTGCTGCACGCGCGCCGCGACCTGGGATCCTCCTTCGTCCCGCCACGCGTCGGTCGCGCCGAGGCTCGACCGGGCTTCGCGACACATCTGGCGCTGGTGGTGCGCCAGAGCCGTGCTGCGGCTGTCGGCTGGATCGTGGCAGGGATGCTCGTCGGCATTCTGTCGACGTCGCTCGCCGGTCTTGCCGGGCGGATCGGCCAGGGGAACGCGGCCGTCACCGCGCTGCTGGAGGCGTTGAGCGGAACGTCCGAGGACCTCTCACGCGGTCTGGTCGTGATCTTCTTCGTCATGCTCGGAGTCATCGCGGCGTGCGCCGCAACACAGACCGCTCTGCGCGCGCGCCAGGACGAGACTCGCGGGACGGCGGAGCTGGTCCTCGGTACCGCACTCACACGCACGCGGTGGCTCGCCGACCACATCTCGGTCGCTGCGACCGCCGCGGCCCTCACGATCGTGGCGGGAATCGTCGGCGCCGCTGTCGGAGCACTTACCGGGGGCGTCGGTGGAGGGCTCCTGCGCGATGCGGCGGTGGCCGGTGCGGGGCAGATCGTCCCGGCCTGCCTGTTCGCCGCGGTGACCGCCGCCCTGGTGGTCGCGCTTCCGCGTGCGGCGGTCGTGCTCGCGTGGGCGCTGCTGGCCGTCGCCGCCGTCGTCGCGCTGTTCGGCCCGCTCTTCGGTCTGAGTGCGTCACTCGTGGACGCCTCGCCCTTCGCCGCCGCTCCCGTACCGAGCGGAAACGGCGTCGATCCGCGCGGCGTCGCCGTGCTCGTGGTGGTCGCGGCATCCGCGGCCCTCATCGCGCTCGCGGGCATGCGCCGCCGCGAGCTCCGGTCCTGACGCCGGGCGAATCCTCCCCGAGCGACAAGAAGCGGCATTCTTTCGCTTGAAAGCGAGCGGAGAGATACGTCATCTTTCGTAGCCTCGAAGCAATCGGTCGTAGGACCGCCGCCCGATCTGCCGTCGGGATCCGCCGAGACGACGAGGAGCGCATGTGACCACCACGCCCCGTGCCGCCTACTTCGTCTCCGACTCGACGGGCATCACCGCGGAGACGCTGGGGCGGGCTCTGCTCGTCAACTTCCCGGGGGTGTCGTTTCGTCACCACACCGTGCCGTTCGTCGACTCGGCCGAGGGCGCCGCCGCGGTCGCCCGAGAGATCGACCGAGCGGCGGATGCCGGGATGCACCCTCTCGTGTTCCACACCGTGCGCTCCCCCGCCGTGGCGCGCGTGCTCGGCGGCGCGCGGGCGACGCACATCGATCTGCTGAGCGGCCACCTCACCGAGCTGGAGGCGGCGCTCGGAACGACCGCGTCCGAGCAGCTCGGCTCCTTCCACACGGTCGGCGACACCGAGCAGTACTTCGCCCGGATGCGCGCGGTCGAATACGCCATCGAGCACGACGACGGTCAGAGCATGCGCGCTCTCGATCAGGCCGACGTCCTGATCGTCGCGCCGTCGCGCTGTGGCAAGACGCCGACGACCATGTACCTGGCACTGCAGTACGGGCTTCTCGTGGCGAACTACCCGCTGACCGACGACGACTTTCCCACCGAGGGCCTCCCGCGAGCGATCGCCCCGTTCGCGGCGCGCTGCTTCGGGCTGACGACGACACCGCTGCGACTCAGCCAGGTGCGTCACGAGCGCAGGCCCGACTCGACCTACGCGAGCCTCGCGCAGTGCACCCTCGAGCTGCGGCGCGCCGAGGACCTCTACCGGCGTACCCATATCCCGTTCGTGAACTCGTCGACCAAGAGCGTCGAGGAGATGTCCGCCGTGATCATGCAGTCCCTCAAGCTCCGCGCCTGAGCATCGCCCCTCCCACCGAAAGGCCCGACACATGAGCAGCATCCTCTGGTTCGACCAGCTCGGCATGGCCGACCTCCCCGCCGTGGGCGGAAAGAACGCGTCGCTCGGCGAGATGGTGTCGCACCTCGCCGCCGCCGGGGTCAGCGTTCCCGGCGGCTTCGCAACGACCGCCGACGCCTATCGCGAGTTCCTGGCCGAAGGCGGGCTGCGCGAACGCATTGCGGCGGCGATCGCCGAGGTCGATGTCGAGGATGTCGCGGCCCTCACCCACGCCGGCACGCAGATCCGGGCGTGGGTGGAGGAGCAGCCCTTTCCCGCAGATCTCGAGTCGTCGATCCGCACCGCGTACGAGCGGCTGACGGCGGAGCACCCCGATGCCTCGTTCGCGGTGCGCTCCTCGGCGACCGCTGAGGACCTGCCCGACGCCTCTTTCGCCGGGCAGCAGGAGACCTTCCTCAACGTCGCCGGCATCGACAACGTGCTGGCTGCGATCCGCTCGGTGTTCGCGTCGCTGTACAACGACCGCGCCATCGCGTACCGCGCTCACCACGGGTTCGACCACGACGAGGTCGCCCTGTCGGCCGGCATCCAGAAGATGGTGCGCTCCGACGTGGGCGCTGCCGGTGTCATGTTCACCGTCGACACCGAGTCGGGCTTCGAGAACGCCGTCTTCATCACCAGTTCGTACGGACTCGGCGAGGCCGTCGTGCAGGGAGCGGTCAACCCCGACGAGTTCTACGTCTCGAAGGTGGCACTGCGCGCGGGCCGTCCGGCGGTGCTCAAGCGCTCGGTCGGCGAGAAGGCCATCGCGATGCGCTACACCGATGCGCGCGAAGCGGGAGCCTCGACGCGGTTCGAAGACGTTCCGACGGCAGAGCGTCGACGGTTCTCGATCGATGACGCCGACCTGGTCGAGCTCGCGCGCCAGGCGCTGATCATCGAGGAGCACTACGGCCGGCCGATGGACATCGAGTGGGGCAAGGACGGCGTCGATGGTCGGCTCTACATCCTGCAGGCTCGACCCGAGACGGTCGTCTCGCGCGTCGAAGCCGGGGTCATCCGCCGCTTCGTGCTGGACGCGCGCGGTGAGGTCGTGACGGCCGGGCGGGCGATCGGTCAGCGCATCGGCGCGGGACCGGTGCGAGTGCTGCGCAGTCTCGACCAGATGGCCGACTTCCAGCCGGGTGAGGTGCTCATCGCCGACATGACCGATCCCGATTGGGAGCCCATCATGAAGCGCGCGAGTGCCATCGTGACCAATCGCGGCGGTCGCACGTGCCACGCCGCGATCATCGCGCGCGAGCTCGGCATTCCCGCCGTCGTCGGCACGGGCGATGCCACCGCCGCGCTCGTGGACGGAGAGGAGGTCACCGTCTCGTGCGCGGAGGGCGACACGGGGTTCGTGTACCGCGGCATCCTTCCGTTCGAGGAGGAGGTGACCCGGCTGGATTCCATGCCGGAGGCGCCGGTGAAGATCATGATGAACGTCGGCACGCCCGATCAGGCCTTCTCGTTCTCACGGCTGCCTCACCGCGGTGTCGGGCTGGCGCGGCTGGAGTTCATCATCAATCGACAGATCGGCATCCATCCGCGAGCGCTGCTGGAGTTCGATTCGCTGAACGGCGAGCTGCGGGATCGGGTGGCCGACGCGACCGCCGCCTACGACGCGCCGCGCGACTACTTCGTGCGGCGGGTCGCGGAGGGCGTGTCGATGATCGCGGCGGCGTTCTGGCCCGAGCCGGTGATCGTGCGACTCAGTGACTTCAAGTCGAACGAGTACGCCAACCTCGTCGGCGGGGAGCTCTACGAGCCGCACGAGGAGAACCCGATGCTGGGCTACCGCGGCGCCTCGCGCTACATCTCGCCCGACTTCCGCGCCTGCTTCGACATGGAGTGCGAGGCGCTGCGGTTCGTGCGCGACGAGATGGGCTTCACGAATGTGCAGGTGATGGTGCCATTCGTCCGCACCGTCGGTGAGGGCCACGCGGTCGTGGAGCTGCTGGCCGAGAACGGCCTGCGCCGAGGCGAGAACGACCTGAAGGTCATCATGATGTGCGAGTTGCCCTCCAACGCGCTGCTGGCGGATCAGTTCCTGGAGTTCTTCGACGGCTTCTCGATCGGCTCGAACGACATGACCCAGCTGACCCTCGGCCTGGATCGCGATTCGGGACTGGTCGCGGCGACGTTCGACGAGCGCGACCCGGCGGTGTTGCGTCTGCTGTCGATGGCGATCGGCGCCTGCCGCGCGGCCGGCAAGTACGTGGGCATCTGCGGGCAGGGACCGTCGGATCATCCCGATCTTGCGGAGTGGCTCGTCGCCGAGGGGATCGAGTCGGTGTCGCTCAATCCCGACACGGTCGTCGAGACGTGGCTGCGACTGTCGAAGTCGGCCGCTGTCGAGGCGCCCGGCGTAGGGTGATCACCGTCCCGCGTCGCGCCAGCCGAGTCCGACGGCTCTCAGAGCGCGAGCGGCACTCCGGCGGTCGGCACACGCAACCTGTCCGCGAGTCCCGCGTAGGCGAACTCACGCTCGAGGCGGTCGATCGTCTCGGTGAAGTGGTGCCATCCCTCGGCATGCACCGGAATGATGATCGCCTCGCCCAACGCCCGTGCGGCCTCGACCGCGGTGCGTGCGTTGAGGGTGAGGTCGCTGTCGCCGAAACGCCCGACGTTGGCCGCACCGGTGAACAGGACGGCGATGTCGATCGGGCCGACGCGTTCGACGATCTCGGCGACGAGCGCACTATCGGCATTGTCGCCGGAGACGTAGACGACGGGCTCGCCCGCGGCGCGCAGGACGAAACCCGTCACCGGCCCGGAAAGCTCCTCGGCGCCGGCCGGACCGTGGAGAGCCGGGACGGCGATGATCTCGACACTGCCGACGGTGTGGCACTGCCACGACGCGAGGCCGTGGATGCCCTCGATGCGCGAGGCCGCTGCGGGCGTGGAGAGCACGGTTGTGGCGCGCGCCAGGAACGCGCGGCCCGCGGCATCCAGGTTGTCGGGATGCTGGTCGTGCGACAGGAGCACGACGTCGATCCGGCCGACGTCTTCGGGCGTCAGGGCAGGACCGGTGAGCTTGTGAAGCGTCACCGTTCCCGACGGGTAGTCACCCGGCTCGTCGAACGTCGGATCCGTGAGGACGCGGATGCCGGCGTACTCGATGATCGCCGTGGGACCGCCGACGAGAGTGAGCACGGGGCGCGGTGAGGTCATCCTCCCATTCTCTCTCGGCCCACGACCTCCGCCGGAGCCGAGCACGCGTCAGTGGGTGAAGACGGGGAGGGTGCGTTCGGGCGCGACCACGTACCGGCGTCCGTAGGGGGAGATCCATTCGAGCGATCCGGAAGAGGTGCCCTCGCTGAGTTGGCGCACCTGCCAGCCACCGTGGTGTTTGACGGTGTGGTGTCCGCGACACAGTGGGGCGAGGTTGGTCAGCGCGGTATGGCCGCCGTGTTCCCAGGCGAGGGTGTGGTCGAGGTCGCATCGGTCGGCGGGCATTCCGCAGCCAGGTGCCATGCATCGCGCCGCGCGCCAGCGGGCGAGCTGCTGCAGCGCGGGTGGGGGCCGGTAGCGTTCTCGCCCGACGGAGACGACGGCGCCGGTGTCGGGGTGGGTGAGGATCCGCATCCACCCGTCTCCCCCGCCGCACAGCTCGCGGGCTCTGTCGATCGGGATCGGCCCGACACCGTCGACGACGGCGACCCCGCTGTTCAGCGCGTCGGTGGGTGCGTCGAGGAGGGCGAGGGCGGGAACGGTGACGACGACGGTGGCTCGGATGCCGCGGGCGGCGTCCGGGTGAGCGGTGCAGGTGCCGTCGATCAGCAGGTCGCCGAACACGTCTGCGCGCGCCTGCTCCAGCGTGCGCTTATCGCCGTCAGCAGCAGTCACCGCCTTCGCGATCGCGGTGAGCCGTCCGTGGATGGCGTGGGCTTCCACCGCCGGGAGGTAGGCATTCAGCCACGCCATCCCGTCGTCCGCCGGTTCCACGAACACCCGCCGCTCGTCCAGCGCCCGCTCGTGCCGCTCCGGGAGGCTCTCCACACGGGTCTGGTCGATCAGCGCCCGCAGCCGGCGACGGAATGTGCCGACCGGTTCCGCCTCCGCGAGGACGAGCGCCCGCGGAAAGACCGCGTCGCGCTCGGTCGCGGCGAGCGGGTCGAGCAGTTCGACCAACACGTGCACGTGCCGTTCCGTCACCCGCGCCGCCCCCAACGCGGCCAGCGCGGCGGGGTAGCGGGTCTCGAGCGCCTGCGCCTCGGCGACCAGCATCCCGGCGGCATGCTCCGTGACCCGCAGCGCCGCCGCCAGTTCCAACCGGATCGCCCGCTCGGCCACATCGATGAGGCCCCGACCGCGACCAGCAGCGTCTGCGAGAGCTTCTCGCCGGTACGTGGCGACCCGTCGGTAGCGTTCCGCGGCGAAAACGGCGACCATCGCATCCGCATCACAGACCAGGTCCACCGCATCGGGCGGAACCCAGCCCGGATCGCACGGAAACGCATCGTCTTCGACGGCATCCCACCCGCCCGGAACATCCGGGGAGGAACTACCGTCGACGACCTTCATAGCCCCGACGCTACCGGCAACCTCCGACATTCCTCGTCGGAGAGGCACCGAAAACCGCAGTTCAGGAGAAGATTCAGCCTCCCAGGACCATCATCCGCTCGGGATTCGGCAGCGGCACGAACCCGACCTTCTCGTACACGCCGTGGGCGTCGGCGGTCGCGAGCATGGTCCGCTTCAGTCCCCACGGCCGAACCGCGGCCGCGATCGTCTCGGCGAGCAGCGTTCCGACACCCGCGCCGCGTGCGGACGGCGTGACGAACACGTCGCACACCCACGCGAACGTCGCAGCATCGGTGACGACGCGCGCGTAGCCGACGAGTATGCCGTCGGCATCCAACGCCCCGAAGTTCAGCGACGCCCGGGCGGCGCGTTCGACGAGCTCACGGCTGCGCCCGAGCGCCCAATACGCCTCCTCGGAGAGCCAGCGGTGCACGAGGTTCAGGTCGATCTCGTCCAGCTCTGTCGTCACGCGCACACCGGTCATGTCGTCAGCATACGAGAGGAGCCCGGACGCACCCGCGGCATCCGCCGCCTGCCCCATCGAGTACCGTCGAACGGTGACTTCCGCGACCGATCCGACCGACACCTACACCGTGGCCACCGACGGCGCCTGCAAGGGCAATCCGGGGCCGACCGGCTGGGCGTGGGTCGGCGAGGACGGTCACTGGGCGGCGGGCGCGATCCCGGTGGGCACCAACAACATCGGTGAGCTCATGGGGCTGCTGAAGGCGATCGAGGACCACGCGGACGTCGCACATCTCGTCGTGCAGGCCGACTCGAAGTACGCGATCGACACGTACTCCTCGTGGATGGACGGACATCGTCGACGCGGGTGGAAAACCTCGACGGGTGCGCCGACGAAGAATCGCGACCTACTCGAACAGCTCATCGTCGCCCGCGACGCCCGTCGCGCGGCGGGACTGCCCGACGTGGTACTCGAGCACGTGCGCGGCCACCGGGGACACGTGCTCAACGAGTGGGCGGACGAACGCGCCGTCCGCGGCGCCGAGCACGCCGCGAAGGGCACCGCGAGTGCGTGGTCGTCGTTGGGCGGCCTGCACCCTCAGCTCGACGTGTCCGCAGCACCGAAGAAGAAGCGCTAGTCCTGGGTCGTCCCCTCGAACAGGCCGATGTGGTTGCCGTCGGGGTCGACGATCACTGCCCACCAGCTCTTCGCCGTGATCGGCTGCTTGCCCATGGCGACCGTCGCCCCGGCGGCCTCGGCCTTGGCGATCGTGTCGTCGATCGAATCGACCTCGACGTACGAACGCGGCTGGGTGAACCCCTCGCTACGCGGGGCGAGTCCGCCGCCGCTGATGCCGTTGGGAGCCGACCACATCGGGTAGCCCTCGAAGCCGGGCGGCTCCGCGATCTGCCAGCCGAACAGCTCGGAGTAGAACGCCGCCGCCGTCGCCACGTCCGCGACCGGGATGTCGATGTGCGTGATGTCGCCGTGTGCCATGAGGGCCCCCTTCGTCGCGCACAGTCTTCGCCACCGGGGGTGCGCCCGCAAGAGGGTCACATCTTGCGCGTCAACCGTTCACACGCGTCCAGCGCCGGCCGCTGCCCGGCGACCAGTCGGGGGCGGGCTTCTGCGAGCGGCATCCAGGCCACGCGGTCGATCTCGGGAAAGCTCTGACGGCGTCCCGACCGCGGCGGCCACTCCATCTCGAACGCGCCGAACACGAGCGCGGCGCGGTCGGCATCGGAGGCGAGGAATCCCGTGCCGTCGCCACAGAACACCGTGACGGACTTCGCCCCCGAAGAGTACGCGAAGGTGCCGAGCTCGACATACGGGACATCCGGCGGATCGACACCGAGTTCTTCGCGGAACTCGCGCGCGGCGGCATCCCTAGCCGACTCCGACCGCGGGTCGAATTCTCCCTTGGGGATCGACCAGGCCCCCTCGTCCTTACGCGCCCAGAACGGACCGCCCATATGTGCGACGAGCGCCGACACCGTGCCGTCCGGATCGGTCCGGTACAGCAGGATGCCGGCGCTCGTCGTGACCATCGTCAGACGACGTCTCTCATCGTGAGAGCGCTCAGAGCGGACGCGAAGCCGGCGAGACCGTGTAGGTCTCTTCGGGGTCGGTGACCGCGGCGGGGGCGAGGGCCTCATCGATCGCCGACATCACCTCGGCATCGAGGACGACGCCGGACGCCTTGACCGAGTCCTCGAGCTGCTCGGGGCGCGAGGCGCCCACGAGCGCCGCCGAGACGTTCGGGTTCTGCAGCACCCACGCGATCGCCAGCTGCGGCATGGTGAGGCCCGCCTGCTCGGCGATCGGCTTGAGCTTCTGCACGGCGGCGAGCGTGTCGTCCTGCAGGAAGCGCTTGATGAAGTTCGCCCCGCTCTTCTCGTCGGTCGCCCGCGAGCCCTCGGGAACGGGCTGACCGGGCAGGTACTTGCCGCTGAGCACGCCCTGCGCCATCGGCGACCAGACGATCTGCGAGATGCCGAGCTCCTCGGAGGTCGGCACGACCTTGCCCTCGATGACGCGCCAGAGCGCCGAGTACTGCGGCTGGTTGCTCACGAGCTGGAAGTTCAGCTCCTTGGCGAGTGCGGCGCCCTCGCGCAGCTGCTCGGCCGTCCACTCGCTGACGCCGATGTAGAGGGCCTTGCCCTGGCGCACGATGTCGGCGAACGCCTGCATCGTCTCCTCGAGCGGGGTCTCGTAGTCGAAGCGGTGCGCCTGGTACAGGTCGACGTAGTCGACGTTCAGCCGGCGGAGCGAGCCGTGGATGCCGTCGAAGAGGTGCTTGCGCGACAGACCCTGGTCGTTCGGACCCTTCTTGCCGATCGGCCAGTAGACCTTCGTGAAGACCTCGTAGTCGGTGCGCTCGAGGCCCTTCAGTGCGTCGGCCAACACGACCTCCGCGGCGGTGTTGGCGTAGGCATCCGCGGTATCGAACGACGTGATGCCGAGATCGAGTGCCTTGTGCACGGTGGCGATGGCGGCGTCGTTCTCCACCTGGGAGGCGTGGGTCACCCAGTTGCCGTAGGTGATCTCCGAAACCTTGAAGCCGCTGTTGCCGAGATAGCGATAGTTGACCATGACTCCACGCTACTGCCGCCGCCGATGCACGGGGCCAGCCTTGACAGGACGCGTCGACGGGTTCAGTCGACGGGCACGGATGCCGCGACCGCGCGGTCTTCCTCGGTGGCGACGAGCTGGCCGCACGCGCCGTCGATCTCCTTGCCGCGGGTGTCGCGGAGGGTCGTCGGAATGCCGGCCTCGTTGAGGCGGCGCACGAACTCGCGCTGCACCTCCTTCTCGGAGGCCGTCCACACCGACCCGGGCGTCGGGTTCAGCGGAATCGGGTTCACGTGCACCCAGCCGCGGCCGCGCTCGTTGAGCTTCGTCGCGAGCAGATCGGCGCGCCACGCGTGGTCGTTCATGTCCTTGATCAGGGCGTACTCGATCGACACGCGGCGTCCGGTCTTCTCGAAGTAGCCGCGCGCGGCATCCAGCGCCTCGTCGACCTTCCAGCGCGAGTTGATCGGGATCATCTCGTCGCGCAGCTGGTCGTCGGGAGCGTGGAGGGACAGCGCGAAGGTCACCGGGATGTCCTCGGCGGCGAGTTTGTTGATCGCCGGCACGAGGCCCACGGTCGACACCGTCACGCCGCGCGCGCTCATCCCCAGGCCGTGATCCTTGTCGACCATCGTGCGGACGGCCTGCATCACCCGGTTGTAGTTGGCGAGGGGCTCCCCCATCCCCATGAACACGATGTTGGTGACCCGCTCGTCGGCGTGTTCGGCGGGGCCCAGCTCACCGGCTCGGATGGCGGCGTTCGCCCGGACGACCTGCTCGATGATCTCCGCCGCCGACATGTTGCGGGTGAGCCCCGCCTGACCGGTCGCGCAGAACGGACAGTTCATGCCGCACCCCGCTTGCGACGACACGCACAGCGTGATGCGACCGGGGTAGCGCATGAGCACCGATTCGACGAGCGCGCCGTCGTGCAGCTTCCAGAGGAACTTGATCGTGTCGCCGCGGTCGGTCTCCAGCCGTCGCACCTCGGTGAGCAGATGCGGCAGCAGGCCCGCGACGAGCTCCTCCCGACCGGATGCCGGGAGGTCGGTCATCGCGGCGGGATCCGACGTGTAGTGCTGGAAGTAGTGCTTCTCGACCTGCTTGGCCCGGAAGCCCGGCAGCCCCAGCTCCTTGACCTTCTCGACGCGCTGCTCGGGCGTCAGGTCGGCGAGGTGCACGGGCGGCATCCCGCGCTTGGGCGCGGCGAACTGCAGCAGGGGTTTGCCGTCGGCGTCGAGCCGCTGGGTCCAGCCTTCCGCGCGCGGGCGCACCTGACGGGGACGGGTGGTGCGCACGGGGCTGGACTCGGTCATGTCTCCAGGGTACCGAGGCCGCCTGGATGCGCGGCGGGCGGACGGATCGTCGATTCCCGCACGGTGAGGCGACCATCGACCCAGCCGATGGGAAGCGGGTCGGTGATGCCGCCCACGAACGCACCCTGCTCGTCGAGGTTGCGGAAAGCAAACAGCAGCCACTGGCCGTCGTCGCGCCGTCGGAGCAGCCGCCCGACGTAGAGGCTCGCGTCGGTGAGGGGGTAGGCCTCCTCGATCTCGAACGGCCCGAGCACGCTCGCCGCGGGAACCGCCCACGTCCCGCCGCGTTCGGCAGCGCGGGCCGGCATCGCGTGCTCCGCCAGGCAGGAGAACAGCAGCACGGGCCGCCCGTCGACGACCTCGACCTGCATGACCTCGAGCTGTCCGAAGCCCCGCTCGCTGGGCGCCGACAGCGGCGGTCGCAGCTCCCACGTCTTCAGGTCGGGCGACCAGGCGTGGCCGATGACGCCGCGGCCGAAGGCCGGACCCTCGGGGGCACGGGCGGTCACCAGCATGTGCCAGCCGTCGCCATCGGGGTCGGCGAACACCCAGGGGTCGCGGAACGCCTCGTCGTGCCAGTCACCGTCGGCGAGCGTCTCGTACCAGGGGCCGGATGCCGACAGCAGCGGCCCCGGCACCTTCGTCCACACCAGGAGGTCGGGCGAGGTCGCACAGCCGATCCGCTGGACGTTCTTGCCATCGGGAGCCAGCGACGACCCGGTGTAGAAGAGGTACCAGAGCCCGTCGCCGCCGCGGACGGTCGAGCCGGTCCAGGTCGCGAGATCGTCGAAGCTGCCCGCCTCGCCGCGGACGATGGCGTCGGCGACCGGCGTCCACGTGATGAGGTCGTCGGACATGGCGTGGCCGACCGAGGCCCGGTAGTGGCGCGCGTCCGGATCGTGCAGGGCGCGCGAGGCATAGAGGAAGAAGAGGTGGTAGGTCTCACCGTCGTCGGCGAACCAGTAGTCCCAGACCCAGGAGGAGGAGAGGTCGAACATGTGCGCTTAGCCCTTCACTCCGCTGGCCGCGATGCTGCTGACGAACGCGCGCTGGAAGACGAGGAACACGATGAGGACGGGGAGCGTGATCAGCGAGGTGTAGGCCATGACCTCTCCCCACGCCGTGTTCAGTTGGAAGAAGTACTGCATCCCGACCATCACGGGCCGCAGGCCCTCCTTCTGCACCACCATGAGCGGCCACAGGTACTGGTTCCACGCGGGAAGGAACGTGAGGATCGCGACGGTCGCGAACGCCGGCCCCGACAGCGGCACGATGATGCGGCGGTAGACGGTGAACCAGCTGGCGCCGTCGATGCGCGCCGCCTCATCGAGCGAGGCCGGGATCGTCGAGAAGTACTGCGCGAACAGGAAGATCGAGAACGCGTTGGCGATGAATGGCACGATCTGCACCTGGTAGGTGTTCAGCCAGCCGAAGTCGTACTTCAGCACGCCGCCTTCCATCACCAGAGTCGGCAGGTGGGACACCCAGTAGACCATCGGCACGGCGATCGTCTCGAACGGCACGATGAGGGTCGCGATGATCAGCGCCATCACGACGAGGCGCCCCTTCCACCTCAGTCGCGACAGAGCGAAGCCGGCCATCGAGTTGACGATGAGCCCCAGTCCCACGGTCAGCACAGTGACCAGCACCGAGTTGAACATGAACTGGGCGACGGGAACGCGGTCGAAGACGCCGAAGTAGTTGTCGAGGCTGATGTCGCCGACGGGGAGGAAGGCCGCCGGTGAGTTGACGTCGCGCAGGATCTGCGCGTCGGGCTTGAGGCTCGAGACGAACATGAAGACGAGCGGGAAGAGGAAGAGCACGCCGAAGCCGCTCATCACGACGTACATGAGGATCTTCCCGATGCGCCGACGACGGCGCTCGCTCGCGTCTTTGCGCACGGGGCGCGGCGCGGATGCCGGGGCGGACGCCGGAGCCGGGGCGGGGGTGACAGTGGCGGTCATGACTCAGTCCTTGTCTCGCGTGAGCCGGCGCTGGATGAGCGCGATGATCAGTACCGCGACAAAGAAGATCAGCGAGATCGCCGCGGCGTATCCGATCTCCTGCTGCTGGTAGCCCTTGCGCACGGCGTGGTAGACGATCGTGGAGGTCGAGCCGGTCGGCCCGCCCTGCGTCATGACGTCCACCTGCACGAACAGTCCGAGCGCGGCGATCGTGATCGTGACGAGGACGAAGACCATGGTGGGACGCAAGCCCGGCCAGGTGACGCTCGTGAACTGGCGCCAGGGGCTCGCGCCGTCCATCTTCGCGGCCTCGTAGAGCTCCTCGGGAATCGTCTGCAGCCCCGAGAGCCAGATGATCATGTGGAAGCCGACCGCCTGCCAGATCGACAGCACGATGATCGCGGGCAGTGCGGTCGCCGGATTGTTCAGCCAGTCCACGCTCTGCCATGCGCCGAAGGTGAGCGTGTCGATGAAGGAGTTAATGAGCCCGTCCTTCTGGTACATGAACTTCCAGAGGATCGACACGACGACGATCGAGGTCACGACGGGGATGAAGAAGATCACGCGAAATGCGGTGACCCCCCGCATCCGGCGGTTGACCAGCACCGCCAGCAGCAGGCCGAGACCGGCCTGCACCGGCACCACGACGAGCGCGAACAGGAAGGTGTTCCAGGCCGACTGCAGGAACATCGGGTCGGCGCCGAAGGCACGAGCGAAGTTGTCCAGGCCGACGAAGCGCGGCGGGTTCGGCGAGATGAGGCGTGCGTTCGTGAACGAGAGCCCGAACGCGAGCAGCACGGGGATGACGAGGAACAGGACGAGGAGGATGCCGGCGGGAGCGATCATCGCCAGGCCCGCCCAGGTCTCGCGTCCGCGGATGGACCGGAACCGGCTGAGGGCGCGGCGCGGCTTCTCGGCCACGATCGTGGCAGGGGTGACAGTCATGGTGACTCTTTCGAGGTCGTCGAGCGGAGCGGGTGGGACGTGTGAGCGCCCCACCCGCCCAGGCTCACTTCTTGAAGCCGTACCCGTCGTTGGACGAGATGTTGGCGTCGATCTCGCTGACCGCCTGGTCGAGCGAGGTCTTGACGTCAGCGCCGTTCATGATGTCTTTCGCCGCAGTCTCGAACGTGGTCGAGATGACGGCATAGGCCGGCGTCTCCGGTCGCAGAACGGCGAACTTCTGCGAGAGCTCGACGAACGGACGCAGGACGCCCTTGTCGTTGAAGTACTTCGACGCCTGCGCGGCGGAGTCGGTCGCGGGAATGACGATCTGCTGGTCGGCGAACTGGGTGATGTACTTGTCCTGGAAGCTGAACTCGAGGTACTTGCGCGCGCCGTCGGCGTCGTTGCATCCCTTGGAGATGGCCCACTGCCAGGATCCGCCGCCGATCTTCGGGCCGGTGCCGAGGTCCGGCGGAGGCAGGATCGCGAGGTCGTCGCCGACGGCGTCGACCGACGCGAGCGCGTTCCACACGCCCGTGTAGCTGAGAGCCACCTTGTTGTCGACGAACTCCTGGTTGCCGACCGTGCCGTTCGCGTTGGCGTAGCCGTCCTTGAACAGGTTCTGGAACCACGTACCCCACGCCACCGCGTCGCTGCCGTTGAGCGCGCCGTCGGCGGTGAGCATGGTGGAGCGGTCGATGAGATCGCCGCCGAAGCTCTGCAGGAACGGCGAGTACGCGTAGGGCCACCACTCGCCCTTGTCCTCGGCGCCGATGTCGATCGGGGTGTCGTAGCCGGCGGCCTTCAACGTCGCCAGGACCGCGCCGAACTCGTCCTTCGTCCACGGCTTGTCGACGGTCGGGATGCGGATGCCGTTCTTCTCCAGCACCGACTTCCGGGCGAAGATCGACAGCGCGGCATCCCAGTAGCCGGCGGAGTAGATCTGCCCGTCCCACTTTCCGACGGCGGTCGGCAGCAGCGCATCGGTGATCTTCGTGTCGATGCCCAGCGGCTGCAGGTAGCCGGCCCACGCCCAGTTGGGCATGATCGGCCCGTCGAGGTCGAGCAGGCAGGGAAGGTCCCCGGATGCCGCGGCCGCGACGACGGCGTCGTTGTACGCGCCCTGGGGGAAGGATTCCTCGACCACTTCGTACTTGTCCTGCGACGCGTTGAAGTCCGAGATGATCTGCTGATAGACCGCCAATTCGGCGGGGTTTCCGGCCGAATGGGTCCACATGGTCAGCTTGGTACGACCGTCCGCGGTCGTGCTGTCGCCCGTGCCGGCTTGTCCACAGCCGGTCAGCGCCAACACACCGACGAGCCCCGCCGCAGCGAGGAACGACACGGATGTGCGCTTCATTGTGATTTCCTTGTCTCGTGACCGACGCGCGCGCCGGTCACCGGTCGGGGGTCGCCGAAAGCGACCGCTCGGTGTGTTATGAGGTCCGTCGCCGGTTCTGTTTGGCGACGTGCGCCGGCGGCGGACCCACGGAGTCTCGTCGAATGACGGGACACTCCATCTGGTGGACGGCATCCACTCCCCCCTCACGGATGCCGAGTGCAACCTCCATCGCCCAGCGGCCCATCTCGTAATGGGGCAGGGCGATCGTGGTCAAGGGAGGGTCTTGTTCGGCGGCGATGAACTGCTGATCGTCGTAGCCGATGATCGAGATGTCGCCCGGGATGCGCAGCCCGCGCGCATGGATCGCGGTGTACGCGCCCGTCGCCATGCGGTCGTTGAAGCAGAAGATCGCCGTGGGGCGGTGCTGCTCGGGCAGATCGAGAAGACGGTCCGCGGCCTCGCGACCGCCGCGGTGCGAGGTCTCCCCGTGCACGTGCAGTCGGTCGTCGATCGCGATGCCGGCCTCGGTGAGCACCGCGCGGTATCCCTGAAGACGCAGGTCGGCGGCGATGGGTCGGGTGGCGTCCTCGGCCGTGTCGATGTAGGCGATGCGGGTGTGACCGGCGGCGACGAGCTCGCGCGTCGCCGCCACCCCGCCCTCGCGGTCGTCGGGGACGACGCTGGGATAGCCGGCGACGCCGTCCTCGGGACGGCAGTCGAGCAGCACGGTGCCCGCGGGCAGGCTGACCTCCGCAGGCACGACGCGATGCCACATCGCGGCGTAGATGAGCGCGTCGACCTGCTGCGCTGTCAGAGCGCGGATGGCGGCGTCCTCCACCTCCGCGTCCGACCCGGTGTCGACGAGGAAGACGAGGTGGTCGTTGGCGCGGGCGACGTCCTGTGCGCCGGCGAGCATGCGCCCCGCGAAGGGTGTCGTCGCGATCTGGTCGGAGATCAGGCCCACCGTCTTGGTGCGCTGTCTGCGCAGCCCGCGCGCGAGAGCGCTGGGCTCGTATCCGACCGCGGTCGCCGCCGCGCGGACGCGGTCGCGCGTCTCCTGCGAGATACGCGACTCGACATCGTTGAGCACGAGGGACACCGTCGTGACCGACACTCCGGCCGCCGCCGCCACATCGGAGATGCGCACCCGTGCCATGTCATCACTTCCTCGTGATAAATCGATTTATCGTCAGGAGTGATTATTGACCTACCGCGGCGCGCACGTCAAGCGCCGGGACGAAAAAGGGTTGTCAGGCGCTGCGGCGTTCGGCCTGTGCGACAGGATCGGGCACCGGCGCCGCCGCGATCAGGGCACGCGTGTACGGATGCCGCGGCTCGCGCAGCACACGGGTGCGCGGACCCTCTTCGACGACGCGCCCGTGCTGCAGGACGACGATGCGATCGCACAGCTCGTCGACGACCGCGAGGTCATGACTGATGAACAGGCAGGCGAACCGGAGGTCGCGCTGCAGATCGCGCAGCAGCTCCAGCACCGTGGCCTGTACCGAGACGTCCAGGGCGCTCGTCGGTTCGTCGGCGATCAGCAAACGCGGGCGTAGCGCGATCGATCGCGCGATCGCGACGCGCTGACGCTGACCTCCCGACAGTTCGTGCGGGTACCTGCGGCGCCACGCGGCCGGAAGACCGACCGCATCCAGGAGCCCGCCCACCCGCGCCTCGAGGGCACCGCCACGAAGACCCGCGTGTACGCGGAGGGGTTCGGCGACGGCCTCGCCGATGGTGCGCCGCGGATCCAGGGCCGCGGTGGAGTTCTGGAAGACGACGCCGACCTGGCGCTTGACCTCCACAGCTCGGCGTCCGCGCGCAGCACGGAGGTCGACGTCGGCGATGCGCACCGTGCCGGACGAGATGGGAGTGAGTCCGAGAGCGCAGCGCCCGATGGTGGACTTTCCCGACCCCGATTCACCCGCGAGCGCGACGATCTCGCCCTCCCGCACCCGGAGCGAGACGTCGTCCACCGCATGCACGGCGTGGCGCCCCCGTCCGTACACGACCGAGAGTCGGTCGACATCGAGGACGATCGCACTGCCGGCCGGGTCCGGGCGTTCGGGCGCTCCCAGACGCGGCACAGCGGCAAGCAGCCGGCGCGTGTAGTCGGCATTCGGTGCGGAGAACAGCTCCCGCACCGCCGCGGACTCCTCGACCATGCCGTCGTGGAGCACCACGACGCGATCGGCGATGTCCGCCACCACGCCCATGTCGTGGGT
Organism: Microbacterium sp. DMC48; assembly: GCF_056313825.1. Taxonomy (NCBI): domain Bacteria; kingdom Bacillati; phylum Actinomycetota; class Actinomycetes; order Micrococcales; family Microbacteriaceae; genus Microbacterium; species Microbacterium sp. DMC48. Next base: position 243,748 of record NZ_JBQUZN010000006.1, on the reverse strand, counting down.
GATCATGATGATCGCGGTGCCCACGCGCTCCCGCAGGCGGCGGAGCACGTCGAGCACCTCACGCTGGACGGTGACATCCAGTGCCGTCGTCGGCTCGTCCGCGATGAGCACTTCGGGATCGCACGCCAGCGCGATCGCGATCATGACGCGCTGGGCCTGTCCCCCGGACAGCTGGTGCGGGTAGCTCAAGACGCGCTTGTGCGGTTCGGCGATCTCGACCATCTCGAGCAGCTCGATCACCCGGGCGCGACGCTCTGCGCGGGTCATCTCCGGACGGTGCACGATCAGCATCTCTTCGATCTGCGCCCCGACGGAGAACACCGGGTCCAGAGCGCTGCCGGGATCCTGGAAGACGACACCGATACGCGTTCCCCGCACCGCCTCGCGTCGAGCGGGCGCCATCGCGAACAGATCCTCACCGTCGAGCAGCGCCTCGCCGTGGACGACGGCGTTGCGCGGCAGCAGGCCCACGAGCGAGAGTGCGCTGACGCTCTTGCCCGAACCGGACTCGCCGACGAGGGCGAGCACCTCGCCGCGGTCGACCGCGAAGGAGACACCGCGCACCGCTGTGGTCGTCTCGCCGCCGACGACGAAGTCGACGGTGAGATCGCGGACATCGAGCAGCGGCGTCACGGCGCGACGTCCTCGTCGATGTCGGCGTCACGATACGCCTGCCAGTCGGCGAGCATCTTGCGGTGATAGCCCATGAGCCAGATCATGTACCGTCGCGCGTTCTGCAACCGGGTGCGGGGGCCGGAGGCGTCGTCCGGCAGGATGTCGAGACCGTACTCGATCGTCGATGTCACCCGGCGCGCATAGTCGCGCTCCCCGGCGAGGAAGCTGCCCCAGACGTCCTCCTCCACGCGGAAGTAGCGGTTGCGGTCACCGGGCAGCGAGTGCGGCTTCAAGAAGCCGAGGCTCACGAGGGCCCGCGTGGACATGGACACCGCGCCTGCGCTCGCCCCGAGCAGGTCGGCGATCTGAGCGGACGACAGGAACGGCCGGTCGACGATCAGCAGCAGGCCGAGCACCCGCCCGTCCATCCGGGGGTTGCCGGCGGCTCCCCAGGAGAAGGCGAAGTCCTCGACGAACGTACGCGCCTCCTCGCTCAACGGCTCCGATGGTCGGTCGATCTCCTCGCTCACAGCGACATCCTCTCCAACACTGCCCCCGGATCGGGAAGCGCCATGGCCTCAGTGAACACGGCATGAGGCCACATGGTCATGCCGCTCCACGAGATCGATTCCACCGCACCGTCGGCCGCTCGCGCCACCTCGACGGGTTCGCCGGTGGCGCCGAAGCCGTCACGCCGGGACTGGTGGAGCGTCCCGTCGGCGGCGATCTCGACGCGTTCGGCGCCGCGTGTCGGCTCGTCGGCGACGGGGTGCAGCGCAAACGTCGCACCGCCGAGGTGCGCGATGTCCAGCACGCTCCAGAGGCTCGCGAACCGTTCCTCCGGCAGCTCCGCCCGCTCTTCGTCGTCGGCGTGGCTGAGCGCGAGGTGGATCAGCGCCATCGCTCCGGTGGCGAGAAGATCCGCGGGTCCGTCGATGGCATTCGTGAACACGCTGACGGAGACACCCTCGTCCGGGTCGAGCCAGGTGCGCGTGATGTGTCCGGGATACCCGCCACTGTGGCCGACCAGGCGCCGCCCGCCGAGGGTGTGCAGTTCGAATCCCAGCCCGTAGTCGCGCAACGCGCCGCCGATGTCGATGCGCGAGTGCGGGTGCTGAGCCTGCCGCTTGGCGTCGTCGGAGACGAGACGTTCGTCACCGAGGCGGTGGGCGCTGAGGTAGGCCGTCGTCTCGGCGGCGGTGGAGAACCATCCCGTCGCCGCGGCGAGCGCCCGCGTGTCGACGTGACCGATGACGCGACGCTCGCCGTCTGCGAGACGGGCGGTGTGACCCGCGGCATACTCCGCTTCGCGGGCGGCCTGCCATTCCGAACCCGACCGCTCGAGCCCGAGCGGAGCGCAGATGTGCGCACGGGTGAACTCGTCGTAATCGACGCCGGATGCCGCCTCGACCACAAGACCGAGCAGCCCGTAGGCGATGTTGGAGTACTTGAAGAACTCGTTGCGGGCGAACACGCGTCCCTCCGCGCGGCAGATCTCCACGAGTCGCGCTCGATCGGGGAAGGGCCCCCCGCGCTGCCAGTAGTCGGCATCGCGTCCGTCGCGCACCACGCCGCCCTGGTGAGCGAGCAGTTCCCTCAGCGTCACGGACGCCAGCTCGGTGTCGACGAGCTCGGGAATCCAGCCGGCGATCGTGTCGTCCAGACGGAGGTCGCCGCGGTCGGCCAGCTGCAGCACGGCGGTGGCCGTGAAGGTCTTCGAATGGGACGCGATGCGGAACAGGTGCTCTCCGGTCAGCGCAGCACCGGTCGCGGCGTCGGCGACTCCCCACGCGAAGTCGAGCACGAGCTCGCCGCCCAGACGGATCGCCGCTTGGATGCCGGGAACCTGCCGCTGCGCTCCGGCGAAGGCGAACCAGCGGGCGGCGTACCGTGCGGCATCCTCGACGGCGCGGCGTCGCGCGCTCGCGCGCGGTGCGGCGGCGTCCTCGGGGGCGGAGGCGGTGACGTTCACAGACGACGTCCTTTCGGGTCGAGCGCATCGCGGAGGATGTCGCCGAGGGTGATGAGCGCGAACACCGTCACGCTGAGGAAGAGGGCGGGGAAGAAGAGCATGTGCGGTGAGGTGCCGAAGTACGACTGGGCATTCGCCATCTGCAGTCCCCACGAGATCGACGGGGCCCGCAGACCCACCCCGAGGAAGGTCAGCGTCGACTCGGCGACGATGATGCTGCCGACCATCGTCGAGGTGATCGCGAGCACCGGGCCGAGCGCGTTCGGCACGACGTGGGTGAAGAGGGTCCGTGCGTGAGAGATGCCCATCGCGCGCGCCGCGCTGACGTAGTCCATGCGACGAACGGTGCGCACGGACGTGCGGACGAGCCGGGCGAGGGTCGGCCAGCTGAACGCGGCCAGCACGACGGCCACGATCACAGGGGTGCGCTCTCCCACGCTGTTGAGGACGATGATGGCCCCGAGGATGAACGGGAAACCGAGGAACACGTCGGTCAGCCGGGAGATGATCGTGTCGGCGATGCCCCCGTAGTACGCCGCCAGAGTGCCGACGACCACGGCGACCAGAAGCGCGATCACCGTGGCGGTGAGGCCGATGAACAGCGATGTCCGCGTACCGTGGATGACGTTCGCGTAGACGTCGCACCCCTGCAGGTCGGTGCCGAACACGTGCGCGGAGCTCGGCGGCTTGGCACTGTCACGCAGGTTGCAGGCGCGCGGGTCGGGCTGGCCGAACAGCCCACCGATGGATGCCGGAAGAAGCGAGATCACGGCGAGTGCGGCGAGGATCACGACGCTCAGCCAGAACAGGACGCGCCGGCGCAGACTCGCCCAGACACCTCTGCTGACGGTGATGTGCTCGAGGGCGACGACAGCGGTCTCAGTCATGACGACTCCGGGGGTCCAGCAGCGAGTTGAGCAGATCGACGAGCACGTTCAGCACCAGGAAGATCAGGATCAGCGTCGTCCCGACCCCGACGATCGTCGGCCCTTCGTGCGTGCGGATGGCTCCGAAGAGCAGCTGTCCGATGCCGGGCAGGTTGAAGATGCCCTCCACGACGACGGCGCCGCCGAGGAGGAACCCGAGGTCGATCGCCACGAAGGTGAGCACCGGCGCCACGGAGTTGCGCATGACGTGGAGGCCGACAATGCGGCGGCGCGGCATGCCTTTCGCGCGCAGGGTCCGGACGAAGTCGGACTCCATCGAGTCGACGACACTGCCGCGCATCAGACGGGTGATGGAGGCCAGGCCGAACAGGGCGATGACGAAAGCCGGGAGCAGGTACGACACCGGCCACCCGGCATCCGTTCCCGCGATGGGAAACCAGCCCAGCTGCAGACCGAAGACGAGCTGCGCGCTGACGGCGACCACGAAGACGGGGACCGAGGTGGCGAGGATGGTGCCGAACAGCACCGTGCGGTCGATGGCGCCGTCGCGGCGCAGGCCCGAGATCAGCCCCAACGCGACACCGAGGACGACCTCGATCACCCAAGCGGTGAGGGCGAGCGTGATCGTCACGGGCCACCGCGACGCCATGCGGTCGGCGACCGGCACGCCGCTGAAGGTCGTGCCGAGGTTCCCGGTGAACAGTCCGCCGAGGTAGCGGAGGTACTGCTGCCAGAGGGGCTCGTCTAGGTGAAACTGCTCGCGAAGCTGCGCCACGACGTTGGCCGGCAGCGGCCGGTCTCCCCCCAGCGCCGCGATCGGATCGCCCGGCAGCGCCCAGACGGTCGCGTAGATGATGAAGGTCACCCCCACGACGACGATCAGGAACTCGAGCAGGCGCCCACCGACGCGGCGCGCGGCGATCACTCGGCGTCCTCGGCGACGCGTCGGCGCACGGTGGCGAAGAGAGCGGCCAGCTGCACGCCGACGAGGGCGTTCAGCGGCGCGGGGGCGAGCTGCGCGTGCGGGTCGGCCGCAAGCCAGTCCTCCCAGCGCGCCGTGAGGGCGGTGAGCGCCGCGCGTACCGACGGCGACGCCGTGCCAGCGTGCACCTCTGCAGCCAGCGCTCGCCGCAGGATGCCGCCGAAGCGCAGCCGGAAGGTGCGCACCACCTCCGCGTTGCCGAACACCTCGGCCACCGTGGCCGGCCGGTCGGTCTCGGGGCTGGCGATGCGCACCCGCTCGGCCGCGGCGACGCTGCCCATCCCCGGAGCGAACGCCTCGCTCGCGCGGCGGAACGGCGAGTCGATCGTCATGTCGCCGCGCACGCCGTCCAGGATGCCGGTCATCACGTCGTGCAACTCCTCCAGCGCGGCGGCCTTCGCGGTGAGCACCGCTCGGTATGAGGTGCCGGTGTCGGTCGTGTCGGCGGCATCCGGATGACACCAGTACGGCAGTTCGGCGATCATCGTCGTCGTACCGAATCTCTCCAGGTAATCCGCGGTGCCCGCGCCACCCGCGCGCGGTTCGGCGAGTCCGAGAGCGATGCGCCGGTCGATCTGCTCGCGGGTGAGCGGAGCTCGGAACACCGCATCGGCGAGCAGGTCGAGCCCGGCGATCTCGGGCTCGCCGACGTCGAGGGGAAGCCCGAAACGCGCCGGGATGGCGCTGAGTTCACGGGCGAGCACGGCGTCGGCCTCGTTCGTGTAGAAGTACACGCCGCCGAACTCGCCATTGTGCAGTCCGACGAAGACGTCCGGACGCACGCGATCGAACAGCTCCATCAGTGCCGACGTCTCCGGGATCGGCGCGTCGAAGCCGAACCCGCGGTACGAGAACGGAAACGACCACTCGACCTGCTCGTCGGGGGCCGGGCGGTAGAAGCCGCGATAGTAGTCGTCGCGACGCAGCGGCGCCGCGAACCATCCTTCGTTCAGCCGGGTGCCGTCGGGGTCGATGCAGGGAACGAGGTGCCAGGTCGCGTCGAATCCGAACGTATCGGGGTCGGCGATCAGCACGCGTGCCAGGTGCTGGACAGTGCGAAAGCCGATCGGTTCGTTCGGATGCACGCCCGCTGCCACCACCACGCTGCGCTCCCCGCCGACGATCGTGAAGAGGTGGATCGGATCGCCGAGCCGGGATCGTCCGATGACGGATGCCGTGATGCGATCGGGGTGAGCGCGACTGAGCTCCATCAGGTCGTCGCGCAGCTCGTCGACGGTGGGAAAGCCATCGGCCGGCACACCGCTCGTGGCGAGGTCGGCGAGGGAGGGGAAGGGCATGACGTGCTCTCCTGCACGGTCGGCGGGGTCAGGGGCGGGTGCGGAGCGTCCGGCGGGGGGGTGGACGCTCCGCACCCCGATCGTCACTTCGAGAGGACGATCGATCGGTAGGTGGGGTTGCCTACCGGAGATGTCACGAGTTCGGCGACTCGCGGAGAGGTGACGTACGAGTACTTCTCGAAGAACAGCGGCACTGCAGGGAAGTTCTTCTGGATGATCTGCTGCACCGAGGCGTACGCGGATCCGTCCGTCGACAGGTCGCCGTCGGCCGCCGTCATCGCGGAGGCCACCTCGTCGCTGTACCACGGGATGCAGTTGTTGCAGCCGCCGCCCTTGATGAAGAACACGCGCAGCGTCGCCTGCTGGCTGGGGTAGAGGGCGCCCCAGCGCGAGAAGAAGGGACCGGTGATGTTCTGGTCGTTGCGGTTCTGCAGGAACTCCGCCCAGTCAGCGCTGGGCTTCGCGGTCGCATCGATGCCGAGGTTCTGTCGCAGCTGGTTCGCGATCGCCTGGTACAGCGGGTCGAGACCGCTGCCTCCCGGGTAGTAGATCTCCATGGGGCCGCTGAAGCCGCCGGCCTGCGCGAGCAGCGCCTTGGCCGCCGTGGGATCGAACGTGCAGTACTGACCGCAGATGCCGGTCGGCGTGCCGGGCTCGATCGCGGGCGTCCACGCCGTCGCGGGATCGTAGGTGCCGCCGTAGATCACATCGATGATCGCCTGCCGGTCGATCGCCATCGAGATGGCCTGGCGTACGCGCACGTCCTGATAGGCGGCGTTCCACAGCGGCAGACCGAGGAAGGAGATGCCGGGCGCAGCGAACGAGTAGAGACGCTGTCCGAAGTCCGTCGAGGCCTGCGTGAGCTTGGACGCCGGGACCCCGGCCACATCCAGGTTGCCGGCGAGGACATCGGTGTACGCCGTCTCGCTGTCGGTGTAGGGGACGAAGGTGATGCGATCGATGGTGGGCTTGTCGCCCTTGTACCCCGAGTACGTGTCGAGCACGATCGGCTCGTTCTCGACGTAGTCCTGCGCGAACTGGAACGGGCCGTTGCCGACGGGATGCTTGTTGTAGGCCGTGAAGTCCGTGAACGCGGATGCGGGCATCGGATACATCGCGGTCTGCGCCTGCGTCACCTGGAGGGGGAACTGGCTGTCGGGCCCGATCAGCGTGACGGTGAAGGTATCGGTGTCGACGACCTTCAGGCCCGACATCTTGTCGGTGGCCGGCGTCCCGGACTTCGGGTTGAGGTCGGCGTAGCCGACGATGTTGGCCAGCTGGCCCGAGTTCTCGAAGGCGTTCGGGCCGTACGCGACCGCATTCCACGAGTCCACGTAGCTCTGCGCGGTGACCGGCGTGCCGTCCTGGAAGGTCCAGCCGTCACGGAGCTTCACGGTCCAGGTCGTCGCGTCCGGCGACTCGATCGACTGCGCCTGGACGTAGTCGAGTGATCCGTCGGAGTTCAGGAACGCCAGCGGGGACCAGACCGCCATGTTCACGTCGTACGCCACGGATTGACGTCCGGGAATGATCAACTGCGGATCGGTGGAGGCGACGCGGATCTCCTTCTTCTGATCAGCGCCGGAATCGGACGATGTCGCGCTGCACGCGGACAGGGCGAGGGCGGCGGCGACCACCGTGGCCGCTGCAGCCAAGAGCCTCTTCTTCATGGTTTCCTCATTGCGGGTTGCGGGACGGGTGAGGTGCTGCGCCTCACCGGCGAGGAGCAGGACCGGCGAGATACCCACACAGTAGGGGTTAAATCTTTCGAACTTTCAGTACGTAATGAAACCTTTACAACGACGAAATCGACGGAGTCCTCCCTCGGGCGGCTTCTAGACTTCTCAGCATGAGCACCCCCGACGCTGCGGCATCCGCTCGGCGCACCCCCGCGTCGCACGCCGTCCCGGTGCACAAGGTGCTCAACAACAACGTCGTGATCGCCATCGACGAGTCGGGGCGCGAGCGGGTTCTCATGGGACGCGGCCTCGCGTTCGGGCTCAAGCCCGATGACGTCCTCGATCCGGCCAAGGTCGAGAAGACGTTCATCCTCGACAACGGCGCCGACGGCGAGCGCGAACGGCGTCTGCTGGCCGACGTGCCGTATCCGATCGTCGAGGCGGCCACGCGGGCGGTCGACGAGGCCGAGCGCCGACTCGGACGCGACCTCGGGCGACGGTTCACCATTGCCGTGATCGACCACGTCGCCTACGTGATCGAGCGCCTCGACAAGGGCATGCGGATCACGACGGCATCCATGCCCGAGCTGCGCGTGCTCCACCCGCACGAGTTCGGGGCTGCCGAGCACATGGCCACCTCCATCGCCACGAGCCTCGAGCGCGAACTGCCCGCCGAAGAGGCCGTGTTCCTCACGATGCATCTGCTCAATGCCACTCGCGACGAGCCGAACGGCACGGCCGCGCTGCTGTTTCGCCGGGTGCAGCACGTCGTGGAGGTCGTCGAGCAGTCGCTCGGTGTGCGCCTGGACGTCGACGGTCCCGACTACGCGCGTTTCATCCTGCATGTGCAGTTCCTGCTGCAGCGTCTCGTGAGCCGCACGATGCTGGCCAGCGGCGATACATCGTTCTTCGAGTTCGCCAAGCACAGCTACCCGCGCTCGTACGAGATCGCCGAGCATGTGAAGGCCTACGTGCACGGCGCGACCGGGTCGGATCTCACCGACGAGGAGCTGCTGTATCTCATCGTCCACGTCGAACGCCTGCGCGCTCAGGTCGCCCCTGGCGCAGATCCCGACCCTGTGGTAACTTGATCGCAGATCCCTGGATCGTTACCGCGCAAGCGGGCGAAACCTGGACTCACCGATTGCTTCGGCTTTCATCGAGTCCAGGTTTTTTTGTTGCCCGGGCAGAGGTGCCCGGCATCCCTTCACACACAAGGAAAGGCGAATCCGATGGCGGATTACGCAAAGACCGCGGCCGGCGTCCTCGCCGGCGTCGGCGGCGAAGACAACGTCACCTCGCTCGTGCATTGCGCGACGCGTCTGCGCTTCGTCCTCAAGGACGAGAGCAAGGCGGATGCCGCAACGGTCAAGGCGGTTCCGGGCGTCATCACGGTCGCCCAGGCCGGCGGCCAGTACCAGGTGGTCATCGGCAACGACGTGCCCGAGGTGTTCGCGGAGATCGGCAAGATCTCCCGCGTCGGCGGCGGCCAGGACAGCGCTCCGGCCGAGGGCCCGAAGGGCAACCTGTTCAACCGCTTCATCTCGATGATCTCCGCGATCTTCACGCCTGCACTGTGGACGCTGGCGGGCACCGGCCTGCTCAAGGCGTTCCTGTCGGCGGCGGCGACCTTCGGATGGATCGACGCCACCTCGTCGACCTATGTCGTGCTCTACGCGCTGTCGGACGCCTTCATCAACTTCCTGCCGATGGTCCTTTCCATCACCGCCGCCCGCTACTTCAAGGCGAACGAATGGACCTCGCTCGCCATCGCCGGCGCGCTGGTCTACCCGACGATCGTCGCCGCGAACGGTGCCCCGGGCCTCACGTTCTTCGGCATCCCCTTCACGATGGTCAGCTACGTCTCCAGCGTCATCCCGATCATCATCATCGTGTGGCTGCAGAGCCACGCCGAGAAGCTCCTCTACGCGAAGCTGCCGGGCGCGATCCGCCGCTTCGTCACGCCGATGATCGTCGTGCTCATCGCGGTTCCCCTCGTCTTCGTCGTCATCGGCCCCATCTCCGACCTGCTCTCGCGCGGCGTCGGCGGCGCGGTCAGCTGGGTCTGGGACGTCGCGCCCTGGGCCGGCGGCGCGATCATGGGCGGCCTCTGGCAGGTCTTCGTCATCTTCGGTCTGCACTGGGGCCTCGTACCGGTCTTCCAGGTCGAGTTCCAGACGACCGGACAGATCCTCCTGCTCGGCCCCGTGTTCGCCGCCGTGCTCGCCCAGGCGGGAGCCGTCGCCGGCGTCTGGGTGCGCGCCCGCAACAAGAACCTCAAGTCCCTCGCCGCTCCCGCGACGCTCTCCGGCTTCCTCGCCGGCATCACCGAGCCCGCGATCTACGGCATCAACCTGCCCCTCAAGCGGCCGTTCGCCTTCGGCGTCGCCGGCGGCGCCCTCGGCGGCGCGATCATCGCGCTGGGCGGTGTCTTCTCCAAGGCGTTCGTCGTCCCCTCCGGTCTCGCCATCACCGCCCTGCTCGGCAACGGCAACATGGTGATGCTCGGTCTCGGCCTGCTCGTCGCGATCGTGCTGCCGTTCGCGCTCGTCGTGATCGTCGGATTCAAGGAGCCCGCCGACGACGCCGCACCGGCCGCCGTCCCGGTCGCCGCGAACGACGTCACGGTGCTCGCCCCCGTCGACGGCACCGTCATCGCGCTGAACGAGGTGGCCGATGCAGCCTTCGCCGACGGCGCGCTCGGCCAGGGCGTCGCGATCCAGCCGCGCTCCGGCGCCGTCTACGCGCCGTTCGCCGGCACCGTCGTCGCCGCCTTCCCGACCGGTCACGCGTTCGGTCTGCGTCACGCCGACGGCACCGAGGTGCTGATCCACATCGGCCTGGACACCGTGAAGCTCGGCGGCGCCCACTTCTCCGTGAAGGTGGCCGCCGGACAGCAGGTAGCCGCCGGCGATCTGCTCGTCGAGTTCGACGGTGACGCCATCGAGAAGGCCGGCTACGACCTCACCACCCCCGTCATCGTGACCAACCCCGACCTGTACCCCGCCATCGCAGATGCCGCGTCCGGCCCGATCGCCCACGGTGAGCCCCTGTTCACCGCCGTGTCGGTCGACTCGGTCGCCGCGACGAAGTGACCGCGGACACAAGGAGAATCATCATGAGCACCACCACACCCGCCTTCCCCGAGGGTTTCCTCTGGGGCGGTGCCACCGCCGCCAACCAGCTGGAGGGCGCCTACCGCGAGGGGGGCAAGGGCCTGTCGGTCCAGGACGTCATGCCCCACGGCATCGTCGGCCCGCGCACCGCGGGCCCCACCGACGACAACCTCAAGCTGGTCGGCATCGACCACTATCACCGCTACGCCGAAGACATCGCACTGTTCGCGGAGATGGGCTTCACGACGTACCGGTTCTCGATCGCATGGAGCCGCATCTTCCCGAAGGGCGACGAAACGGAGCCCAACGAGGAGGGTCTGGCGTTCTACGACCGCCTGCTCGACGAGCTCGAGAAGCACGGCATCGAGCCGCTCGTCACGATCTCGCACTACGAGACGCCGCTGCATCTCGCCGAGACCTACGACGGATGGACCGACCGCCGGCTCATCGGCTTCTACGAGCGCTACGCCCGTACCCTCTTCGAGCGTTTCGGCGCCCGGGTGAAGTACTGGCTGACCTTCAACGAGATCAACTCGCTGCTGCACGCGCCGTTCATGTCGGGCGGCATCAACACCCCGAAGGATCAGCTCAGCGCACAGACCCTCTACCAGGCCATGCATCACGAGCTCGTCGCCTCGGCGCGGGCCACCCGGATCGCACGGGAGGTCGCCCCGAACGCCCAGATCGGGTGCATGGTGCTGTCGATGCCGGTCTACCCGCTGACGCCCTCACCGGCCGACGCACGGGAGGTCATGGCCTTCGATCACTCCAACCTGGTCTACGGCGACGTGCACACCCGCGGCGCCTACCCCGGGTACTTCCTGCGGACTCTTCGCGAGAAGGGCATCGAGCTCGAGATCACGGAGCAGGATCGCGAGGATCTGCAGAACACCGTCGACTTCGTCTCATTCAGCTACTACATGTCCGTCGCCGCCACGGCCGACCCCGCGAAGAAGGTGACGGGCGAGGGCAACATCATGGGCGGCGTGCCGAACCCGACGCTGGAGGCGAGCGAGTGGGGCTGGCAGATCGACCCGGTCGGCCTGCGCCTGGTGCTGAACCAGTTCTGGGACCGGTGGCAGAAGCCGCTGTTCATCGTGGAGAACGGCCTGGGCGCGAAGGATGAGCTCGTCGAGATCGACGGCGTGAAGACGGTCGTCGACGACTACCGGATCGCGTATCTGAACGACCACCTCGTGCAGGTCGGGGAGGCGATCGCCGACGGCGTGAACGTGCTGGGCTACACCTCCTGGGGATGCATCGACCTGGTCTCGGCATCCACCGCCCAGCTCAGCAAGCGATACGGCTTCATCTACGTCGACCGCAACGACGACGGGTCGGGCACCCTCGATCGCTACAAGAAGAAGTCCTTCCACTGGTACGCCGACGTGATCCGCACCAACGGCGGAGCCTTGACCGTATGACCCGCCCCTCCTCCGCGACGGTCGGCTCCGCCCGGACACGTGCGATCTTCCTGGACGTCGACGGGACGATCATGCACGGCGGCCGGCACATCCCGCCCACCGCGGTGGAGGCGATCCGCGCCGCCCGTGCTCGGGGACACCTGGTGTTCCTGAGCACGGGGCGCGGCACGGCGGAACTGCACGACGAGCTCATGGACATCGGCTTCGACGGCGCCGTGACCAACGGCGGCGCGTTCGCCAGCCTCGGCGGGCGGATCGTGTCCGCCACCCTGTTCACCCCCGACGAGGTCGCGCGCTTGCAGCGCTATCTGGTCGACAACGACCTGCACGGATACTTCCAGTCGTACGACCAGCTGTTCGGCTCGGCGGAGCTGTCCGCGCTCTTCGCCGAGAGGTTCGGGGCCGCCGGCCTTCCCGGCAAGGTCTTCCGCGAGCCGCACGAGATCGATCCGACGCTCCTCGCGAAGCTCGTGTTCGTGACCGACGACGAGGATGCCGCGGCGCGCGCGCTGACCGAGCTGGCGGATGACTTCGAGGTCGTCGGGGGCACCATTCCGGTCGCGTTCGCGGCCTCGGGCGAGATCGCGCCCCGCGGCGTGCACAAGGGAGCCGCGATCCGCTCGCTGCTCGCCGAGCTCGACCTCGACGCACGCGATGCGGTCGGCATCGGCGACAACTGGAACGACGTCGAGATGTTCGCCGCGGTCGGCACCGCCGTCGCGATGGGTAATGCGGTCGACGGCGTGAAAGCGCTCGCCGATCAGGTCACCGCCGCGATCGACGAGGACGGCCTTTCCCTCGCGTTCCTCCGTAACGGCCTGGTCTGACCCGAGGCGCCGGACGCAGCGCGGTGGTCGTCAGCGCAGCGACGCCGCCAGCGCCGCGATATGCGCCGGAGTCGTGCGGCAGCAACCGCCGACGAGTCGGGCACCGGTCGCGATCCACGCGCTCGCCAGCGCGGTCGGCACACCCCCCTCGCCCACCCAGGTGCGGGCCTCGGCATCCCAGCGCTCACCGGAGTTCGGATAGGCGATGCCGGCAACGCCCGATGGCACAGCCGCGAGGGCGGGTGACACCGCCTCGGGCGGGCAGCAGTTGACGCCCACCGCGACGACACCGGCGACCTCGGCCGCGTCGGCGAGCGCGGCGGCGAGATCCGCCCCCACGAAGCCACTGCTGGCTGCGGAGAGGCTGATCCACACCGGCAGATCGGGGCGGCCGAGACGGTCGAGCTCGGCGGTGAGCGCCTGCACCTCGAGTCGGCTCGGAATCGTCTCGATGGCGAGGGCGTCGGCCCCGGCATCGGCCAGCACCTCCAGCCGGCGGCGGTGGAAGGTGCGCAGCGTCTCGACGTCGACGTCGTACGCACCGGTGTACTCGCTGCCGTCGGCACGGACGGCCCCGAACGGGCCCACTGATGCCGCGACGAACGCATCGCCCGCGCCCTTCGCGAGCGCGACGCTGCGGCGCAGCAGGTCGTCGACCTCGTCGTCGTCCATGCCGATGCCGTAGGCGAGCTGATACGAGGACGTGACGAGCACGTCCGCGCCGGCATCGACGAACTCGGCGTGGGCGGCACGGACCTCGTCGGGGTCGTCGCGCAGCAGCCGCGCCGACCACAGGTGACCGCTCAGGTCATTGCCGCGCGACTCGAGCAGCGTGCCGAGACCGCCGTCGAGCACGAGGGGACGGTCGCGGAGTGCGGAGCGCAGGTCTACGGAGGGAGCCATCGCTGCCACCGTAGCCGCTCTGGGCGAGAGGCGTGGGCGAGGAGGGGGCGCACCGCGCCCCTAGACTGACGCCATGGTGCCCTGGGAGAACCTGCTCGCGTTCACGCTGACGGCGCTGGTGCTGATTCTCATCCCCGGCCCGGCGGTGCTGTTCTCGGTCGGACGTACCCTCGCGCTCGGGCGCACCGGCGGACTGCTGAGCGTCGCCGGAGTGAGCCTCGCGCTCATCCCGATCGTCGCACTCGTCGCGGTCGGGGTCGGGGGCCTCGTAGCGCAGTCGATCGTGCTGTTCACGATCCTCAAGGTCGTCGGCTCGCTGTACCTCGTCTACCTCGGCATCCAGGCGATCCGCCACCGCAAGAGCGCCGCGGCGGCACCCGATCTGACCGGGCTGCCGCGCGGGCACGCCCGTCAGCTCTGGCAGGGCTTCGTCGTGGGTGTCACCAATCCGAAGACGCTCGCCTTCTTCGTCGCGGTGCTGCCGCAGTTCGTCGATCTGAAGGCCGGCGCGGTGCCGCTGCAGCTCCTCGAGCTCGGCCTGGTGTTCGCGGTGCTCGCGGTCGTGTCCGATTCGATGTGGGTGCTCGCCGCCGCGGCGGCGCGCGTGTGGTTCGCGCGCTCACCGAAGCGCATCGAGCGGCTGAGCGCGACCGGGGGCGGAATGATGATCGGGCTCGGCGGCATCCTGCTCGTCGCCGGGCCGAAGCACTGAGGTTCGGGCCGGCGACGGTCGCGACACCGGACGTTCAGGCGCACCGGGGAGAATGGATGCCGTGAGCTCCTCGTCGATATCCCCGTCCCGCCGCCGCATCATCTTCATCGACATCGACGGGACGATCCTCGAACACGGGGCCCAAATGTCGGCCTCGACGCCGGTCGCGATCGCCGCCGCGCGCGCGAACGGTCACCTGGTGTACCTGTGCACGGGTCGCTCGGCCGGCGACATCAACCCGAAGGTGCGCACCATCTCCGTCGACGGCGCCATCACCAACGGCGGCGCCTTCGCCGTCCGCGGCGACGAGCAGATCGTCGCGCACCTCATGCCGCGCCCCCTCGTCGACCGGATGATCGCGTACTTCGAAGAGCACGGTGCGCACTACTTCCTGCAGACCGACGGCACCGTCTACGTCAGCCCCGGCGTGCTCGATCATGCCCGCCGCTTCGTGCGAACCCACCCCCCGGTCGACGAACGCGCGGCGGCCGCCGCCTCGGAGGATGTCGCCCTCCTCAACCACTACCGGCCGCTGGACGAGGTCGACCTCGATGCCGTGGTCAAGGCGACCTTCCTCAGCACGGCCAGCGACACGCTCACCCGCGCCGCCGACGAGCTGGGGCCGCAGTTCCACGTGATCCCCGGTTCCATCCCGCTGCCCGGCGGCTCGAACGGCGAGATCTGCCAGCAGGGCGTCAACAAGGGCGCGGCGATCACCGAGGTGCTCGCCGTGCTGGGGATGGATGCCGCCGACGCCATCGGCATCGGCGACAGCTGGAACGACGTCGAGATGTTCGAGGTCGTCGGCACGTCGGTCGCGATGGGCGGTGCCGATCCCGAACTGCAGGCGATGGCCGACCTCGTCACCACCGGCGTGCTGGAGGACGGCGTCAGCAACGCGCTGACGCGTCTCGGGCTGATCTGACACCGCGTTTCGACTCGCTCGGCTCGCTCAACGACCGGGTGTCACACCTCCGGTCGTTGAGCGAGGAGCGCAGCGACGAGTCGAAACGCAGGGCTCAGAGGAAGATGTCGGGGAACAGCTCGTGGTCGGGCGTGCCGGGTGTCGCGGCATAGCGGGAGAAGTCCGTCACCCCGGCATCGCGCAGCACCTGCTCGACGATGAGTGTCTGACCGGTGTACTCGCGCGCCGGACGCGTGAGCACTTCGTACGCCGCGTCGGCGTAGACCTCGGGGGTGCGACTGACCTTCATCATCCGGTCGCCGCCGAGGGCGAACTGCACGGCGGCCGTGGCGATCGTCGTCTCGGGCCACAGGGTATTTGCGGCGATGCCGTCCTTCGCGAACTCCGCAGCCATCCCCAGCGTCGCCATCGTCATGCCGTACTTGGCGAGGGTGTAGCCGGTGTGCGCACCCAGCCAGCGCGGCGTGATGTTCAGGGGCGGCGACAGCGAGAGGATGTGCGGGTTCTCGGCATCCTTCAGAATCGGCACGGCGGCACGGCTGAGCATGAACGTGCCGCGCACGTTGACGTCCTGCATGAGGTCGTACTTCTTCGCGGCGAGCTCGAGCGAGCCGGACAGGTCGATCACCGAGGCGTTGTTGACGACGATGTCGATGCCCCCGAACTCGCCGTGGGTCTTCAGCACCGCAGCGGTGATGTCGTCGTCGTTGCGCACGTCGCCGACGATCGGCAGAGCCCGACCGCCAGCCGCCTCGATCTCGGCCGCGGCGCTGTGCACGGTGCCGGCGAGCTTGGGGTGCGGGGTGTCGGTCTTGGCCATGAGGGCGATGTTGGCGCCGTCGCGGGCCGCCCGCAGAGCGATCGCGAGGCCGATGCCACGGCTGCCGCCCGACATGAGGATGGTCTTTCCGGCGAGAGTCATGCGCGTCCCTTCTCAGAGGTGGGCGAGGTGGATGCCGCGGCGAACGCCGCGACCCGGGCCTTCGCCTGCGGGGTGTCGAAGCTGGCGCCGATCGTGCGGGCTTCGTCGTCGAGGTTGTCGGCGAAGGCGCGACGCGCGCCGGCGCGGACGAGGCGCTTGGCCTGACCGAAGGCCGCGGTCGCGCCGTCGAGCCAGAATCGGGCCAGCTCGGCGGCACGTGCACCCGGGTCGTCGGCGATCTCGGTGACCAGACCCCACTCGAGCGCGGTGGCCGCGTCGATGGTGAGGTCATCGAGCAGCATCCGCAGCGCGCGGGTCTGCCCCACCGCCGCCGGAAGCAGCGTCGAGACGCCGAGATCGGGGGTGAGGCCGATATTGGCGTACTTGCTCACGAAGCGCGCCCGGGGCCCTGCGACAACGTAGTCGGCCGTGAGCATCAGACCGAGTCCCCCACCCGCGACGGCGCCCTGCACCGCCGCGACGATCGGAATGTCGGAGTCGACGAACGTGAGGATGCCGTCGTGGATCACGCGTGCCATCGCTGTGATGTCGTCGCCGCTCGACCCGGAGGCCGCCATCTCGACGACGTCGCCGCCGGCGCAGAAGGCGGGGCCTGCGGCATCCAGCACGATGGCGCCGACCGTCGGATCGGCGGTGATCTCGTGGGCGAGGTCGCGCCAGAGCCTGCCCATCTCGAAGCCCATGGCGTTCAGCGACGCGGGCCGGTTGAACGTGAGCCGGGCGAGCGCGCCGTCGCGGGTGTGGATGATCGAGGCGGTCACTTCGGCGCCATCCGGATGGCGCCGTCGAGGCGGATGGTCTCACCGTTGAGGTAGCCGTTGCGCACGATCTCGGCGACCAGGCTCGCGTATTCGTCCGGCCTTCCGAGGCGGGCCGGGTAGGGAACCTGCTGACCGAGACTGTGCTGCGCGGCCTCCGGGAGACCGGCGAGCATCGGGGTCTCCATGATCCCGGGGGCGATGGTGACCACACGGATGCCATAGCGCGCGAGCTCGCGGGCGATCGGCAGCGTCATCGCGTGCACACCGCCCTTGCTCGCGGAGTAGGCGGGCTGGCCGATCTGACCGTCGAAGGCCGCCACCGAGGCCGTGTTGACGATGACGCCGCGGTCGCCGCCGTCGGTGGGCTCCGTCTTCGCGATGGCGGCGGAGGTCTGCGCGATGACGTTGTACGTGCCCACGAGGTTGACACGCACGATGCGCTCGAAGTGTGCGAGATCGCTCGGCGACCCGTCGCGCTCGAGCACCTTGGCGGGCGGAGCGATACCGGCGCAGTTGACGACGACCCGCAGCGGCGCCTGCGCCACGGCGGCGTCGACGGCGGCAGCGATCTGCGTCGGGTCGGTGACGTCGGCGGCCGCGAAGGAGCCGCCGAGTTCCGCAGCCCGGTCGGTGCCGGCGGAGGTGGGGAGGTCGACGATCACGACGTGCGCGCCCGCATCGGCGAGGCGTCTCGCGGTGGCCAGGCCGAGGCCGCTGGCCCCGCCGGTGACGAGCGCGGATGCGCCGGCGATATCCATGGATTCTCCTTCGAAGTCCGGACTGCTCCCGTCGCTCAGCGACGGGTCGTGCTACTGAGTGCCAGCATACGCGGTACTAGGTCTCAACATGCCGCCTCAGTGTGCTCGGAGGATCTCCCCCAGCCGCGCCAGCAGATCGTCGGGACGGGCGAGCAGCACGCGTGCCTCCGGCACGGCGACCAGGTGATCGACGAGGCGACGGGCCAACGCGGCATCCCGCCGCCGATAGCCGGAGAGGTAGTGCGGCGTCGCTCGCCACTCCACGACCGCCCCGTCGTCGGTGGTGACCCGAACGGGAAAGGTCGGCGTCTCGGAGATCTCTCCCGACGAGCCGCCGAAGATGCCCTCGATCAGCGGCACGAGGGTGTCGCCGACGGCGGGATGCGGCCACCACGTCGCGGGCACGTCAGCGACCACCGCGCGCACCTGCCCCCAGGGTACGAAGCCGGCGGGCGCGTCCCCGAGCGCGGGCTGCAGGCCGTCGGGGCGCAGGCGGACGTGACGCGCGGCGGCATCCCCGAGGGCGAGGGCCGGCCCGTCGGTGTCGTCGAGAGCGGTGAGCACGCCGACACGGCGGGCGACAGAGGTGGGCACAGTTCATCTCACCACGGACGCCGCCGCGGGCGCGAGGGGCAGGATGGATGCTGTGAGCATCCCGAGCGAGCACTTTCCGGTCCCGGTCCCGGTGCGACGCCTCGCGTCGGGTGCCGGGCTCGCACGGGCCTGTCGGCGGTCGACCCGCGGTGGGTCGGCGAGCCGGCGACCGCGGTGGCCGCCGTCGGCGCGGGGTTGCGGGCCCTGCACGACGCCCTCCCGGTCGCGGACTGTCCGTTCGACTGGTCGGTGCCGGCGCGCGTCGCCGCGGCCCGCCGCCGCGGCATCCGCCTGCCCGTCGCGCTCACCGAGGGCCCCGTCGTCGACCGGCTCGTCGTGTGCCATGGCGACGCCTGCTGCCCGAACACGCTCATCGGGGGCGACGGGCGCTGGAGCGGACACGTCGACCTCGGGGCGCTCGGCGTCGCCGACCGGTGGGCCGACATCGCGGTCGCCGCCATGAGCACCGAATGGAACTACGGGCCGGGCTGGGAGCGCGCCCTGCTCGACGGCTACGGCATCGACGCGGATGCCGGGCGCATGAGCTTCTACCGCGACCTCTGGAACGCGACGTAATCCTCCGTGTTCCCGCCGCCACGGGACCGCCCACGCACGCGAGATCGGGGTCGCACACGGTCGTCATGCCTCGCGAGAGGCGACCGTCTGCGACCCCGATCCGGGTATCGCGCTGAGCGAGATCAGTTCACGTCGGCGTCGACCCAGTCCATCGACTTGGTGACGGCCTTCTTCCACAGGCGCAGCTGACGCTCGCGCTCGGCGACGTCGTCGTTCGGCGTCCAGCGCTTGTCTTCCTGCCAGTTCGCCCGCAGCTCGTCGAGGTCGTTCCAGAACCCGACCGCGAGACCGGCCGCGTAGGCCGCACCGAGGGCGGTGGTCTCGGCGACCACCGGCCGCACGACCGGAACGCCCAGGATGTCGGCCTGGAACTGCATCAGCGTGTCGTTGGCGATCATGCCGCCGTCGACCTTGAGCTCGGTGAGGTCGACACCGGAGTCCGCGTTGACGGCATCCAGCACCTCGCGCGTCTGGAAGGCGGTGGCCTCCAGCGCAGCGCGGGCGATGTGGTTGCGGTTCGCGTAGCGGGTGAGACCGACGATCGCACCGCGGGCGTCCGGACGCCAGTACGGTGCGAACAGACCCGAGAAGGCGGGCACGAAGTAGACACCGCCGTTGTCGTCGACCTTCTTGGCCAGCTCTTCCACCTCGGGGGCGGAGGAGATGATGCCGAGCTGATCGCGCAGCCACTGGATGAGCGACCCGGTGACGGCGATCGACCCCTCCAGCGCGTAGTGGGCGGGCCCGTCGCCGAGCTTGTAGCCGACCGTCGTGAGCAGACCGTTCTCGCTCTTCACGATCTCGGTTCCGGTCTGGAAGATGAGGAAGTTGCCGGTGCCGTAGGTGTTCTTGCTCTCGCCGGCATCGAACGCCGCCTGGCCGAACGTCGCCGCCTGCTGGTCGCCGAGGATGCCGGCCACCGGAGTCTCGCGCAGGAGCGACGTGTCGCGCGCCTCGCCGTAGACCTCGCTGGAGGAGCGGATCTCGGGCATCATCGAGCGCGGCACACCGAAGTCGGCGAGGATGTCGTCGCGCCATTCGAGGGTCTTCAGGTCCATGAACAGCGTCCGCGACGCGTTCGTGACGTCGGTCGCGTGCACGCCGCCGTCGGGGCCGCCCGTGAGGTTCCAGAGCACCCACGTGTCGGTCGTGCCGAAGATCAGATCACCGGCTTCGGCCTTCTCGCGCGCACCCTCGACGTTCTCGAGGATCCAGACGATCTTGGTGCCCGAGAAGTAGGTCGCGAGCGGCAGACCCACGATGTCCTTGTACCGCTCGACTCCCGCATCGCCCGCGAGCCGGTCGACGATGGGCTGCGTGCGGGTGTCCTGCCAGACGATCGCGTTGTACACCGGGATGCCGGTGTTCTTGTCCCACACGACGGCGGTCTCGCGCTGGTTCGTGATGCCGACCGCGGCGATGTCGTGCCGCGTCAGGTTCGCGCGACCGAGCGCGATGCCGATGACCTCGCGCATGTTGTCGCGGATCTCGATCGGGTCGTGCTCGACCCAGCCGGCGCGCGGCATGATCTGCTCGTGCTCCTTCTGGCCGACGGAGATGATCGAGCCCTTCTTGTCGAAGATGATCGCGCGGCTGGAGGTGGTGCCCTGGTCGAGGGCGATGATGTAGTCGCTCATGAGTGGACGTCCTTGTCTAGGTGTCTGTAGTGAGGATCGGGAACGGGATCAGAGGTGCGCGAGGTGCAGCAGCACCGGAGCGGCGAGCGCGGCGATCGTGCCACCGAGCAGCGGGCCGACGACCGGCACCCAGGCGTAGGACCAGTCGCTGGAGCCCTTGCCCTTGATCGGGAGGATCGCGTGGGCGATGCGGGGTCCGAGGTCACGAGCCGGGTTGATGGCGTAGCCGGTGGGGCCACCGAGCGAGGCGCCGATGCCGACCACCAGGAGGGCGACGGGCACGGCGGTGAGCGGTCCGAGCGCACCCGGAACACCGATCTGCACGTCGCCGTAGTCGGCGAACGCGAAGATGACGAACACGAGCACGAAGGTGCCGATGACCTCGGTGATCAGGTTCCAGCCATAGGAGCGGATGGCGGGACCGGTGGAGAAGACGCCGAGCTTGGTGGCCGCGTCCGGCTCCTCGTCGAAGTGCTGCTTGTAGGCGAGCCAGCAGAGCACCGCACCGATGAACGCGCCGACCAGCTGCGCGGCGATCGCGACGAAGAACTGCGCGACGCCGATCTTGCCGGCGATCAGCAGGGCGATGGAGACGGCCGGGTTCAGCTGTGCACCGGAGTAGGAGGAGACGAGCACACCCGCGAACACCGCGAGGCCCCAGCCCCAGTTGATCATCAGCGTCCCGCCGCCGAAGCCCTTCGACTTGGCGAGGATGACGTTGGCGACGACGCCACCGCCGAGCAGGAGCAGCATCGCCGTCCCGACGAGCTCTGACACGAAGTAGAGCCCGAGATTGATGTCGTGCATGTCAGCATTGACCTTTCTGCAGAGGTTCCCCCGGCGACGCCGCCGGGTGGGAAGGATGGCCTGAAGGGGATGCCGGCGTCAGGCCGCGCCGGATTCTAGAAGCGGCTCCTCCTGCCTCTCATGCGCTCAAGGGCGCCAGGTGGGAGGTTTCCACATCGATGCGGTGCCGCTCCTGGAGCTCGCGGGCCGCGTCGTCGATCTGGGCTCGGATGGCATCGGCATCCCACCCGAGCACGGGGGCAGCCGCCTCCGCGACCTCGGCGAGGGTGTCGGCGGTCACGCCGCCGACGAACGCGATGTGCGTGCGGCGCAGCAGCAGATCGATGAGCGTGACGACCTCCTCACGCTCGGCCAGGAAGGCGATCTCCTCC
This sequence comes from Microbacterium sp. DMC48, assembly GCF_056313825.1. Classification (NCBI taxonomy): domain Bacteria; kingdom Bacillati; phylum Actinomycetota; class Actinomycetes; order Micrococcales; family Microbacteriaceae; genus Microbacterium; species Microbacterium sp. DMC48. Next base: position 221,961 of record NZ_JBQUZN010000006.1, on the reverse strand, counting down.
GCCGAGTAGCCCGGGGCGTGCTCGAGGGGGCGCTGGTTGACCGGCAGCGTTCCGAGCATCTCGGTCGCGTAGGTGCCGTAGCGCTCCAGCATGCGATCGGCGAACGCGGCGCTGTGCGCTCCACGATGGGCCTCGAGCCAGCGCGAGCGGTCGGAGTCGGTGCGCGGGTATCCGGCGCCGCCGCCGATGGCGAGATCGAGCGTCGAGATCCGGCGCGGACGCCCGAGCGCGGCGAGCACCTCGGTGGACAGGTGCTCGGCGAGGGCACGGAAGGTGGTCCACTTCCCGCCGACCAGGCTCATCACCGGAACGCCGGCGGCACCGCCCAGGCGCGCCTTCTCGATGCGGTAGTCGCGCGACACGAAGCCCGGCGCGAGGTCGTCGTGCCGGGGCAGCGGGCGGATGCCCGAGAACGTGTAGACGATCTGCGAGCGGTCGACCGCGATGTGCGGGAAGACCTGTGCGATGAGGTCGAAGAAGTACGAGATCTCGTCGTCGGTGCAGACGGTCGGCGTCGACGGGTCGGCGTCGATGTCGGTCGTTCCGACCATGACGCGGCCCTTGAGCGGGTAGATCAGCACGATCCGGCCGTCGGCCGCCTCGAAGAAGATCTCGTTGCCGCGGGTCGCCTCCAGCAGCTCCGCGTTCTCGAGGACGATGTGCGAGCCCTTCGTGCCGCCCATGAATCGGGTGGGGGTGCCCAGAGCGTCATTGGTGATGTCGGTCCAGGGGCCGCTCGTGTTGACGACGACGTCGGCGGTGAAGGGGAACTCCTCGCCGGTGACGGCATCGCGGATGATGACCGCCTTCCCGTCGGCGCCGACGACGGGCGCGTAGTTCGCGGCGCGCGCGGACTCCTCCCGGGTACCGTCGCGCAGCACGTCCAGCGCGAGGCGCTCGGGGTCGTGCATGGAGGCGTCGTAGTAGGTCGCGGTGTAGCGGAACCGGTCGTCGAGGTCGGGGAACAGCTCGCGCGAGCGGCGACGCCCGTGGAACCGGTGGCGCGGGACGGCACCCCCGTCGCGCGAGAAGGTGTCGTACATGACGAGACCGAGCTTGATCAGCAGCGCACCGCGCTCGCTCGGCTTGCCGCGGCCGTGCGTGACGAGCAGACGGAAGGGCGCGGTGAGGATGCCCGAGATGGTGCGGTGGATCGGAATCGTCGTGGGCAGCGGGCGCACGAAGTGGGGCGCGTTGCGCACGAGCCGGTTGCGCTCGGTCACCGACTCCTTCACGAGGCGGAACTCGCCGTTCTCCAGATACCGCACACCGCCGTGGATCATGTGGCTGGATGCCGAGGACGCGCCGCTCACGTAGTCGTCGCGTTCCACGAGGGCGACGTCGACGCCCTGCAGCGCGAGGTCGCGGAACGTCGCGATGCCGTTGATTCCACCCCCGATGATGAGAACGTCCGCGTGGGGGCGGTCCTTCAGGGCCTGGATGTTCGGACGGATCGTCGCCTTCGACTCGGTCATCGCTCTTCCTTCCGCGGCTTCGCAGTGTCTCGCCGCGCGTTTTTCACGGTGGAACGGATCTACACTGAAACGCCGGTGAACGAACGCGCAAACGATCTGAACATACGTGCATCGTAGCCCGCGCCCTGCACGAATGTGCAGGAGGAATGTTCATGATCAGGAGGACACGTGAGCATCGAGACCGATGCCGAGACGCGAGCCCGTGACGCGCTGCACGCCGCGCAGCTCTACTACGTGCAGGACCAGACGATGGAGCAGATCGCCTCCGAGATGAAGCTGTCGCGATCATCGGTCTCGCGCCTGATCGCTCACGCCCGCGAGATCGGCCTGGTGGAGATCACGGTTCATTCGCCACAGGAGGCCACGAGCGTCGTCGCCCGGCGTCTGTCCGAGCGCTACGGCATCACCGTGCACGTCGTCAGCACGCCGCCGCGTTCCACCGACGCCGAGCGCCTCGAGCGCACCGCGCGCACCGCGGCGCACGTCCTGTCGACCACGCTCGATCCCCAGGCGAGCATCGGCATCGCCTGGGGCGCGACCGTGTCGGCGATCGCCCGTCATCTACCGACCAAGCGGCTGCACGAATCGCAGATCGTGCAGATGAACGGCGCGGCCAACGAGTCGACCTCGGGCATCAGCTACTCGGGGGCCATTCTGGAACGCTTCGGACAGGCCTTCGGCACCGACGTGCAGCAGTTTCCCGTGCCGGCGCTGTTCGATGATCCGCACACGAAGCAGCTGCTGTGGCGGGAGCGCTCCATCCGCCGCGTCGTGGAGGCGCAGGCGCGCGTGCAGGTGTTCGTCTTCGGGCTCGGCTCGCCCCAGGCGGACGTTCCCTCGCACGTCTATGCCGGCGGCTACCTGACCGGCGAGGATCTGCGGGTGCTGCTGCGCGACGGCGTCGTCGGCGACTGCGCCACGGTGTTCTACCGGCTGGATGGCTCGACCGGCGGCATCGAGCTCAACGATCGCTCGAGCGGTCCGTCGTTCGACGTCATCCGCCGCATCCCCCGTCGCCTGTGTGCGGTGTCGAGCCTGTCGAAGATCGACGCGCTGCGCGGCGCGCTGGCGGCGGGGCTCATCACCGAACTGGTCGTCGAGGAGGCTCTCGCCCGCCGCATCGTGGAGCTGCCGCTCAGCGCGGCCCGAGGATGAAGTTCCACGTGCCCGCCGCAACCGCGGCCGACACCGAGACGGCGGAGATCGCGACGCCCACCGCCACGAGCATCCACTCGCGCCTGCCGAAGCGGGAGGCGCGGGCCCACGTGCGGCGGCCGGGAGCGCCGAAGCCGCGCGCCTCCATCGCGGTGGCGAGCTTGGAACCGCGGCGGATGGAGAGCACGAGCAGCGCGAAGGCCATGCCGGCGAAGCGGCGAACACGCCCCTGATCGGCGATGCCGCGTGCCCGGCGGGCGAGTTCCAGAGCCCTCCAGTCCTCGAGGAACAGTCCGACCATGCGCAGGCCCGCCAGCGCGCCGAGCACGAACCGTGCGGGCAGGCGCCACACCTGGGCCAGGCCGTCGGCGAGATCAGTGGGATCGACGGTGACGAACAGCACGACCGAGGGCAGGGCCACGGCCAGCACGCGGAAGAAGGTCGCGACCGCCAGCGCGAGCGACCCCTCGCTGATGCGCAGGACGAACCACTCGACGTAGACCTGCCCGGACGCCGCGCCGTAGAGCGCGATCGTCAGCGCCGTCAGCGGCGCGGCCAGCCACACGGGCCAGGTCCGCATCCAGAACTCCCGCCACCGCAGCCCCGCGAACACGAACAGGACGCTCTCCAGCGCCAGCGCGACCGCGGCCGACACCCAATCCAGCGTCACGATCAGCGGCAGGGCGATCACCGCGCTGGCGGCGAGTTTGGCGACCGGATTGACCCGCGCGATGACGCCGGGCCGGGTGCGGGTGTCGGCGGCGAGCATGCTCATGCTGCGGCATCCGCAGTCAGCGCGAAACGCCGGGCGTGGAGCGCATCGACGACGGCCTCGTCATGGGTGATCGCCACGATGGCCGACCCCTCGTCGCGCAGGCGAGCCAGCAGCGCGACCAGCTCCGCCCACGTGCGCGCGTCCTGGCCGAAGGTCGGCTCGTCCAGCACCAGGACGCGCGGGGCGGTGGCGAGGACGGCGGCGACGGTGAGCCGGCGCTTCTCCCCTCCCGAGAGCGTGTACGGGTTGGCGGCGGCCAGCGCGGTCAGCCGCAGCCGCTCCAGCAGCTCGTCCACGCGGGCGGCAGACGCGGCCTCGTCCATTCCGAGCGCGCGCGGCCCGACCTCGAGCTCGCCGCGTACCGACCGGGCGAGCAGCTGATGCTCCGGGTCCTGGAAGACGGTGCCGATACGGGTGAGAAGCTCACGTGAGCGCCACGCGATCGGTGCCGGCGCGGCGCCGGCGGCGAGCGTCGCCGAGGCCGACAGGTCGCCGGATGCCGGCCGCAGCAGTCCCGCGAGAGTGAGGCCGAGAGTCGACTTGCCGGCCCCGTTGGGCCCCGTGATGGCGAGCGCCTCCCCGGCGCGGACCTCGAGATCGATGCCCGTGGCGACCGGCACGCCGCGCACGCGCGCGACGGCCAGGTCCCCCGCGCGCAGCAGGTCGTCGCCCGCGGCTGCGGCGGGCGGAGGCGGCACCGCCGCCGGGATGCCGGGAACCCAGACACCCGCGTCGGCGAGCTCGGCCGCCCGCGCGCCGAGCACGCTCTGCGGCGGGCCGTCGGCGAGCAGCCCCTCCGCCCCGAGCACGATCACCCGGTCCACGAGCGGGAGCCAGACGTCGACCCGATGCTCCACGACCACGAGCGTCGCCCCGGTGCCGTCGAGAACGCGCCCCACAGCGTCGCGGACGTCGGCGACACCGGCCGGGTCGAGATTGGCGGTCGGCTCGTCCAGCAGGAGCAGGCCCGGCCGCATGGCCAACGCGCCGGCGAGCGCGAGCCGCTGCTTCTGCCCGCCCGACAGCGCCTGCGTCGGCCGGTCGATCTCGACGTCGAGCCGCACGGCATCCAGTGCCGCGTGCACGCGCGGCCAGATCTCCTCACGCGGCACGCCCAGGTTCTCGCAGCCGAACGCGACGTCGTCACCCACTCGCGCGAGGATCACCTGCGCGTCGGGATCCTGCAGCACGAGGCCCGCCCGGCCGCGGGTCTGCGCGGCCGGGACGCCGTCGATCAGCAGTACTCCCGCCGACTCGCCCTCCTCGTCGCCGCCGAGCACGCCCGCAAGCCCCTGCAGCAGGGTCGACTTGCCCGCGCCGGAAGCACCGAGCAGCAGCACGCGTTCGCCGGGTTCGATGCGAAACGACACGTCGCGCACCGCCCAGGCCCGGCGTGACGCGTGCCGCCAGCCCCATCCGTGGGCGCTGACCGTGACCGGCGCGACCGGCCCGCCGAGGTCGACGGCCACGCTCAGACGAGGTCGCGGCGTTCGCGCCCCGCGGCGAAACGATCCAGCGCACCGGTCGCGGCGAGACCGCGCGCGAGCACCCACGAGAGGGCACCGGCGATGACGGCGCCCGAGATGGTGGTGCAGATCAGGTAGATCACCGTGAACGCGGCGTCGGCCCCGGCGTACCAGAGGATCAGATTGTTGATGCCCCCCGCAAGGGCAGCCCCGGCGCCGGCGAGGATGGCGACGGGGAGCTTCCACGCCCGGTAGAAGAACAACAGGAAGACGAGCTCGGCTCCGAGACCCTGAACGAGTCCCGCCTCGAGGGTCAGGAAGCCGCCCCACTGGTTGCCGACGAGGGCCGAGACGACGGCCGCGAGCGTCTCGGTGTAGATCGCCGCTCCCGGCTTGCGGATGAGGAGAGCACCCAGCACGCCGGCGAACAGCCACGGGCCGTCCAGCAGTCCCTGCATGCCGGGCAGCAGGGGTTCCAGCAGGCTCTTCGGGCCGAGGTAGCCGATGTTCCAGAGCAGGAAGATCAGGCCCGACGCGACGCCGATGACGCTGGCGACCACGATGTCGACGACTCTCCAGCGCAGACGGCCGACGCCGACGGCGGAACGGGATGCCGCGGCATCCGACGAGGTGACGGTGGACGGGGACGCAGACGCGTGCATATTCTCTCCTCCCTGCGCCGGCATGATCCGGATCAGGTTCGACGGTCGAAGCGTGGATCGCTTCCTCTCAGCCCGGCTCACCGGACTCCCGTGGTTGTGCGCTCGAGTATAGCGGCGAACGGGTACGTTGAGCGGGTGACCTCGGACGACGCGCCCCCGCCGTCGCGCCGCGCGCTGCGCGAGAGCACCGCCCCGACCGATACCGTCGTCGTCCGCAACCGCGCAGGCCGCCGCGCGCTCGCCTGGGTGGACGATGAGACCGTCACCGGCGCGGTCGATACGCCGATCGCGGCCGGTGCGGCTCCCGACCTGCTTGCTCGACGCCCGCGACGCTCCCCGCTGCGCGCCGGCGTCGTCGTGCCGTTGCTCACCGCCATCGGCGTCTGCGGCGCCTACGCGGCCGCGACGCTGCTCTGGCCGCTCTGGGCCGTGGCGCCGACCGTGCGGGAGATCACGCCCGACGGACCGGTGGCGACCGTGTCGGCCGTGGCGTGGCCGTCCGCGGGCGCCGGCGCCGTCGGCGTCGCGGGATTCGAGGCCGTCGCGGCATCCTCGAGCGCACCCGTCTCGATGGCGAGCATCTCCAAGGTCGTCACCGTCCTGATGATCCTCGACGAGATGCCGCTGAGCGTCGGACAGCCCGGGCCGGAGTTCACCTTCACCTCGCGCGACCGCCAGACGTACTGGGACTATCTGGCGGACGACGAGTCAGCGCTGGATGTCCCCGTCGGAGGCACGCTCACCGAGTACCAGATGCTGCAGGGCATTCTGATGGGGTCGGCGGGCAACTACACGAATCGACTGGCCAGCACCCTCTGGCCAACCGACGAGGTCTTCGCCCAGGCCGCGCGGGCATGGCTGGACCGGCACGGCCTCGGGGCCATCACGCTGTCCGAGCCGACGGGAATCGACCCCGCCAACACCGCCGAGCCGGCCGCTCTGGTGACGCTGGCGCAGCTCGCCCTCGCCAACCCCGTGGTGGCCGAGATCGCACGCACTCGCAGCGTCGAGCTGCCCGGGGCGGGTGAGGTGACGAACACGAACGATCTGCTGACCGACCCCGGCGTCGTGGGGCTGAAGACGGGCAGTTTGGCAGCGTTCTACAACCTGCTCGCGGCGAAGGACATCACCGTCGGGACCACCCAGGTGCGCGTCTATGCCACCGCTCTGGGTCAGCCCACTGCCGAGGCACGCGACCAGGAGACGGCACGTCTGCTGTCCGAGGTCACCACCGAGGTCTCGACACCCCTCGCCCTGCCGGCCGGCACGCTCGCCGGCGTGGTGAGCACCGCCTGGGGGGCGACGGCGAACATCGTGACGGATGCCGACGCGGCAGTCATCCTCTGGAACGGCGCCGCGGCGGTGACGACCACGACGCTCGATCTGGGACAGGCCCGCACGGCGAACGCCGCCGTCGGCCAGGTGCTGGTGCGCGGCCCGTTGAACGCGGCGACGGTCGGGGTGCACCTGACGGCCGACATCCCCGATCCCGACGCGTGGTGGCGTCTCACCCACCCGCTGCAGCTCTGGGGGCTGGTGCGCTGATCCCGCCCGGCGCGACGCGTCAGAACGGCCAGATGAACGGCACGTACAGCACGGCGACCGCGAGGTACACGAACATCAGCGGCAGCCCGAGCCGGCCGTAGTCGCCGAATCGATAGCCGCCCGGCTGCATCACCATCAGATTGGCGGGCGTCGCAACCGGAGTGAGGAATGCCGCGGCCCCGGCGACGGTGAGCGCCATCATGAACGGCTGCACGCTCACGTCGAGCGACTGCGAGATCGCGACGGCGATGGGGATCACGACCAGGACGGTCGCGACGTTGGAGATGAACTGGCCGAGCACCATCGTCAGCACGCAGAGCACCAGGAGCGCCAGGTGCGGCGAGCCGGTACCGATGACGCCGAGGACGGCGTCGGCGACGACGTCGGCGGCACCCGTCGATACGAAGGCGGACGACAGCGGAACCATCCCGGCGATGAGGATGACGGTGGTCCACGAGATGGCGCGATAGGTCTGCGGCACGCTCAAGACCCGGGTCAGCACGAGGGCACCGGCCGCCAGCAGTCCCGCCACGGCAGCGGGCACGAGTCCGGTCGCGAGCAGCACGACCATCGCCGCGAGGATGCCGATCGCCCGCTTGGCGCCCCGGCCCAGCGGAACGGCGCGCTGCAGGACCTGGGGAGGGGTGACGGCGATGACGTCGGGCGACCGCGTGTAGCGCGTCAGCGCGGCCCACGGCCCCTGGACCAGCACCGCATCGCCGGCGCGCAGCACGAGTGATCCGGCAACACCGGTGCCGCGCGAGGCGTTCGGCCCGTCCTCCTCGCCGCGGCGGACGGCGAGGATCACCAGGTTCTCGTCGTTCGTGGTCATGCCGGCCGACGCCGTGAGCCCGATGAGACGCGAGCGGGGGGACACGAGCACCTCGGCGACACCCTCGCGCGCGCTGAACAGGCGGCCCGTGTCGAGGTCGACGTCGTAGCTGTCGCGAAGGGTCTGAGCGTGCGCGCGAGGATCGGGGGCGAGATCGGCCAGGCGCTCGGCGGCACGAGCCGGAAGCAGCCGTCCGCCGCCGAGCGCGACGACGGCGACCGTCGACAGCACCAGCGGGATGCCGGCGAGCGCGAACTCGAAGAAGCCGAACTCCCGGCCGCCGGCCGCGACGGCCGCCTCGCTGACGACGATGTTCACGGGGGTGCCGGTGAGGGTGAGCAGCGAGCCCGCACTGGCGGCGAAGGCGAGCGGGATCAGCAGTTTCGACGGAACGATGCCGGCGCGCACGGCGACGACGACCACGACCGGCAGCAAGGCGGCGACCGCGCCGTTGATGGAGATGAAGGCGGTCAGAACCGCCGCCAGCGCACCGATGATGACGGTGAGACGGGCCCGCCCCGCGCCCGCGCGTGTGACGACCTGATGGCCGAGCCAGGCCGTGACACCCGTGGCATCCAGCGCCTCGCTCACGACGAACAGCGACGCGATGAACAGCACCGTGGGGTCGCCGAAGCCCGCGAACGCCTCCGGGAGGGTGAGCACCCCGGTGGCCCAGAGCGCGAGCGCGACGCCCACGGCGACGAGCGCCAACGGCACCTTGCCGCTGACGAACGCGACGACCGCGAGCGCGAGGATCACGAAGGTCCAGCCGGCGGGGTCCATGTCCTCACCCTAGACGGGCCAGCCCGCACGCCCCTCAGACGAAGCGCACGCTCTGCTGCAGACGGGTGCGCACATCGAACAGCTCATTGCCGCCGATGTCGCGGGCACCGGTCAGGCCCCGCCGGAGCACCGTCGCCAGCGCCGATCGCGCGACGACCGCCACGGGCAGCGAGCGCACCCGGCCGATCTCCTCGATCGCGCTCACGACGTCCTCGTCGGGCAGCACCACGATCGCGCCGCTGAAGCGGACGCGCGCCGCGCGCGCCAGCACGCGGGCCCCCGCGACCAGGTCGGCGATCGGAGAGCCCTCGACGCCCTCACCGATCAGCTCGCCGCGTCGCAGTCGCACCGGACCTCCGAGATCCTCACTGAGCAGGGCGTAGAGGCCGCTGGGTCCCAGCACGATGTGATCGACCTTCAGCGACGGATCACGCGGGTCGACGGCGACGTCATGCCACACCGTGTATCCCATGCCCAGGTCGCCGATGACACGCGCGCTGGCCTCTTCGGCGAGGGCGTCCGCGAGCATCCGCTTCAGCTCGCGCGGGGCCGCGCGCACCAGCGCCGGGTCGTAGGGGTCGGGCACCTCGGTGCCGCGTCCCGCCCACTCGCGGATGAGATCGAGGTAGCGCTCGCGACGCCACCCCCCGGGCTGGCCGAACGAGCGCGCCCGCGGGCGGGTGTCGGCCGGTCGCGACGGCGGACGCCAGCTCGTACCGGCGCCGCTGCCGTCGGCGCCTTCCGGACCGTAGGAGGGCGCCGAGGCGCCGAAGCCGTGACCGCGGTCGTAGGCGGTGCGCGCCTCCGGTGTGCCGACGAGCTCCCACGCGCGCTGCACCTGCACGAAGAGCGCGGCATCTCCGCCCGTGTCGGGATGGGTCTGACGCAGCCGCAGGCGGTACGCCTTGCGGAGCTCTTCGCCGTCGGCATCCGCGGTGACCCCGAGCACCTCGTAGGCGGACGCGGAAAGGGGACTGTCGAACACGGGACCTCTCAGCGCTTCTCGGTGCGACGGGCGTACGCCGCGGCGCTGCGGCTGGACAGCGCGAGCAGCACGAGGATGTCGAGCGCCAGCGCGGGCAGGGTCGTGAACAGTGTGATCTCCTGATCGCGCGCCCACCAGCTCGCGAAGGCGCTGGCGATGGACAGGGTGGCGACGGTCATCACGGCGACGCGTGCGAGGTTGCTGCCGAAGAACAGGAGGATCACGCACACGAGCTGGATCACCACGGCGGCGCCGAAGACGACGAGCAGGACGGCGAGTGAGGCGTCAGCCAGATCGGGGGTGGCATCGATGCCGTCGAGGTCGAGCACGACCGCGCTCGCGTAGCTCTTCCAGTTCACCGCCACCTCGACCATCGAGCCGATCCCGACCAGCGCGCTCAGCAGCACCAGAGCGGCGCCGGTCACCGTCGTGGACGGCCGCGACATGGCCGGGTCGTGGGCGATCGGCTGCAGGAGCCGGGTCACCGGTTCATACGACGGTCGCCGTTCGGGCCGCACGTTCCGCTCCTCGCTCATGCCACGGCCTCCTCGGAGACGTGTACCCCGCGCACGTCGACCACGGGCAGGTCACCGTCGGTGCGGATGCTGTCGCCACCGCCGTTGCGGGCGTGGTACCCGGTGGAGAAGTCGGCGATCACGTCCACGCGCACGGCCGGCTCTCCGGCGCGGAGGGTCGCGACGATGTGATCGCGCTCGACGTCGGTGTCGGCGTCGATGCGGTGGGTGACCTGCAGGGTGAACAGCGACAGGCCCACCGAGGTGTCGAACGTGCCCGCAGCCAACCAGTCGACGCGCCGGCCTCCCGGCAGCAGCCAGCCGTCCGGGCACTTCCAGAAGCGCACGTGGTGGCGCTGCGCCGGGTTGCCGTCGACCTCCTGCTGGTAGGCGAAGTCCTGTTGGCGACCGAAGAGGAACAGGGGGCTCACCGGAGCCTCGTGGTAGCTGCGGCGGCGCAGGGTCGAGGTCACGATGCGCCACGACGACGCGAAGGTGACGGGATCTGCCTTCGTCCACCCCGATGCCCGCATCGCTCGCTCGATCTGCGCGCCCTCTCCCAGAAAGGCGAGGTTGACCGGATCGCCGAGAAGGCCGTCACTCGTGCGCGCACGTCCGATGAAGTAGTCGGGCACGTAGATCGTCGTGAGGATCCGATGCAGTCGGGGCAGGACGAGGTAGGCCAGCAGCAACCAGAACAGCAGGAAGCCGAGAATGCCCCACCATCCGACCGTCAAGCTCTCGGTGAAGCCCAGATAGGCGAGCCAGATGGCCGCCAGGCCCGCGAAGACGAAGAAGAACTGGTCGATCGCGACGCCGATCGACCATCTGCGCGAAGACCGGGTCCGGCTCATCACTGTTCCCACAGCGCCAGCGGCGGCTCCCACGCGAGCGCCCGCTCTGCCAGCCCGTCCTCGAGGTCGTCGAACGCGGCCGGATGCCAGTGCGGGTCGCGGTCCTTGTCGACCAGCTGCGCGCGAATGCCCTCGGGCAGGTCGGGCTGGGTCTGGGCGAACCACAGCACGAGCCCGTACTCCTGCGCGAGCGCGGCGCGGAGATCCGGCAGCCGCCGGGCAGCGCGCACGGCGGCGAGCGTCACGGTCAGCGCGGTCGGCGCGAGTGCCGAGAGCGCGTCGGCGGTGGCGACGGCATCGGGCTCGGGCCGCTCACGCAGCCGCGCGATGATCTCAGCGACGGTGTCGGCGGCGAAGGCATCGTCGATCCACGAACGGGCTGCGACGAGCCGCGACGGACCCGGCGTCTCGTCGAACAGCAGCACGATCTCGGCCGGGGTCGCCGGATCGGCACGATCGGCGAGCGCGGCGCGGAGGTCTCCGATCCGCTCGCTCGGCACCAGCGCATCGGCGAAGCCGGCGGCGAGGGCGTCCGCGGCATCCATCGACTCACCGGTGAGCGCGAGATACTCGCCGAGCCGTCCGGGCGCGTGCGCCAGCAGCCACGAGCCGCCGACGTCCGGGGTGAAGCCGATGCGCGTCTCGGGCATGGCCAGCCGCGAGCGCTCGGTGACGACGCGGACCGCCGCGTGGCCGGCCAGCCCGATGCCGCCGCCCATCGTCACGCCGTCGGCGACGACGACGACCGGTTTCGCATACGTGGCGATCCGGAGATTCAGGGCGTACTCGGCGCGGAAGAAGTGCGCCGTCTCCTCGACGCGTCCCGCGAGGATCCACTCGCGAAGGCTCCGCACGTCTCCCCCGGCGCACAGGCCGCGCTCGCCCGCGCCGTCGAGGAGCACCACCTCGATGTCGGCGTCGTGCTCCCAGCGATCCAGGGCAGCGGAGATGATCTCGATCATGCCCAGGTCGAGTGCGTTGATGGCCCGTGGACGGTTCAGGGTCAGGTGGCCCACTCCCCGGACGGTGCGGACCAGCACGGTGGGTTCGGCGGCATCGCTCACTCTCGCAACGTTACCCGCGCCGTCGGTATCGGCGCCGCCCGCGCGGGCGCAAGGCCCGCGCGGGCCGATCGGGCAGGATGGAGACGGCGGCCGACGACGGCCGGTGCTGACGAGAGGACGACGATGCCCGAAGGACACCTCCTCGAGTTCCGTGGGGTCACGAAGACATTCGGCGCGATTCGCGCCGTCGACGACTTCACCGCCCGCGTCGAGCCCGGACGCGTGACGGGGTTTCTCGGCCCCAACGGCGCGGGCAAGACGACATCGTTGCGCATTCTGCTCGCGCTCGTGCGCGCCACCTCCGGCACCGCCACCATCGGCGGCCGGCGGTACTCGGAGCTGCGCCATCCGCTGCAGACCGTCGGCGCCGCACTCGAGGCCTCCAGCTTCCATCCCGGGCGCACCGCCGCCGGTCACCTCACCGTCGCCGCAGACGCGGCGGGGCTCCCCCGCGCACGAGTGGACGAAGTCCTGGGCCTCGTGGGGCTCGCCGACGCTGCCGGCCGCAAGGTGGGCGGCTTCTCGCTCGGCATGCGACAGCGCCTCAGCCTGGCCTACACGCTGCTCGGAGACCCCGGCGTGCTGGTGCTCGACGAGCCCGCGAACGGTCTGGACCCCGAGGGGATCAAGTGGCTGCGCGGCTTCCTCGGCCAACTGGCCGGCGAAGGACGCACGGTGCTCGTGTCGTCGCACATGCTCGCCGAGGTGCAGCAGACGGTGTCGGCACTGCTGGTCATCTCCCGCGGCCGACTCGTCTACGAGGGCGATATCGGCGACCTCATCGCCGCGGACGACGTGGCGACGATCATCGATGCCCCCGACCGCACCGCCCTGGCGAATGCTCTGGATGCCGCAGGCATCGCGTACACACCCCTGCGCTCGGGCTTCTCCGTGCGCGGCGCCGAGCCGGCGCGACTCGGCGCCATCGCCGCGGCCGCGGAAGTCGCCCTGTCGCATCTGCAGCGGCGCGGCCCGGTGCTGGAGGAGGTGTTCCTCGAGCTGGTGAACGGCACGCGTGTGCCGGCGCCGGCGACGCCGGCGTCATCCCCGGTGAACGACCTCCCCGCGCCGCTCGCGGCCGCTGCCGCGCCCGTCACGACCTCGCCCGAAGACCCGGAGCCGGGCGTCGAGGACGCCGAGTACATCCACGCCGTCGAGGACGACCCGAACGATACGGTCGCCGCCGGGGAAGGAGATGTGCGATGAGTCTCGTCAACGCGTCCCGGTCGGAGCTCACGAAGCAGTTCACCACGGCGATGTGGTGGATTCTCGCCGTCGTTCTGCTCGCCTACGTCGGGGTGACCGCGGGCGGCCTGTCCGCCGTGTTCGGTGCGGTCGCCAGCGGGGCGCTGCCGGGCAGCTCGACCAGCGGTGCCGAGATGTCGCCGACGATGCTGCCTCCGCTCATCTACAGCCTCGCCACCTCCGTCGGCTACGTATTCCCCCTGCTCATCGGCACCCTCCTGGTGACCAACGAGTTCCGGCACAAGACGCTGACGCCGACGTTCCTGGCCACGCCGCGGCGAGGGATCGCCCTCGGCGGCAAGCTGACCGCGGGTGTCGTCATGGGCCTGCTCTACGCCGGCGTCGCGCTCGTCGCGGCGGTCGGGATCGGCGCGGCGGCACTCGCCGCGTTCGGCGTCGACACGAGGCTGGGCGAGAGCGACACCTGGGCGATGATCGGGCGCATCGTGGCGAGTTTCGTTCTGTGGACGCTGATCGGCGTCGGCATCGGCACCCTCGTGCGCAATCAAGTCGCCGCCGTCGTCGGCGTGCTGGCGTTCACTCAGTTCGTCGAGCCCATCGCGCGAACTGTGTCGACGCTGGTCGAGGGCCTGTCGGGTGTCACCGCCTACCTACCGGGTGCGGCCTCGGACGCCCTGGTCGGCACCAGCATCTACGCGACGATGGGCGCCGGCGGGGCCGTCCCTCTCGCATGGTGGGGCGGAGGCATGGTCCTGCTCGGCTACGCCGTGGTGTTCGTCGGCCTCGGCTATCTGACGAGCTGGCGGCGCGACGTCGCCTGACCCGCCGTCAGGAGTCGGCGAGTTCGACGACGTCCGACGCGTCGTCGCCGTCCAGACGCAATGCCTGGACGAGCGCGACCCCGTGACGAGTCGTCAGCACGAGGCGCTCGAACTCGGCATCGTCGGAGAGATCGACGACCACCGCCGGGCGACGACGGCGCACCAGGACGAAATCGTTGCCGCTCGCGGAGCGCCAGGTTCCCATCGCGACGGTGCCCCGCACCTGCGTGCCGGGGCTGGGCACTCCGCGCAGCCAGGTCCAGGCGTCGTCGGTCAGCTGCACCCGGAGGATGTGAGACCTGTCGACGCGCACGCTCTCCGATCGCCGCGACAGGGCGCGTTCGACGCCCGACAGCACGATCTCGAGCTGCGTCGAATCGAGCAGCAGGGTCACCATGACTTCAGTCTGCCAGCGTCACCATGTGCGGATGCTCACAGCCCCGCAACGATCCGGTCTCGGCGCGGGCGATATCGTGGAACGTCGGCGACGATGCGCCGGCGTCACCCGACACGGAGTCTCCCGATGCCTCGATTCGATCTCGATCTCCCCGCCCTGGAAGCCTTTCGTCCCGCGGTGCGCGAGCCCGTCGACTTCGACGAGTTCTGGGCGCGGACGATCGCGCAGTCGCGCGCGGCCGGAGGCGAGATCGTGGTCGAGCCCGTGGAGACCGTGCTGAGCACCATCGATGTCTTCGACGTGACGTTCCCGGGGTTCGCCGGCGAACCCGTCAAGGCGTGGCTGCACACGCCCCGACGTGCCGACGCTGCCGCTGCGCTGCCCACCGTCATCGAGTTCAACGGTTACGGCGGAGGTCGCGGGCTTCCGACCGAACGGCTCGGCTGGGCCTCGGCCGGCTACGCGCATCTGTTCATGGACACGCGTGGGCAGGGATCCACCTGGGGAGCTCCGGGATCGACACCGGATCCGCACGGCACCGGGCCCTCGACCAACGGCTATATGACTCGCGGCATCGAATCGCCCGAGGACTACTACTACCGCCGCGTGTTCACCGACGCCGTGCGCCTCATCGACGCCGCTCGCACCCTTCCGGTCGTGGATGCCGCGCGCATCGCCGTGACCGGCGGCAGCCAGGGCGGCGGCATCACGTTGGCCGCGGCGGCACTGAGCGAGGGACTCGTCGCGGTCATGCCCGACGTGCCCTTCCTCTGCCATTTCGAACGCGCGATCGGGATGACCGACCGCGAGCCGTATCACGAAGTGGTGCGCTACCTCTCGGTGCACCGCGGTGCCACGCAACGGGTGCTCGACACGCTCTCCTACTTCGACGGCGTGAACTTCGCGCGCCGTCTGAGTGCGCCCGCCCTGTTCTCGGTCGGCCTGCTCGACCCGGTGTGCCCGCCCTCGACCGTCTACGCGGCCTACAACCACGTCGAGCGAGATGACAAGCAGATCCGCGTCTACGACTTCAACGAGCACGAGGGCGGTCAGGCGTTCCAGTGGGAGGAGCAGGCGCGCTTCCTCGCGCAGATCCTCGGCTGAACGGAGAGCACGGATCGCGCGTCAGAGGTGGAACTCGTCCTTGGCGTGCGGCAGCGGAAAGTTCGACACCGCCGTGATGAGCCCGTCCACGGTCTGCTCCCGCGCCACCGCGCTCACGCCGAGACCCACCTTCCGGGCATCCTTCGCGGTGCGCGGTCCGATGGCGGCGATCACGGTGGTGTCGGGGATCTCGGGGAACTGCAGCCGCACCTGCTCGGCGACCGAGCCGCTGGTGACGAGAATCGCGTTGATGCGGCCGCTGGCGACGTCGTGCGCGATCCGCTCCGTCACCGGCACCCCGACCGTGCGGTAGGCGACGACGCTGCGCACGTCGTGTCCCGCTTCGGTGAGGCGGCGCGTGAGCACCGGCTTGGCGATCTCGCTGCGCAGCGTCAGGATGCGCCGCGCTGCCGGCTCGAGCTCGATCAGCTGCGAGGCCATTCCCGCCGCGGAGTTGTCCTCGTCGGGGACGAGGTCGACGCGATAGCCGACGGCGGCCAGTGCGGCGGCGGTGGTCTCACCGACGGCCGCCACCCGCGTCGTGGCGGGAATGACGGCGCGATAGGCGTAGAGGACGTCCACCGTGGTGGCACTTGTCAGGGTCACCCAGTCGAACGCGCCGGCGGCGAGATCGGCGAGAGCCTGCTCCAGCGTGGCCTGATCGGTCGAGGGAGCGAAGTTGATGAGCGGGGCGATGACCGGCACGGCGCCCTGCACCCGCAGCGTCGCCGCGACGGAGTCCCCCCAGGGACCCCCGCGCGGAACGAGCACACGCCACCCCTTCAGGGGCTTGGCGGCGTGCGGGTCAGGAATCATGCTCGACTTTCGTGATGCTCAGTCGGGACGCACGGTTTCGCGCATCCGGCAACGACGTTCGTGCACGCGCGAACGCGATGGCTGCGCGGCTCGGGTCGTCGTTGCCGGCAGCTTGCGCACCATTGCCGCTGCCTGAGACACGAGCATACCCCGGGCGACGCACGGCTCGGACACGGGGTTGACAGTGCCCGCGGCAGGTGTCAGAACACGCGCGAGCGTGCCCGACCACGACTCAGCGCGTGTAGGCGCGGACCATCCCCCAGACCGCCAGTCCCACCACCGCCGCCGCACCGAGCACGGCGAGCGAGGCCTGCGTGGGGTTGCGCCGTGCGTAACGACGCGCGTCGGCGATCCGACGATCGGTGGCCTGCGCGACGCGCTTGGGCACATTCGCCTTGACCTCGATCGCCGCCAGGGCGGCCTTCAACTCGGCACGGGCGCTCTCCACCGGGTCGGTGATGCCGAGGGCGACGGCGGTGCGCGGAATCGGCTGGTCAGAACTCATCGGCCACGTCCTTCACGATGCGCGCGTCGACCTTCACGGCGTCGACGGGGTTGGTCGAACGACTCAAATGCTTGAAACGCAAGAGCCCCAGCCACGCGAAGACGGCGGCTCCGACGAGCGCGATCACGACCACGATGAGGCTGGCGAGCCACGCCGGCATCCACGAGGACAGTCCGATGATGGCGAAGGCGGCCAGCGCGGGCAGAGACCAGAAGAGGAAGAACAGGGCGACGATGAACCAGACGCCGCCCATGCCGGCATCCTTGCCCGCCTTCTTGGCCCAGTTCTTCGCCGAGTCGATCTCGGCGACCACCAGGTTGCGGACGAGCTCCGGCACCTCGCCGACGAGTGTCAGCAGGCTGTCGTCGGCGCGGTCGCGGAATCCCCGAGGCGTCGCCATGTCAGTCGTCCGCTGCCTTCTTGGCCGCGGTCTTCGCGTCCGCGACGGCCTTGTCAGCGGCCTTCTTGACCTCGGCGGCGGTCTTCTCCGCCCCGCGCGCGACGTCGTCCGCCGAGGCCCGACCGGCACGGATCGCCGAGTCGAGCTTCTGTCCCGGCGAGCCGCTGCGGCTCGCCGCGCGCGTGACCTTGACCGCTCCGTCCCACAGGGCGCTCGGCAGAGCCAGGGCGGCGCTCTTGCCGAGCTCCTTCACGGTGGCGACCTGCTTCTGCACCGGTGCGGTGTTCCAGAGCTTGAGGTAGCCCGCCTTGATCTGCTCGTAGCGCTCGCGGCCGGCGCGCGACCCGAGCACGTAGCCCGCGGCGAGTCCCACGACGATGCCGATCTTGCCCTTCATGGCGTCTCCTCACGTCCGTGCCGGGAGTGCTTCGTGACTCCAGGGTAGTCGCAATATTCCGATTCCGGCATCCTCCGGTCACGGGGCTGTCCCTGACGGGAGGCGTGTGCTAGGAGCGCGTCCACAGCACGTCGTGGCGGACGCGCTCGACCTCGGCGAGGGTGTCCGCGACGATGCCGGACACGCCGCCGCCGGCAAGGTCCTCGCCCACCGCGATGAGGCCACCGTGCCCGCGGCCGATCGCCGCGCGGGTCGCCGCACTGCGCTCGGCGTGCCCGAGCACGGAGGCGGGCGGGGCCAGGCGCGCCCGTCGATGCGTCGCCGCGCGAACGTGCCCGATTCCGGGCCACAACCTCGTCACGTCGGCGGCGGCGCGCGCGGCGATCTCCGTCGCATCGTCCGTCGGCGACGCGTCGAGGGTCACACGAAACACACGCCGATCGGGCCCGGCCTGGGCGTGCACACCCGACCACGCCGAGCCGACGTCGATCACGGATGCCGCCGCCATCGCCCCCGGCACGGGATAGATCGTCGAGGGGCCGTCGGAGGCGGCGGTCCCAGCATCCATGACGAGGGTCACGACGTCGCGCACCGGCAGCGGCGCCGCCTCGACGACGATGCCGTGCTCACGCAGGAGAGCGGCACCGCTCGCCGCCCCGCCGGCGAGCACCACGATGTCCGCAGGCAGCGGCTCCGCGGACTCTTGCGTGGAGGAAAGCTCGGCCTCGTCCCGCGGGTCCGCGGGGTCGAGATGGACCAGCCAGCCGTCCGGCGTTCGCGTCAGGCCCCGTGCGCGGTGGTTCACCCGCAGGTCGGCGTCGAGCAGCAGCAGTCGCTCGGTGAGCGCCGTGACCAGCTGTGTCAGCCCACCTCGCAACCGCGCCCGGCGCGGACCTCTCGTCGCGGCGTCGTCGGGCAGCAGTTGGCCGACCGCGCCGGCGAGCGAGCCCGCGCGGGTCAGCGCGGCGCTGAGGCCCGGAACGGCGAGGTCCACATCGATCTGGTCGGGATCGACACCCCAGGTGCCGAGAGTGAGGGGGGCGACGAGACGCTCACGCAGGCGCGCGCCCATGCGTGAGCGCACGAGCGCACCCAGGCTGCGCTCACGACCGATGGTCAACGGAGGGCGCAACCGATCGAGGTAGGCCCGCCACACCCCCCGACCGCCCACGAGGGCGCGCACCGGTTCAGCCCACACGTTGGCCGGGATGCCGGCCCGATTCGGTGGCAGCGTGACCACGCGTGGGCCACCGGGGGTGGCGAGCGCCACTGCGACCGAGCCCTCGCGCGCCGGCTCCACCTCGGTACGCAGTTCCAGCTCATCGAGCAGCCCCGCGAGCGCGGGCGCCGAGAGCGAGAACGCTTCGGGGGCCAGATCGACGGTGATGCCGTCCAGCTCGTCCGTCTCGATCCGGCCGCCGAGCCGGGGCTGCTGTTCGATGAGCGTGACGGGCATGCCTATGCGAGCGCACTCCCACGCGGCGACCAGACCTGCGATCCCCCCACCGATCACCACGACCCGGGTGGTGCGGGCACGGTCGGCGAGGTCGGCTGCAGGCTTGTCGGACACGCCCCCATCCTTTCACCGCGTCGTGGAGAGGGGCCGGAAGGGAGGTGGCGCCTCGCACCTAGAGTGGAGCCGTGCGGCTCACCTACTTCGGCGGACCGGCGTGGGATGCCGGGCCTCTTCCGGCGCGCGGTCGCGGGCAGGAGAGCCTGCTGTTCCGACTCGCGGTCGATGCGGGCGCCGCGGTGTCCGTGCGGGCACTGGCGGACGACCTCTGGCCGGTCGATGCGCCCGACGATCCGCGCGCCGCGGTGCAGTCCCTCGTCTCGCGTCTGCGCCGCGCCCTCGGTTCGGCGACGATCGAGGCGGTGTCCGGCGGCTACCGTCTGACGCTCGGCCGGGAAGAGATCGACCTGACCCGCTTCCAGGACCTCGTGGCGGCGGCCCGCCGTGAGGACGACCCCGAACGGGCCGCGGCGCTGGCGCGCAACGCGCTCGATCTCTGGACGGCGGACCCCTGGGTGCCGGACGACTTCGACTGGGCGCGGCGCGATCTGCTCGAAGACCGCGCGCACGCGCAGCGGATCGCGGGTCCGCACGGCGCGCCCACGGTGGGGGCTGTGGACGACACACGCATTCCGGCAGCCTTGACGGCGCTGATCGGGCGAGCCGACGAGATCGCCCTCGCCGAGGCTCAGCTGACCGATGAGCGGCTGCTCACCCTGATCGGTCCCGGCGGTGCGGGAAAGACAACTCTCGCACTGGAGCTCGCCCGCCGTCACGCGCCCGCGGTGTTCGTCGAGCTGGCACCGGCCGACGCGGGGGGCGTCTGGGATGCCGTCGCCACCGCTCTCGGACGCGGCGTCCGCCTGTCCGACGGCACTGTCGGGCAGGCCCAGGGCTCCCGCGAGCGTGCCCTCGCCGCCCTCGCCGGCCGGCCCCTGCTGCTCGTGCTCGACAACGCCGAGCACGTCGTGAGCGACGCCGCCCAGGTGGCGACCGATGCCTTGCGGGTGGCACCGGCGCTGCGACTGCTGGCCACGAGCCGCGAACCGCTGGGCGTTCCTGGCGAGGCGTTCGTCACGGTGGGATCGCTGCCGGAGGGCGATGCCGTGGCCTTGCTGGCCGCGCGCATCCGCGCCGCCCGCGGGCACGCGCCGGACGCCGGCGAGACGGAGGCCGTCGCCCGCATCGCACGGCGCCTGGACGGCCTGCCGCTGGCACTCGAGCTCGCCGGGGCGAAGGCACGGGTGCTGTCGATCGCCGAGATCGAGGACGGCCTCGCGGATCGATTCGCGCTTCTCGACCGAGGACCGCGCACGGCGGAGCCGCGGCACCAGACACTGCGGGCTGTCATCGACTGGAGCTGGAGCCTGCTCGACGACGCGCAGCGGGACGCGCTGCTCGCGTTGGCCGTCTTCCCCGACGGCATCTCCTCCGCGGACCTGGCCGAGGTCACGGCGGCGTTCGGGCTTCCCGAGACGGCGATCGACGACCTCGTCGAGCGTTCACTCGTGCAGCGCTCCCGCGGCCGCTACCGCCTGCTGGAGACCGTGCGCGAGTACGGACTGGACGCGCTCCACCGATCGGGCAGGCTGGAGGACGCTCGCGGACGCCAGGCCGCCGTGATGGCGCAGCTCGCACTCGCGCAGGACCGGGCGCTGCGGACCCCGGCCGCCCGGCCTGCCATCGCCTGGTTCGACGCCAACGAGGAGAACCTCGCTGCCGCGACCCGCTTCTCCATCGGTCACGGCGAGCTCGAGGTGCGTCTAGCGCGGGCGCAGCTGTGGATCTGGCAGCTGCGCGAGCGGTTCGATCTGCTGACGTCCGTTCTGAACGCGACCGCGACCCCCGCCGACGCCCTCGCCAGCGAGGCGGATGTCGTGGTGGCGGCCATGGCGATGCTGATGCGCACGATGCTCGATCCGACGACCACGCACCTGTCCGCGCAGAGCGTGGCGCGCATCGCCGCGGCCGCGCAGAGGTACGACTCGGAGCTCGCGGCCATCCTCCCCGTCGTCCTGCGCGGGGCACTGCGCGCCCGCCAGGATCGGCGCGGAGACGAACCGTGGTCGACGTACCTGCGGCTGGATGAGAGCGAGCTGACGGACGGCCCCGCCTGGAGCCGGGCGTTCGCTGCGGTCATGAACGCGGCCACCGCGCAGAACAACGGTGACATCGAGGGACTCGGCGACGCCAGCGGCCGCGCGCTGGATGCCTTCCGGCACCTCGGCGATGCGTGGGGCACGGCTCTGGCCAGCCAGATGCGATCGGAGTGGCTCATGCTGCAGGGGCGCCTGGAGGAGTCGCTGCGCATCGCGGACGAGTCGACGCAGGCGCTCGAAGGTCTGACGTCGGTCAGCGATCTGCTGCAGCAGCAGGCGCTCTCCGTGTCGATCCTGCTCCGTCTCGGTCGCGAGAGCGAGGCCCGGCAGCGCGTCGACCAGATGCTCGCCCGCGCGCGGGCCGACGGCTCCGAACGAGCCGTCGCCCAGGCCGCCGCGACGGCAGCCGCGCTCGAGCTGGTGCGCGGCGACGGCGCCGCCGCCCTGCGCGAGCTGGAGCGTGCCGGCAGCCTCGAACAGCAGCAGGCACTGGCGGGCTTTCCCGCACAGGTCGCCGCGTGGCAGGAGAGCAAGCGCGCGCTCGCGCTGCTGCTCACCGGAGACGCGGCGGGGGCCGCGGACGCCCTGCGACGGGCCGCGCCGGTCGCCGTCCGCACGGGCGATCAACCGATCATGTCGGACGTCGCGGTCGCTTTCGCCCGCTGGTTCCTGGCCGCGGATCGCCTGAGCGATGCGGCGGCGGCGCTCGCCGAGGCCGACCGGCTGCGGGGGCGCGCCGACCTCAGCGACCCGATCGCCCTGCCCGTGCGCGATGCGGTGAGCGCCGCCGGACGGGATGCCGCGGCATCCGATCCGGCGGAGCTCACCGCACTCGTCGATCGTCTGGACGAGCGCTAGGCCTTCCGCATGTACGCCCGCACCGTGAGCGGCGCGAAGACGAGGACGATGACGGCGGCGCCCAAGAGCGAGGCCCAGAAGTCCCCCGCGATGACCCCCGTGTTCGCGAGATCGCGCACCGCGGTCACGAGGTGAGAGATCGGGTTCACACTCGCGAACCAGGCGAGCGGTGCGGGCAGCGAGTCGATCGGCACGTATGCGTTCGACAGGAACGTGAGCGGGAACAGGATGAGCATCGAGATGCCCTGCACGCTGGACGCCGTGCGAGCGATGACGCCGAAGAACGCGAAGATCCAGCTGATGGCCCACGAGCAGGCGATGACGAGCAGTCCGGCCGCGACGACCGCGCCGAAGCCCCCGGCCGGGTGGTAGCCCATGAGGAAGCCGACGACGAACGTGATGGAGGTCGCGATCGCATAACGCAGGGTGTCGGCCAGCAGCGCGCCCGACAGCGGAGCGATGCGTGCGATCGGCAGCGACCGGAAGCGGTCGAACACACCCTTGTCCATGTCTTCGCGCAACTGCGTGCCGGTCACGACCGAGGTCGTGATGACGGTCTGCACGAGGATGCCCGGAATCAACGCCGGAAGGTAGCTCTCGACGTTTCCGGCGATCGCGCCGCCGAAGATGTACGCGAACATCAGCGTGAAGATGATCGGCTGCACCGTCACGTCGACGAGCTGCTCGGGCGTGCGACGAATCTTCACCAGCCCGCGATACGCCATCGTCAGCGTGTTCTCGAGAGTCTGGCGCAGGCTCGTGCGGTTGGAGAGCCGGCGCTCGGATGCCGGGGTGATGGGCGTCAGATCGATGCGGGTCGGGGCGATGGCGCTCATGCGTGGACCTCCTCTGAGGCGGCGTCCGCAGACGCGGAGTCGGGGGCCGCGGCATCCGCCGGTCGGCCGGTGATGGTCAGGAACACCTCATCGAGCGTCGGCTTCTGCACGCTCATCTCGGTCAGGTGGATGCCGGCCTCGCGCAGGGTGATCAGCAGATCGGTGACACGGTCGGGGTCGGACATCGGCGCGGTGATGCGCGCCGCCTCGGGCGAGAGGGTGCCGCGCACCCCCAGCACCTGCGCGATCGCGCGCAGGGCGTCATCCACGTCGGCGGGATCGGACATCCGCAGGATCAGCGACGACGTGCCCACCGAGGCCTTGAGGTCGTCGGCCGTGCCCTCGGCGACCACGCGGCCGTGATCGATGACGGCGATGCGGTCGGCGAGCTGATCCGCCTCATCGAGGTACTGCGTCGTGAGCAGCACGGTGGAGCCGGTCGCGACGAGCTCGCGGATCGTGTCCCACATCTGCCCGCGCGTGCGCGGGTCGAGACCCGTGGTGGGTTCGTCGA
The DNA here is from genome assembly GCF_056313825.1 of Microbacterium sp. DMC48. NCBI lineage: Bacteria > Bacillati > Actinomycetota > Actinomycetes > Micrococcales > Microbacteriaceae > Microbacterium > Microbacterium sp. DMC48. The sequence continues at coordinate 198,384 of NZ_JBQUZN010000006.1, read as the reverse complement.
GGAAGATGAGCGGAGGCTGGGCCAGAAGCGATGCGGCGAGATCCAGTCGACGCCGCATGCCGCCCGAGAACTTCTTCAAGGGCCGCCGCGCGGCATCCGTCAAGGAGAAGCGTTCGAGGAGGTCCTCGGCCTTGCGCTTCGCCTCGTTGCGCGTCAGGCCCAGGAGCCGACCGAAGATCATCAGGTTCTCCGTCGCCGACAGCGTCTCGTCGACCGACGCGAACTGCCCGGTGACGCCGATCAGCTGACGGACGACGTTCGGCTCCCGCGAGACGTCGTGGCCGAAGATCTCGGCGCGGCCGGCGTCGGGACGCATCAGCGTCGCGAGCATATTGATGGTGGTGGTCTTGCCGGCCCCGTTCGGACCGAGCACGCCGTAGACCGTGCCGGCGTCGACGGCCAGGTCGACGCCGTCGACAGCGCGGTTGTCGCCGAAGACCTTCACGAGGCCCTCCGCGCGCACCGCGAGGGTGGATGGTGAGGTGGAAGTGGTCATGGCATCCACTGTGCGCCGGGCGCACTGTCGCGCCCCTGTCACGCGGGCGACGGCGCTGTCACCGTGCTGTCACGGCGGGTCTGCGGGTGACACACTCGAGGGATGAGCCTGCACATCACCGACGACCCCGCCGCCGACACCCTGCTCACCGAGAACCCGCTGGCGCTGCTGATCGGCATGCTCCTCGACCAGCAGGTCGCCATGGAGACCGCGTTCAGCGGTCCGCTGAAGATCCAGGAGCGCATCGGCGCGGTGGATGCCGCGACCATCGCCGGCTACGATCCCGATGCCCTCGTCGCCGCCTTCCAGCAGTCGCCCGCGGTGCACCGCTACCCCGGGTCGATGGCCGGTCGCGTCCAGACCCTCTGCCGCACGCTCGAGCAGGAGTGGGGCGGCGATGCCGCGGCCCTGTGGACCGAAGGCGACCCGGACGGGCCGACAGTGTTGAAGCGCCTCAAGGCGCTGCCCGGTTTCGGCGAGCAGAAGGCCAAGATCTTCCTCGCGCTGCTCGGCAAGCAGTACGGCTTCACCGGCGCCGGCTGGCGCGAGGCCGCGGGCGCCTACGGCGAGGACGGCTCGTTCCGCTCCGTCGCCGACATCGTCTCGCCCGAGTCTCTCGCCAAGGTCCGCGAGTTCAAGAAGGCGGCGAAAGCCGCAGCGACGTCCGCGAAGGGCTGAGGCCTTTCGACTCGTCGCGCCGCTCCTCGCTCAACGACGGGAGTTGCGCTCTCACCGGTCGTCGAGCGAGCGCAGCGAGTCGAAACGTGACGGGTTCAGCCCTGCACGAACAGGTAACCGCGCTCGTCGTCGAAGCCACCGATGACGAGGCCGCGCCCGTAGTGGGACAGCATCTCCTCGCGCACGCGCAGACGCCACGCCGCCGCCTCGGCCGGATGTGTGCGGCGCAGGGCCTCGATGTCCTCGGGGATCTGGACGGTCGCGACGACGTCCGCGGCATCCGGGTCTCGCACGGGAGCCGACGCGAGGGCCCACGAGACCAGCAGCCGGTCGCTGTCGACACCCTGACCGTTCTGGTCGAGTTCGGCGCCGTCGTAGACCGAGCCGTACTGGTCGACGAGATACTCCACGAAACGCACGCCGATCGTCTTGGCGTTGAAGTGGGCATTGCGGCGCACGAGCGGATCGAACGTCCAGGTGACGGTGCCGATGTCGCGCGCGATGGCCCACTGACGCTGCTGTTGTTTGAGCAGGCGCCCGAACCCGCGGCGCTGGTACTCCGGCAGCACACCCGTCACGTGGGAGTGCATCGCATGCCGCTCCGGCGGCGAGAAGAAGGCGATGGACGCTCCGACGATGCGCTCACCGTCGTAGAGGCCGACCACGTAGTTGCCCGAGTACTGCAGCGCCCGCATGAGCGGCGCGGGCATGGGGTCTCGTCCCCCCCAGATCTCCACGATCACCCGATGGGCGGCGAAGATCTCGTCGAGCGTGTCGAGGTCGCGGATGCTGAGCGTGGACTCGGGTGCGCCGGATGCCATGCCTCCACGGTAGCCGGTCTCTCGCGCTGCGCCGCGTGCCTCTGACCGCGAGACACGCGCGGCGCACCGAAACACCGGTGCACAACGCGTGTCTCGGTGCGTGGACGGTGTCTCGCGGACCCGAGACGCGGCGCGGATCGGGGGATGCCGAGGCTCAGGCGCCCCGCAGGCGCGAGCCGAGATAGCCGACGAGCTCGTCGAGCGCGATACGTTCCTGCGCCATCGTGTCGCGATCGCGCACGGTCACGGCGCGATCATCGAGCGAGTCGAAGTCGACGGTGACACAGAACGGCGTACCGATCTCGTCCTGGCGGCGGTAGCGGCGGCCGATGGCGCCGGCGTCGTCGAAGTCGACGTTCCACCCCTGTGCCCGCAGATCGTCGGCGACCTCGCGTGCCAGCGGCGACAGGCGCTCGTTGCGCGACAGCGGCAGCACGGCCACCTTGACGGGCGCCAGGCGCGGGTCCAGCGCCAGCACCGTACGGGTGTCGGTGCCGCCCTTGGCGTTGGGCACCTCCTCCTCGCGATACGCGTCGACGAGGAAGGCCATCATCGCGCGGGTGAGGCCGAAGGACGGCTCGATGACGAAGGGCGTGTACTTCTCACCCGAGGCCTGGTCGAAGAAGGTGAGCGACTGGCCCGACGCGTCGGAGTGGCTCTTCAGGTCGTAGTCGGTGCGGTTGGCGACACCCATCAGCTCGCCCCACTCCTTGCCGGGGAAGCCGAAGCGGTACTCCACGTCGATCGTGCCGGCGGAGTAGTGCGCGCGGTCCTCCTCGGGAACGTCGAACCGCTTCATGTTCACCGGATCGACACCGAGGTCGACGAACCAGTTCCAGCACGCCTCCACCCAGTGCTCGAACCACTCCTGTGCCTCCGCGGGCGGCGTGAAGTACTCGATCTCCATCTGCTCGAACTCGCGGGTGCGGAAGATGAAGTTGCCGGGGGTGATCTCGTTGCGGAAGGCCTTGCCGACCTGGCCCACACCGAACGGGGGCTTGCGGCGCGAGGCGGTGAGCACGTTCGAGAAGTTCACGAAGATGCCCTGCGCGGTCTCGGGGCGCAGGAAGTACAGACCCGACTCGTCATCCACGACTCCCAGGTAGGTCTTCACCAGCCCGGAGAACGCCTTCGGCTCGGTGTACTGGCCCTTGGTGCCGCAATTGGGGCAGGGGATGTCGGCGAGGCCGTTCTCGGCCGGGCGGCCCTTGCGCGCCTCGAAGTCCTCGATGAGGTTGTCGGCGCGGAAGCGCTTGTGGCAGTGCAGGCACTCGACGAGGGGATCGGTGAACGTCGCGACGTGGCCGGAGGCCTCCCACACGCGCTTGGGCAGGATGATGCTCGAGTCCAGACCCACCATGTCGGCACGTCCGCGCACGAACGTCTGCCACCACTGGCGACGGATGTTCTCCTTCAGCTCGGTGCCGAGGGGACCGTAGTCCCAGGCCGACCGCGATCCGCCGTAGATCTCCCCGGCCTGGAAGACGAAACCCCGGTGACGGGCGAGGGCGATGACTTTGTCGAGGCGGGACTGCTCGGCCACAGGTGGCTCCAAATGGTCGTGTCGCGAATGCGAAAAGGGTGTGGATGCCGACAGTTCCGGCATCCGTCGATTCTAGTCTTCCGCCGCTGCGGCTTCCCGGACGGCCCGTGACTAACGTGGAACGGGTGAGCGCAGACCGCGAGATCCAGCACATCATCGTCCCCGGGCGTCACCACCTGCTGACGAGGTTCCAGGCGGCCTACCTCGGCGAACTGCTCGCCGGTCGCGGGCGCGACGAGAACGGCGAGCCGATCGCGGTCGCCGACAGCGCCGTCGTCGTCTGGGCGGTCACGAGCGCGAATCACTCCGCGACACGGCGCAACCCGTTTCCGGGACATCGGCGCGAGGCGGCGATCGAGATCCTCGCGCACGTCGAGCGCATGCCGTCGATCGTCGTGCCGGTGGTCGACGTCGCCCCCACGCCCCGCTTCGCCGAGATCACGCTCAAGGAGATCGGGTACGCGACCGCACAGGGGGTGATCCCCGCGCCCGAGACGGCGATCATCGCCACCTCGACGCCGCAGGTCGCCGACATGTACCGCGCTCGGGGCTACCGCATCGCCCCGATGGAACGGGAGCATCCCGACACGCCGCGCACGCCCTGGCAGCTGCTCGACGAGCTCATGGCCGGCTCGGACGACTGGCGCGCCGACGCCCACCCGGCGAGCCTCGATATCGTCGACCGTTACGGCCTGGCGGCGCAGGCGCGCGAGATCGCGGCCGACCCCGTCATCGGCGACGAGGGCGGGCTCACCCCGACCCGCGACTACCGCACCTACAGCCGCGCGTTCGAGGATGCCGCGGAGCGCAAGTGGGCCCAGGCGCGCCCCTGGATCGTGCCCGGCCGCATCGTCGACCTGGGCTGCGCGACGGGGGCGATGCTCGAGCTGGCATCGCAGGAGCCGGCCCTGGCCGAGTCCGATCTCATCGGAGTGGAGATCGCACCGGAGCTGTTCGCGGCCTGCGAGCACAAGAAGTCAGAGGGCGCGTTCGCGAACCCGAACACGTTCTTCTACCGGCGCAACATCCTGGCCGGGCGCCTGTTCCGGGATCGCAGCATCGCCACGACGCTCAGCTTCGCGCTGACGCACGAGATCTCCTCCTACGGCGAGGGGATGCCGTCGCTGCGGGCCTTCGCGTCGGCGATCGCCGACCATACCGTGCCCGGTGGCGTGTGGATCAACTCCGATGTCTGCGGGCCGGCCGATCCCGATCGCATCGTGCGGCTGCGGATGCGGGGCGGCGACGTCACGACGCCCGCGCGCGAGCTGACGGGATCCAACGACGAGGTCGCGGCATCCCTCGACGCGCTGCCGGTGGGCAGCCGGGTCGCCCAGTTCGCGCAGGACTTCCGCGCGCTCAGCGGCGCCGCGTGGGAGTACGAGGTGCGCGACGAGCGGACGATCGAGCTGCGTCTGGCGGATGCCATGGAGTTCCTCGAGACCGTCTCATACACGCGCAACTGGCTGTCGGAGATGCACGAGCAGTTCTGCGCCCTGTCGTGGAGCGACTGGCGAGAGCTGGTCGCATCGGTCGGGCTCGAGATCGACGAGCGCTCGGGGCCGTGGCGCAACGACTGGCTCGTGGAGAATCGGTTCGCGCCCGCGGCATCCCTCCTCGGGCTCGACGACGAGCCGCTGGACTGGCCCGACACGCACATGCTGCTCGTCGCCCGCCGCCCGCTCGACGGCTGAGGCCGACGCCGGCGGGCGGCGTCGGCCGCGTCGTCTTCCGCGTCGCGGATTCGGATCAGGTCAACAGAATCGGATGCCGCGCGCGGCGGCATCCGCATCCGTTCACACCCTCCGAATCCGTTGACCGCCCGTGCGGCGTCCCGGCCGCTCAGCGCTCGGGGCGGGTGAACGGCGGCTGCAGCTGGCCGACGGGGCCGCGACGGAACAGCTGCGCGGGACGACCACCGTCGCGGGCCATGCCGCCGGCCGGCTCGACGAACCCGGCGGCGCCGGTGATCTTGCGGTGGAAGTTGCGCGGGTCGACGGGCACTCCCCAGACCGCTTCGTAGACCGCGCGCAGCTGCGCGATCGTGAACTCGGGCGGACAGAAAGCCATCGCGAGCGCCGAGTACTCGAGCTTCGCGCGCGCCCTCTCGAGGGCGTCGGCGAAGATCGCGACGTGGTCGAACGCCAGCGGCAGCGCACCGCCCTCGACGTCCGCGACCGGCCACCAGCGAGCAGAGCGGGCATCCGATCCCGCCGCAGGTTCGCCCAGATCGGGGGCGAGGGCCAACCAGGCGACGGTGACCACGCGTCCGCGCGGATCGCGATCCGGCGCGCTGTAGGTGCGCACCTGCTCGAGGTGCACGCCCGCGGTCACCCCCGTCTCCTCGGCGAGCTCGCGGTACGCGGCGCTCTCGGCATCCTCATCGGCGAGGACGAAGCCCCCCGGCAACGCCCACATCCCCGCCACCGGCGCGATGCCGCGCTCGACGAGGAGGACATGGAGCGCACGGTCGCGGATGGTCAGCACCACGAGGTCGGCCGCGACCGCGAAGGAGAAGGGGTCCACGCGCCCAGGCTACCTCAAATCGTCATCTTGACGATAACTACTTGCGGGGTTATCGTCAAAGTGACACTAACGAGAGAAAGAGGACATCATGGCCACCATCACCCGCCGCCCGTTCGTCCGCCACCTGAGCACGACGCCCACGATGCACGTCACCCACTTCCGTCGCGGCGGCATCCGCCACGCCGGCGCAGGACAGGCGTTCTGGTTCCGCCCCCTGGATGCCGCGATCAGCGAGGTGCCGCTCGACGACCGCGAGCTGTCGGTCGTCGTAAGCCTGCGCACCGCCGACCTGCAGCAGCTGTCGGCTCCGGTCACGGCGACGTATCGCATCGTCGATCCCGACCTCGCCGCGCGCCGCATCGACTTCTCCATCGATCTGGTGACCGGCACGTGGACCGAGCAGCCGCTCGACGCGATCGCCGCACCCCTGCACGGCGCGACGACCGCCGCCGTCGTGCACCTGCTGCAGCCGCGCACCCTCGACAACGCCCTGCGCGCCGACCTCGCCGAGCTCGGCGCCGCGGCGACCGCCATGCTCGCCGCCGACACGCGCCTGACCGACCTGGGCATCGCTATCGTCGGGGTGCGGTTCTCGCTGCTGCGCGCCGAGCCCGACGTCGAGCGGGCCCTGCAGACCCCCGCCCGCGAGACGATCCAGCAGGATGCCGACAAGGCCACCTTCGCCCGCCGCGCCCTCGCGGTCGAGCGCGAGGCCGCGATCGGTGAGAACGAGCTGTCCAACCAGGTCGAGCTCGCGCGCCGACAGGAGGAGCTCGTCCAAGCGCGGGGACGCAACTCCCGCATCGAGGCGGAGCAGGCGGCCGCCGCTGCCGCGATCGCCGTGGAGGCGGAGGCCGAGCGCATCCGCACGAACGCCCAGGCCCGGGCCGACGCCGACCGTGCGCTCGGCGAGGCGGCCGGCGCGGCCGAGCAGGCCCGAATGGCGGCACTGCGCGACGTGCCCGTCGAGGTACTGACCGCCCTGGCGATGCGCGAGCTGGCGGGCAACCTGCCCAGCATCGACCACCTGACCGTCACGCCCGACCTGCTCACCGACCTCGTGGGACGCCTCGGCGGCCGGGCCGCCGCGCAGACCGCGACACCGACGGGACGCTGAGATGACCGCTCCTCGAGCCGTCATCGTGCATCGGGCGAGCGAGCTCACCGAACTGCTCGCCCGGCACGGCACGCGCGGCCAGGTCGCCTTTTTCCTCGATCAGCGAGGCCAGAGCCTCGCCGCCGTCGAAGAGCGGCACGAGCGCACCCGCGCCGCCCTGGCCGACGTGTCCGCGGGGCTCCCGGTCGATTGGCGGCGAGCCACGGTCGAACGCAGCGACCTCGCCCGCTTCGTCTTCGAACCCGACGACGTCGTGCTCGTCGTCGGACAGGACGGGCTCGTCGCCAACGCCGCGAAGTATCTCGGCATCCAACCCGTCATCGGCATCGACCCGTTGCCCGGCGTCAATGCCGGGGTGCTCGTTCCGCACACCCCCGCGGCGGGAGTCGCCCTCGCCGCCGCCGCGCAGGCGGGAACCGCACCGATCTGCGAACGCACGATGGTGCAGGTGCGCACCGACGACGGTCAGTCGCTCACGGCGCTGAACGAGGTGATGATCGGCCAGAGCGGCCACCAGTCGGCGCGCTACACGCTCGAGGTCGGCGGTCGCCGGGAGCGACAGTCCTCGTCGGGCGTGATCGTCGGCACCGGCACGGGAGCGACGGGATGGTGCTCCTCGATCGCACGTTTGCAGGCACCAGGGATGCCGCTGCCCACCGCCACCGAGAGCGCACTCGCCTGGTTCGTCCGGGAGCCGTGGCCGTCGCCGAGCACGGGCGCAGACCTGTTCGCGGGTCGACTCGACGGCGGGGAGGTGACCCTCCGCGTCGAGTCGGACGTGCTCGTCGCGTTCGGCGATGGGATGGAGGACGACCGCCTGTCGCTGTCGTGGGGTCAGCGCGTGAGCGTCGGCGTCGCCGACAGGACGCTGCGCACCGTCGCGGCGTGAACCGCCTCAGCGGGCCCGCGCGGACCGCTTGGGCTTGGGGACGAACAGCGTCTCGCTCTGCTCGAGCGCCATGCCCTTCGTCTCGGGGATCTTCCACAGCACGAAGACGAACGACAGCGCCGCGAACACGGCGTACATGCCGTACGTGAACGGAAGCGAGAAGGCCGCAAGCTGGGGGAAGGTCCAGGACACGAGGAAGTTCGCGATCCACTGGGCACTCGCCGCGACACCGAGGGCCTTGCCGCGGATGCGGCTGGGGAAGATCTCGCCGAGCAGCACCCAGACGATGGGACCCCACGACGCTCCGAATCCGACGACGAACAGGTTGGCCGCCACCAGGGCGATCGGACCCCACGCCCCCGGGAGGGTCACCTCGCCGTCCACCGTCTGTGCGAACGCGAAGGCCAGGGACATCGTGGCCAGCGACAGGGTCATCAGCAGCGAGCCGGTCATCAGAATCGGCTTGCGTCCGACCCGGTCGACGAGGAAGATCGCGACGAGCGTCACCAGCACGTTCGTCACGGACGTGAAGACGCTGATCAGCAGCGAGTTGCTCTCATCGAATCCGACCGCACGCCACAGCGTCGTCGAATAGTAGAAGATGACGTTGATGCCGACGAGCTGCTGGAAGGCCGACAGCAGGATGCCGATCCAGACGACGGGCTGCAGACCCAGCGCCTTTCCACGCAGAGAGGCGCTCCGGTTCTTGCGGTCGTCTTCGATGCCGCTGATCAGCTCGTTCATCGTCTTGTCGAGGTCGGCGGCGGGAACGAGTCGCTCGAAGATCGCGCGCGCCTCGTCGCTGCGTCCCTTGGCGAGCAGGAATCGCGGAGACTCCGGCATCGTCAGCGCCAGGATGCCGTAGACGGCGGCCGGCGCGACGCCGATGAGGAACATCCACCGCCACGCTTCGAGGCCCCACCACAGCACGTTGTCGGCGCTGCCGGCGGCACCGGCGAGCACCGCGTTGCTGAGCAATGCGGTGAAGATGCCGATCGTGATCGCGAGCTGCTGCAGAGAGGCGAGACTGCCGCGCACCTGACGCGGTGCGACCTCGGCGATGTAGGCGGGAGCGACGACCGACGCGATGCCGATGCCGATGCCGCCCAGGACGCGCCAGACGATGAGGTCGGGAACGCTGAAGGTCAGCGCCGAGCCGATCGAGCTCGCGAGGAACATGGCGGAGCCGAGGAGCATGACGCGCAGCCGGCCCCAGCGATCGGAGAGGGCTCCGGCGATGATCGCCCCGAGCGCGCAGCCGAGCAGGGCGACGGCGACGACGAACCCGGTGAGCAGGGCGTCCTTCGTGTACGTGGACTCAATCGAGGAGACCGCGCCGTTGATGACCGAGGAGTCGAAGCCGAACAGGAACCCGCCCACCGCGGCGGCGACCGACAGTGCCGCGGCCCTTCGCCCATACGGGCTCTTCATCGAGAACGTGCCGGCGGGGAGCGAGTCGGTCGAGGTCACTCGAAAACGATAGACCCGCGACGGGCTGCGAGCGCCGCCCTCGCCGAATATGCGCTGCGCGTGGTAAGGAGTCGTCGCCGCGGCGGCGGGTGGCGCTACGGAACGCGCTGGAACAGGCCGTCCAGTAGCGACTGGTAGTACGTCGGGGTGACGGAGATGGGCCCGGAGTAGGGGCGATCGAAGCCGGCGATGGCGTACAGCAGCAGGGCGACGAACACGGCGATGAGCCCCGCCATGATGAGGTGGATGCGGAGGTTTCGCACCTGGATGAGTGACAGCAGGATCGCATTCAGCAGCGCCCCCACCCAGAGCACCGTCCACAGGATGCTCGGCAGCCCGAGATCCGTCACCTCGATCCGCTCGCGTCGCTGGCCGACGAAGGTCTCGAAGGACTGCAGTGTCTGCGCCTGTACGTTGATCTCCCGAGCGTCGGCGGGGACGAACCCGGTGATCGCCCGCTGGATCGCCGTGACATCGGCGTCGCCGCTCACCGGCTCGATGAGCTGAGCCTGCTGCGGCCAGTCGACCTCGATGACGTTCCTCGTGTAGGTGACGAGCGCATCGCGGAGCTCGGCTCGTTGCGGCTCGGGAAAGTCCTCCGCCGAGCGGTAGAGCACGGCGATGGAGGAGGACTCACTGAGCGCGACCTGGTCCACGTCGGCGTACGTGGAGTACGAGGCGGCGGCGATGAGGGCGAGCGTGACGCCGTAGAAGACCCCGTACGCACCGACGGCGTAGCTGAGCACCCGGTCCCACTCGGACTGATCATGCGCCATGCGCGCGACCCAGCGCCGCAGTGCCAGCAGGACGAGGCACGACAAGCCGACGAAGCCGACGCAGAAGACCGTCATCCCCAGCCACAGGGGCGCGTCCATCAGCGTGACGATCACGGTTCGGCGGGCAGTCGGCGGGAGCGAGTCAGCTGACGAACGAGATCGAAAGGGGGTAGGTGTACCACTCCCCCTTGTTCGCCTTCACGGCGGCGATGATCGAGAAGACGATGTTCACCACGTACACGGCGAGCAGGATGAGCAGCCCGATGCCGATGATGGAGAGCACCGTGCCGACGAGGGACGCGATCAGCATCGTGAGCTGGAAGTTCAGCGCGGCGGCCGTGTGGGCCCGCACGAACGGGCCGCGGTCCTTCAGCACGAGGTAGCCGATCAGCGACGGCAGGAAGTAGAAGATGCCGCCGATGTGGACCAGGGTCGCCCACAGCTTCTCATCCGAGGGGCTCATGGGCTGCGGGCCGGAGGGGACGGCGGGCTGCGGGTACGGCGGAGTGGTCATGCCACCAGCGTAGGGGGCGCGTGTCGTGCACACCGAGGGGGTTATCCCGAGATCCGCCGAATCGTCGGCATCCGGCGGCATCGTTCGATACGGTCGAAGGACATCGGCAATACACAGGAAGTGGGTTCGTAACGTGGAGATTCTTGCCGCTGGGGGCGCGCTGGTGATCGTCGGCATCGCCGTCGTCGCCGTGATCGTCCTCCTGATTTTCCTGCTGATCATGGTGCGCGCGTGGTACAAGGTCGCCAAGGCCGACCAGGCGCTCGTGGTGGTCGGCAAGAGCCAGAAGAACGCCAGCGGCGAGTCGTCGCGCATCTCGGTGATCACCGGCGGGGGCGCCCTCGTCAACCCGCTCACGCAGCGCGCCGAGATGATCTCGCTGCGCGCCCGCCAGATCAAGATGGAGCCGACGGCACAGGCCTCCAACGGTGTGACGGTCAACGTCTCGGGCGTCGCACTGGTCAAGATCGGCTCCGACCCCGAGTTCGTGCGCCGCGCAGCGGAGCGCTTCCTCTCCCAGGACGGCGCGATCGAGCAGTTCACGACCGAGCAGCTCGAAGGCGCCCTGCGCGGCGTCGTCGCGACCCTGACGGTCGAGCAGCTGATGAAGGATCGGCAGAAGCTGTCGGACCAGATCGCCGAGGGCATCAAGAGCGACCTGCTCGCCCAGGGACTCATCCTCGACTCGTTCCAGATCCAGGGCGTCACCGACAAGAACGGCTACATCGACGCCCTCGGCGCGACCGAGGTCGAGCGTGTGCGCCGAGAGGCCGAGGTCGCCCGTATCAACGCCGCCCGCGAGGTTCGCGCCCGACAGATCGCGACCGACGAGGCGAACCTCGTCGAGCAGACCGCGTTCGACAAGAACTCCGCCGCCGCGGCGGCCGAAGTCGGTCGCGCCCGCGCCGAGGCCGAGCAGGCCGAAGCGCTCGCGCGTGCCGAGCGTGAGCAGGCCGTGCTGCTGCAGGGAGCCGAGAACAAGCAGGCCCAGCTGGATGCCGACATCAAGAAGGTCGCCGACGCCTCCCTCTACGAGCGCCAGCGCGCGGCGGATGCCGCCGCGTACGGCGAGGTCAAGGCCGCCGAGGCGCGCGCGCAGATCGCAGCGCAGGAGGCGGAGGCCACCCGGCTTCGCGCCCAGGCCGAGGCCGACGCGGTGCGGCTCGTGGGCGAGGCGCGGGCGGCGGCCATCGAGGCCGAGGCCGAAGCCCTCTCCAAGAACCAGGAGGCTCTGCTCGCGCAGCGCGCGCTCGAGGCGCTCGTGCCGATGATGACCGAGTTCGCGCGCGGCTTCGACAAGGTCGGATCGATCACGGTGCTCGGCGGCGAGGGGGCGTCCAGCCACATGGCCGCCGAATCGGCCTCGAGCATGCGGGCGAGCTTCGACGCCATCCAGGCGGCCACCGGCATCGACCTGCGTCAGGTCATCCAGGGGCAGGCGACCGGCCGCGGGATGGCCCAGGGGCTCCGCGACGAGCAGTCGGTCGCCGCTGAGCCGCCGGTGACCACCGAGAGCTGACGCGTTTCAACTCCTCGCTGCGCTCGTCGCTCAACGACCGGGCAAGCCTCCCGCCCGGTCAGCGGCGTAGCTCGACCCGAGCGACGGTCGCGTCCTCGAGCGCGACGGGATCGATCTCAACGCCGATGCCCGGTCCCGTCGGCACGCGGACGTGCCCGCCGTCCAACACGATCGGGTCGCGCACGATGTCGCGTGAGTAGAAGCGGTCGGATGCCGAGACGTCGCCGGTCAGCGTAAAGCCCGGCAGCGCGGCCAGCGCCGCGTTGGCCGCGCGGCCGATGCCGGTCTCGAGCATGCCGCCGCACCACACGGGGATGCCCGCCTCGCGGCACAGATCGTGGATGCGGACCGCTTCGAGGTAGCCGCCGACGCGGCCCGCCTTGATGTTGATGATCGCGGCGGCCCGCAGAGCGAGCGCATCGCGCGCCGCCTTGGCCGACACGATCGACTCGTCGAGGCAGATGGGCGTGCGAAGCCGCGCGGCGAGGTGTGCATGGTCGACGATGTCGTCCTCCTGCAACGGCTGCTCGATCAGCAGGAGGTCGAAGCGGTCGAGCTCGGCGAGGGTGTCGGCGTCCGCGAGCGTGTAGGCCGAGTTCGCATCCACCTGCAACGCAATCGCCCCGAACGCGTCGCGCACCGCCGCGGTGTCGGCGATGTCGCGACCGGGCTTGATCTTGATCTTGATGCGCACGTAACCCTCGTCGAGGTAGCCGCCGACGGCGTCGACGAGGGCCGACGGATCGCGTTGGATCCCGACCGAGACACCGCTGGGTATCCGATCGACCACCGCGCCGAGGTACTCCCCCAACGCGCGCGACTCGGCACGCAGGGCCGCATCGAGGACGGCGAGTTCGAGCCCCGCCTTGACCATGCGGTGCCCGACGAACGGCTCGAGCACGCCCGCCACCTCTTCGGGCGCGAGAGCGTGCGCCGCGGCATCCAGAAGCGCGGGCGCGAGGAAGCGCTGGGCGACGTCCCACGCGCCCTGCGTGTATTCGCTGGAGTAGAGGGGGGACTGCTGGGTGACGATCTCTCCCCACCCGTCGCCGTCGGCGGTGCGAACGCGCACCACGATGACCTCCCGCACGGTCTCGGTGCCGAAGGAGGTCGCGAACGGCGAGACGAGCGGCAGATGGAGCACGCGAAGCTCGATCGCGTCGAGGCGCACGGGTGCGGCGGGGCGGGCGATCGGCATGCGCTCAGGTTACGCCGCGCGCCGCGCGCGCACCGGGCCGATGTGCGCCGTGGGTCCCCTCAGCGGTGCGCCCGCAGCGCCGCGAAGCGCGGGGCGACGTAAGTGCTGCGGCGCGGCGCCCGCGGCAGCAGGGCTTCGGTGATGGCGGTGATGAAAGTGCGCACGGCATCCGTCCTCTCGAGGTCTTCACTCAAGAGATGACGAATGCCGTGCGCTATGACGCGTGTTCGCGAAATCAGTCGTCGACGACGGTGACGCTGACCTCGATGTTGCCGCGGGTGGCGTTCGAATACGGGCACACCTGGTGGGCGGCGTCGGCGAGCTGCTGCGCGACGGCGAGGTCGATCTCGGGGATGTTGACCTCGAGCTCGACGGCGAGCTGGAAGCCGCCCTGGCCGTTCGGGCCGATGCCGACGCGCGAGCCGACGCTCGAGCCCTCGATGCTCACCTTCTGCGCGCGGGCCACGCTCTGCAGCGCGCTGTGGAAGCAGGCGGCGTACCCGGCGGCGAACAGCAGCTCGGGGTTCGGCGCCTCACCGGCGCCGCCCATCTCCTTGGGGACGCGCACGTCGAAGTCGAGGATGCCGTCGGTCGTGCGGACGTGTCCGTTGCGGCCGCCACCGGTCGCGAGGGCTTCAGCGGTGTAGAGGGTTTCCATGGGTGTTCCTTTCGTGGAGGTCAGAGAGTCGCGCCGGCGACCATCGGTCAGGCAGCGGTGCGCAGATCGGAGGCGACCGCGCGCATGTTGGCCGTGATGGCGGCGAGCTGTTCGAGCAGCTCACCGAGCCCGCGACCGCTGTCGACGAAGGCCGGCACGAGGCACCCCGCGGCCGCGACGACCTCGGCGTGCGTGTCCCGGCCGGCGGCCGTGAGCTCGACGCGAACGACCCGCTCGTCGTCGGCGTCACGGCGACGGCCCACGAGACCGCGCTCCTCCAGCCGGCGCAGCAGCGGCGACAGGGTGCCGGAGTCGAGGCCCAGTTCCTCGCCGAGACCGCTCACGGTGCGCTCGCCCGTCGCCAGGACGACCATCGCCAGGTACTGCGGATACGTCAGCTTCCACGGCTTGAGCACCTCGCGGTAGGCCTGCGTCGTGGCATGCGAGGCGGTGTACATCGCGAAGCAGACGAACTCGTCGAGCGTGGCGGGAGCGGGCATAAGAGAAGCATTGCACACAATTGAATTGTGCACAATGTTTCCCGCAAGGGCGGCGTCAGCGCGACAGGGTGAACCCGTCCGGGTCGCCCGGCCGGGGCGGTCGCAGCTGCGGGGGCAACGGCCACGGCAGCACGATCGGCTCGTGCGGCCTGCTCATGTCGCCGTAGTCCTCGACCTTCACGACGATCCGCGCCGGCGTCACCTCGACGAGCCGGACGCGAACCGGCTGCTCCGCGCCGCGCTCGAGCATCCAGGGCTCGGCGAGGAAGGCGAGGCCGCGCCGTTCGAGCGCGTCCTCGGCATCCAGCCACTCGACGGATGCCGCGACCACCCGCCCCAGCACGTCGATCGCCGTCCACGCGGCTCCGTCGGGGCGGATCCACCCCAGCCGCTCTCCGTCGTCGCGCCGGTGCGGCGTCCAGTCGTCGGGAACGGCCCCGCTCCCGCTCACGACGTGGCCCCGGAGCGCACGAAGAGATAGCCGCGCTCGTCGAACCCGCCCACCGCGAAGCCGTCCTGGGTCAGCCCGAGGATGGCTTCACGCACGCGGTACCGCCAGTCCAGCGCCTCACCGGGCGCCTCGCGTCGCAGCCGTTCAATGTCGGTCGGCACCTCGACGGTGGTGACGATGTCCTGCTCGCGCGGCGGCGCGGACGGTGCGTCGAGGTCCCAGACGGCGAAGATGCGGTCCGTCTCGTCTCCGCGGTTGACCCCGTCATCCATCGCGCCGTAGTGATCCACGTAGTACTCCTCCACCCGCGCGCCGAGTACGCGGAGGTTGAACGACGCGTTGCGGGCGACGAGGGGGTCGAAGGTCCACGTAATCCGGTGGACGCCGCGCGCCAGCGCCCACTCGCGCTGGTGGTGTTTCAGCAGCCGCCCGAGACCCTGGCCGCGCCTGTCGTCGACGATGCCGGTGATGTGCGAGTGCAGCGAGCGGTCGTCGGGCGCGGAGAAGAAGCCGACGGAGGCGCCGATCATGCGCTCCGGCTCGGCGCCGCGCGTGGGGTCCTCGGCATACAGCCCGACGGCGTAGTTGCCGACGTGCGCGAGTGCCCGCAGGAGGTTGGCGGGCATGCCCGTGCGGTCACCGCCCCACACCTCGCTGAGCACGGCGGATGCCGCCGTGACCTGCTCGATCGTGCGCAGCGGTCGGATGCGGATCCCGTCGGGGGTCCGGCTGTCGAGATCCACCATGCGGTCACCCTACGCCGGAGCCGCCGCGTCACCCGGGCGATAGCCTGAAACGATGCCTGCTGACGACGATGCCCGCCGACGATTGACCCGGATGCCGCCGCAAGGCGCCATCGTCGCCGTGCTGGCGCTGGCGGGGCTCGCTTCGTCGTTCATGTTCACGCTCGTCGTCCCGATTCAGACGCGCCTGCCGGATCTGCTGCACGCGAACCGCGACGACACGGCGTGGGTGGTCACCGCGACGCTGCTCGCGGCCGCCGTCATCACTCCCATCGCGGGGCGGCTGGGCGACATGTACGGCAAGCGGCGCATCGTCCTGGTGCTGCTGGCGACGCTCGTGATCGGCTCGGTGATCGCGGCGGTGTCGACCGGACTGATCGGGCTGATCGTCGGACGTGCGCTGCAGGGCGCGGTGACCGGCGTCATCCCCCTCGGCATCTCCATCCTGCGGGACGTGCTCCACGAAGACCGCGTCGATCCCGCCATCGCCCTCATCAGTGCGACGCTCGGCGTGGGCGGCGCGCTGGGACTGCCGATCAGCGCGCTCGTCACCGAGAACGCGGACTGGCACGCGCTGTTCTGGACGGCCGCGGCCCTCGGCGCCGTGGTGTTCGTGCTCGTCCTTCTCGTCGTTCCGGTCAGCGTTCTTCGTACCGCGGGCCGCTTCGACTATGCGGGCGCGCTCGGGCTGGCGTTGGGGCTTCTCGGCATCCTGCTGGCGATCTCGCGCGGTGACGCCTGGGGATGGGGGTCGGCGGCGACGCTCGGCTGCGGTCTCGGCGGGCTGGCGGTGCTGCTGGTGTGGGGCTGGTACGAGCTGCGCATCGCCGAGCCTCTGCTGGATCTCCGGGTCGCCGCGCGACGCCCCGTGCTGCTCACCAACATCGCGTCGGTCGCGATGGGCTTCTCCCTCTTCTCGTCCAACGTCTCCTACCCGCAGCTGCTGGAGCTTCCGGCGCCGACCGGGTTCGGGCTCACGCTGCTGGCGGCCAGCCTGGTGATCATGCCCTCCGGACTGGTGATGATGGTGCTCTCGCCATTCTCGGGGCGCCTTGCGAGCACCGTCGGCCCGCGGCGCCTGCTGATCCTCGGTGCGATCGCCCTGATCGCCGCCTACGGCTTCAGCCTCCTGTTCGCCTCCGCCGTCTGGCACATCCTCATCGCGAACCTCCTCATCGGTGTCGGGATCGGGTTCGGCTACGCGGCCATGCCCATGCTGATCATGCGCTCGGTCCCGCAGAGCGAGACCGGCGCCTCCAACGGCCTGAACGCCCTCTTCCGCTCGCTCGGAACGAGTTCGGCCGCGGCGGTGGTCGGCGCCGTGCTCGCGAGCATGTCGAGCGTGCAGGACGGCCGCGCCCTCCCCACGGCATCCGCCTTCCAGGTGTCGTTCTGGCTGGGGCTGCTCGCTGCGGTGGTCGCCCTCACGGTCGCCGCCTTCATCCCGCTGCGCCCCGCCGACGAGCACCACCCCGCGCTGCCGCCGGACCACTAACCTCGCACCATGACCGTCGTCCCGTCCGCCAGCCCCGCACCCGCGGCTCCCTCCGGAGACCGCGACGCCCGCTTCTTCGGCCAGCCATGGGCCCTCGCGCACGTGTTCGGGGTGGAGATGTGGGAGCGGTTCAGCTTCTACGGCATGCAGGGCATCCTGCTGATCTATCTGTACTACTCCGTGAGCGACGGTGGACTCGGCGTCGAGGAGGGGGTGGCCGCCGGCATCGTCGGCGCGTATGGCGGTGCCGTGTACCTCTCCACGATCCTCGGCGCCTGGATCGCCGACCGGCTCCTCGGCGCGGAGCGCGTGCTGTTCGGCAGCGCGATCGTCATCATGGCGGGGCACATCGCGCTGGCGGTGCTGCCCGGATTCGTCGGCGTCGGCGTCGGGCTCGTGCTCGTCGCGATCGGCTCGGGAGGGCTCAAGGCCACCGCCACCAGCGTCGTCGGCACGCTCTACGGCCCCGACGACACGCGGCGCGACGGCGGCTTCTCGCTGTTCTACCTCGGCATCAACCTGGGCGCCTTCGCCGGACCGCTGCTGACCGGTGTGCTGCAGTCGACGCTGGGCTTCCACTGGGGCTTCGGGCTGGCCGCCGTCGGCATGGCGCTGGGCCTCGTGCAGTACTCGTTCGGCCGCCGGCAACTGCCGGCCGCGGCGCGCGCGGTGCCCAACCCCCTGCCGCGCGAGCGCTACCCGCTCATGGCGGGGATCGCTGCGGCAGGCATCGTGCTGATCGTCGTGCTGGTGCTCGTCGGCGTCATCCGCGCCGACAACCTGGCTCTCATCGTCATCGTGGTCGTGATCGCGGCGGCGCTCGCCTACTTCGCGGTCATCCTGTCGAGTCGTCGGGTGGATGCCGAGGAGCGCAGCCGTGTCTGGGGCTTCGTGCCGCTGTTTCTGACATCGGTCGCGTTCTGGTCGCTCTACCAGCAGCAGTTCACGGTACTGACGGTCTACTCCGACAAGCGGCTGAACCGCGACCTGTTCGGCTGGGAGATGCCGGTGTCGTGGGTCAACTCCATCAACCCGATCTTCATCATCGTGCTCTCGGGCGTGTTCGCCGCGGTGTGGACGAAGCTCGGCGCGCGCCAGCCCGCGACTCCGGTCAAGTTCGGTGTCGCCGCGATCGTCATGGGGGCGGCGTTCCTGCTGTTCCTGCCGTTCGCCGGCGGCGGCGAGAACTCCACCCCGCTGTGGGCGATCATCGGCATCCTCTTCGTGTTCACCGTCGCCGAGCTGCTGCTGTCGCCGGTGGGACTGTCGGTGACCACGAAGCTCGCGCCGGAAGCCTTCCACACCCAGATGGTGGCGCTGTTCTTCCTGTCGGTCGCCCTCGGCACCGCGATCGCCGGTCAGCTCGCGACGCTCTACGACCCCGAGAACGAAGTGCCCTACTTCTGCGTGCTGGGCCTCATCGCGATCGGTGTCGGCGTGCTCCTGCTGCTGTTCGTGCGCCCCGTGCTGACACTCATGCGCGGCGTGCGCTGACGGCGGCATCCCCGCCCACCCGCGCCGCGTCACCCGATGTCACACGCGTGCGCTGCAGACGGTTGTCGCTCTATCCTGACGACGGCTCGAAAACCGGAAGCCTCCGCCTTGAGCAGCCCGCGACCGTCGCCGCTGCAAGAGCCTTCTGACACTCGCCCGCATCGTGGGCCATCGTCTTCAGGAGGAGAACCATGTCCGTCGCCACCACCACCTCCGGCAGCCTCCCGCGCACGGCCGCGCTGATCGAGGCGAACGCCGCGCGAACCCTCGACGACGACGGCTTCACGCTGCAGTCGACGCCCGCCTTCGGGGCGCTCACCGCGGCGGCCGTCGCCGACGTCGTGGAGCGCCAGCGGGCCGCGGGGATCACTCTCGTCGGCGACGGCGAGTTCGGGAAGGCGATGTCCAACGCCGTCGACTACGGCGCCTGGTGGTCGTACTCCTTCCAGCGGGTGAGCGGTCTCTCGCTCACCGAGATCAACGCCTTCAACGAGCCCCCGGTGCGCTCCGCGCCGGGCGAGATCCGCCTCACCAGCTTCCTCGACCGCCGTGACCGTCAGCGGTTCCCTGCCGTCTATGCGGAGGCGGTCGAAGCGGGTCGCACCGCGACGGCGTTCCCCACGACGACCGGACCGCTCGCGTACCGAGGTCAGGATGCCGTGGCCGCCGACATCCGCCATCTCACCGCGGCGGTGCGACCGGGTGAGCGGGGCTTCCTCACCGCGATCGCGCCGGGATCCGCGGCGCGCGTGCGCAACGACTACTACGCCACCGACGAGGAGCACATCTTCGCGTGGGCCAATGCCCTCCGCGAGGAGTACCGCGCGATCGTCGACGCCGGGCTCATCCTGCAGTTGGATGACCCCTCCCTCGCCGAGAACTTCGACCAGATCAGTCCCGAGCCCTCGATCGCGGACTATCAGGCCTTCACGAAGATCCGCATCGAGGCGATCAATCACGCGATCGCGGGGCTTCCCCGGGAGCAGGTTCGTCTGCACGTGTGCTGGGGGTCGTGGCACGGCCCCCACACCACGGACATCGAACTGCGCCACATCCTGCCGGTCGTGCTGCAGGCGAACGTCGGGGCGATCTCGTTCGAGGCGGGCAACGTCCGTCATGAGCACGAGTTCGGCGCGTGGGCCGACGCCGACGTCCCCGACGACCTCGTTCTCGTGCCGGGGGTGGTCAGCCACGCGACGAACGTCGTCGAGCACCCCGAGCTGGTCGCGCAGCGCATCCGCCGGTTCACCGACATCGTCGGCGCCGACCGCGTCATCGCCTCCACCGACTGCGGACTGGGCGGGCGCATCCACCCCGACCTCGCCTGGGCGAAGCTCGAGACGCTCGGCGAGGGCGCCCGCCGCGCGTGAGCCGCAGGACCGGATGCCGGGGCGTCAGGCGCGCGAAGCGCGATCGATCGCGTCGAGCAGGGCCTGCAGGCCCATCTCGAAGGCCGCGTCCAGGCGCGCGTCGGCATCCGTCCACGCGCTGCTCGCCGCGGCGAGCGCGCCCGTCGCGGGAGACGTCCGCCACACCTCGGACGGGGCGGCGCGTTCGAGCGCGATGCCCAAGGCGAAGCTGTCGAGCGCTTCGAGGTAGACCGAGACGGCGTGCGGGGCGAAGCCAGCGGCGTCCAGCGACGCCGCCATCCGCTCGTAGATGCCAAGCACCATCTCGGAGGTGATCGGAGTGCCGACGAGCAGGGCGACCAGTCGCGGGTGGGCGGCGTAGCCCGCGCGCATCGAACGGAGGATCGCCTCCAGCTCCTCGCGCCAGGGCCGCCCGTCATCCGGCGCGGGCGGCGGGAAGTCCCGCACCATGCGGTCGCGGATGAGGTCGACGAGGTGGTCGAGTCCGCCCACGTGATAGTAGAGCGAGGGCGCGGCGACGCCGAGCCGTTTGCCGAGGGCACGCATCGAAAAGGTGTCGCCGCTGTCGATGAGCGCGAGCGCCTCGTCGACGATGCCCTCGATCGAGAGCCGCGCCACCGACGGTCTGCCCACACGCACCTCCCGAAACAAGACAGTTACACAGCGTACTTGTCGGCGACGCATACGAGAGACATACTGCCTAACACCGTTAGATAAACCCGGCGCATCGACCGGGGAAGACTCACCCTTTGGAGGACACATGTCAACGGCGACGCCCACACCCTCCGCGACAGCGGAACCGTCCGGTGCCATCGGCACCCTGAAGAAGAACTCCCTCGGTGCGAGGGGCATCACGTTCCTCGTCGTCTCGGCCGCCGCGCCGCTGACGGTCATCGCAGGAACCGTCCCGCTCGCCATCCTCATCGCCGGCCCCGCAGCCCCCACGGCCTACCTCGTCGTCGGCATCGCGCTGGCGATCTTCGCCGTCGGTTTCATGGCGATGACCAATCGCATCTCCCGCACCGGCGGCTTCTACACCTACATCGCCGCCGCCCTCGGCAAGCACATGGGCCTCGGCGCCGGCATCCTCGCCCTCGTCTCCTACAACGCCATGCAGATCGGCATCTACGGCCTTTTCGCCGTGAACGCCAAGGCGATGCTCGCCACGATCTTCGGCATCGACGTGCCGTGGCCCGTCCTCGCCGGCGTCGCGCTGATCGGCGTCTGGGCGATGGGCTTCACCGGCATCGACATCGGAGCGCGCGTGCTGGGCGTGCTGCTGGTCGCCGAGACCATCGCACTCGCGGTGCTCGGGGTCGCGATCCTCGTCACGGGGGGCAGCCCCGAGGGCTTCGGCACGGGCGTCTTCGCCCCCGTCAACGTCTTCACGCCGCAGTTCGCCGTGGTGCTCGGTCTCGCCTTCGCCGCCTTCATCGGCTTCGAATCGACGGTGCTGTACCGGGCAGAGGCGCGCACCCCCCACCGCACGATCCCCCGCGCGACCTACATCGCGGTCGCCGCCATGACACTGTTCTACTTCGTGCTGACGTGGCTGCTCGTCCAGGCGTACGGCGAGAGCGCCGTGCAGGCCTTCATCGGCGAGAACGGCGTCGAGACATTCCTGTTCGCCACCGCGGGCAGCCGGCTCGGCCAGGTTGCGACGAGCGTCTTCCTGCTGCTGATCGTCACGAGTGTCTTCGCCGCGCTGCTCGCCTTCCACAACTCGATCAACCGGTACACGTACGCCCTCGCCCGCGACGGCGTACTGCCCGCCGCGCTCGGCCGCACCCGTCCGCGCAACGGCACGCCCTGGGTCGCCGGCCTCGCGCAGTCGGTCCTCGCCGCGATCATCGTCGGTGGCTTCGCCCTCGCGGGTGCCGACCCTTACCGCCAGTTGCTGATCTGGGTCAACACCCCGGGCGTCGTCGGCGTCGTCGTGCTGCAAATCCTGGCCGCGGCATCCGTCGTCGTCTTCTTCATCCGCCGCGCCGGCCGCGCCGACCGGCCCCGATACGCGGTGCCCGCGGGTATCGCCGGCGGCGTGCTGATGCTCGTCTTCCTCGTGCTCATCGTCGTCAACATCGGCGTCCTGACCGGCGCCGACGACACGACCAACGCGGTCATCATTGGTGTCATCCCGGTGGCGTTCCTCGTCGGAACCGTGCTCGCCGAGGTGCTGCGACGCGTTCGACCGGCCGCCTACGCGGGCATCGGCGGTCCGGAGCAGTGACCGCGGCCGACCTCGTCGTCATCGCCGACGCGCTCCATGGCACGACCGGCGAAGCTCTGGCCGTCGCTGACGGGCGGATCGTCGCGATCGGTGATCGACGTGACACGTCGGGGTGGGCCGGCCGCGGGACACGCACCGTACATCTACCCGGCGTCGTCCTCCCCGGCCTCGTCGACAGCCACGCGCACCCCGTTCTCGGTGCGCGGGTAACGCGCGGGCTCGACCTGCAGGGTGTCCGCACTCTCGGCGAGCTCCGGACGATCCTGACGCGCGCCTGCCACGAGGCCGCGCCGGGTGCCTGGGTGCTCGGTTGGGGGCTCTCCCACGACGTGTGGGAGGGCGCCCCGATCACCGCCGCCTCTCTGGGCTCCGCTGTCGACGGCGCCCTCGTGCTGCTGCGGATGTTCGACGCCCACTCCGCGCTCGCCAGCTCCGCGGCGCTCGCCCAGGCGGGCGTCGACGGTCCGCGCACGTTCCCCTCGGGCGCGGGCGTCGCGGTGGATGCCGCGGGCACTCCGACCGGGGTGCTGCAGGAGCACGAGGCGATCGACCTGGTCGAGCGGCTCGTGCCGGTCGAACCGCTGGCCGAGGTGGCCGAGCGCCTCGCCGACCACCTGGAGCGCATGGCCGCGGCGGGTTTGACCGGCGCGCACGTCATGGACTTCGAGGGCGACCCCGCAGCCCTCTACGCGGCGGTCGAAGAGGCGGACCGGATGCCGCTGCGCCTGCGGATCCATCCGTGGGTCGACCCGGCGACGACGGAGCAGGACTGGGACGCGCTCATCGGCGCCACCGGATCGGGTGGCAGGCTCTGGCGGCTGCACGGCGTCAAGTTCTTCCTCGACGGGACGATCGACAACGGCACGGCGTGGCTCACCCACGCCGACTGCCACGGACAGTCGGTGCGCAGCACCTGGCCGTCGCCGTCACACTACGCCGCGGCGATCACGCGCTTCGCGGCGGCCAGGGTCCCCACGGCGACCCACGCGATCGGGGATGCCGCGGTGCGCCACGCTGCGGCATCCATCGCCGCCGCGCGTGCCGCCTACCCCGGCTCGCTGCACCGGATCGAGCACCTGGAGCTGACCGGCGACGACATCGTCGACGCCGTCGCCGGCAGCGGCGCGATCGCGAGTATGCAGCCCACTCACTGCACGCGGTTCATCCGCGCTGACGGCCGCGACAACTGGAGCGCGCGCGTGGGTCGGGCGCGGGCGGGGCAGTCGTGGCGCACCCGCGCCCTCGCCGATCGCGGCGTGGTGCTTGCATTGGGCTCGGATTGGCCGATCGCACCGTTCGACCCGCGGGAGATCATCGCCGAGGCGCAGACGCGCCGACACGGCGACGGTGAACCAGTCGGCGCGGCCGAAGCGTTGTCGGCCGCGCAGGCGCTGGCCGGGTACACGACCGGCGCCGCCGCCGCCTCTGGGCGCACGGCTGACGAGGGCCGGCTGGCGGTGGGCATGCGCGCCGACCTCACGGTTCTCGCCGCCGATCCGACGCAGTGCGCACCGGAGGACGTCCCGGCGCTGTCCGTCAACGCCACCGTGGTCGACGGGCGTGTGCGCCACCTGCGCGGGTGAGTCGCGCCGATCCGGCAGAATCGATCCATGGCTCCCGTGCACGATCCCCACCTTCCCGCCGACCACGCCTGCCTCATCGTGCACGGCAGCGACAAGCCCGGCATCGTCGCGGCCGTGTCGGCGATGATCACCCGCGTCGGCGGCAACATCGTCGCGTTCGACCAGTTCTCCGACGATCATCGCGGCGGCGCGTACTTCCAGCGGGTCGTGTTCCACCGCCCCGACTTCGCCCTCGAGCGTCCCGCGATCGAGGCGGACATCGCTCAGACGCTGGCCGACTTCGAGCTGGAATGGTCGCTGACCGATCAGTCGGTGCCCAAGCGCATGGCGATCCTCGCGTCGAAGCAGGACCATTGCCTCCTCGACCTGCTGTGGCGCCACCGACGCGGCGACCTGCCGGTCACCATCCCGATGGTCATCTCGAACCACACCACGACGGCCGAAGACGTCCGCAGCTTCGGTGTGCCGTTCTTCCACGTGCCCTCGGTCGCGGGTCCCGACAAATCGGCGTCGGAGGAAGAGATCCTGAAGCTGCTCGTCGGCAACGTCGACTTCGTCGTGCTGGCGCGCTACATGCAGATCCTCTCGCCCGAGTTCCTCGAACGCCTCGGCGTGCCCGTGATCAACATCCACCACTCGTTCCTGCCCGCCTTCATCGGCGCTGAGCCCTACAAGAAGGCCAAGGAGCGCGGCGTGAAGCTCATCGGCGCGACCTCGCACTACGTGACGGGCGACCTCGACGAGGGTCCCATCATCGAGCAGGACACCGTGCGGGTCACCCATGCCGAGTCATCCGCCGAGCTCGCCCGGCGCGGCGCCGACGTCGAGCGTCAAGTTCTCTCCCGCGCGGTGCTGTGGCACGCGCAGGACCGCGTCATCCGTCACGGCAACCACACGATCGTCTTCTGACGTCGTCGGGCGCGCGTCAGTACACGTACTCCATGAGATCCAGTCCGAGAGCACGGAAGGCCTCGTGCGCGCGCAGCCGGTGGGCCACAGACAGGTCGTCGAAGCACACGATGAGGGCGTAGGCGGCACCGGCGCGCGGGCCCGCGATCACGCCGGCCTCGGCGCGGATGCCGTCACCGCGACCGGTCTTGTTGACGAAGAGCAGGCCGTGGCGGTCGTCGTCGTGCGCGAAGGGGTCCAGCGCGGTGCTCGCCGCGACGAGCGCCAGATCCTGGTTGAGGCTGAGCCACTCCGACACCTGCGCGCTCACCGCCGGGGAGACGACCTGAGCGTTGACGAGCCCCGCGAACAGCGTGACCAGCTCCCCCGTCGATGCGAGACCGACGTGCGGTGCGTCGTCGGGGCCGCGCTCGTCTCGGAAACCGTCGATGAGCGCGGTCTTCACGAGACCGATCTGCTCGACCCGTGCGCGGACGGCCTCGAGCCCCACGCGCTCCAGCAGCGCATTGGCGGCGGCGGCGTCGGATGCCGCCGCGGCGAGCACGGCCAGATCGCGCACCGGAAGCGCGGGAGCCGCCAACCGATGCCAGAGGCCGCCGACGGTGACCGGCGCCACCGAGCTGCGTTCGATGATCTGGAGCGGATCGAGCGTGCCCGCGTCGATCTGCGCCGCGACTTCGATCAGCAGCGGAACGACGCCGATGCCGGCGACGGGCAGCACGAGGTGGGCGTCACCCGCAAGCACCGTCTCGCCCGAGTCCAGATCCGTGACGCACACCGACACCTGCGCCCCGGCCGCGGCGACGGCGTCCAGTGCGGCGAGCGCGGTGGCGAACGAACGCGAACGGCCGGACGAGCGTCGCGGCGAACGCCGGGTCGACGCCCGCTCGCCACGCGCCTCGCTGCGCTGCGCGCGCACCTCACCTCGACGTGTCGACGATGCCCGACCTGCACTGTCCACGCGAGATGCCCCGTCCTCGATGTTCTCGCCGGCGTCGGCGTCGTGACCTTGGCGCCGGGCCGACGATCGCCGGCCCGGCGACGCCGTGGTCACCAGATGGTGACACGCTGGTCGGCGTCGAGCCACAGCGCGTCGGTCTCGGTGACGTCGAACGCGCGGTAGAACTCGTCGACGTTGCGAACGATCTGGTTGCAGCGGAACTCGTTGGGCGAGTGCGGATCGATCGTCAGCAGGCGGATCGTCTCGGCCTCGCGACCCTTCTGCTGCCAGATCTGCGCCCAGCTGAGCAGCAGCCGCTGAATGCCGGTGTAGCCGTCGATCACGGGACCATCGGCATCCTCGTCGGTCGTGTCGGCGCCGAGCGACAGGCGATAGGCCTTGATCGCGATGCCGAGTCCGCCGAGATCCCCGATGTTCTCGCCGATCGTCAGGGCGCCGTTGACGTGGTGCTCCGCGGCGAGACCCTGCGGCACGAGTTCGTCATACTGGGCGATGAGGGCACCTGTGCGCTGCTCGAACGCGGCGCGGTCGTCATCCGTCCACCAGTCGCGAAGGGCACCGGTGCCGTCGAAGGCCGACCCCTGGTCGTCGAAGCCGTGGCCGATCTCGTGGCCGATCACGGCGCCGATGCCGCCATAGTTGGCCGCGGCATCCCGGTCCAGCTCGAAGAACGGGTACTGCAGGATCGCCGCGGGGAAAACGATCTCGTTCATCAGCGGGTTGTAATACGCATTGACCGTCTGGGGCGTCATGTACCACTCGTCGCGGTCGATGGGGGCGCCGAG
Source organism: Microbacterium sp. DMC48 (assembly GCF_056313825.1). Taxonomy (NCBI): domain Bacteria; kingdom Bacillati; phylum Actinomycetota; class Actinomycetes; order Micrococcales; family Microbacteriaceae; genus Microbacterium; species Microbacterium sp. DMC48. Next base: position 171,658 of record NZ_JBQUZN010000006.1, on the reverse strand, counting down.
CTTCGCGATCTGCCGCTCGTGCTCCCACGCGTTCGTGCGACGCACGTTGCCGATCAGATCGGCGCCGTCGACCTCGAGCGCGGAGTAGTCCTTCCACGTCACGGGGTAGCCGACCTTCGGCGTGAACGCGTCGAGCTTCTCGAGGGCACGGCCGCGGGTCTCCGGGGTCATCCAGTCGAGGGTCTCGATCGAACGCCGGTAGGCCTCGATGAGGTTCGCGACGAGCTCGTCCATCGCCTCCTTGGCCGCGGGCGGGAAGTGACGCTCGACGTAGACCTTGCCCACGGCCTCGCCCATCGCCGCCTCGACGAAGCTGACGCCGCGCTTCCAGCGCTCGCGGTTGACAGGAACGCCCGTGAGCTCGGTGCCGTAGAACGCGAAGTTCGCGTCGACGAAGTCCGACGACAGGAACGCCGCGGAGGCGCGAACGATGTGCAGCCGCAGCCACGCCTTCCAGTCCTCGAGGCGATCCTCGACGAGCAGCGAACCCAGGCCCTCGAAGTAGCTGGGCTCGTTCACGTTGATCTCGGCGAAGCCGTCGCGGCGTCCAGGGGCGACCGCATCCAGCCACGGCGCGAGGTCGACGCCGACGAGCCGCTGCACGTCATCCCACGTCATGAGGTTGTACGTGGCGACGGCGTCGCGCGTGCGCACGTTGTCCCAGTGGTGGGTCGCCAGCTCGGTCTCCAGCGCCAGCACGCGGTCGGCCTGCCGCCCGGCATCCTCACCCTGCGCACCCACCCCGGCAAGGCCGAGGACCGTCTGCACGTAGTCGCGGAAGGCGACGCGGGTCTTGTCGAAGTTGTCGAGGCGGTAGTAGCTCTCGTCCGGCAACGACAGTCCGGCCTGCACGAAGAACGCGACGTAACGCTCGGGATTTCCCGGGTCGGGCTCGATGTAGACGCCGATCATGCTGCCGACGCCTTCCCGCTCCATCTCGCCGACGGTGCGCAGCAGCGCCGGGATGGAGTCGATGGCGTCCACGCGGGCCAACTGGGCCGCGAGGGGCTCGGCCCCGAGCCGCTCGATGCGCTCGATGTCCATGAAGCTCGCGAACAGGTCGCCGATCTTGCGCGCCTCCGTGCCCGGCTCCGCCGTCGTCGACTCCTCGATGATGGCCCGCACGTCCTTCTCGGCCTGCTCGGCGATCAGGTGGAACGAGCCCCAACGCGCCTTGTCGTCGGGGATATCCGTACGTTCCAGCCAGGCTCCGTTGACGTGCCGGAACAGGTCGTCCTGAGGACGGATGCCGGGGCTCAACGCGGACAGCTCGATACCCGAGCGAAGGGTGGGGGCGGTCATGCCGTACAGGATACGCGCCGCTTCTGTTCCCACGATCCGAGTTCACCACCCGTTCGCCCGGGGGGGTCGTTGCCCGAGCACCGTCGGTCGCCGAGCGCGCGCCGCGCGTCGACACGTCCCCCTCCCGCGGCCCGCGTCGTCCGCCCCCCGTAGGCTCGACGCATGCCCGCGTCGACCCTCAACCGCGAGATCCTCCGGCTGGCGGTGCCGGCCCTGGGTGCGCTGGTCGCAGAGCCCTTGTTCCTGATCGTGGATGCCGCACTGGTCGGACACCTCGGCGTCGTGCCGCTGGCCGGCCTCGGCATCGCATCGGCCGTGCTCCAGACGATCGTCGGGCTCATGGTCTTCCTCGCCTACTCGACCACACCCGCGGTGGCTCGTCGCTTCGGCGCCGGCGATCATGCCGATGCCGTACGCGCCGGTGTCGACGGACTCTGGCTCGCTCTCGGTCTGGGCGTCGTGCTGGCGATCGCGGGATCATTGGCGACCCCGGCGCTCGTGGCGCTGTTCGGCGCGGCGCCCGACGTCTCCCACCAGGCGCTGATCTACCTGCAGCTGTCGATGTGGGGCCTTCCCGCGATGCTCATCGTGTTCGCGGCGACGGGACTGCTGCGCGGCATGCAGGACACCGTCACGCCGCTGTGGATCGCGGGCATCGGCTTCGCCCTGAACGCGGCACTGAACGCACTGTTCATCTACGGGTTCGGCTGGGGCATCGCCGGGTCGGCCGCCGGAACCGTCGCGGCACAGTGGGGCATGGTCGGCGCCTACGCGGTCGTGATCGGCCGACTGGCGCAGCGGCACTCGGCATCCCTGCGTCCGCAGCGCGACGGTCTGCGCGGATCGGCCGCGTCGGGTGGCTGGCTGTTCCTGCGCACCGTGTCGTTGCGCGCGGCGTTTCTCGCGACCGTGTTCGCCGCGACCGCGCTGGGCACCGATGAGCTGGCCGGGTGGCAGGTCGCGTTCACGATCTTCTCGACCGCCGCCTTCGCGCTCGATGCGTTGGCGATCGCCGCGCAAGCGCTCATCGGTCGGGGCCTCGGGGCCGGCGATGAGTCGTTCGTCCGCCGTGTACTCGGCCGCACCGTCGCGTGGGGGGTGTGGTTCGGCGTGATCGTGGGCGCTGCGATCGCGGCGCTGTCGGGCGGGATCGGACTCGTGTTCACCGGGTCACCCGAGGTCGCCGCGCTCGTGCAGCCCGCGCTTCTCGTGCTCGCGGCCGCGCAGCCGGTGTGCGGCGTGGTCTTCGTGCTCGACGGCGTGCTGATGGGAGCCGGCGACGTGCGCTACCTCGCGGCGGCGGGCGGCCTCAACCTCGTCCCGTACCTGCCGGCCCTCGCGGTGCTGTGGCTCGTGCATCCCACCGGGGCCGTCGGCCTGATGTGGCTCGCCGTCTGCTTCTTCGGCGTGTACATGCTGGCGCGGCTCGCGACGCTCACCTGGCGCGTGCGGCGGCCGCAGTGGGTCACCGCCGGGGCGTGAGCGGCCTGCGTGCTGTCACGCCCAGCGACGGCACCACTCGTACATCACGACGGCGGCCGCCGCGCTCGCATTGATCGAGCGCGTCGACCCGTACTGGGTGATCTCGACGACGGCGGATGCCGCCGCGACCGCCTCGGCCGACAATCCCGGCCCCTCTTGACCGAACAGCAGCACACAGCGTTCGGGCAGTTGGGCGCGATCGACCGGCAGCGAGCCGTCGACGTTGTCGACTGCGATCACGGGGATCGCGGCATCCTCGGCCCATGCGGCGAATGCGGCGACGTCCTCGTGGTGCCGCACGTGCTGATAACGGTCGGTGACCATCGCGCCACGACGGTTCCACCGCCGCTTGCCGATGATGTGCACCTCGGCGGCGCCGAACGCATTGGCGCTGCGCACGATCGAGCCGATGTTCATGTCGTGCTGCCAATTCTCGATGGCGACGTGGAACGGATGCCGGTGCTCATCGAGATCGGCCACGATCGCCGCCATCGTCCAGTAGCGGTAGCGATCCACGACGTTGCGTCGATCGCCGGTCGCGAGCAGCTCCCGGTCGTAGCGCGGATCATCGGGCCACGCCGGCGGGCCGCCCGGCCACGGCCCGACCCCGACGGGGAGCTGCGGCTCGGCCGCCGCATCCTCGAGCTCGGGGTCGGTGCGCTCGGTCATCGCTCCAGGCTACCGACCCTGATCGACCGGCCTGCCGGCCGCCCTGCGTAACTCCGCCTGAGGGTGCCGGAAAGCGCGTCGCGCAGGCACTTCCCGCTACTCAGGCGGAGTTACGCGCACACCGCCCCACGCCTGCAATATTTCGGCCTCCCGAAATCTCTGGTAATTTTTCGGCATGCCGAAAAATCTCTCGCCCATGCTGGAGACGCCCGGTCGCACGGTTCGAGCCGCGCACAACGATGCCGCGCCGTCGCGAGCACGCCGTGCGGCATGGCTGCTGGGACCGGCGCTGGTCGCCGGCGTCGCCTACCTCGATCCCGGCAATGTCGCGAGCAACATGACCGCGGGGGCGCGCTTCGGCTACCTGCTTGTCTGGGTCGTCGTGCTCGGCAACGCGATGGCGTGGCTCATCCAGTACCTGTCCGCCAAGCTCGGCATCGTGACGGGACAGAGCCTCGCCGAGACCCTCGGCGACCGCCTGCGCCGTCCCTGGGCGCGCCGCGCCTACTGGCTGCAGGCCGAGCTCGTCGCCGTCGCCACCGACGTCGCCGAGGTGATCGGCGGTGCCGTCGCGCTCTGGCTGCTCTTCGGCGTGCCCCTGCCCGTCGGCGGCCTCATCACCGGGGCCGTCTCGATCGCGCTGCTGCTCATCCAGCAGCGCCGCGGAGCCCGCAGCTTCGAGTTCGTCGTGATCGGTCTGCTCGTGGTGATCTCGATCGGCTTCACCTACGGAGTCTTCATCGCCCCGCCGGATGCCGCGGGCGTCGCCGCCGGCATGATCCCTCGATTCGAGGGATCGGAGTCGGTGCTGCTCGCGGCATCCATTCTGGGCGCGACGATCATGCCGCACGCGATCTATGCCCACAGCGCCCTCGCCCGCGACCGTTTCTCCGCGGTCGGCGCGCGCGCCGCCGACCGCGCCGTCGCGACACCACGCCTGCTGCGCGCGACCCGGTGGGACGTCACGATCGCCCTGGTCGTCGCGGGCACGGTGAACCTCGCGATCCTGCTGCTCGCCGCCGCCAACCTCGCCGGCGTCGAAGGCACCGACGGCCTCGAGGGCGCGTACACCGCGCTGTCGGCGGGCCTCGGTGGCGCCGTCGCGACGATGTTCGCGATCGGCCTGCTCGCGAGCGGTCTGGCGAGCACCGCCGTCGGCGCCTATGCCGGCGCGGAGATCATGCACGGCCTGCTGCGCGTGCGCGTGCCGCTGATCGCGCGGCGCCTCGTCACGCTGGTGCCGGCCATCGTGATCCTCGCGCTCGGGGCCGACCCGACCTGGGCGCTGATCCTCAGCCAGGTGGTGCTGAGCTTCGGCATCCCGTTCGCGCTCGTGCCGCTCGTCGCCCTCACCGCCCGCCGCGACGTGCTGGGGGCGCACCGCAACCGCTGGTGGACGACCCTTGCGGGTGTCGTCGCGTCGGTGTTCCTCATCGCTCTGAACGCACTGCTGCTGTGGCTCGTGCTGACGGGCCGATAGTCACGGCCGGTAGCCTGAGAGCGTGGCTGCGAACTCCGTCGCGATCGACGACTACCTGAAGACGATCTACCACCACACCGAGTGGCAGCCCGCGCTCATCACCTCGTCGCAGCTGGCGGCCGAGCTGAAGCTCGCCCCGTCGACGGTCACGGAGATGGTGCAGAAGCTCGTCGCACAGGGTCTCGTCGACCACCGTCCGTACGGGCCGGTGGCGCTCACCGAGCAGGGCCGGCTGCGCGCGGCATCCATCATCCGTCGCCATCGCCTGATCGAGACGTGGCTGGTGCAGGAGTTCGGCTACGCGTGGGACGAGGTGCACGACGAGGCCGAGGTGCTCGAGCATACGATCAGCGACCGCCTGCTCGCCGGCATCGCAGAGCGGCTCGGGCATCCTCGCTTCGACCCGCACGGCGACGCGATCCCGGATGCCGAGGGCAACGTCCACCGCCTGCCGTTCGTGCTGCTGTCGGCCGCCGAGCTCGGGCACGCGGGTGAGGTGCTGCGGGTCAGCGACCGTGACCCCGAGCTCCTGCGCGCGCTGGAGGGAGCGGGCATCGATGTGGGGCACCGCCTCGTGGTCGCGGGAGCCGACGTGGTCCGCGTCGACGACGGCGCGACCGTGACGCTGCCCGCCGGCGCGGCCGGTGCAGTCTGGCTGACCGCCTGACCCGGGTTGCGCCCCGCCCTCGCCCGGCGAGGCTGCCCCCTGCGCGAGGATGCCCCCCGCGGGGATGTCCCAAAAGCCGTCCCCTCCGGGGCCTCCACACCGCACAATCTGGGACACGCCCCGCCATAAGTGGGACACGCCCCGCTATAAGTGGGACACGGTCGGGAGCGATGGGGGGCATCGCGACCGTGGCGCGGAGGGGCTGGCCGACAGCCTCAGCGCCGCCAGAGGCGCCGCGGACGGCTGGCCTTGAGGTAAGGCCAGGTGATGCCGGTGGCGTGCTCGCAGTAGTCCCAGAGTCGGGTCGCGATGTCTTCGCGCCGGGCCAGCTTGCTGGCTTGACCGAGCGCGGGCGGGCCGGCGACCAGTCGCGACGGCCCCCAGAACTGGCCACCGATCGCATCCGGATCGACGAGCGCCCGCACGAGCGGCCACGCTCCGCGCTCCTTGGACTGCGTGATCGGAGCCTGCAGGTTGTCGACGAAGCGCGTCATCCGCGTGGGCTCGTTGATGCCCAGGATGCCGCGGGTGCGCCCGCTGATCGCGTACCCGGGATGGGCGACGAGGCTGGCAATCGGCACGTTCGCGGCCCGCAGGCGCCGATCGGCCTCGAAGCCGAGAGCGGTCGTCGCGACCTTCGACTGCACGTAGGCCCGCCACGGCGAGTAGTTCGTCGCCAGCTCCGGGTCGACGGGGTCGTAGTTGCCCATCGCGGTCGACATCGACCCGACCCACACCATGCGACCTCGACCGGCGGCGAGCGGTAGCAGCAGCTCGCCGGCGAGCGCGTAGTGGCCGAGGGCGTTCGTCGCGAAGACCACCTCGTGCCCGTCGGCGGTGGTCTCGCGGTGGCGCGGCGGGTGCACGACGCCGGCGTTCAGCAGAAGCCCGTGCAGCCCCGCGCGACCGCGCACCGTCGCGGCGGCGGCGCGTACGGAGCCCAGGTTGCTCGTGTCGAGCAGGAGGGTCGTGATCTCGGCATCCGGCACCTGACGGCGCACGGCGACGCGTGCGGTGGCCAGCTTGTTCGGGTTGCGCCCGGTCATGATCACGTGGGCGCCCGCCTCGGCGAGCTGCAACGACGCGAAGAAGCCGAGCCCAGCCGTCGACCCGGTGACGAGGTAGCGTCTGCCGGAGAGGTCGGGGAGCGTCGTCGGGTCCCAGTCGTCGCGTGCCACGCGTCGAGACTACGGCCGGATCGCCCCGCTAGGCTGGCCCCATGCGGACACGCGCCGATATCGAATGCTGGCTCACCGACATGGACGGCGTCCTCGTCCACGAGAACAAGCCGATCCCCGGGGCCGCCGCGCTTCTCGAGCAATGGCGCGACGCGGGCACGCCGTTCCTCGTGCTGACGAACAACCCGTTCTACACACCACGTGATCTGAGCGCGCGGCTGCGCATCTCGGGGCTGGAGGTCCCCGAGGATCGCATCTGGACCTCCGCGCTGGCGACGGCCGAGTTCCTGCGCTCACAGCACCCCGGCGGCACGGCATTCGTCATCGGTGAAGCGGGTCTGACGACCGCGCTCCACGAAGCGGGCTACGTCCAGACCGAGACACAGCCCGACTACGTCGTGATCGGAGAGACGCGCAACTACTCGTTCGACCGCATCACCCAGGCGATCCGCTTCATCAACAACGGCGCGCGCTTCATCGTCACCAACCCCGACGCCACCGGCCCGACCCCCAGCGGCATCGTGCCGGCGACCGGCTCGTTCGCCGCGCTGATCACCCACGCGACGGGCAAGGCCCCCTATGTGGTCGGCAAGCCGAACCCGATGATGTTCCGCTCCGCGATGAACCGGATCGGGGCCCACTCGGAGAACACCGGCATGATCGGCGACCGCATGGACACCGACGTCGTCGCCGGCATCGAAGCGGGCCTGCACACGATTCTCGTCCGCACCGGCATCTCCGACGACGCCGAGATCGAGCGCTATCCTTTCCGCCCCGACGAGATCGTCGACTCGGTGGCCGATCTGCTGGCCGATGAGCCGGCGGAGTCCGAGATGCCCGAGGGGCTGTGACGGAGCGCAGCTCCGGTCGGCGGGTCACCCTCACCGAGGTCGCAGAGAGGGCAGGTGTGTCGCGCTCGGCGGCCTCGTTCGCGCTGAACGGCCGCCTCGACCAGCGCCTGTCCGTCGAGACGATGGCCCGCGTCCGTCGGGCAGCCGACGAGCTCGGCTACCGCGCGAACGTCACCGCGAAGACCCTGCGCACCGGCCGCTCGGGCACGGTCGCCCTGGTATCGGACTTCGTCAGCTCGACCTCCTTCGCCAACTCGATGGTGCGCGGCGCGCTGGAGCGCCTGCGCGAGGCGGGGCTGCTGCTGTTCACCGTCGACACGCAGGGCGATGCCGAGATGGAGCGCCGCTTCCTCGACGATCTCGTCGCGCGCGACATCGACGGCATCCTGTACGCGTCGATGTTCACGCGGCGCGTGACACCTCCGGCCTCCGCGCGGCACACCGCGCTGGTACTCATGAACTGCGAAGCCGATGATGCGGCGATCAGCTCGGTCGTCCCCAACGAGCGTGCCGCGGGCGCGACGGCGGCCCGGCTGCTGCAGGAGGCCGGCCACGATCGCGACATCTGGTTCGTCGGCACGCTCGCGCCCGGCCGCACCGGCGGCAGCGCGTGGCACGAGTGGGGTCCGGTCGCGCTCCCCCGCCGACTGGAGGGCATCCGCGCTCAGCTCGCCGCCGCGGGCACGCAGCTCGCCGGCGAGGTCGCCGTGGACGACGACTGGACGGTGCACGACGGGCGGGATGCCGCGGAGCGTCTGCTCGCGTCAGGAGCGCGCCCGCGCGCGGTGATCTGCGTCAACGACGCGGTCGGGGTGGGCGTGTTCCAGGCCCTTCGACGAGCCGGACTGCGGGTACCGGACGACGTGTCCCTCGTCTCCTTCGACGGCGGTGTTCTCGCCGAGGCGACCGATCCGCAACTGTTCTCTCTGCGCCTTCCGCAGGCCGAGATCGGCCGGCGCGCCGCCGACCTCCTGCTCTCCCCCGATGAGGGCATTCGGCACGAGCTCGTCGAGATGCCGGTGAGCGGCGGCGGCACGATCGCGACGCCGCGCGCCTAACGTCATCCGCGTCTGCTGCCATCCTCGCCGGCCAGCAGATCCCGGATGAGCACCGCCATGTTCCCCGACAGTCGGGCATGGTGATCGGTGACGTAGAGCACCCCGGAGTGTTCGGATACGTGGAGATCCATGATCGCCGCGGCGAACCACTCGAGCGCGACGTGCAGCTCTCCCTCACGCAGCACAGCCTCGGCGAGCATCGCCGTCACACGCCCGTCCACGACGCATCCGACGTTCCCCCGGGCGAACTGGAGCACGCGGCCGTCGGCCAGCCGGATCACGACGCAGTCACCGGTTGAACTCGATTCGAACTGCGCGTCGAAGACATCCGCGATGAGACCCAGAGGCGCGTAGAGGTACGAGCCGCGCACCAGCCGCGCACCGCCTCGACCGTGGTACTGAGCGCTCTCCCATGCGAAGGTCGCCGTCGGGAGCGGCCGGCATTGGCCCGACACCCACGCGTGCGAGCACCCGTCCGCGATAGCGATCGCGAAGTCGTCGCCACGGCGAGGAAGCTCGGAGGCGCCCGTGTGCAGACGCCCGTCCGCCGCACGCCGAAGACCCGAGAAGAAGTAGTCCCATACGAGTTCCGCGTCGTCGAAGGTCTGCCCATGGTCGCGGTTGCGCACATCGCGGAAGACATAGTCCGCCCGCTCACCCCGATAGAAGGCGAAGTTGCTCACACCGCGGATTGCGATGGCCGGCTTCTCGCTCACACCGTTGACGCGCAGCCAATACTCGCGGTTGTCGCGCACCAGCGCGATGTTGTCGGCGGTGAACGGGTGCGGCCCCTCGTCGAGGTCGAGTCGCGACTGCCAGAGCGGAACGGGACCCCCGGTGTTGATCACCTCGCCCTCGGCGTCGAACAGCAGCGACGGGTCGATCGGCGCTCCCGATCCCGCAGCCCCCGACAGGAGGTGGCCGACCTTCCTCGCGAACGTCGACGTCATGGCTTCACCCATGGACATCCCGTGCAGGAAGACGCGCTCTCGGTCGATCGAGTAGGCACTCGCGGCCCAGTCGATCAAGCCGCGGATGAGGAGAATGTCGTGATTCGCCTCCGGATCCTCCACCGGCGCATTGAGGTAGAGCCCCTCGGGGTTGGGTGCCGTCATCACCGGAACCCACTGCGGGGCGATGTCGATCGTCCAGAACCGCCGTGCCGCGGCATCCGGAAAGACGACGATGAAGCCTTCGCGATCGGCGACATTGGTCCAGGACGAGTAGACCGCCTGACCCCACCCCGTCATGAGACCGCCGTGCAGGGAGATCACGAGCGGACAGCTCCGGTCCGCGGCGTACGACTCGGGGACGTAGGCGTACCACCGATCGGTCGAACCCGGGACGATCTCGCCGGTGCACTCCTGCAGCAGCGGTGGATACGGCTGTGAGTTGTTCCCGTTCTCGTTGACGACGATCTCGGTGTTCTTCAGGTACTCGGGAAGGTAGTGGCGGTTGTCGTCATCCGGGATGCCGGGCCTGACTGCCGTCCGTGTGGTCATGAGGCTGCCTCGCTCCTGCTGCGTGTGCACGCGGCCCTGAGCGGCACCGCGCGGTTGGTTCACTATCCCCCGAGAACGCGCTCATTCTCAGCCGCCGTGTGGCGGATAACGACAGCGAGATTGCGTCCGCCGGGCGGATCAGCCGCGCAGGCGGCCTCAGCGACCATGGCTATGCCGCCGAAGCGGGGGCGACTGCGGCGATACCGCCGAGGTGATGGTGGCCGCGAATGCCGAGGAGAAGGGGTGGCGGATGAGACCTCCGCGTGCTGATCGTCCGCCGATCTGGACAGCGCGTTTCGTCAGCCTGTTCCTCATCAACTTCGTCATCACGTTCGCGCAGTTCATGACCCTGGTTCTGGTGCCCAAGCTCGCGTCCTCACTCGGTGCGAGCTCGCTGATGGTCGGGGTCGTCGCCGGCGTCTTCGCGGTGACAGCCCTCGCGGTGCGTCCGGCAGTCGGTTGGACGACCCTGGTGGTGCGCCACAACTATCTTCTCGCCGGCACGGTGGGCCTCATTCTGGTCGCGTTCGTGATGTATGGGCTCTCGGACAGCGTGCCCGTGCTCATCGGCGCACGTCTGCTGCACGGCGCGGCCATGGGGTTCCTCGCCCCCGTGACCCTCGCGATGGCCAGCGAAGCCCTGCCCCCGAGCCGCATGGCGCAGGGAATCGGGACCTTCTCCCTGGGGCAGGCTCTGAGCACAGCCCTCGGCCCCTCGGTCGGGCTATGGATGCTGGCGAGCGTCGGCTACCGGACGAGCTTCTTCATCGGCGCGGGCGTCATGCTCGTGTCGGCGATCATGGCCCTGCGCCTGAGCTCTCCTCCGGCGCAACGTCCGCGAGATGTCCGCTTCCGCTGGTCGTCCTTCATCGCCTCCGAAGCGCTTCTGCCGGCGGCAGTGATGTTCTTCCTGGCCGGCGCGTTCTCGGGCGTCAACACCTTCATCGTCCTGTACGGCGAGGCCCGCGGCGTGAAGGAGATCGGCCTCTTCTTCGCCGCCTACGCGCTGTTCATCGTGCTGTCCCGGCCACTGGCCGGAGCCCTCGGAGACGCGCGCGGCCTGTCGATCGTCATCATCCCGGGGATGGTGGTGTTCGCGATCTCGTTCGTGCTCATCGCCAATGTCGACAGCCTCGCGGGGTTCCTCCTGGCGGGGGCGGTCTCGGCACTCGGCTACGGCATCTGTCAGCCCGCCGTCCAGACGTGGGCGTTGACGTCCGTGGAGCCGGATCGCCGCGGGCTTGCGAGCAACACCAATTACATCGGCGTCGACCTCGGCTATCTCATCATGCCGATCGTCGGCGGGTGGATCGTTGCGGCGGACGTCAACACGGGAGCATCGACGCAAGCGGCGTACTCGATGATGTACCTGACGTTCATCGTCCCCGTCGCCGTCGGCCTGATCCTGTTCCTGCTCAGTCGCCGTCACCGTCCCCCTCGTCGGACGCTGGCCCCCACCGCGCCCTAGTGGCCTCGCCGACCCCTCGAAAGGACCTCTCATGAAGCCCGTCGTCAACCAAGCGATGCTCATCACCTACGCGGACAGCCTCGGCGGCAACCTCCGGGAACTGGACGGGGTGCTGAAGACGCACTTCGACGGCGCCTTCGGCGGGCTCCACATTCTGCCGTTCTTCCCATCGTCGGGCGATCGCGGCTTTGCGGTGATCGAGTACGACATCGTCGACCCCGCGTTCGGCGATTGGAACGACATCGACGCCCTCGGCGCGCGGTACTACCTGATGGCCGACTTCATGATCAATCACGCCTCGATCCGCTCGGCCGAATTCCTCGACTACATGCAGCGCGGCGATGACTCGCCGTACCGACGGATGTTCATCCATTGGAACGAGTTCTGGGGTGATCGCGAGCCCACCGAGGCGGAGATGAACGCGCTCTACCGCCGCAAGGCCCACGGCCCCTACCTCGACGTGACGCGCGACGACGGCACGGTCGTGCGCCTGTGGAACACGTTCTTCGCCGAGCAGGTCGACATCGATCCGTGGCAGCCCGTCACGCAGGAGTACTTCGCCCGCAACCTCGGCCTGCTCGCCGATCATGTCGCCCTCGTCCGGTTCGATGCGTTCGCCTACGCCGCCAAGCGCCCGGGCACGAGCTGCTTCTTCGTCGAGCCGGAGGTCTGGGACGTCCTCGAGATCGGCATGCGACCGCTGCGGGAGCGTGGCACCGAGATGCTGCCGGAAATCCATGAGAACTACCGGATCCAACTCAAGATGGCCGACAAGGGTCATTGGGTATATGACTTCGCGCTGCCCATGCTGACGTTGCACGCGCTCTTCACCGGGCGAACGGATCGGGTGCATCACTGGCTCGAGATCTGTCCGCGCAAGCAGTTCACGACGCTGGACACGCACGATGGGATCGGTGTGGTGGATGTCGTCGGTCTTCTCGAGGACGATGAGATCGACGTCGTCGTCGCGCGCGTCAACGCCCGGACGGAGCACCTGCGCGAGATCCTCCCCCTGCCCGCATCGGTGATCCGCCAAGGCGAGAAGGGCGCTCAGCGCTACCAGCTCATGTCCACGTTCTACTCGGCGCTCGGCGAGGACGACACGAGCTACCTCCTCGCGCGGGTGTTCCAGCTGTTCGTCCCCGGCATCCCGCAGGTCTATTACGTCGGCGCGCTCTTCGGGTCGAACGACGCCGCGGCGCTGGCAGAGGTGGGGGACGCACGCGCGGCGAACCGCCACAACTACACGACGGAGGAGATCGCCGAGCAGATCACCAAGCCCGAGATCCAGACTTTTCTCGACGTGCTGCGCTTCCGTAACACCTTCCCCGCCTTCGGCGGCGATTTCACGGTGATCGAGGAAGCACCCGGGGTGCTCGTTCTGACCTGGCAGGATGCCGAGAGCACGGCCGCCCTTCGCGCCGACTTCCGCCGACGCACCTTCACGGTCGACGCCCAGCGAGGAGCCGAGAGCAGCGTGACCATGTTCCGCTCGTGAAAGCGACCGCCGGTCGATTCAACGGGCGGGGTCGTCGAAGGGCCGTGGGGTGAGGCGCACGTCCTGTTCGAGGTTCTCCGGGGTACCGAAGGAGGCGTAGCGATGTGCAGCGCACGCCAGCCAGAGATGATAGGCGTGTCGGGCGTTTCCCAGGTTCAGGTTGAACTGCTGCTGAAGCCTGTCGATCCGCTTCTGCACCGTGGAATGATGCAGCCCGAGAAGGTCCGCGGCGCCGCGCACCGAACCCGTCTGGGTCACCGCGGTGACGGTCTGATCAAGCCACGGCAAGTTGCCGGCCTCGATGGCGCTGACGACGGGAGATTCGAGGATCTCCTCGGTGCGTGCGCGGAGGAACAATGGTGCGAGAACCCCGAGCTTGTCCCAGACCAGCGCCTCCCCCGGCCGGGCCATGCGCAGCACGATGACGGCCCGCTTCCATGACCAGAGCAGCTCGGGCACGGCCACCGCGGGACCGATGCCGAAGCGCACCTGTCCGCCCACCTGGGAATCCATCTCGACGGGTGCCGGCCGGATCGTGGCCCCCACCTCGACGCCCCGCACGACCGCGGTCGCGTGCAATCCGTCTCCGGCATCGGCCGGCAGGTGCGCGACGACCTGGTAGGTGCGCGTCGCATCCAGCTTCAAGGCCGAGAACAACTGCCGACGCCGTTCCTCGGGGATGGGATCGTTCAGGAGCGTCGCCCAGGCCTGTCGAGGATCGGGAGCGAGCGCGTCCAGTCGATCCGCCCATCGCCGAACGGCGTGAGCGACCCGCTCGAGGACAAGCCCGTGAGTGGCGTCGAGCTGCTCGGTCTCGATCCACGCCCAGCCGTCACCGCCGGCACCGAGCGGGACACGTGGCCACGTCTCATCGAGCTCGGCGGGAGAAGAGTCACGGATGCGCTCGCCGCCGGCCGCGACACGCAGGGACAGTCCGCGCTCGGGATGGCGAACGCCCACGACACGGCCGGTCAACGCCGCCGCGCCCCGGACGTAGGCCTCGGGGCCCACGCCGCGGGCATCGAGCGCATCGAAGTAGTCGACCACCCGCAAGGCTGCCGCCACCGAGTCATCGTTCAGCGCCAGACGGGCGAGAAAGTCTCTCACTCGGTTCCACCCCCTCCGGTGGTCGGCGATCGTCGTACAGTATCACCGGCCCAGCGACGGAAGGCGCCCACCCCGACCGTCCGCTCAGGCCATGTCGACGTCGACGTCCGGAAGGCCGAAGAAGTCGAAAGCGTCCTGAATCGCGAGGTCCCAGAAGTCCCACTCGTGGGTGTACCGATCGCGAATCAGGAACTCGGCATCCAAGCCGATCTCCTGCGCGTGAGCCTGGAACGGTCGCAGCGTCTCCATCACGTAGTCGTCGGCCGCGCCGCACGCGAACAGGAGGCGAGGGAGAACACCGGTGCCGGCGTTCTCGTCGAGCACGCGCCAGACGTTCTCCTCGGAGGCGAGGAACGCCTCCACGCCGCCGGCGTTGTCGACCATTCCCTCCAGCCGCGCGGCGAACACATCCCCCGACCGGAAGTACTCGGGCGTCAGATCGGAGAACTCGCGAGGGCTCGCCGAAAGCGCCGCTGCAGCCGCGAAGCGCTCGGGATTGCTCGCGGCGATGGTGAGGGTACCTCGGCCGCCCATCGACAGGCCCCCGATGAAGTTGTCCTCACGGCGCGAAGAGACCGGCAACCAGTTGTAGACGAGTGGCATCAGCTCATGGAGCAGATAGTCGTTCATGTCGTAGCCGAGCATGAAACGGCTCCAATTGACGTAGTTGCTGTTCAGGCCGCTGGGCATGACCACGGCGACACCCTTGCGTGCGGCGTAGCGCTCGACGTTGGTTTTGCGCACCCAGTCGGTGTGGTCGCCGAACGTGCCATGAAGCAACCAGACGACGGGCAGATCGCGATGCTTCGCGTAGAACTCCCTCGGGTCTTCCTCGCGTGGCATGTCCGGCAGGATCACGCTGAAGGCCTGGTTCGAGCGGAGGTACTTGCTCTCGGTGTTCATCGTCAACAGCGCCATCGGGAAACTCCTCGGATAAGGGTGGACGTCACGTCGGTGTCGGTTGGTGGTCGCGGGGCGCGGTGGTGCCTTGGAGAGCCCGGCCGAGCCGCCGAGAAAGCCAGTTGCGGCGAGAGTCGAGGACTCCCTGTGTCACGGTCGCGTGCGTGTAGGACTGGAATCCATGGAACCCGCCGCTCCACACGTGCAGTTCCGCGTCACCGCCCTCACGCCAGATTCGCGTCGCGTAGTCGACGACCTCAGTCCGGAAGATCTCGGCAGATCCCACCTCCAACAGCGCGGGGGGAAGTCCGGCGAGTGACTCGACGCACGCGGGGGCGTTGGCGCCCGCTGCTGCGACGCCATCGGGGCCGAGGGTGAGCGCCCAGGCCGCGCGGTTCTCCTCACGATTCCACGGCCCGTCCGGCACCTGGCGAGTGGAGTCGCCCTCGGCGCGAGGGTCGAGCATGGGCGCCATCAGCAACTGCCCACACAACGGCGGACCGCCGCGCTCGCGAGCGAGGATGGCCGTTCCGGCCGCGAGTCCGCCTCCGGCGCTCAGCCCCGCGATCACGATGCCGTCGGGATCGATTCCGAGTTCACTCGCCCGCTTGTGCACGTCGCTCAGCACCGCGTAGCAGTCCTCGACCGGTGACGGCGCGATCACCTCGGGGACGAGGCGGTAGTCGACGGTGACGACGCTGGCACCGAACTCCTCGACCCAGCGGCGGTACTCGATCGCCGAGTCCCACGGGCTGCCGACGACCATTCCCCCACCGTGCACGTAGACGATGCAGGGGCGGGGCGCGGGCGATGCCGCCTGACGGACGTGGTGGTACGTGATCTCGGCGCCGTCGTGAGCGGTGACAGTGAGATCATCGATCAGGATCCCGGCATCCTCGAGCGCCGTTCGTCCGGCCAGCGCCCATTCCCGCACCCCCTCTCGCACCGAAGCCAGGTTGCCGGGTTCGAAGTCCAGGACGTAGACCCCGGCGACCTGCAGAGACGCTTCGAGCTCGGGATCGTAGTCAGGCCGCGGCGTGCTCTTCGACGAGGGCGGGATCTCTTCGGTCATGACTTCACCGACCCCTGCAGGAGTGCGGCGCTGAACTGGCGCTGGAAGATGACGAACACCAGAAGGGTCGGGATCATCATGAGAAGCGCGGCAGCACACAGCATCACGACGTCCGTCGCATGGGCCCCTTGGAAGCCCGCAAGGGCACCACCGACCGTCCGCTTGGACGGGTCATCGATCATCACGAGGGTGAGGATGAAATGGTTCCAGGTCCAGAGGAAGCTCAGGATGACCATCGTCGAGATCGCGGGCCGCGCCAGCGGGAGCTGGACCTGCCAGAAGGTGCGGAACGGCCCCGATCCGTCGAGCTGAGCCGCCTCTTCGAGCTCGGCCGGCATGCCCAGGAAGTGGGAACGCATCCAGAAGATCCCGAACGGCATCTGCAGCGCGGCCAACGGCAGCGCGACACTCCAGGGGGTGTTGGTGAGACCCAGACCCTGCATCGTCAGATACAGGGGTGTGATGAGACTCTCCGTGGGGATCGTCAGACCGGCAAGGAAGAGCACGAAGATCACCCCCGCCAGCGGTACGCGCAGCCATGTCAGACCGTAGGCGGCCATGGTAGCGCCGAGGACCACAAGAGGAACGACGATGACGACGAGCGTGGCGCTGGAGAGCATCAAGGTCGGGAAGTTCGCCAGTTCGAACGCGGTGGCGAAGTTCTCCCAGTGCAACTCCCGCAAGAACGAGATGCCCGACGGCAGCGTGTTCGCGGGCGAGAGTGCGACCGACAGCAGCGCGACGAACGGAAGGAGCGTGAAAAGGATCAGCAGGATCAGCACGATCCTGCTGGTGATGCGTTCGGTGAGTGAGACGCGCATGGGTCAGTCCTTCGCGGCCAGTCGTTGCAGGGGGATGATCACGAGCAGGACCACGACCATGAGGACGATCCCCATCGCGGCCGCGCCACCGACCTGCTGCTGCCCGAAGGCCAGGTTGTAGATGTCGATGCCGGGCACGATGGTCGCTCGGTTGGGGCCTCCCTGCGTCGTCATATAGACGATGTCGAAGCTCGCGAGCGCGGCGATGATGGTCAGCGTTGCCGCGACGACGAGCTCTCGACGAAGTCCAGGCACGGTGACAGCGAAGAACTCCTGGAACGCATTGGCGCCGTCGAGTCGGGCAGCCTCGTAGAGCGCCGGATCGATCTTGCTGATTCCCGCGGTGAGCATCATGGTGACAAGACCCAGCAGCGCCCAGGTGCCGATGAATCCGACCGCCACGAGTGCCGTCGACGGGTCTGCCAACCACGCGCGGGTGATACCGCTGAGACCGACGGCGTCGAGAATCTGGTTCGCCGCGCCCTCGCGCGAGTAGATCCAGCTCCACCCGATGGCGGCCGCGACGATCGGAATCACCTGCGGCATGAAGAGGATCGTGCGCACGGCCGCCGCCGAGCGTCGGCCGACCGCGGCTCGCGTGAGAACCGCTGCCGCGAGCCCCAGCGTGAGCGTCGCTCCGCAGAAGAAGATCATCAGCTCGAAGGCATGCAGCAGCGACTCGAGGCGAGCCGGGGAGGTGAGCACCTTGACATAGTTCTCGAATCCGACGAACGTCGCGGCCCCGACCCCGTTCCAGTCATAGAAGGAGTACTGGACGGCGTTGCCAAACGAGCCCAAGATCAACCAGCCGTACAGCGCGAGCGCGGGCGCGACGAACACCACGCCCACAAGCGCGCGACGACGAGTCAACGAGGTGCGGAACACACCTCCCCGGCGAGCCATCAGCGACCCAGATCGGCGGCGTAACCGGCCTGCACGGTGTCGATGAACTCCTGCGGTGTGCGCGAACCGAGCACCAACGCCTGCATCTCGGGGTTGAGGGTGTTGAGCGTGAAGGCTGCGGATCCGTTCGCGATGAAGTCCACCGCGCCGTCATCGGCGAGCACCTGCTGGAAGGCGGCCAGGGTCTGACCGACCAGCGCGCTGCTGCTCGTCGGCACCGGCATGTCGACGGGGCCGCCGGGCGAGCTGCCGAGCACGTCCACGATGATCTTGCGGGCCTGGTCGTTGGACTGCACCCAGTTGAGGAAGTATGCCGCGGCATCCTTGTTCTTCGAGCCCGCGGGGATCGAGTAGTTGGCCGGCGATGCCATCGTGTACTGCTTCGCACCCGCGTCGGCCGGCGGGATCAGGAAGAAGCCGACGTTGTCGCCCATGGCAGCCGCGAGACGGGCGTTCTCCCAGTCGCCGACGGGAACGTACAGCGCCTTGCCTGCCTGGAAGTCGGCCATCATCGTGGGGTAGTCCACCGATACCGCATCGGGCGAGATCACACCGTTCTTCGTCCACTCCTGGAGCTTCTGCGCGGCCTTCAACATGCCGGGCTGATCGAAGCTCGCGCCGGGGCGCTGGTAGATCCAGTCGTTGATCTCCGGAGCGTTGCCGTAGGCGTTCTGGAGCTCCTGCAGCAGGAATGGGGTGCCGGCGTCCTTCGCGGCGAGCGAGACACCCAGGTGTCCGGCCGCGACGGCGTCCGTCACCGACTTCTCGAACTGCGCGAACGTGGTCGGCGGGCCCGACATGCCGATTTCCGCCGCGATCTTCTTGTTGTAGTAGATGCCGGTGACGTTGTAGCCGATGCCGACGGCATAGAGCGAGCCCGTGCCGCGGTCACCGTTGGGGGCGATGCGAGCGATGCGCAGAAGCTCCTGCGACCAGCTGCTCCACTTGTACGCGTCGAAATACGGGTCGAGGTTCGTGAGCAGTCCGTCGCGCGCCGGCTGTGCGAGCGCGGGAGTGAACAGGATGTCGGGCGGGGTGTCGCGCGTCAGGATGCGCGACAGGTTCGTGTTGATGTTCGAGTTCGCCTCCGCGACGACATCGAACGTCACCGTCGGGTTCTGGCGGGTGAACTCTGCGGTCAGCTTCGTCACGACATCCGCCGCTTCCTGGCTTGTCATGATCTGCAGCTTGATGGGGTCCGCAGGCAGAGTGGTCGAGACGTTGGCGGCGGCGGTTGCGGGGCCGGTGTTCGCTCCGCCTGCTCCGGGAGGGGCACACGCCGTGAGGGCGAGGGCTGCGGTGGCGACGGCCGCGGTGACGAGCACGTGACTCACCCTGGTGTGCCGCCCGCGCCTCTTTGCTGTGATCGGGCTCATGGGATTCTCCTTTGGTATCGACATTGACCCTGTCCGAAGAATTCTCGCCAGAGCGTCAAGACCCGCGAAGCCGCAACTCGCTCGCACTCGGCGCGGTCGCATCCGCCGGGTGGCGGCAAGGCCGTGCGCTCTCCGGGGCCAGAGGAGAGTTTCCTCCGGCCGATCGTGCGATATCCACGCTTGCCTCGCCTGCTATATCGGTATAGCTTAAGTCCCGGTGGCGGTGAAGCCCGCCGGGACCACCCACTGCCGCCCGCCTTCGTCACCCGCACGTACAAAGGAGTATGACCATGAGCGCACTCTCGGCTCGCCCCGCCCCGAACCCCTGGTGGGTGGGCTTCGTCTGCGGAATGGCGACCTTCGTCGACGCCGCCGCGACCACCGGCATCGGTGTCGCGCTCGTCCTCTTCCAGTCGTTCGTCCCCGGAACTCCGGGCCTCACGCCCGACCAGGTCGGCCTGCTGACGGGCGTGCTGACCGCGGGCGTCGCGATCGGTTCGCTCGTCGGAGGACGCCTGGCCGACCGATTCGGCCGTCGCCGTATCTTCCTGGTGACGATGAGCCTCATCGTGCTCGGATCGCTCACGCCGTTCTTCGGCGTCTCCTTCGGCCTTCTCCTGCCCGGCATCGCACTGATCGGACTGGGCGTCGGCGCCGACCTACCCGCCGCTCTCGCATCGATCTCCGAAGCGGCCACCGACCGCAACCGCGGCAAGATCCTCGTGTTCTCGAATCTGCTCGGCGGCTTCGGCATCCTGCTCGCGGTGCTCATCGGCATCAACTTCGGTCAGCTCGGCGAGGTCGGCGGACGCATCATGTTCGGGGCCTTCGGCGGCGTCGGTCTCGTCGTGCTGGCACTGCGCCTCACGATCCCCGAGTCGGCGGACTGGATCGCCGCCCGCGACGAGCGCCGCAACGGCGTGCAGACCGTCCGCGCCGAGCGCGGCCGTCTCCGCGACTTCGGGCGCCCGCAGTACCGCCGGCCGTTCGTGACCCTGCTCGTCTACTACACGCTCGCCTCGATCGCGATCAGCGTCGCCGGCAGCTTCGGCACCTTCGTGGCAGTCAACGTCGCCGGCATCCCGGTGAACGAATACCAGGGATGGACGCTGCTGGCGATGCCCGCCGCCATCCTCGGCGCCGTCTGGTTCATGGCCGTCGCCGACACGCGATTCCGCATGAGCTACTACGTCATCGGGGCGATC
Source organism: Microbacterium sp. DMC48 (assembly GCF_056313825.1). Classification (NCBI taxonomy): domain Bacteria; kingdom Bacillati; phylum Actinomycetota; class Actinomycetes; order Micrococcales; family Microbacteriaceae; genus Microbacterium; species Microbacterium sp. DMC48. The sequence goes on along the minus strand of NZ_JBQUZN010000006.1, from coordinate 151,119 downwards.
GCCGTGGTCGTCGCGAACCTGGTGCCGGTGGTGTTCGGCTTCACCCTGCCCGCCCTGATCGTCTCGGTCGTGGTGACGACCTTCGCCGGCGCGTTCTGCTTCGAGACGATCATGAAGGTGTGGACGCAGGAGTCCTTCCCCACCATGCTGCGCTCCACGGCGCAGGGAACGGTCTACGCCGTCGCCCGCTTCGCGACCGCGGCGTTCAACGTCGTCACCCCCGCCCTGCTGCTTCTCAACCCGAGCGCCGTCTACGTCGCCGTCTCGGTGGTGGCCGCCGCAGGCTTCCTGATCGGGTGGATCGGGTTCCGGCGCGGTGTGACCAATGCGTTCGACGTCGAGGCGGACGTGGTCTCGGCATCCGACGCGAACGCGTCTGCCGCGACACTGGCCCGCTGAACCGGCTTCCCCGAGGAAAGAACACCCATGCGACTCGTCCCCTTCGAGACCACCGTCCGCTCGCTCACGCTGCGGGGCACGCACTACCTTCCGGATGCCGCGACGGGCGCCGAGCCGGCACCGCGGCCGACCGTCGTGCTGCTGCACGGCTTCGGCGGATCGCGAGTGGAGACCACCGGCGTCTTCGTCGCTCTGGCGCGCGCGCTGGTCGCGGCCGGGTTCGGCGTGATCGCGTTCGATCGCGCGGGGCACGGCGAGAGCGACGGCGAGTTCTTCGACACGACGGCGTCGGCCGATATCGCCGACACGCTCGCCGTGCTCGGCGCCGTGCGAGAGAGTCCCGACGTAGATGCCGAGAACCTCCACCTCGTCGGCATGAGCCTCGGCTCCGTGATCGCCGCGGTCGTCGCGGCGGAGGCGGGAGCGGGCGGCATCCGCTCGCTGACGATGTGGTCGACGGCCGCCGTGTTCGTCGACGACATCCGCTCGGGACAGATCCAGGGGCGCTCGCTCGCCGCGCTCGACGGGCCGGACGGGTTCTTCGACTTCCTCGGGATGCGACTGGGCCCGGCGATGCGCGCCGACGCTCTCACGTTCGATCCGTATGCGCGAGCCGCGGCCTACGACGGCCCGGCCCTGCTGCTGCACGGCACGGCCGACTTCGTCCCGGTGCGCTACGCCCAGCGTTACGCCGAGGCGGACGTCTTCGGCGAGCGCGCCGAGGTCGTCGTCGTGGACGGCGCCGACCACGGCTGGGCGCAACTGCCTCAGCGTGACGAACTGATCGCCCGCACCGTCTCCTTCATCCAGTCCCACTCCGAGAGGACCGCTTCGTGACCACCCCCCTGACCCCGTCCCGGATCGGCATCGGCGAGGTCGTGCGCCTCGGAGACGCCGAGGTGCTGCTCGAAGGGCACCTCGACGTCGATGACAGTCGCGGCATCCGCCCCCTGCGCCTGCCCCGCCGCACGTGGGCGCACTTCCCGCCGAACGGCGAGATCCTTCGCGCGATCACGGCCAACGCGAGCGGCGTGCGCGTGCGGTTCACGACGGCCGCGACCACGCTGAGCCTGACGATGCGGTGCACCCAGCTGCACTTCGCCGAGCTCGCCGGCCCGGTCAACGACGTGGTCGTGGAGGTCGAGGGCGAGCCGGTGCACGTCGTGCGCGCCCCCGTCACCGACATCCGTCGACTCTCGTGGATCGGGGATGCCGCGACCGACGAGCCCGCGAGCGAACCCGCGACGCTCGAGATCGCGCTCGGCGGCGCGGGCGGCCCAGGCCCGCGCACGGTGACCGTCTGGCTGCCGCAGGGGATGATCGTCGACCTCCTCGATCTTCGCGCCGACGCCCCCGTGGTCGCAGCGGAGCCCTCCCCGGCACCCGTCTGGATCCACCACGGCAGCTCGATCAGCCACTGCGTCGAGACGCCCTCGCCGACCGGGGTGTGGCCGGTGATCGCGGCGCGCACGAGCGATCTGTCGCTCATCAACCTCGGCTTCGGCGGGCAGTGCATGCTCGATCCGTTCGTCGCCGACACGATCGCCGCCACGCCCGCCGACGTCATCACGCTCAAGGTGGGCATCAACATCGTGGGCGCGCGCTCGTTCGATCAGCGCACGTTCACGCCCGCGGTGCACGGCTTCCTCGACCGGGTGCGCGCCGGTCATCCCGACACCCCGATCGTGCTGGCGTCGTCGATCCTGTGGCCGGGCAGTGAGGACACACCGGGCCCCTCCGACGTGGAGTTCTTCGACGACGGGCATGTCCGTTGCTACGCCGCCGGGGACGCCGACGACGTCGCCCGCGGTGCGCTGACCATGACCGAGTCGCGGCGACAGCTGGCCGAGGTGGTGCGGGTGCGCGCGGCATCCGGGGAACGGATCGCGTACCTCGACGGGCTGAGCCTGTACGGCGCCGACGACCAGGAGCGCTACACGCTGCCCGACAGCCTGCATCCCGACACGGAGCTGTATGCCGAGATCGCCGCGCGCTTCTCCGCCGCCGTGTTCGGTGCCGACGGACTCGTGCCGCGCGCCGGGCTAGGCTGAGACTGCCCGACTCCGCACGGGCGGAGGAGACATCGTGAACGCGACCGAGCAGACGCTGCTGTTCGCCTCGACCGGCCTGGTGCTGGTCGGGACGCTGGTGGTGTTCGTCGTGCAGTTCATCCGCGGTCGCGGGCGCGACGGCGGCGACGGGAGCAACCAGTGATCGCCATCGTCTTCGTCGTGACCGCGATGGCGCTGCTGATCGTCGCACTCGTGCTCTTCGTGCGGGGCCGCCGCGATGCGCCGCAGGGAACCCCGCTGCCCAACGGCCGCGGCATCCTCCTGCTCACCCTCGCCGGCCTCGTGCTCGCGCTGGCGTCGCAGCTGCCCGTCTTCCACTGACGCCACCTCTCCCCGGCCACCTCATCAGAATCGGATGCCGACAACGGATACGGAGGCGTGAGCTCGCGGCATCCGAATCCGGTGCTGCTCTCCGAATCCGTTGCGGCAGAGGCGCCGCGCTACTGGGCCTGCAGTCCCAGGTCGTCGAGGTCGATGATCGAGCGCCACTCATAGCCGGCGGCCTCCACCGCCGCCTGCGCGCCGGTCTTGCGATCGACGACCGTGACGACCGCCACGATCTCGGCACCGGCAGCCGCGACGACCTCGGCGGCCTTCAGGGGCGAGCCGCCCGTCGTGGAGGTGTCCTCGACGATGACGACACGCTTGCCGGTCACCTCGGCGCCCTCGATCTGGCGACCGCGGCCGTGGTCCTTCGGCTCCTTGCGCACGACGAACGCATCCACGGGCGTGCCGGCGGCGACCGACGCGTGCATGACGGCGTTCGCGATCGGGTCCGCGCCCAGGGTGAGGCCGCCCACGGCATCCGCGTTCAGGTCGCGCACCGCATCGAGCACGAGGCGGCCGATCGCGGGAGCCGCGCGGTGGTCGAGCGTGAGCTTGCGCATGTCGACGTAGTACGTCGCCTTCTTGCCGCTGGAGAGCGTGAAGTCGCCGTGGAAGACGGCTTCGGCGGCGATCAGGTCGACGAGGGCGCGACGCTCGGACTCGAGCTCGGGCGTAGAGGCGGCGGTCATGCTGAAGAGTCTACGGAAGCGAAGAACCGGGATTATTTCCGCAGCATCTCTGCCCGCGGCATCCACCCCGCACCCTAGAGTCGGGAACGTCACCCGGCGCGGTGCCCGAGCGATCCCGGGCGCTGCGGCCGACCGGATCGAAGGAGCACCATGGCCCGTATCGGCATCGTCCGCGAGCGCCCCGGCGAGACCCGCGTCGCCGCCTCCCCCACCACCGTCGGCAAGATCCGTGCGCTCGGATACGACGTGAGCGTCGAGGCCGGCGCCGGCGCCGCATCGTCGTTCCCGGATGCCGCGTACACCGCCGCCGGCGCCGCCATCGCCACCCGCGACGAGGCCTGGGGCGCCGATGTCGTCCTGTCGGTCGCGGCCCCCACGGATGCCGAGATCGCGCTGCTGCAGCCGGGGGCGACGCTCGTCGGCATCCTGAGCCCCGCGCTCAGCCCCGACCTGCTCGCCGCGCTCGCCGCCCGCGGTGTCACGGCCCTCGCCATGGACGCCGTGCCCCGCATCTCGCGCGCGCAGTCGATGGACGTGCTCAGCTCGATGGCCAACATTGCCGGCTACCGCGCGGTCGTCGAGGCCGCGAACGAGTTCGGCCGCTTCTTCACCGGACAGGTCACCGCCGCCGGCAAGGTGCCGCCCGCGAAGGTGCTGGTCGCCGGTGCCGGCGTCGCCGGTCTCGCCGCGATCGGCGCCGCCTCAAGCCTCGGCGCGATCGTCCGCGCCACCGATCCCCGCCCCGAGGTCGCCGACCAGGTCGCGTCGATCGGCGGCACCTACCTCGAGGTCGTCGTGCCCGACGAGCAGAAGGAGGTCTCGGCCGACGGCTACGCCAAGGCCACCAGTGCCGCCTACGACGCCGCGGCCGCCAAGCTCTACAGCGACCAGGCCGCCGACGTCGACATCGTCATCACGACGGCGCTCATCCCGGGCCGCGCCGCCCCGCGCCTGCTCACGGCCTCCGACGTCGCCGCGATGAAGCCCGGCAGCGTCATCGTCGACATGGCCGCGGGCCAGGGCGGAAACGTCGAGGGCTCGGTGGCGGGCCAGCGCATCGTCACCGACGGTGGCGTCATCATCCTCGGCTACACCGATCTCGCCGGCCGCCTCCCTCAGCAGGCGTCGCAGCTCTACGGAACCAACCTGGTGAACCTCCTCACCCTCCTCACCCCGGGCAAAGACGGGCAGCTCGCGATCGACGACACCGACGTCGTGCAGCGCGCCGTCACCGTCACGCGTGACGGCGCCGTCACCTGGCCGCCGCCTCCCGTGCAGGTCTCTGCCGCGCCCACGACGCCGGGTACGGATGCCGCGGCATCCACTCCCGCGCCGGCCGCCAAGAAGGGGCTCTCGGCGGGAGCGAAGACCGGCCTGATCGTCGCCGGCGTCGCCGCACTGTTCCTCGTGTGCGCCGTCGCGCCCGCGCCCCTGCCGCAGCACATCCTCGTGCTCACGCTGTCGGTCGTGATCGGGTTCTACGTCATCGGCAAGGTCGCCCACGCCCTGCACACTCCACTGATGAGCGTGACCAACGCGATCAGCGGCATCATCGTCGTCGGCGCCATGAGCCAGATCGTCGTGCCGAACCCCGTCGTGCAGGTGCTCGCGGCGATCGCGGTGCTCCTGGCATCCATCAACATCTTCGGAGGCTTCGCGGTGACCCGTCGCATGCTCGCCATGTTCCAGAAGGGTGACCAGAAGTGACGATCATCACCACCTCCGAGGCATACGACGCGCTTCTGCTCGCCCAGTCCGTCTCGACCGCCGCGTACATCGTCGCGGCCCTGCTGTTCATCCTCGCCCTCGCCGGCCTCAGCAAACAGGAGACTGCCCGCCGCGGCGTCGTCTACGGCATCGTCGGCATGACGATCGCCCTCCTCGCCACCCTCGTGCTCGTCATCGCGAACGGCACCCTCGCGTCGGAGGGTGCGACCGCCGCGCTCGGCATCGGCCTCCTCGTCGCCGCGGTCGTGGTCGGCGGCGCCATCGGGCTGTGGCGGGCGCGCGTGGTCGAGATGACCGGCATGCCCGAGCTCATCGCCCTGCTGCACTCCTTCGTCGGCCTCGCGGCCGTGCTCGTCGGCTGGAACGGCAGCCTCTACGCCGAAGGGTTGCCGGAGGAACTGGTCGGCATCCACCACGCCGAGGTGTTCATCGGCGTCTTCATCGGCGCCGTGACCTTCACGGGGTCGATCGTCGCCTTCCTCAAGCTCTCGGGCCGGATGTCGTCGAAGCCGCTCATGCTGCCCGGCAAGAACGCCCTCAACATCGGCGCCCTGGCACTGTTCGTCGTTCTGACCGTCTGGTATGTCGCGACCCCGTCGATCTGGCTGCTCGTCGCCGTGACCGTGCTGGCCCTCGCGCTCGGCTGGCACCTGGTCGCCTCGATCGGCGGCGGCGACATGCCGGTCGTCGTCTCGATGCTCAACAGCTACTCCGGCTGGGCCGCGGCCGCGGCGGGCTTCCTCCTCAACAACGACCTCCTGATCGTCACCGGCGCCCTCGTCGGCTCGTCCGGTGCGTACCTGTCGTACATCATGTGCAAGGCCATGAACCGGTCGTTCCTCTCGGTGATCGCAGGCGGCTTCGGCATCGAGGCGCCCCGAAGTGCCGACGCCGAAGAGGGCGAACACCACGAGACGGATGCCGCGGCTGTCGCCGAGCTCCTCCGTGACGCGCGGTCGGTCATCATCACCCCCGGCTACGGCATGGCCGTCGCCCAGGCGCAATACCCGGTCGCCGACCTCACGAAGCGGCTGCGCGAGCGCGGCGTCGAGGTGCGCTTCGGCATCCATCCCGTCGCCGGACGCCTGCCGGGCCACATGAACGTGCTGCTGGCCGAGGCCAAGGTGCCCTACGACATCGTGCTGGAGCTCGACGAGATCAACGACGACTTCGCCGACACGGATGTGGTGCTCGTCATCGGGGCGAACGACACGGTCAACCCCGCCGCCGCAGAGGACCCGGGCTCGCCCATCGCGGGCATGCCCGTGCTGCACGTGTGGGAGGCCCGCAGCGTCGTGGTTTTCAAGCGGTCGATGGCCTCCGGTTACGCCGGGGTCCAGAACCCGCTGTTCTTCCGCGACAACACGCAGATGCTGTTCGGTGACGCCAAGCAGCGGGTGGAGGACATCCTGCGGGCGCTCTGACCCGCACCCGCGTGCACAACTCCGCCTGAACGGCACCCATCCCGGCTGCGAAGGCACCGAGGCCACGCTGAGCAGGAGTTGTGCACGCGGGCGGCCCGTGACGGCTGCGTCGGCGGGGGCCAATACGCTGGATGCCATGCGCATCGCCACCTGGAACGTCAACTCGATCCGCGCCCGCGTCGTCCGCACCGTCGACTTCGCCGTCCGCGAGGGCATCGATGTGCTCGCGATGCAGGAGATCAAGTGCAAGCCCGAGCAGTTCCCGTACGAAGCGTTCGAAGACGCGGGCTACACCGTCGAGGCGCACGGGCTCAACCAGTGGAACGGGGTCGCGATCGCCAGCCGTGAGCCGATCGAGAACCTGCAGGTCGGGTTCCCGGGCATGCCCGGCTTCGCGAAGGGTCACGACGGCCCCGGCGCTCCACTCGAGGCCCGCGCGCTCGGCGCCACGATCGGCGGCGTCGAGGTGTGGAGCCTCTACGTGCCCAACGGGCGCGGCCTCGAGGACCCGCACTACCGCTACAAGCTCGACTGGCTGGAGGCCCTCCGCGGCTACACCGCCGACACGCTCGCCGCCGACCCCGACCGGGCGCTGGCGCTCACCGGCGACTTCAACATCGCCCCGACGGATGCCGACAACGGCGACCCCACCGTCATCGAAGGCGTGACCACCCACGTCTCCCCGCCCGAGCGCGCCGCCTTCCAGGCGCTCCTGGATGCCGGCTTGGCCGACACCGTCCGCCCCCTCGTTCCCACGGGGTACACCTACTGGGACTACAAGCAGCTGCGCTTCCCCCGCAACGAGGGCCTGCGCATCGACTTCATCCTCGGCTCGCACGCGTTCGCCGACGCGGTGACCGCGGCATCCATCCACCGTGACGAGCGCAAGGGCGAGATCCCCAGCGACCACGTCCCCGTCGTCGTCGACCTCGACCTCGACGGCTCGGACGACGACGACCGCCCCATGATCTGGTGACCGGGCGAACTCAGGTCATGTCGCCCGTGACGACGTCACCGTCGGGGGCGTAGCGCAGCAGAAGCGTGCCGGTCGGTCCCGACACGGCGGGTGCGATCAGCCGCAGCCGTGCCGGTGCCGCGCCGTCCGGAAACACCTTCTTGCCCTGACCGAGCACCACCGGGTGCACCCACAGCTTCAGCTCGTCGTACAGACGGGTGCGAAGCAGCGTCTGCGAGAAGTCGACGCTGCCGATCACGTGCACCTCGGCGTGGCGATCGCGCAGCGCATCCACGGCCGCCGCGACCTCGGCGTCCGAGCCGGTCAGCACGCTGGTGCCCGCCCATTCCGGGTCGACACCGGCCCGGGTCGCCACATACTTCGGGATGGCATCGAAGTGCCGACCGATGAACCCCTCCGGCCCGTCGGTGTGATGCGGCCAGTACCCGGCGAAGATGTCGTAGGTGCGTCGGCCGAGCAGCAGCGCGTCCATCCGGCGGATGCCGCTGCCGACGTCCTCGCCGATGACGGCGTCCTCGAACGGCGCCTGCCAGCCGCCGAACGGGAACCCGCCGCTGGTGTCTTCGTCGGGGCCGCCCGGTGCCTGGGCGACGCCGTCGAGCGTCGTGAACAGGTCGATGACGATCCGCCCGCGCATCACGACGCCTCCGCCGGAGGGCCCTGCTCGGCGGCGACGGGGTCCATGTAGAGGAAGCCGAGGCTGTTGCCATCGGGGTCGTCCAGGTCACGGCTGTACATGAAGCCGTAGTCCTGAGCGGGGTGCGGCTCGGTGCCACCGGCAGCCAGGCCCGCCTCCACGATCGCGTCGACGTCGGCGCGTGAATCTCGGGAGAACGAGAGCGAGGCCTGCGCCCACTCCCTGGGCTCTCCGACGGGCTTCTCGGTGAACGTGGCGAAGAACTCCCGCCGCAGCACCATGAAGAAGATGTCGTCCGACCAGACGACGCACGCGGCGTTCTCGTCGGTGAAGTTGGGGTTGATGGCGCAGCCGAGCGCCCGGTAGAAGGCGACGCTGCGCTCGAGGTCGTTCGTCGGAATGTTCACGAAGATGCTCGTCATACCCAGAGCATGCACCCCCGGCGCGATGAGGTCGAGACCCTCTCCCTCTCAGGGGGGATGCCGCGGCATCCGGCTGCCCCTAGCGTGGAAGGATGAGCTCCGCCGCCCTCGTCCGCACGACCACGCCCGCGCAGCGTCGCAACGATGTGTGGCTCGCGCTCGCACTGTTGATCAGTGCCGTGATCAGCGCGTGGCTGGGCACGGTGGCAGGCTTCTACGGCGAGAACACCCCCGCCTTCGGCTGGGCGCTCGTGTACGTCGCCGCCCTCACTCTCCCTCTGGCCCTGCGCCGGCGCTTTCCCGAAGCGACGCTCATCGTCGTCGCGCTCGCATTCTTCGTCGGTGTCTCGGTACGCATCCCGGAGATCTACGTCGGCAACGTGGCCCTGTTCATCGCCATGTACACCGTCGGGGCGTGGGTGAGCGACCGCCGGCGCGCAACCGTCGTGCGGCTCGCGGTGATCGCGGGCATGTTCATCTGGCTTCTCGTGGTGACCTTCCAGAGCGCGATCGATCCGGACGGCGACGGGCCCTCCCGGGCGGGCCTGTTCTCCCCGTTCGCCGCGTACATGATCATCCAGTTCCTCGTGAACGCGGCCTACTTCGGCGGCGCGTACTTCTTCGGAGAGCGCGCCTGGGCCGACGCCCGTGCGCGCGCGGTGCTCGAAGAGCGCACCGCCGAACTCGAACGCGAACGCGAGATCACCGCCGCCCAGGCGGTCGCCCTGGATCGCGTCCGTATCGCCCGTGAACTGCACGACGTCGTCGCCCACCATGTCTCCGCCATGGGTGTGCAGGCAGGGGCCGCGCGCACGGTGCTGGACCACGACGCGGCGGCGGCGCGCGAGGCACTGGTCACCGTCGAGTCGTCCGCCCGCGACGCGCTCACCGAGCTGCGCCAGCTGCTCGAGACCCTCCGCACCCCCGACGCCGACACCCCCGCCGCCTCGACGGTGCGCCTGCAGTCGATCCCCGACCTCGTCGCACACGCGAACGACAACGGCATGCCCACGACGTTCGCGGTGGTCGGTGACCCGATCGATCTGCCCGAGCTCGTGCAGGTGAACCTGTACCGCATCGCCCAGGAGGCGCTCACCAACGCGCGGCGTCACGGAGGTCCGGATGCCGCGGCCGATGTCCGGCTGCGATTCGACGACGACCACGTCGAGCTGGAGGTCGCCAACCGCGGCCGCGCCCAGGTGGCCGGGCGCACGGGACTCGGCATCGTCGGCATGCGCGAGCGTGCAGCCGCATCGGGCGGCACCCTCGAGGCGGGTCCGCGCACCCGCGGCGGCTTCGTCGTTCGGGCGCGGGTACCCGCCAGACTCGGCACGACGAGAATCGCGCCCCCGACACCGGTCAGCGCGGGGCCGCGATGAGCGCGCCGGTGCGGGTGCTGCTCGTCGACGACCACGCCGTGATGCGGGCGGGGTTCCGCATGATCCTGGAGGCCCAGAGCGACATCGTGGTCGTCGGGGAAGCCGGGACGGGCGCTGAGGCCGTGGCCGCCGCATCCTCGCTGCACCCTGACGTGATCTGCATGGACGTGCAGATGCCGGACATGGACGGACTCGAGGCGACCCGACGGATCGTGGCCGACCCGTCGATCGACGCGGTCGTGGTCGTGGTGACCACTTTCGACCGTGACGACTATCTCTTCCAAGCCCTGCACGCGGGCGCGAGCGGCTTCCTGCTCAAGAACGCCGGTCCGGAAGAACTCGTCACGGCGGTGCGCGTCGCTGCCGCGGGCGATGCCCTGCTGGCGCCGGCCGTGACCCGCCGCGTCATCGAGCGCTTTGCGGCATCCACCCGCGACACCGACACCGGGGTCGCAGCCGCGCCGTCATCGGCACAGCCGCCGGCGCCATCGGCGACGGAGCGCACAGCTCCGCCCGTCGAGCTCACCGAGCGCGAGCGCGAGGTGCTGCGTCTGCTCGCCGAGGCCTACAGCAACGCCGAGATCGCCGCCGCCCTGTTCATCGGCGAGGCGACCGTCAAGACGCACGTGTCGAACGTGCTGCAGAAGCTCGGAGCGCGAGACCGCGTGGCCGCCGTGGTCTACGCACACCGGCACGGCATGGTCTGAGCCGACACGGTCGACGCACACCGCCCGCGAGGCGCGGTCGGTGGTGAGGCCTCGTCAGCGAGCGGCGACCGGGATGGAGCCGGTGGTGGCCGTCGTCGCGGCGCGCGCCAGGCGCTCGCGCAGCGATACCAGGGTCGCGTCGGGACGCCACAGCACCACGAGGCTCCAGCCGAACATGCCGACCAGCAGCACGTTGCGGGCGAGCAGCACACCGGCCGCGAACGGATGCGCGTCGATGAGCGGGAGGTAGAGCACCGGGAACACGAGCGTCGTCAGGAAGCACGTGACCGCGAGCCAGACGGCGATCGACGTCCAGGCCTTGCGGTCGATCAGCAGACCGGCGGCAACGACGGGCGCGAGCCACAGCATGTACTGGGGCGAGCCGACCTTGTTGAACACGATGAGCGCCGAGGTCAGCGCGAACGCGCCGCGAAGGATGAGGTGCTGCTCCCCGATACGGGAGAGGGCACCCTCCTGAAGCGCGCGACGACGCGCACGCCACAGCAGCACGAGGATCACCATGAAGGCGATCGGCATGGCGTAGCCGACCAGCACGCCCGCGGCGGTGGCGCCGGGACCGGCGACCTCACGCGTCGCGAGCACGTAGTTCTGGTGGATCTGAGCACCGGGAAGACCCAGCACCGTCGCCCACACCCACGGCGTCGCGACGGGAGCCTCGAGCTGCAGCGCACGGTCGCCCTGGATGGTCGCGAAGCTGAAGAGGTTCGACGCACCGCCGAAGGCGACCACGACACCGGCGATCGCCGCGCTCAGGGCCAGTCCACCGGCGATGATGCGCATACGCAACGACGAGACCGCAACAGCGGCGGCGGCCAGAGCAGCCGGGGCGACCTTGATCCAGGTCGCGGCGGCGATCAGCACGCCGGCGATGAACGGCCGACGAACGAGCCAGACGAGACCGGCGATGGCCAGCGGCGCGGCGAAGCCCTCGAGACGCAGCATCGACACGGGCGCGAGCAAGACCTGGATGGCCAGCCAGTACCAGGCGGCGACGTAGCCCTTGCGGTTGCGCAGATTGTCGGTGAGCGCGAGGACGGCGAAGAAGTTCGCTCCCACCATCATCAGAAGCCAGACGAGCTGGTAGTTCCAGGGGCCGGCGACGATCGCGGCCATGATCGGCGCCAGAGCGCCGGCCGGGTAGACCCACGGCATGTCGATCACGGGCCAGTGCCCGTGGGCCGCCTGCTCCGCCCACAGACGGTACAGCGGCAGGTCGCCCTCGGTTCCGCCGAAGATCATCACCTTCAGCAGGGCGAGGAAGAACAGGGCGTGCACGACGGCGAAGCCGATGAGCAGGCCTCGACGGGTGAACGCGAAGTGCAGGGCGCGGGGCCACCACTCGCGGGCACGGTCGGATACACGGGCGCCGAGGGCGCGGGTCACCTCAGGAGCGCTCGTCACTCGACAGAGTTTAGGAGAAGCCGCCTGAGCAAATGGTGGACGCCGTGTTACCCGTTCCTGGGAGTTCGCCGAGTGCGCCGCGGTTCTTCGCCGTGATTACTCCGCCCGACCGCTCCCCCGCACGGGGGAGATGGTCATCCGGCGGATGCCGCCGCGCACCGGATCACGCTGCGGATTCCCGCCCCAGGGGGGAGGTCTGCGGCATCCGCCTTTCCTAACGTGGAGTCATCGGCACGCAGAGGAGGAGAACATGCTCGAACTGAACGGCATCACCAAGAGCTACGGCGTAAAGCGAGTGCTCGACGACGTGAGCTTCCGGGTTCCGTCGGGACGTCTGACCGGATTCGTGGGCGGCAACGGCGCGGGCAAGACGACGACCATGCGCATCGTGCTCGGCGTGCTCGGCCGCGACAGCGGCGAGGTCACCCTCGACGACGCGCCCGTCACCGCGTCCGACCGACGCCTGTTCGGCTACATGCCGGAGGAGCGCGGGCTGTACCCGAAGATGCGGGTTCTGGAGCACATCGTCTACCTCGCCCGTCTGCACGGGTTCGACAAGGCCGAGGCCACCGCGCGCGCTGAGGCGCTGCTCGTGGAGCTCGGTCTCGGCGAGCGCCTCCGCGACAACGTCGAGACCCTCTCGCTCGGCAATCAGCAGCGCGCTCAGATCGCTGCCGCTCTCGTGCACGACCCGCAGGTGCTCATCCTCGACGAGCCCTTCTCGGGTCTGGACCCCCTCGCGGTGGACGTCGTCGCGGGCGTGCTGCAGGCGCGTGCGGCTCAGGGCGCGGCCGTCCTGTTCTCGTCGCACCAGCTCGACGTCGTCGAACGGCTCTGCGACGACCTGGTCATCATCGCGGACGGCACGATCCGCGCGGCGGGCACGCGCGACGCCCTCCGCGCCGAGCACGCCCAGCACCGTTACGAGCTGATCTCCGGGGGCGATCTCGGCTGGCTCCGCGACGAGCCCGGAGTCGATGTGCTCTCCTTCGACGGCGGCTATGCACTCTTCGACGTCGACGGGGATGCCGCCGCGCAGCGCGTGCTGCAGCGCGCGGTCTCCTCCGGCGATGTCGCGAGCTTCTCCCCCCAGCAGCCCTCTCTCGCCCAGATCTTCAAGGAGGTCATCCAGTGAACGTCAGCGCTCCGTCCTTCGCCCAGAGCACGTGGCTCGTCGCCGAACGCGAGGTGGGATCCAAGCTGCGCAGCAAGGCCTATCTCATCTCCACCGGCATCCTCTTCGTGCTCGCGCTCGTCGGTGTGCTGTGGGGAGGCTTCTCGGCACAGTCCGACAGCCGCACCCCCGTCGCCGTCACCGCCGACACCGCGGCTTCGGTCGCCGAGAACCCGCTCGTGAAGTCGACCGAGGTCGCCGACGCCGATGCGGCGCGAGCTCTGGTGCAGGACGGCACGGTCGACGCCGCACTGATCCCGGGCGGCGCCGCGCCGTTCGAGTACACCGTCGTCGCGAAGGACACAGCTCCCTCGTCGCTCCTGCAGGCGCTGAGCCTCACCCCCCAGGTGGAGCTGCTCGACCCGTCGGGCGTGAACCCGGGACTGCGGTACCTGGTCGCGCTCGGATTCGGGCTCATCTTCTTCATGGCGGCCCTGACCTTCGGCTCGACGATCGCGCAGTCGGTCGTGGAGGAGAAGCAGACGCGCGTCGTCGAACTGCTCATCTCGGCCGTACCCGTGCGGGCGCTGCTCGCCGGCAAGGTCATCGGCAACACGATCCTCGCGATGGGCCAGATCATCGGCCTCGCGGCGATCGCGATCATCGGCTTCACGGTGACCGGCCAAAGCAGTCTGCTCGCCGGGCTCGGCGCCCCCATCGCCTGGTTCGCGGTCTTCTTCCTCTTCGGATTCATCCTGCTCGCCGCGCTGTTCGCCGCGGCTGCGGCGATGGTGTCGCGGATGGAGGACATCGGCTCCACGACGACACCGCTGACCATGCTGGTGATGGCGCCGTACTTCCTCGTCATCTTCTTCAACGACAATCCGCTGGTGATGACGATCATGTCCTACGTGCCGTTCTCGGCCCCCGTCGGCATGCCCGTGCGCATCTTCCTCGGGGACGCGCAGTGGTGGGAGCCGCTGCTGTCGCTCGGGGTCATGCTGGTCACCTGCGCGGCGGCCATCTGGGTGGGCGCGAAGATCTATCAGAACTCGCTGCTGCGCATGGGAGCGCGCGTCAAGCTCTCCGAGGCGCTCGCCGGATGACGAGGACACACCTCGAGACGGGTCAGTGATCGGCGGATGCCGGTGCCTTCGCGGGCGGCGCGAGCACCGGCATCCGCCGATTGACGAACTGGGGGACCGCGATGCCGTGCAGCAGGATGCTGCCGACGACGGTGAACACCATGATCGCGAGGACGTCGTAGGCCTCCGCGTCGGGCAGCTTGTTGAAGGCGAGCAGCCCGAAGACGATCGTCGCGGTGCCGCGTGGGCCGACGACTCCGATGAGGGTGCGCGACCCCCAGGGCACGGGCGATCCCAGCATCGACAGGTACACCGGCACGATACGGAACAACGTCAACGCCAGGACGACGAGCACGAGCAGGCGCCAGTCCACGCCGTTGATGATGACGACGGTGGTCATCGCTCCCAGGACGAACCACACGATGTTGGCGGCGAGGGTGCCGGCTTCTTCGACGAGAAGGATCTCGGGGTGCGGGATCGTGCGCTCGTCGGTGCGCTTGGTCCGTGCGATGCGATAGACGATGCCGGCGACGAACGCCGCGACGAAGCCGTTCGCCGCGACGCTGCTGAGTGTCGCGACGCCGAAGGCGATGAGGGGAACGAGAAGCATGACGTAGCGGATGCCGGGGGCGTCGGCCCAGCCGCGGCGCGAGGCCCATCGCACGCACACGCCGAAGACACCGCCGATGACCGCGCCGACGACAATCGCGATCGCGGTGGCGGGAACGGCCCCGAAGAAGGCCTCGAAGAACTCCCCCAACCGCTCTTCGAGCTGCGATTCGTTCTCGGGTGACAGGGTGTCGGAGTTGACGGCCGCCAGGATCGTCGGCCAGGCGATCGCCGCGGCCAGCGCCATGGCGAACACCGGCGAGACCAACCCGTCGTTGTAGCCGCTTTCGACATTCAAGATCTGGCGCACCCGGGCGGGAATGCGCGGCGAGCGCAGCAGCGTCGCCGCCGGCGCGAAGTCGGTCGGCATGATGACGCACGCGACGACGATGAGGATGAAGACGCTGAGATGGGGCAGCAGGAACAGTCCGCTCACCACGACCGCCAAGATCGACAGCGGCAGGGCGACGAGCACGAGGCGCGCGATCGTTCGCCCTTCGCCGCCGAAGACGCCCCCGCTCACCTCGCACGCATCGACGAACAGCAGCACGGCGAGGATCAGCTCCACGACGTGCTCGGCGGCGTCACTGCCCACCGCATCGGAGAAGCCGGTGACGTCGATGAGCACGAGCACTGCTCCGGCGAGAGCGAGCACGGCCGGACCGGCCACGCCGGTGCGTTCGAAACGATGAGCGACGACCGACCACAGACCGATCACGACGAAGCCCAGCAGGAAGATCAGCGGCACCGTTCACCTCTCCTCGGCTGTCTCGGGCGCACGGCCCCCGGTTTCCGGGATCAGTCTGCCAGTCGATGCCGCCGCCGCGTGTCAGCGCTCCACGAGCACACCGTCGGCATCCGCCCAGACATGGGCCCCGGGACGGAACACGACGCCGGCGATCTCCACCGGCACGTCGAGCTCGCCGACGCCCGCCTTGGCGCTCTTGCGGGGGTTCGAGCCGAGGGCCTTGACACCGAGATCGAGCGCGGCGATCGCAACCCGGTCGCGGATCGCGCCGTGCACGATGAGGCCGGCCCAACCGTTCGCGACCGCGGATGCCGCGATCAGGTCACCCACGAGCGCCGATTCCAGCGAGCCGCCGCCGTCGATCACGAGCACGGCGCCCTCGCCCGGGGTCGCGAGCGTCGCCTTGACGAGCGCGTTGTCACGGTGGCAGCGGATCGTGCGGACCGGGCCGTCGAACGCGGCCCGTCCGCCGAAGTCGTGCAGCTGCAGGGCGAGCGAGTCCAGTGCGTCCCCGCGCTCGTCGTACAGGTCGGCCGTCGCGATGGTGGTCATGACGCCACGCTAACGAGAAGCGGGGGCGCGGGGCGCCGTCATGAGCGCGGAAGTTCCGGCATCCTTCCGCCGCCAGCAAACTCATAGGTCCTGACGGGAACAAGACGTCGGTTCCATACGGTTGCATCGACCGGGCCGATGGCGTCCCACCGACAAACCGTCCTTCATCCTTCTTCAGGAGACGACCATGAGCACCATCGCCGCACACCCCGCCGACACCGACGCGCCGATTCTCGACGTCCTCGCCGAGCGCTGGAGCACCCGTATCTTCGACCCCGCGACGCCGATCGACGAGGATGCGCTCGCCAGCGCACTCGAGGCGGCCCGCTGGGCACCTTCCGCCAACAACACGCAGCCGTGGCGCTTCGTGGTCGCCCGCCGCGGCTCGGCCGCGCACGCGCAGATCGTGGACGCCCTGATGGGCTTCAACCAGTCGTGGGCTGCAGACGCCGCCGCTCTCGTCGTCTTCGCATCGGCCGCCGCGCTCGACGGCAAGCCGCTGCCGTGGGCCGCGTACGACACCGGCCAGGCGGCCGCCCACTTCACGGTTCAGGCGCACGCCTCGGGCCTGCACACCCATCAGATGGGCGGCTTCGACCGTGACGCTATCGCCGCGGCGTTCGGCTTCGGCGACGACCTCGTGGCCGTGACCGTGATGGCCGTCGGCGCCCTCGGCGACATCGACGCCGCTCCCGAGGCGCTGCGCGAGCGCGAGCTCGCCCCGCGCGCGCGTCGCCCCATCGCGGAGTCGCTCATCGTCAACGACTGACGCGCGGCGCCTCCCCCGACACCCCGCCCCGCCCCGCGAGAAACCACTCCCCGCCCGAGAAACCCGTGCAGGAGTGGTTTTTCGCGTGCGGAGTGGTTTTTCGAAGGTCGTCAGTCGTCGAGCAGCTCGGCCTCGATCACGTCGTCATCGTCGGATGCCGCGGCATCCGCGCCTTCGTCGGGCGCCGCTCCCGCGCTGGTGAGCACGAGGCTCGAGCCGTCGGCGGCGACGTCGACGCGCACGAGGTCGCCGTCTCGGACACCGCCCGAGAGCAGCGCCATCGCGAGCCGGTCCTGGATCTCGGACTGGATGAGGCGACGCAGCGGCCGGGCCCCGAAGATCGGGTCGTACCCGCGCTCGGCGAGCCACGCTCGCGCGTCGGGGGTGACCGCCAGCGTGAGCCGACGATCGCGCAGCCGTCGCTGGAGGGCGTCGACCGACAGCTCCACGATCTGTGCCAGGTCGTCCTGACTGAGCGCCTGGAACATCACGATGTCGTCGAGCCGGTTGAGGAACTCGGGGCGGAACGCCGTGCGCACGAGCGCCATGACCTGCTCACGCTTCTGCGTGAGCGTCAGCGTCGGGTCGATGAGGATCGGCGAGCCGAGGTTCGACGTCAGGATCAGGATCGTGTTGGTGAAGTCGACCGTGCGCCCCTGACCGTCGGTGAGCCGGCCGTCGTCGAGCACCTGCAGCAGGATGTCGAACACCTCGGGATGCGCCTTCTCGACCTCGTCGAGGAGCACCACCGAGTACGGCCGACGCCGCACGGCCTCGGTGAGCTGACCGCCCTGTTCGTAGCCGATGTAGCCGGGAGGGGCGCCGACCAGCCGCGCGACGGAGTGCTTCTCGCCGTACTCGCTCATGTCGATGCGCACCATCGCACGCTCATCGTCGAACAGGAACTCGGCGAGCGCCTTCGCCAGCTCGGTCTTGCCGACACCGGTGGGCCCGAGGAAGAGGAACGAGCCCGTCGGGCGGTTCGGGTCGCTGATGCCGGCGCGCGAGCGGCGCACCGCATCCGAGACGGCCTTCACGGCGTCCTTCTGGCCGATCAGCCGCTTGCCGAGCTCGGCCTCGAGGTGCACGAGCTTCTCGCTCTCGCCCTGCAGCAGGCGTCCGACGGGGATGCCGGTCCACGCGGCGATGACGGCGGCGATATCGGCATCCGTCACCTGGTCACCCACCATCCGCTCGCCGCCCTCGGCGGCCTCCGCGTTCTCGGCCTGCGCGACCTGTCGCTCCAGCGCCGGAATCTCGGCGTAGTACAGTCGCGAGGCCTTCTCGAGATTGCCCTCGCGCTGGGCGCGCTCCGCCTCGACGCGCGCCTGGTCCAGGCGCGTCTTGAGGTCACCGACCGCGTTGAGCGAAGCGCGCTCGCGCTCCCATCGCGCCTGCAGCTCGTCGAGGCGGGCCTGTTCGACGGTCAGGGTTTCGCGAAGCGTCGCCAGGCGCTCCTTCGACGCGGCATCCTTCTCGCGCTTCAACGCGAGCTCTTCGAGCTTGAGGCGATCGACGTGGCGGCGCAGCTCGTCGATCTCGAGCGGGGCGGAGTCGATCTCCATGCGCAGGCGCGACGCGGCCTCGTCGATCAGGTCGATCGCCTTGTCGGGGAGCTGACGGCTCGGGATGTAGCGGTTCGAGAGGGATGCCGCGGCCACGAGCGCGCCGTCGGCGATGGCGACCTTGTGGTGCGCCTCGTAGCGCTCCTTGAGGCCGCGCAGGATCGCGACGGTGTCCTCGACGCTGGGCTCACCGACGTACACCTGCTGGAAGCGACGCTCCAGCGCCGCATCCTTCTCGATGAACTCGCGATACTCGTCGAGCGTCGTCGCGCCGATGAGGCGGAGCTCGCCGCGCGCGAGCATCGGCTTGAGCATGTTGGAGGCGGCGACCGATCCCTCGCCACCTCCGGCACCCATGAGCACGTGCAGCTCGTCGATGAAGGTGATGATGCGACCCTCGGACTCGGTGATCTCTTTGAGCACGCTCTTGAGGCGCTCCTCGAACTGCCCGCGGTACATGGCACCGGCCACGAGCGCGGAGATGTCGAGCGAGACGAGCTCCTTGTCCTTGAGCGACTCGGCCACGTCGCCGGCGACGATGCGCTGGGCGAGGCCCTCGACCACCGCCGTCTTGCCGACGCCGGGCTCGCCGATGAGGACGGGGTTGTTCTTCGTGCGACGGGTGAGCACCTGGCTGACGCGCCGGATCTCACTGTCGCGTCCGATCACCGGATCGAGCTTGCCCTGCCGAGCGCGGTCGGTGAGATTGATCCCGAACTGTTCGAGCGCGCTCTGCTGCTCCTCCTGCCCGGGCTGGGGCTGTGCGTTCATCACTTCTCCTTGAAGCTCCTGAGGAAATCTGCGAGGCTCAAACTTGAGCCATCTGGACTCAACTTTATCAAAACGTGATGCGGGCGGCAAGGGGCCGCGCGATGGGCAGTCCTCCCCATCGCGACGACGCCGGGGCTCACCTAAAGTGACGACGTGGCCGATCTCGTCGTCAATACGGAGAACCTCCGAAACCTCGCGAACCAGCTCGCGACCGTCCACGGCACCCTCACCGCCGCGGACGGCGATGCGCGCGACCTGGCGAGGATGATCCCGCACGCCGGGCTCGCCTCCGCCGTGGACGAGTTCACCTCGGGGTGGGACCGGCGCCGCAAAGACCTCGCGGATCGCGTGGACCAGCTGCAGAAGCGCGCCGATGGCGCCGCCGATGCCTTCGAAGGCGTCGACGGCCAGCTGGCCGACAAGCTCACGGAGGGAAGCAACGGATGACCATGGCACCCATCGGCGGCGACGTCGCCGGCATCCGCGGGCACGCCTCGCGCTACAGCTCCACCGCCCGCGCGGTGTCGGAAGCGGTCGAGATGCTGCAGGCGGTGATCGACGCGTCGCAGCAGGAGACGAGCGACGCGGTCGAAGCGCTGGCCGGGACGATCGGTGACACGAAGACCTACCTCTCCCGCATCCGCGAGCGCTACGAAGTGGCCGGCTCCGCGCTGTCCGCCTTCGCGAACGAACTCGAGCAGGCGCAGCAGCAGGCTGCCGGAGCCATCGCCGCGCATGACGACGCCCAGCGTCGGCACACCTACGCGCAGCGCAACCTCTCGGAGGCTCGCGAGGCCACGCAGCAGACCGTCGACCCGAACGAGCTCGCGGAGGCGACGGATGCCGCGCGCCGCTACTCCTCGATGAGCACGACGGCCGCGAGTGATCTGTCGCAGGCGCAAGCCGCCTACGATGCCGCGGTCCAGCGCGTGCAGCAGGCGGGCGACGCCGCGGCATCCACGATCTCGCAGACGGTGTCCAGCGATTCGCTCAACGACTCGTGGTGGGACAACGTCCTGGACTGGGTGAACCAGAACGCGGAGTGGCTGAAGGTCGTCAAGGACATTCTGACGGTCGTCACCGCCATCGTCGGCGTGCTGTCGATCTTCTTCCCCGTGCTCGCACCCATCGCCCTGGGGCTCGCCGTCCTGTCGATGGGGCTGAGCTTCCTCCTCGCATCATCGGGCGACGGATCGTGGTTCGACTTCGCGCTGGACGCCATCGGCGTGCTGACCTTCGGCGTCGGCAGCGCCGCGCTGGCCGGCATCAAACTCGGCACCGTCGCCCTGCGCGGCGGCCGCGCGGCCACACTCGCGGTGCGCAGCCCCGGGATGGTCTGGGGCAACGGCGCACGCCAGGTCATCGGCAATCTGCTCGATCGGGGCCTGGTCGGCTCGATCCGCCAGCCGCTGCGGATGGTGGCCGAGGAGAGCGCGAGCGTCCTGTCGGCACGGCCGAACTTCGCACAGGTCGTCACGCACTGGGGCGACGACGCGATGAAGGGCATCCGCGAGTCGGACAGCATCATCATCTCCGAGTTCGACCAGATCGCGTCGCAGGCGCGGCTCGGCGCCGGCGGCGCCATCGACAACCTCGTGACGAGCGGCGTCGACAGCCTGAAGGGAGTCGTCGGGACGATGGGCAAGATCGGCTCGTCGCTCGACGCCTACAACCTGGTCGGAACCGGGATCAACCGCAGCGACCAGCTGGTCAACTGGGTTCAGGACCAGACCGGGGTCCAGACACCGCTGGGTACCCTCACGACCGGCCTCAACGAGGTGTACGGATTCGTTCCGGGGCTGTTCGAGGCGCCGATGGGAGCGGACTGGCGCTCCGCCTCCACCCCGTGACGCTCGAGCGCCGCGTGGCATGGGAGGCCCGCTTCGGGGACGGCCTCTTCCTCGCCACCATCCTCTGGATCGTCTTCGGTGCACTCCCGACGATCGGCTTGCTGGTGGGACAGCTCGTGACCGGTTCGTTCGTGAGCAAAGGCATCGTGCCCGACAGCTTTCCCGCCTTCATGCCACCGTGGTGGGCGGCCTACCCCATGACCCTGCTGCTCGTGGTGTTGGCCCTGGGGTCGCTGCCACTGCCCCTGCGGGGTCCGCGGGCAACCACGCGGAGCACACTTCTGACGGTGCTCGTGCTGACCTTCAGCACGACGCTCTACATCGCCGCAGCCACCGGGGCGGCGGAAGCCCACGAGGGTCGCGTCCATTTCTTCGGGGTCGACAACCTCGTGTTCATCCAGTTCTTCCTGATCCTCGTCACCGTCGCACGCATGCTGCTGAGCGGACTGCGCCTGCTGCCGCGAACGTGGCGGGAGTACAGAGACGACGACGGTACGGTGGTGCCGCCGAAAGAGATCGTGCGTCGCGCCCCGCGCCGCCCGTGGGACTGGAATCGCAACCGGATGCAGCGCCGTCCGCCGGGGCAGTGAAGGACACCATGAACGAGATCGCGCCCCCGCGCTACCGGCTCGTGCTGCCGCCGGGCTTCCTGCTCATCCCCGTCGCCCACTCCACCGACGACGACATCACCGACCTCGTCCGTCGGCATTATCGAGACCTGCCACGCGACAGCTACGGCCCGCAGATCGACCGGACTGCCGCTCAGCTGGTCGCCGCTGCACGCAGCGCCCGCGAGGCCGGCGTGCTCGACCTCATAGTGCCGATGGGAGTGCTGTGGCGCGCGCCGGTGTCGCTGGCGATCGCGATCAGCACCGGCACGGCACCCGCCGTCGACGACCCGGAGCCCTCGGCATCCGAGATCAGCGAGACCGTCACGACATCCGCAGGCGAGGCCGTTCGAGCGACCGAGAGGTTCGCCGTGCCCACAAGAGCCGACGAGATGGCACCGTTGATGAGAGTGCGCTTCCGATGGCCGATTCCCGATAGCGACCGGCAGCTGGTCGCGATCTGCACGATCAGCGGCACGGTCGACCCCGAACTCGCGCCGATCGTCGACGCCCTCGCGGAGCTCGGCGATCTGCTGCTGCAGACGCTTCGCTGGGACTGAGAGGAACCTCATGGCCATCGACATGGACTACGACCTGGACCGCTGGGTCTACGTGCCGAACCTCTTCCCCTGGGAGTCATTCGGCGACGAGGAGCAGTGGGCGGATGCCGTCGCACGCGCCTTCGGCGGCGAAGGCCGCACGGCCGCACCCGCAGAGCTGGTCGACTGGCTGCGGGCCTACCTGGTCGGCGCCGTGCGCAGCAACCGATCGGGAACGATCCGCTTCGTGCATCTACCGAACATCACCGCACCGCACGCCATCGTCGACGTCTACGACATGCCGCATCGCGACGACGTCGCACTGATCGACCTCACGCATGAGAAGCAGGGACCTGCAGTGCGCGAGCCCGAGGTCGTCCCGTTCGACTCCGAGCATCTCGGCGCGGGGATCAAATCCACGCGATGGGTGCGCACCGAGGCCGACGCGATCGTCCGAGCCACCAACTGGGTCTGGCGCACCGGCGAGCGCGACATCGTGGTGATGACCGCCAGCTCCGACCTCCCTCTCGCCGAGGCTCTCGACCCGGTGGTCGACGAACTGGCCCGTACGATCCGCCTGGCCTGAGGCCGCGATCAGGAGGCCATCGCCTCCAGATCTGCAGGCACCGGCGTCGTGCACGTGAAGCGCGCGCGGTAGGCGGTGGGCGTCAGCCCCAGAGTGCGCCCGAAGTTCTGCCGCAGCACGGCCGCCGACCCGAAGCCGCACGCCGACGCGATGGCGTCCAGGCCTAGGTCGGTCTGCTCGAGCAGACGCTGTGCGTGGATGATCCGCTGGCGTCCCAGCCAGGCCGCCGGCGTCGTGCCGTAGTCGGCTTTGAATCGACGCGCGAAGGTGCGCGGTGACATGTGAGCACGGGCGGCGAGCTGATCCACCGACAGATCGAGCGTGAGGTTCTCGAGCATCCACTCGGTGACCGGTGTGAGCGAGAGCGACGTGGATTCGGGCAGCGGCTTCGCGATGAACTGCGCCTGGCCGCCGTCGCGCTGGGGAGGGACGACCATGCGGCGCGCGATCGTGTTGGTCATCTCGGCGCCGAGCTCGAGGCGCAGCAGGTGAAGGCATGCGTCCAGCCCCGCTGCCGTGCCGGCGCTGGTGATGATGCGCTCGTCCTGGACGTACAGAACGTTGGGGTCGACGTCGATGCGCGGATACATCTCGGCCATCGTGTCGGCGTAGCGCCAATGTGTCGTCGCACGCCGGCCATCCAGCACCCCGGCAGCCGCCACCACGAACGAGCCGCTGCAGACCGTGAGCACCCAGGCGCCTCGCTCGACGGCGCGGCGCACCACGGCGGACACGCGTTCGTCCACGTGTGCCCACTGGTCGCGCGGGATCGGGGTGATGACGACCAGATCGGCCTCGTCGGCGAACGACAGATCGTCGTCGACGTTGATCGAGAAGCGCAGGTTGCTCGGCACCGCGCCCGGGTCGGGCGCGACGACGCGGAAGTCGAAGTTCGGGATGCCGTCGTCCGAGCGATCAAGCCCGAACGCCTCGCAGGCCAGACCGAACTCGAAGGGAGCGAAACCGGGCTGGACGACGCAGGCGATGGTCTTCATGGCAGGAATCCTACTCCTTTGAGCAGTTCTGCCACTCGTGACTCTCCGGCTACGGGCATAGCTTTTCTGCCATGCTCATCTTCTTCCTCGTTCTCGCACTCGTCATCGTCGTATCGGTCGGCGCGACCGTTCGCGCCCTCATCACCGACGACTACCGGCCGGTGCGGACCGACCGGTCACGCCTGCCGTGAGGACGCCGCCTACCCGGCGGGCGCCGGGCCCGTGGACTCGCGAACCAGCAGCGCCGTGCTCAACCGCCGCTGATGCACATCGATCGTCGTTTCGTCTGACGCGGCGATAGCCTCCACGAGATACTCCGCCGCCAACCGGCCCTTCGAGACGATCGGCTGGCGCACTGTCGTGAGAGTCGGTCGCGTCCATCCCGCTTCGATGAGGTCGTCGAATCCCGAGACGGACAGGTCGCGCGGAACGTCCACCCCCGCCTCTCGCGCACCGTCGAGCACGCCCACGGCCAGGATGTCGCTGAACGCCACGATGGCCGTCGGACGACGAGATGCCTCCCATGCGCGACGGAATGCGGACGCGCCGCCGGCACGCGTGTTGGGCGCTTCGACGATGTCGATCCCGTCGTCCAACAAGTCGATACCGACCTTCGCCAACGCGCGGACCGCCCCGTCCAAACGCTGTCGGACGGCGCCCCGCCACGCCGCGCGGCCCCCATCGGCCTCCGTCTCGAAGGCGACGAAGGTGAATCGGCGATGTCCGAGACCGACGAGGTAGTCGACGACTTCCTCCATCGCCGCACCATCGTCGATGTCGACGCGGGAGACACCATCGTGATCCTCACTGTCGACAAGCACGAAAGGCACTCCCCGCTGTTGCAGCGCCGTCACTTCGCCCCGATCGAACTCCAGACCGCAAACGATGAAGCCATCCACGGCCGCGTAGGGGATGGCTTTGAGCATCGATCCGCGCAGGGGCGGAGCCAGCAGCAGAGTGAAGCCCTCGCGCTGACACACCTGCCCGATCCCCTGCATGAAGAGCGTGTAGTAGGGGTTTTCCAGAACGCGGTCGAGTTGCTGCGGCAGCAGCAGACCGAGGCTGTCGGTACGGCGCCGACGCAGCATCCGGGCGGCCGGGTCCTGGGAGTACCCGAGCTCGGACGCCGCGGCGAGAATGTTCTCGAGCGTCGTCGCAGAGAGCTTCCGCGGGTCGTTGTAGGCCAAAGAGACGGCCGACTTCGAGACCTTTGCGCGGTCCGCGACGTCCTGCATCGTCGGTCGCCGGTTCATGCGCCGGCCCCGCCGAATGGGCGGCGTGCCATCAGCGCGCCGCCGGCGCGAATGCGCCAGTTCCGGGCCGAGGCGTCTCCGTCGACGTCGACGACCGTCCAGTCCTGATCTCCGCGCAGCTCGGCGTGCGCCGCCGGGTCGACGTCGATGCCCTGTCCCCGATGCACGATCGCCACCACCTGCTCATCCTCCCAGAGACGCGACACGAGGACGGTGTCGGCATCCAGCGCCGACACCTGCTGCGTTCCGCGACGCAGCGCCGGCCACTGCGCTCGCCGTCGCGCAAGCGCACGGACACCCTCGTACAGGGCCGTCGACCAGCGCTTGCGATCCCACACCATGCCCGCCCGGCATCCCGGATCGTTCTGCCCGCGCATGCCGACCTCGTCGCCGTAATAGAGCATGGGCGCTCCCTCGGCGGCGAACAACAGCGTGAATGCAGCGAGAGCCGACTGCTCGTCGTCACCGTGTCGCGTCAGCAGGCGTTCCGTGTCGTGGCTGCCGAGCAGGTTGAGCATTCCGCGATGGAATCCCTCCGGGATGCGAGCACGCAGGCGATTCATCCCCTCCGCGAACGCGAAGCCGTCGATCGTACGATCCGCGGTGAAACCGAGCACCAGGTCGCGCAGGGTGTAGTTCATGGTCCCGTCGGCGAGGTCACCCGTGAGCCACTGCTCGGGCTCGCGCCACTCCTCCGCGACGATGTAGAGCTGATCGTCGCGGTCCTTCACGATCCGGTGGAATTCGCGCCAGAAGCTCTGGTTGATGAAGTACGGGACATCGAGCCTCCACCCGTCGATTCCCTGGTCGATCCAGTAGCGCGCCACATCGCCGTGGTGCGCGCGCACCTCGGGGTTGTAGGTGTTCCACTTGGGGAGGTACCAGCAGCCGGAGCACGTGCGGTAGTTGGGGTTGCCCTCTTCGACGTTCACCGGAAAGCCTTCGACGGAGAACCAGTTCACGTAGGGGGAGGCCGCCTCACGTTCGACGACGTCACGGAATGCCCAGTGTCCATCGCCGCAATGGTTGAGCACGGCATCGAGCACGACGCGAATGCCGCGCGCGTGAGCATCGTCGATGAGCGATCGGAACGCATCGAGGTCGCCGAGACGATGGTCGATACGAAAGTAGTCGACCGCGTCGTAGCGATGGTTGGTACCTGCCTCGAAGATGGGCGTGAGGTAGATCGCGTTCGCTCCCACTGCGGCGATGTGATCCAGGCGTGCGCGGATGCCAGCAAGATCCCCGCCGAAGAAGTTGTCGCGCGTCGGCTCGGCATCCCAGGCCACCACGTCCGGCGGGTTCAGCGACGGATCCCCGTTGGCGAAGCGGTCGGGGAAGATCTGGTAGAAGACGGCATCGGCGAGCCAATCGGGAGCGGGCATGGTCAATCCTTCAATCCGGTGGTGGAGATGCCGCGAACGAGCGCGCGCTGGAAGACGAGGAACACCACGATGGCCGGGATCGTCGCCGTCAACGTGCCGGCCATCAGATAGTTCCAGCTCGTGCCGTAGCGACCGACGAACGACGAGAGCCCGATCTGGATCGTGCGGAAGTCATCGGTGTTGGTGACGAGCAGCGGCCAAAGGAAGTCGTTCCATGCGAAGAGGAAACTGAAGATCGCGAGGGTGGCGAACGCGGGCCTCGACAGTGGCACGATGATGCGGAAGAAGGTGCCGATCCGGCTGCAACCATCGATGCGCGCGGCATCCTCGAGCTCGGTCGGAATCGTCGAGAAGTACTGGCGCAGCAGCACGATGCCGAACACGTCGGCCAGGCGCGGCACGATCAATCCGGCGTACGAGTCGATCCATCCAAGATCGGCCACGATGGCGTACGCGGGGATCACGGTCACGAACGTCGGGATCAGCAGCATCGCGAGCAGGACCACGAAGAGCGTATTGCGAAGAGGGAAACGCAGGCGCGCGAACGCGTAGGCCGCGAGCGCGTCGAGGACGAGGTGTCCGAGCACGATGCCCACGGTCATGATGATGCTGTTGAGGTAGTACTGGGCGAACGGCGCGGCCTGCCAGGCTCTGACGTAGTTCTCCCAGTGCCACGACGTCGGCAGGATCGATGTGTTGGTGTAGGTTTCCGCACGACTGAGGAGCGACGTCGTGAACATCCACAGGAACGGGACGACCACGACCACGGCCCCCAGAATCAGGACGATGTGGCGCGCCGCGCGTGCACCGAGCGATTGCCTCATCGCGCGTCCTTCCCCGAGCCACTGACCCGCCACTGCACAAGGGTCACTCCGAGCACGAGCAGCAGCGTCACGAACGCGATAGCCGTGCCGTAGCCGAAGTCCCCGAGCCGGAACGCCGTGCGGTACATGAACATCCCCAGCACATCCGTGCCGCCGCGCGGGCCACCTTCGGTGAGGACGTAGACCAGGTCGAACGCTTGGAAGCTGGTGATGAGCGCCTGGACCACCACGAAGAACGTCATGGGCGACAGCAGCGGAATCGTCAGGAACCTCAGCCGCTGTCGTGCCGACGCACCGTCCAGCTGTGCGGCCTCGTAGATGCCGTGCGGGAGGGCTTGCATCGCCGTCAGATACAACACCGCGTTGAACCCGATGTTCTTCCAGACCGTCAACAGGGTGAGTGCCCCCAACGCGAGCCAGCGGTCCTGCAACCAGTCCGGCCCGTCGATGCCGATCTGAGCAAGGAGCGCATTGACGAAGCCCGACGGGTCGAGCATGTAGCGCCAGACGATGGCGGCCGCGACCGAAGACGTGACCGCCGGAAGGAAGTAGATCCCCCGGTAGAGACCGCGCCCGCGCAAGGGCGCGTCGAGCAGCAGGGCCACCGCGAGCCCCGTGACGACGCTCAGGACGCAGACACCCGTCGCGTAGAGCACGGTGACGAAGAGGCTGTTCCAGAACTCGGGATCCTGCGACAGCCGGAGGTAGTTGCCGACACCGATGAACTCCTTCGTGGGGTCGAAGCCGTTCCAGGCCGTGAGACTGATGTACCCGGCCGAAACGATCGGGTAGAGGACGAAGATCGCCAACACGACGAGGGCGGGCGCGAGAAACAGCGCCGCCGTGAACACCTGCTCGCGGTCGTAGCGGTGTCTGACGCGGGGGTGGGACCCGCCCGACGTCGCAGACGTCGGACGGGTCCCTCGGGTTGTGATCGTCACCGCAGTGCTCAGCCCTTTGCGATGACGGCGTTGACGGCTTTCTCTGCCGCTGCCAACGCGTCGGACACCGTCGCCTCGCCCGCGAGCGCCTTCTCGATCTGCTGCGCGAACGCGAGCGAGATCTGGGGGTAGAGGGGCGTGTTGGGGCGGGCGTGAGCGACAGCCATCTGCTCGACGAACGGTCGCAGCAGGGGCTGAGTCTTATCCACCCAGCCGAGGTAATCCGAGCCGGTGGCTACCGAGTTCAGCACGGGGAGCATGCCGGTCTTCTCGCTCCAATCGGTGACCTGCGCGGGCTGGAGGAACCATCCCAGGAAGTCGGCCGCCGCCTTCGTCTTGGCGTCGGAGTTCTGGAAGACCATCGCCTGCTCGCCGCCGAGATTGGTCGCCGGGGCACCATCCTTCGGATACGGCACCTGCGCGGCGCCGAACTCGAACGGTGGGTCGGCGGCCCAGATGCCGACCATCCACGAGCCCTCCTGCGCGGACCCACCCTGCCCCTTCTCGAACTCGCCCCACCGGGCGTAGGGGCTGGCGCCGGAGGAGATCAGATCGACCCAGTACTGCAGGGCCTTCGCACCCTCTGGGGTGTTGAAGGCCGCCGCCGAGTTGTCGGCAGTGAGGAACTCGCCGCCCGCCTGCCACAGGTTGACCTGGAAGTTCCAGGTCAGACCCTCGCCGTTGTCGCCGGCCTGCGTATACAGGTCGTACCCGGGCATGCCGGTGGCGTCGAGGATCTTCTTCGCATCAGCCTTGAGCTCATCCCACGTGGTCGGGGGCTTGTCCGGATCGAGGCCCGCCTTCTGGAAGAGGGTCTTGTTGTACATGTAGCCGAGGTTGTTGGCCGAGACAGGAACGGATACCTGCGACCCGTCGATCGTGCCGAATCCGGTGAGCGCCGGATTGATGTCCGAGAGCGTGTCGGCGGCCAGCAGAGGGGACAGATTCGCAAGCGATCCGATCTGCGCGATCTGCGGGACCCAGACGAGATCGCCGATTGCGACATCGGGAAGCGTCTTCGAGGTCGCGGACGCCCGGAGCTTGGTGAGGAAGTCGGCGTTTGGGACGTTCGTGGTGACGATCTTCACACCCGGATGAGAGGCGTTGTAGGAGTCGACCATGGCATCGAAGGTGTCGGCGTTCGTGCCGTCCCAGTAGTGCCAGATCGTCACGGTGGTGGTGTCGGTGGCCGCGCCGGTCGACGAGGAACAGCCGACGAAGGCGAGGGTGCCGGCCACCCCCACGGCGAGTGCGGCGGTCATTCTGCGGTGCATCATTGCTCCAATCGGGTGGTGTTCTCAGTGGTGTTCGGGGGAGGTCGGATCGGACGACGCCGGCGCGCGCACGGGCAGCGCGAACCAGGCCGTGCTGTCCGAGGCAACGTTGTCTGGTGCGGCCGGAGCCGTGGCGAGGATGAGCTCGCCGGTGGGCCAGATCTCGGGGATGACGAAAGCGTCCGGCCCCGTGTTGACGACGCACAGCGTGCAACCGCGTTGGAACGCGAGCACGTTGCTCACGCCGGTCTCGAGCCAGAGGAGCGGGTCGGTCGGCGCAAACCGCTCGCGGCGCCGCCGGAGAAGCGTGCGGTAGAGCGAGAGCATCGAATCGGGGTCCACGTCCTGCGCCGCTCGCGCGTAGGCTCCGAACCACGCCGGCTGCGGAAGCCAGGTGGCGCTCGCCCCGCTTCCGAAGCCGAAGTCGCCGGGATCCTTCGTCCAGGGCAGCGGGACGCGACATCCGTCTCGGCCAAGATCCGCGCCCGCAGAGCGGAGCCAGATCGGGTCCTGTCTCGATGCCTGCGGCAGATCGAAGACCTCCGGAAGCCCCAACTCCTCGCCCTGATAGAGGTACACGGTGCCGGGCAGCGCCAGCAGCATCGCGACCGCCGCGGCAGCGCGGCGAGACCCCAGAGCGATGTCGACCGATCCGGTGCGGCGCGCCGCCGAGATCATGTCTGACGGATCGACCGCGTCCAGCAGCTGGGTCTGCCCATATCGGGTGACGGTGCGGTGCACGTCATGGTTGGACAGCGTCCAGGCAGGCGGACCCTCGGATGCGGCGAGCCCCGTCGAGATCGCCTCCCGGAGGCGGGCCGCGTCCCACGGCTGGACGAGGAGATCGAAGCTGAACGCCTGATGCAGCTCGTCCGGTCTGAGGTAGGCCGAGAGTCGGCTCGCCGACGGCACCCAGACCTCACCGACGAAGTACTTCGGGTCGGGGTAGGCGTCGCCCACCGCCCGCCAGTCCCGGTAGATCTCGTGCACTTCCGGCTGGTCCCACATCGCTGCATTGTGACCGCCGGTGCCGTCGTCGGCTCCGGGCCAATCGGGCAGCCCCAGCGCTTTGACGTGGCCGTGTGCGACATCGATCCGGAAGCCGTCGACCCCGCGATCGAACCAGAACCGCATGACGTCGCGGAAGTCCTCGGCAACGTCGGGGTTACGCCAGTTGAGGTCGGGTTGCGCGGAGTCGAACGAGTGCAGGTACCACTGGCCCGGTTGCCCGTCGGCTTCGACGATGCGCGTCCACGCAGATCCGCCGAACACGCTCAGCCAGTTGTTGGGCGGAAGCTCGCCGTCGGGCCCGGCGCCGGCGGCGAAGTGGAAGCGTCGACGCTCTCGGCTGCCCGGCCCCGCCCGCAGGGCCGCTTGGAACCAGGCATGCCGCACGGAGCAGTGGTTGGCGACCATGTCCATGAGGACGCGGATGCCGAGGCGATGGGCGTGCGCCACCAGCGCGTCGAAATCCTCGAGCGTGCCGTAGGTGGGATCGATCGCACGGTAGTCCGCGATGTCGTAGCCGTGATCAGCCTGGGGCGAGACATAGCAGGGGTTGAGCCAGATGGCGTCGCAGCCGAGGGCGGCGATGTCGGTGAGACCGGCAATGAGTCCGCGGAGGTCACCGATGCCGTCTCCGTCGCTGTCGCGGAACGACCGCAGGTACACCTGGTAGACGACGGCCCCCTGCCACCAGGCAGGAGCCGGAGTGGCGGTGTCGGTGACGGTGACGGTGTCGGTCACGACGCGTGGTTCGAGAAGAGTCATGGAGATTCCTGAGGTGGTGCCCGGGCGGCGCATATGGCGGCCGCACCGCCCGGGCGGCTGTGTCCTTCCGCTCAGAAGGTGGGATAGATGTCGATCGTGCTTCCGCCGGTGCCGGTGAAGTTGCCTCCGCTGGACCAGGTCGCGTCGTCGATCAGCGGTTTGAACTGGAACGTCTGTCCTGCGGGGATGCGCTCGAGTTCGAACTCCCACACGTCACTGGCGACGTTCCTGGCGCCGCGACCCGCGGTCCAGGTGAAGGGATAGGCATCCCCGCGGATCGCGATCGAGTGGCCGAGCCCGGTGTTGTAGTGCACGCGGATCTTCGTCGTGTTGCGCGCGGCGGGCGCGTAGGCCGATACGGGCGTCCCCGGTGCGTACACCTTCGACTCATGCTCACCGAGGCTTACGGTGATCTGCTTGCCCGTGGTGCCACCGGCGGTCACCGTGACCGTGTCGGAGGTGTTCATGAGGTTCGTGAGCACCGTGCCGACGGGCAGCGAGCTCTCGGCGCGCAGCGGGATCGTGCGGGTCTGCGTGTTCCATGAGTTGGACGAGATCGTGATGGCCTCCGCGCCCGTGGAATCGACCCGGCGCGAGAACCCGTAGACGTTGGTGTCCGCCCACATCTCGCGCTGGGTGCCGACCTGCAGGGCCGGGTACGCCTTCTTGATCGCGGTCAGACGCTGGATGTGCGTGTAGATCGGAGAGGTCTGGCTGAAGCTGGACATGTCCTTGCGGTTGTCCTTGTTGGCGATCGGCACCTCACTCGCATTCCCGTTGCCGTTATCTGCCTGCTCGGTGCCGTAGTAGATCACCGGCACGCCGCGAGACGTCAGCAGGAACGTGAGCGAGGAGCGCAGGCGCTGATAGTTGTCGTCCGCCCAGGTCAGAAAGCGCGCCCGGTCGTGATTGTCGAGGAAGGTCTCGAGCCGGTTCGGATTCTGGTACTTGTAGTCCTGCGCGAACAGGGTGCTCAGTCCCGTCATGCTCGTGTCAGCGGCGAAGGCGCTGCGGGCGGCGAAGAAGTAGGGGAAGTCGAGGACGCCCCACTCGTAGTTCTGATAAGGCGCGACGTAGTCGACATCGCCGACGAAGACCTCACCGAACGTGGGAACGCCCATTGCCGTCTGAAAACTTGCCAGCCACGACTGGGGGATGGAGCGCGCGGCATCGACACGGATGCCGTCGAAGCCCATGTCGACCCAGTCCTTGTAGGTGTTGATCAGGTAGTTCGACACGGTGGGGTTCGACTGGTCGAGATCGTCGAGTCCACCCAGGTCGCAGTTCTCGATCTGCGTCTGGGTCTCTGTGCCGTTGAACAGGCAGTCGCCGTTGTGATGGAAGTAGGCGGGGTTGTCCAGCGGCGACGCGGGCTTGTAGGTGCTCGGGGAGTAGGTCGTCGCCGTACCCGCGAGGTAGTCCGCGGTGTGGTTCGGGACGACGTCGAGGATCATCTTCAGGCCTTTGGCGTGCGCCGTGTCGATCAGGGTCTGAAGTTCTGCGGTGCTGCCGAAGTGCTGGTTGGGCGTGGCGAAGTTCTTGGTGAAGTAGCCGTGGTAGCTGGCCTCCAGCCCGTCGCGCGACAACGGTTGTTGCTCCGACACCGGCGAGATCCAGATGGCCGTCACGCCGAGCCCGGCGATGTAGTCCAGCTTCTGGGTGAGGCCCTTCCAGTCTCCGCCGTGGTAGAAGCCGAGATCCGACGGGTTGTACTCGCCGGCGCCCTGGTTGTTGTTCGTCGAGTCGCCGTCCGAGAAGCGGTCGACGAGGACCTGGTAGATGACGTCGCCTTCCGCCAGCGGGCCGGGCGACGGGACCGCGGTGGTGGCGGCGGCGGGCGCACTGAGCGCGGGGGTCATGAGCAGAGCGGCCACGAAGGTGGTGATCGCCCCGAGGCCGAGCGCCTTTCGGCGTTTCGTCGGAACGGTGGTGTCTTCACGGATCATGCGGTGGACTCCTTACGACTTCGCTGTCGGAGTGCGTACCGGCCGCCAGGCTTGCACGTGTTTACTGGATCGATGCAACACCCCCAAGCCTGCGGCTGTCAAGATGCAGTTCCTGACGCCGTTTCGACTTGGCGCCGTGCGCTCGCTCAACGAGTCGAAACGCCGCCACCCGGGGTGTCAGCGCCGTCGCGGCAGCCGGTCGAGCGCATCCAGCAGCACGTCGGCCGATCGCTGCCACGAGAAGCGCGCGATGTGCGCCGATCCGGCGGCGATGAGCGCGTCACGGCGCTCGGGATCGTCGATCGCACGCACCGCGGCGGCGAAAGCCGCGGCATCCGTGCCCGGCGCGTACAGCGCACCGTCGCCGGCGACCTCTCGGAAGATCGGCATGTCGGTGACGACAGCGGGAACACCCAGCGCGAGAGCCTCGGCGACCGGAAGCCCGTAGCCCTCGTCGAGGGATGCCGAGACCAGCACGGCCCGCTCGGCCAGAAGCCCGGCGTACTCGGCATCCGTCACACCGTTGTGGAAGCGCACCGCACCCCCGCGGCCATCGACGAGACGCTCGAGCTCGGCGCGACGGTCGGGTGAGATGCGCGACAGCAGATGGAGCGTACGTCCGGGAAGCTCCGCCATGGCGCGGATGAGGGTCTCGACGTTCTTATACCCCATGAACGAGCCCATGTAGACGAGGTTCTCGGCACCGGGCTCGACCCGGACGCCCGCCGGCAGCAGGTCGCCGAGGCGCTGCGGCGCGTTCGCGACGACGATGACGGGCCGCTTCGTCAGGCGCACGCGGGCGAACTCGGCCGCGCTCGTCTCGCTGACGGTCGCGACCAGATCGGCGGCGTTGAGCGTGAGGCGCTGCGGAACGTATGAGAGATGGAACAGCCGCCAGCCGACGCGGACGTACCAGGGAAGATTCCGCGGCGGCGTGCGATGCCGGTAGTAGATCGTGTCATGGAGGGTGAGGATCACACCGAAGCGACGGCCGAGCACCCCGATCGTCTGCATCGGTGAGAACAGGGCGTCCGGACGATACCGGTTCAGCAGGAGCGCCGTGAACGGCTCGCGCACCGAGGTGGGGGCGTGGATGCGCACCACGCGGGCACCGCCGGGCAGAAACGCCCGCTGGGCCTCGTCGTGGATCAGGAAGGCGACGTCGACCTCCCGAGCGGGCGCCGCCGCGGCGACGGCCGCCGCAAGCTCGGCCGAGTACCGGCTGATGCCGTCGTGGAAGTCGGTGCGGATGTACCGCGCGTCGAACAGCAGGCGCATGTCAGCCGTCGAGGGGCTCGCCGCGGTAGAGCTTCTCGAACGTGTCGAGAGTCTTCTCGATGTCGTGGATCTCGACGCCGTCGAGCGACGCCTGCTGCATGCGGCTGTACTCTTCGGGCGTCGCCGTCAGCACGCGACGCAGCTTGTCGGCGAGATCGTTGACATCGCCCGGCTCGAACAGGTAGCCGTTCTCGCCGTCGTGCACGAGGTGCGGCAGAGCCACGGCGTTCGCACCGACGACCGGCAGCCCCGAGGCCATCGCCTCCATGGTGGCGATGGACTGCAGCTCGGCGATCGAGGCGATCGCGAAGACGTCGGCGCGCGTGTACGCAGCGCGCAGCTCGTCTTCCTCGACGCGCCCGTAGAACGTGACCCGATCCTGGATGCCGAGGCGCTGCGCGGCCTGCTCGAGCGCCCGCCGCTGATCACCGCCGCCGACGATGTCGAAGGTGATCTCGGGAATCTCCGGCGCGAGCTTGGCGACGGCTGCGAGGGTCACCTCGACGTGCTTCTCGGTGGTGAGCCGACCCACGAACAGCACCCGGTTGTGCGCGCGGGGCTCGAGGTTCGGCGTGTAGTTGCGCTTGTCGATGCCGCAGCTGATCGGGATGACGCCCTCGATGTCGATGGTGTTCTCGAGGAACTCCGCGGCCTTGCGGGTGGGTGTCGTGACGGCGCGCGACATGTCGAAGGTGCGCTTGGCGTCGTCCCACGCGAGTTTGACGACGACCTTGTCCAGCAGCGGCGGGAGGGTCGTGAAGTCGAGGATGTTCTCCGCCATCACGTGGTTCGTCGCGACGACGGGGATGCCGCGCTGTCGCGCGATGCGCGTGAGGGCGCGTCCGAGCACGATGTGCGACTGGCTGTGGACCACGTCGGCGGCCACCTCGTCGAGAAGTCTGCGCGAGTAGTGCTTGGCCATCCACGGCAGCACGAAGCGCAGCCAGTCGTGCGGAGGCCAGCGCCACCCGGGTGGACGGTGCACGGTGATCCGCTGGCCCTCGATGATCTCGTGGAAGGTGCCGTGCACAGAGTGCTTCACGCTCGGCGTCATGACGTGCACGTCGTGCCCACGAGCGGCGAGGCCGGCCGCGAGGCGCTCCGCGAAGCGCGCAGCGCCGTTGACGTCGGGGCTGAAGGTGTCGGCGGCAATGACGATCGTGAGCGGCCGATGAGCGGGGTGCGGGTCGTCGGGTGTCGCGGAGTCGGTCACGGGGTGCGAGGCCTATCTGTGCGGCGGCGGCAAGACCGCGGATCGCGGAGCCACCCCGAGGAGTCTACCCGAGGGCCCCGTTGCCGCCGGGAACCAGCCGCCCCGCGTAACGTGGTGTCATGGCCCGACTCACCGCCGATGCCGACCCGACACGCTGGGTTCCCGTCACCGACTCCTTCGGGCTGCGGGGCCGCCGCGCGCGTAAGAAGGCGATCCGAATGCTGCTGGGTCAGGCCAACGGCATGCTGGGCGCCGAGCCCCGCCCCGGCGGGGCGTTCGCCGCCTGGGCCATGAGCCAAGCCGCGCCCGCACTGATGCGCAAGGCCGCCGGCCGCGTCTTGGTCTGGGTGTGGAGGTCCGACCCCGAGCTGGTCGTCGTCATGGCGCAGATCCAGCAGCTCACCCCGCAGTTGCGCACCGCGCGAGCCATGATGCCGATGGAGTACGACGACACCGAAGACTTCCGCGGAACGTATCTGGGCACGGGAGAACGGCTGGTCATGCCGACGCCGCCGGCCCGGAGCGGCACCGCGACGCCGCCGCCGTTCGCCACCTACACCTGGGACACCGGGACGCATCTGATCACCGTGACGGCGACCGGGGGCGATCGCGAGCGCTTCGGCACGGTGATCCCCGCCGTCGACGAGCTCGCCCGATCGCTCCGGGTCGTCGATGACGTCGTCAGCGGCGAAGCGGGGCCGGTGCTGCGGATCGACCCCGCATGATCTTTCTGCAGCCGGCGGACGGCCCCGCCGATCCGCCCTCCTCGCGCCCCCATGCCGGTGTGCTCGGCGGCCAGGTGCACCGCTTCGCGTTCCGCCCCGCGGACGGCGAACAGCGCCTCTGCGCGCCGGGACTGGATGCGCTCCGCTGCACACCCGACACGGTGCTGCACTGGGCGTTCTACGCCGACGGGGATGCCGCGGTCAGCGCGCCCTGGGCACCGCTGGCCGTGACGGTCGACGCCCGCGTCGGCGAAGAGCGGCTCAGCGACGACACGCGCGTGCGCGACCGCTACGGCTTTCGCCTCGACGCGGACAGCCAGTTCGCGGCGGCCTGGACCATGCCCGAGCAGTGGAACGCCGACACCGTGAGCCTCGCCCCCTTCGCAGGGCGGACCGCGGAGGTCGAGATCGTCCTGGGGACGAGCGCGCTCGCGACCGATGCCGGCACCCCCGACGAGGTGACCGGTTTCGTCGAGCTTTGTGTCGAGGAGCTGTCGGCATCCACCCCCTCACCCGCCGAACGCGTGGACACCCGGCGGGGCTCGCACGCCGGCGACCGGTTCTCGCGCGGCAACACGGTGCCGGCGGTCGCGGTGCCCCACGGGTTCACCTTCCTCACCCCGGCGACCGACGCCCGCGACCAGCGCTGGCCGTACCGCCCCTTCGTTCACGACGACGAGCGGGGTCGCCGCCTCGAGGCCGTGCAGTTCTCCCACCAGCCGAGTCCGTGGATCGGCGACCGCGGCGTGCTGCAGGTCATGCCGTTCGACGGCACCCCGGTCTCGGCGCCGACCGCGCGGCGACGTTGGATCGCCCCGGGCAGCGAGCGCGCCCACCCGCATGTCTGGTCGGCGATGCTCGACGGCGGCCTGCGCATCGAGACGACGGCGACCGACCACGTGGGCCTCTTCCGCGTCGAGGGCGACGACTCCGACGCGGAGGTCGGCTTCATCATCGACCAGCCGGGAGCCCACGGCACCGTCATCGCGCAGGGCGACAGCGTGCGGGGCTGGGTGGGCGAGGCCGACCCGTGGTGGGGCAACGGGCCACGGACGTTCTTCGCGGGTGTCGTGCGAGGTGATGCGGCCCGCTCGGGCCGCCTAGACGACGACGGGCGAGGCGAACGCGCGGGCTTCGTCGCCGGCACGGGCGCCCTCGAGCTGCGCATCGCGATCTCCTTCATCTCCCTCGAGCAGGCACAGCGCGCGCTCGCCCTGGAGGCACCGGAAGAGATGACGTTCGACGAGATCCGCGATCGTACCCGCGGCGCCTGGGACGCGGTGCTCGACAGCGTGCAGATCCCGCAGCTCACGGCATCCGAGCGCCCCTTCCGCGGCCTCGCCGACACCGACCTCCGTGCGCAGCTCGCCTCGGCGCTGTACCGCCTGCACCTCTACCCGAACGCGGCGGAGGAGAACGTCGGATCCGCCGAGAGTCCCCGGTGGGCGTACGCCGATCCGTTCACCCCCGCCGGGGCGCACACCGACACGCGCACCGGAGCGCCGATCGCGGCCGGGCGCCTCCCCGTCAACAACGGGTACTGGGACACCTACCGCACCGCGTGGCCGATGATGAGCCTGGTCGACCCGGTGCGGGCCCGGGAGCTGCTGGACGGGATGCTCGAGCCGCAGCGACGTCACGGCTGGATGCCGCGGTGGACGGCGCCAGGATACGTGGACGCGATGGTGGGCACCTCCAGCGATCAGATCCTCGCCGACGGGGAGAGGTGGGGACTGCTCGACGACCCGCGCACGGCCCTGTCATCGGGATGGCGCAACGCCGCCGAGCGCGCACCCGACGCCCGCCGCGGACGCAAGGGCATCGATCGGGGACGCTTCCTGGGTTTCATCCCGCGGGCCATCCACGAGGGCATGAGCTGGAGCATCGAGAACGCCGTCAGCGACGCCGCGCTGGCGCGGCTGGCAGACCGACTGTCGGCGGCGTCAGCGGGCGACGACGCCGCGCGCGATGAGGCGATGTCGCGCTGGCTGGGAAACCGCGCCCTCGCCTACCGGCAGCTGTTCGATCCTGTCGTCGGCTTCTTCCGCGGACGAGACGCCGACGGCCGGACGGCGGGCGGGCGCTTCGATCCGCGCGTCTGGGGCGGCGACTACGTCGAGACGAACGCCTGGGGGATGTCGGTGAGCGCGGTGCACGACCGCGCCGGCCTGGCCGCCCTCTACGACGGCCGACAGGGCCTGCGCATCCACCTCGATCGCCTGTTCGCCGAGCCCGAGACCGCGGATGCCGCGTTCGCCGGCGCCTACCGTCAGGTCATCCACGAGCAGCGCGAGGCGCGGGCGCTGCGCAGCGGCATGTGCGCCATCTCCAATCAGCCGGCGCATCACATCCCGTACATGTACACCGGGACCGATCAGCCCTGGCTCGCCGGCGCGACAGCACATCGGTTGGCACGACGCCTGTTCGCGGGCGGCCACATCGGCCAGGGCTTTCCCGGTGACGAGGACAACGGCGAGATGAGCGCGTGGTGGCTGTGGGCGGCGATCGGACTGTATCCGCTCGAGCTGGGTTCCGGCGAGCTCGTCATCGGCTCGCCGCTGCTCGACGACGTGACCGTCGCGCGCAGCGACGGGTCGCGTCTGCGCATCCGCTCACAGCGACCGCACGCGGACGCCCATGTGCTGCGCGCCGCCCGGGTCAACGGTGCGCCGCTCACCCGTGCCGTGCTGGAGGTGGATGCGCTCGGCGCCGACGTCGACCTGGAGCTCGAGTTCGGCGACGACCCCGCCGAGAGCCTGGGCGCCGACGAGCCGACCCCCGTGCGCCCGTGGCACCCCGATCTGACGGGCGGGTCGGGTCGCATCGTCCACGCGCCCGGCGTGCGCCACGCCCGCCGACTCGTCGACGACGGCGCTGCGGGCGGCGACCGCGGCGTGCGCCTGCGGCCGGGGGCCTGGGTGGGGTGGCTGTTCCCCGAGATCACGTCCGTGACGGATGCCACCCTGACCGCCGTGGACGCGGTGGGCGACGACGCGCTGGAGTGGGAGTGGTCCGCCGACGGGACGTCGTGGCATGCGGCCGAGGTGACGGCTCCAATGCCGCTCGCCGCCGATCGGACGACCCCCTTCCGCTTCACCGACGCTCTCGCCGCGCGCGCCGTGCGCGTCCGAGCGGCGCGCGAGGTGCGTGTGCGCCAGATCGAGCTGTTCGACCTCGACGCCGACCACTGATCGCGTCCTCCGATCGCGCGAGCGTCGGCCGCTATCGTGGCGTTATGAGCGAGCGGGAGCGTCCCCGGCGAACCCTGTCACCGCGTGTGCTGCGCTGGGAGGATCGCACGGCGTGGCCGATGTTCGCTCTCTCGCTGCTCTTCTTCGCGGGATGGGTCTGGAGCCTCGCCGACACGAAGCTCGATGGCCGTCAGCAGAGCCTCCTGTTGGGCGCGATCGGTGTGCTGTGGGCGGTCTTCATCGCCGACTTCCTCGTGCGCCTGAGCATCTGCGGGTCTCCGCGCGAGTTCTTCCGCACGCGCTGGTTCGAGGCCGTCTCGCTGGTGATCGTGTACCTCCGCCCGTTCGTCATCCTCGCCTACCTCTGGCGTCTGCCCTGGTTTCGCATACGCCCGTCTCGCCAACGCGTGCGTCTGGTCATTCTCGTGTCCCTGTTCACCCTGCTGTTCGTGTTCACCGCCTCGACTCTCGTCTGGCTCGCGGAGCGGCAGGACGCGCATGCCAACATCGTCGACCTCGGCGACGCGATCTGGTGGGGCTTCTCGACTCTGGCGACCGTCGGGTACGGCGACTACGTCCCTGTCACCCCGCTTGGGCGCACGATCGCGGTCGGGCTGATGATGGGCGGGCTCGTCGTGCTGGGCGTCACCAGCGCCACGGTCATCTCCGCCCTCACCGACCAGATGCAGCGCGTGGGGCAGCGGCTCGAGGACGACCGGGCGGCAGCGATCGGACGCGGCATGGCGTCGGCGTCTGCCCCCACCCCGGACCGCGCGGACGCAGACGCCGCGGGCGGCCCCGATTCGGTGCCATCATGAGCGCATGACCACCGCCGCCTGGACCGCGCCCGCCTCTCGCCAGGTCGCCTTCGACCAGGGCCGCGCGCTGCGGAGGGAGCTGCCCCGCCGGATGCTGGCGGAGCTGCCGACACGTCCGCGTGATCCCCTCGGCATCCTGGCCGCGCAGGCCGCCACGCGGGTCGCCGAGCTCCTGCCTCTCCGCGATGAGCGGATGTCCGCCAGTCCCTTCGCGTTCTACCGGGGCACGGCGGCGCTGATGGCGGACGACCTCGCCGCCGGACCGCGCAGCGACATCCTCGTCGCCTCCTGCGGCGACGCGCACGTCGCCAACTTCGGCTTCTACGCGTCTCCGCAGCGCACGCTCGTGTTCGATCTCAACGACTTCGACGAGTCGGCGTGGGCGAGCTGGGAGTGGGATCTCAAGCGCCTCGTGACGAGCATCGTCGTGGCAGGTCAAGCGACCGGACGCGACGATGCGGTGACCGCGGATGCCGCGCGCGCCGCCGTCCGCCGTTACGCTCGCGCCCTGGCCGTCGGCGAGGAAGCCACTCCGCTCGCCCGGTTCTACCAGCACTTCGACGCCGCGGGCGCGCTCGTCACGAGCGACAAGGCGTCGCGCAAGGTGCTGCGCGCCGCGATCGCGGATGCCGAGAAGCGCACCGGCGACAAGGCCGTGCGCAAGATCACGGAGGCCGATGCCGATGGGCGACTGCGCTTCGTCGAGCAGCCTCCGACGCTGACGCGCGTCACGCCCGACGTGGCGGCCGCGGTCGATGCGTCCCTGGCCCAGTACATCGCGACGACGCGCGCGGATGTGCAGCTCGTGCTCTCCCACTACACCTTCTCCGACGTGGCGCGTCGGGTCGTCGGGGTGGGCAGCGTGGGCACCCGCTGCTACATCGCCGTCTTCGTCGACGGAGACGGCGCCGCACTGCTGATGCAGGTGAAGGAGGCGGGGCGCAGCGTGCTCGAGCAGTACGGCGGCTGCGCACAGCCGGACGAGCTCACGGCGTTCGTCGACCGCCACGGTCAGGGCGGGCGTGTCGTGGCGCTGCAGCGCATTCTGCAGGGGTCGTCCGACCCGTTCCTCGGACACTTCCGCGGTGAGCGCGCCGACTACTACGTGCGCCAGTTCCGCGACATGAAGGGCGGCATCGACGCCGAAACGCTCGAGGACGGCCCGTTCCGTCTCTACGCGCAGGCGTGCGCGACGGTGTTGGCCCGGGCCCACGGCCAGTCCCCGAACGCCGCGAAGGTCATCGGGTACCTCGGTGAGGGGCGCGCGTGCGCCGAGGCCATCGTGGAGTGGGCCTACGGCTACGCCGCCCTCTCGCGGGCGGACTACGGCGCGTTCGTGGATGCCGTCGCCGCCGGCACCGCCTCGTAGCGGCTAGTCGTCGGACTCGGCATCCGCCGACGGAAGCGGACGCCACAGCACCACCTCGGTCGCCCGACGCACGCGCGTGCCGTGGCGGAGGGTCACGACCGATCCCGTCGCCCCCGCCGCGAAGACGCGGGAGCGACGGGCCAGCTCCTCCTGCAGACGCTGCTCGAGTTCGGCGACGCGACGGCGCAGTCCGCGCGCCTCGTTCTCGAGCTCGATCAGGCGCGAGATCGCCGGCAGACTCATGCCCTCGGCCGAGAGGGCGGCCACCTCGCGCAACTGCTTCACGTGCCGCAGCGAATACCGCCGCGACCCGCCCTGCGTGCGCCCGGGAACGACGAGGCCCAGCCGATCGTACTGACGGAGGGTCTGCGGGTGCATGCCGGCAAGCTCCGCCGCGACGGCGATCGCGAAGATCGGCGCTTCCTCATCGGGGTGCTCGTCGACCATGCTCACTCCCGGGCCTTGGCCATGAGGTCGGCGCGCGGGTTCTCCTTCGGCTCCAGCTCGTGGAAGCGCTGCAGTGCCTCCTTCGCCTGGTCGTCCAGATGCGACGGCACCGCCACCTGCACCTCGGCGAGAAGGTCGCCGGCGCCCTTCGCCGTGTGCACGCCGCGACCCTTGACGCGCAGCACGCGCCCCGAGGGCGTACCCGGCGCCACACGCAGCTTGACCGGATCTCCCCCCAGAGTCGGCACCTCGATCGTGGCGCCGAGCGCGGCTTCCGTGAAGGTGACCGGAACCGTCACGCGCAGGTTCAGCCCGTCGCGGACGAACACCGGGTGCGGGCGCACCGAGACGCTCACGACGATGTCGCCGGACTCGCCGCCGTCCGGCGACGGGCGCCCGCGCCCGCGCAGACGGATCTTCTGTCCGTCGGCGACGCCGGCGGGGATCTTCACCTTGAACGGCTTGCCGTCCTCGCCCGCGAGGGTGATCGTCTCGCCCTTGACCGC
The DNA here is from genome assembly GCF_056313825.1 of Microbacterium sp. DMC48. Taxonomy (NCBI): domain Bacteria; kingdom Bacillati; phylum Actinomycetota; class Actinomycetes; order Micrococcales; family Microbacteriaceae; genus Microbacterium; species Microbacterium sp. DMC48. Next base: position 108,206 of record NZ_JBQUZN010000006.1, on the reverse strand, counting down.
GGTCTGGAAGTCGAGGGTGGTCCGTGCGGTCACGTCGGCGCCGCGCTGCGGGCCGCCGTAGCCTCGGAATCCACCGGTGGACTGCCCGAACCGTCCGGAGCCGAAGCCGCCGCCCTGGCCGAACATCGAGAACAGGTCGTCGAAGTCGGCCGACTGCGCCGATCCGCGCGACTGACCGAAGCGGCTGAAGACGTCCTCGAACCCGCCGGAACCCGCGCCGGGCGCCTGGAAGCGCGCACCACCGGCGCCCATCGCGCGGATCTGGTCGTACTCCTCGCGCTGGCTCTTGTCGGAGAGCACGGCGTACGCCTCGCTCATCTCCTTGAACTTCGCCTCTTTGGCAGGATCACCCTGCGTCGAGTCGGGGTGATACGTCCGGGCGAGCTTGCGGTACGCCTTCTTCAGGTCGGCCTCGGACACGTCCTTGGAGACGCCCAAGACCTTGTAGAAGTCCTTGTCGAACCAATCCTGACTGGCCATGGACACCTCCTCCCGTCAGTCAGCGGAACCGGCGACGACGACCTTGGCCGGTCGCAGTTCGATCGTGCCCAGGCGGTAGCCGACCTCGACGACGTCGAGGATCGTGCCGTCCTCGACCCCTCCGGGGTTCGGGGCGTGGAAGATCGCCTCGTGCTGCTGCGGGTCGAACACCTCGCCCGCGACGCCGTAGGTCTCCACACCGAGGCGTGCGACCACGCCCCGCAGCTTCTCCGCGATCGCCGCCAGCGGCGAGCCTTCGACCAGGTCGCCGTGCTTCTCGGCACGGTCGAGGTCGTCGAGCACTGGCAGCAGCCCCTTGGCGACCGATCCCTTGGCGCGGGCGATCTCCACCTCGCGCTGGTCCTCGGTGCGACGGCGGTAGTTGGCGTACTCGGCCTGGACCCGCTTGAGGTCCAGGATCAGGTCGCGGTCCTCGGCGGAGGCCTCTGCGACGGCGGCCTCGTCGGTCTGCGGCGCATCGAGGATGTCGTCGACGGTCAGGTCGTCGCCCTCACGCTGGTCCCCCTGCGAGTCGGGGCCGGAGGCGTGCGCCTCCGACCCCTCGTCACCGGGGACTTCGTCGATGGGCTCTTCGAAGTCCTTGTTCGTCATGGTTCGATTCTCTTACTTTCCGGTTCCCGGCTTCTTGTCGTCCTCGTCCTCGACGACCTCGGCGTCGATGACGTCTTCCTCGGGGTTCGGCACGCTGCCGTTGCCCGGGTCGGCGACCGTCGGGTCGGCCGGCTCGCCGGCGGCCTGCGCCGAGGCGTAGATGGCCTCGCCGAGCTGCTGCTGCGATGCGTTGAGCTTGTCGAACGCCGTCTTCACGGCGTCCTCGTCGTCGCCCGCGAGCGCGGTCTTGAGCGCATCCACGTCGGCCTGGACCGAGGTCTTCACCTCGTCGGGGAGCTTGTCCTCGTTGTCCTTGATGAGCTTCTCGATCGAGTACGAGAGGGTCTCGGCCTGGTTGCGGACCTCGGCGGCCTCACGGCGCTTCTTGTCCTCGGCCGCGTGCTCCTCCGCCTCGCGCACCATGCGTTCGATGTCGTCCTTCGGCAGCGACGAGCCGCCGGTGATCGTCATCGACTGCTCCTTGCCCGTGCCCTTGTCCTTCGCGGACACGTGCACGATGCCGTTGGCGTCGATGTCGAAGGTGACCTCGATCTGCGGGATGCCGCGGGGCGCGGGCGCGATGCCGGTCAGCTCGAAGGTGCCGAGCGGCTTGTTGTCGCGCGTGAAGTCACGCTCGCCCTGGAAGACCTGGATGGCGACCGACGGCTGGTTGTCGTCGGCGGTCGTGAAGGTCTCGCTGCGCTTGGTGGGGATGGCCGTGTTGCGCTCGATGAGCTTGGTCATGATGCCGCCCTTGGTCTCGATGCCGAGGCTCAGGGGGGTGACGTCGATGAGCAGCACGTCCTTGCGCTCACCCTTGAGGACACCGGCCTGCAGGGCGGCGCCGACGGCGACGACCTCGTCCGGGTTGACGCCCTTGTTGGGCTCCTTGCCGCCGGTGAGCTGCTTGACCAGCTCGGTGACCTGCGGCATACGGGTCGAACCGCCGACGAGCACGACGTGGTCGATGTCGCCGACCTTGATGCCCGCTTCGGCGATGACGTCGTTGAACGGCTTCTTCGTGCGGTCGAGGAGGTCCTTGGTGAGGTCCTCGAACTTGGCACGGGTCAGCGTCTCGGACAGCGACACGGGGCCCGAATCGGTCAGCGAGAGGTACGGCAGGTTGATGGAGGTGCTGCTGGAGCTGGAGAGCTCCTTCTTCGCCTGCTCGGCCGCCTCCTTTAGACGCTGCAGGGCGATCTTGTCGCCCGAGACGTCGACACCCGTGGTGTCCTTGAACTGCTTGATGAGGTAGTCGACGACGCGCTGGTCCCAGTCGTCACCGCCGAGGCGGTTGTCACCGGCCGTGGCGCGCACCTGGATGGTGGAGAAGTCGTCGTCCTTGCCCACCTCGAGCAGGGACACGTCGAACGTGCCGCCGCCGAGGTCGAAGACCAGGATGAGCTCATCTTCCTTGCCCTTGTCGAGGCCGTAGGCGAGGGCCGCGGCGGTCGGCTCGTTGATGATGCGCAGGACGTTCAGGCCCGCGATCTCACCGGCATCCTTCGTCGCCTGACGCTCGGCGTCGTTGAAGTAGGCGGGGACGGTGATGACCGCGTCGGTCACGCTGTCGCCCAGGTACTCCTCGGCGTCGCGCTTGAGCTTCTGGAGGATGCGCGCGGAGATCTCCTGCGGCGTGTACTGCTTGCCGTCGATCGCCTGCGTCTTCCAGTCGGTGCCCATGTGGCGCTTGACGGAGGAGAGGGTGCGGTCGACGTTGGTGACGGCCTGGCGCTTGGCGGTCTCGCCGACGAGCACCTCGCCGTCCTTCGTGAAGGCGACCACCGAGGGGGTGGTGCGGAAGCCCTCGGCGTTGGCGATGACCTTCGGCTCGCCGCCCTCGAGGACGGAGACGACGGAGTTCGTCGTCCCGAGGTCGATACCCACTGCACGTGCCATGTCTGTTCCCTTTCGTGAAACGGCTCTGAGAAGTCTGCGGGGTTGAGTCTTGACGGCTCAACTTCAATGACTTCCACGATAGCCGCGGCGCTTCCGGGTGTCAAACGCAAGTTGATATGAATCGGCTCAACTTTCGATCGCGCGCCTTGTCCCACTTGCGACATCCCTTGTCCCATTTGCGGCGCAGAGCGTCCCACTTGCTGTCCCTTCTGGCCTCCGTGGACAGCAGTAAGTGGGACACGCCCCAGCGGATGCCGCGGCTCGCCACCCCGCTCCTTAGCGCAGAACGGCGGGATGCCGCGAGTAACGTGACCTGCACGCGACGACGCGCCACCCGGTGTTCACCGAAGGGACATACCGTGACGAACATGTCACTGCCCGACCAGCCCGCGCCCGACTCCCTCGCCGCCACCGGAGCGCGAGCGATCGCGGCCGACCGGCGCGGCGTGCGCGCATGGGCGCTGTGGGACTGGGGCTCGGCCGCGTTCAACGCGGTCGTGACCACCTTCGTGTTCAGCACCTACCTGTCGAGCAGCTACTTCATCGACCCGGCGATCGTCGCCGCCGCCGGCGACGACAAGAACCCGGCGCTCGTGGCCGCCAAAGCCGACAATGCATCGCTGATCGGCATCGCCCTGATGATCGCCGGCATCCTCGTCGCGCTCCTCGCCCCGGTCCTCGGGCAGCGCTCCGACGGATCCGGTCGACGCAAGCTCTGGCTCGGGATCAACACCGGCGTCGTGGTGCTCGCGATGGCGGCCATGGTGTTCGTCGACGGCGCGCCGGGCTATCTCGTGCTCGGCGCCACGCTGCTGGCCGTCGGCAACGTGTTCTTCGAGTTCGCGAGCGTGAACTACAACGCCATGCTCGTGCAGGTCTCCACCCGTCAGACGATGGGGCGCGTCTCCGGCTTCGGCTGGGGCATGGGCTACGTCGGCGGCATCGTCCTGCTGCTCATCCTGCTCGTCGGCTTCATCGGGCTCTCCTCAAGCCCCGGCCCCCTCGGCATCACCACCGAGGGCGGGCTCCACATCCGCCTGGCCGTCCTCGCGTCAGCCGTGTGGTTCGGCGTCTTCGCGATCCCGGTGCTCGTGCGGGTGCCGGAGATCCCGGCATCCGATCGTCGGGTGAAGGTCGGATTCTTCCGCTCCTACGTGCTGCTGTGGCAGACGCTGCGTGGCCTCTGGCACGGCAACCGCCAGGTGCTCCTGTTCCTGCTCTCCAGCGCCGTCTTCCGCGACGGCCTCGCCGGCGTCTTCACCTTCGGCGCGATCATCGCCGCGCAGGTGTTCGGCTTCACGTCGACGCAGGTGCTCTACTTCGCCGTCGCCGCCAACGTCGTCGCCGGCATCTCGACGATCTTCGCCGGCCGACTCGACGACCGCTTCGGACCGAAGAACGTGATCCTCACGTCGCTCATCGGCCTCGTCGTCGCGGGCCTGGCCGTGCTGGTCATCGGCAGCGGTCAGCTCGGCTTCTGGATCGTGGGACTCGTGCTCTGCATGTTCGTCGGCCCGGTGCAATCGGCATCGCGATCGTTCTTGGCCCGCATCACTCCGGAAGGGCGCGAGGGCGAGATCTTCGGCCTCTACGCCACCACCGGACGCGCGGTGTCGTTCCTGGCACCCGGCCTGTTCGCACTCTTCGTCAGCCTCAGCGGCGACACGCGCCTCGGCATCCTGGGCATCGTTCTCATCCTGCTCGCGGGACTGCTGCTCATGCTGCCCGTCAAGACCGCTCAGGTCGAGATCCGCTGAGCTGACTCAGGCTTCTCGACGCGGGCGGAGTCCCACTGGCCATTGAGCGAGCGCGGCGAGTCGAAACGCAGAACCCGGCCCGGATGCCGAGCCGCGCTCAATCGCGGCGCGGGCGCCGATCGCCGCGGTCGTCACGGTCGCGGTCCGGACGCTTGGCGGAGCGCTGGAAGCGGTCGGGCTTGATCTCGATCAGGCGACCGCTGATGCGGGTGCCCTCCAGCCGCTGGAGCGTCTCGCGGGGAAGGTCGGCGGGCAGTTCGACCAGCGAGAAGTCGGGACGGATCTGGATCGCGCCGAAGTCCTCACGGCGAAGACCGCCTTCATTGGCGAGCGCTCCCACGATCTGACGCGGCTCGACCTTGTGCCGACGACCGACCTCGATGCGGTAGGTCGCGGTCGGGCCTCCCGAGCGACGGCGATCGTCGCGGCGGGGCCGGTCGTCGCGGTCGCGGTCGCTGCGGTCGCGTCCGCGATCGTCGCGCTCGAACCGTTCGCGGCGCGCCGGAGCGGGCGGGTCCTCGTCCAGCAACAGCGGGGTCTCCCCCTGTGCGACGACGGCGAGCGCCGCCGCGACATCCGCCTCGGGTACGTCGTGGTGGGTGACGTAGTGGTTGATGATGTCGCGGAAGCGGTCGATGCGCTCGGTCTCGGCGAGCGCCGCCGTGATGGCGTCGTCGAAGCGGGTCAGACGCGTCGCGTTGACGTCGTCGGCACTGGGCAGCGCCATCTCGGTGAGGGGCTGGCGCGTGGCCTTCTCGATCGACGCCAGCATGCGGCGCTCGCGCGGCGTCACGAAGCTGATCGCGTCGCCCGAGCGGCCCGCGCGGCCGGTGCGGCCGATGCGGTGGACGTACGACTCGGTGTCGATGGGCAGATCGAAGTTGACGACGTGGCTGATGCGCTCGACGTCGAGGCCGCGCGCGGCGACATCGGTCGCGACCAGGATGTCGAGCTTGCCGTCCTTGAGCTGATTGACGGTCCGCTCGCGTTGCACCTGGGCGACGTCGCCGTTAATGGCGGCCGCCGCGTACCCGCGGGCGCGCAGCTTCTCGGCGAGGGTCTCGGTCTCGTTCTTGGTGCGGGTGAAGACGATCATGCCCTCGAAGTTCTCGACCTCGAGGATGCGGGTGAGCGCGTCGACCTTCTGCGGATACGACACGATCAGGTAGCGCTGCGTGATGTTCGTCGCGGTCGAGGTCTTCGCCTTGACGTTGATCTCCTCGGCATCCTTCAGATACGTGCCGGCGAGGCGGCGGATCTGCGCAGGCATGGTCGCGGAGAAGAGTGCGACCTGCTTACCGGAGGGGGTGTCGGCGAGGATCGTCTCGACATCCTCGGCGAAGCCCATCTTCAGCATCTCGTCGGCCTCGTCGAGCACGAGGAAGCGCAGTTCGGAGAGGTCGAGCGTGCCCTTGTCGAGGTGGTCCATGATGCGACCGGGGGTGCCGACGACGATGTGCACGCCGCGGCGGAGCGCCGACAGCTGCTGCCCGTAGCCCTGGCCGCCGTAGACCGGCAGCACGTGCACGCCGCGGAGGTGGCCCGCGTAGGACTCGAAGGCTTCGCACACCTGCAGCGCGAGCTCGCGCGTGGGGGCGAGCACGAGCGCCTGCGGCGTCTTCTGGGCGAGGTCGAGCTGCGAGAGGATCGGCAGCGCGAAGGCCGCCGTCTTGCCCGTGCCGGTCTGCGCGGTGCCCAGCACGTCGCGGCCGGCGAGCAGCGGCGGGATCGTCGCCGCCTGGATCGCCGACGGCGTCTCGTAGCCGACATCCTTCAGCGCCTTCAGCACGGCGGCGTCGAGGCCGAGATCGGCGAAGCCGGGGGTCGACGGGATGTCGGTGGATGCCGCGGAGTCGGCGTCGGTCTGGGTGTCGGGCGCGGGCGCGGCCTCGAGGGGATCGGTCAAGCTGTCAGAGGCCATACACCCACGGTAGCCGTCCGGCGCCGTCACCACCCCATCGAACCCGGGATGCCCTTGTACGGGCCGAGCACGTTCGCCGTGATCCAGCCGCCGTAGAAGCCACCCGGCTGCGGCGTGACGACTTCCCCATCGACCGTGCACTCGTCCATCGCAGCGGCGTAGACCGCCACCCGGTCGCTCAGCGCCGCGTACCCCGGCGCGGGATGCGGATAGTTCCACGCGGCCTGTGCCCGCGTGATGCCGCCGCCGACCACGTCGAGATAGCGCGCGGCGCCCTTGAACTCGCAGAACGACGACCCCTCGGCATCCACGAGGGAGCCCGGCGCGAAGTCGGCGATCGGAAGGTAGTAGACGGGCGGGTGGCTCGTCTCGAGCACGCGCACGGCATCGTGGGTGTCGGCGATGAGCTGGCCGCCGAGACGGACGGTCACACGCACGGGCACCTGCTCGACGCGTGGCGGGCGCGGATAGTCCCAGACCGACTCCTGTCCGGGGCCGGGAACGTCGGGGCGGATCGATGCGGGAAGGCGAGGCACGCGCCCACTGTACGTCCGTCGGTGTTGACTGGGCGCATGACCGTCATGCCGATGTTCCCTCTCGGATCGGTGCTCTTTCCCCACACACCCCTGCCGCTGCGCGTCTTCGAGCCGCGCTACCTGCGCCTGATGGGCGAACTGCTCGACAGCGATGATCCGCAGTTCGGGGTCGTCCTCATCGACCGCGGGCACGAGACCGGCGGCGGCGACCAGCGCTCCGGCATCGGCACACTGGCCCGCCTGGTCGATGTCGCCGCCGGCGCCGATGCCCTCCAGGTGGTCGCCATCGGCACCGACCGCTTCACCGTCGACCGCTGGCTCGACGACGACCCGTACCCCCGGGCGGAGGTCTCGCTGCAGGAGCCGCTGGCCTGGAACGACGCGCTGACGCCGCTGCGCACCGAGGCCGAGGCCATCGTGCGCCGCGTGCTCGGCCGCTTTCCGGATGCCCCCTGGGGCGCGCACATCGAGCTGTCGTCCGATCCCGTCGCCGCCGCCTGGCAGGTCGCCGCGATCGCGCCCCTGGTCGAGTACGACCAGCAGCGCCTGCTGCGGGCAACGACCATGGGAGGGCTGCTTCAGCAGATCATCGATCTGACGCTCGAGGTCGACGAGATCTGGCCCGAGGGGTGAGTCCCCGCCTCAGTCGCGTGGCCAGGCCGCAGCGAGCTTCGTGAGCAGGCGGGCCAGCTCCGCACGCTCGTCCGCGTTGAAATCGCTCAACGCCGCGGTCAGATGCTCGCGGCGCCGGCCCCGGAACCCGCGCGCGAACTGCTCACCCACGGGCGTGAGAGCGATCCGGGTGCGACGGGCGTCGTCGGGGTCGGCTTCGCGCTGCACGAGGCCCATCTCGACGCTCTGCTGCACCAGCCGCGACGCCCGGGGTTGATCGACACCGATCGCCTCGCCCAGTTCGCTCACGCTCAGGGGGTGGGATGCCGCGTGCAGCGCCTCGATCAGACGCAGGCGCGCGGGACCGCCGCCCATCCGCATCGCGGGGCCGCCCTCCGGCGGAGCGGGCCAGTGCCCGCGGGGGCCGAACCCGTGCGGAGCGCCGCGATGGCCTCCGGCGCCACCGGGCCGGGGTCCCCGCCCGCGCAGCCGGCCGAGGGCCGCATCGATCGCGTCGAGGTCCGTGGCGGAGGAGGGGGAGTCGGCATCCGTCATCCCTCAAATTTACATGTCGCTTGACATGTTCTCAGACTGCATGTCACACTACATGCACATGCACTTTGACATGTAAATGAGATCGCCCGGCGATCACCCGATGAAAGGACCTCCCATGGAGACCCCCACCGACACCCCCGACAACACCCCCACCACCCCCGACCCTCGCGACTTCGTCCGCAGCGTCCGCGCGGTCGATCGCGCCCTCTGGCACGATCGCGCACGGGCCCTCGCCGCCGACGGCATCCGTCCGCGCGAGGCGCGCCTTCTGCGTGCCCTCACCTCCGAACAGGCGGCGGAACTGCTCACGCGCCTTCGCCAGCACCCGCATGGCGGCAAGGGCCTGCGTCGACTCGCCGAACGCGGCTGGATCGCCGAGACCGACGGCACCTGGTCGCTCACCGACGCGGGGCGCGACGCCGCGGACGGGCTGCGCCGGCACGCCGAGCAGTTCGACGCCCGCCTGCACGAGGCCGCGTCCGCGGAGGAGCTGGCCGCCGCCGGCGCCACCCTCGACGCCGTCGCCCGCGCGCTCGGCGCGCCGGACGACCTCGATGACGGCGACCACCCGCGCCACCGTCGTGGATTCGGCCCCCGCGGGCACCGCTTCGGCCCCCACCAGCACGGCTTCGCAGCCGGCGGACCGGGATTCGGACGCGGCATCCACCACCACGCCGGACCCGACGGCGAAGGATGTCGCGACCACTCACCCCGCCAGCGCGCCGCCGAGGGCGCCTACGAGCGCGGCTTCGCCGCCGGATTCAGCGCAGGGCGCTCCGCTGCGAGCGCCTGACCGCCTGCCCGCGGGCGCGCCGTCCCGAAGGCGATGCGCCCGCGGGGCGCCAGCGAGGTCAGCGCGGTCAGCGGGGCGGGCGGCGCCACCATCCCGGCATCCGTACGCCCTGCTCGTTGCCGTGTTCGACGTCGAGCCCGTAGTGCTCACCGACGTAGTCGACGAGCTGAGCACGCTGCGCACGGTCGTAGACCCGTCGCTCGCGCCGGAAGGCGATCACCGTCGACCAGCAGATGAGAAGCATCACGACGCTGAACGGCAGGGCGATCGTGACCGCCGCGGTCTGCAGCGCCGACAGCCCCCCGGCCAGCAGCAGGGCGACGGCCAGCACCGCCGTCGCGAGCGTGAAGAACACCCGCACCCACCGCTTCGGCTCGACGTCGCCGCCGGTGGCCAGCATGCCCATCACGAGCGCACCCGAGTCTGCCGAGGTGACGAAGAAGATGCCGATCAGCAGGATGGCGCCCACGGTCAGCACCGGTCCGGCCGGCAGGTGGGTGAACAGCTGGAAGAGTGCACCCTGCAGATCGACCGTGCCGTCGGCGGCGAGCATCGAGCCGGGCACGGTGAGCTCCTGGTACAGCGCCGAGCCTCCGAGAACGGCGAACCAGAGGATGCCGACGAGCGTGGGAACGATGAGCACGCCCAGCACGAACTCACGGACCGTCCGCCCCTTGCTCACCCGGGCGATGAAGATGCCGACGAAGGGCGCCCACGAGATCCACCAGCCCCAGTAGAACGACGTCCACGACGCCTGCCACTGCTCGCCGGCTGCGCCCTGGAAGGCGCTGACCGTGAAGCTCAGCCCGACGAAGTTCTGCAGGTAGGCGCCGATCGACTGCACCCACTCCCGCAGGAGGTACTCGGTGTGACCCGCGAAGAGGATGAACACGAGCAGCGCCGCGGCGAGGATCAGGTTGAAGCTCGACAGCCACTTCATGCCCTTGCCGACGCCCGACAGCACCGACAGCAGCACGAAGACCGTGATCACCCCGATGATCACGATCTGCATCGCGGTGTCGGGCGTACCGAGGCCCGCGCTGGACAGGCCCGCGCCGATCTGCATGACGCCCAGCCCCAGTGAGGTCGCGACACCGAAGACGGTGCCGACGAGAGCGAGGGTGTCGATCGCGTTTCCCCATGCCCCGCGCACGCGATGGCCGAGCAGCGGCTCCAGCGCCCAGCGGATCGAGATCGGACGGCGCCGGCGGTGGATCGCGTAGGCGAGGGCGACGCCGATCACGACGTAGATCGCCCACGCCTGCACACCCCAGTGCAGGTAGGTCTGGGTCAATGCGCTCTGCGCCAGCTGCGCGTCGGTGCCGGTGACGCCGGGACGCGGTGTGACGTAGTGGCTGAGCGGCTCGCTGACGCCGTAGAAGACGAGACCGATGCCCATCCCCGCCGCGAACAGCAGCGAGAACCAGGCTCCCAGGGAGAACTCGGGCTCGTCCTCGTCCTTGCCGAGTTTGATGTCGCCGAAGCGGCTGAAGCCCAGGACGAGCGCGAACGCGACGAAGAACGCGGCGATCAGGACGTAGTACCAGCTGAAGGTCCGGATGATCGCCCCCTGGATGGTGGCGAACGCGGCCTCCGCCGCTGCGGGGAAGAGCACCGCGAAGGCCGCGACGGCGACGATGATGACCGCGGCCGGCCAGAACACCCAGCGGGCGAGGGGACGAGGAGCGAGCGGGTCGGCGGCCGGGGCGATCTCGGTCATCGTTCCAGGGTAGCCAGGCCGGCGGCGACGACCGAGACCTGGCCTCCGCGCGGCCACTCTGCTAAAGCGACGGGCCCGCCCGTCGTGCGCTCAGGCGCCCCGCGACCCGGCGTCCGTCGCGCCGACATCGGTGCGGTGGAAGTTCTGGAACGACCGCGACGCGGTCGGGCCCCGCTGCCCGTGGTAGCGGTTGAGGTACGGGCCCGTTCCGTAAGGGTTCTCTGCCGCAGAGGACAGACGGAAGAAGCACAGCTGACCGATCTTCATCCCCGGCCACAGCTTGATCGGCAGCGTCGCGACGTTCGACAGCTCGAGGGTGACGTGACCGGAGAATCCGGGGTCGATGAAGCCCGCGGTCGAGTGCGTCAACAGTCCGAGGCGTCCGAGCGAGGACTTCCCCTCCAGGCGCGCGGCGATGTCGTCGGGCAGCGTCACCTGTTCGAACGTCGACCCGAGGACGAACTCGCCCGGGTGCAGGATGAACGGCTCGTCGGGGCGCACCTCGATGAGGTGGGTGAGATCGGGCTGGTCCTCGGCGGGATCGATGAAGGGGTACTTGTGGTTGTCGAACAGCCGGAAGTAGCGATCCAGACGCACGTCCACGCTTGACGGCTGCACCATCGCGGCATCCCACGGGTCGAGTCCGACGCGGCCGGAGGAGATCTCGGTGCGGATGTCGCGGTCACTGAGCAGCACGCGGCCAGCCTACTGGCCGCACGGCGACAGTGCGGCGCGCTCAGCGGTCGACGGATGCCGCGATCGCCAGCGCCGAACGCGACAGGAAGGCGACGATCTCACCGGCGGGCCGGTCGGATTCGAGCCCGAGCTCGATGAGCACGTCCTCGGCGAACGCGACCCAGGCGCGTGCGGCCACCGACAGCATGGGCGAGTCGGCGTGACCCAGCTCGTGGAACACGTCGACGATGCGGTGCGCGTTCTCGTCGCGGGCCTCGTCGACGAGTTGGCGGACGACGGGGTCGCCGCTGGCGACACCGCGCACCAGCGAATAGAAAGTGCCGCGATGCGCGCGCACGAAGGCGACGATCCGCTCGATCGTGTCGTCGAGGCGGGCGCGCGGAGCCAGCTCCGCGCGCGGGGCGGATGCCGCGATCAGCGCGTCGCGGGCGGTCGTGACCACCGCGGTGTGCAGGCCCTGCCGGGTGCCGAAGTAGTGGAACACCAGTGCGCGCGAGACATCCTCGCGCTCGGCGAGTGCCTCGATGGTCAGCTCGTCCAGCGGCTGCGACGCGAGGAACGCGACGCCCGAGGCGATCAGCTGGGCACGCCGATCCTCGCGCGACAGGCGCCGCCGCTGCTCGGTGGACATGTCCTCGACCCTACCGACGAGGTGGGCGCGGTCCCACGGGCACTTTTCGTGAGAGTTCTCTCACAGTGGCCCCTCTCTTATTGACTGATTGTCAATTGAGGCGCACAGTCGATGATCGAACGCGTCGGCAGCGGAGCCGGCGCCCCGGCATCCGGAGGATCGATGAGACTCTCGAACCCGACTCGCTCCCGCGCGGGACGCATCACCCTCGCCACCATTCCCGTCGTCCTCGCCTCCACGTTCCTCCTCGGCGGCGTCGCGCAGGGCGCCGTTCCGGTCTCCTTCGCCGTCTCCGGCAGCCAGTTCCAGATCAGCGCGTCCAAGCTCGAGGGCACCGGGTTCTCGCAGTACGCGGGCGTGACGCAAGACACGGCGGGCGGCTCGCACAACGTCGCGATCGCCAACATCGCGTCGGCGCAGCTCTACGATCTCTGCCAATCGGTGATCTCCGACACCCCGCTCGGCAAGGTGGGTGTGCTCATCACGGCCGGTGGCGGCGGCAACCCCGCCACCGCGAGCGACCTGCAGATCGGCATGACCGACCTCAAGGGCGATTCATCGTTCTCCAACATCCGCATCGGCGTCGACGCCTCCACCGTGAACACCGCGGCGAAGGGCTCGGCGGGAGACTTCGCCCAGGATGCCGACAGCGTCACGATCAACAACCTCCAGCAGATCTCGTGGAGCACGCAGGCTTCGGTCTTCACGCTCACCGGAATGTCGCTGAAGCTGACGGACGGGTCGAGCGGATGCTTCTGACACGCCGGGCCGCGCGCACCGCTGAGCCCACTGCCGAGTCCGCATCCGAGCCCGAGGACCGGACAGAGCCGGCGCCCGCGGCCGATCGACCTGCGCGCGCGTGGCGGAAGGATCGGCCGCTCGTAGGCGGCATCCTGCTCATCGTCGGCGGCCTCGCGATGTTCGGCTCGAGTCAGCTCGACTTCGGGCGGCTGCACATCCACCTCGGCATCGAGGGACTGCAGGCGGTCGTGATCCCGCTGCTGCTCATCGTGCTGGGCGCCCTCGTGATCGCCACGCCGGCGCACCGCATCCTGTACGGCGTGATCGCGCTGGCGACGAGCGTCTACTCGATCGTGGGGGTGAACCTCGGCGGGTTCCTGATCGGGTTCGTGCTGTCGGCGATCGGAGGCATCCTCGCGGTGTCGTGGATGCCGAGAGCCGCGCGCACCGCGGAGTCGGAGCCGACGGCTGAGGCGGATGCCGAGGAGGCGATCGTTTCCGACGAGGCGGTCACGCGATGACCACGCGGCGCGCTCGTTCCGCGCTGCTGGCAGCCGCGCTCCTCGCGCTCGTGCCGAGCGCCGTCGGTGCCGCAGCCCTCCCCGCGGCCGCCGCCGAGACCTCCGGCGCACGGCCCACTGAGTGGTGCATCCCGATCATCATGCCCTGCCACTCGTCGCCGTCCCCGACGCCCAGTCCGTCACCGTCGGCGAGCGCGTCGATTCCCGGCGTCCCGAGCCTGCCGACCATCCCCGGTCTTCCGGAGCCCGGGCAGCCCTCGCCGTCTCCGTCGCCGTCGGAAGGCACCACCCCGCCGGCGGTGGCGCCCGTCGCCGACCAGCAGGGTCCCGTGTTCACGCAGCCGTCGGCCCAGCTCGGGTCGAAGTCGCTGTCGTTCAGCGGGCTGCGCGGCATCTCGGTCGTGACCGTTCCCCTCGCAGACGGGTCACGGACGACGGCGCTGAAGCTCGAAGCCGACCGCATCACGATCTCCGGATTCAGCCTGACCGTCCGGCGCGACACCGGCCCCATCCTGACGACGACGGCCGACACGATGACCCTCGACGGGCACGTGGCCGTCTACATCAACTCGCTCAGCGCGACGCTTCCGGGCGGAAAGCTGCTCACGCTGGGCGCCGACACCCCGCCGCCCGCCGAAGGCCTCGACTCGATGTTCGGCGTGACCCTCGGCCTCGTCGGATCGACGGCCGATTCGATCACCTACACGAACACGGTGCAGCACCTGTCGGAGTGACGGGGAGTGCGGCGCCCGGCGCGCAGCGGGCGGTTCGCGACCGGGTGGTCAGGACTGGATGAACGCGAGGATGTCGGGGTTGATGACGTCCGCGTGCGTGGTCAGCATGCCGTGCGGGTAGCCCTCGTAGATCTTGAGGGTCGAGTTCTGCAGCAGCTCGTGCTGCAGAAGCGCCGCGGCCTTGTACGGCACGACCTGGTCGTCGTCACCCTGCAGCACGAGCACCGGCACCGTGATGGCCTTCAGGTCTTCGGTCTGGTCGGTCTCGGAGAACGCCTTGATGCCGAGGTAGTGGGCCTGCGCACTACCGGTCATTCCCTGCCGCCACCAGTTGTCGATGACGGGCTGGGACGGCGTGACACCCTCGCGGTTGAAGCCGTAGAAGGGTCCGGACGCCACCGCCTCGAAGAACTCGGCGCGGTTGGCGGCGAGCGCCTCGCGGAACCCGTCGAACACAGCCAGCGGGGTGCCCTCGGGGTTGCTGTCGCTCTGCAGCATGATCGGGGGCACCGCGGCGACGAGCACGGCCTTGGCGACGCGCCCCTGGGGCTCACCGTACTTCGCGACGTAGCGCGCGACCTGGCCGCCTCCCGTGGAGTGGCCGATGTGGACGGCGTTTCGCAGGTCGAGGTGCTCGACGACGGCGCTCACGTCACTGGCGTAGTGGTCCATGTCGTGACCGGTGCCGATCTGCGACGAGCGCCCGTGGCCGCGGCGGTCGGAGGCGACGACGCGGTAGCCCTTGTCGAGGAAGTAGAGCAGCTGCGCGTCCCAGTCGTCGGACGAGAGGGGCCAGCCGTGGTGGAAGACGATGGGCTGGGCGTCGGCGCTGCCCCAGTCCTTGTAGTAGATCTCCGCGCCGTCTTCGGTGGTGACGTAGGCCATGATCGGTCCTCCGGGTCGTGTGGATGGGTGCGCTCGATCTGAGCGTGTTCACGCTAACCGCGGCATCCACTGACCTGTTCCTACATCTGTACAGACGTTCGGGGCTGCGGCTTTCGTGGGTATGCTGGACGGGCACGGCCGTCAGGTCGTCACGGGGCTGTAGTTCAATGGCAGAACTTCTGCTTCCCAAGCAGACAGCGCGGGTTCGATTCCCGTCAGCCCCTCCACCGGCTCCCCCACCGGCCTCATAGGCTGGAAGCCATGAGTCTCATCGACCCGAAAGCCGCGGCCGCCGAACGGGATCGAAAGCTCGTCGGCTCCGGACGCGCACTGACCGCAACGATCCTCTGGGGACTCGCCGGGTTTGCCGCGGCGGCGATCGTCGGCTTCGGCATCGGCGGCTTCTTCGACCAAGTGCGCATCGTGTCGCTCAACAGCGTGTTCAGCACCTGGGACGGCGGCATCCCCGTCGCCGTCCGATCGACGGCGCTGCCGGTGGGCATCATCGGCAGCATCATCACGATGGGCGCCTACTCGGCGTGGAACCACCGCTACACGGGCCGGCGCACGTACTACGCCTTTCTCGGCCCGACATCGATCGTCCTTCTCGGCCTCGCGACCGGCGTGCTCCTCTCGCTGCCGATGTGGGCGACGCCGGATGCCGTGGGCGTCGCCGTCGACCCCGTCTTCCACGAGGACGAGGCCTGGGGCGTCGGCTCGTGGATCATGTACGCGGGCATCTGGTGGCTGCCGGGCATCTTCATCGCCCTGGGTCTCACGAGCATCATCGGCCGCCTGCGCGCCCAGCGCTTCCGCCGGCGCAACACCGACCTGGCCGCCGAACTCCTCGCCAGCGGCCGCCTCGTCGACGCGGAGGTCACCTCGTCGCCGCTGTTGTCGGCGGAGGCCATGACCGCCTCGCGCGCGGCCGTCTCCCTCACGTTCGCGTTCGACGACGGGCAGGGTGCACGGCGCTGGGTGACGTGCCTCGCCCTCCTGCCGCCACGCGAAGTACCCGCCGAGGGCGAGACGCGTCCGCTCGTGTTCGACCCCCGCACTCCGGCGGAGGCGAAGCGTATCTTCGTCTCGCCGACCGGCGATCTCGAGCCCTCGGCATTCGTCGCCGTGCGCGCCGCGTAACACCGTCGACCCCTCACACCCGGGCCGCCGGCCTCCCTGATGCGTTCGCATAGATTCTGCTATGTTTCGTGGGAGCGCTCTCTGAGAGCGCTCCCACGCGTCGCAAAGACGGCGGCGTCATCACAGAGCGAAGGAGCCTGCATGCATGCGAGAAGAGGGCGCCTCCGGCGCCTGACTGCCGTCCTCGTCGTCGGAGCCCTGATCGGAGGAGCCGCTGCCGCGCTTCCCGCAGCGGCGTCGGCGGTGGGCGTCGAGAACCTGGTACTCAACGGAGACATCGCCGCCACGACCGATCACTGGTGGTCGAGCGCGGGCTCCCTCACGACAGAAGACGGCGCCCTGCGCGCTGACTTCCCCGCCTCCACGAACCCCTGGGAGGTGATCGTGGGGCAGGGCGGCGTCGCGCTCGTCGCCGGCACCGAATACTCGTTCTCGGCCAAGGTCCGCGCCGACCGCACCGGAATCACGCTACGCACGCAGGTCGCGCCCACGACGCCCAACGCCACCTTCAGCACCTACACCGCGATCGAGACGCCGCTGACCGCCGACTGGCAGCAGGTGACCGCGACGTTCACGGCCGAGGACTTCGGGCAGGGCACCGCCTCCGACGTGCAGTTCCGTCTTGGTGGCAACGCCGCCGGCACGTTCTGGCTCGACGACGTCTCGATCGTCGCGACCGGCACCGGCGGTGGAGACGGCGGCGGCACCGGCCCCACCGAGCCCACCGAACCGACCGTCGGCACCGATCAGCTGCTGCCCAACCCCACCTTCGCGACGGGGACGAGCCCCTGGTGGACGGCCGGAGCGGTCACCCTCTCCAACCCCGATCAGCAGATGTGCGCCACTATCGGCGCCGACACCGCCAACGTGTGGGACCTGCTGCTCGGCCACAACGACATCCCGATGCCCGGCGACACCGCCTTCCGGCTGAGCTTCACGGCATCCGCCGTCGCCCCCGGCGGATCCCCCGCCACGCTGAACGCCTCGACGCAGGTCGGCACGTACTCCGGCCCCGACCAGGTGTCGTGGCTGCAGAAGTCGTTCGAGCTCACCGCCACGCCCACCACGCAGGCGTTCACCTTCACGACCACCGCGGCCGACACCTTCCACCTCGGGCAGATCCAGTTCCGCATCGGCGGGATGCCGAGCGGCACCGTCGTCTGCGTCGACGACGTCACCCTGACCGGAACGAAGTACACCTACCGCGCCGACACCGGCCCCGCCGTGAAGGTGAACCAGGTCGGCTACCTCACACGAGGGCCCAAGCGCGCGACGGTCGTCACCGAGGCCACCACGCCGTTGGAGTGGTCGTTGCAGGCGCCGGGCGGCGCGGTCGTCGCCACCGGCACGACCGCCCCTGCCGGCCTCGATCCGAGCGCGGGCACGAGCGTGCACACCGTCGATTTCAGCGGCGTGCAGGCCCCCGGCTCCGGGTACACCCTCCACGTCGGCGATCAGCAGAGCTTCCCGTTCGCCATCTCCGACGACGTGTTCCAGTCGCTGCGCGCAGACTCGCTGCGCTTCTTCTACACGAACCGGTCCGGCATCGCGATCGACGGCGCCATCGCCGGCGCCGAGTACGCGCGTCCGGCCGGTCACCTCGGCGTCGCTCCCAACCAGGGCGACACCGATGTGGCCTGCCTCGAGCCGCAGACCTGGTCGGACGGTTGGACGTGCACCGACCGCCACGACGTGAGCGGCGGCTGGTACGACGCGGGCGACCACGGCAAGTACGTCGTCAACGGCGGCATCGCCGTCGCGCAGCTGCTGTCGGCGTGGGAGCGCGCCAAGGCCGCCGGCACGACGGCATCCCTCGCCGACGGCACGCTCGCGGTGCCCGAGCACGGCAACGGCGTGCCCGACATCCTCGACGAGGCCCGGTGGGAGCTCGAGTGGATGCTGAAGATGCAGGTGCCGGCCGGCGACCCGCTCGCGGGCATGGCGTGGCACAAGGTGACCGACCGCAACTGGACCGGACTGCCGCTGCTGCCCGACCAGGACCCGCAGGAGCGCCTGCTGCACCGCCCGTCGACCGCGGCGACGCTCAACCTCGCCGCGGTCGCGGCACAGGGCTCGCGCCTGTTCGCCGAGTTCGACCCCGCGTTCGCGGCCCGGTTGCTCACCGCGGCCGAGACGGCGTACGAGGCGGCTCGCACCAACCCGGTGCTGCTCGCCCCGGCGGAAGACGGCACCGGCGGCGGCACGTACGACGACGACGACGTGACCGACGAGTTCTACTGGGCGGCCGCCGAGCTGTACCTCACGACGGGCGCGGGCGACTACCGCACCGACGTCGAGACGAACCCCCTGCACCTCGCGATGAACACCGATGCCGACATCTTCACCGCCGGCGGGTTCTTCTGGGGCGACGTTGCGGCGCTCGCGCGCCTGCAGCTCGCCCGCTTCGGGGCCGACCTGCCGGACATCGCGCAGATCCGCCAGTCGGTGGTGGATGCCGCCGACGCGCTCATCGCGGATCAGAAGGCGCAGCCGTTCGGTCAGCCCTACGCGCCGAAGGAGGGCCTCTACGACTGGGGATCCAACTCGGCCGTGCTCAACAACCAGGTCGTCATCGCGACGGCGTTCGACCTCACGCACCGGCCGCGCTACGCGGACGCCGTGATCGAAGGCTACGACTACCTGTTCGGGCGCAATGTGCTCGCACAGTCGTACATCACCGGCTACGGCACGAAGTACTCGCAGAACCAGCACAGCCGGTGGTACGCCCACGCGCTCGATCCGTCGCTGCCGCACCCGCCGAAGGGCACGGTGGCGGGTGGACCGAACTCCTCCATCCAGGACCCGGTGGCGGGCGCCCGGCTGCAAGGGTGCGCGGCGCAGGCGTGCTACGTCGACGACATCGGAGCGTGGTCGGTCAACGAGATCACCGTCAACTGGAACTCGGCACTCGCCTGGGTCGCCTCCTTCGTCGGCGATCTCGGTGACGGCTACGTCGCCGTGACCCCGATCGCACGCCCCGACACGGCCAGCGGCCCCGCGGGCGCACCGATCAGCATCGCACCGCTGGCGAACGACGAACCGGGCGATCCCGACGTCCCGTTCGACCCCGCCACCCTCACCCTCGCCGAATCGGAGGAGTTCGAGACGTTCGCCCGCGCGAGCGTCACCGCGGCGGATGCCGGGATCGTCCGCCGTATCACCGTGACCGGCGGCCGGTACGACCTCGTCGGCGACCGGATCGTCTTCACCCCCGACGCCGGCTACACGGGAAGCCCGGCTCCCGTGACCTATCGGGTGGCCGACACCCGTGGCACGGTCGTCTCCTCGACGTTCGCCCCCACCGTGACGGCGGTCGTGGACGGCGGGACCGATCCGGGCGCCGGGACGGGCACGGCAGGAACGGCCACGGGAACGACCGGGACGTCGGCGGCATTGGCGAGCACCGGGGGCGACGCCCGCCCCTGGACCGCCCTGGCGGGCATCGCCGTGCTGCTCATCGCCGCGGGCGCGGTGCTCCTGCGGCGCCGCCGCGCCTGAGCCGCCGCGACCCGGTGGGGTCGGGGACACGCTCCCCGGCCCCACCGACGTCGACGCGCCTGGTATCTTTCCCCGTGCCGCGCACCGCACGGGGGCGGCGATCGGGGGATCATGACGCACGACGCCGCTCCGCACCGCACACGCTGGGGCCTGCGACGGATGACAGCGCGCGACGCGGGCGAGCAACACCGCGCCGCCAGCCCGCTCGAGCTCTTCTTCGACCTGGTGTTCGTGGTCGCCGTGTCTCTGTCGTCCCAACAGCTGCACCACATGGAATCGCACGGCCACCTCGGCGCGGGGGTGGGCAGCTACCTCATGCTCTTCTTCGCCATCTGGTGGGCGTGGATGAACTTCACCTGGTTCGGCACCTCGTTCGCGGTGGACGACTGGGCCTACCGCGTGACGACCATCGTGCAGATGGCGGGAGTGCTCGTCCTGGCCAGCGGCAGCGCCGCCGCGATGGAACATCAGGACTTCACGATCGTCACTCTCGGCTACGTCATCATGCGGTTGGCGATGGTGGGGCAATGGCTGCGCGCGGCGGCATCCGTGCCCGAGTTCCGTCGCGTCTGCCTGCGCTACGCCGCCGGCATCACCGTCGTGCAGCTCGCATGGGTGCTGCGGCTGCTGCTCCCGCCGACGGCGGACCTCGTCGCGTTCTTCGTGCTGGTGGCGGCCGAGGTGCTCGTGCCGGTCTGGGCCGAGCATCGCGAACACGCGCCGTGGAACGCCCACCACATCACCGAGCGCTACAGCCTGTTCACCCTCATCCTCCTCGGCGAGTCGATCCTGGCCTCGGCGGGAGCCATCATCGCCGCGCTCCAGGAGCAGGAGCACCTGACCGAACTGATCGTCGTGTCGGCAGCGGGCCTCGTCATCGCCGCCGGCATGTGGTGGGTGTACTTCTCCCGCGAGCACACCGGACACATCCGCACCCTCGGCTCCTCGATCCGCTACGGCTACTTCCACTACGCGATCTTCGCCGCCGCCGGCGCCTTCTCGGCCGGCATCGAGATCGCGGTCGACGACATCGGTCATGAGGCGCACCTGTCGAGCATCGCCGCCCATGCGACCCTGACGGTTCCCGTGGTGCTCTTCGTCCTCGGCATCTGGGCACTGAACCTGCGCAGCCAGCTGACCGCGACCGGAAACACGATCCTGCTGCTCGGGGCCGCCGCGATCGTGGGCGCCACCTTCGCACCCTCGACACTCGGCATGCTGCTCACCGCCGCAGCAGGAACCGTGGCCGCGGTCGTCGCGGTCGAGACAGGACGACCCCAGGGGCAGGCCCGTCAGAGGCAGGTGTCGACGACGGTCTGATCGTCGAGCACGGCGACGATCCGCTCGGCCAGCGGCCAGTACGGGGCGTAGTGCGTCGGATCGCGATTGATCTGCACCCGATGGGCGACCTCCGTGGGCGCCGTCGCCGACCGCTCGGGCTCGGGCACCTTCTCGACCATGGCGCGGTAGAACAGGCTCGCCGCCGTGTAGGGGTCGAGCCGCTGCTCCCGCGTTCCCCAGCCGTCCTGCTGCTGGAAGAGACCGATCGAGGTCGTGCGTGAGCCGTCGGGGTTGGTCACCCCGCTCGTCTCCCAATCGCCGTAGTCGATGTTCTGCAGACTGGACTCCCCCAGCGCCGTCATCACTGCGATCGTCTGGTCGCGCGCAGGCAACCCCGCGTCGCGTCCGGCCGCCACGATGCTGCGCGCGTTGTCCAGCTGCTGCCGTCCGAATCCCTCCGCCTCCGCGCAGACCGCGGCATGACGGACGGCCTGACCGATCGCCACCCCCGCGACGCCGAGACCGGTGGCGAGCACCGCCACGACCGCCCACGCGAGTGCCCGGCGACGTCGCAGCTGACGTCGCCGCCGGGCGCTGAGGGCCGGACGGCGACGAACGGGCCGACGCCTCGTCGAGCCGCCGCGGCCGGATGTCGAGGAGCGCGAGGTCACCGCGGCATCCTGTCACGCGCGACTATCCGTCACCCGAACGTCGGCTGATCACCGCCCGCAGGGCTTCCGGCAGCGGGGAGGCTTTCGACTCAACCGATGGGCTCGACGGCAGCGCGAACACGGCGTCCAGCGGCGCGCACGGCTCCGATGGATGCCGCGATCACCATCACGATTCCCACGAGCTCGAGCCACGCCAGGTGCTGTCCGAGCAGCGCCCACCCGGCCAACGCCGCCACGGCCGGGGCGAGCGACATCAGGATGGCGAACGCCGCCGCCGGAAGCCGGCGCAGGGCGATCAGCTCGAACGCGTACGGCAGGGTCGACGACAGCAGGGCGACCGCAGCGCCGAGCCCGAGCATCTCCGGTCGCAGCAGCGCTGCGCCCGCCTGGACGATGCCGAACGGCAGCGACAGGAGGGCGCCGATGGCCATCGCGACGGCCAGACCGTCCAGGCGCGGGAACGCCGCGCCGACACGCGCCGACGCAAGGATGTAGATCGCCCAGCTCGCCGCGGCTGCGAGGGCGAACAGCACCCCGAGGACGTCGAGTCGATCCCATCCGCCGCCGGCAAGGGCGACGACGCCGACGAGCGCGATGCCGGCCCAGAGCCAGGACGAGCGACGTCGCCCCGCGATGATCGACAGCGTGAGCGGTCCGAGCACCTCGATCGTCACGGTCACTCCCAGCGGAAGCCGCTGCAGCGCGAGGTAGAACAACCCGTTCATCGTGCCGAGAACGACCCCGAACACGATGACGTCGCGCCACGCCCGCGCCGCGTGGCCGCGCAGCCGTGGCCGCGCGACGGCGAGGAGGATCAGCGCGGAGAACGCGAGGCGCAGCATCACCATGCCGAGCGGGCCGACGTGCGGAAAGAGCGTGACCGCGATCGCGGCGCCGCCCTCCTGACACACGAGGCCGGCAACGACGAGGCCGACCGCGCCCGGCGCCCCCGAAGTAGGTGGTCGCGCGGCGCTCATCGGCGGCTCACGCGGCGCTCGGACTCACGGGATCGGGCAGACCGCGGCGGCCGTCACCTGCGCGGCCATGTCCTCCGCCGTCCAGGGCAGCCCCGCTTGCGGGGCGGTGCGTCCCGCCGCCGCCGGCGCCTTCGACGCGATGGCAGCGAGCTCCCAGGCGAGACTGCGGACGAGGTCGGCCGACGCCCGCGAGTTGTTCAAGGTGACGACGACGCTCATGCCGGTCGTGCGGTCGGCGAACGCCGCCGTCAGCGCGCCGGGGACCGAGCCGTACTGCCCGATGAGGCTGCCGGCTTGGTAGCTCCCTCCGCGCGCCGTGAACCATGACGGGCCGTTCGCCACCGCCGGCAGCGGGTTCTCGAAGCGGCCGGGGGCGTCGTAGGGACGCAGCCCCATCGCCAGCGCCTGCACGTATCGGCCCATATCGGCGAGGTCGCTGATGACCCCGGATGCCGTGAAGCCGGCGCTCGAGGACAAGCCGACGATCGGGGTCGGCGCGGTGCACGCGGCGCTGCCATCGGCAGCGTTTCCCGTCCACAGACCGTTCAGCTCGGCGGTGCCGTTGTCGGGAAGTGACGTGGAGGTCATGCCGTTCGGACCGAACACGTACTGCTGATAGAGCTGCGCCGCCGTCTTGCTGGTCGCGCGCTCGAGGGCGAACCCGAGCAGCACGTAACCGGTGTCGGAGTCGGCGAACACGGTGCCCGGCTGCACGTTCGATGCCTGGGACATTCCGAAAGCCATCAGCTCCCGCGGTGTCCAGACGCGGGAGGGTGTCGCGCGCATGCGCGCGTCGACGGTCGGATCGTACGCGCCGATACCCGATGTCGAATCGCAGAGCTGACCGAGCGTCAGGCCGTCCCGAGCACCCTGATCGCCCAAACCCGTCACGTATTTGCCGACCGGGTCGTCCAACGAGACCACGCCGTCGTGGACGAGGCCGTAGAGCACGTCACAGGTCATCGACCGGGTGACGGCACCGGCATGGAAGGTCATGGAGTCGTTCACCGCGGCGCCGCCGGGAGCGACCGTGCCGACGCCCGCGTCCCAGACACCTGCCCACGGAACGCGCACGCCGACGATCGCGCCCGATGCGCCCGATGCGGCCACGGCGCGCTCGACGGCCGTCTGCAGCTGGGCCTGAACATCGCCACCGATGGCGGCATCCACCTGGTCCGGCAACGGCAACGACACCGTTTGGCTCGACGAGCACGCAGCCAGCGCGAGCGCCAGCGCGAGCGTACCGGCCATCGCCGCAAGACGCCGCGATCGACGAAGAGCCCGCATACTCACCCCCTGGTCAGTCCTCTCAGCGTAGATCACGATGCGCATACGACCCGACCGCCGTGACGCTCCTGTGACGATTGCGTCGCGGGGCCATTGCCCCGGGAGGCGGGCTGCGGCGCCGGGCGGACCCGCCCCTAAGGTGGGTGCCATGGCGCACACCTTCGACGACGACACTCTGACCGGCGTTCTCGGCCACATGAACGACGACCACTCCGACGACAACCTGCTCATCGCGCGGGCATTCTCCCCCGATGCCGATGTCGTCGCCTCCGAGATGGTCACGTTCGACGGCGAGGCCGGCCATTGGCATGTCACTCGCGCCGACGGTGGTGACGACGTCATCCGCATCCCCTGGCCTGGCGGCCAGATCAGCGAGCGACGGGACGTGCGCCGCGAGATCGTCGCCCTGTACGACGAGGCGTGCGCGCGCCTAGGGATCACGCCTCGGCCGCACGGATAGTCGGGGCGGACCGGGCGCTCAGCGATCCCGCAGGCAACCTTCAGTTTAGGTGAGCCTTAGTTTCAACTACACTGACGGTTGTGACCCAGCCGATCCCGTTCTCCACCGCCCTGCGCGAGCGTTCGCGTACCGCCCACTCCGGCAGCGAGCACGCCGGATTCATGGACGATCTGATGCGCGGTCGCGGCACGCGCGACGACTACGTCGCGCTCGTCGCACAGCACTGGTTCATCTACGAGGCACTCGAGGCCGCCGCCGAGACCATGCGAGACGATCCGATCGCGGCACCGTTCATCAGCGAGAAGCTCACGCGCCTGCCCGCGATCGAGTCCGACCTCGCCTTCCTGATCGGCGACGACTGGCGCGAACGGATCGCGCCGCTTCCGACGACCACCCGCTACGTCGAGCGCATCCGAGAAGTCGGCGCGAGCTGGCCGGGCGGCTTCGTTGCCCACCACTACACCCGGTATCTCGGCGACCTGTCCGGAGGCCTGTTCATCGGAAAGCTGATGGCACGCCAGTTCGGCTTCGAGACGAACGGCATCGGCTTCTACCTCTTCGACGAGATCGCCGACCCCGCCGCCTTCAAGGACGTCTACCGCGAGCAGCTCGACGCCGTCGCCTGGGATGCCGCGGAGCGCGAGCGCGTCATCGACGAGGTGCTCGCCGCGTACCAGTTCAACACCGACCTCTTCGTCGATCTCGCCACCGCCAAGGCCGCCGCCGCGGCATCCGCCTGACCCCGCGTTTCACCCGAGGGTCAGAAGCCGGCGGCGCGGACCCCGGCCATGAACCGGCGGACGTCGGCATCCACGAGGATGTCGCTCGGGCGCAGCGGGCGCGACAGGTAGAGGCCGTCGAGCGAGGTCAGCCGTGACAGCGCCACGTAGGTCTGCCCCGGCGCGAACGCCCCCGAGCCCAGGTCGATGACGGCGCGGTCGTACGTCTTGCCCTGCGACTTGTGGATCGTCACCGCCCATGCCA
The DNA here is from genome assembly GCF_056313825.1 of Microbacterium sp. DMC48. Lineage (NCBI taxonomy): Bacteria > Bacillati > Actinomycetota > Actinomycetes > Micrococcales > Microbacteriaceae > Microbacterium > Microbacterium sp. DMC48. The sequence goes on along the minus strand of NZ_JBQUZN010000006.1, from coordinate 82,815 downwards.
GTCGCAGCGGGAACTGAGTGAACTCGGCCACGATCTCGCGGGTGAGCTTTCGCGACCCGGGATCGTACGCGTAGCGGAACCTCTCCCAGACGGCCGGCTCGACGTCGACCTCCTCGCCGTCGAGCTCGACGCGCACCGTGCCTCCGGCGATGCGCGTGACGGTGCCGATCGAGCCGTTCACCCACCGCGGGCCGTCCCCACGACCGCCCACATCGTTGCGGAGGAACATGACCTGCGCGCCGACCTTGAGCTGCAGCTCGGTGTCGGCGGGGTACGACGCCTCACCGCGCCCGAAGTCGCCACTGACGTCGGCGCGCGCCGTCTGAACCGGACCGGGCAGGGCGTCGAGATGACGCTGGTTGATGCGCGAGACGATGTCGTTGCGCGTCGCGAGCGTGATGATCGGAGGCTCGCCCTCGACCGGCTCGGGCACCGGGCGTGCTCCCGCCGCGTTCAGCATGCCCGCGATCTCTGCGGTCACCACCCCGTGGCGCACGGCGTTCAGCATCGCCTTGAACCCGTCGTCGGCCTGGCGATGGATCTGACGCAGTTCGCGGATGTGCAGCGGCGCCCCGACCCGGCCGAGGTCGAGCAACCCGTTGGAACGGATCGCGGAGCCGTCCGTCGACGGGCCCGCCCACACCTGCGCGTCGAAGAACCAGAACGACCGGTAGTGGTCCTGGATGTAGCGCAGCTCGTCACCGCGCGGCGGCACGGGCGAGAGCTGGTAGGGGTCGCCGAACATGATGATCTGCACGCCGCCGAAGGGTTCGGAGCGCCGCCCCCGCGCCTGACGCAGTGAGCGGTCGATGGCATCCATCAGATCGGCGTTGACCATCGACACCTCATCGATCACGAGGGTGTCTATCGCTTTGAGCACGCGACGCGCAGGCTCGGACTGCTCGAGCTCGCTGTCGGCGATGAGTCCGATCGGCAGCCGGAAGAGGGAGTGGATCGTCTGCCCCTCGACGTTCAGGGCGGCCACTCCTGTCGGGGCGCAGACGGCGATCTGCTTCTCGGTGTTCCAGGCGAGGTGCTGGAGGAGGGTGGACTTCCCCGTTCCCGCGCGCCCGGTCACGAACACGTGCTCCCGCGTGTCCTCGATGAGGCGGAAGAGCTCCTCCTGCTCGGCGGAGAGGGAGGGGATGGTCACCGGATCCATGCTAGCCATCAGGAAGGGTTTCCTAGACTGGAGCTGTGGACGGGGTGGTGGGTGAGCAGGCGCGCGCCGCAGAGGCGGGTACGGATGCCGCGACGCGCCGATCCCCGGCCCGTCGCAGAAGCCGCCGGCTGGCGCTCGACCTGGCCGCCCTGTCCGTCGTCGGGCTGCTCCTGGTCGGCGCGATCGGGGCGGCGACGGTCACGGTGTACCGCGACCTGTACAGCCCCGGCGCTTTCGTCACGCGCTATCTCAGCCTGCTCAGCGAGGGGCGGGTCCCCGAAGCGCTCGCCCTGCCCGGGGTTCCGATCGCATCCTCCGATCTCACGGATGCCGGGCTTCCCGGCGACGCGAGCGAAGCGCTCTTGCGCCGCGCGGCGCTCGCTCCGCTCAGCGACATCCGTGTGGTGGGCGAGCAGGCGTCCGACGGCGTCGAGCTCGTGACGGTGTCGTACCAGGCCGGCCCGCACGCCGGGACCTCCACGTTCCGCGTGGAGCGGGCGGGATGGGTCGGACTGGCACCCACCTGGCGATTCGCGCAGAGCCCGCTGGCGGTGATCGATCTGACCCTGCGCGGTGCGACCGCCTTCTCCGTGAACGGGTTCGCGGTCGACACCCGCCAGGTCTCGCCCGACGGCACGAAGGCCGATCCTCTGGCACCGGTCGCGTTGCTCGTGTTCTCGCCCGGCCTCTACTCGATCTCCGTCGACACGCCGGTCTCGTCCAGCCCGGGGGTGGCGGTTCTCTCCGATACGCCCCAGGCCGAGGTGCCCGTGGACATCCAGACTCAGCCGACCTCCACCTTCGTCGACGTCGTGCAGGAACGTGTGGAGTCGTTCCTCACCGCGTGCACGACGCAGCAGGTGCTGCAGCCCACCGGCTGCCCCTTCGGTCTGCAGGTACGCAACCGCATCCTCGAGCCGCCCGTGTGGTCGATGGTCACCCCGCCCAAGATCGCCCTGCAGCCCGACGGCGCCGGATGGTCGATCGTCCCCGCGGATGCCGCGGCGCACGTGGTCGTCGACATCAAGTCGATCTTCGACGGCACGGTGACCCACGTCGACGAGGATGTGCCGTTCCGGGTCGGCGGCACGATCACGATGCTGCCCGACGGCACCGCCTCGATTCAGGTGCAGTCCGCCGGTTGACCCCGACGGGCCGCCGCCCTCAGCGTGTGAGGCGGGCCTCCCGCGCATCGCGGGCTGCGAGCTGGGCGAGCTTCGCGTTGTAGGCCTCGAGCTCGGCATCCCCCGTCCGATCGGCGTGACGATCGCCGCGACGCTGGGCACGTTCGTCGGTGCGGCTCCACTGGATCGCCACGGTGATCGCGAGGATCAGGGTCGGGATCTCGCCGATCGACCACGCGATGCCACCCCCGGTGTACTGGTCGACCAGCGGCGGCTCTCCCCAGGTGCGTCCCATCGAACCGAACCACTCGGCGACGAACAGCCCCGACGACATCATGATCGAGATGCCGAAGAACGCGTGCATGGCCATGACGCCGATCAGCGTGAGCAGCCGGAACGGGTAGGGGTAGCGCAGGGGCACCGGGTCGATGCCGACGAGCGACTGCACGAACAGGTAGCCCGAGATGAGGAAGTGGGCGACCATCCACTCGTGTCCGAGGTGGTCGTAGAGGGTCCAGCGGAAGAGATCGGTGTAGTAGAACGCCCAGAGTGATCCGACGAACATCGCGGCCGCGAACAGCGGATGGGTGACGACGCGCGCGAACGGCGTGTGCACCGCCCACAGGATCCACTCGCGCCCGCCGCGCGAGCCGTCGTCGCGCTTGGCGATGGCCCGCGAGGCGAGCGTCACGGGGGCACCGAAGACGAGCATCATCGGAATGGCCATCGTCAGCAGCATGTGGCCCATCATGTGCATGCTGAACAGATAGTCCTGGTACGCGTTGATCGGACCGCTCGTCACCCACAGCAGCGAGAGCATGCCCAGGACCCACAGCAGCGTGCGGTACACCGGCCAGCGGTCGCCGCGGCGATGCAGGCGCCACGCGCCGGCGAGGTAGAAGAAGAGGCCGAAGCCGACGGCGAACACCCACAGGATGTCGATGTCCCACTGCGTGAACCAGCGCGAGATGGTCAATTCGGGCGGCAGCGGCACCTCGGTGAGGATCTCCGCGGGCGTCTTGACGTCGGGAAGGCGCGTGTCGACCGGTGGGGGAGTTCGCGACAGCGCGACCGCCGCCCCGCTGGCGATGCCCATGAACACGAGCTCGAGCGTGACCAGACCCCAGAACCGGCGCGACGAGCGCTCGCCGCTCGGCTTCTCGTCCCGCTGGATACGCGAGATCAGCCCGGTGCGGTACCGCGCGCCGAGCGCCCCCATCAGCAGCAGCGCGACGACCTTCACGCCGAGCAGGGCCCCGTAGGCCGACAGCAGATACTTGGGCTCGACGACGCCGACGGCGGCACGTGCGACGCCCGACAGTGAGACGACGACGAAGGCCACGAGGGCGATGCTCGAGTACCGCGCCAGGACGTCGCCCAGCTCGGCTCCCCGCAGCTGGGGTCGCAGCACCATCAACAGCAGCAGGCCGCCGAGCCAGGCGGCGGCGGCGATGATGTGCAAAGCGAGTGCGGAGACGGCGATGTTGTGGCCGGCGTCGTCGCCGGAGTGGCCCTGGGTGGCCATCGGCACGAGGCTGGCGATCGCCAGGGCGGCCACGAACAACGTCGAGGTCCATCCACGGACGGCGAAGGTGAGCACCGTCAGCGCGGCTCCGGCAAGGGTGGTCAGCGCCCAGGCGCGACCGGGGTCGGTCGACACCAGGAAGCGCCCCAACTGGCCACCGAACTCGGCGCCGGCGTTCGGGGTGGCATTGAAGATGTTGACGAACGTGAAGAAGGCGGTGAACCCGCTCGCGACCGTGAAGAGGGCGGCCGAGATGGATGCCACGTCCAGCGCCGTGTCGAAGGGGCGCTCCCCCGCGCGCAGCGCGAACAGGGCGAGCACGAGCGATCCGATCATGCCCGCCGCCGACAGGTTCACGCCGAGAGTGACGATCGGCAGTCCCCAGCGCACGACCGGGCCGGCGTCACCGACGAGCAGCGGGGCGGCACCTCCGCCGAACACGAGCCCGAGCACGAGGGAGACGAGGGCGGCCGCGACGAGGATCGCCGGGCCCACGAAACGCATCACACGGGTCGGGATCACCCGTCCAGCCTACGCGGCGCCGGACACGCCGAAGGGGGGATGCCGAACGGCATCCCCCCTCGTGCAGGGCCGTACTTACTTGACGGCGGCCTTGAGCTTGGAGCCCGCGGTGACCTTGACGCGCTTGCCGGCGGCGATCTTGATCTCCTCGCCCGTCTGCGGGTTGCGGCCCGTACGCGCGGCGGTGGCGACCTGCTCGAACGAGAGGAAGCCGGGGATCGTGACCTTCTCGCCCTTGGCGACGGCCTCGGAGACAGCCGAGAACAGGCCGTCGACGACGCGGCCGACGGTGGCCTGGCTCTCGCCGGTGGCGCTGGCGATGCTTGCGACGAGCTCAGTCTTGGTGATAGCCATTGGGGTTGTCCTCCAGACGGCAGCGAATGCCGCCTTCAGTGAGATCGGACCGGACGACGAGCGCCCGGTTTGGTCGATGGGACCGCCCCCGAATATACCCACGATCCGCGGAAATCCGCGGATTTACGCCCTCCAGACGTCATTCTCCCCGGCGTGTCGGCGTCGTACGGTGACGGATGGGGCTGGTGTGACCACGGCATCCGCTGGCCGCGCGGCCGCGGATGCGGACATCGACACCGGAATCGGATGCCGAGGGCCGCCCCGTCCGCATCCGATGACGGTCTCCGAATCCGGCGTCGCGTGGGAACGCAGAAGGCCCGTCCCTGACGGGACGGGCCTTCGAGACGTGTGCGTCGGTGCTTACCAGCTCGACTTGGTCACACCGGGCAGCTCGCCCTTGTGCGCCATGTCGCGGAAGCGAACACGCGAGATGCCGAACTTCGACAGGTAGCCGCGGGGGCGACCGTCGATGGCGTCGCGACCACGCAGGCGCACGGGCGACGCGTTGCGGGGCAGCTTCTGCAGGCCGACACGGGCGGCCTCGCGGGCCTCGTCGGTCGCGTTCGGGTCGACGAGGGTCTTCTTCAGCTCGGCACGCTTCTCGGCGTAACGGGCGACGACCTCCTCGCGCTGGTTGTTGCGCGCGATCTTGCTCTTCTTGGCCATGAGATCAGCGCTCCTCTCGGAATTCGACGTGCTTGCGGATCACCGGGTCGTACTTCTTGAGCACGATGCGGTCGGGGTTGTTGCGACGGTTCTTACGCGTCACGTAGGTGTACCCCGTGCCGGCGGTCGACCGGAGCTTGATGATCGGACGAACGTCCTGAGCCTTCTTCGCCATTAGAGCTTCACACCCTTCGCGATGAGGTCCTTGACGACCGACTCGATGCCGCGGGCGTCAATGACCTTGATGCCCTTGGCCGACACGTTCAGCGTGATCTTGCGACCGAGCGAAGGAACGTAGTAGGTCTTCTTCTGCACGTTCGGGTCGAAGCGACGCTTCGTCCGGCGGTGCGAGTGCGAGATGTTGTGACCGAAGCCGGGAACTGCTCCGGTCACCTGGCACACTGCTGCCATAGTGATTCTCCTTAGTACCGTGACACCGGACGGTGCCACCCAAGATCCCTTGTCTGCATCCCTCTGAGAACACAGGGATACGAACTGCGTGCTGGAGTGCGCGCAGACAAAGAGTCAGTCTAGCACGGCCGGGCGTGTCGGCTTGACGTCGCGCCGTCGCCGATCACGCGGCGAGGCGGCGCACCATGCGAGGTGTCGCCACCGAGATCAGGACGAGCACCAAACCGGCGAAGACCCCGAGGACGACGGGCAGGGCGAGCCACGCGAGGGCGGCTCCGATCAGCAGGGTCGGGACGGCGAGTCCGACGTAGGCGATCAGGAAGATCGCGGCGAGCACCTCGCCGCGAGAGCCCGCCGGCGCGAGCGAGCCGGCGACACCCAGCGACGCACGGAACATCACGCCCACGCCCGCCCCCGCGGCCACGCCGCCGATCACGAACGCGGCCAGGGCGCCCATCGCGACGGCGACCGCGACGAGCACGATCCCGACACCCATCAGGATCCACGACAGCAGCAGCTGACGACGCAGGCTGAGTCGTACGGTGACCACCTGGGCGACCGCTGCCGACATGAAGACGGCGAACGGCACGGCTCCGGCGGCGAGTCGCGACGTGACGCCCATGGCCTGCGCCAGCACCGTCGGGGTGAGCGCCATCATCAGACCGAAGACGGCGAAGCCGGTGAAGGCGCCGGTCCCCGCCGCCCAGAACGCGCCCCGCGCGGCGGCCGGAATCGCGACGCGCTGCGGACGGTAGCTCCGGCGCTGCTGCCCGCGGTCGACGGTCTCGGGAATCACCGCTGTCGCCACGAGAGCGAGGACGAGCAGCCCGAGGAACACCGCGTACGGCGTCTCCAGCGGAGCGGGCACCCAGGTGATCAGCGCACCGGCGACGAGCGGCCCGACGGCCAGTCCCCCGATGTTCGCGAAGTTGGAGACGACCGGGGCGATCGTCGACGACGGCACCGCCACGGCGCGCAGTTCGGCGATGTGCGCCGTCGCGGTGGCGGTCAACCCGCCGATGCCGACGCCGGAGACGAAGCGGGCCACGATGAGTCCCGTGACGTCCTGCCAGAGCAGGAACATCACGGCGGCGACGATCTCGACGGCGAGCGCGGCGATGAACACGACGCGGCGGCCCCACCAATCGCTGACGTGGCCGACGAGGTACAGGCTCACGGCGACACCGACGGCATAGGCGGCGAAGATGACGGTCACCACGATCGGCGAGAAGCCGTCGCGCTGCTGATAGAGCGCGTAGATCGGGGTGGGAATGGTCGAGAACGCCATCGCGATGGCGAAGGCGAGCACGGCCGTCCAGAAGCCGGCGGAGTGCGCCGCACGCGAGCGGCGCGGGGAGGACGCGGATGCCGAGGCGGGCGCCCCGGCGGCGGGGAGGCTGGTGGTGGTCATGACCTCAGGATGCGCTTACCGTCGCATCGAGTCCAACGAATTCGATTGATGCTGTTCATCGACATCATCGATAGTTTGTCTCCATGGACACGAGGCTGCTGGAGTACTTCGTCGCCGTCGCCGAGGAGTCGAGCTTCACGCGCGCCGCGGCTCGGCTGTACGTCGTGCAGTCGACGGTGTCGGCCGGCATCCAGACTCTCGAGCAGCGCATGGGAACCCGGCTCATCGAACGCTCCGGCCGCCGCGTCGCGCTGACGGCCGCCGGTGAGCACCTGCTGGAGCCCGCTCGGGAGATCGTCGATGCGACGAGCAGATTGCAGAGCGCAGCGACCGGTCGCATCGAGGGCCTGCTGCGCGTCGGGATCTTCGTCAATCTTCCGACCCTGCGCATGCCCGAGCTGTTCGCCGCCTTCCGCGCCCAGCATCCCCTCGTGCGCCTACGACTCGTCTCGTCGCCGTCCGGTTCCACCGGGCTCGCCGACGAGCTGCGGCGCGGACGGATCGACCTCGCTTTCATGGGGCTGCCGTCGACGGAGCTGCCCGATCTGGAGACGGTCGAGCTCGTGCGCTCGCCCTTCGTCGCGCTTCTCCCCGACGCTCACGAGCTCAGCGCGCTGGCGGAGATTCCTCTGGAGCGTCTGGCGACCGAGGCCTGGATCGACGCACCGCACGGCTTCGGTCACCGCGTGCTCCTCGAACGAGCCCTCGCACGCGCCGGCCTCGTGCGCGAGGTGGCGACGGAGGTCTCCGCCGTCGGCGACATCCCGTCGTTCGTCGCCGCCGGCTTCGGCGTGGCGCTGGTGCCCGAGGTGCTCGTCGTTCCGACGGCCGGTACGATCGCGGTGCCCGTCACACCGGTGATCGAGTGGCCGCTGAGCGTGAGCACCCGACCACACGCCGGTCCGGCCGCGATGGCACTGCGCGAGGTCATGGTGCAGCGGTTCGCCGTCGACTGAGAGCTCAGAGCGTCGGACCGGCTCCGCGCCCCCAGCGAAACGGCGAGACGGTCGGATCCCCCGGGATCCAGAACCGCCACGGGAATGCGGCCGTCCCCGCGACGCCCGCCACTCCGACGCGGGGACCCGCCTCGACGTCGGCGCGGGCCACCACCGGCAGCCACAGTCGAGCGGACGCGCCGGCCCGCGGACGAGCGGTGACCGCGTCGATGCCGTCGTGCACGGGATGGCGCAGGCCCACGGCATCCCCGAGGCGACCGGGGCCGCGAGCCAGATCCCGCGCGACCCGCGCGGCGGGGCGGCGGGCGAAGGCGACATCCTCGCCCTCGATCACGGCCCCCGCGCGCAGCAGGATCCCTCCGGCCTGACCCTCGGGGGCGCAGACGACGTTGACGCACGAGTGGATGCCGTGGCTCAAGTAGACGTAGAGGTGGCCCGGCTCGCCCCACATCGTGGCGTTGCGGGCGGTTCGCCCCATCCGCGCGTGGGATCCGGGATCGGGCTCGGGCCCGGTGCCCGCGCCGTGGTACGCCTCCACCTCGGTGAGGCGCACGGCCACCCGCGCCTCGCCGACGGTGACCTCCAGCACGCCGCCGAGCAGGCGCGGCGCCACCTCCACCGGCAGCGCCGTGAGCGCTGCCCGGGTCGCGGGAATCAGGCCCGAGCGCTCGCTCATGTGCGCGGCGGCGTCTGGCACCACGAGATGTCGAAGCCCGCGAGGGCGCCGACCTCGGTGCCGGCCTCCGCGCCGGTAAGAGCCACGACGTGCGTGCGCAGGTGCGTCGGCATCGGCAGCTTGTACCCGTCATACGGGTTCGACACGGCATCCGGGGCCACCAGGAAGGCGGCATATCTCCCACTCGGGGACACGCACGACTGGATGAGGATGTCTTTCGGGTCGACGGAGAAGACCGGCGTCGCCTGACCCGCGGTGTCGACGACGTTGACGGTGGTCGAGCGCACGGTGAAGCCGTCGACGACGGCGAGCACCCGCAGCGTGTCGCCGTTGCTCATCGGCACCATCTTGTTCGTCTGGCCCAGAGCCTTGTCGGTCGGCGGCAGGTCGACCTGCTTGGCCGTGGCCAGGTCGATGGCCGCGGGCCCCTCCACACGCTCGACGATCGCGGTGGTCGTGCCGCGCGCGATGCCGTCGATCGACACAGCGTTGCCGAGGGTGACCGGGTCGCCGCCGGACGGGGAGATGAGAGTGAGGGCTCCGTCGTACGTGAGCATGAGGATGCTGTCGGTGCCGGGCACGAACCGCCAGTCGTCGACGCGGGACTCGCCGCCGCTGCGCTGGATCATCGTCGGCTGCGCATCGCTCTGCGCGGAGGCGAGCGAGGCCGTGAACAGCCGGGCTTCGCGAGCGCCCGGCGTGCCGACGGTGGCATCCGTGTAGGTGTAGCCGATGAGATCGCCCCGATCGGCGCTCTGCAGGTCGGTGACCGTGCCGTCGCCGGGGAGGGCGAGCTCGCGCACGTTGCCGCCGTCGAGATCGGTGACCACGAGGTGCGACTTCTTGTCGTCGTCGAGCGTCGACATGACGAGATGGCCGGCGGTCGCACGGAAGTCTTCGATGTGCGCGTTGGTGTAGACCGGTTCGGGGTCTTGACCGGCGAGGCCGGTGCGCAGGATCCGATCGCCGCCGTCGCCGCGCTGCAGGACAAAGGCCTGCAGCGCCGGCGTGGTGAAGCTCTGCGAGACGGATGCCGTCGGGGCGCCGCCGATGCCGCTGACCCCATCGATCGTCACGGTGTACGAGGTGTCGTCCCACAGCGGCTGGGTGAAGCGGATGCCCACGCTGCGTCCGGACGTGTCCACGGTGAAAGGCGCGGCGGGCGAGACGGTGACCTGGGTCGGCGTGACCTTGGCGAGGGACTGGGTGGTCGTGATGATCAGCCGCGAGCCGGCCGCGCTGACCGCGGCATCCGGGTCGACGCTCACGTTCGTGACGCGCGGACCCTGCGCGACCGTGACGGCGGCGCCGGCGAGTCCGATGACGGCCAGCGCGGCGACGACGATCGCGAACCCGGCGAGGAACGCGCGCGCGCGGCGGCGACGTGTCCGCTCGCGACGCGTCGCACGATCAGTACTCATACGGGTCCTTGGGCTGATCGACCGTCTGCACGGAGGCCGGCTGGATCTGCAGTCGTCCCCCCGCGTCGCGGATCGTGCCCGTCACGGTGACCCACGTTCCGGTGGCCGGGATGTCGCCCGAGGCAACCGGCACACTCGCCGGCTGCGCATCGATGACGCAGTGCGTGATGACCAGGCGCGTCAGTCCGAAACCGCCGTCGGTGGGGGTCACGAACCCGGTGAGCGTGATGGTGTCGCCGTCGAACGCCTCGGGGTTCGTCGCCGTCGCGAACACGCTCGCCCACTCCCCGACGCCGAACTTCGAGGTGTCTCCTGTGGAGGCCAGCGCCACGGTGTCGGAGCCTTGGAACAGCGGTGGGGCACCCGTGTCGCGCTGCATCGCGAGCTCGGCGGACAGCGTCGCCGGAGGCGTCAGCATGATCGCCGCGACGACGCCGACCGACAGCACACCGCCGGTCACGGTCGCGGCGGTGCCCCAGCCGCTGCGGCGCTCGTGGCCGTGGTCGTGGTCATGCCCGTGGTCGTGCGCACCCCCGGTCGTCGAGCGAGCGGAGCGCGTCGAAACGCCGGCGCCGACCTCGACGCCATCGCCGTGATCGTGCCCGTGGTCGGATTCGGCGCCCTTCGGCAGCGCGAAGCTGATCACCGCACCGACGAGGGCGATGACCGCCATCGGCACCGCGAACCAGTTCGACGAGGGGTTGATGTACAGCGCCAGCTGGCCGTTCAGCCACAGCACCACCGTGACCGCGGCCAGGCCCGCCGCCAGTCCCACCCCGAGCAGGCGCGATCCGATCAGTTCACGCAAGGAGGTTCACCACCGATCCGACGGCCACGGCGAACAGCACGACGATCACGACGAGCCCGACCAGCACCTTCGAGCGGAAGGTGGTGCGCAGCAGCGCGAGCATCTTGACGTCGACGAGCGGACCCACGAGCAGGAACGCGACGATCGAGCCGGGCGTGAAGGTCGAGGCGAACGAGAGCGCGAAGAAGGCGTCGACGTTCGAGCAGATCGACACGATCATCGCGAGCGTGATCATGGCCACGATCGACAGCGCGGGGTTCGATCCGATCGCCAGCAGCGCCGAGCGCGGCACGAGCACCTGCACGGCGCCGGCCAGGGCAGAGCCGATCACGAGCGCGGGCATGACGGCGCGCAGTTCGACGACGAACTGGGCGAGGCTCTGCTGCGCCTTGCCCGGCCCGCGGCCGTGCGCCGCGTTCTCGAGCGAGATCTCGCAGCTGGCACGGAAGCGATCCGTGATGAGGCCATCGGGGTCGGGATGCCGGCTGTAGAGCCACCCGATGAGGTTCGCGACCGCATAGCCGCCGAGGAGGCGCGCGATGAGGATGCCATCGTCGAACCCGAACGCCTGGTGCGTGGTGATGATCACGATCGGGTTCACGATCGGCGCGGCGATCAGGAAGGTGAGCGTCTCGGCGACCCCCAGCCCGCGCATCATGAGACCGCGCGCGAAGGGGACGTTTCCGCACTCGCAGACGGGGATGAGCATGCCCAGGAGCGACAGCACCGCCCGCCGCGCCCACGGCGCCCGCGGCATCCATCGTTCGATCGCACCGGCCGGCACCCACACCTGCACCACGATCGACAGCAGGACGCCGAGGATCACGAAGGGGAGCGACTCGATCAGGACGCTGATGGAGAGAGTGAGACCGTCCTGCAGCCGGGTCGGCAAGGCGGGCCCGGGGGCGAGGAAAGCGACCGCGATGAGCGCGGCCACCACCAGCGCGCCGATGCCGACGGCCACCAGGGGACGGGCCGGCGCGACGCGCACCTCAGTCGACACGCTCTCCGACCGGATCGGCGGCGCGCAGCGCGGAGCAGGAGGCGCAGAGACCGAAGATGTCGACGACGTGCTCGGCGGCGGTGAACCCGTGCGCGGCGGCGGTGCGCTGCGCCCACGCCTCGACCTCGTGGGCCTCGATCTCGACGGCGAGACCGCACGAGCGGCAGATCAGGTGGTGATGGTGACCGGTCGTCGAGCACGCGCGGTAGATGGCTTCGCCGTCGGGACTCTGCAGCTGATCGGCCTCGCCGCTGGCGGCAAGCGTCGCGAGCGCCCGGTAGACGGTGGCCAATCCGATGCCCGTGTTCTCGTCGCGCAGGGTCGCGTGCAGCGCCTGGGCGCTGACGAAACCGGGGGCGTCGGTCAACGCCTCGCGCACGCGATCGCGCTGCCAGGTGTTGCGCTGGGCCATGCCGGGAGTCTACCCGCGAGGGCTAGGAGCGGGCTGGATGCCTTCGCGGGGGGATATCACGCCTCGACCGTGCCGCGCCGACGCACGCCGTCGACGACGCGGCAGACGAGGTAGATGAGGAACGACAGCGTCGTGATGTAGGGGCTCACCGGCAGCGTTCCCGCGATGGCGAGCAGAATGCCGCCCACCGCCGCGGTGACGCCGAAGCCGGCGGCCAACAGCGGCACGGCGATGGGGCCGGTGGAGACCCGCATCGCCGCCGCCGCCGGCGTCACCAGCAGCGAGAGCACCAGGAGGGCACCGATGATGTGCACCGCCACCGCCACGACGATGCCCAACAGGATCATGAACGCGAACGAGACGACCGTCGTCGGCACGCCGCGCGCGGCGGCCGACTGCGGGTCGAGCGAGTCGAAGTTCAGCGGTCTCCAGATGAGCAGCAGTCCCACGAGCACGATCGCGCTCAAGACGATCAGCACCGTCAGCTGATCGCTCTGCACCGACACGATCTGACCGGTCAGCAGGCTGAAGCGGTTGGCGCTGCGGCCGTTGTAGAGCGAGATGCACAGGATGCCGATACCCAGCCCGAACGGCATGAGCACGCCGATGATCGAGTTGCGGTCGCGGGCGCGCGCGCCCAGCCAGCCGATGAGACCCGCCGCGATGAGCGAGCCCACGATCGACCCCGTGACGACGTCGACGCCGAGAAGGAGCGCCGCCGCCGCGCCGGCGAAGGACAGCTCGCTGATGCCGTGCACGGCGAAGGCCATGTCGCGCTGCATGACGAACACGCCGATGAGTCCGCCGACGATTCCGAGCACCGCGCCGGCCCAGACGGAGTTCTGCACCAGGGCGAGGATGTCGCCGTAGCGCGCCATCCCGCCGAACAGCGCGTTGCCGATGTCTCCCCAGCTCACGCGACACCTCCCGCGGGTGCGGCGACGGCGTCGCCGTGATGGTGGTGATCGGCATCCGAGTCGGGGGCGCCGACCACGACCAGGCGCCCGCCGACACGGGCGACATGCACCGGGGTGCCGTACAGGGCGGTGAGGGTCTCGGAGGTCAGGACCTCGTCCGGGCTGCCGAGGGTGAAACGGCCGCCGGTGAGGTAGAGGATGCGATCGACCTTCTCCAGCACGGGGTTGATGTCGTGCGTGACCAGCAGCACGCCGGCGCAGCTGGCGGTGCGGTAGCGGTCGATGAGGTCGATGACGTCACGCTGATTGGCCAGGTCGAGACTGGTCAACGGCTCATCGCACAGCAGCAGACCGGGCTCGTCGGCGAGCGCCTGTCCCACGCGCAGCCGCTGCTGCTCACCCCCGGAGAGCAGGCCCACGGGGCGATCGGCGAAGGCCGTGGCTCCGACGGCGTCGATCAGTGTCTGCACGCGCTCGCGGTCGCCGCGGCGGCGCACCGGGAAGCCGAAGCGGTGGCCGTCGACACCGAGACGGACGAGATCGCGGCCGCGCATCGCCGTGTGCCGGGGCAGCGGGCGCTGCTGCGGAATGTAGCCGATGCGACGATTCCCGGCCCGGCGCACGGGCGCTCCGAGCGCCTCGATCGAGCCCGCACTGAGGCGCTCGAGGCCGAGGACGGCGCGAAGAAGCGTGGTCTTGCCGGCACCACTGGGCCCGAGCACCGCGACCAGTTCGCCCGGCTGCAACTCGAGGTCGAGGCCGCGCCACAGCTCATGGCCGCTGCGCGAGAGCGCAGCGGCCATGATGCGAAGGGGAAGAGCGGAGGCGGGGGTCACGAACCCAGCGCGGTCTTGATCTGCGTAGCCATGTCAGTCATCCACGATACGTAGTTCTGGCCCTCCGGGAGCAGCTCCGAGGCTTTGATGACGGGCACGTTCGCCGCCGCGGCCTTCGCCTCGGCCTGCGTGGTCTCGGCACCCGCGGCCTGGGCGTTGACGAAGAGGATCTTCACCGATCCCCCACCGATGAGCGTGAGCGCGTCGAGAAGCGTCGCCGGCGGGACGTCCTGGCCCTCTTCGACGGCTTCGCTGAAGGCGGGCGGGGTCACGTTCTTCAGTCCGGCGGCCTCGGCGAGGTACAGCGGCACGGGCTCGGTGACGAAGATCTCGGCGCCGCTGTGCGCCTTGGAGATGTCGCCGAGGATCGGCGCGACCTTCGCATCGATGTCGCTGCGGAACGCCGTGGCGTTGGCGGTGAACGCGCTCGCGTCGGCGGGGTCGAGCGTCCCGAGCTGCTTCGCGATCTCGTCGGCGACGGCGGCGATGGTCTGCGGGTCGTAGAAGACGTGCTCGTTGAAGCCGTCGACGGCCGCGGTGGGGTCGGAGCCCGTCCACTCGGGCGAGAAGGTGACGGCGCTGATCAGCGGGGCGGTCGACTTCGCGGCATCCTTCAGAGACGCCATGAACGGGTCGTAGCCGCCGCCGTTCTCGATGAGCAGCTGCGCGTTCTGGACGTCGAGCTGATCGGCCGCGGTCGCCTCGAACTCGTGCGGATCCTTGCTCTCGTCGGCGATGAGCGAGGTGACCTCGACGTGGTCACCACCGATCGTCTTGACGATGTCGCCGTAGACGTTGGTGGAGGCGACGACCGAGATCGTGCCGCCCGCCGACGCGGAGCCGCTGGGCGACGAGGTAGCGGAGCTGGAACAGCCGGTGAGGGCGAGGGCGGATGCCGCGACGAGGGCGGACAGGAGGACGACGGGACGCTTCATACCGCCCAGCCTAGGACTACTGATAATCGTTATCAAAACCAGGGTGGCCGAAATGCTGTCAATTCATAGCCTCCGCTTGAAGTCGAGACCGCGCCGCCGACAGGCTGTTCTTCGGTCCTCGCGTCCGACGGCGCTCGCGAACGACCGTGTCACGTTCTCTGCGACCCCTCCGCTGTCGCCTTCGCCTCTCGAGGAGCCGTCATCTCCCCCTGGACTCTGCTGCTGCTCGCGCTCGGCGTCTCCGCCGATGCCTTCGCCGTCGCCCTCGGAAAGGGCCTGCAGCTGCGCGCGCACGTGCTGCGCACGGCGCTCGTGTTCGCGACCGCATTCGGGGTGTCGCAGGCGATCATGCCGCTGCTCGGCTGGCTGCTCGGTTCGACGTTCGCCGACGCGATCGCACCGTGGGACCACTGGATCTCGTTCGGCCTGCTCGCGCTGGTCGGCGGGAAGATGCTGTGGGAGGCGCTGAGCCCCGACGCCCCGGTGGACGCGGAGCACCCCGAGCACGTGCACGATATCGAGGCCTTCAGCGTGCGCGAGGTGGTGCTCCTGTCGGTCGCGACGAGCATCGACGCGCTCGCCGTCGGGGTGTCCTTCGCCTTCTTGAACGTGGACGTCGCGATCGCCGTCACCACGATCGGTCTCGTCACCTTCGCACTGTCGTTTCTCGCCGTCTTCATCGGCTACCGCATCGGCACGCGCTTTCGCCGCCCGGCGGAGATCGTCGGTGGCCTGGTGCTGATCGGGATCGGTACGCAGATCCTCATCGAGCACCTCACCGCCTGACGGCCCCCTCCTTGCCCGCGACGCGGCGAGGACCTACCGTGAACAGGAGGAGGGTGTCATGACGCGACTGATCGATCGGTTCCGCACGTGGCGCGCGAACCGCAAGGCGAACCCGTACATTCCGCCGGAGGGCCGCTTCACCGGCAGTGTGCTCACGCAGCTTCCCGGTGTGCGCGGCCCGTCGCTCTGGACGGGCAAGCGCGGTGGCCTCGGCGACGTGCTGCAACCGGCGAACCTGTCGGGCAACTTCCATCCCGTCGTCGACCCCGTCGACGACCCGCGGTCGCGCTGACCCGCGGTCGCGCGGACCAGGCGCCGTCCGCTCAGGCGAGGCCCGGCAGCGCGGCGGTCAGGCCGTGCACGAGGATCTCGGCGCCGATGGCCAGGATGAGAAACCCCATCACGCGGGTGATCGCGCCGACACCGGTCGGACCGAGCTTCTCGGCCAGCGGTGTGCCGTAGCGCAGGAGCACCGCGATCACCGCCGCGATGACGAGGACGGCGAGCACGATCCCGACGCGGTCCAGGATGCCGGGATTGCGCGCCGCGAGTCCCACGATCACGCCGATCGCACCGGGGCCGGCGATGAGCGGCAGCGCCATCGGCGAGAAGCTGATGTCGGTCTTCGTGGCGGCATGCTCCTTCTCGGCATCCGAGGCCCCCGCGCCCAGCGCGCGCGGCACGACCATGCCGAACCCGGAGTGCATCACGACGAGGCCGCCGGCGATCTGCAGCGCGCCCAGCGAGATGCCGAAGAACTGCAGGATCAGGGTTCCGAGCAGCGCGAAGACGGTCAGGATGGCGGCGACGTAGATGCCCGTGAGCCACGACTGCCGGCGCCGGTCGGCCTCGTCGAGGTGGGCGGACAGCCCGGCGTAGGCCGCAACCGCCCCGATCGGGTTCGTGATCGGGACGAGCGCCGCGAGCGCGGCGACGAAGACGGTCAGCATGCCTTCATTGTGTCGCAGCGGATGCCGGGGGTCAGTCCAGCAGCAGCGCCGGCTCCTCCAGGATCGATGCGACATCGGCGATGAAGCGACTCATCCCGTCGCCGTCGATCACGCGGTGGTCGAACGAGCCCGAGACCGTGGTGACGAAGCGGGGACGCACCTCGCCGTCGACGACCCACGGCTTCTGGCGGATCGTGCCCATCGCGACGATGCCCGACTCGCCCGGGTTGATGATCGGGGTGCCGGCATCCATCCCGAAGACGCCGATGTTCGTGATCGTGATCGTGCCGCCCTGCTGGTCGGCCGGGGTGGTCTTTCCCTCTCGGGCCGTCAGCGTCAGCTTCTCGAGGGCCTTGGCGAGCTCACGGAGGTTGAGGTCCTGGGCGTCCTTGATGTTCGGCACGAGCAGGCCCCGCGGCGTCGCGGCGGCGATGCCGAGGTTGACGTAGTTGCGCACCCGGATCTCGGCCGAGCCGTCTTCCTTGTCGATCCACGCGGCGCCGATCAGCGGCGTGCGTCGCACCGCCCAGATCACCGCGCGCGCCATGATCAGCAGCGGCGAGACCTTGATGTCGGCGAAGTCGGGCGAGGCCTTCAGACGCTTGACGAGCTCCATCGTGCGGGTCGCGTCGACGTCGGTCCACACCGACACGTGCGGCGCGGTGTAGGCGGAGCGCACCATGCCGGATGCCGTGGCCTTGCGCACGCCCTTGACCGGAATCGCCTCTTCACGCTCGCCGACCGGCGGGGCGGGCACGGGCGAGGCCGAGACCGAGATGGTCTGCTCCCGCTCGGCGGGGGCGGCGGGCGTCGCGATGTTGCGGAAGACGCTGGCCTGCTCGGCGTGGCGCACGACGTCGTCGCGGGTGACCTCGCCGGCGGGCCCCGTGGGGGTCACTTCGGCGAGCGTGACGCCCAGATCGCGCGCGAGCTTTCGCACCGGCGGCTTGGCGACGACCCCGACGGACGCCCGCACGGTCTCACCGCGCTCGGCGGGGCGCTTGCGGCGCGAGGTCGCTCCGGCGCCCGTGCCGTAGCCGACCAGCACGGCGCCGCCGTCGTCGGATGCCGCGGCCGCCTCGGGCTGCGCGGGTGCCGGGGTCTCGGCATCCGCCGCGGCGCCGCCGATCGTGATGATGGGGGCCCCGACCGTCACGGTCTCACCCTCGGGGGCGAGGAGCTCGCCGACGGTGCCGGAGAAGGGCGAGGGCAGCTCGACCAGCGACTTGGCCGTCTCGATCTCGACGAGCACGTCGTTGACCTCGACGGTGTCGCCGGGCGCGACGCGCCACTGGACGATCTCGGCCTCGGTGAGGCCTTCACCGACGTCCGGCAGGTGGAAGATCTGCTCGCTCATGTCGTTCTCCTTCAGGGCCTGAGTCCGCGAGACACGTGATGCGCACCGAGACACGGGGCTACGACTCGTGTCTCGGTGCGGGGCTGGTGTCTCGCGGTCATGGGCGGGGCGGGGCGGGGCGGGTCAGTAGGCCAGCGCGCGGTCGACGGCCTCGAGGATGCGGTCGGCATCGGGGAGGTAGGTGCCCTCGAGCTTGGCGGGTGGGAACGGCACGTCGAAGCCCGACACGCGCAGCACCGGCGCCTCCAGGGCGAAGAACGCCCGTTCCATGACGGTCGCGGCCACCTCGGAACCCACCGACGTGAAGCCGGGCGCCTCCTGCGCGTAGACCATGCGGCCCGTGCGGCGCACCGAGTCGAGAATGGGACCGTAGTCGATCGGCGAGAGCGAGCGCAGGTCGATCACCTCGCACGAGGTGCCCTCGCTCTCGGCGAGCGCGGCCGCCTGCAGCAGCGTCGTGACCATCGCGCCGTGGCCGACGAGCGTGACGTCGGTGCCGCGGCGCACGAGGCGCGACGCGTGCAGCGGCAGGGGGCGCTCGGCGGTGTCGACGTCGCCCTTCATCCAGTACTTGGCCTTGGGCTCGAGGAAGATCACCGGGTCGGGCGAGCGGACGGCATCCTGGATCATCCAGTACGCGTCGTTCGCCGTCGACGGAGAGACGACGCGCAGGCCCGCGGTGTGCGTGAAGTAGGCCTCCGGGCTCTCCTGGTGGTGCTCGACGGCTCCGATGTGGCCGCCGTACGGGATGCGGATGACGACCGGCATCTGCAGCGCGCCCTCGTGCCGGTTGGTGAGCTTGGCGAGCTGCGTCGTGATCTGGTCGAAGGCGGGGAAGACGAAGCCGTCGAACTGGATCTCGATGATCGGACGGAACCCGGCCATCGCCAGACCGATCGCGGTGCCGACGATGCCCGACTCGGCGAGGGGGGTGTCGAGCACCCGCTGCTCGCCGAACTCGGCCTGCAGGCCTTCCGTCACGCGGAACACGCCGCCGAGGCGACCGATGTCCTCGCCCATGAGCAGGACGTGGTCGTCGGCGGCCATCGCGGCGCGAAGACCCGCGTTGAGCGCCTTCGCGAGGGGCATGGACTCCACCATCAGACTCCTCCCTCCAGCGACGCCTCGTAATCGGCGAGCCAGCGACGCTGCTCCACCATCAACGGGTGGTCCTCGCTGTAGACGTGCGCGAACATCGACTCGGGCTCGATCGTGCCGAGCGCGTTGGTGCGTACGCGCACATCGTCCGCATAGGCCTGCGCCGCGGCATCCACCTCGTCGAAGAAGGATGCCGCCGCCCCCCGCGCCTCGAGGTAAGCACGCATGCGGGCGATCGGATCGCGCCGCGCCCACGACTGCTCCTCGTCGGACGTGCGGTACTTGGTGGGGTCGTCGCTCGTCGTATGCGCGCCCATGCGGTAGGTCATCGCCTCGATCGCGCGGGGTCCCTCGCCGGCGCGCGCCTCGTCGAGCGCGAGCTTGGAGACCGCGTAGCTGGCCAGCACGTCGTTGCCGTCGACGAGGGTCGACGGCATGCCGTATCCGGCGCCGCGGCGGTAGAGAGGCGCTCGCGACTGCGTGGCGACCGGCACCGAGATCGCCCAGTGGTTGTTCTGCAGGAAGAACACCTGGGGCGTCCGGTAGGTGTTGGCGAACACCATCGCCTCGTGCACGTCGCCCTGGCTGGATGCGCCGTCGCCGTAGTAGACCACGACGGCCTCGTCGCGGTTCGCATCGCCCGTGGCGCATCTCTTGTCGAAGACGAGCCCCATACCGAAGCCGGTCGCGTGCAGCGTCTGCGATCCGAGGACGAGCGTGTAGATGCGCACGTTGCCGTTCTTCGGGTCGGTCGGGTCCCACCCGCCGTGCGTGAGACCGCGCATCACGCGGATGATGTCGATCGGGTCCACGCCGCGGGCGGTGGCCACGACGTGCTCGCGATAGGACGGGAACAGGTGATCCTGCGGCCGGGCGGCACGCACCGATCCGACCTGGGCGGCCTCCTGCCCGAGCGACGGCGGCCACAGGGCGAGCTGGCCCTGCCGCTGCAGGTTGGTGGCCTGCCGATCGAAGGCGCGCACGACCACCATGTCGCGGTAGAACGTCTCGAGCTCGGCGTCGGAGAGCGCGTCGATGAGCGGCAGGTAGCGCTCGGCTTCGGGTGTGGGGGCGAACGTCCCGTCCGCCGCCAGAACGCGCACGAGGGCCGGGTCGTCAGGCGGGGTCATGTTCCCACGCTAACGCCCCGCGCATGCGTCCGACTGCATGGGATCGACAACGGGAATCGCGATCCGCCGTGTGCCGAGCACAACGGGCAGGAACTAACGGCGCGCTGCGACGGATGCCGCCACTCGCACGATCGGCTCGATCGCCTCGTGCTCGCCGATGGAGATGCGCACCCCGTCACCGGCGAAGGGGCGCACGATCAGGCCGGCCTCCTCGAACGCCGCCGCGACCTCGAGGGCTCGCGGGCCGGCCGGCAGCCAGACGAAGTTGCCCTGCGCCTCGGGAACGTCCCACCCCGCCGCGCGAAGCCGTGCGGCCAGGTCGTCGCGGTGCGCGGCGAGGGTGCGCACGCGCTCGAGCAGCTCCTCCTCGGCATCCAAGCTGGCCAGGGCCGCTTCCTCGGCGGCGGCCGTCACCGACAGGGGGATGCCGGTGCTGCGCGCGGCCGCCAGGATGCGCGGGTCGCCGACGGCGTAGCCGACGCGCAGGCCGGCGAGACCGTAGGCCTTCGAGAAGGTCCGCAGCACGACGACGTTCGCGTGTCCGGCGGCGATGACGTCGGCGCCGGACACGGCACCCGGATCGGTGACGAACTCGGCGTACGCCTCATCGAGGATGACGAGGACGTCATTCGGGACGCGGGCGAGGAACGCATCGAAGCCCGCCTGGGTCACCACCGGACCCGTCGGATTGTTCGGGCTGCAGACGATGATCATGCGGGTGCGCTCGGTGACGGCGTCGGCCATCGCGTCGAGGTCGTGACCGCCCGCCGGATCGTTCGGGACGGTGACGGCCGTCGCGCCGGCCACCGTCGCCAGGCTCGGGTAGGCCTCGAACGAACGCCAGGAGAAGAGGATCTCATCGCCCGGTCCGCTCGTGGCCTGGGCAAGCTGGAAGAGGATCGACACCGACCCGGCCGCGATGTGCACCGCGTCGTCACCGACGCCGAAGCGCTCCGCGAGGCGGGCCCGCAGACGCGGCGACGAGGCATCGGGATAGCGGTTGACGGCGATGGCCGCCTGCACCGCGGCCACGACGCTCGGCAGCGGCGCGAAGGGGTTCTCGTTGCTGGACAGCTTGAACGCCTCGGCGCCGGCCTGCTTGCCCTGCTTGTAGGCGGGAAGGGCGGCGATCTCGGGGCGGATGCGCACGGGCAGATCGGTCACGCGTCGAGTCTACGAGGGGCGATGCGAGGCCGGCGTAGACCTTTCGAGCGCGGCATCCGCGTGGAAGACTGTGAGCACCATGCGCTTCATCGTCCGCGTCGTCGTCAACGCCTTCGCCATCTGGGTCGTGACCCTCATCCCCGCCCTCCGGGTCGGGGTGACGCCGTTCGCGCCCGGTGAGACCCTGCAGCTCGTGCTGACCCTGCTCGCCGTCGCCGCGATCTTCGCGCTGGTCAACACGATCATCGGCACCGTGATCAAGATCGTCGCGATCCCGCTGTACATCCTGACGCTCGGGCTCATCTCGTTCGTCATCAACGGACTGCTGCTGTGGATCACGGCATGGGTCACGAGTTCATGGGGCTGGGGCCTGACCGTCGAGAGCTTCTGGCTCGGCGTCGTTGCCGCGATTCTCATCTCGCTGATCAACTGGGTGTTCGGCATTCTGCTGCGCCCCCAGGAGAAGAAGCGCCGCAGCTGACGGTCGCGCCTCCTCGTCAGAGCCCTCCTCCTCCCGAGCGCCGGCGTCGATCCGCCGAGCGGTTCGGTTCGCGGTGGGCGCCGTAGACCGTCGAGGTGACGACGACCGCGCTCGCCAACGGCGCGAGCCGCTCGCGGAGCACCGCGATGCGCGGATCGGCCGAGGCATCGACCATCGCCGCCGTCTCGCGGTAGGCGTCGAGCTGGTGCACCGAGAAGGTCGCGTCGCTCCAGCGCGGCATGGGGTCGACCTCGCGTTCGACGACGACGCTGTCGGCGGAGCCCGACACCCCGGGGATGCCGCCCGCCGCCAAGGCCGCGACCGGATCGTCGGTGTGGCGGACGGCGACGGAGAGCACATCGTCGATCTGGTCGGCCTGGACGGGGCTGCCGAAACTGACCTCGGTCACGACGTCGAAGCGGCCGTCCCGCGCCAGGTGCGCCGCGATCATGCCGCCCTGCGAGTGGCTGAACAGATGCACGCGGCTTCCCGCGACCGCCCCGGCCGCCGCCAGTGCGCGCTCCACCGCGACGTACGACGACGACTGCTCGCCGAAGTAGAGCTGGAGGTTGGAGGTCATGTCCCACGGCTCGTCCGGCGCGAACGCCGCGCGGGTGCCCGCGATATACGCCACGAACTCCCGCTCGCCCGACGCATAGCGGTACTCCTCCACGCGCACCCGTGCATCGTCCAGGCCGTCCGCTCCCGGCATCCGGTCGATGGCGTCGACCAGTCCGCGCGGCGCGGCCGCGGCGCCGGTCGCGACATGCACGCTGATCTCCTCGACGGATGCCGTTTCGGCCCCGGGCCGCAGCGGGGGCGCCGCGGCGGGCACCGTCCCCCGATCGGCGCGGCGGACGGCGGCCGTCAGCAGCGTCAGGGCGGGTCCGAGCGGCGCGTAGACACCGAGCAGGAGGGCGCTGGCCCGCATCTGATCCTCGATGTCGCGGTGACGGCCGTCGATCCACTCGGCCGCGAGCCGCCTCGCCGCCGCCGCCACATCCGCCTCGGCCTGCATCCGCGCGGCGGCGAGCCGCATCGCGTCGACGTCGCGGGGGCCGTGGAGCGCGTGAAGCGCCTCCGTCTCGGCGAGGTCGTACGCCTCGGCGAGCACCTCGAGCGTGCGCGACAGCTCGGTCACGATCGACTGCGCCCGCCGCGCCGGCCCGGCGGGATCGGCGACCCAGAGCCCGGCCGCCAGCGATGCGGCGCCGGCGGCCGCGAGGGCGTCTGCGGCCTCGTCGAGATGCGCGGCGATCAGACCGAGGGCGCCGGAGAGCTCTCGCAGGGCGTCGGTGTCGACCGCGATGAGCCCGCCGGAGCGGATGTCGACGTCATCGCTCATCCGTCCGCCTCGATCAGTGCCCGTTCGGCCGCGTGAGCCAGGTCACGATCCCACTCGTCGATCTCGTCGATCGCCATCGCGCTCAGCCGTGCGCTGGCGTCGAGACGTTCCCGGACCGGCTCTGCCGCCGCTGTCTCCCATTGCGCGTCGACCCCCAGCCCGAGTATCCGCAGATTCGCCGCCGCGAGGAGGTCGCGCGCGTGACGCAGGCCGGCTCGGGCATCGGCGATGTCGGCGAGTCGGTCCACGCGACGATCGTCGCCCCGGGCGACGCAGCCCCGGGCGGTGGTCCCGGCATCCGTGGACCGTCTCGGCGCGCAGCCGCGTGGGGAGGAGGTCTTTCGTGCGGCCGGCGACCTGCACCACAATGGGGAGGTGACTGCCGACGCCGCACCGTTTCGCGTCGTGTTCGTCTGCACCGGCAATATCTGCCGCTCCCCCATGGCCGAGATCGTCTTCCGCGAGATCGCCGAACGCGCCGGCCTCGGCGCACGCGTGGTGTCGACCAGCTCGGGGACGGGCGACTGGCACGTGGGCGAACGCGCCGACAGCCGTACCCTCGAGGCGCTCGCGCGGCGCGGCTACGACGGCGCGCGCCACCGCGCGCGCCAGTTCACCCTCGACGACTTCGAACGCAACGACCTCGTGGTCGCCCTCGACCGTTCGCACGAGCGCATCCTCGCCAGCTGGGCGCGCACGACGACGGATGCCGACAA
The DNA here is from genome assembly GCF_056313825.1 of Microbacterium sp. DMC48. Classification (NCBI taxonomy): domain Bacteria; kingdom Bacillati; phylum Actinomycetota; class Actinomycetes; order Micrococcales; family Microbacteriaceae; genus Microbacterium; species Microbacterium sp. DMC48. The sequence goes on along the minus strand of NZ_JBQUZN010000006.1, from coordinate 58,649 downwards.
GCTCGCGCTCCTGCTCTCGTTCGACCCCGAGGCCCACGGCAACCTCGACGTTCCCGACCCGTACTACGCCGGCCCGGAGATGTTCGACGACGTGCTCGGTATGATCGAGAGCGCGAGTCGGGCGCTCTTCCGGCAGCTCGAACCGGCCATCCGTCCGTTGTGAGCGTGTCGTCGTGCGCATCGGCCGCGCGTCGACAGACACCGTGATCGGAGCCCACGTCGTGAACACCGCGAACACCGCGAACACCCTCGCCCCCCAGCCCCTCAGCCCCCTCGACGGCCGTTACCGCGGCGCCGTCGCCGACCTGTCGGCGTACCTGTCCGAGGCGGGGCTCAACCGCGCGCGGGTCGAGGTCGAGGTCGAGTGGATCATCACGCTCACCGACCGCGGCCTCTTCGGGTCGACGGCGCTGACCGGCGAGCAGAAGGACGCCCTGCGCGAGCTCTACCGGGCGTTCGGCTCGACGGAGATCGAGTGGCTCGCCTCCACCGAGTCGGTGACCCGTCACGACGTGAAGGCCGTCGAGTACCTCGTGCGCGACCGCCTGCAGACGCTGGGCCTGGACGCCGTCGCCGAGCTCACCCACTTCGCGTGCACCAGCGAGGACATCAACTCGGCCTCGTACGCGCTGACGGTCAAGCGCGCCGTCGAGAGCGTCTGGCTGCCGAAGCTGCGCGCCGTGATCGACGCCCTGTCGGCGCTCGCACACCAGCACCGGGATGCCGCGATGCTCTCGCGCACCCACGGCCAGCCCGCCACTCCGTCGACGATGGGCAAGGAGCTCGCCGTCTTCGCCTGGCGGCTCGAGCGCGTGGCCGCCCAGATCGCCGACGGCGAGTACCTGGCGAAGTTCTCCGGCGCCACCGGCACGTGGTCGGCCCATCTGGCCGCCGCGCCCGACGTCGACTGGCCCGAGCTCTCCCGCGCGTTCATCGAGGGCCTCGGCATCGACTTCAACGTGCTGACGACGCAGATCGAGTCGCACGACTGGCAGGTGGAGCTGTACGACCGCGTGCGGCACGCCGGCGGCATCCTGCACAACCTCGCGACCGACATCTGGACCTACATCGCGATGGGTTTCTTCGCCCAGATCCCGGTCGCCGGCGCCACCGGCTCGTCGACCATGCCGCACAAGATCAACCCGATCCGCTTCGAGAACGCCGAGGCGAACCTCGAGATCTCGGGAGGTCTGTTCACGACCCTCGCCTCGACCCTGGTCACGAGCCGCATGCAGCGCGACCTCACCGACTCCACGACGCAGCGCAACATCGGCGTCGCGTTCGGCCACTCGCTGCTCGCTCTCGACAACCTGCAGCGCGGGCTCACCGAGATCTCACTGTCGCGCGACGTGCTGCTGGCCGACCTCGACGCCAACTGGGAAGTGCTGGCCGAGGCGATCCAGACCGTGGTGCGCGCGGAGATCGTCGCGGGTCGGTCGCAGATCACCGACCCCTACGCGCTGCTGAAGGAACTCACGCGCGGGCGCCGCGTCGGCGGCGCCGAGCTGGCGGAGTTCGTGCGCGGCCTGGACATCGGCGACGACGCCAAGGAGCGCCTGCTGGCCCTCACCCCGGCCGGCTACACCGGCCTCGCGGACGAGCTCGTCGACCGGGTCTGACCGCGTTCGACGGGCTCAGACGCGCGGCGCGGCGCCGTCGTCCGTCGCGTCGGGCGACGCGACGGCATCCGTGTCGTCCATCAGCACACCGTGGTCGATCTCGCCGCCCATCTTGGCCGGGTCGATCGCGAGCATGCACAGGGCGATGATCACCAGGGTCGCGATGAAGGCGACGCCGGCGACGACCAGCGAGACCACGACGACGTGCACGCGCTCATCGCCGGTGAGGTCCTGGAAGAACCCCATCGAGACGAGAGTGACGAGGCCGGAGAACACGGCGGCGGCGAAGGCGAAGCCCAGCAGCTGCACCGGCTTGAGCAGATCACGACGGGTGGGACGCGGCTCGCTCATGCGGATCCTCCTGAACGGGTGCCGTCCTCGGCAGCGGAGCGTCGCGGCGAGAAGCCGGCGATGCCGAGGAAGACGGCGATGATGGCGGCGTAGCCGCCGAAGAGGCCGACACCGATGGTGATGCCGGTGAGGGTGAAGGAACGCCCGGCCTCGGAGATGAAGTACTCCAGGCTGTATGCGGGGTTCACCAGGAGCAGCCCGATACCGAGGGCGATGGTGAGCGCGCCCGCGAGCACGCCGTCGCGCCCCTCGTCCCTGCGCTCGCTGCGCAGGACGCCGTCCAGTGACGCAGCGCCGCGGCGCAGTCGAACGCCCCCGACGAGCTCGGCGACACCCGCGATGAGCGCCCACGCGATGACGACGACGAAGAACAGGGCCGTCGAACGCAGCCCCGGGATGCCGGTGGCCATCCCCGCGAGCAGAGTCAGCACTCCGAGCAGGATCGGAACGGAACGGCGCTCGCGCGGGAAGGCGAGCCAGGCGCCGATCAGGAGCACGAGCGCGGTGGCGATCGCCCAGCCGCTGAAGACGGCGAGACCGACGGATGCCGAGTGGTCGGGCGAGAAGGTCACCATCACGGCGGCGAGAGCGGCGAGCAGGGCGCGACCGAGCTGCACATGACGCACGTCGAAGGTGCGGGTCGCTCCGGCACCGTGGGTACGGCTGGGAGCGGGGGCGTCGTCGGACACGTCGGACTCATCGGATCGGGGACGGTGGAACCCCACCAGTCTAGGTCGTCGCCCGCGCCGATCCGGCGCCGACCTTCGCCGGATGCCGGCGGTGCGCGCTCAGCCCACCGAGCGGGCGACGAGCTCCCGCAGCGTCTTTTCCACGGCCGGTGTCACGGCGACGACGGCGAAGGACGTCGCCCACATGTCACCGTCATCCAGCAGCGCATCCTCCTGAAAGCCCACCGTGCCGTATCGGGTGTCGAACTTCGACGCCGGCTGGTAGAAGACGACGACCTTCCCGTCGCGGGCATAGGACGGGAAGCCGTACCACGTCTTCGGCGCGAGCTGGGGCGCTTCCTCGGTGACGACCCGGTGCAGCAGCGTGGCCACCTCGCGGTCGGTGCCGGACAAGGCATCGATCGCCGCGATGCACGCCTCGAACTCCGCAGCGAGCTTGGCGGCGCCCTTCAGCCCCTTCGTGGATCGCAGCTCTTCGGCGCGCTGCGCCATCGCCGCACGCTCATCGGCGCTGAAGCCGCTCTTGGTGTCACTCATGGGTGTCTCCTCTCAGTGGGACTGCTGGATGCGCAGGAGGTTGCCGGCGGGATCGCGCACCGCGGCATCCCGCAGCCCGTAGTCCTGATCGGTCGGGTACTGCACGATGTCGGCGCCCGCCGCCGCCAGGCGGGCGATGTCGCCGTCGAGGTCGTCGGAAGCCAGGTTGACCCCGAAGTAGCTGCCCTTCGCGACGAGCTCTGCGAGCGTCCGCCGTTCGTCGTCGCTGATGTCGCGTCCCACACCGACCGGGTGCAGCACGATCGCGGTGTCGGGCTGGCCGGCGGGGCCGACCGTGATCCACCGCAGGTGCTCGTAGCCCACATCCAGGCGCACCTCGAATCCCAGCACGTCGCGGTAGAACGCGAGCGACGCCTCGGCGTCGACGTGCGGCAGGAAGGAGGAGTGGATGCTGATGCTCATGGGCCTCACGATAGGCCGGTCTCGCGCGGGAGCGCTTCTCGATTCCTGACCGGTCGGGTCAGCCGACGGGCGATGCAGGGGAGCATGCCGACGCGGAAGGGCGCGCCGCGGGTGCGATAGCGTCCCGGAGACACGCCCACCAGCTCGGTGAAGCGTGTGGTGAAGGTACCCAGAGACGGGCAGCCGACGGCGAGCGCGATGTCGGTGACGGCGAGCTGCGTCGTCCGCAGGAGGGTCATGGCGCGTTCGACACGACGCGTCATCAGGTACGAGTAGGGCGTTTCACCGTAGGCCCGCCGGAACTGTCGCGACAGGTGACCCGGCGAGACGTGCACGGCCCGCGCAAGGGTGGGCAGGTCGAGGGGCTGGGCGAAATCGCGGTCCATCATGTCGCGCACGCGTCGCATCCGCACGAGCGTGTCGAGCTCGACCCCGGCGCTCACCGCGCGGCCCGTCCCGATCCGGCGCGCAGCTTCTCGGCATCCGCACGGATCGCCTCGACGGCGCGCAGCACCTCGAGGCTGCGCTGCTGGTCGGCCGACGCGTCGGCGCCTGCGCGGACGAGCTGCGCGAAGCGCGCCACCTCGAAGCCCATGTTGTTGTCGGGCCCGTCGATCTCGATCTCCTCGTGGACACCGGAGAAGAGGTCGAGCGTAATCCGGCGCGGCGCCGTGATCTCGTCGATCTCGATCGTGCCGAGCTCGCCCTGGATCTCGTTCGGCCGACGCGAGGCGCCGATCTTGGAGAAGCCGATCTGCACGACGAAGCCGTCATAGGCGAGCACGGCCGCACCCGCTCCGTCGGCACCGGTCGCGATCGTCGCCGTCGCGCCGACCACCGCGCGCGGCGGGCCGAACAGCTCGATGGCGGCGCTGAGCGGATAGACGCCCAGATCGAACAGGGCTCCGCCCGCCAGAGCCGGGTCGAAGATGTTCGGCGTCTCGCCGGCCAGCACGAGGTCGTAGCGTGCCGAGCGCTGGCTCTGCCCGAACGACACGAGCCGCACCGTTCCCACCTGTGGCAGCAGGGTACGGAGGCGGGCCATGCCCGGGTCGTAGGCGTTGCGCATGCCCTCGAACACGACGACGCCTCGCGAGCGGGCGGCCTCCACCAGGCGCGCGAACTCGTCGGCCGTCGGCGTCGCCGGCTTCTCGAGGAACACGTGCACGCCCGCCGCGATGGCCGCTTCGGCCTGCGCGGCGTGGGCACCGTTCGGCGAACCGACGTACACGGCATCCACCTCGCCGGAGGCCAGCAGCGCCTCGAGATCGGTGCTGACGCCGTCGACGCCGAGTCGGTCGGCGAACGCGCGTCCGCGTGCTGCGTCGCGGGAGAAGACCACGTCGATGCGGATGCCGGGCGTCTGCGCGACGGCATCCGCGAACTTCTCAGTGATGGTGCTGGTGCCGATCGTGGCGAGTCTGATCACGCCCCCAGAATAGGCGCGGCGCCTGCCCCGAGGAATGGATGGTGTCCGCCGACGGTTGGAACTCAGCATGAAGGCACTCGTCTATTCGGATTTCGGCGGCAACGACCGCTTCGAGCTCACCGACCGTGAGGAGCCCCACGTCGGCCCCGACACCCTGGTGGTGAGGGTCGTCGCGGCCGGGATCAACCCCGTCGACTACAAGATCCGCGAGGGCTACCTGCGCGGCCTCATTGACACCCGCCTTCCGGTCGTGCCCGGCTGGGACGTCGCCGGCATCGTCGAGAAGACGGGTCTGGACACCCCCGAGTTCGCCGTCGGTGACGCGGTGCTCGCCTACGCCCGCGCCGACATCGTCGAGAACGGCTCGGTCGCCGAGTTCATGCCGGTGCCGGTGCGCACCGCGACTCCGAAGCCCGAAGGTCTGTCGTTCGAGGATGCCGCCGCGCTGCCGCTGGCCGGGCTGACGGCGCTGCAGACGCTGGAGCGCGCCGGTGTCGGCGCGGGTCAGACCGTGCTGATCCACGGCGCCGCCGGTGGGGTGGGCTCGTTCGGCGTGCAACTCGCACGCCGGCTCGGGGCTCGTGTCGTCGGCACGGCGTCGGAGCGCAACCACGCGTACCTCCGCGATCTGGGCGCCGAGCCCGTCGTCTACGGCGAGGGCCTCGTCCCCGCTGCCCGCGAGATCGCCCCCGAGGGGTTCGATGTCATCATCGACTTCGTCGGCGGCTCGACGCTCGACTCGACGCCCGATCTGCTCGCCGACGGCGGCGTCGTCGCCTCGATCGCCGATGCCCGCGCACGCACCGAGTTCGGCGGCCACTACGTGTGGGTGCGCCCGAACGCGTCGCAGCTGGGCGAGCTGGCTGAACTGGTCGCGTCGGGTGAGCTGCGCGTCGAGATCGCCGCGACCTATCCGCTCGACGAGGCCGCCGCCGCGTACGCCGCTCTCGAAGAGGGCCACACTCGCGGCAAGATCGTCGTCACCGTCTGATCGCCCCCGCCCCGCGGCGGCGGTCTCACGGCCGCAGCGGCAGAAGGGGCGCGAGGTCGGCCCGGGTTCCGGACGCGAGAATGCGACCGGCGGCTCGGGCCTGGGCCCACGACTCGACACCGGTCGCGAGCGCGATCCAGGTGGTCGCGTCTGTCTCGACGACATTCGGCGGGGTACCGCGGGTGTGCCGCGGGCCCTCGACCACCTGCACCGCGCCGAACGGCGGCACGCGCACCTCGACGGTGTTGCCGGGGGCCTTCTCTGCCAGCAGCTGGAGCAGGTAGCGCACGGCGGTCGCCAGCGCCGTGCGCGGGGGTGTCACGTCGGCATCCGTCGCCGCGGCGACAGCGGCGAGCGCGTCACGACCGTCGGCGGTGGAGATCTTGCGGGCCATGCCTTCACGCTAGCCCGCACCGACGACGCGGCGGGCCGTCGGTAGGCTGGCCGGGTGCGCATTCTCGTCCTCGGTTCCGGTGCCCGCGAGCACGCCATCCTCCTCGCTCTGAAGGGGGAGGACGCGGGGCACGATCTGTTCGCGGCGCCGGGCAACGCGGGCATCGCCGCGGACGCCACGATCGTTGCCGACCTCGATGCGAACAGCCCGGCCGCAGTGACCGAGTACGCCAACGACCACGACATCGACCTCGTGATCATCGGCCCCGAGGCGCCGCTGGTCGCCGGAGTCGCCGACGCCCTGCGGAAGCACGGCGTTCCGGTGTTCGGCCCCGGCAGGGCAGCCGCGCAGCTGGAGGGCTCGAAGGCGTTCGCGAAGCGGATCATGGATGCCGCCCACGTGCCCACGGGCCGGGCGACGCGCGCGACGACCCGCGCAGAGGTCGAAGCCGCCCTCGACGCCTACGGCGCGCCGCACGTCGTGAAGGCCGACGGGCTGGCCGCCGGGAAGGGGGTCGTCGTCACCGACGACCGCGAGGCGGCGCTCGCGCACGCGGACGCGTACCTTCCCACCGGCCCCGTGCTGGTGGAGGAGTTCCTCTCCGGGCCGGAGGTGTCGCTCTTCTTCGTCAGCGACGGCGACACCGTGCGGGCGCTCAGCCCCGCACAGGACTTCAAACGCGCCTACGACGGCGACGCGGGTCCGAACACGGGCGGGATGGGCGCCTACTCGCCGCTGCCATGGCTGAGCGACGATTTCGGCAGCGAAGAGGCGTTCGTCGCCGAGGTGACCCGGACGGTCGCCGAACCGGTCATCCGCACGCTGGATGCCGAGGGCACCCCCTTCATCGGTCTGCTCTACGCGGGCCTCATCCTGACTGCCGACGGCATCAAGGTCATCGAGTTCAACGCCCGCTTCGGCGACCCCGAGACGCAGGTCGTGCTCGCGCGTCTGACGAGCCCGCTGTCGCGGCTGCTCATGTCCGCGGCATCCGGAACCCTCGAGGACGAGCCGGCACCGACGTTCGCCGACACGGCCGCGATCACGGTCGTGCTCGCCAGCGAGGGCTACCCCGAGGCGCCGCGGACGGGGCGTGCCATCACGGGACTGGAGGCCGCGGCATCCGTCCCGGGAGTGCACCTCGCCCACGCCGCGACGGCGGTGAGCGGCGACGAGCTGGTGGCGACGGGGGGACGCGTGCTCAATGTCGTGGCAACCGGTTCCTCGTTCGGCGCCGCGCGCGAACAGGCGTATGCCGCTCTCGAACGGATCACCCTGGAGGGCTCGCACTACCGACGCGACATCGCCGCCCGGGTGGCGCTCGACTGACGAGTCGTGTCGTCGTCGGGCCACACCGGGCGGCGATGGGCGATGCCGCGCGCGCTCAGCGCTTGACGAGGTGCGGCGGGCGCTGCATGAACAGCACGGCGACGACGCCGATCAGCAGCACGATCGCCGGCAGCAGGATCGTCTGCGCCATGGCGTTCGAGAAGCCGTCGACGACGAACGCGGGCAGCTGTCCCGTACCGAAGTCGCCGCCGGCGTTCGAGGCGCCCGGCAGGTTCGCCTCGAGACGCGACTGCATGAACGCGGCGATCGCCGCCGAGCCGAGCACCGAGCCGATCGTGCGCGTCGTGTTGTAGATGCCCGCGCCGGCGCCGGCCTGGCGCGGCTCGAGGTTGCGGGTCGCCGTGGTGGCCAGCGGCCCCCACATGCCGGAGTTTCCGACGCCCATCAGGAACGAGGGCAGCAGGAACATCCAGATCGGAGTGTCGGCGTGCATCAGCGAGGAGTACCAGAAGAGCGATCCGGCGACCAGGAGCAGCCCCGGCACCAGCAGGACGCGGGCGTCGACCCGGTCGAGCAGCCGGCCGGTCAGCGGCGAGAGCACACCCGCGGCGACGGCCATCGGCACGAGCAGGAGCGCCGATTCGGTGGGCGTGAGACCGCGCGCCAGCTGCACGAAGAACATGAGCGGCAGCGACATGCTCGTCACCGTGAAGCCGACCGTGGCGATCGTGAAGTTGGACACCGAGAAGTTGCGGTCGCGGAACAGTCCGAGCGGCACGAGCGGCTCGCTGCGGGTCTTCGCCTGCTGCCAGATGAAGAGCGCCATGACCACGACGCCGCCCGCGATCATCGTCCAGACCCAGGCGGCCCAGTCGAAGTGCTCACCCTCCTGCAGACCGAAGACGATGAGGAACAGGCCGACCGCGCTCAGGACGACCCCGACCAGATCGAAGCGGTGGGGGTGCGTCTCGAGGTTCGGGACGAGCATCCACGCGAGGACGAAGCCGATCACGCCGACGGGCAGGTTGACGAAGAAGATCCACTCCCAGCCGAGGCCGTCCACGAGCAGGCCTCCGGCGAGCGGCCCGACGAGCATGGCGACCCCGGAGGTCGCTCCCCACAGGCCCATCGCGGCACCGCGGCGCTGGGGCGGGAAGGTGCGGGTGATGACGGCCATCGTCTGCGGGGTCATGAGTGCGGCACCCAGGCCCTGGATCGCGCGGAAGACGATCAGCATCTCGAGGGATCCCGACAGGCCACAGCCCAGGGATGCGAGCGTGAAGATCGCGAGGCCGATGAGGTAGATGCGCTTCGGTCCGAATCGATCACCCAGACGGCCGGTGATCAGCAGCGGCACGGCATACGCCAGGAGGTAGGCCGACGTGACCCACACGACATTGTCGAGGTTGTTGGTGGACGGGTCGAGGGCCGCCTTGATGGCGGGGTTGGCCACCGAGACGATCGTGGTGTCGACCAGGATCATGAAGAACCCGATGACGAGCGCCCAGAGGGCGGGCCACGGGTTGCGTTCGGGGGTGGGTGCGGGCGCGGTCACATCGCGCGTGCGTTGTTCGGTCATGAGCGAGCAGCTTCTCTCTGTGCCAGATAGCGATCGGTTTTCTCGTGTGATCCCCACACGAAGTCGGGGTGGGCGAGCCGTTCCAGCAGGTCGGCGAGCCAGTCGTGGTCGGCGGCGAGCAGGGCCCGCTCGCGATCGATCTCGATGAGGTACTGCTCGATGACGGATGCCGGGCCGGTCTTGCTCTCGCGCGCATGGGCGATGCCGTCGGCGAGCTCGTCGCGCGCACGGGCGAGATGCTCCCGACGGGTCGACAGCAACGCCACGACGTCCTCGCGGGGGAGATTGTGCGCCTCGGCCAGCGCCACGCGGAACTCGACGGGCCGGTCCAGGAGCGGAAGCTCCCGGCGCACCCAGTCCTGGACGACCTCGTGGCCGGCATCGGTGAGGGTGTACGTCGTGCGCTCCGGCCGGTTGCCGTCCCGATCGACGCCGACCTCGGCGAGCAGACCGGACTTCTCCAGACGTGCGACGGTGTGGTACATCGTGCCGTTGGTCACCGACACGATGCGATCGTCGTGACGGTGCCGCATCAGCCGGATCATCTCGTAGGGGTGCATGTCGTCCTCGCGCAGCAGCGCGAGCACCATCACTCCCAACGGTGTGAGCCGGTCCACGGCGCTCTTCACGACTGTTCTCCTCCGCGGCTTGTTATTCCATCTTGATTAGTCCACATGGACTATACGCTGATTTGTCACGGCGCGCTACGGTCTGCTCATGACGGCAGAGGCGCGCGCGGTGTTCGACGACATCGCCGCCGAGTACATGGTGCTCCCGGGCGTCGACATCGGCCCGATGTTCGGCAGCGAGGGCCTGCGCATCCGAGGGAAGGTGTTCGCGTTCATGGGCTATCGGTCGGGACTGATCGCGAAGCTGTCCGAAAGCAGAGTGACCGCGCTCGAGCAGACCGGCAGGGCGGAACGGATGACCATGCGCGGCCGTGCGATGCGCGAGTGGGTCTTCGTCGGGACCGATGCCGTGGATCTCTGGCCCGACGTCGTGGCGGAGGCCTACGCCTTCGTCGACGAGATCACCCCGCGCGCAGGCGGCGGCACAGCCGCACCGTCCCCGCGATAATGGACGCGTGACCGACGCCTCCTCGCCCTCCGCCGCGCCCGCCGATCTGCCCGGCTGGACCCACGTCTACTCGGGCAAGGTCCGCGACCTCTACCGCCCCGCGTCGGACAGCCCCGCACCGGCCGAGCGCATGCTCGTCGTCGCCAGCGACCGGGTGAGCGCGTTCGATCACGTCCTGAGCCCCGGCATCCCGGGAAAGGGCGAGCTGCTCACCACCCTCAGCCTGTGGTGGTTCGACCAGCTCTCCGGCGCCGACGGCGGCCGCCGCATCCCGAACCACCTCGCCGCGACCCACGCGCTCCCCTCCGGATCGGACGACGCGGTTGATCTCGTCCCGGACGCCGTCACGGGTCGGGCGATGATCGTGCGCACCCTCGACATGCTCCCGATCGAGTGCGTCGTGCGCGGTTATCTGACCGGCTCGGGCTGGAAGGAGTACGTCGCCGCGGGGACGGTCTGCGGCATCCCGCTGCCGGCCGGCCTGCAGGACGGCGATCGCCTCCCCGAGCCGCTGTTCACCCCGGCGTACAAGGCGCCGATGGGCGAGCACGACGAGAACATCTCCTTCGCGAGAGCCGAAGAGCTGGTCGGTGCAGCACGCGCCGCGCAGCTGCGAGATCTGTCGCTCGAGATCTACCGCCGGGCGGCGGCGACCGCGAAGGCGAAGGGCCTGATCCTCGCGGACACGAAGTTCGAGTTCGGCGTGGATGCCGACGGGGTGCTCACCCTGGCCGACGAGGTGCTCACGAGCGACTCGTCGCGCTACTGGGATGCCGCCGCGTGGGCGCAGGGCACGAGCGCGGCCGAGCGGATGGCCAGCTTCGACAAGCAGATCGTCCGCGATTGGCTCGCCGCCGCCTGGGACGGCCAGGGAACGCCGCCCGAGCTGCCGGCCGAGATCGTCGAGCGCACCGCGGCGAAGTACCGCGAGCTGCTCGAGATGCTCACCGACTGACGCGACCGCGTTGTAGAGACGCCGCAGCGGCTCAGACGAAACGCACCGTGTCGCCCGGCCGCAGGCTCTCGACGATGCCGCGGGCGGGCGCCGCGATCTCGCCGACATGGGCCTGCAGACCCGTGAGCGGCAGATCCCGACGCATCAGGTGGATCTCTCCCCGATAGCGACCGAGGCTGTCGAGATCCATCTGCAGCGACCCGGCGGCACGATGGTCGGCGTTGCGCGCGGCATCCGGAGCGACGCTCCCGCGCGTCTCCTCCAGCCGGAACGACGCCGCGCTGTCTTCGACACGCAGCCGCCAGGCGGCGCCGCGAAGGAAGGCCGCCGCCGGGTCGAGGTCCGACAGGGGCACCGTCACCTCGCCGGTGCGCTCGTGGTGGGCGATCCATTCGAGATGCTCCGCGTGCACGGTGCCCTCGGCGCAGACGATCTCGACATCGGGCGCGATCGCACGCAGGTGCAGATAGTTGCGCCACGCGGTGCGATGACGATGCTCCTCGAGCGTGGGCAGACCGAGGTGAAGGGGTGCGCGCAGCGCGGTCTCCCCCGGAAGGAACGCGTACACGGGGCTCTGCCGCTCGGCGAACAACGCGTTCTGGCTGACGAAGAACTCCGTGCCGATGCCGGTCTCGGGCCGGGGATAGAAGTTGTGCCATCCGACCACGTCGATGCCGTCCAGCTCGTCGAGGAACGACGCGGTCGCCGTGCTCGCGTTCACCGCGATGCGGCATCCCGAGGCGCGGGCGATGCGGCGGATCTCCTCCGGCGCGAAGCCGAAGTCGATCCGCAGCATCTCGACACCGCCGTCGCGCAGCCGCCCTAGCCCGTCGAACCCCTCACCCAGGCGCTCGAGGGCGAGCGGCGAGATGTCGGCGCAGAACGTCACACCCCGCTCCCGGTGCGCGTCCGCCAGCTCGGCGCCGAAGCCGCGCAGGCCGTCGCTCTCCGGCTGGTGCAGCGACGTGAACAGCATCGGGGCCTCGGCGACCGCGCACGCCTGATCCAGGACGGCCGCCCGGACCTCGGGCGTATCGGTGGGATAGATCGAGAACAGCATCAGCTCAGCCGCTCGACCATGTGCTCCTTGAAGCCGAAGAAGTAGGTCAGAACGAATCCCATGACGTAGGCGATCAGAAGGCCCCCGACGTACCAGAGCCATTGCCCGTTGGTGATGACGGCCGTCATCAGCACGCCCGACAGTCCCAGCGCGCCGGCGCCGAACCCGCCCGTCGCCTGGATGCCGTAGGCCACGAACGCGCCGCCGAAACCGCCGCCGAGGCAGGCGGTGATGAGGGGGTAGAACAGGGGCAGCGAGACGCCGTAGATGAGCGGCTCACCCACGCCGAGGACGCCGATGGGCAGCGCCGCACGGATGATGCTCTTCAGGCGCGTGCTCTTGGTCTTGACGTAGATCGCGATCGCCATACCGACCTCGCCCGCCCCCGCCATCGCCAGCACGGGGAGCAGCTGGGTGAAGCCGTGGTCGGCGATCAGCTGCGCGTGGATGGGGGTGAGTCCCTGATGGATGCCGAGCATGACGAGCGGCAGGAACAGCGACGACAGCAGGTACCCGCCGATGACGCCACCGCGCTCGAGGGCGAAATCGATCAGCACCCAGTTGATGCCCTGCATCAGCAGTCCCGCGATGGGCATGATCACGAGGATGCAGACCGCGGCCCCGACGAGCACGGTGACGACGGGAACCACGAACAGGTCGAGCCACGCAGGAACGCGCGTGCGCACCCACTTCTCGATCACCGTGAACAGCCAGGCGGTCACGATCACGCCGATGATGCCACCCAGTGCCGGCTTGAGCTCGCCGAACAGGGGCAGTACCAGGGGCTGTGCGGCAATCGCCGTGCCGTCGGCCGCCTTCGAGGCCGGGATGCCGGCGAGAGCGGGCATGTACGACACGGCGCCGGCGATGAGGCCGAGCACGGGGGTGCCGCCGAACTCCTTCGCGGTGTTGTAGCCCACCAGCAGATTCAGGGCCCCCACGACGATCGAACCCAGCGCGGCGAACGCGAGGAACCAGGGGTTCAGGGCGACGCCGGGGGCGATCAGCTTCCAGACGTTCGCGATCGCGACGATGAGACCGCACGCGATGAAGCCGGGGATGATCGGGATGAAGATGTTGCCGATGTGGCGGAACAGCGAGTGCACACCGGTCTTCTGGCGCGCCTTCACCTTCTGGGTGTTCTTCGTCTGCAGTGCGCGCAGATCGGCCGCCGCGCTCAGCGGGGCCTCATCGTCGGCATCCACCGGCGCGGTGCCCTGCTGCCCGCTCTCCGCCGCGAACGCGTCGCGCAGGCGCTGGGCGTGACCGGGGCCCACGACGACCTGCAGCTGGTCGCCGTCGACCACGCCCATCACGCCGTCGAGCTTCTTGATCGCGTCGACGTCGACGCGGGAGGGATCGATGATCTCGAGCCGCAGGCGGGTCATGCAGTTGGTGAACGACGAGATGTTCTCGCCGCCGCCGACGAGCGGGAGGATGTCGCGGCTGAGTTTCGGGTAATCCACGGTGATTCCTTTCGTGATGTCCGGGGCGACTAGCGCTGGTCGGTGGGGGCGGGGCCGGCGGGGGCCGCGTCGTCGATGGCGGCGCGGACGAAGCCGTGCGCGTCCGCGAGTCGTTCGCGGGCGGCCGCGGCGCCGATTCCGCAGAGGATCGCCACGATGGCGGTCTTCGCGTGGCCGTCGGCGTCGGCCAGTGCGCTCTCGGCGCGTGAGCGGTCGCATCCGGTGGCGGCCTGCACGATGCGGACTGCGCGGTCGACGAGCTTCTCGTTGGTCGGGCGGACATCGACCATGAGATTGCCGTAGACCTTGCCGAGGCGCACCATCGTCGCCGTGGAGATCATGTTCAGCACCAGCTTCTGACTCGTGCCCGCCTTCAGCCGAGTGGAACCGGTGAGCACTTCGGGACCGTTGTCGATCTCGATCGCGACGTCGGCATGCTCGCTGATCTCGGCATTCGGGTTGGCGGCAAGGGCCACCGTCGCCGCGCCGATCGCGCGCGCGTGGTCGAGGCCGCCGATGACGTAGGGCGTGCGGCCGGAGGCGGCGATTCCCACGACGACGTCGGCAGCGCTCAGTTCGATGGCCTGCAGGTCGGCGACGGCGAACTCGACGGAGTCTTCGGCGTTCTCCACGGCCTCGAACATGGCGGCGCGCCCACCCGCGAGCACCCCCCGCACCTGTCCCGGATCGGTGCCGAAGGTGGGCGGGCACTCCGCGGCATCCAGCACCCCGAGCCGTCCGCTCGTGCCGGCGCCCAGGTAGATGAGCCGGCCGCCGGCGCCGAGGGCGGCGACGGCGAGATCGACCGCACGGGCGATCTGTCCGATCGCGGCGGCGACGGCCACGGGCACGCGGCGGTCCTCGTCGTTCATCGCGGTGAGCAGCTCGGTGACGCTCATGGCGTCGAGCGCCCGGGTGCGCGGGTTCTGCTGTTCCGTGGTGACGGCGGACACGGGAGCGGTCATGCGGCCTCCTCGTCGATGGCGGTCCCGCGCGGTTTCGTGGGCGTGAATGACTATTTCACAAAGCCGATCAAATGTGAAGCATGATTTCATGAAGCGTGGGAGACTGACGCAGACCCGGGAGGCGACATGGACGGCGACGTCATCGAGACGATCCGCACGGCCGTGCCGCGTCTGCGTCCAGCGGAGTCCCGGGTCGCCACGATCGTGCTGCACGATCCGGATGCCGTCGTCAACGCGACCGTGGCCGAACTCGCCGACCACGCCGGCGTCTCCCAGGCCTCGGTCGTGCGCTTCTCCAAAGCGCTCGGCTTCGCCGGGTTTCCGGCACTGCGCATGCAGCTGGCGCAGGAGCTGTCGCGCAACGCCGCCGACCTCGAGCGTTCGGACATCGCCGAAGGGCAGCTGAACCCGTCGGACT
Source organism: Microbacterium sp. DMC48 (assembly GCF_056313825.1). Classification (NCBI taxonomy): domain Bacteria; kingdom Bacillati; phylum Actinomycetota; class Actinomycetes; order Micrococcales; family Microbacteriaceae; genus Microbacterium; species Microbacterium sp. DMC48. The sequence continues at coordinate 43,406 of NZ_JBQUZN010000006.1, read as the reverse complement.
CGCTGTCCGACATGGTCTCCAAAGTCGCCTTCCACGAGGCGCGCACGATCGAACAGACGGCGCGGCTGATCGACCTCGCGGCGCTGGAGGAGGTCGCCGGGCGCATCGCCGCGGGTGCGCGCGTGATCGCCGTCGGCGTGGGCGCGTCGGGTCTGGCCGCCGGCGACCTGTCGCAGAAGCTGCAGCGCATCGGCGTGAACTGCCTGAACGCGCCCGACACGCATCTGCAGCTCGTGCACGCTGCGCTCGCCGGCACCGACGCCGTCGTCATCGCCTTCTCGTTCAGTGGGGGCACCCGCGACGTGCTGCACGCGGTCGAGGTCGCCGCCCGCACGGGAGCCCTGACCGTCGCCGTGACCGGCGACCCCGACTCGGCGCTCGCCGGCGCCTGCGACCTCGTGCTGCGCACGCCCGCCCGGGAGGCGACGCTACGCGCGGCGGCGCTGGCCAGCCGCATGGCGCAGCTCGCCGTGGTCGACTTCCTCTTCCTGCGGGTCGGGCAGCTGCGTTTCGACGATCTCGGATCGGTGCTGGACGCCACTCGACAGGCCGTGACACCTCAGCATCTGCCGCGGGGCGAGCGCAACTGAGACGGGAGCGCTCTTTCACGGCGCGCGTGCGCGGCTCACAGCCCGCTCCCAGGTAGCCTGACCTGGGCATCCGCCGCCCGCCCCATCCCCCGCCGTTTCGCCGACCGCACCGCCGAAGAAGGAGCACGACCATGCCCATCTGGACTCAGCACGGAGACGGCCGCACCGTCGAGCCCGGCGCCGTCGTCAAGCCGCACGAACGCCTCGGCTGGCCGGCGACCATCGCGATCGGTGCCCAGCACGTGGTCGCCATGTTCGGTGCGACATTCCTCGTGCCGCTGCTCACCGGGTTCCCGGTCTCGACCACGCTGCTGTTCTCCGGCATCGGCACCCTGCTGTTCCTGGTCCTCACCGGCAACCGCCTGCCCAGCTACCTCGGCAGCTCGTTCGCGTTCATCGCGCCGATCCTCGCCCTCGGCCCGGGCGGCGGCAAGGCGCTGGAGACCGGCGAGCAGATCAGTCAGGCCCTTCTCGGCGTGTTCGTCGCCGGCGTGCTGCTGGCCGGCATCGGGCTGCTCGTGCAGGCCACCGGCACCGGCTGGATCGAGAAGCTCATGCCCCCGGTCGTCTCCGGCGCGATCGTGGCCCTGATCGGCCTGAACCTCGCGCCCGTGGCCTGGACGAACTTCCAGCAGGACGCGCTGCTCGGCGGCATCACGCTGGCCGCCTGCATCCTGTTCGCCGTGTTCTTCCGCGGCTTCCTGGGGCGCATCTCGATCTTCCTCGGCGTCGTCGTCGGCTACGTCGTGGCCGCGCTGATGGGTCGCGTGAAATGGGACGGCGTCGCGGATGCCGCGTGGGTCGGCCTCCCCCAGTTCCACCTGCCCGCGTTCGGCGACGCGCACGCCTGGGCGATGCTGCCGATGTTCCTGCCCGTGATCCTCGTGCTGATCGCCGAGAACGTGGGCCACGTGCGCGGTGTCGCCACCATGACCGCCGACCCCTCGATCAACAAACGCACCGGTCGCGCGCTGATCGCCGACGGCCTGGCGACCACCATCGCGGGCTTGGGCGGAGGCTCGGGAACGACCACCTACGGCGAGAACATCGGCGTCATGGCCGCAACCCGTGTGTACTCGACGGCGGCCTACTGGGTCGCCGGCACCGTGGCGATCCTGCTGGCCTTCTCCCCGAAGATCGGCGCAGTGATCTTCGCGATGCCCGCGGGCGTGCTCGGCGGCGTGACGACCGCGCTCTACGGCCTCATCGGCGTCATCGGCATCAAGATCTGGGTCGACAACCAGGTGGACTTCTCCCGCCCGGTCAACCAGTACACGGTCGCCGTGGCCTTCGTCATCGCGATCGCGGGCTTCACGATGAACCTCGGAACGCTCAGCTTCGGCGCCATCGTCCTGGGCACCGTGGCCGCTCTCGTCATCTACCACCTCGGCAACGCCATCGCCCGGGCGCGCAAGACCGGCGCGGATGACGGCGGGCCGATCGTGCCCATCGGCCCGCTCGGCGGCGACCCCGAGAACGTCGGCTGACGCTCGGCGCCGGATCGACGGACGCGGGGCGGCGCCGAGCGACGCGGCGCCCCGCGGATGCCGGGGTCAGGCGGAGTCGCGGACGATGAGCTCCGTCGGCAGGATCGTCACACGGTCGGGCGTGCCGCCGGAGAGGATCGACAGCAGCATGTCAGCCATGCGCTCCCCCTGCTCGTGGGAGGGCTGGCGGATCGTCGTGAGCTGCGGGCTGACGGTGCGCGCGACGGGCGAGTCGTCGAAGCCCACGATCGCGACGTCCTCGGGAACGCGGATGCCCGCGCGCCCGAGCGCCGCGAGCGCACCGCGAGCCATCAGATCGCTCGCGACGAAGAGCGCGTCGAACTCCACTCCCGCATCGAGGATCCGCTGCATCGCGGCCGAGCCGCCGTCGGCCGTGAAGTTGCCGTCCTCCTCGGCGACCGGCTCGAGCCCGGCGGCGGAGAGCGCATCGCGAAAGCCCACGAGACGGTCGATGCCGGCCGGCATCGTGACAGGGCCGGCGATCGTCGCGATGCGGCGGAAGCCTCGACCGATCAGATACTCGGTCGCCTCGCGTCCGCCGGCGACGTTGTCGACGTCGACGTAGTAGTCGCGTTCGCGCTCCCGCACGGGACGGCCGCCGTAGACGACCGGCACGACGTGCGCGATGCGGTCGATGAACGTGTCGCTCGTGTGGTGCGAGACGACGATCGCACCGTCGACGGCGCCGCTGCGCACGTATGCCGAGGTCTTGTCACCCGGATCGTCGCTCGCGATGATCAGGTTGAGCACGTACTCCGACCGGCTGAGCCGCGTGTTGATTCCCGACACGACCGAGGCGAAGAACGGGTCGCCGAAGAACCGGGTGGTGTCCTCGGGCACGACGAGTGCGATCGCCATCGTGGCGCGGCTCGCGAGCGAGCGCGCGGCACGGTTGGGCACGTAGTTCAGGTCCGCGATGGCGCGCCGCACCGCTTCCAGAGCCGCCGGGCTCACGGCCGTGGAGCCGTTGACGACGCGGGAGACGGTCGACCGCGACACTCCCGCGGCGGCCGCGACCTCTTCGATCGTCGGGGCGACGCGCGGGGTGTCGATGGTCACGGGCTACCTCTGAAGAGTCGAGATCGGTGCGCCGGGATGCGGGACGGCCCCGGAGACCGGAACCGCCGCGTCGTCGAGTGCGCGGGCGGCGATGACCCGACGATACTCCAGCGCGCTGTCTTTCGCGGTGCGCACCTGGGTGTCGTAATCGACGTGGACGATCCCGAAGCGCTTGGCGTATCCCCACGCCCACTCGAAGTTGTCCAGGAGCGACCAGTAGAAGTAGCCCCGCACATCCACGCCCGCATCGGCGGCGTCGAGGATCGCGTCCAGATGGGCGAGCAGGAACTGCGTGCGCTCGAGGTCGTGCACGCGGGCGACGCCGTCCTCGACGACGAGCTCGTCGTCGTAGGAAGCGCCGTTCTCGGTGACGTACAGGGCGGTGCCGGCCGGCTGGGCGTACTCGGCCCAGACGCGCTGCAGCAGACGCGTCAGCCCCTCGGGCTGCACCTCCCAGTGCATGTTGGTGCGCGGCAGACCGCGATCGTGCCAGTAGATGCCCTCGTGCGACGGGAAGGGGGATGCCGCGGGCCGGTCGGTCGGCGCATCGCCCGGCAGCGGTGGCTGCGGGTCGGGTGCGCCACCCACGAACTCGCCGTGGTAGTAGTTCACCCCGAGCGCGTCCAGCGGCTGCGAGATGGTGTTCAGGTCGCCCGGCTGATTCGCCGCCTCGAGCGCGTCGATGGCCTCGGGCGCGACGGCGCGGATGTCCTCGATCACATCGGCGGGGTACGCGCCGCGGAAGATCGGGGCGAGGAACCACCGGTTGAACTGCCCGTCGATGCGGCGGGCAGCATCGGCATCCGCGGCATCCGCGGGGTCGACGGCGTCGGCCACCGTGAGGTTCAGCGTGATGCCGAGGCGCAGATCGGCGTCGCGCTCACGCAGCTCGCGCACGACCGCCCCATGGCCGAGCATGAGGTGGTGGGCGGCGAGCACGCCATCGGTCACGCTGTAGCGGCCCGGCGCGTGGATGCCCGCGGTGTAGCTCAGGAAGGACGAGCACCAGGGCTCGTTGAGCGTCGTCCAGTTCTGCACCCGGTCGCCCAGCGCGTCGTGAACGCTCAGCGCGTACTCGAGGAACTGCTCGCTCGTGGAACGGACGGTCCAGCCGCCCTTCTCCTCGATCGCCTGCGGCATGTCCCAGTGATACAGCGTGAGCCACGGCAGGATGTCGTTGGCCCGCAGCTCGTCGACCAGGCGCTCGTAGAAGTCGAGCCCCTTGCGGTTGACCGGCCCCCCGTCGGGACGCACCCGCGACCACGAGACCGAGAAGCGATACGTGTCGAGCCCGAGGTCCTTCATGAGGGACACGTCGTCGCGGAAGCGGTGGTAGTGATCGCACGCGACATCACCGTTGTCGGCGGCGATCACGGCGCCGGGCACGCGGCTGAACGCGTCCCAGATGGATGCCGTGCGACCGTCCTCGAAAGCGGCGCCTTCGATCTGGTACGCGGCGGTGGCCGCGCCGAAGAGGAAGCCCTCCGGGAAGGAGCGGGAGAACTCTGTCATGAGTCGACCTTTCTGAAGCGGCCGGGCGCTCAGCCCTTGACCGCGCCTTGCATGATGCCACTGACCAGCTGCTTGCCGGCGAAGACGAACAGGATCAGCAGCGGAATCGTGGCCAGAAGCACGCCCGCGAGCACGATCGAGTAGTCGATGAAGTAGTTGGACTGCAGCAGCGACAGCGCCACGGGCAGCGTCGGGTTCTGCCGGTCGAGAACGATGAACGGCCAGAAGAAGTTGTTCCACGCCGACACGAAGGTGAACAGCGCAAGCATGGCAGCGGCGGGCCGCGCGGCCGGCAGGCCGACGGTGAGGAAGGTGCGGAACGAGCTCGCCCCGTCTACGCGGGCCGCCTCGATCAGCTCGTCGGGCACCGCCTGGCGCAGGTACTGCGTCATCCAGAACACGCCGAACGCGCTCACGAGGGCGGGCACGATGATCGCGCCGAGCTGACCGGTCCAGCCCATGTCGCTGAACAGGATGTACAGCGGCACGACGCCGAGCTGGGTGGGGACGGCCATCGTCGCGATGACGAAGACGAGCAGCCAGCTCGATCCCTTGAACTTCAGCTTGGCGAACGCCCAGCCTGCGAGCGTGGAGAAAAACACGACCGAGATGGCGATCAGGCCGGAGCTGATGATCGAGTTCCACAGGGCCATCCAGAAGTTCACGGCCGGATCGTTCATGACCTTCGCGGCGTTGGCGAAGAAGTTGCCGCCCGGGATCCACGACATGTTGGGGTCGCGGATCGTGTACGAGTCGCCGGAGCCGATCAGCAGCGACCAGTAGAAGGGGAAGAGGCTGCCGACGAGCACGGCGGCGAGGCAGGCGTAGACGATCCAGCCCGGGCGGGTGCCTTTGACGTGGCGCGGACGACGCTTCTTCTCGCCCCGGCCCGGGGTCGGCAGCGCGTCGTCGACGACGGGGACGGCCTGTTCGTTGAGGACGCTCATCGCGTCACCTCCGCTGATTCGTTCGTGCGACGGGGTTCGGATGCCGCCGCGCGATCGGCGGCGACCGCGGCACGGGCTGCGCGTCGGGCGGCGCGCATCTGTGCCCGGGTGAGGGTGTTGCGGCTTCCTTCGTCGCGCACCAGGTTGCGGGTGATGAAGAGGTTGATGACGCCGATCACCAGGATGATGATGAAGAGGATCCAGGCCAGCGCGGCGGCGCGGCCCAGGTTCCACTGGCCCCAGCCGAGGTCGTAGAGCCAGAGCGAGATCGTCAGCCACTGGTTGTTCGCGCCGCCGGTGCCGGTCTGGTCGTACATGCGCGGCTCGTCGAAGATCTGCAGGCCACCGATCGTGGACGTGATGATGACGAAGATCAGGGTGGGGCGCAGGCTCGGCAGGGTGATCGCGAAGAACTGGCGCACCTTTCCGGCGCCGTCCACCGTCGCGGCCTCGTAGTAGTCGCGCGGGATGGCCTGCATCGCCGCCAGCAGGATGAGGGTGTTGTAGCCGGTCCACCGGAAGTTCACCATCGTGGCGATCGCGATGTGGCTGGCGAAGGTGTCGGAATGCCACATGACGGGAGGCAGCCCGATGCTGCTCAGCCAGGTGTTGATGATGCCGTACTGGTCACCGAACATGTTCGAGAAGATCAGGGCCACGGCGACCGGGGCCATGACGTACGGGACGAGCACGCCCATGCGCCAGAAGGTCTTGGCGCGGATGTTCTGATCCAGCAACGCCGCGATGAACACGGCGGCGATGAGCTGCGGCACCGACGACAGCAGGAAGATGCTGAAGGTGTTGCGCAGCGCCGCCCAGAACTTCGGGTCGGAGATCACGGTGGCGTACTGGTCGAACCCGACGAACGTGCCGGAGTTTCGCACCAGGTCCCAGTCCATGAAGGAGATCACCGCGGTGTACCCGATCGGGAAGAGCCCGACGACGAGGAACAGGATGAAGAACGGGGAGATGTACAGGTACGGCGAGAGCTTGAGGTCCCACGAGCTCAGCCGGCTGCCGAAGCCGATCCGTTTCGGCTGACGCGCGGCGATGGCGGCGGTGCCGCGCACGCGCGTGGAGGTTCTGGTGGTGTCCACTCTTCAGTCCTTCGATCTCGTGGTTGAGGCAGGGAGCGGGCCCGGGAGGGTCCCCCGGGCCCGCTGTCACATGTCTGCCGTCGTCCTTACTTGATGGCGGCGACTTCCGTCTGCCACTGCGCCCACGAGGCGGCCTTGTCCTGCGTTCCCTCTTCGACGCGGGTCAGAGCCTTCTGCATCGCGTCGTTGATCTGGAAGTAGAACTGGCCCTTGAAGGGCGAGACGGTGACCGCGTTGGCGCGGTCGGTGAGGATCTGGCCCACCGGAGCGTTGTTGAAGAACTCGTTCTTCGAGCTCAGCAGCGTGTCGGACTTCATCGCGTCGACCTGGCTCGGGAACGTGCCGGCCGCCTCGAACGCCTTGAGCTGCGTGTCGGGGCTGGTCAGCCAGTCGGCGAGCTGCTGGGCAGCCGCGACGTTCTTGCCGTTGGCGGGGACGGTCAGGTACGAACCGCCCCAGTTACCGCCGCCGCCGGGGAAGACGTTGGCGATGTCCCAGCCCTTGACGTCCTTGGCGTTGCCGGAGATGACACCGAGCATCCAGCCCGGGCAGAGCATCGTCGCGAACGAGCCGTTGGACAGGCCGGCCATCCAGTCGTCGGACCACTGGCTGAGGTGGGCGGACTGCGTCTTGGCGGCGTCGAGCACCTGGTTGTAGATCGTCTCGACCTGCGGGTCGATCGTGATCTTGCCGTCCGAGGGGTTCTCGTACGCGGCCTCGACCTGGTTGATCATGCCCTGGTAGGTGCCGCCGGCGGAGTCGAAGAACGCCTTTCCGGTCGCGGCGGTGTACTTGGCACCGGTGTCGAAGTAGGTCTTCCAGTCGCCGGTGAGCAGCTTCGCGACCGACTCGCGGTCGGTCGGCAGTCCCGCCGCGGCGAACAGGTCGGAGCGGTAGCAGACGCCCTCGGGGCCGATGTCGGTGCCATAGCCGATGAGGTTGCCCTTGGGGTCGGTGGCGGCTTTGGTCTTCCAGTCCAGCCAGCGGCTCTTCAGGTCGGCGGGAACGGGCGCGAGCAGGTCGGAGTACTTCATGACCTCGGGCAGCCAGTCGACCTCGATGGCCTCGATGTCGGCGAGGCCGGTCTTGCCGAGCTTCTGGAAGTAGTTGGCGCGCGCGTCGTTGCTCGTGGCCGCCTTGTTGTGCACGATCGTGACGTTCGGGTGCTCCTTCGTGTACTCGGCGAACAGGGCGTCCGAGTATCCGAAGTCGTTGAAGGTCGCAACGGTCAGGGTGACCTTCTCGTTGGGGTCGGCCGTGGCTGCTCCGCCGCCGCCACCGGCGCAGCCGGCGAGGACGAGGGCGGAGGTGGTCGCGACGCCGGCCACGAGGCCGATGCGCCGCAGTGCGCGTGTGTTCACGTGTCACTCCTTTGTGGATGTGTTTCAGGTGCGTGGGTTGCGTTCCCGTCTCCCCGCGTTGCCGCGTCGCTATCGGAATGGGAGCGCTCTCACCGGACACCGACGACGTTATGGGATCGCTCCCAGGAATGCAAGGGAGCGCTCCCATGAGCCGATCACAGTTGCGTAACGGCGGCCGTGGCAATTCGCCGGCGTCCGCGTCGCCCGGCGTCGCGCTGGCAACGGATGCCGAGGGCGGGATGCCCGTAGACTGTGGGCGACCCCTTCCCTCCCGTGGCGCGCCGACTCCGGCATCCGTCGGCGGGACGACCCCGCGGCCGTCAGGCGGCCCTCAGGAGGACCGAATGCCCACCATCGTCGTCGATGTCATGCCCAAGGCCGAACTGCTGGACCCGCAGGGCAAGGCCGTCGCCGGCGCCCTCGGCCGCCTCGGCGTGGAGGGCTTCTCGGCCGTCCGCATCGGCAAGCGCTTCGAGCTCACCGTCGACGTCGCCGACGAGAAGACCCTCGAGACGGTGCGCACCCTGGCCGACGAGGTGCTCTCCAACGCGGTGATCGAGGACGTCGTGGGCATCGAGGTCGTCGAATGACCGCACGCATCGGCGTCATCACCTTTCCGGGCTCGCTCGACGACGGCGACGCCCAGCGGGCGATCCGCCTCGCGGGCGCCGAGCCCGTCGCCCTCTGGCACGGGTCGCACGACCTCGAGGGCGTCGACGCGCTCGTCCTGCCGGGTGGCTTCAGCTACGGCGACTACCTGCGCGCCGGTGCGATCGCCGCGCTCGCCCCGATCATGACCGAGGTGAAGGACGCGGCCGCCAAGGGCATGCCCGTGCTGGGCATCTGCAACGGCTTCCAGATGCTCGTGGAGGCTCATCTGCTGCCGGGCGGTCTGATCCGCAACGCCCACCAGCAGTTCATCCGGCGCGACCAGCGCCTGCGCGTGGAGAACGCGTCGACCGCGTGGACCTCGGCGTTCGAGACCGGCCAGGAGATCACGATCCCCCTCAAGAACGCGGACGGCGGCTACATCTGCTCGGCCGAGACGCTGAAGCGGATCGAGGGCGACGGACTCGTCGCGTTCCGCTACCTCGGCGTGAACCCCAACGGCTCGCTGGACGACATCGCGGGTCTCACGAACGAGCACGGCAACGTCGTCGGCCTCATGCCCCACCCCGAGCACGCGGTGGAGCCGGGCTTCGGCCCGAACACCCCCGACGCGATGCGCTCGGGCGTGGACGGCCTGGGCTTCTTCACCTCGGCGATCGCCGCCGTGGTGGGCGCCGCCGCCTGAGTCAGACGGTTCCGATCGGCGGCCAGAGTCCGATGACGAGCGCCATCAGCAGCACCGATGTCAGCTCGAATCCGATCGTGAGCACCGTCAGCTGCGACGGGCGCCCTTCGAACGCGTCGTGGGTGATGACCCGCGCCGCGGTGAAACCGGCCCAGAGCGTGACCGCTGTCACGAGCGCCGAGGCGAGGTAGCCGCCGCCGTAGAAGTGCCACGCGATCGCGACCGAGCCCGCCAGCACCCACGCCGTGAGGAACGTCACGACCGCCGACACGATCAGCGGAATCGCGGGCGAGCCGCGACGTGCGCTCATGTCGATGCGGGCCAGGCGTGCCCACCGGTCGACGAAGAGCGCCGGCGAGTACCAGACGGCGCCCAGCGCCATGCTGAGAACCGTGCCGATGAGCACGGCCCAATAGTTGATCTCGGGAATCATGACGCCTCCTGGTGGGTGAGCCGGTGCCGTGCCGCGAGGCTACCGCCTCGCTCGGCGCGGCGTACAGGGCAATGGCGACGGTGGGTGGACCGCGGGCGCGGCGTCAGTCGCGGGTATCCCGGTCGCGGCCGTGCCACAGGTCGGCGCACTCCACGCGCTCGGCGCCGTGCGCGCGCAGGTAGGCGCCGGCACCCCTGTCACCGGCCAGCTCGCCGGCGACCCGCGGCCAGTGCGCCCGGCCGATCAGCACCGGATGACCCGGGCGGCCACGGTACGCGGCCTGCCGGAGCGCGTCGCCGTCGGCACGCCGCATCACCCGACGGCACGCGGATGCCGGCAGCTCCGGCACGTCCACGGGAACCACGAGCGCGGCGACGGCGCTCGAACCGGCGGCAGCCTCGAGCCCGGCACGGACGGATGCCGACAGCTCGCGGCACCCGTCCGCGACGCGCACCACGACCGTTCCCGTCGGGACGAGCGGTTCCGCCTCGTCGGCGCCGGTGCCCAGCACGACGACGACCGGGACGCACCCGGCGGCGCGCAGCGTGCCGACGGCGAGCACCAGCCACGACTCTCCCGCGGCGGTGCGGGCCAGCGCCTTCGGGCCACCGAAGCGGGTGCCGGCGCCCGCCGCGAGGACGACCCCGCAGACCGTCATGAACGCCCGGCGGGCGCCCGGCCGACAGCGCTGATCGGCGCGCAGACCGCGGGGCTCGCCGGCACGGTCACCGCCTGCCCCCCGCCGCGAGCGGCGGCGTGGACGGGTCCGGCCAGACCCGACAACCGTGCACCCGACCCGCCCCGACGATCGGCGATGATCTCGGCGAGGATCGACAGCGCGGTCTCCTCCGCCGACACGCCACCCAGATCGAGCCCGATCGGCGAGCGCAGGCGAGCGAGAGCGGCGGTGCCCACGCCGGCCTCGCGGAGGCGGCGGAGGCGATCGTCGTGGGTGCGGCGGCTGCCCATGGCTCCCACGTAATCGGCGGGCGAGCCGAGCGCGACCCGGAGTGCCGGGACGTCCAGTCGCGGATCGTGACTCAGGACGCAGATCGCCGTGCCCGCCTCGAGCCTCTCGGCGGCGAGATAGCGGTCGGGCCAGTCGACCACGACCTCCGCGCCGGGAAAGCGGTCGGCGGTGGCGAAGAGATCTCGGGGATCGACCACGCTCACGCGGTGTCCCATCGCCGTGCCGAGCCGCGCGAGGGCGACGGCGAACTCCACGGCGCCGACCACGATGAGTCGCGGGCGCGCGCCGACCTCGACGACGATCGCGGCGGCATCCGCTTCGAACGCGGGCGCGGACCCGTCCCGCACCGTCCCCTGTCCGCGCAGCGCCCCCGACGTGACGAGCCGGAAGCGGGTGGGGATGCCCGCGGCATCCCGCTCGGCCAGCAGTGCGAGCTGGGCCGCCGCGGCGCTGCCGGGCGACACGGGGCGCACGAGCACGTCGACCGCTCCCCCGCAGGTCAATCCCGCGGCAAAGCCCTCGCCGTCGCTGTAGCCGAAGCTGTCGATGGACACCGCGCCGGTGACGATCGCGTCGAGACAGCGCTCGTACACGGCCCCCTCGACGCAGCCGCCGGACACGTTCCCGAACACCCCGGCATCCGAGACGATCATGCTCGCCCCGACGGGCCGCGGCGCGCTGCCGGAAACCGCGACCACCGTCGCGATCGCGAACACGCGCCCCTCGCGCACCCACTGGGCTGCCGGGGACAGGATCTCGCGCATGGTCGTCACCGTAATCGCCGCTCGTTGCGGGCCTGTTGCGTGCGCGTGAAACACGGGCGAAACGGCACTCTGTTTCACTCGAACCCGATCCGGCCCGCGCACCCGACGCCGCGGACGGGACGTGACCCAGATCGGAGCGACACATGGACATCACCACCGTGCGCTCGTTCCGGACGGCGCGCACCCGTGACGACCTCCGGCTCGCCGAGGGCGAGACGATCATGGCGGGCGGCACCTGGCTGATGAGCGAGCCGCAGCCCGCAACGACCGGGTTCGTCGACCTCACCGGCATGGGCTGGGCCGACCTCGACGCCGATGCCGAGGGTCTGCGCATCGCCGCGACGTGCACCATCGCACGCCTCGTCGCGTTCGCGCAGAAGGCCCCGGCACCGTGGACGGCCGCCTCGATCATCCCGGATGCCGCGAACGCCCTCCTCGCCTCGTTCAAGATCTGGAACACCGCCACCGTCGGCGGCAACGTCTGCCGCGCTTTCGCGGCGGGCGCGATGGTGTCGCTGTGTGCCGGGCTCGACGGCGTCGCCGAGATCTGGAGCGACGACGGCGACCGCGAGCTGCCCGTCGCCGAGCTCGTGACGGGCAATGGAACGACGTCTCTCGCGCGGGGCGAGGTGCTGCGCGCGATCCGCCTGCCCGCCCACGCGCTGCGCTCGCGCGCCGCGCTGCGCAAGATCGCCCTGGCCGAGCACGGCCGCTCGGGAGCCGTCGTCACGGGCCGGGTCGACCCCGACGGCGCCAGTGTCTTCGGTGTGACGGCGGCGACCTGGCGTCCCACGGTGCTGCGCTTCACCGCGCTGCCGAATGCCGCGACCCTCGCCGCCGCCATCGAGGAATCCCCGGGGTACTACACCGACCCGCTCGGGTCGGCCGACTGGCGTCGCGGTGTCGCCGCCGCGCTCGCGGAGGACATCCGAAGGGAGCTCGCATGAAGTGGGTCGTCGACGGCGCCGAGGTGGATGCCGAGCCGCGTCCGGGCCAGTGCCTGCGCACCCTCCTGCGCGAGACGGGCCACACCGAGGTCAAGAAGGGTTGCGACGCGGGCGACTGCGGCGCCTGCACCGTGCTGCTGGACGGCGAGCCCGTGCACTCCTGCCTCATTCCCGCCGGTCGTGTCGAGGGTCGACACGTCACCACGGCGGCCGGACTCGCACCGGGCGATGAGCTGCATCCGCTGCAGGAGGCGTTGGCGAACGGCTTCGGCTTCCAGTGCGGGTTCTGCACGCCGGGGATGAGCGTGACGGCGTCGACGCTCTGCGAGAGCGACCTCGACGACCTCGACCGTCGCATGAAGGGCAACCTCTGCCGCTGCACGGGGTATCGCCCGATCCGCGAGGCGATCATGACCGCGGTGCGCGAGACGGGGCGGTCGGCACAGCGAGGCGGGGCGGATGCCGCGGCATCCGAACCGGGCGTCGTCGGCCGCTCTGTCGTGCCTGCCGCCGGCCCGCGGCTGACGCAGGGGCGCGAGAGCTTCACCTTCGATCTCGAGCCGGGTCACCCGGCGGCCGACGCCCTCGTGCTGCGGCTGCTCACGAGCCCTCACGCGCACGCGCGCATCACGGCGATCGACACCGCGGCCGCCCTCGCCGTGCCCGGCGTCGTCGCGATCTTCACGCACGCCGACGTCCCCGACGTGCGCTATTCCACCGGGCGGCATGAGCACCGCACCGACGATCCCGACGACACCCGCATGCTCGACGACGTGGTCCGCCACATCGGACAGCGGGTCGCCGCGGTGGTCGCCGAGACCGCCGAGGCCGCGGACGAGGCGTGCCGGCTCGTCCGCGTGGACTACGAGCCCCTCCCCGCCGTCTTCGACCCGGACGAGGCGCGCCGCCCCGGCGCTCCGCTGCTGCACCCCGACCGCACGCCGGCCGACCGCGTCGACGAAGCGGAGCGCAACGTCATCGCGAGCGTGCACGCCGGGCCCGACGCCGCCGAGCTCGAGGCCGCCCTGGCCGCGAGCGCCGTGACGGTGACCGGGACGTGGCAGACCGCGAGGGTCACGCACGCGCAGCTGGAGACCCACGGGTCGATCGGCTGGCTCGACGACGATGGCCGCCTGGTGCTGCGCTCCTCGACGCAGGTGCCGTTTCTGGCGCGCGACGAGATCGCGCACATCTTCGGCCTGGACCGCGACCGCGTGCGCGTGCACACGGCCCGCCTCGGGGGCGGATTCGGTGGCAAGCAGGAGATGTTCACCGAGGACCTCGTCGCGCTCGCGGTGCTGCGCACCCGCCGCCCGGTGGCGTTCGAGTTCAGCCGCGCCGACGAGTTCCAGCGGGCCGCCGTCCGGCATCCGATGCGGGTGAGCGTCACGCTCGGCGCGGATGCCGAGGGGCGCCTGACCGCGATGGCGATCGACCTGCTGAGCGACACGGGTGCGTACGGCAACCATTCGCGCGGCGTGATGTTCCACTCCCTCGCCGAGTCGACGACGATCTACCGGGTTCCGCTCAAACGGCTCGACGCGGAGGTCGTGTACACGAACAACGTGCCGTCGGGCGCGTTCCGCGGATACGGGCTCGGCCAGGTGGTGCTCGGCGTGGAGTCGGCGATGGACCAGCTGTCGGAGCGTCTGGGCATCGACCCGTTCGAGCTGCGCCGGCGCAACGCCGTCACCCCGCAGGACGACCCGGGCCACGACGACCTCGTGTGGGGCAGCTACGGGTTCGATCAGTGCCTCGACCTCGCCGAGTCCGCGCTGCGTCGCGGCAACGGCGTCCAGGCCCCTGAGGGATGGCTCGTCGGCGAAGGGGTCGCGGCGGCGATGATCGCCACGATGGCGCCCTTCGGCCACGTCGCGCACACGAGCGTGACCCTCCGCGCCGACGGCACGTACCTGCTGCGAGCCGGCACTGCCGAGTTCGGCAACGGCACCACGACGGTGCTCCGCCAGATCGCGGTCACCGACCTCTGTGCCGACCCCGACGGCATCGAGCTCTGGCACGCCGACACCGACGCCGTCGCCCACGACACGGGCGCGTTCGCATCGGCCGGCATCACCGTCGCGGGCAAGGCGCTGCACGCCGCCTGCCTCGCGCTCGCCGCGCGAATGCGTGCCCGTGCGGCCGAGCTGACCGGCACGGATGCCGCGGCGGCCCGACTCATGCCTGACGGCGTATACACGCCGGTTCGCGTCGTGCGACTCGGCGAGCTGACGGCGGAGGGCGAGCTCACCGCCGACGGCAGCGAGCTGGGTGAGCACCGTTCGCTGGCGTTCAACGTCCACGCGGTCCGCGTCGCCGTCGACCCGCGCACCGGCGTCGTCCGCATTCTGCAGTCGATCCAGTCGGCGGATGCCGGATTCGTGATGAATCCCGCGCAGTGCCGCGGACAGATCGAGGGCGGGGTGGCGCAGGGCATCGGCAGCGCCCTGTACGAAGAGGTCATGGTCGAGGACGGCAAGGTCACCACCCCCGTCTTCCGGCTGTACCGGGTGCCCCAGTTCGGCGATGTCCCCGACACCGAGGTGTACTTCGCCGACACCGCCGACGACCTCGGACCCTTCGGCGCGAAGTCGATGAGCGAGTCGCCGTACAACCCCGTGGCGCCGGCGATCGGCAATGCCATCGCCCGCGCACTCGGCGCTCGACCCTACGAGCAGCCGTTTCGCCGCGACCGTGTCTGGCGCCTCGCGTCACACCACCGAAACACGAACGGGCAAACGCCGGAAATGTGAGACACCTATCGTCTCCAGAATCACCGCAGCCCGTTCTGCATCCACAGCACAAGACACAGCACCCGGGAGACCCGATGCACTCACGCTCCAGCCGTCGCCGCCGCGGCGGAATCATTCTGGCGGTCGCCACCGCCGCAGCCCTCGCCCTCTCGGCCTGTTCCTCGTCCGGAGGGGCGGCGAGCCCCTCGGCATCCGGTGAGGCCGCCAGCTACGGCGACATCAGCGTGCAGTACTCGTGGATCAAGAACGAGGAGTTCGCGGGCGAGTTCTACGCCTACGACAACGGCTACTACGACCAGGCGGGCTTCTCCAAGGTGACGGGTGTCGCCGGCCCCGACACGGGTGTCGCCAAGCTCCTTTCCGGCTCGGTGCAGGTGGCGTTGACCGATGCCGCGTCCGTCGGCGCCGCCGTGTCGGAGCAGAGCGCCCCGCTGAAGATCATCGCGACGACCTTCCAGAAGAACCCCTTCACGATCCTGTCGCTGAAGGACAAGGGCAACATCGCGACGCCGAAGGACCTCATCGGCAAGAAGATCGGCGTGCAGGACTCCAACGCCTCGGTGTTCAAGGCGCTCCTCGCCGCGAACGGCATCTCGGAGAGCCAGCTGACGATCGTGCCCGTCGACTTCGATCCGACCCCTCTCATGAACGGCGACGTCGACGGCTTCATGGCCTACCTCACCAACGAGGCGATCACGGTCTCGATGGCCGGCTATCAGACCACCAACCTCGCGTATGCCGAGAACGGTCTGCCCTACGTCGCCGAGTCGTACGCCGTCACCGACCAGTACCTCGCCGAGCACAAGGACCTGCTGAAGGCCTTCCTCATCGCCGAGATCAAGGGCTGGACCGACACCTTCACCAAGCCCGTCGACGACACCGTGACGGTCGTCACGAAGCACTACAACGACTCGGCCGCGGCCGGCGACCTCACCTTCGGCGAACTGAACCCCGCCAAGGTCAAGGCCGGCATCGAGGCGCAGGCGAAGCTCATCTCGACCGATGAGACCCAGGCCAACGGCCTGTTCACGATCTCGGACGACCTGAAGAGCCAGACCCTCGCGTCGCTGAAGGCCTCGGGCTGGGAGCTGACGGCCGACCAGCTGTTCGACACGTCGATCATCGACGAGATCTATGCCGAGCACCCCGAGCTCAAGAAGTACCTGCCCTAACGAGATGTCCGTGTCATCCACGATGGATGCCGGTGCCGGCGCGACTGCCGCCGGCACCGGCATCCAGATCTCCGGAGTCTCCAAGTCGTTCACGCTGCGCGGCGGACGTTCGCTGCAGGCGCTGCAGGGCACCGACCTGCACACCGACAAGGGCTCGTTCCTCGCTCTGCTCGGCCCCTCGGGCTGCGGCAAGTCGACGATCCTGCGCATCCTCGCCGCTCTGGATCACCCGACCGACGGCGTCGCGCTCGTCGACGGCGAGACCCCCGACCAGCTGCGCGCCAAGAGCGAGCTGGGTATCGCCTTCCAAGACCACGCACTGCTGCCGTGGCGCAGCATCCGGAAGAACATCGAGCTGCCCTTCGAGGTCGCCGGTCGCAAAGTCGACCGCGGCTACGTCGACGAGCTGATCGACCTCGTCGGTCTGCGCGACTTCGCCGACGCGAAGCCCGCCCAGCTGTCGGGCGGCATGCGCCAGCGCGCGTCGATCGCACGCGCCCTCGTCCTGAAGCCGTCCGTGCTGCTGCTGGACGAACCTTTCGGCGCCCTCGACGACATGACCCGGCAGAACCTCAACCTCGAGCTGCTGCGCATCTGGACCGAGAAGCCGGCGACGACGCTGCTGGTGACCCACGGCATCAGCGAGGCGATCTTCCTCGCCGACCGCGTCGCCGTTATGTCGCCGCGGCCCGGGCGGGTCAAGGAGATCATCGAGGTCGACCTGCCGCGCCCGCGCACGCCCGAGATGATGCGCACGCCCGAGTTCCACGCGCTCGTCGACCGCGCCTCCGAGCTGCTGTTCGGACACGACGGCCGCGCCGAGGCCGAGGCGTAGCCGTGGCTCGCGTGCGCGTGCCCGGCTGGGTCGCGGGACTCGTCGGCGCCGTCGTCCTGGTGGGCGTGTGGTGGCTGTTCTCGCTGACCGCTTTCCGCCCGGCGGACGGCACGAGCTACACCCCCGTCCCGTCGCCGTGGGCGGTCGTGGACTGGCTGTTCGTGCAGGGCAACATCGCGGGCGCCTGGGGCGTGTTCCAGCCGACCATCACCGCGGCGGCGATCGGCTACCTCTGGGGCAACGGCATCGCCCTGCTGCTGGCGACGGTCGTGCTCGTCTTCCCGCGCACCGAGACGGTGATCACGCAGATCGCGGTCGTCACCTATTGCCTCCCGATCGTCGCGGTCGGAGGAATCTCGATCGTCGTCCTCGGCGGCGCCAAGAACCCCGGCGACCCCTCGGCGACCGCGATCTTCCTCGCCGCCCTGGTGTGCGTGTTCACGACGGTCGTCGGCGCGATCCTCGGATTCACCTCCGCCGACAAGGCGGCGCTGGACGTCGTGCGCGTCTACGGCGGCGGACGATGGACCCAGTTGCGCAAGGTACGGCTCATCGCCGCGCTTCCCGCCATCCTCACGGCGTTGCAGATCGCCGTGCCGACCGCCTTCCTCGGCGCAGTGCTCGGCGAATACCTCGGCGCCATCACGGCCGGCGTCGGACCGACGCTGATCCGACTGCAGGGCCAGCTCGACTCCGCCGGCGTCTGGTCGGTGTTCCTCCTGTGCGCCGTGTTCGCCCTCGTCGCCTATGGACTGTTCGGTCTTCTCATCAGACTCGTCACCCCGTGGGTGGCCGGAAAGGCGGTGTGAGTGTGAACGTCATCGACGCGTCCCCGGCGACGCCCGCGGCATCCCACGTCGGCACGGCCGACCCGATCGCCGTCGCGCGCCTGCGCGCGGAGCGGCGGCGCGGGCTCCGGCGCACCCTGCGACGCTCGCTCGGCAACGCCGGCATCACGCTGCTGGTCCTGCTGCTGCTCTGGCAGGCGATCGTCAGCCTCACCGGCATCTCGCCCTACATCGCGAAGGGTCCGCTGGACGTGTGGACGTTCCTCGTCACCGCGCCCAAGGCGGAGGCCAACCGGGCGCAGATGTTCCCGCTCGTCGGCCAGACGCTGCTCGACGCGTGGATCGGATTCGTCGTCGGCATGATCGTCGCGATCATCCTGGCCATCGCGTTCAGCCTGTCGAAGGCGATCGAGGCGGGCGTCATGCCCCTCGTACTGCTGCTGCGCACCATTCCGCTCGTGTCGATCGCTCCGGTCATCATCCTCGTCACCGGGCGCGGCACCCCGGCATCCGTCGCCGTCATCGGCACCGTGGTGGTGCTCTTCCCGGCCCTGGCCAACGTGCTGTTCGGATTGAGCCGCGCCAGCCAGCAGAGCCTCGACGTCGTGCACGTCTTCGGCGGCGGCCGGTTCACGGCGCTGCGCAAGGTCAACCTGCCCGGGGCGCTGCCGTCGGTGTTCGCCGCAGCGCGCGTATCGGTGCCGGGAGCCGTGACCGGTGCCCTGCTGGCGGAGTGGCTCTCGACCGGCACCGGCATCGGCGGATCGATCCTGAAGTTCAACGCGCAGGCGCAGTTCGCTCAGCTGTGGACCTCGATCGCCCTCATCACCCTGATCACGCTCGTGCTCTACAACCTCGTGCAGATCGTGGAGAACATCGTGCTGGCCCGCATGGGCATGGCCACCGGGCGCTGAGGGCCCGCGCCGCGCGTCACACGGCATCCCTTGCAGTTCGCCCGGGCGGGGGCGACAGCGCAGAGGGGCTCAGTGCGGGTGGCCGCGCAGCGGGATCACGGCGGCGGGCAGCTCGTGCACCTTCGCCGACGCCTCCTCGGCGAGGGGGTTGGTCGAGATGCCCTCCGCGTTCACGAGACGACCGCCGACGTAGACGGCCTTCAGATTGCGCGGGCTCATCGCCAGCACGTACGAGCGCACGGGGTGCCACAGCGGCCCGACGTCGGGACGGCGGGGGTCCACCACGACGAAGTCGGCGAACTTGCCGACCTCGAGCGAACCGACGCGATCGGCGACACCCATGATCTCGGCCGATCCGAGGGTGTGCAGCCGGAGCATCTGCTCGGGCATCATCGACAGCGGGTCCTTCGTCCGCGCCCGCTGCGCGTAGATGCCGATGCGCATGTTCTGCCACGGGTCGCTGACGTCGGTGCAGGCCTGGTCGTCGAGACCGACCCCCACCTTCATCCCCATCGCGAGCATCTCGGGTACGAGCGCGGTGCCCGAGGCGAGACGACCGTTGGATGCCGGCTGCCACGACATCGCCGCGCCCCCGGCCACCGACTGCGCGATGATCTCCGGCGTCGTCTGGATGAAGTGGCCGAACACGAGTCCGAGTTCGAGGGCTCCGGCGTCGCGGTACAGCGCGAACTTCGACTGCTGGTGCTCGACGGCCTCGGGCGACTCGAGGAAGTGCGCCTGGTTCGTGACCCCGTACCGTCGCATCGCCTCGACTTCGAAGGCCGCGGCATCCGGGTGGGGAGACCATTGCACCTGGCCCATGATCGACGAGCCGAGCGCGTAGTCCGCATCGAACGTGCGGGTGTGGGCGACCTCGGCGGCGAAGCGGTCGAACACCTCGTCGGGAGTTCCGGCGGTGACGTCCATGCCGGCGGCATCCACGAAGCGGATGCCGGAGTCGCGCGTGCCCTCCGCCTGACGCCAGTGGTACTCGAGCCCGCGCAGGCCCGCGGTGCCCGTGCGCTTGCCATCGACCATCGGCTCCCACGCCTGCAACGGGTCGGTGAAGTTGTACGCCGTCGTCACACCGTTCGACAGGAAGTCGAGGGAGCCGTGCAGCGTCGCCCAGTAGAGCTGATCGGCGCTCATGTGGGCGGTGGTGCCGAGCATCGCGTCGCACCAGCCGTAGAGGGTGTCGTCCACGCCGAGCCCACGCAGACCGCTCGTGAAGAGGTGTGAGTGGCTCGACACGAATCCGGGAGCGACGAACGCCCCCGCGACGTCGAGCGTCTCGTCGGCGTCGGTGCCGACCGGCGGGGTGCCCGCGCCGAGGGCGGCGATGCGGCCGTCATCGCCCACGAGCATCCACCCGTCCTCGACGTAGCCCGGGTCCTCGGTGCCGGCGGGGACGGTGATCAGACGAGCGTGAGTGACGAGGAGCGACATGCTCTGCACGCTAATCAGGCCATGTTTCCGACCTGTCACGGCATGGAAACACCCGTGCACGTCGTGGAAACACGCGCCGATTAGCGTCTGTGCATGTCGCGTTTCACGGTCACGGTCTTCTGCGGATCCTCGCCCGGATTCGACCCGGTCTATGTCGAGGCGGCGCGCGCCGTCGGCACGGCGATCGGCCAGGCGGGCATGGCGCTCGTGTACGGCGGGGGCCACGTGGGACTGATGGGGACGGTCGCCGATGCCGCGCTCGCCGCGGGGGCGGAGGTCACGGGCATCATCCCGCGAGCTCTCCAGGCGCGCGAAGCCGTCAACGAGGATCTGACCGAGCTGATCGTCGTGGACACGATGCACGAGCGGAAGATGCTCATGGCCGACCGCGCCGACGCCTTCCTCGCCCTTCCCGGCGGGCCGGGCACGCTCGAAGAGCTCACCGAGCAGTGGACGTGGGCGCAGCTCGGCATCCACGAGAAGCCGGTGGGCCTGCTCAACGTCGCGGGCTACTTCGATCCGCTGCTCGCCTTCGTCGCGAACATGCGCGACCGCGGCTTCACACACCCCCGTTATACCGACATGCTCGTCGTTGCCACCGCGGCGACCGAGGCGCTGGCGCGACTGCGCGACTACGTGCCCCCGGCGCGGTCGGAGATCTCCCCGGGCGCCGAGATGACCGGCGCGATGGCGCTGCCCGTGCGCCCCTGAGCGCGCCGGCGGGCGCCGGTCGGCGGGGGACGGCGGACGGCGCGCGGCGCTGAGCGAGAAACCACTTTCGCGCCGAGACATCTCCGCAGCGGGGGTTTCTCGGCGCGGAACGTGTTTCTCGGGCGGTGTGGAGCGCGGCGACGGGCGGAGGATCCCCGGCACCTCACAGCACTCAGCGGGCGTAGCGGTCGCCACTCATCTTCTCGAGCCCGCGGCCCCTCGTCGATCGCGGCGGTGCCCGGCGGCACCTAGCGCCCGATGACCACCCCTAGATTCGCCGGGAGATCGCGGCCAGACAGGTGCCCGCCGACGACGCGTCGCCGGCCACGCGATCTTCAGGAAGAGAGATCCCGTGCAGAAGAGAATTGTTGTCCTGACTGCCGTCGCGCTCGCGGTGCTGACACCCGTGGCGATGACCTCCGCCGGTTTCACCGACACGACCCATGCCGCGTCACGTCTCGTCACCGCATCCGCACGCCTCGACGAGCCTCCGGTGTACTTCAACTCCGCCAGCGGCTCGGGGCTGTGGATCACACAGTCGGGTGAGCTCTATCTGTCGGGTGATCGCCGCGCGGGAGACGGGGCGGGTGGTACAACCTCGAACGGTTCCGCGCCGACCAAGGTCGCCATCCCGAACGACGTCCGGATCATCGACGCCGTCGGAGGAAGCACCGACTTCCACTATCCGATCGGCGAGAGCTGGTACGCCGCACTCGATGACCGGGGGCGGGTCTGGACCTGGGGCACCGCGCAGAACGCGTTCAACGGTGAGAAGGGACGCGACTCGATCGGTCGAGGGCGCCTCTCCCCGGGGGAGCAGTACCGCGCGGGGCTGGTGGTGACCTCCGACGGACGTGTCCTCAGCGGAATCGTGCGGATCGCGCGCACCGAGAACCAGATTCTCGCCCTCGACACCGACGGCAACCTCTGGACCTGGGGAAGCATCGACAACATCGCCCGCCCGGACGGTCGCAACGTCGCCACGCCGTTGCCGATTGTGTCCAACGACACGTGTTGGACGCCTGGGTCGGGGCGGTGCACGCCGGACAGTCCCGACACGGCGGGGAAGATCCGTTGGCGCTCGGTGTGGAACGGGGCGAACCTGGGTCTGGGCGTCGGGCGCAATGGATTGATCTACACCTGGGGGTGGGACAACTCGAACGGACTGAGCTCCGGACAGGTGCACACCTACGCGCCGACCTTGAACGAGGGCGCAAACCTCACACTCTTCGCGGCCTATCCCGACCTCTACCGCACCGGCGACGGCCTCGTCTACGACCCGAAGGTGCAGACGACGGCGCAGGCTCGACACCGCACGTACGTTGCGATCGTCACGGCGATGAAGGACAAAGTGCTGCCCGGCTGCGACGGCACCCTCGGGCAGCTCGACCGCGTCGACGACACCTGCCCCGTGCGCCAAGCCGCGATGTTCGATCTGGCCGGGAGCTTCCTGCTCCAGAACGGCGCCCTGTTCACCTGGGCTGTCAACGACGCACGTAACGGGTACGCCTTCCTTGGCCGCGCGAGTACCACCGACTCGACGTGGAGTCTCGATCCGACCTATCGATACGCCCCCGGACGTGTGAGCGTCGCGGGGCAGCAGACCACGTTCCGCTCCTACAACGCCACCCTGACGAGCGTGACGGCGATCACCGCCGCCGGCGACGTCTACGGCTGGGGTGTGAACAACTACTGCCAGGCCATCGGTCGCCATCTGGACGGTTCCGTGCCGTGCACGACAGGGATCCCTGCCGAACGCGTCCTCCTGCCCACTCGCATCGCGGCCCTCGACGACGTCGCCGTCCGCGAGATCAGGACGGCGGCCTGTACGACCTGGGCGGTGACACGCGACGACGGCCTGTACACCTGGGGCGGCACGCAGAACGTCGCGGCCTACGACTACGCGTGGTGCGGACAATACCCCTCCGGTGCCCAGTCGTTCTCGTTCCTGAACGTGAGCGACCCGTCCGCGCCGGCACTTGTCTTCTCCCGTCCGCTGGCCGAGGTCGCAACGGGGACCGTTCGGGTGAAGTGACAGCGCGTCCTCGTGAGCGCTCACCGGCTGATCAGCTGGAAGAGCTCCTGCCTGTTCGTGGCACCCGTCTTCTTCAGGGCACTGTGGATGTGATTCTCGATCGTGCGGACGCTGAGACCGAGCCGGGATGCGATCGCCGCGTTGGAGTGGGTGCGAGCGAGCAACGCGATCTCGGTCTCCCGCGCCGACAGCGCGTCGGCACCGTCGTCTGCCCCCGCTGTTCGAGAGACCGCTGCGGTCAGCGGGATGTCGGCATCCGCTTTGAGTGCGTCGAACGCCACCCGGATGGCGACGCCGAGCTCCGACGACGGGCTCTCGCGCTCCTGCCTGCTGCGCGCCGCGAGAAGGAGCAGCGCCAACGGCACGGTGCGGTCGTCGCCGAACTCTCTCGCCATCGTGACGAGGCGCTCGGGGTCGCTGAAGGAGGCCACCCCCAGCGCGAACAGCTTCTCCGGATCTTGGCCGTACGCCTCGATCATGTAGCTGCGGAAGAGCTCCAAGGAGGAGATGTCCGGCCAGATCGCGAGCCCGATCCGCACGGTCATGAGGGCGGCGAAGAGTCGACGTTCACCCTTCAACCGCTCGGCGAAGCCGCGCATCGCCTCCATCGCGCGCGTGGGAGCATCTTGGATGAGGAGCCGGAGGATGCCGCCGAGGTCGCCCTGCATCCCGGGCAGGGCGTCGTCGGAGACATCGAGACTCTCCGCTTCTGCCTCGAAGAAGGCCGCGATGCTCGTGTCCCCGAGCCACAGGTTGATGAAGGAACCCATCCACAGCAGGGATCGGTACAAGCCATTGTTGACGGTGCCCGACGGCCCGTAGGACAACGCCGAGTCGACGACGTCGAGGGCCTCATCCCAGCGGGCGAGACCCAGCAGCGACAAAGACGCGACGTAGGCATGCAGCAGAATCCCTGCATGGTCGCGAGCGTCCTGCGCTTCCTGGAAGCGCGCGAGGCTGCGGTCGAGGGCGCGCTGCGCTTCGCCGCCGACGAGTTCGGTGAGCGCCTCGACGAAACCGACGAAGCGCCGGACGATCTGCAAGCCCGAGTCCGGAACCCGCGAGACCCACTCCGCCGCGACCGCGAAGCGTCCCTCGATGAGACTCGCGTAGGCGAAGGTGGAGATGCAGAGCGCCTCACCGGCCGTTCCGACGATGCCGACGTCGGAAAAGACCTGCGTCGGATCGTCGCCGATGCTGTCGGCGCCGTGCGTGAGAAGCCGACTGAAGATCTCGAGCGAACGCGCCCAGACGGGAAAGAGTGTGACCAGTTCGTGGAAGATCTCCGACGATCGCGCATCACCGCGACGACTGCGCCCCGCCCACAACGAGTGGAGGAAGGCGAAGTCGAAGCCCTCCTCGGGCGTCGCAGCCGATGCCAACGGGGTGACATCGAAGACGGTGCGCAGGGTGCGCTCGCTGCGGGGGACATCCAGCAGCGTCTGCACGTAGGGCAGTGCCGTGCGCACGGTGGGAGTCTGCTCCCAGGCCGCGGCAAGCTCGAGAAGGCGTTGATCGACGTGCTCCCGGAAACCCCGCACCGACAGCGCCACGCTCGCCGGGGCGAGAACGCCCGGAGTGAAGGAGGCGGCCTCAGAATCGCCCTGCAGCCCCGCAAAAGCATGACCCGAGGTGTCGAGGAAGAAGTCCTTCAGCGCGGGCGGATTCAGGGCGATGCTGTGGCCTGCCGATGTGGTGATCATCGAGATCAGGCCGCGCCCCTCGAGGTCTTTCACGGTCTGCTCGTCCACCCGAGTACAGGCCTCGGGTTGCGGGCGTGAGTGGACGACGGCCAGATGCTCCAACCCGTCGAACGATGCGGGATCGAGGCCGGCGAGCCTGGTTTCGAGCCAGGCGTCCGTATGGGGGTTGCGGAGGTTCTGGCCGGTCATGACCCATCGGTCCCCGCGAAGCTCGATCAGGCCGTTGTCGCGGGCGCCGTCGAGGGTCGCAAGCGCGAGGCCGGTGATGCCGTGCGACTTGGCGAAGATGCGCGACACGATCTCGGTGTCGGGGCGCCCACCCAGCTGATCCTGGAGCAGCGCCGCAGTAGCGACGAAATCCAGCGGGCGCAGGTCGACGCGCCGGCCCGGGTCTCTCGTG
The DNA here is from genome assembly GCF_056313825.1 of Microbacterium sp. DMC48. Classification (NCBI taxonomy): domain Bacteria; kingdom Bacillati; phylum Actinomycetota; class Actinomycetes; order Micrococcales; family Microbacteriaceae; genus Microbacterium; species Microbacterium sp. DMC48. The sequence goes on along the minus strand of NZ_JBQUZN010000006.1, from coordinate 18,167 downwards.
TAGCGCACCCCGTTGCGCACGAGCGCCCCGATGCTCCACGCGCGAGACAGCACGACCGGTGCCCCCGTGCGGTCGGCGGCCGCCTGGATCACACTCAACGTGCTCCGGTCCACGTTCTCGATGCTGTCGATGATGACGGCGCGCTGCGCAGCGCCCAGAAGGGCAGCGGATGCCGCATCCACGAGACCGGCGTACGACACGGGAGCGCGCGAAGCCGGCAGCGTGACGAGGGACTGCTGCAGCGCGAAGAACTCCCGATCGCGCATGTAGGGCGTTCCAGTGATCACGAGCAGAGTGAAGCCCTCCGCTTCGAGCGTCGTCCGCAGCTCTGTGAGCAACGTCGTCGCACCCACGCCGCCCGGACCGCAGACATGGGCGGATCGTCCCTCACGCACACAGGCGAGGAGAGTTCGGAGCTCGTACGTGAACATGAACATCGTCTCCCCACTCTGTCACCGGGGGAACATTTCAACCAGACGCGCGCTCGCGCGCGGGGAGCAACCCGAGGCCGATGACGGCGATCACTGCGACGACGAGCGCCGCCATGATCGGCGGCGACTTCACGGCGACAGCCACGTAGCCCGCCCAGGGAATCGCGAGCACGACGCGCTCCGCTGCCCCGACGACATAGGCGTCGGGATCGACCGTGGCGTTGGCGTCCCCTTTCAACTCGACAGTCGCCCGTCCGTCGACGACCGACGTCGTCACCACGCGATGCGTGACGAGGCCGCGACCCCCCGGCCTGTTCACCGTGATGATGTCGCCCGGTCGGATCTCGTCCGCGGACGTCGGCACGACCAGCAGCAGCGAGCCCACGGGCAATGCCGGCTCCATCGATCCGGAGATGACGACCTGGGGGCGCATCTGGAAGAGGAGGCACACGATGACGATCAGCGCGCTGGCGACCCCGAGGAGGGCGCCGAGCCAGAGACCGGCGCCCCGCAGCATTCGAAGCAGACGCAGGAATCGCCGCGGCGCCGCTGCACCGGCATCCGCCGCGGCATCGCGCTCTGTCATGGGCGAAGAGGGGAGGGAAGTCGTCATGAGATATCAACCGTTCAAGCGTGGTGGAGGGGGAGGTTGGGTGTCAGGCCGAGCGCCCGACGACCTCCAGGTGGAGTGCGAGGTCTCCGCCGGTCAGATCGTGAAGGCGGGGATCGTCGAGGAGATGCAGCTTCACGGTCAACGTGCGCACCGCACGGGCCGCGGAGCTCGGAACGGTGTCACCGTCGGCGAGCCGAATACCGGCCGCGGCGACGAGACCGAGGTCGGCGCGAAGGCCGTCACCGCTCATCGCGACACCGGTCGCGGGGGTGTCGGGCGTTCCCGCGAGGACGCTCGACGAGCCGTCGGCATCCATCGACACGCTGTAGCGGACGAAGGGAGCGAGCGTGCCGGCGGCGGTGAGACGAAGGGCCATGCGGCCGTCCGCGGCGAGTGAGTTGTTGAGAACTGCCAAGGAGAGAACGGCGGTGTTGCCCGGCACGAGGTCGCCGGTGTCGACGTAGGAGACGGTGACGCGGCCGTCGCGCGGCAGGCGCGCGATACCCGCGCTGTCGCGAACGGCGATGCCGAACTGACCGGACGCAGCGACGGTGACCACCGCCTTGTCGGTGAACGCGGCCCACGATCCGACGGCGAGCGCGCCGACGACGAGGACGCCACACGTGCACACGGCGACGCACGCGAGGCGCCGCGCGCGGCGGTGGGCACCGCCGATGAGCAGCAGACCGGCGACGAGGATGAGCGCGAGGCCCGCCACGACCGCCACCGCCAGGTGGTCGCCGTTCATGCCCGTCGCCGCGAGGGCTCCACCGGGCCGGATCCCCTCGCTGTCGACGCGCAGCGTGACCTCGCCCGCCGCCGTGCGGAAGGAGTCGTCGGCGGTGGTCGGCATCTGCGCCGTGAGGACCACGCAGGCGCTCTCATCCGCGGCGAGGCGGCCGAGGTCGATGCGGGTGCGGCGCAGCTCGTCGGCGCTCAGCCCGTCGGCGAGGACGATGCCTCTGTCACTTCGCAGGGTGACACGCAGGCCGTCCTCAGCCGTCACCGCCGGCCCCGCCGTCGACGGCACGGTGAGCGTGGCGGTGCGCGTGAACCCCGGCGAGGGTGCACAGTAGCGCGCATCGACCGCATGGCCCGGCGCCGGCGCACGAACGGCGATCGATTGGCTGCTCTGTGCCGCAGCCGGCAGCGGTACCGCTGCGGCGAGAACGAGCGCACTGCCGAACCCGAACGCCAGGACGGCGGCCGGCCGGCGCAGACGCCCGGCCCTGCGCGCCACGCGCCCGGCCCTCCGCGTCGTCGTCGGGGCGGTCACGAGAGCTTCTCCGTCAGCGTGACGGTGCGACCACCCGTCGTCTCCGCAGTGACGGCGATGGCGGGCACGACCGTCGCGGCAAACGCGGATGGCGGCGCGGCCGGCGCGAGCCACACACGCACGGTGAGCGCAAGCCCGTCCGCGGCGGGAGTGGGCAGAGGAAGCCCCGCCCCGCCGTCCAGCGCGGAGATCTCGGCAGCCGTCAGGGGTGCGCCGGAGGGCAGCAGGCTCGCACCCGCCGCGCGGACGTCGAACAGCAGCCACGGCGCGTCGGGGCTGGGGTCGACCAGTCGCGCATGCATGACAACGTGCGGGGACGGAGTGAGCACGTGGACGTTGACGGTGAAGGAAGCCGTCGCCACCGCGGGCGGGCCCACCGGCGCGCTCGCCAGGTAAGCGACCTTCTGCGCACCGTCGGTGTCCACCGTGATCTCATGCGGATGGGCCGCGTCAGGATAGCGGTCGTCCTCCGACGGCCCCTGGGCGAGGCGAACGCCGCCCGACTGGGTCGTCGCGGCATCCACCCCGCTGGTGAACGCGGCACTCGTCGCCACGACGGGTGCCGCCGACAGAGCCACCACGAGCGCGGTAGCCAGGACGATGAGGCCGCCGCGCGGAGGGCGCGGGCGCTCGGTCCCAAGGAGGAAGGCGGTCACGGTGATTCTCCTGTCATGTCAGCGGTTTTCCGCGTGCACGCGAACACGCACACCGGTAAGGCGATCGATGAGGGACGGTGGCGCGTCCGCGGAAAGCGCCACCGTCAGGCTGACGCGGCGGACGTCGCCGGCAGACAGCTCGCGGTCGACGAGTCCCGCGACGCGGCCGGTTCCCTCGAGTACCTCTCGGCCCTCGGTCACGGCGCGGAAGCAGAGGTGATCGAAGAACTCGTCCTGTGCCTCCTGCTGGAGCGGCGGCACGATACTCATCGTGACCGCGCCGGAAAGCTCAGCGCTGGCGTTGCGGATGAAGAGGTACACCGTGACAGCGCCACCGGGATGCAGGTACAGCGGCCCGCCGTCCGTGCGCAGCGGCACGACGCTGCGGCGACCGCCTCCCGGACGCCAATCCTCCGCGGTCGGGAGCCACCGGCTGTCGGCCGACGCGGCGACCGACAGCCGGAAGGCATCCTCTCCGGGTGCCGAGAACACGACGAGACCCTCGTCCGTCCCTCGCGACACCCCGAGCGTGGCGGTGACCCCGCCGGCGCCCAGCAGGACGGCCGCCAGCGCGACCAGCATCGCTGCGGACGAGGGTCGTCGTGCCCGCATGCGATCAGTCCGTGCTCTTCGAGGTGCCGTCGATAACCGCCTGGATGGCGACGGCCCCGCCGTTCGCAGCGTCGGTCGCCGCCTGGGTGGTGCCCTCCTTCAGCGTGAGCTTCAGGTAGAGCACCGTTCCTGATTTGGGGCTCAGCGTGGACAGGTCCACTCCGGTGCTGCTCGATCCCGCCGTGGCGGGGATCGTCAACCCCGTCTTGGTCCACGTCGTCGGGACCTTCGATGCATCGGCCGTCTCGGCCACATCGACAGACAGCAGCTTCATGTAGGCGGCGTTGCGGTCGCCCTGATCCGACGTCGACGCCGCCGGCGTCGTGTTCTTGAGGGAGAGCTTGAGCGTCGACTTCCAGTTCTTCGACTCGTTCAGCACGGGGATCTTCACGACCACCGAACCTCCAGGAAGGAGGTTGCTCGCGCCCGGGATATCGGTGATCGCTGCAGAGTTCGGGAACGCTTCGACCCAGGTCTTCACGTCGCTCACGGTGTTCTCCATCCCCGTCGAGACCTGGATGTTGTACTTGTTGTCGGTGCTGCCGAACCCGCCGCCGCCGTTGAGATCGAGCAGCGCGGAATCGGTGAAGTAGGCGCTCGTGGCGAGCGCACCCACGCCGAGCAGCGCGCCCAGGGCGAGGAAGGCCCTCTTGCGGCCGCGGCGATCATCGTCGCGGGCGGTAGCTGTCGTTTCGGTCGTTGATGTCATCGGGATCAGTTCCTTGTCTGTGTGGTGCGCGGTCGTGTCGACGATGCGGGTAGTGCGGGATCACTCCACCGCACACGATCGCCACAGAGTGCTTCGGGCCGCCGAATGAGCGCCGCGCAGGAGCATGCCCCCACCGAATGAGTGATCGACGCGGCGCCAGGGAGTGTTCGCATCCCCACGCGCGATGACACGCATTGCCCTGCGGGGCCGCTATGGTGCGCGCCGGCGCGCAGCTGGCGGTGCGGATCGCCCGCGCCACTCAAATCCCGGGGGGTCGACACTCAGCGCCACACTCGGACGCCTCCCACGCACGCGGGAGACACCTGCGCTCGTGCTGCGGTGGTCTCCGGTGTGCACGGAAGGGACGGCCTTCGATGCACGAAAGGGGAGAGACCATGACCGTGAAGCAGACGACGAACCCAGGGGGCCGGTCGTTCGAGCGCGAGCGCGACGAGTCCCTCCGCATCGCACGCGCCATCATCTTGGGGCTGATCTTCTCGCCCGTCTTCTGGATCGTGGTCGTCATCGGATCGCGTCAGGTGGGGGCGCTCCTTGACTTTCAGTGACCGCCGGTGCCGCATGCACGCCGCCGGCGATCGAGCCGAACTTGCAGGCGAGTACGCCTATGTCATCGTCGAGACGCGCCTGCAGTCACGCACCGACGCCGAGGCCGAGAACTCCGATCAGATGCGACACCGTTGGTCGGAGCTGAACGAATGGGGCGCGATGGGGTACGAGCTCCTGCACACCGTCACCATCGCCACCGGGAGCCGGACGACGATCTTCGACACCCTGCAGTTGCACGTGCGCCCCTGAGCGCGCCGGCGACGCCGGGCTGCGCGGAGCGAGAAACCACTTTCGCGCCGAGACATCTCCGCAGCGGGGGCTTCTCGGCGCGGAACGTGTTTCTCGGGCGGTGTGGAGCGCGGCGGCGGGTCAGATCCGCTCGGTGCCGCGCAGCAGCACAGCCTCGGCGAGGGCGCGGATGCCGTGGGCCACGTCGCCCGCAGAGACGGACTCGTCGGGGTGGTGACTGACACCGTCGGGGTTGCGCAGGAACAGCATGCCGACGTCTGTCACCGCTCCCAGCGCCATGCCGTCGTGGCCGGCGCGGCTGAAGATCACCGGCGGCGCGTCCGACCGCGGCGGCAGTGTCGCCCGGATGCCGCCGGCCACCACCTCCCGCAGGAGGGGTGCGCAGAACACGGCGGGAGCGCTGTGCACCTCGCGGGATCGCCACCGCAGCGCCCGTCGCCCCATGATCTCGTCGAGCTCGCGCGCGAGCGCATCCCACACGCGATCTCGTTCGCCGTCGAACTCGCCGCGCAGGTCGAGGGAGAACTGCACTTCGCCGGGAATCACGTTGACCGCGCCGGGGAACGCTTCGAAACGTCCGACGGTGCCGACGATGTGGTGCTCGGCGGAGCAGATGCGCTCGACCGCCAGCGCCGCCTCGCTCGCGCCCAGCAGCGCGTCGCGACGCATGTCGTACGGCGTGCCGCCGGCGTGGCGCGCCTCACCCTCCACCACCAGCTGGAAGCGCCGCGCCGAGGCGATCGAGGAGACCACCGCCAGCGGCTCTCCCGCGCGGTCCAGCTCGGGACCCTGCTCGATGTGCGCCTCGAGGTAGCCGACGAGTTCGCCCGGCCGCCGCGCAGCCTCACCGATGCGCGCCGGGTCGAGCCCGAACTCGAGGAACGCGCGGCGCAGGCTCACCCCGTCGGCATCCGCCAGGTCCCACCAGGCGTCGTTCCAGGTGCCGGCGACGGCGGACGAACCGAGCAGCGCCTTGCCGAAGCGAGTGCCCTCCTCGTCAGAGAATGCGACGACCTCGATCGCGAAGGGCAGCGGCACGGTCCAGCCGTCTCCGCCCGCGTCGCCGTCATGACCCGCCGGCACGCGCAGCAGACGCACGACCTCGAGCGCCATCAGCACACCGGCGATGCCGTCGTAGCGGCCCGCGTCGAGCACCGTGTCCAGGTGCGAGCCGAGCATGAGCGCGGGAGCGGCCGGATCACCGATGCGCCCGACCTGGTTGCCCGCGGCATCCTGCCACGTGCGCATGCCCAGCTCGCGCATCCACTCGGCCGCCAGCCGGTTGACGCGCGCGTGCTCGGGCGAGAGGTAGACCCGCTCGATGGATGCCGCATCCGCGCTCACCCGCGCGAGCTCCTCGCACCGCGCCATCACACGGCGCGCGGCAGCGGCGATGACGTCGGGCGCGGCCCGCAGGAGGGATGCCGAACTCACGCCGTCTCCGCGGGGACGATCGAGGCGGGCACGGCGGCACCGGTCCGCGGCGCGTGCAGCAGCGCCGAGGCGGCGGCGAACACGTCGGCCGCGGCCTCGACGCCGCCACCGGCCGGAACCGCCGCGCCGAAGCGGCGCAGCACGCTCTCGAGGGCCGCGAGGGTCGTGAGCACGGCATCCTTCCGGGCGTTGTAGCCCATCGTGCCGATGCGCCACACCTTGCCGTGCAGCGGTCCGAACGACGTCCCGATCTCGATGCCGAAGTCGTCCAGCAGCGCCGATCGCGCGGCATCCCCGGGCACCCCTTCGGGGATCTCGACGGCGACGACGTTGCTCATCTTGTGGGCGACGTCGCCGAAGACGACGAGGCCGAGCGCCTCGACGCCGGCGAGCATCGCACGGCCGGCGAGCTCGTGGCGGGCGATGACGCCCTCTCGGCCCTCGAGCAGCAGCAGCCGGGCGCACTCGCGCGCCCCGTAGAGCATGCTCGTCGCCTCGGTGTGGTGGTTGAGCCGGCGCGGACCCCAGTAGTCGAGGATCTGCCCCAGGTCAAAGTAGTTCGAGCGCACGAAGTCGGCCGACGACTCGTCGCCGGGCTCGCGGATGCCCGCCTCGACCTTGGTGCGCGAGCGGATCACCTCCACGGCCCGGTCACTGAGCGTGATCGGCGACGATCCACTCGGACCGCCCAGGCACTTCTGCAGTCCGGCGGTCGCGGCATCCAGCCCCCACGCGTCGGCCTCGAAGGCGTTGCCGCCCAGCGACGCGGTCGCGTCGGTGTAGAACAGCACGCCGTGGCGGCGGCAGATCTCGCCGATCTCCTCCAACGGCTGCAGCATGGTGGTGGATGTATCGCCCTGTACGAGGGCGAGGAGGTTCGGCTTCACCCGGGCGATCGCCTCCTCGATGACGGATGCCGGGAACACCTGACCCCAATCGGTCTCGATGGTGTGCACCTCGGCGAGCGCCCGCTCGGCGATCTCGGCCAACAGGTGCCCGAAGCGGCCGAACACGGGGACCAGCACGCGATCGCCCGGCTTCACGAGCGAGACGATCGCCGCCTCGATGCCGGCACGGCTCGTGCCGTCGACGAGCAGGGTCGCGTCGTTGCGGGTGCTCCACACCCCGCGATACAGCTCCTGGGTCTCGGTCATCGTCGCCGTCATGAAGGGGTCGTACTGACCGACCAGCGGCGCCGACATGGCGGTCAGCACGCTCGGGTAGGCCGAGATGGGGCCGGGGCCCATCAGCAGCCGCGCGGGCGGGGCGATCGGGCCGGGAAGGGCGGTGGCGCTCATGCGGATTCCGTTTCGGTGATGCGGGTGTGGAGGGCGCGGCCGAGGCGCACGAGGGCGATGTCGGTGCCGGCGCGCGAGATCAGGCTGACGCCGACCGGGGCGGTTCCGCCCGCGGCGGCGACGGTCAGCAGCGGGGCCGACAGCGCGGGAAGGCCGCCCACGGCGGCCGGCGTCGTCAGGCGCAGGGTGTTCGTGCGCACGGCATCCACCTCGGCGCCGGTGGCCGTGCGCGACGGCGCCGGACCGGGCACGGTCGGCAGCAGCAGCACGGCGTCGCGGACCAGCGCGTGCAGGGCGTCGCGCCGGGGGGCCAGGGCCGCGCGCGCCGCGGACTCGTCGGCGGCGGTGACCGCGGCAGCGGCGCGGAAGCGCTCCGTCACGGCAGGTCCGGTCGAGCCGGGGTGCGCGCGCAGCCACTCCCCGTTGTTGCGCCAGGCCTCCGCCCCCTGCACGGTGCGAAACGGCACGAGGTAGTCGTCGAGGTCGCCGAGCGAGACCTCCTCGACGGGCAGAGCGGATGCCGCGAGCATCGCCTCGAAGGCCGCGCGCGTGGCCGGCTCGGCGGCGGCGAGTGCTTCGATCGGCACCCGGAACCGCCAGGGCAGGTCGTCGGCGGAGGCCCCGAAGACGGAGGCGGTCGAGTCGGAGCCGTCGTAGCTGAGACACCAGTCCGCGACCGCCTGCAGCGTGGCGCCGTCGCGGGTGAGCCACCCGACCGTGTCGAAGCTCTGCGCGAGCGGCAGCAGCCCCTGCCGCGGCACGAGGTCGTGCGTCGTCCGCAGGCCCCACAGGCCCTGGTACGACGCCGGCACGCGCACCGACCCGGCGGTGTCGGTCGCGAGGGCGATGTCGGCCTGCCCGAGCGCGACGGCGGATGCCGGGCCGCTCGACGAGCCACCCGGAAGCGCCCCCGGCACGGCGGCGTTCGGCGGGGTGCCGTAGTGCGCGTTGTCGCCCGCGATCGAGTACGCGAACTCGTCGGTGCGCGCGATGCCCCGCAGCGACGCCCCACCGCGCAGCAGGTCGCCCACCGCGGGGGCGCTGGTGGTCTCGGCGCGGGCGGAGTCGAGGTAGGTCGGGTTTCCCGCGCCGATGCGATAGCCCTTGATCGCGAAGAGGTCCTTCACCGCGACGGTGAGGCCGGCGAGCGGTCCGTCCCAGGCGCCCTGATACAGCGGGTCGCCGACGGTGCGCCAGATCGAGCGGTCGAACGCCGCGGAGCGCGGAGTGACGTGCGCAGCCGTGATGAGCCACCGCCCGTCGATCAGCTGCCACACCTGTGTCTGGAGACCGGTGCCGCCGGCAGCGAACCGGGAGACGGCGACGATGAGCGCGACCCCCTCGGCGAGCGGCCGGTACTCGACCCGCTCGATGGTGCGGGCCGACACCCCGCCGCGGGCGCCGCGGAACGCGCTGATCGCGTCGTGTCCGACCAGCAGCCCCGCGCCGTCGCCGCGCAGCGTGCGCTCACCGGGAGCGAACGCGGCATCCAGGGCGTCGAGGTCGTTGGACAGGATCGCCCGCTCGTACGCCTCGAACGCCGCGCGCAGCGCGTCGGGCATGGTCGGAGCCGCGGTCACGAGGCGTCCTCGCCGGTCAGCCAGGCGGGACGGACGGCCGCGAAGTCCGACTCGCGGATGCGCGCGTGCACGCCGCAGACGATGTCGACGACCTGCGAGATGTCGAAGTCGGTGGCGGCCGACAGGTACGCGTAGGCCAGGTGCTCGGCCATCCCGTACCGGGCCTGCAGCAGATCGAGCGCGGCCCGCACGGCCTTGCGCATCGCCTCGTCGAGGTCGACGTCGAGCCCCGTCGGCACCAGATACTCCGGCGTGCGCACGAGCGGCCCGGTCACCTCCCCGAACGCAGCGAGCGCCTCCGCGCGCGGCACCACGTCGAAGCGCAGCGTCGCGCGCAGCGACGCCTCGAGCGCCGTCAGCGCGACCTCGCCGTCGCCCTGCGCGAAGTGCGGGTCGCCGACGTACGCCAGCGCGCCGGCCACCTGCACCGGCAGGTACAGCACCGCACCTTCCACGAGCAGGTTGATGTCGATGTTGCCGCCGTGCGCGCCCGGGGGCACCGAGTGGGGGCGCTCGTCGCCCGCGACGGCGACGCCCATCGTGCCGAGGAAGGGCGCGAGCGGGAATCGCACGACGCGCTCGCCACCGTCGACCAGGGGCAGGATGCCGCGACCGTCCGACACCGGCGTGAACACGCTGACGTTCTCGGGCCCGCGCGGCAGGACCCCGACGAGCGCGCCCTTGCCGTGCCGGTTGGAGATGACCCCGTACGGAACGCGCGGCGCGAGATCGACGACGGTGATCTTCAGTAGATCGCCGACCTCGGCGCCCTCGACGAAGATCGGCCCCGTCACGACGTGCGGTCCGTCGGCGATGGCGTCGCGGGCCACCGTCGCGGCGATCTCGATCGCGTCGGTCAGCACGTGCGCGGCGGGAACGCCGTGACCGGTGAAGTACCCCAGGGGGTTCTGGCCCTGATCGGGCAGGATCCCCTCGTGGCTGACGGTGTCGATCGTCACCGTCGCGCCGGCGGCCACCGTCAGCACCGGCGCGTCGACGGCGCACGGCAGCCGCCCCCAGAGCACCGTCTCGGGGGATGCCGCGAGGTAGTGCTCCCCGGCGATGCGGCCCGATCCGGGCTGCAGGATCTCGATGGTCTCGGTCATGATGTCGCTCCCTCGCGCATCGTGTCGGCGACGGCATCCGCACCGTCGGTCAGCAGTTCGATTCCCGGCCGGGCCCGCACGTCGTCGTCGCCCGCCCGGTACACGACGGTGCCGCCGACCACGGTGGTGACGACGCCGCCCCGCATATCGCGCCCGTCCCACGGCGACAGCTTGTGCCGGTAGAGCAGACGGTGCGCGTCGACGGTCCACGACCGCTCCGGCGCGAAGACGGTGAGGTTCGCCCGCACGCCCGGTGCGATGACGCCGAGGCCCGGCATCCCGGCGATGCGGGCCGGTCCGGTCGTGAACAGCGGCAGCAGTCTCTCCAGCGGGATGCCGCGGCGCGCCGCCTCGGTCCAGACGCTGGCGAACCCGGTCTGCACGCCCGCGATGCCTCCCCACGCCAGCCCGAAGTCGCCGCCGCCGGCGGTCTTCAGCGCGAGGGTGGCGGGCGAGTGGTCGCTGACGATGGCGTCGATCGTGCCGTCGAGTACGCCCTCCCACAGCAGGTCCTGGTTGGCGCGATCGCGGATGGGCGGGCAGCACTTGAACGCGCTCGCGCCGTCGGGAACCTCTTCGGCCGACAGCGTGAGGTAGTGCGGGCAGGTCTCGACCGTGAGGCGGATGCCGTCGGCCTTCGCCGCGCGCACGGCGTCGAGCGCCTGCCCGTCGGCGACGTGCACGATGTGAGCCCTCGCCCCGGTGGCGCGGGCCGCATCGATGACGGCGGCGATCGCCGCCTCCTCGCTGACCGGGGGCCGGCTGCGCAGGAACGTGTCGTAGTGACGTCCGAGTTCGCCCGCCGGGCCCGCGCCGACCTCGACGGCGGCATCGTGCAGGTGCGCCTCGTCTTCGGCGTGCGCGATGAGCAGGCCGTCGAAGGCGGCGATCTCGGTGAGCGCGGCGTGCAGGCCGGCGCGGTCGAGGTGACCGAACTCGTCGATGCCGCTCGGCACGAGGAAGCACTTGAAACCGACGACGCCGGCGGCAGCGAGCGCGGCCAGGCTTCCGAGGTTCTCGGGCACGGCGCCGCCCCAGTAGCCGATGTCGACCGCGAGCTTGCCCGCGGCCGCGGCACGCTTGGCGGCGAGCGCCTCGGGCGTCGTGGTGACGGGTACCGAGTTGAGCGGCATGTCGAACAGGGTCGTGATGCCGCCCGCCGCGGCCGCGGCGGTGCCGGTCGCGAAGCCCTCCCAGTCGGTGCGCCCCGGCTCGTCGAGGTGCACGTGCGAGTCGACGAGTCCCGGCAGCAGCACCTCGTCGGCGCCGAGCACGACGACGTCGGCGGATGCCGCGGCATCCACCCCCGCGAGGTCTTCGGACGCCGCGACCTCGGCGATCACGCCGTCGACGATCCGCACCTCGGCGGGCCGGAAGGCCCCCTCGATCCAGGCGCGCTCGGCCCGGATCACGCTCACGTCTGCCACAGCATCGCCTCTCTCACCGTCGGTTGCGTAAGCGACGTCATCGCGTCGCCCGCACGCACTTCCGACGCTACCCAGGCGTCGTTTCGCGGGTGTTTCCGCACCGGCGGCGGCGCATACTCGCCCCGAGAGCCGATGCGCACGCCCATGCGGGCCATGCCGATCGCGAGGCCCACGGCGGCGGCGACCCCGTCGATGACGGGAGCATCGACACGGGCCGACAGTCGCGCGCAGAGGTCGGCCATGCCGGCGCAGCCCAGCACGATCGCATCGACCGGGTCACCGGCCGCCCCGCCGGCCGCACCGCCGACGGGAGGATCGAGCGCGGCGCGGCACTCCCGTTCGATGCGGGCCAAGGTCTGCTCGTCCGGCTCCTCGAGGTCGAGCACGGGGATCTCCACCGCGCGGTACTGCGCGCAGGCGCGCTCCATGCCGTAGCGGGCGACGAGGTCGCGGGCCCGACCGAGCGTGCGCCCGAGGGTCGTCACGACCGCGAAGCGACGCCCGGCGATCGCCGCCACGTGCATGGCGGCCTCCGCGATGCCGATCACCGGCACGTCGACGAGTTCGCGGGCCGCGTCGAGACCGGGGTCGCCGAAACAGGCGATGACGTAGGCGTCACTGCCGCCGGTGGCCAGATCGGCGCGGATCAGCTCCACGACGGCGGCGGCCGCAGCCACCTCGTCGACATGGCTCTCCACCGCCGCCGGCCCCCGACTGGGATCGGGACACACGGCGGCGATCTCGACATCCGCACCCGACACCTCCCGGGCGGCGGCCGCAACGGTCGCGGTCATCGCCCGGGAGGTGTTGGGGTTGATCAGGAGGATCCTCACGGAGCGCCGGATCCCGCTGTCGTGCCGGTGGCTGCGGCCACGGGGATCTCGGCCGAGATGGCGGGCGGCTCGGCGGCCGCGGTCGCCGCGGCACCGTCGATCGTGCCGTCGGAGACGCCGTCGCTCTCGCCGTCGAACGTCGGCACCCGGGGGTCGATGCGCTCGAAGAGCGCGAACGCGGCGTAGCCCAGGCCGCAGCCGATGAACCAGCTGTAGTCACTGACCCACGAGATGTCGAACAGACCCATGTCGGCGAACAGCTTCGGGAAGACCCCGAGGAACACCGCGGGGATGCCGGCGACCAGCAGCGCCTTCATCGCGTTCGGGTTGAAACCGCGGCGGTACCAGTAGGGGCCGGTCGGGTCCATCGTGAACATGGCGTCGGTCTTGATGCGCTGGCGTCCGGCGACGTAGTAGCCGGCGATGAGGATGCCGAACAGCGGACCGATGAGCGCGCCGAGCAGGCCCAGCGTGTAGTGGATGGCGTCGTCGTTGGAGTACCAGTTCCAGGGGGTCAGGAACACGGACCCGACCGCGGCGATCATGCCGCCCGCGCGCCACGAGATCTTCTTCGGAGCGACGTTGGAGAAGTCGAACGCCGGCGAGATGAAGTTCGCGACGATGTTGATGCCCACCGTCGCGGTGACGAACGTGAGTCCGCCGAGCAGGATCGCGAACCAGCCGTCGATGGCCTCCACCGTCTTGATCGGGTCCGTGATGAGCTGACCGAACACGGGCACGGTCGCCGAGGCGGTGATCACCGTCAGCAGCGAGAAGAACAGGAAGTTGATCGGCAGACCCCAGAAGTTGCCGCGCTTGACCGCCGCGAAGCTCTTGCCATAGCGGGCGAAGTCGCCGAAGTTGAGCATCGGGCCGGAGAAGTACGACACGACCAGCGCGATCGCGGCGCACATCACGGGGATCGACGACCAGAAGTCCAACTGCTTGGTCGACAGGTTGAACGAGATGTTCTGCCAGCCGGCCTGCGACACGAGGTAGACGGCGAGCGCGATCATCACGACGTAGACGGCGGGGCCGGCGAAGTCGATGAAGCGGCGGATGACCTCCATGCCGTTCCAGAACAGCAGGAACTGCGCCACCCACAGGATGCCGTAGGAGATCCAGCCCAGAGCCGACAGCCCCAGGAACGACACGTCGAGCAGGGCGGCCGAGCCGGGCACGAATTTCAGGAACACGATGTTCAGCGACTCGGCGGCCAGGAACGTCTGCACGCCGTACCAGGCGATGGCGATCAGGCCGCGGATGATGGCGGGGATGTTCGCCCCGCGGATGCCGAAGATCGCGCGGTTGACGACGGGATACGGCACCCCCGTCTTCTGACTGGGCTTGGCGACGAGATTGGCGAAGTACTGCACGATGACGATGCCCACCAGCAGCGCGATCAGCACCTGCCAGCTCTGCAGGCCCAGCGCGAACAGCGAGCCGGCGGTGACGTAACCGCCGACGGAGTGCACGTCGCTCATCCAGAACGCGAAGATGTTGTACGCGCTCCACTTCTGCTTGCGCAGCGGCGCGAGGTCCTCGTTGGCGAGACGCTCGTCGTACTGCGGCTTCATGTTGCCGGCGCCCGTGGGCATGCCGGCGGCTTCGACGATGTCGTAGACACCGGTCGACGGCGGGGTCGATGTTGGGGTCAGAGAGGTCATGGGTACCTTCCAGGGGTTCCGAGGCAGTGACGGAGGTGGAGCGGACCGCGACATGGAGTCCGTGGCCTGGGTGGTGCGCAATGTGAAGTTATTGCTTCACGCTGCGCGCGCGATTTCACTCATGTAACGGCTGTGTGAAGTTGGCTCTTCACATGTGACGAGTGCGTGAACCCCGACCGGAGCGGCGCCCGCTCGGCATCCGCGCCCGATACGATCGCGACATGACCCGCGCCCCCGCCGTCGATCCGCCGGAGCTCGATGCCGATCGCGCCGACAGCGCGACCGAGGGCGTCGGTGAGCGGCTGCGCGCGCTGCGGGTCGCCCGTGGCATGTCGGCGCGGGACCTTGCACGTCGACTCGGCATCTCGCCCAGTGCGGTGTCGCAGATCGAGCGCGGCGTGATGCAGCCGAGCGTCTCGCGCCTGATCGCGATCACCGACGAACTCGACGTTCCGCTGACGTCGGTCTTCGACCCTTCCGGATCGCAGGCGCCGGCCACACCGACGCGCTTCGGACTGCGGCGCGCCGAGCACGACACCACGATCGTGCTGGAAGACGGCGTGACCTTCCGCCGCATCTCTCCGGTGCCGACTCCCGGCGTCGACTACTTCGAGTCGACCTACCCGCCCGGCGCGACCGCCCACAGCGATGCCGGGCTCTTCCGTCACGAAGGCTACGAAGTCGGCACCGTCATCTCGGGCGAGCTGACCGTCGACTTCGATGACGAACGCGTTGTCCTGCGCCCCGGCGACGCGATCAGCTACCCGTGCTCGCGTCCGCACCGACTGCACAACACGTCCGGCGAACCGGTCGTCGCCCGCTGGCTCGTCGTCCACGGAGCCCACTGATGGTCGCCGAGATGAGCATCGACGCGTTCGACGCGCTCCCGGTGGATACCGCGGCATCCACCGTCGGCGTCTGGGCCGCCGTCCCCGCCTGGGTCGACGCCGTCGTCGCGGGCCGTCCCTACGGAACGCGCGACGCGCTGATCGCCCGGGCGGACGCGCTCGCGCGCACCTGGACGCGCACCGAGCTCGACACCGCCCTCGCCCACCACCCGCGCATCGGCGAGAAGCCGCGCGGCGCGGGAGCCGACGCCGAGGCGTCGCGCCGCGAACAGGCGTCGATGTCGTCGGCCGCGGCCGCGACGGCGACCGCGATCGCCGACGGCAACGCCGCCTACGAGGAACGCTTCGGCCGCGTCTTCCTCATCCGCGCGGCCGGACGCACGCCCGAGCAGATGCGCGACGAGCTCGAGCGCCGCCTCGGCAACGACGACGAGACCGAGGCCGCCGAGGCCCTCGACCAGCTGCGCGAGATCGCGCTGCTGCGCCTGGAGGCGACGATCGCATGACCCACCTCACCACGCATGTGCTCGACGGCGCGGCCGGAGCCCCGGCATCCGGCGTCGACGTGAAGCTCCTCGACGCCGACGGGGTCGCCGTCGCGAGCGGGCGGACGGATGCCGACGGGCGTCTCGCCCTCGGACCCGACGAGCTGCCCCCGGGCACCTACGCGCTCGTGTTCGCGACCGCACCGTACTTCGCAGCCCGCGGCACCGAGACGTTCTATCCCTCGGTCACGGTGGCCTTCACCATCGCCGACACCCGTCACTATCACGTGCCCCTGCTGCTCAGCCCGTTCGCCTACTCGACCTACCGCGGCACCTGACCCGGCGCGGGGCGGCCACAGGCCGGGCGCGGCCCGTGGAACCGCGAGACACCGTCCCCGCACCGAGACACGCGCTGCGCACCGGTGTCTCGGTGCGCAGCGCGTGTCTCGCGGTCGGCGGGCCGGGGCCGAGCGCGCGGGGCCCCGGGCGCGGGGGACGGGTGGGAGGGCGCCGGCGGTTACCCCGGGGAAACGTTGCGGTGACACGGCATCCGTAGCGTGGCGGGCATGAAGGTCATCGTCGTCGGAGCGGGTGTCGGAGGAACGAGCGCGGGCATCGCGCTGCAAGGGCTCGGGCACGATGTCGTCATCTACGACCAGATGCGCGAGAACCGCCCGGTGGGAGCGGCGCTGTCGCTGTGGTCGAACGGCGTGAAGGTGCTCAACTGGCTCGGACTCGGTGCCGAGGTCGCAGCCCTGGGCGGCGACATGGCCGACATGGTCTATCTCGACGGCCACACCGGCGAGACGATGTGCGACTTCTCGCTCGCACCCGTCACCACCCAGACCGGTCAGAAGCCGTACCCCGTCGCCCGCGCCGACCTGCAGGCGCTGCTCATGGAGCGGTTCGGGCTCGACGGCATCCACCTCGGCAAGAAGCTCACCGGCATCGCCGACGACGGCACGCGCGTGACCGCCACGTTCGCCGACGGCACGACCGACACCGCCGACATGCTCATCGGTGCGGACGGCGCCCGCTCGATCATCCGCGACTACGTGCAGCCCGAGGGCGCGCCGCCGATCGCGCGCGAGTACTCGGGGTACACGAACTTCAACGGACTCGTGCCGGTCTCGGAAACCATCGGGCGCGCCACGGCCTGGACGACGTATGTCGCCGAGGGCAAGCGCGCCGCGGTCATGCCGATCGCCGGCGACCGCTTCTACTTCTGGTTCGACATCCCGCAGCCCTCGGGACTCGCGTACGATCGCGGCGACCTCGCGCCGCTGCGCGAGGCGTTCGGCGACTGGGCACCCGGGGTGCAGGAGCTGCTCGCCGCGATCGATCCGGCCGCCTCGCTCAACCGCGTCGAGATCTGGGACATCACCCCGTTCGACACCTGGACGAAGGGCCGGGTCGCGATCCTCGGCGACGCGGCGCACAACACCTCCCCCGACATCGGCCAGGGGGCGTGCTCAGCGCTCGAAGACGCGTTCGCGCTCGGCATCGCGTTCGCCACCAACACGCTGAGCGTCGCCGACACCCTCCGCCGGTACGCCGCGATGCGCGTCGAACGGGCGGGCGAGCTGGTGCTGCGGGCGCGAAAGCGCGGGTGGGAGACGCACGCGTTCGACCCGGCCGTCACCGACGCCTGGTACGAGAGCCTCCGCGGCACCGACGGCGCCGGCATCATCCGCGGCATCGTCGGCAACATCGAAGACAGCCCCGTCAACCTCGGCGGCGGTCTGCTCGCGGACTGAGTGCGCCGCGGCACCGGAGCACCCCGTCGGCGCGTCACCGTCAAAGCCCTTGCAGTTGGGTGAGCGAGCTGAAGGGACGGGGCGGGCCCGCGAGGGCGCGGCGTCAGAGGCGGCGGGCGATGGATGCCGCGACCGTGAGCCACGCATCGCGGGTCTCGGGCGACAGGGCGTCGAAGTCGATGGGACCGCCGTCGACGAGCGCCGCATCGAAGGGCACGTGCACGACCTCGGCCGTGACCTGCGAGAAGTGGCGCTCCAGGCGCTCGGCCAGCTTGCGGTCGGGTTTGGCGGACGGGGCCGCCAGGATCGTGACGGCCTCGTCGATCTTGTGGTCGAAGCCCTTCTCGCGCAGGCCGTCGAGCAGCCATGCGGCGCTGGCCGCGGTGTCTTCGCGCACCGTCGAGACGATCACGAGCTGGTCGGCTGCGGCGACGGCGGCAACCCAGTTCGAGGCGCGCATGTTGTTGCCGGTGTCGACGATGAGCAGGCGGTAGTAGCGCGAGAGAACGTCGTGCAAGCGATCGAAGGCGGTCGCGTCGATGGTGGAGGATGCCGCGGCATCCTCGTCCGAGGCGAGCACGTCGAAGCGGGCGTCGACCTGCGTGCGTACGTAGGTGTC
>NZ_JBQUZN010000005.1:0-600934 GCF_056313825.1 Microbacterium sp. DMC48 | reverse complement strand
TGAGGTGGAGACCGTCTCTGCGGCCGCCCTCGAACTGGGCTTTCGCACGTCGGTGCTCAAGCAGCACTACGGTCGCGGCGCCCAGCGCGCGGGTGTCATCGTCTCGATCACGCTCGAGCTGCAGGAGGTCGGCGACGGCGAGGTCCCCGTGCGCGGCGCTCAACTGCGTCAGGCGCTGCGGTTGGCCCCGGATGCCGCGGTGTCGCTCCGGTGGATCCGCGAGACGGTGTTGGCGACGCGGGCTGCCAAGGGCATGGTGCTCGACGACGCCGATCCCGACACCCACAGCGCCGGATCCTTCTTCCAGAACGCGATCGTTTCGGCTTCCTTCGCGCGAACCCTTCCGCCCGAGTGCCCGCGCTGGCCGATGGCCGTGGAGATCGAACCCGTCACCGTCATCCCTCTGGCCGCCTTCGACGGCGTCGTGCCCCCGCCGGTCTCGGTTCAGCCCGACGTCAAGGTGAGCGCCGCCTGGCTGATCGAGCACGCCGGTCTCGGCAAAGGCTTCCGGCTGCCACGCTCTCGAGCCGGATTGTCGACGAAGCACGCGCTCGCCCTCACGAACCGTGGCGGGGCGACCGCCGGCGAGGTCGCCGAACTCGCGCGCTACATCCAGCACCGGGTGCAGTCCGAGTTCGGTCTGCTGCTGCAGCCCGAACCGGTGCTGGTGGGCGTCGAACTCTAGATCTCTCCGGGCTCGCCGTGGCGGCGGGGTCCCGGAGCGGCCTCGGCCGGCTCGGTTCGCGGCACTTCCCGCAGGAAGGGGACGAGCGGCATGAGCATGCGCACCCAGACGATGCGGGCCGCCGGAAAGACGCCCAGCGCCCACAGCACCGATGCGAGCGCGTCGGTGGGGTAGTGCACGCCGAGGATCGCGACGGAGAACACGACCACGACGACGGCGATGGTGCCGAACACGACCGCGGGCCGGTGCCATCGCGTGCCCTTCAGCATGAGCACCAGCGTGAGCACCAGCGCGGTGACGAAGACCACGTGCCCGCTGGGATAGGACGGATCGACCGGCATCTGCGCTACCGGATGCGGCAGCAGTGTCGCATCCGGACGCGGCCGACCGACCGCGATCTTGACGATGTCGGACGGGATCCAGGTCAGCGCGATCGTGCCGGCGAAGGCGATCGCCAGCGCCAGTCGCCCGCTCAATGCCCACACGATGCCGGTGACGATCACGGTGATGACGATGGCCGGCACAGGAGAGAACAGGTCGTACACGAGGGCGGTGACCTGGCCGAGACCATCGATGTGCCAGCCGTTCATCGCGCGCGACAGGTCCGCGTCGATGGGCGCGGCGCGCAGAGCCAGCCCCGCGCTGATGAGGAAAACGATCGTCGCCAGCCCGACGACCAGCTTGGTCGCCGGTCGTTCAGACGGCGCGAGCAGCGCGTTGCGGCGGCGGCGCGATCTGCGCGACGCCACAAGGAGGGAGGATGTCGACGGGCGCATGGAGTCCGATCGTTCTCCGTCCAGCTATGTGCTGTCTGAGTGTGCGGAGGTCGCGGATCAGTCGAGGCCGAACAGCTTCTGCAGGCGCTGGACGCCCTCCAGCAGCTGGTCGTCACCGAGCGCGTAGGACAGGCGCAGGTATCCCGACGGGCCGAACGCCTCGCCGGGAACGACCGCGACCTCGGCCTGGTCGAGGATGAGATCGGCGAGCTCGAGCGAGGTGTCGACCCGCGTGCCGTTCCACTCCCGTCCGAGCAGGCCCGTCACGTCCGGGTAGACGTAGAACGCGCCGAGCGGGTTGGGCACCGTGACACCCGGGATCTTCGCGAGCTCCGACACGATCAGCCGGCGCCGGCGGTCGAAAGCCTGACGCATGTCCTCGGCTTCGGTCTGCGGCCCGGTGAGTGCGGCCAGCGCCGCACGCTGCGCGACGTTGTTGACGTTCGAGCTCAGGTGCGACTGGAGGTTGCCGGCGAGCTTGATCGCGTCGGCCGGACCGACCATCCAGCCCACGCGCCAGCCCGTCATCGCATACGTCTTGGCGACCCCGTTGACGAGGATCGTCTGTCCGGCGAGCTCCGGCACCGCGTCGACGATCGACACCGCCCGCGCCCCTTCGTAGATGAGGTTCTGATAGATCTCGTCGCTGACCACCCAGATGCCGTGCGCGAGCGCCCACTCGCCGATCGCCTTCGTCTCTTCCGGCGTGTAGACCGAGCCGGTCGGGTTCGAGGGCGACACGAACACGAGAACGGTCGTCTTGTCGGTGCGCGCAGCCTCGAGCTGGTCGACGGTGACCTTGTAGTCCTGGTCGGCGCCCGCGAAGACCTCGACGGGGATGCCGTCGGCGAGCGCGATGGCCTCGGGATAGGTCGTCCAGTAGGGCGCCGGCAGCAGCACCTCGTCGCCCGGGTTCACCACGGCCTGGAACGCCTGGTAGACGGCTTGCTTGCCCCCGTTGGTGACGATGATCTGCGAGGCGGTGACCTCCAGGCCCGAGTCGCGGAGCGTCTTCGCCGCGATCGCCTCGCGCAGCACGGGCAGGCCGGCGGCGGGCGTGTAGCGGTAGTTGGCGGGGTCGTGGAGGGCGTGCGCGGCGGCATCCACGATGAACTGCGGCGTCGCGAAGTCGGGCTCGCCGGCCGCGTAGGAGATGACGGGACGGCCGGCGGCCTGCAGGGCCTTCGCCTTCGCATCGACCTTGAGGGTCGCGGACTCGGCGATGGCGGACAGCTTGCGGGACAGGGGAGCGCGTTCGGTCACAGGCAAAAGCGTAGTGCGTCCGGTTCGCTCAGCGCGGTGCCAGCGCGATGTCGATCTCGAAGCTGCGGTGCCAGGGCAGCGCGACCGAGGCGACCGTCCAGTCATCGTCGCCGGCGAGCAGATCGTCCAGGCGGCTCTGGAGCTCCTGGCCGATGCGGCGGAGGGCTCGGGCTTCGGTGTCGTCGTCGACCGGACCGATCGCGCCGCCGAAGACGCTCTCGTGCAGGGCCGGGCGGATGCCGCTCTGGTAGGCGTGGTCGTCGAGGACCCGGGTGAGCAGCGCCTCTCGGAGGGCACGCGGGTCGGCGGTGCCGTCGCGGCGGCCGACCCACCAGGCCGTCGCAGCGGCGACGGCGCCGCCGATCGCGTTGCCGGCCGTGTTCCAGCCGCCGTACGAGGTCAGCCGCAGCAGCAGCCCCTCCGCGGCGAGTCGTTCCACGAGCGCCGGATCGCTGCCGTTGCTGTAGCGGACATCTGCGAGCGCCACGATGGCACCGGATGCGAGCGCGTCGCGCACTGCCGACACGGTCGCTTCGACGGCCGCCGGATCGGAGCGCGGCACGCTCCCGAAGCAGTCACCGTGCCCGGGATCGGGTGCGTGCGCGACGAGCACGGCGTCGACCCGGCCGTCGTCCTCGGCGACGATGCCGCCGGCGGCGACGATCTGTCGCACGAGGCTGTCGCGCACGGGGGCGTTCTCGAAGTTCGGGATGCGGGTGAGGCCATCGTCCTCGCCGCAGGCGACCCGCCACGTCGGGCGGGCGCCTCCGGCGGAGACGAGCGCGCGTGCGACGAGGACGGCGCCCACCTCGTCGGCGCCGGGATACATCATCACCTCGCCGCCGCGCGGCAGGGCGCGTGCCCAGTGGCGCAGCCACGCCTGTTCGACCGACCCGGCCGAGAAGGCGGCGGTGTCGTCGGCGGTCACCGCGAGGGCATCGATGACGCCCTCCTCGTGCAGACCGAGCGCGGCGAGGTTGATGATGTGGTTGCGCAGGCGGCGGCGCTCGAAATCGCTCTGCTCGGCGCGCGGGACCGCGAGGGCAGGAACCTGCGGAGGATCGCCCGCGAGCAGATCGGCTTCCAGCGCGCGATGGAGCGCACCGCCGAAGGCATGCAGCGTGCGGCCGTACGTGCTCCAGTACTCGGGTTCCTCGACGGCCGAGAAGGAGTCGCTGGCGCGCATGACCAGGGATGCCGCGGTGATGACGAGCGCGGGGGTGTCGGCGGCGGCGCGAACCTCGTGCAGCTCTCGCAGAAGGTCGAGCCGGTCCAGCGCCACACGCGGCGAATCCGCCGTGATGCGCGCCGGGATGATGCCGCCGTGTACGAGCGTGTCGATGCAGACGATCAGGCGGTTCACGCCGTCGCCTTCCGCGGCGGCCAGCTCGCGAAGCCACGCGTGCAACGCGTCGACGTCGGCCGGCGCCCGGAAGGAGGGGAGTGCGGCTGCAGGCGGGATCAGCAGGTCGACGCCGGCGATGGCGGCGACCTGCCGGGGCAGCTGGATGTTGACCGGTCGTTCGTCGAGGGGAACGAGGGCGATTCGCATGCGGTGGGTCCTGCTTCCTCAGCGCGAACGATGGATCTGGAGCTCGTAGTGGTAGCGATCGCCGCGATAGGTCGACTCGGCGTACTCGATCGCACGGTCCTGCGCGTCGAAGCTGGTGCGGGTCACGAAGAAGCAGGGCGAGAACGCCGGTGCCTGCAGGATGTCGGCCTGCTCGGGGTCCAGGACGCTCGCTTGGATGCTCTGCTCGGCCCACTCGATCCGCATGCCGTACTGCTGCTCCAGGATCCGGTAGAGCGAGTCGTTCCCGACGTTCTGGATCAGCCCGGGGAAGAACGAGGGGTTGAGGTACGAGTCCTCGAGGGCCATGGGCTCCCCGTCGGCCGTGCGCGCGCGGCGGATGTGGAAGACCTCCTCCGACGGGCTCATGCGAAGCCGCGCGCCCAGGCGTGCTCCCGCCGGGATCGTCTCGGTCACGAGCACGGACGAGCCCGGCTCGAGTCCCCGCGCGCGCATGTCCTCGCTGAACGAGGTCAGCTCCACGGATTTGGCGATGCGAGGTGCGGCGACGAACGTGCCGGCACCCTGCACGCGATAGACCAGCCCGTCGTGCTCCAGGCGGTCGAGCGCGCGGCGGACGGTGAGCCGGCTGACGTCGAACTCGGTCGCCAGGTCGCGTTCGGTGGGCAGACGGGAATGGGGCTCGAGGCCTCGCCCGATCACCTCGACGAGGTGCTGTCGTAGGCGTTCGGACTTGCTGTGCTGCGCGTCGGTCATCGTGCTCCCGCGGATCCTCGGCAGGGGGACTTCCGCTGCCGTGTGCGAATTGGATCTAACCATTACACAGATTCAGACCGCGTGTCGAGGCGCTCGAAACATGACTTTTGGGGAATCTCTTGACACACTTCAAAAAAATGGAGTACACCAATTCTTACCGAGCTTCATCACCCGAACCCACGCACCTCGAAGGAACACCATGGAACTGACCACCACGGGACGGCGGGTCCTCACCCGCGCCGTCGCGCTCTCCGGCGTCCTCGCGGCGTCCGTCGCTCTGGGAGGCTGCGCGGCTGCCGCTCCCTCCGGCCCGACCACGATCACCTTCTCCTACCTGTGGGGCGGCGAGGAGGCGAAGGCGCTGGAGAAGATCATCGCCGACTTCAACGCCAGCCAGTCCGACATCAAGGTGGTCGGTGTCTCGAGCCCCGATGCCCAGAAGCAGCTCACCTCGATGTCCTCCAGCAACGGCAGCTTCGACATCTCCGACAACTTCGGCAACACCGTGGGCTCGTGGGCCTCCAAGGGGATCCTCGCGCCCCTGGACGACTACCTCGCGGCCGAGAAGGTCGACACGTCCGCGTTCGCACCGGCATCCATGGAGCAGATGACCTTCGACGGCAAGATCTACGCGCTCCCCATCGCGGTGCACACCCAGCAGCTCATGTACAACAAGGACCTCCTCGACAAGGCGGGCGTGAAGCCCCCGACGACGATGGACGAACTCGCGGATGCCGTGAAGAAGCTGACCGTCGTCGACGGCAGCGGGGCGATCACGCAGATCGGGCTCGGCAACCCTTCGGCATCCACTCTGTTCACGACCCTCGGCTACGCCTTCGGCGGCACCTGGGACGGCGCCGACGGCAAGACCCCCACCCCCGATGACCCCCAGAACGTGGCAGCGCTCGACTGGTACACGAAGACGCTGACCGACACGTTCGGCGCCGACAAGATCGCGACCTTCGCGTCAGGTCTCGGTCAGTACATGTCCGCGCAGGACCCCTTCTACACGGGCAAGCAGGCGATGGTCGTCGACGGCGAATGGCAGGCGGTCAACATCCCCAAGGTCGCTCCGAACCTCAACTGGGGCGTGATCGACATCCCTGCGGCCACCCCCGCGCTCGCCGGTACGACGCAGGTGACGACGAGCACGCTGTTCATCCCCAGCAACTCGAAGCACAAGGCCGAGGCGGCGAAGTTCCTCGCGTACATGGTGCAGGACAAGCCGATGGTCGACTTCACGCTCGCGCTCGGCAACCTGCCCTCCAAGACGGCGCTGCTGGACGACCCCGCCTACGCCGAGATCCCCCACTTCGACTCCTGGCTGAAGGCGCTCGCGAGCCCCAACGCGAAGTCGCTCGCGAGCCAGCCCTACAGCGCTCAGTACTCCACCGACCTGGCGACCGCCTTCGACGACATCGTCCGCGGCGTCACCAGCCCTGACAAGGCGCTGGCGTCCGTCGCCGGCAAGGTCTCCTCGTACTGATGGCACCGACCGCCCCCCGCGGCGCGCGACGCCAGACCCTTCTGGGTCTGGCGTTCGCGTCGCCGTTCCTCATCGGCGCCGCTGTGTTCATCGTGTGGCCGGTGCTGGCCTCGGCGGTGTACAGCTTCACCGACTTCAACCTCTTCCAGCCGCCCTCGTGGGTCGGGCTGGACAACTACGCCCAGATGATGCGGGACGACACCTTCTGGAAGGCGTTGGCCAACACGCTGTTCCTCACGGTCCTCGGCGTGCCGCTCACGATCCTCATCTCCATCGCCGGTGCCCACCTGCTGAACCTTCCGGTGCGCGGTCAACCGCTGTACCGCGCCCTGGTCTATCTGCCCACCATCGTGCCGATCGTTGTCGGCGGGTACCTGTGGCGATGGCTGCTGAACACCCAGTACGGGTTCGTCAACTACTTCCTCGGCCTGCTGCACCTGCCGCAGCCGGAGTGGCTCGAACAGCCCCAGTGGGGCAAGCCGGCGATCGTGTTGATGTGTCTGTGGACGATCGGCGGCACCATGATCATCTACCTCGCCGCGATCAAGGACGTCCCTGCCGAGCTCTACGAGGCCGCCGAACTCGACGGCGCCGGCTGGTTCGCCCGGTTCCGCTACATCACATGGCCGACCATCTCGCCGGTCACGCTCTTCCAGGTCATCGTGACCGTGATCGCCTACCTCCAGATCTTCACGCAGCCGTATCTGCTCACCCAGACGCGGCTCAACGAGGCAAGCGGCGGACCCGGCCAATCGATGATCAGCTACGCGATGTACCTGTACCAGAACGCCTTCGTCTTCTTGAAGATGGGCTACGCATCGGCCATGGCCTGGGTGCTGTTCCTGCTCACTCTCGCGATCACGCTCGTGCTGCTGTGGTCCTCGAAGAAATGGGTCCACTATGGCTCTGACCGCGACTGACCCGCGGCCGATCGGCGGCGCCCGTCCGCGCGCGGCGCGGCGCCGCGCCGCGCGCACCACCGCTCGCTACCTCGCGGTCTGGCTGCTCGCGCTGGCGTTCGTCTTCCCGTTCCTGTCGATGCTGAGCACTGCGTTCAAGCTGCCCGACGACATCTTCAGCGCACCCCCGTCGCTGTGGCCCACCGAATGGACGCTGCAGAACTTCGTCGCGGTGTTCGACGAGATCCCGTTCTGGCAGTACCTGCTGAACACGGTCGTCATCGCGGGTCTGTCCGTGCTGGGCATGCTCATCGCCTCGCCGCTCGTGGCCTACTCACTGTCGAAGATCGGGTGGCGCGGTCAGCGGCCCCTGCTCGTGATCGTCATGGCGACGATGATGCTGCCGCCGCAGGTCACGATGATCCCGCTGTTCTTGATGTGGAACGGCCTCGGGGCGACCAACAGTATCATCCCGCTGGTCGCGCCGGCCTTCTTCGGCACGCCGTTTCTCATCTTCATGCTGCGGCAGTTCCTGACCTCCGTGCCCAACGAGCTGCTGCAGGCAGCTCGGATCGACGGGGCCTCCGAGCTGCGGATCTACTGGTCGATCGTTCTCCCGCAGGCACGTCCGGCCCTCATCACCGCCGCGATCTTCCAGTTCGTGTGGGCATGGACCGACTTCCTCAATCCGCTCATCTATCTCAACGATGCGAGCAAGTACACACTGTCCATCGGTCTGTACTCGTTCTTCGGGGAGCGGAACCTGGAGTGGGGCCCGCTGATGGCGGCATCCGTTCTGTTCACCCTTCCTGCGCTGGTGCTGTTCGTCGTCTTCCAGCGCTACTTCGTAGGAGGTGTCGGTGCCGGTGCGCTCAAGTGAAGACGCCGTCGTCGCGGTCGCCGGACGCCTGATCGTCTCGTGTCAGGCATCGAACGGATCCCCGCTGCGTCATACGCCGACGATCGCGCGGCTGGCTGCCAGTGCGCTGCGCGGGGGCGCTGCCGCGCTGCGCGTCAACGGCGTGCACGACATCGCTGCTGTGCGAGAGTCGACGCACGTCCCGATCATCGGGCTCGACAAGCGGATGGGGGTGCGCCGGAACGTGATCACGCAGACCGATGAGCAGGTCGTCGCGCTCGTGGATGCCGGAGCCGACATCGTCGCAGTGGATGCCACCCTCGAAGTCGTCGCGGACGTCGCGGCGCGCGTGCGCAGTGCGATCACGCACGCGGGCGTCGCGGTGATGGCGGACGTGTCGACGTTCGACGAGGGGATGGCCGCGTGGGATGCCGGGGCCACCTTCGTCGGAACGACGCTGTCGGGCTACACCCCCTACTCGCCACAGCACAGCGGGCCCGACCTCGACCTCGTCGCGAGACTCGCGGCGCGCGGCGTTCGCGTGCTCGCGGAGGGCCGCTTCCAGGCGCCCACCGACGTGGCGGCGGCCTTCGAGGCCGGCGCCCACGCCGTCGTCGTGGGGGGAGCGATCACCGACCCCATCGCCATCACGCGCCGCTTCGTCGCTGTGACCCCGTGCGCGCGATGAGCGTCCGGGAGCAGAGCACCGCACCGGCCGTCGTCGCCGTCGACATCGGCGGCACCAAGACGGCGGCAGCCCTCGTGGACGCGTCCGGGCAGATCAGTCACCGTATCCAGCGGCCCACTCCGGCAGCGCAGGGCGCCGCAGCAATCCTCGATGCGGCGGCAGCGCTCGTGCGCGAGGTGGGCGTTGCCGCCGGTCCGATCGCGGCGGTCGGCGTCGGCAGTGCAGGGGCCTTCGATGAGGACGGCGCCGTCACGCACGCCACGGATCATCTCGCCGGCTGGCGCGGCACCCCGGTGGCCGCAGGACTCGTGGCGCGACTCGGCATCCCGGTCGTCGTCGTCAACGACGTCCACGCAGCCGCGCTCGGGGAGCTCGCCCTCGATTCCAACCGCGACCGCTTCCTCTTCGTCGCCGTGGGGACGGGCATCGGAGGAGCCGTCGTGTCGGAGGGTGCGCTCCTGCGCGGCGCATCCGGGATGGCCGGATCGATCGGGCATCTGCGCGCAGCCACGATGCGCGGGCGGGTGTGCTCGTGCGGCGGTCGAGACCACATCGAGGCCTTCGCGAGCGGACCGGGTATCGAGCGCTCCTTTGCGGAGCGTACGGGCAGCGTGGTGCCTCTGCGAGAGGTCGCTCGACGCGCGCGGGAGGGCGACAGAGTGGCCGCTGACGTGATCGCGGCGGCCGCCGACGAGCTGGGTGCGTCGCTCGCTCCGGTGATCGCCACTGTCGACCCGGGAACGGTGCTGCTCGGCGGCGGCGTCTCCGAACTGGGAGGGGCGCTTGTCGAGCCCCTCACCGAGGGGCTGCGGGCGTGCCTGCGTCCGCCCTTCGCCGAGGTGCGGATCGAGATCGCGCGCGCGGGCACCGATGCCGCGCTGCGGGGCGCCGCTCGGCTCGCACGGAACGACTCTCGGCGTGCGCTAACGTGACGACGTGACAGGAGACGACCGCGCCGCCCGCCCGCCTCGCCGTCTCTCCGGTCTCTGGGGGCTGGTGCGCCTGGGTCTGGCCACGCTCTGCGTCGGCATCGCGACGGGGTTGGCGGTGCTGCTGCTCGTCTGGATCGTCCACTCGGTGGAACACCTGGTGTGGGGAAACGCCGAGGGGCCGTTCCTCGACGGGCTCGCGCTGCCGTCGCCGTGGTGGCTGCCGATCGTCAGTCTGAGCGCAGCGGGAGTGATCGCGGCCGTCGGCTGGTATGTGCTGCGACGTTTCGGTCGGCGCATTTCGAGCGTGGAAGAAGGCGTCGCCGGAAAGCGGATGCCGGCGCTGGAGACCCTTGCCGACACGGTGATCCAGGTGACGTCCGTCGGCCTCGGAGCCTCGATCGGCAAGGAGGTCGCGCCGCGGGAGTTGTCGGCGATGGCGGGATCGAAGCTCGTCGGCTGGTTCCGCATCGACGCGCGCTGGTCGATGATCCTCGTCGCCTCCGCGGCCGGCGCGGGCCTGGCCGCCGTCTACAACGTGCCGCTGGCCGGTGCGCTGTTCGCGATCGAGATCCTCCTTGCGCGCTTCAGTGCGGGCGCCGCCGTGGTGGCCCTCTCCGTGAGCGCGATCGCCACGGTCGTCGCGCGTCCCCTGGTCGCCGACGACTCGCTGTACCACGTCGCCCCCGTCGCCGTCACGCCGTCGCTCCTCGTCGCCGCGGTGCTGGTCGGACCGCTCATGGGGTGGGGAGCGACGAGCTTCTCCGCCGTCACCGCCCGCTTGTCGCGGCGCAGGCCCACCGGGTGGAAGCTGCTGATCGTCCTTCCCCTCACGTTCGCCGCGGTCGGCGTGCTCGGCGCGTTCTTCCCGCTCATCCTGGGCAATGGTCGCGCCCTCGCGACCGCCGGCTTCGATCTCGCTCAGCCCGCCTCCCTGCTGCTGGCACTCGCCGTCATGAAATACGTTGCCACCTCGGTCTCGCTCGGATCCGGTGCGATCGGGGGCACCCTGCAGCCGTCGGTGGCGATCGGTGCGGCGTTGGGCGCGGCCGCCGCGACGGGCTGGGCGTTCATCTGGCCCGGTGCCGACGGTACGGCGTTGGCCATCGTGGCCGCGGGTGCGTTCCTCGCCGCCAACATGCGCGCCCCCTTCACCGCGATCGCCCTGATCATCGAGTTCACGGGAACGGGCTTCACCCTGCTGCTGCCGATCTTCCTGGCGGTCGCCGGCTCGCTCGCGGCATCCCGCCTGACGACGGGTGGCGGTCTGCGCCGCTTCGCGCCGATCGATCCCGGACGCGAGTAAGGGTCAGGCCGGCCAGGTCGAGACCATGCGATCGAGACCGGCGATCATCCGGGCGAAGCTCTCCGAGACGCTGACCGGAAGGGCGAAGCCGCCGCCGTTCTCGAGCGCGCAGAACCCGTGCAGTGCGGCACGCAGTGTGCGGGTCGCGTCGACCAGCTGATCGTCGGCGATGTCATAGCCGCGCAGCGTCGCCGAGACGACCTGCTGCACCTGCGCGGCGGCGAGGGCATGCGCCTCCTCGCGCGCCTCCCCGGGCAGCGGTGCGCGCTGGGTGGCCGCGTATCGTCCCGGATGCCGCAGTGCGTACCCCCGATAGGCGTGCGCAAGACTCTCCAGCGCCGCCGTCCGGGACACCCCGATGGCCGCGACCCGCAGTTCCTGGGCGAGCTCACGCGTCGCCTCGGTGGCCACAGCGGAGCGCAGCACCTCGAGCGAGGCGATGTGCTTGTAGAGGCTCGGCACCTTCACGCCGGCGCGGCCGGCGATCTCGGCGAGGGTGAGGCCGTCGAGCCCGAGCTCGTCGATCGTCTCCAGTGCCAGCGCCACCACGGCGTCGCGCGTGAGGCCGGCCCTAGGCACCGGTCACCTCGCGACAGAACGCGACCAGGGCGGGGCCGACCTGCTCGGGCTGCTCGGCCTGCGGGTAGTGGCCGGTGCCCTCCACGAGCGTCACGCGCGCGTGCAGCTGCTCGCCGATCCACGCCGCCTCTCCCCTCGGATCGCTGAAGTCGGGGTCGGCGGTGCCCATGATGACCAGGGCCGGTGCCGACACCTCGGGGATCCGCTTCTCGGCGAGGCTGTGGTCGGTGCGGGTCGTGCGCGCGAACGCGGCGGTGGCGCCCGGGCGCGACATCGCCGCGCGGATCGCCGCGCGGTGCTCGGCGAAGTCGGCGGGCCGGCGGCCGGGGTAGAGCTGGGGCAGGTAGGCGAGCCAGGCGGCGCGAGCCCACGGCCGGAGCATCAGCAGGCGGAACGTCGCCGCGGCGAACGGGTTGGTCGGGGCGTTGCGGACGAACGGGCCGAGCAGTCCCAGGCCGCTGACGGCTGCGGGATTCTCGGCGGCCGCCCAGACGGCTGCTCCGGCGGCCATCGAGTTGCCGACGACGACGGCCGGACCGCCGAGGTGGGCGATGAGCGCGAGGATGTCGGTGCCGGCCGCGACGTCGTCGTACGCCGAGAACGTGGCGTCCGACTCGCCGTGGCCGCGCAGGTCCATCACGGCGACGCGGAAGCCGGCCTCGCGCAGGGCGGGAACGGTGTGGCGGTAGCTTGCGGCGATCTCGCCCATGCCGGGCACGCACACGATGAGCGGCCCGTCGCCGGTCACGCGATACGCGATGCGACCTTCGGGCCGGTCGAGGTGATGGACATCGAGCCGTGCGAAAGCGGCTGCGGGAGAGGTTGAGGTCGTCATAGCCATAAAGCTAATAGCATTAGCCAAATCTGTCAAGATCGCTCGGGCACCGCACGCCAGTGGGGGTGGATGCCGCGGCATCCACCCCCACCGGCGGCGTCGGACTCGTCAGTCGTCCAGGTAGTCGGCGTAGGCGCCGAGCGTCAGGAAGGTCGGGAAGTCCTCACCGAGGGCGACATCGCGGAAGATCGCCGCCGCGTCGTCGTAGCGGTCGCCCTCTCGCCGCTCCACCTCGCTCAGCACCTGCGCGATGAGACCCTCGATGTACTCACGCGTGATGCGGGTGCCGTCGTCGGTCGAGCGGTCCTGGTGGATCCACTGCCACACCTGGCTGCGGCTGATCTCGGCGGTCGCGGCATCCTCCATGAGGTTGTCGATGGCAACGGCGCCGAGGCCCCGCAGCCATGCCTCGATGTAGCGGATCGCCACCGACACGTTGCCGTACACGCCTGCCGCCGTGACCGGCAGCCCGATGTGCACGTCGATCAGCTGAGCCGCCTGCACGTTCACCTCGGGCCGCTGGCGGTCGATCTGGTTGTGGCGCTCGCCGAGCACGGCGTCGAATTCCGCCTGCGCGACGGGGATCAGGTCGGGGTGGGCCACCCACGTCCCGTCGAAGCCGTCGCCGGCCTCGCGCTTCTTGTCGGCGGCGACCTTCTCGAACGCCTGGGCCGTCACCTCCGGGTCGCGTCGGTTGGGGATGAAGGCGCTCATGCCGCCGATCGCGAAGGCGCCGCGCTTGTGGCACGTCTTCACGAGCAGTTCCGTGTAGGCCCGCATGAACGGCACGGTCATCGTGACCTGGCTGCGGTCGGGCAGGACGAACCGTGCGCCCCGACCGCGGTAGTTCTTGATCATCGAGAAGATGTAGTCCCAGCGGCCGGCGTTCAGGCCCGCGATGTGATCGCGCAGCTCGAACAGGATCTCCTCCATCTCGAAGGCCGCCGGCAGCGTCTCGATGAGCACGGTGGCGCGGATGGTGCCGTGTGGGATGCCGAGGTACTCCTCACTGAACGTGAAGACGTCGTCCCAGAGCTTCGCCTCCTCCGCCGACTCGATCTTCGGCAGGTAGAAGTAAGGGCCGACGCCGTTGTCGATCAGACGCTGGGCGTTGTGGAAGAAGTACAGTCCGTAGTCCACCAGCGAGCCCGATGCGGCCAGGTCGCGACCGGCGCGATCGGTGTAGCGGATGTGCTTCTCCACCAGGTGCCACCCGCGCGGGCGCATCACGATGGTGGGAGTCCGCTCGGCGGTGACGCGGTACTCCTTGCCCTCGGGGCTCGTGTACGAGAGCTGTCCGCGGATCGCGTCGAACAGCGAGAGCTGACCCTCGATGACGTTCCGCCAGGTGGGGCTCGTGGCGTCCTCCTGGTCGGCCAGCCAGACCTTCGCGCCGGAGTTGAGTGCGTTGATCGTCATCTTCGGGTCGGTCGGACCCGTGATCTCGACGCGGCGGTCCTCCAGGCCCGGGCCGGCGCCCGCGACCTGCCACTCGGCGTCGTCGCGGATGTGGGCCGTATCGGAGCGGAACTGCGGGTCGTGCCCGTTGCCGATCTCGAAGCGGCGCCGCATCCGGTCGGCGAGGCGGTCGTGGCGGCGCCCGGCGAAGCGGACGTGCAGTTCGGCGAGGAACGCGATGGCCGCGGGGGTGAGGATCTCCTCGTAGCGGTCGCGGATCGGTCCCGTGATGGTGATGGTCGATGCGGGCGCGGTGCCCGTGGCGGTGGGAGTCATGGCCCTGCTCTTTCTGTGTCGTGTGCGATGGGTGCGGCGTTTCGACTCGGCCCTGCGGGCCTCGCTCAACGACCGGGAGCGCGTGTTCCGGTCGTTGAGCGAGCGCAGCGAGTCGAGACGGGGTGCGTCAGTGGAACTGCTCGGCCTCAGTGGATCCCACCAGAGCCAGGGTCGCGCTGTCGGGGTTGAGCGCCGTGGAAACGAAATCGAAGTAGCCGGTGCCCGCCTCGCGCTGGTGCTTGGTGGCGGTGTAGCCGCGCGACTCCGCGGCGAACTCGGCTTCCTGCAGCTCGACGTACGCGCTCATGGCGCGCTCGGCGTAGCCGGAGGCGAGGTCGAACATCGAGTAGTTGAGGGCGTGGAAGCCCGCCAGCGTGATGAACTGGAACTTGTAGCCGAGGTCTGCGAGCTCCTGCTGGAAGGTCGCGATCTGCTCGTCGCTGAGGTGGCGCTTCCAGTTGAAGCTCGGCGAGCAGTTGTAGGCGAGCATCTTGCCGGGGAACTGCTCGTGGATCGCGCTCGCGAACGCCCGGGCGAGTTCGATGTCGGGCTCTCCGGTCTCGACCCACAGGAGGTCGGCGTACGGCGCGAACGCCAGGCCGCGGCTGATGACCGCCTCCAGGCCGGGGCGCACCCGGTAGAAGCCCTCGCTCGTGCGCTCGCCGGTCGTGAACTCCTGGTCGCGGGGGTCGACGTCGCTGGTGAGCAGGTCGGCCGCCAGCGCATCGGTGCGGGCGATGATGACGGTCGGCACGCCGGCGACGTCGGCGGCGAGCCGAGCCGCGTTCAGGGTGCGGATGTGCTGCTGCGTGGGCACCAGCACCTTTCCGCCGAGGTGGCCGCACTTCTTCTCGCTGGCCAGCTGGTCCTCCCAGTGGATGCCTGCGGCACCGGACTGGATCAGCGACTGCGCGAGCTCGTACGCGTTGAGGGGGCCGCCGAAGCCGGCTTCGGCATCCGCGACGATGGGGGCCAGCCAGTCCTGCGTGAGCGTGCCTTCGGCGTGCTCGATCTGGTCTTGGCGGATCAGGGCGTTGTTGATGCGGCGGACGACGGCGGGGACCGAGTTGGCCGGGTACAGGCTCTGGTCGGGGTAGGTCTGGCCGGCGAGGTTGCCGTCGGCGGCGACCTGCCAGCCGGACAGGTAGATGGCCTTCAGGCCCGCGCGCACCTGCTGCACGGCCTGGCCGCCGGTGTAGGCGCCCAGGGCCCGGATGTAGTCCTCGGTGTGCAGCAGGTTCCACAGGTTCTCGGCGCCGCGGCGGGCGAGGGTGTTCTCCTCGCGCACCGACCCGCGCAGGCGCACGACGTCCTCTGCCGTGTAGGTGCGCTGTACGCCGTCCCACCGCGGGTCGGTGTCCCAGATCTCCTGCAGCTCAGCGGCGGTCTGCGTCTGGTCGCCGGCGCGCAGTGGCGGCTGACCGGGGGTGGCCTGGATCGTCATGGTGCTCTCCTTCATCGGATGCCGGGGCGATGCCGGCGGTGGCTCGTGTCTCCACTTTGGGTGAAATTCGAGGCCGGAAGTAACCAAAACCGGTGTGAAGTTTGAAGGAAATTCACGTTCTGTGACACAATCCCGGACATGACGAACATCGATGTTCCGTTGACGGCGACGACCACAGAGCCCGAAGACGAGGCGGACGCGCTCACGATCGGCCGGCGCATCCGTCAGCTGCGCACCGCGCGCGGGATGACCCTCGACGAGCTCGCCGCGGCGGTCGAGCGGGCGCCGAGTCAGCTGTCGATGATCGAGACGGGCAAGCGCGAGCCCAAACTCACGCTTTTGCGCGCCATCGCCAAGGCGCTCGGTGCGACGGTCGATCAGCTCCTCGAGGCCGAGCCTCTCGACGAGCGGGCCACACTCGAGATCGCGCTGGAGCGCGCCATGAAGGGGCAGACCTTCCGGGCACTCGGAATCGAGCCGTTCCGCATCGGCAAATCGATCCCCGACGACGCCCTGCGCGCGCTGCTCGCGCTGCAGGGCGAGATCGAAAGGCTCGGCGACGAGCGCTCCGCCACCCCCGAGGAGGCGCGTCGCGCGAACGTCGAGCTGCGCCACCTGATGCGGCGCCAGGACAACTATTTCGCCGAGCTCGAGGAGCACGCGCGCGCCATCCTGCGCGCCGTCGACCACCCGGGTGGCCCGCTCACGCAGCGCACCGCGTCGGACATCGCCGCCCACCTGGGCTTCTCCCTGCACTACGTCGCCGACCTGCCGGCCTCGACGCGGTCGGTCGCCGACATCAAGCACGGGCGGCTGTACCTGTCGAGCACGGTGCCCGCGAAGGGCGACTCGCGCACCGCCGTGCTCCAGGCACTCGCCAGTCGCATCCTCGGGCACGCCGAGCCGCGCTCGTACGCCGAGTTCCTGCGTCAGCGGGTGGAGACGAACTACCTCACCGGGGCTCTCCTGATCCCCGAAGATCACGCGGTGCCGGTCTTGCTGGACGCCAAGTCGCGGCGCGCGCTGTCGATCGAAGACCTCCGCGACGCGTACTCGGTGTCGTACGAGACAGCCGCGCATCGCTTCACCAATCTGGCGACGCGGCATCTCGGCATCCCGGTGCACTTCTTGAAGGTGCACGAGTCGGGCACCATCACGAAGGCCTACGAGAACGACGACGTCAACTTCCCGGCCGACCGGCTGGGCTCGATCGAGGGGCAGTTGTGCTGCCGGCGCTGGACGAGCCGCGCCGTCTTCGACATCCCCGACAAGTTCAACCCGTACTACCAGTACACCGACACCGGCAACGGCACGTTCTGGTGCACGGCCCGGGTGGAGACCTCCAGCGAGGGGGCCCATTCGGTGTCGGTGGGCGTGCGCTTCGACGACACGAAGTGGTTCGTGGGGCGCGAGACGACCAACCGCGGCGTCTCCCGCCACGCGGTCGAGGTGTGCTGCCGTCGTGCTCCCGCCGAACTGGAGTCGCAGTGGCGCGATCAGGCGTGGCCGAACGTGCGAACCCCTCGGACGCTGCTCGCGACGCTGCCGACCGGCGCGTTCCCCGGCGTCGACACGACCGACCTGTACGAGTTCCTCGAGGCGCACGCCCCCCGCGACTGAGGCGGGCGCGGGTCACGCTCCGGGAGGAGATTTCACGCCGGGAGGATGCCGCTGCGGCATCCGTCCTCCCGGGGTGAAATCTCCTCCGGTGGTGTGGGCGCGGACCGCTCAGGCGACGGCGTTCCAGCGCAGGCGCGGGGCGGCGGCATCCACTTCGTCGAGGATGGCCGTGGGCGAGGAGACGGGAAAGGTCGTGATGAGGCGCCGCGTGCCGCCGCTGACCAGCGCATAGACCAGTGCAGAGGCGAGGGCGCGATCGCCGGATGCCGCGGCGCGCCCGATCGCGATGAGCGCCTCGGTGTCGCCCAGCTGCTGGCGGCGCACGGGGGCGTACAACAGCAGTGCGGCGGCTGCAGCGGTGACCCGCGCCAGCAGGGTCTCGCCCGTCGGCAGCGCCCAGGGGAGGAAGGCGTCGGCGGCCAGCCCGTAGGCGCGGGCCAGCTCGCCGTCCAGCCAGCGCTCGCGTTTGAGGCCGTAGGGGGTCGGTGTCGTCGACAGCAGGTAGCCGTAGACGTGCAGCAGGCCGGCGTTGCCGACGGGGAAGCGGGCGTCGATGCCGGCGCGCTCGTGGAGCGCCCTGAAGACCGACGCCGCGACCACGGATGTGCCCGTGTTCTCGTCGATGACCGTGGACAGCCCCCATGCGTCGAATCGGCGCGCGGCGGCGTCGGCGTCGATCGAGGTGCCGAGCCACGGGAGGAGGTCGAAGGCGGCCGCGGGATCGCCCGTGGCGAGCGCGGCCGCGGCGTCGAGTCGCGAGAGCTCCCCGCCACTTTTTACCGGATGTTCATCTGCCGTGGTCATTACGTCCACACATGTCCTTCACTATGGACAAAGCGTCCAGCCTCACGGACGCGTTCGTCACCCGCAGGGAGATCCGTGCCTCGTCCCATTCTCATCTTCGACTTCGACGGTACCGTCGCCCTCGGCGACGGGCCGGTGCGCGCGTACGCCCGCGCCGTCGCCACCGAGGCCGGACTGTCGCCGTCGTTCGTCGATGAGATCGCCACCGGCCTCGCCGACGGCGACGACGCCATCGACGCCTACGACCTCGTGCGGGTGCGCGCCGTCGCGGCCGGAGCCGCCCCCGAGCACCTCGCGCGCGGCTACGCCGCCAGCCGCGCACAGCTCGCGTCCGACGACGCTCCCGTTCTCGCTCCCGAGGGCCTCGCCACCTTCCTCGCGACGGTCGACGCGGAGCGCATCCTGGTCACCAACGCGCCCGGCGTGCGCATTCCGGAGGCGCTGACGGCGCTCGCGCTGGAAGGGCTCTTCGACCGCGTCGTCGTCGACGCGGGCAAGCCCGACGGGCTCGCCGCGCTGCTGGACGAGCTGGATGCGGATGCCGAGGTGCTCGCCGTCGGCGACATCTGGCGCAACGACCTGGCTCCGGCCCACGCCCGCGGCCACGCGACGGCGCTGGTCGGCGGCTATCCCGACCCCGACGCCGCCCCGGACTTCCGCGCCGACACGCTTCCCGAACTCCTGCCCGCCCTCACCGAATGGGTTCGCGCCCGCGCGCGTGCCCGCTGACCACTCCTCGATCCACCCCGACACCGAAGGACACCTCATGCGCATCACCCGCCTCCGACTCGCCGCGGTCGCCGCGACGGCGCTCGCCGCCGCCGTCGCGCTCGCCGGCTGCTCCGGCACCTCCGACGCCTCCGGCTCCGCCGCGCCGGCCGCCGATCCGAGCTCGCTCGTTCTCGCCCTCGTGCCCTCGCAGGACCAGGGCGGCCTCGTCGACACGGCCAAGCCCCTGACCGACATGCTGAGCTCGGAACTCGGCATCCCCGTCACGGGCGTCGTGTCGAAGGACTATCAGGCCGCCGTGGAGGCGATGGGTGCCGACCAGGCGCAGATCGGCTTCCTCCCGTCGCTGCAGCTCTGGCAGGCCAGCGACCGGTACGGTGCGAAGGTCGTGCTGCAGACCGAGCGTAACGGCGCGATCACCTACCCGGCCCAGTTCATGACGAACAACCCGAGCAAGTACTGCTCCGACACCCCCGTCGACAAGGACGGGATGCTGTACTGCAACGGCACCGACAAGCTGGCGACGCCGAGCGGCCTGGACGCGATCACCAAGATCGCCGGTGCGAAGGTCGCCGTGCTCGGCCCCGGCTCGCCGGCCGGCTACATCTATCCGATGCTCGCCCTCAAGGAGAAGGGCATCGATATCGACAACGGGTTCCAGAAGATCCCGGTCACCGCCAACGACGCCTCCGTCATGGCCGTCTACAAGGGCGACGCCGAGGTCGGCTTCAGCTTCTGGGACGCGCGCACTCTCGTGAAGAAGGACACCCCCGACGTGGGCCAGAAGGTCGTCGTCTTCGCCCTCAGCGACCCGATCCCCAACGACGGCGTCGCCGTCTCGTCGAAGCTCTCGCCGGCCCTCCAGGACAAGATCACGCAGGCGCTGCAGTCGTACTCCGAGACCGAGGCCGGCTCGAAGGTGCTGCAGAGCATCTACTCCATCACCAAGCTCGCGCCGGCCAACCCCGCATCGCTCGACGTCGTCGCGCGGGCCGCCCAGCAGCTGGGACTGCAGTGACGGATCGCATCCTGACCCAGGGCATCGCGGCTGCGGCCGCGGTGCCCTGGGGCATCCGCCTGGACGGGGTCACCGTCCGCTACCCCAATGGCACCGTGGGCCTGCGCGGTGTGGATCTCGAGATCGCGCCGGGCGAGATGGTCTGCATCGTCGGCCTCTCCGGGTCGGGAAAGTCGACGCTGATCCGCACGATCAACGGCCTCGTGCCCGTGACGGAGGGCACCGTGACCGTCGGCGGCCAGCGCGTCGACGACGCACGGGGCACGCGCCTTCGCCACCTCCGCGGGCAGATCGGCATGGTGTTCCAGGGGTTCAACCTCGCCGGTCGGACGACCGTGCTGAACAACGTGCTCGTGGGGCGTCTCACCCACACGCCGTACTGGCGCACCCTGGCGGGCGCCTACCGCGACGCCGACAAGCAGATCGCCTTCGAGGCGCTCGATCGCGTCGGCATCCTGTCGAAGGTGTGGGATCGGGCCTCGGCCCTGTCGGGCGGTCAGCAGCAGCGCGTCGCGATCGCGCGCGCCCTTGCGCAGCAGCCGCGGATCGTCCTCGCCGATGAGCCGGTCGCGAGCCTCGACCCGCCCACCGCGCACGGCGTCATGGGCGATCTGCGGCGGATCAACGCCGACCTCGGCATCACGGTGCTGGTCAATATCCACCTGCTCGATCTCGCGCGGCAGTACGGCGCGCGCATCATCGGCATGCGCGCCGGGGAGGTCGTCTTCGACGGGCCGGCCGCGAGCGCGACGGATGCCGACTTCGAGAACATCTACGGACGGTCGCTGACCGGCGACGATCGGCTCGATCGATGAGCGTCGCGCCCGCGGCATCCGCGCTGGTGGTGCCCGAGCGGCCTCGACGCCGCGCCGGAACGTGGATCGCGCTGGGGGTCGTCGTCGTGATCACGGTGGTCACGTGCCTTCCGGGCATCGGCGTGGGCTTGGATGTCGCGCCGATCGTCGCGAACTGGCGAAACGGTGCCACGAAGATCGTCGAACTGCTCACGCCCGACTGGTCGTTCTTTCCGCGCACCGTCGCGCCGATGCTCGAGACGCTGCAGATGGCGGTGCTGGGAACCGTCGTGGGGGCCGCGATCTCGCTGCCGCTGTCGTTCTGGGCGGCACGGCCCACCAATCCGCACCCCGCGTTCCGCGGTGCGGTGCGGACCCTGCTGAATGTGATCCGCGCGGTTCCCGAGCTCGTCTACGCGGCGGTGCTCGTCGCGATGGTCGGCGTCGGCGCGCTTCCCGGCATCCTCGCACTCGCGATCTTCAACATCGGCATCATCGTCAAGCTCGTCTCCGAGTCGATCGACGCGCAGGATGCCGGTGCCATCGAAGCCGGTCGGGCCGCCGGTGGCACGCAGGCGCAGATCAACCGCGCCGTCGCACTCCCCGATGCGTGGCCGGCATTCGTGTCGCAGACCCTGTACGTGTTCGAGCTGAACGTGCGCGCCTCGACGGTGCTGGGGCTCGTCGGCGCCGGAGGGATCGGGCTGCTCATCGACGCGGTCCGCACGTTCTACCGCTACGACCAGCTCTCCCTCATCATCCTCGAAGTGCTCGTCGTGGTCGTCGTGATCGACCTGATGAGCGACGCCATCAGACGGAGGCTCGTGTGAGCGCCCTCGCCGTTCCCGTCCGCCGTCGCTCACCGTGGCGGGCCGTGTCGGCCGTCGTCGTCACCGCCGTCGTGGTCGCCGCCTTCTGGTCGGTGCAGATCTCGTGGGGCCGTCTCGCCGACCTCCCCGCCGACATCGGTCGTTACCTCTGGCTCATGTTCTCGGCGCCGGAGTGGTCGAAGCTGCCCGAGGCGCTCTGGCAGACCTGGCGGAGCATCGAGATGGCGTGGGTGGGGACCGTGCTCGGCATCCTGCTGGCGACCCCGCTCAGTCTCGTGGCCGCCCGCGGCTTCGGGCCGCTGTGGCTGCGCGGCGTGCTGCGACTCGTGTTCTCGGTCATCCGCGCCGTGCCCGAGCTGATCATCGCGATCATCATCCTCTCGGTCACCGGGCTGACGCCGCTGACTGGTGCGCTCGCCCTCGCCGTCAACGGCATCGGCACGCTCGGCAAATGGGGCTACGAAGCGGTGGAGGCCGTACCTCCCGGGCCCATCGAGGCGGCGCGCGCCGCGGGCGGGTCGACGGCGCAGGTGCTGCGCTGGGGCGTGTGGCCGCAGGCGCAGCCGGTGTTCCTGTCGTTCTGGCTCTACCGGTTCGAGATCAACGTGCGCTCGTCTGCCGTTCTCGGTCTCATCGGGGTCGGCGGCATCGGCGATATGCTGACGTCCTACACCCAGTACCGGGAGTGGTCCACCGTGGGGATGCTGCTCATCGTGGTGATCGTCGTCACGATGGCGATCGACGCGGCGAGTGGAGCGCTCCGCCGGCGAATCATGGAGGGTCCGCGTGCCCGTTGACGCGCCGACGACGGTGCGCATCGCCGCGATGCGCAACGGCCTGCAGCCCACCGAACGGCGGGTCGCCGACCTCATCGTGGCCGAGCCCGACGCGGTCGTGGAGCTCACCGCGCAGCAGCTGGCCGACCGTGCCGGCGTCGCTCGCTCATCGGTCGTGCGGGCGTGCCAGTCGCTGGGCTATCGCGGCTACCCGCAGCTGCGCGTCGCCTTGGCCGCCGAACTCGGCGCCCAGCCGCCACGCGACGCCGACCACGGCGACGGCCCGCTCGGCGAACTGCGCGCCGCCCTCGCCCGCACCGCGCAGTCGTTGACGACAGCGGTGAGCCTGATGAGCGCCGACGACGTCTCGTCCGCGGTCGCCGACGTCGCCGGCGCCTCACGCCTGCTGGTCGTCGCGAACGGCCTGTCGGCTCCCGTCGCGAGCGATCTGGCGATGCGCCTGACCGCGGTCGGCCGTCCCGCCGAGGTGATCGCGGATGCCATCGCGCAGCAGATCGCGGCGCGTCAGCTGTCGACCACGGACGTGTGCATCGTCGTGAGCGGCTCGGGAGCGAATGCCGCGAGCGTGCGGGCGGCCGAGGCGGCCCGCAGCGCCGGTGCGCGTGTGCTGGCCCTGACCTCCTTCGCGTCCAGCCCGTTGGCCGACCGCGCCGACCGCTCGCTCGTGATCACCCCGACCGGCGTCAGCTTCCGGGAGGAGCTGGCCCACACCTCGCGGGTCGCACACGCCGCGTTCGTGGAGGCGTTCGTGGATGCCGTCGCGGGCGTGCTGGGGGAGAGGGCCCGCGTCGTGCGGGCGCACGTGCTCGGCATCCTGTCGGACAACCTCGACGACGGCACCGCCTGACCGCGCCGGCGCACCCGCGCGCCCGCGCGCCCGCGCGCCCGCGCCCGTGTCGCCGCGTCGCCGCGTCCGCGAGACACCGACGGCGCACCGAGACTGCCGTTGTGCACCCGTGTTTCGGTGCGTCAGCGGTGTCTCGCGGGCAGGGAGAGATGGGTGGGCGGGGGGCGGGGTTGTACATAAACCGTACATGTGTAAGGTTTTATGGGCGGCTCCGATGACGCGGAGCGCTTTCGACGAGGAGAGCACGCCCATGAAGAGAACTCTCGCGGCCACCGCCGCGATCGCCGCACTCACGATCGGTGCACTGGCGGGAGGTGCGCCCGCGACCGCGGCGCCCCCCGACGGCGCCGGAGCGCAGAACAGCGCTGCGGATGGAGCCGGGCGTCCCGGCCATCCCAGCGGGAAGGACGCCCGCGAGCTCCTGCGCTACGCCACCGACACCTGGACGTCGATGGCCGCGATGGCCCACCCCGAGACGGGCCTCGTCGACGACAACATCGGCGGTGACCTCGACGCGGCATCCGCGTCGGGCTACACGTCACCGACCAACATCGGCGGCTATCTGTGGTCCACCGTCACGGCTCGGGATCTCGGGA
This sequence comes from Microbacterium sp. DMC48, assembly GCF_056313825.1. Classification (NCBI taxonomy): domain Bacteria; kingdom Bacillati; phylum Actinomycetota; class Actinomycetes; order Micrococcales; family Microbacteriaceae; genus Microbacterium; species Microbacterium sp. DMC48. The sequence goes on along the minus strand of NZ_JBQUZN010000005.1, from coordinate 577,129 downwards.
TCATTGGCGCCGACGAGGCGCGTCAACGGCTCAGTGCGACGATCACCACGCTCGAGCACATGGAGCGAAACCCCGGCAGCGGGATGTTCTACAACTGGTACGCGCCGGCAACGGCGGCCAAGCTCACGGTCTTTCCGACCTCGGGCGACACGATCCATCCGTTCCTCTCGACGGTCGACAACGGCTGGCTCGCGACGGCCCTGCGGATCGTGCGCGAGGCGGAGCCGTCACTGCGCGACCGTGCCGATGCGCTCTACCGTTCGATGGACTTCTCCGCTTTCTTCGATCCGGCCGGGGCCGCGGGGCTTCCGGCGGGAACCAACCGCGGGGGATTCTGGGAGGCGCCTCCCGGCGACGGCTGCGCGGTGGAAGCGCCCATGTACAACGGCAGCGGCGAGACGGTCTCGTACACTTGTCATCACTACGACACGACCGTCAGCGAGAGCCGCATCGCGACGTACCTGGCGATCTCGGACGGCGCCATCCCCGCGACGGGCCTCTACGGCACTCATCGTACGATGCCCGCCGGTTGCGACTGGGCCTGGCAGGAGCAGTTGCCCACCGGCACGACCCGCCAGTACGACGGGGTGGACGTGTATGAAGGGGTGTATTCCTACGACGGCATGTCGTTCGTGCCCAGTTGGGGCGGCAGCATGTTCGAGTCGCTCATGCCCGACCTGTTCATCCCGGAGGCGCAGTGGGGTCCTCGCTCGTGGGGTCTGAACCATCCCATCACGGTGGAAGTGCAGAAGGAGCACGGCCTGAAGGACGCGAAGTACGGCTACTGGGGCTTCTCGCCCGCCAGCGATCCCTTCGGGGGTTACTCCGAGTACGGCGTGGATCTGGCCGGAATGCGCAGCGACGGCTACACCTCCGACCGGGAGAAGACCGACGTCGACATCGACCGACCCGGCTGCCACACGGGCACCAACCCCTCGCCGACGTTCGGTGACGGCGTCGTCACGCCGCACGCGTCCTTCCTCGCGCTGCCGTACGACCACAAGGGCGTCATGGACAATCTCCGCAAGATCGAGCGGAAGCTCGGCGCCTACGGGCCCGGTGGCTTCTACGATGCGGTCGCCGTCAAGAGCGACACCATCGCGAAGCGGTATCTCTCGCTCGATCAGTCGATGATCATGGCCGCGATCGGCAACGAGCTGACCGGTGATGCGCTCAAGGGCTACGTCGTCGACGACGCGATGGAACGGAACCTGCGGCCGGTGATCGCGCAGCAGGTGTTCGGCTCGTCGTGGGGGCGTCCTCATCACTGAGCCGTAGCGTGGATGCCGGGGAGGATTCTCGTGGCATCAGACACCGGTGACCGGGTAGCTCCCTCGCGTGCGCGGGGGAGCTACCCGAAGGGGCAGGCGCGGCGCCAGCAGATCGTCGACGAGGCGGTGCTCGTGTTCGGCCGCTCGGGCTCGGCGAGCGGGTCGCTGCGCGAGGTCGCCAAGCGGGTCGGGCTGACCCCCGCGGGCCTCTTGCACCACTTCGCCTCGAAGGAGGAGCTGTTCGCCGAGGTCCTGCGCCAGCGCGACGAGCGGGTGCGCGCCGCGGCGGGGGAGCCCGCCGCGCACGGCCTCATCGACCAGGCGGCGAAGGTCGTCGCCTACAACCAGACGACACGTGGCCTCACCTCCCTATACTCGACCGTGGTGGCGGAAGCGGCCGACCCCGACCATCCGCTGCACGACGATTTCGCGAGGCGATATCGCGAGCGCGCCGCGGACACGGCGGAGCTCCTGCGCGCAGGCCAGCGCTCCGGCGAGATCGCGCCCGACATCGATCCCGACGCGGCGGCCCGCCTCATCAGCGCCGTGATGGACGGCATCCAGCAGCAGTGGCTGCTCGATGACACCGTCGACATGACGGCCCTGTTCGACGAGTTCGTGCGGGGCTACCTACGGGGACCTCGCCCTGCGGCATCCCCCCGCTGACCCCGCCCGTCCGCCGGCCGACCCCGCCGAGCGTACGCCCGCGAGACACCGTCCCTGCACCGAGACTGCCGCTGTGCACCGGTGTTTCGGTGCGCAGGCGGTGTCTCGCGGGCGGGCGGACTCGCGCGCGGTCGGGAGGCGGGGGCCACGTCTTGACGGAGGTTATGCGCATAAGTACAGTGGAGCCCGACACTGATGCGGGTGTCCCGTTCGAGGAGGAACCATGAAACACGTCCGACTGGGAGCCGTCGCGCTCGTCGCCATCGGCGCACTCGCGCTCGCGGGCTGCGGCCGCGGAGGCGAGACCGCCAGCGCCCCCGACGCCGCCACGACGATCGGCAGCGAGCCGGCCACGGGCACGATCACGATGTGGGCGATGGGTGCGGAGGGCGAGGCGCTGCCCGACTTCGTCAAGACGTTCGAAGAGGCCAACCCCGGCGTCACCGTCGAGGTCACGGCGATTCCGTGGGATGCCGCCTACAGCAAGATCCAGACGGCCATCGCCGGTGGCACGACGCCCGACATCGCGATGATGGGCTCGACCTGGATGGCCGACTTCGCCGACGCGTTCCAGACCGTGCCGACCGACCTCGACACGTCGGGATCCTTCCCGGGCGCCGTCGCGTCGACGAAGGTGGGCGATCGGATGACCGGCGCCCCCTGGTACGTGGACACCCGCGTGCTCTACTACCGCACGGACCTCGCCGCGAAGGCCGGCTGGACGAAGGCCCCCACCACGTGGGACGAACTCAGCCAGATGGCCGCCGACATGCAGTCCAAGGCCGGCGCCGAGTACGGCATCCGCCTGCCCGGCGGCAACGACTCGTTCCAGGGCACGCTGTGGATGCCGTGGTCCAACGGTGCTTCGCTCGTCGACGGCGACAAGTGGACGGTCGACACCCCGCAGATGGTCGAGGCCTACGAGTACTACCAGAGCTTCTTCCAGAAGGGCATCGCCAACCCGGCGGCCGACCGCTCCTCGGGTGCCCAGGAGGCAGACTTCGTCGCGGGCAAGACCCCGATGCTCATCGACGGGCCGTTCATGATCGGCTCGCTCGAGAAGGTCGGCGGCGCGGACTTCGCCAGCAAGTTCACCACCGCGGTGCTGCCCACGAAGGAGTCGTCGACGTCGTTCAGCGGTGGCGCGAACCTCACGGTGTTCAAGAACTCGAAGAACGCGCACTCCGCGTGGAAGCTCGCCCAGTGGCTCACCGACCCGACTACGCAGGCGCAGTGGTACGAGAAGACCGGTGACCTGCCCGCCGTCCAGGCGGCGTGGAAGGAGCAGGCGCTGGCCTCGCAGCCGACGCTCGCCGCCTTCGGCACCCAGCTGGAGACCGCGAAGTCCGTTCCCGCCACCACCACCTGGGTGCAGGTCGCCGCCGCCGGTGATGCGGTGCTCGAGAAGGTGCGCCTGGGCACCGAGAGCCCTGCAGACGCCATGAAGGAGCTGCAGAGCAAGGCCGACGCCCTCGGAATGGGCTGATCGAGATGACGCAGGCATCACTGGCCGCGACCGGGACGGCCGTCGCCGTCACCGGTCGCGGCCGTGGTCGCCGGCCGGGGTCGTCCCGCCGCCGGCGCCAGGGTTGGATCGCGTGGGGGTTCGCGCTCCCGTTCGTCATCGTGTTCGCGGTGTTCATGATCGTGCCGATCGTGGGCTCGTTCGCGATGTCGTTCACCGACTTCCGCGCGCAGGACATCCGCTCCCCGTTCTCGGTGGACGTCGTGGGCCTCGACCAGTACGTCAAGGTGCTGACCGATCCCACCTTCCTGAAGTCCATGGGCGTCACGGCGACCTTCGTCGTCGTCGGCATCCCCGTGACGATGGCGGTCGCACTGGCGCTCGCGCTGGCGCTGAACTCCGGGGGCGGGCGCATCGTGTCGTTCCTGCGGGTCGGGTTCTACGCCCCGGTGGTGACCAGCATCGTCGCCGTCGCGGTGGTCTGGCGCTACATCCTGCAGCCCGACGGGCTTCTCAACAGCGCGCTCGCCCTCATCGGCATCCAGGGGCCCGACTGGCTCAACGACACCACCTGGGCTCTTCCGTCGCTGATCGCGATGGCGGTCTGGCGCAACGTCGGAACGCTGATGGTGATCTTCCTCGCGGGGCTTCAGGCGATTCCGACCGACGTGAAGGAGGCCGCCATGATGGACGGCGCCTCGGCCTGGCGGCGGCTGACCTCGGTCACGCTGCCCATGCTGCGCCCGACGCTCCTGCTCGGTGCCGTGCTCATCTCGGTGGGCTTCCTGCAGTTCTTCGAGGAGGCCTTCGTGATGACCCAGGGCGGACCGCTCGATTCGACCCTGTCGGTGGCCTATTACACGTTCAAGCAGTTCGGCTTCGGGCAGTACGGCGTCGCCTCGGCCGCCAGCTACATCCTGTTCCTCGCCATCGCGCTGCTGAGCCTGCTGCAGTTCCGACTGCTGCGGACGAAGGACTGAGAGGACCTCGTCATGACCGTTTCCGTCACCGCGCCGCCCCGGCGCACGGGGCGCCACCGTCGCGCCGTCAGCGGGCGTGCCGTCACCTACATCGTGCTCGTCGTCGGGCTCATCGTCTGGATGCTGCCGTTCGCCTGGATGCTGCTGGGATCCGTCAAGACCCAGGCCGAGATCCTGCAGCGCCCACCCACCTGGTGGCCGCGCGAGTTCACGTGGGACAACTTCGCCCAGTGGTTCGGGCCGCTGGACATCGGCCGGTTCTTCACCAACAGCATCGTGGTGGCCCTGTTGACGGTGCTCGGCAATCTCGTCTTCTGCTCGATGGTCGGCTACGCGCTGGCGAAGATGGACTTCCCGGGTAAGAAGGTGCTGTTCGGCGTCGTACTGGTCACCCTCATGGTGCCGGGCGTCGTCACCTTCGTGCCGCTGTTCGTGATGGTCTCCTCGCTGGGGCTGACCAGCAGCTACGCGGCGCTGATCCTGCCGTTCATCACGACGCCGCTCGGGGTGTTCCTCATGCGCCAGTTCATGCTCGGCATCCCCGACGAGCTCATCGAGGCGGCGCGCATCGACGGGGCGGGGGAGCTGCGCATCTTCGCCCGTGTCGTCATGCCGCTGTGCGGGCCGCCGCTGGCGACCCTCGGCATCCTGACGTTCCTGGCCTCGTGGAACAACTTCCTCTGGCCGCTCGTCGCTGCCCAGACCGAGAACATGTACACGCTGCCGGTGGCGCTGTCGCTGTATTCGACGGGCCAGAACGCGACCGACTACGGCCTGTTGCTGGCGGGATCGGTGCTCGTGATCGCGCCCATCCTGCTGCTGTTCGTCTTCCTGCAGCGCTACTTCATCCAGGGCGTCGCCACAACCGGGCTCAAGTGAGCCCTCGCCGACCCGCCTCGAGAAAGAGAACCATGACCCCCACGTTCCTCACCGCGCCCGACGGCACCCGTTTCCGCGACCTCAACGGCAACCAGGTGATGGATCCGTACGAGGACCCGCGCCTGAGCGCCGACGAGCGTGCCGCCGATCTCGTCGCCCGCATGAGCCTCGAGGAGAAGTGCGGTCTGATGTTCCAGACCGTCATCGAGGTGGGCGAGGACGGCGAGCTGCTGGAGACGCCGGGACGGATCTCGAAGTCGCCGACCTCGGCGGTGGTGCTCGGCAAGCACATGACGCACTTCAACGTGCACGCGATCCGCTCCGCGCGGCAGGCGGCGGTGTGGAACAACAACCTCCAGATGCTCGCGACGCAGACCCCGCACGGGGTGCCGGTGACCATCAGCACCGACCCGCGGCACGCCTTCGTCGAGAACACCGGTGTCGGATTCGCCGCCGGGCCGTTCTCGCAGTGGCCGGAGGGACTCGGTCTCGCCGCGATCGACGACGTCGAGACGGTGCGTCGTTTCGCCGACGTCGCGCGTCAGGAATACCGCGCCGTCGGCATCCGCGCCGCCCTGCACCCGCAGATCGATCTCGCGACAGAGCCCCGGTGGGGCCGCCAGGCCCAGACGCTGGGCCAGGATGCCGCACGGGTCGCCGAGTTCACGGCCGCTTACCTTCAGGGCTTCCAGGGCGACGAGCTGGGGCCTGACAGCGTCGCCTGCACCACGAAGCACTTCCCCGGTGGGGGTCCGCAGAAGGACGGCGAGGACGCGCACTTCCCGTACGGCCGCGAGCAGGTCTACCCCGGCGGCATGTTCGAGTACCACCTCGAGCCCTTCCGGGAGGCGATCCGGCGCGGAACCGCGGCGATGATGCCGTACTACGGCATGCCGATCGGGCTGGAACGCCACGGGGTTCCGATCGAGGAGGTCGGCTTCGGCTACAACCGCCAGATCGTGACCGACCTGCTGCGCGACGAGCTCGGCTTCGACGGGGTCGTCGTCACCGACTGGGAGCTCGTCAACGACAACCACGTGGGCGATCAGGTGCTGCCGGCGCGCGCGTGGGGCGTCGAGGAGCTGTCGCCGAGCGAGCGCATGCTCAAGATCTTGGATGCCGGGGCCGACCAGTTCGGCGGCGAGGAGTGCGTCGACCTGCTGATCGACCTCGTCCGGGCCGGGCGCGTCCCGGAGGAGCGCATCGATGCCTCGGCGCACCGCATCCTGCGGGTGAAGTTCCAGCTGGGCTTGTTCGACGATCCGTTCGTCGATCCCGACGAGGCCGAGCGCATCGTCGGCAACGCGGAGTTCCGCGCCGAGGGGGAGCGGGCGCAGGCGCGCTCGCTGACCGTCGTCGTCAATCGCGCCACCGCGGACGACGACCACCCCGTGCTGCCGCTGGCCGCGGACGGCACCGGCCGCGTCTACGTGGAGGGCTTCCGCGCGGAGGACGTCGCCGAGCTGGGCGAGGTCGTGGCCGATCCGGCCGCCGCCGATCTCGCCCTGGTGCGTCTCGACGCCCCGTTCGAGCCGCGCGACGATCTCTTCCTCGAGGCCTGGTTCCACCAGGGCTCGCTCGAGTTCCCGCCCGGGCGCATCTACCGCATGCGACGTATCGCGCAGCAGTGCCCGCTGGTGCTCGTCGTCAACCTCGACCGGCCCGGCATCCTCACACCGTTTGCGGAGTTCGCGTCGGCGATCGTCGTCGACTTCGGCAGCTCCGCGCGCGCCGTGCTCGACGTGCTCACCGGCCGCGTCGCTCCCGAGGGGCGCCTGCCGGTGGAGCTGCCCCGGTCGATGGATGCCGTGCGCGCCTCTCGCGAAGATGTACCGTCGGATACGGGTGATCCGCTGTTCGCGGTGCACTTCGGTCTCGAACTGGCGGCACGGGTGGGAGAACGCGCCGACCGGTGAGACGCACGCCAGACGCTCCGGGCCGCCGATGACGAAGGGACAGCCGATGAGTGATGCCGCTGCGCGCCGTCCGACGGTCTACGACGTCGCGCAGGAGGCGGGTGTCTCGATCGCCTCCGTGTCGTTCGCCTTCCGACGCCCCGAGCGGATCAGCGAAGCCACGCGCGAGCGGGTGCTGGCCGCCGCGCGGCGGTTGGGGTACGCCCCGAGCGCGGCGGCGCGAGGACTCGCGAACGGACGCACGGGAACGCTCGGCCTGCACGCGTTCGACCTCATGCTGGAACGGGCCGACCCGCGCGACGTCGCACCCCCGCGACCCGATGTGCGGGCGCCCTGGGACGCCGCGTCGATCATCCCGTGGTCGCAGACCGACGACGAGACCCTCGCCGATCCGCGGGCGTTCCCGCTCTACGTCGACGAGATCCAGCGCGGCTTTGCGCTGGAGTGCTGGATGCTGGGGCGGCCGGTCATGCTCTCCAGCGGGTCGGACAGCGATGTGTCGGTCGCCGATACGGCGGGCCGGGTCGACGGACTGGCCATCTTCCCGTCGCCGGTGCTGCCGACCGCTCTGCTGCGGATGCCCGCGACGATCCCGACGGTCCTGTTCAGCGTCGCTCCCGGCGACGATCCCCATCACCGCGTTCGCGTGGACAACGCCGGAGGGATGAGTGCGCTGATCGACCACCTCGTCGGCGACCACCAGTACGACGACGTCGCCTTCGTCGGGCGCCAGGAGGGCTTCGACAACGCCGAACGCTTCCGGGAGTACCGGGCGTCGCTGATGCGGTGGGGTCTGCGTCCCCGTGACGAGCCGATCGACGGCACCGTGCGCGGTCCGCATCGGATGCTCGAGCAGCTCGGCGCGCTCCACGCCCGCGGCGCGCTGCCCCGCGTTCTCGTCTGCGCCAGCGACCAGCACGCGCTCATGGCCCTCGACGCCCTCGCCGGGCTCGGCGTGCGCGTGCCCGACGACGTGGCCGTCACCGGGTTCGACGGCATCCTGGCCGGTCGGCTCAGCACGCCGACACTCACGTCCGTGCGCCAGCCGATGGAGGCCATGGGACGCGCCGCCGCACGCATCCTCGCCGGCACCGCCGGTGCGCTTCCGGAGGGGCAGACGCGCTTCGACGCCGTGTTCGCTCCGCGCCTGCTGATCCGCCAGAGCTGCGGATGTTGAGCGCCCGTGTCGCGGGGCTGTCAGATTCCTATGGATGCCGCCTGAGCCTCTGATTCTTGGCCTTGTCTCAGAGCCGGTCGACGACGCTCGACGCATGACCACACAGGCCGCCACGCGATCCACTCCGCTCATCGCCGCGCCGCAGCTCGGCATCCGCTCGCGCCGCCTGCTCTGGCGGCTGCTCGCGATCGCCGTCATCTGGGCGACGAGCCTCTTCGTCGTCGCGCTCTGGATCGCCGGTGGCGCCGTGCAGGACCTGCGCGCGTGGGATGCCGACACCCTGAACACGCTGGGGCGGATCACCGGTCTCGTCTCGGCGAATCTGCTGCTGTACCAGGTGCTGCTGATGGCGCGCGTGCCGTTGTTCGAGCGAGCCTTCGGGCGCGATGCGATCACGCGGATGCACCGCTGGGTCGGCTTCTGGTCGTTCTGGCTGCTGCTGGCGCACATCGCCCTGCTGGTGGTCGGCTACGCCGCCCAGGCCGGTGTAAACGTGATCGCCCAGCTGTGGGACTTCGTCTGGAACTACCCCGGGATGATGCTCGCGACGGCGGGAACGGGCCTGCTGGTGCTCGTCGTGGTGACCAGCATCCGCCGAGCGCGGCGTGCCATGCGCTACGAGTCGTGGCACCTGCTGCACCTGTACGGGTATCTCGGTGTCGGGCTGGCGATTCCGCACATGCTGTGGACCGGCGCCGATTTCGCCGCCCATCCGCTCGCCGAGGTGTACTGGTGGGGACTGTGGGCGGCGACCGCCGCCGCGGTCATCGTCTTCCGCGTGGCGCTGCCGCTGTGGCGCTCCGCGCGTCACGACATCCGCGTCGTCGCCGTCGAGGCAGACGGGCCGGTGGGCGTCGTGGTCCGCATGCGCGGACGCGGCTTGGAGCGCCTCGGCGCCCGCGCCGGTCAGTTCTTCGTCTGGCGGTTTCTGGGCGCACCCGGCTGGACGCGCGGAGTCCCGCTGTCGCTGGCGGCCGACCCCCGCCGCGGCGAACTCGTCGTCGCGGCCCGCATGGTCGGCGACGGGACGCGCCGGTTGGCGACTCTCCGCCGGGGCACGCGCGTGTTGATCGAAGGGCCCTACGGCGAGTTCACGGGCGAGGCACGGACGCGGCGGGGGATCGTCATGATGGGTGCCGGCGCCGGCGTCGCACCCCTCGTCTCGCTTCTCGAGGCCGAGCCGTATGCGCCCGGCGAGGCGATCCTGATCACTCGCGACCATGCGGCGGCCGAGTCGATGCGCGTGCGCGAGATCGAGCGCCTGGTCGCGCGCCGGGGCCTGCACCACGTGGCTCTGCACGGTCCGCGCCGTCGCGCCGGATCGACGTGGCTGCCGGTGACGTTCGCCGATGGGCGCGGTGCGGAGATGCTGCGGCGGATGGTGCCCGGCATCCACGATCACGACGTCTACCTCTGCGGCCCCGAGCCCTGGATGGCCTCGGTGCGTCGCGACCTGCGGGCTGCCGGGGTGCCGGCCGCTCAGATCCACAGCGAAGCCTTCGGCGTCTGAGTTCAGAGAGGACACCACCATGAAGAGAATCGTCTACGCCCTGCTCGCGACCGTCAGCGGCCTCGTGCTGCTGTTCAGCTATCGCACATCCCTTCCCGAGGACGCGGCCGTCGCCGCACCGCTGAACGCGAATCGCACGGACGCCACTCGCGTCACCCCGGCTCCGGCGTCGCCGTCGGCCGGGACCTCGTCGACCACGACGACCCCCGGCGGGTCGAGTTCGAGCTCGTCGTCGGGGGCGACCTCTTCGACGACGACCACGTCGAAGAGCGGGCTCACCGACGGCACGTTCACCGGCTCGGCGGTCAACACGCGCTACGGGGCGGTGCAGGTGCAGATCACCGTCTCGGGCGGCGTGATCACCGACGTGCAGACGCCGGCCTACCCCGATCACAGCAGCCGCGATCGTCAGATCAACCAGGACGCCCTGCCGCAGCTGATCTCCGAGACGCTCTCGGCCCAGAGCGCGCAGATCGACATGGTGTCGGGGGCGACGTACACGAGCACCGGGTACCTCGACTCGCTCCAGTCGGCGATCGACCAGGCCTCGGCATGAGCGAACCGAGCCGCCGGGCCTGGACGGCGGAGCTCATGGGCACGACCGCCAGCATCCACGTCATCGGCAGTCCCGACGCGTGCGCGGCGGCGACGGATGCCGCGGCATCCACCGTCGCGATGCTCCGCGAGCTGGAGGCGATCTTCTCGACGTACCGTGCGGACTCGGAGATCTCGCGGCTGCGCCGCGGCGAGCTGAGCTTCGCCGACGCCGATCCGCGGCTGACGGATGTCGCCGATGCCTGCCGACGACTCGAGGAGGCGACCGGCGGGCGGTTCAGCGCCTTCTGGCGGGAAGGCTTCGATCCCACCGGCTACGTGAAGGGCTGGGCGACGGATGTCGCCGCGACGGCGCACCTCCAGCCGCTGCTCGCGATGCCCGGGGTGAGCGCCGTCGGCATCAACGTCGGCGGCGACCTGAGGGTATGGACCGCGCCCGGCGCGCCCTGGTCGTGGACCGTCGGCATCGCCGACCCGGTGCGGCCGGGGGCGGCTCTGGCGACGCTGCGGGTGCGCAACGGCGCCGTCGCCACCTCCGGCACTGCCGAGCGGGGAGCGCACCTCGTCGACCCTCGATCCGGCATGGCGGTGTCTGCTGCGGTGAGCGCGACGGTCGTCGCAGACGACCTCACCACCGCCGACGTGTGGGCGACCGCCCTCGCCGTCGCTGCCGGCGAGGACACCGGGTGGCTGTGGGACGCGCCGCTGCACTCGGCGATGACGGTCACCGACGCCGGTGTCCGTCGATGGGTCGCGGGCGTCGGCGTCGAGACCGTCGCGGCGACCGCGGCCTGAACCCGCGACGGCGCCCGCGGCCTGAGGCCGCTACGCAGCCTGCGGCAGCCAGAGCAGCATGGTGGTACCCGCTGCCGACGTTCGCTCGATCTCGATCCGGCCCCCGGCCGCCGCGGCCGCCTCGCGCACGAGCGCGAGACCCAGGCCGAAACCGCGCCGCCGACCCGACTCCGGGCCGCGGGCGAAGCGCTCGAAGATGCGCTCGCGATCGGCATCGGCGATGCCGGTGCCGCCGTCGCGCACCCGGATCGCGACCCCCCGTCCGTCGGATCGCGCCGACAGTGCGACCTCGCCGCCGGCCGGGGTGTGCTGCACTGCGTTGTCCAGGAGCGCGACGCAGAGCCGGTCGAGGGTGACGCGGGGAAGGCGCACCCGCAGGCCCGCGCCGTCGCCCTGACCGACCCGGACGCGCACGCCCGCCTCCTCGGCCAGCGGCGCCACCGTGGCCTTCGCGGCCGTCAGCGCCGCATCGACGAGGGCGGGCTCGGCATCCGTCGCCGTTCCCTCCGCCGTCAGCAGCATGTCGGTGAGCACGGCGTCCATGACCGACGCGTCGGCGCGCAGCGCCGCGAGCGTGTCGGTGAGGTCTTCGCCGCGTCGGTAGCGGCGCTCCAGGATCTGCGCCCGGCTCGTGAGAGCCGTCAACGGCGTGCGGATCTCGTGGCTCGCATCGGCGACGAAGCGGCGCTGCAGCCGCAGGGCACCGGCCAACGGGGCCACCGCGCGGCGGGCGGCGAACCAGGCGACGAGGGCGAGCAGCGCCACCCCGGCGAGACCGAGCGCGACGACCCAGGGGAGGATGCGGTCGACGTCGACGACGATGCGGTCGCCGTCCGGCGGACCGCTGCGGCCGCCGGCCTCGCCGTTGTGGTGCAGTTCGGGTCGGGCCGACAGCAGCAGGACGGCCACGAGAAGCGCGACTCCCGCCGTCACCACGACGGCCGATGCGGCACCGACGAGCAGACCGACGTGGACCGCGGCGCGACGAACGCGCCGGCGGTCGGCCTCGTCGCTCACGACGGGCTCCCCGCACGGTAGCCGCGACCGCGAACGGTCTCGATGATCTCGGGCGACGCCTTGCGGCGGATGTAGTGCACGTAGGTGTCGACGGAGCTCAGGGCGTCGTCGGAGGAGAAGACGGCGTGAAGGATTTCGTCGCGGGAGAAGACGTGCTCGGGGCTCTCGCTCAGCAGCGCCAGCAGGCGCGCCTCGGTCGCCGTCAGCGTGACGCGCTCGCCGCCGCCACCGTACAGTGCGCGCGACTCGGCGACGAAGGTCCAGTCCCCGAGGTGACGCCGGCGTCCCTCGGCATGGTGCCCGCGGACGAGCGCGCGCAGGCGTGCGAGCAGCTCGTCGAAGTCGAACGGCTTGACCAGGTAGTCGTTGGCGCCGCTGTCGAGGCCGTCGACCCGGTCCGCGACGGCGCCGAGAGCCGTCAGCAGCAGCACCGGCGTGGTGAGGCGGGCGGTGCGCATCGCCTGCACGATCTCCACCCCGTCGAGCCCCGGCAGACGCCGGTCGACGACCAGGACATCGAAGCGCTCCGCCAGCACGCGCTCCCGTGCGGCGAGACCGTCGCTGAGGTGCGTGACGTCGTAGACCTCGGAGAGCACCTCGACGGTCATGCCCGCGATCGTCGGGTCGTCTTCCACGTAGAGCAGTCGCGGCCGTGCGCCGTCGCGGGTCATCGCGTCTCCGATCTTCACCGCCATCATTCACCCATGTCGGCGCCAAGAATCCGCCAAGAGCGCATCACCCCGCGGCGACGAGGGCGGCCCACAGCTCGGCACGCGCCGGAAAGCTCGACAGGTCCACCCCCAGCAGTTGCTGCGCCTGCGCGACCCGGGCGCGCACCGTGTGCCGATGGATGCCGAGCGCTCGCGCGGCCTCATCGATGCGCGCGTCGTGGGTGAGCCAGGTGCGCACGGTCTCCACGAGCGCCGTGCCCTGGGCGTCGTCGTGCGCCCGCAGCGGGCGCAGCCGCGCGTCGGCGAGAGCGCGGGCGGCCGGGGAATCGAGACTCGACAGCACCCCCGCGGCATCCGCGAAGCGCGTGACGGTCCCGCTCACGGCGGTGCGCAGCGCGGTGAGGGCCTGCGCGTGGGCGCGAGAGAATCCGCTGTATTCGGTGGGCTCCGACAGCCCCACCGCGGCGTCCAGCAGACGCGCGAGTGCGGTGGGCGCGCCCTCGTCGTCGGCGGGGACCACGAGGACGATGCCGTCGCCGCTGCGCGCGTAGAACAGGCCGCCGCGCTCTGCGGCCTGCAGCTCGAGCCAGTCGACCGCCGCGTCGGTGCGGTTGGCGGCGACGGCGGCGACTCCGATGACGACGGGGCTCGTCGGCAGCGGGCCCCACAGCTCGCGCGACACACGACGCGCCAGGTGCGGGTCGTCCTCGAGGAGCGTGTGCAGCAGTCCTGCCCGCAGTGCCGCACGGGCGCGGCCGAGTCCCACGTTCTGTTCGAGGGCGAGGCCGGCCATCGCGATGACCGAGGTCACGACGCTGCGTCCCTCCAGGTCGAGGTCGGCGCCCACGATCGCGATGAGCCCGCGGAGGTGTCCGCCGCGGCCGAGCGTCTGCATCGTGACGCGTCGATCACCGATCTCGAGCGTCGATGCCGCGCGGGCTCCGCGGCGCAGCACGGCGCCGGCCTCCGTCGCGAGGGCGGCGCGCGCATCGTCGTCGAGCGCGTCGGCGGGGGCGCTCTGGGTCAGCGTGCCGGCGGCGTCGAACAGTCCGACCCACGCGCCGAGTTGAGACGCGAGCTCGGCGACGGTCGCCGCCAGCCCGTCCGGACGCAGTGCGGCGAGCGAGATCGCCCGCTGCGCCGACAGTGCCCAGGTGCGACGGGCATACGCCTGCGCGGCGATGGCTTCGGCGTTGGCCCGCGCCAGCGCGATGAACGGTGTGCGGTAGGGCACCTCGAACAGCGGCATCCGCTGCGCGGCGCAGGCGAGAACGAGCGCGGGCGGGATGCCGTCGCGCACCACCTCGGTGCCGAACCCCAACCCGCGCACACCGCGGGCGCGCAGGCGCGCCACGTAGGCGGCGGCGTCATCGCCCGATTCGCCGTCGCCGCCGGCTCCGACGAACTGCGTGCCCGTCGTCAGCAGCAGCAGGTCATCGGCGAGGAAGGGAGTGGGGTCGATGAGGTCGGAGCTGTGCACCCAGCGCAGCGGGGCGTCCAGCGCTCCCTCGTCGAGATCGTCGGGGCGGGAGGCGAGCCGCAGGTCGAGGTCGCGGCGCGCGAGGAGGGCGCGCAGGGTCGGCTGCGTCTCGGTCATGGGCGGCGGCCTCCTCGGCGCGGTCCGGGGTCGATCCGGGGCGGGTTCCCGGCGATGGGTGCGCGGCGGCTGTACGCCACGTACGCATCTGATCACAGAATGTACACGGCGGAGGGTGTGGCTCGGCATCCGAGGCTCATACGCTCCCGGCATGAGCATCATCGACAGCGCCGTCGTCGGCGGTCCGTCCCTGGCGCAGGAGCGCCGTCTCGTCACCGCGATCCCCGGCCCCCGCTCGCAGGAGCTGCTGGCGCGCAAGAGCGCCGCCGTCGCGTCGGGAGTCGCGCACACGGTGCCCATCGAAGCCGTCGCCGCCGGCGGGGGCGTCGTGGTCGACGCCGACGGCAACTCGCTCATCGACCTCGGCAGTGGCATCGCCGTCACGAGCGTGGGCAACGCCCACCCGGGCGTCGTGGCGGCCGTCCAGGCCGCCGTCGCGCAGATGACGCACACCTGCTTCATGATCTCGCCGTACGAGTCGTACGTGGCCGTCGCCGAGAAGCTCAACCGTCTCACGCCCGGCGACCACGCGAAGAAGTCGGCGCTGTTCAACTCCGGCGCGGAAGCCGTCGAGAACGCGATCAAGATCGCCCGCAAGGCCACCGGCCGCTCGGCCGTCGTCGCGTTCGACCACGCGTACCACGGCCGCACCAACCTCACGATGGCCCTCACGGCGAAGTCGATGCCGTACAAGAGCGGATTCGGTCCGTTCGCCTCCGAGGTCTACCGCGTTCCGGCCTCGTACCCGCTGCGCGACGGACTGAGCGGTGCGGATGCCGCTGCCAAGGCCATCTCGTTGATCGAGAAGCAGATCGGCGCCGACAACCTTGCGGCCGTCATCATCGAACCGATCCAGGGCGAGGGCGGTTTCATCGTGCCCGCCGAGGGATTCCTTCCCGCGGTCGTCGACTGGTGCCGCGCCCACGGCGTCGTCTTCATCGCCGACGAGGTGCAGACGGGCTTCGCCCGCACCGGAGCGATGTTCGCGAGCGAACTGTTCGGCATCGTGCCGGACCTCATCACGACGGCCAAGGGCATCGCGGGCGGCATGCCGCTGGCGGCGGTCACCGGTCGCGCCGAGATCATGGATGCCACCCACGGCGGTGGCCTCGGCGGCACCTACGGCGGCAACCCGGTGGCGTGCGCCGCCGCCCTCGCGGCGATCGACGCGTTCGAGAACGACGGGATGCTCGAGCGGGCGCGCGAGATCGGGGGGATCCTCCGCGCCCGCTTCGAGTCCGTGCAGCAGTCCGACCCCCGCATCGCCGAGGTGCGCGGAGCCGGCGCGATGATCGCGGTCGAGTTCGTCGACCCCGAGACGAAGGCTCCCGACGCCGCGCTGACCTCCGCCGTCGCGAAGGCGGCGATCGCCGAGGGCGTCATCGTGCTCACCTGCGGCACGTACGGCAACGTCATCCGCTTCCTGCCGCCCCTGTCGATCTCCGACGAGCTGCTCTCCGAGGGAATCGACGTCGTCGTCGCCGCTCTCGCCGCCCACTGACCCCGCCCCGGCATCCCACCCACACCCCGCCCCATGTCCCACTTGCGCCCGGCGATGTCCCACTTTCGGTCTCCTCGAGGCCACTCTGACAGCGCTTATCGGGACATGATGCGGGAGCACCACGCATCCGGATCCACGACAGAGGAGACACCATGACCGAGATCACGCGCGACGTCGTCGTCATCGGCGCCGGTGCGGCGGGATTGACCGCCGCCAACCAGCTCAAGAAGGCGGGCCTGTCGGTCGCCGTGCTCGAAGCCCGCGACCGCGTGGGCGGGCGGCTGTGGACCGACACGATCGAGGGAGCGATGCTCGAGATCGGCGGCCAGTGGGTCTCGCCCGATCAGGACGCGCTCAAGGAGACCATCGTCGAACTGGGTCTGGAGACCTTCGACCGCTACCGCGACGGCGACAGCGTCTACATCGGCCCCGATGGGGTCGCCCACCGCTACACGGGTGAGATGTTCCCCGTCAGCGCCGAGACCGAGAAGGTCATCGCGGACGTCACCGCCCGCCTCGACGCCATGGTCGCCGAGATCGACCCCGACCGTCCGTGGGTCCATCCGCAGGCGGCGGAGTGGGACACCGTCTCGTGGGACGCCTGGCTGCGCGAGCAGACCGACGACGACGAGGCCATCCGCAACCTCGCCTTCCCCACCGGATCGGCAATGCTCACGAAGCCGACCCATTCGTTCTCGCTGCTGCAGTCGCTGCTGATGGCGGCATCCGCCGGTAGCTACACCAACCTGGTCGACGCCGACTTCATCCTGGACAAGCGCGTCGTCGGCGGCCTGCAGCAGGTGCCGCTGCTGCTGGCCGAGCGTCTGGGCGACGACGTCTTCCTCGGTCAGCCGGTGCGCACCCTCGAATACACCGAGGGGGAGGGTGTCGTGGCCATCGCCGACGGCGTCACCGTCCGCGCCCGCCACGCGATCCTCGCGCTCGCGCCGGTGCTGTACAACCGCATCTCGTTCGTGCCGCCGCTGCCGCGCCTTCAGCACCAGATGCACCAGCACATCTCGATGGGCTTCGTCATCAAGGTGCACGCCGTCTACGAGACGCCCTTCTGGCGCGAAAAGGGCCTGTCGGGCACGGCGTTCAGCCCCTACGAGCTGTCGCACGAGGCGTACGACAACACGAACCACGGCGACGAGCGCGGAACGCTCGTGGGCTTCGTCTCCGACCGCACCGCCGATGACCTGTTCCGTCTGAGCGCCGAGGAGCGCAAGGAGCGCATCCTCGAATCGCTCAGTCACTACTACGGACCCGAGGCGAAGGATCCGGTCGTCTACTACGAGAGCGACTGGGGCAGCGAGGAGTGGACCCGCGGCGCGTACGCGGCATCCTTCGACCTCGGCGGCCTGCACCGGTACGGCGCCGACCTGCGGACGCCCGTCGGCCCGATCCACTTCGCCTGCAGCGACATGGCCGGCGCCGGCTACCAGCACGTCGACGGCGCCATCCGCATGGGGCGCCTGGCCGCGCAGCAGATCCTGGACGAGATCCACACATGAGCGGGCACGTCGTCGTCGGGTACACCGCGACCAAGCCCGGACGCGACGCCGTCGCGTTCGCCGCGCGGCTGGCGGCGGCCCTCGACGCCGTGCTCGACGTGGCGATCATCCTGCCCCGCTCGGACCGCAGCGTGATCACGCCCCCGGATGCCGGGTACGAGCGGCATCTGCGCGCGCAGGCGCAGACCTGGATCGCCCAGGCGATCGATCGGATTCCCGCCGACGTCGTCGCCCACGCGCATGTGCGCCCGGCGGAATCGTTCGCCGAGGGACTCATCGAGATCGCCGACGAGCTGCGTGCTTCGTACGTCGTGGTGGGCGCCGCCGATGGGGCCTCGCGCGGTCGTCACCGGCTCGGATCGACGACGACCGAGCTGCTGCACTCGTCGGACGTCCCCGTCGTGCTCGTCCCGCGGGGGGCGCGCAAGATCGCCCCCGAGACCGGCATCACGCGGCTGACGGTCGCGGTCGGCACGCGGCCCGGGGCCGATGCCCTCATCGCCGAGACCGCGGCGCTCGCGCAGGGACTCGGCGTGCCCGTCCGACTGCTGTCGCTGCTGCCGGTCGATCTGCCGCCGTCCGCAGATACGGGAGCGATCCGCCTTGCCAGCAGCACGAAAGCCGACGAGGTGCTGGCGGCAGCCCGGGCGGAGCTGCCCGCCGGCTTGCACACCGACGTCGCGGTGGCCGCCGGCGAGAGCATCGAGGAGGCGGTGTCCTATCTCGACTGGCAGCCGGGCGAGGTGGTGCTCGTCGGATCGAGCCGCCTCGCCCAGCCGCGCCGCCTGTTCCTCGGCTCGACCGCGGCGAAGATGCTGCACGAGATCACCGTGCCGGTGATCGTCGTGCCCCGAACCCACTCCGAGGAGTCTCGACGATGAGCGCACCCTCCACGACCGACGCCGACGCCACGACCGGCGCACTCTCCCGCAAGGGACTCAGCGCCGGAACGATCGGTCTGATCGGTGCGGTCGTCATCGGCATCTCCTGCATCGCCCCGGCGTACACGTTCACGGCCGCCGTCGGCCCCACGGCATCCGCGGTGGGCGCCCAGATCCCCGCGATCATCCTCGTGGGATTCATCCCGATGCTCCTGGTCGCCTTCGGCTACCGCGAGCTGAACAACCGCATGCCGGATGCCGGCACCAGCTTCACCTGGGCGGCGCGCGCCTTCGGGCCGTGGGTCGGCTGGATGGCCGGGTGGGGACTCGTCGTCGCCACGATCCTCGTGCTGTCGAACCTCGCCGGCGTCGCGGTCGACTTCCTCTTCCTGCTGCTGTCGCAGGTGACCGGCAACGCCGAGATCGCCGACCTCGCCTCGAACACCTGGATCAACGTGGGCGTCTGCCTGCTGTTCATGCTCGCGGCCACCTTCATCTCCTACCGCGACATGCAGACGACCCAGAAGCTGCAGTACGTGCTCGTGACCTTCCAGGTCGCGGTGCTGCTGTTCTTCGCGATCGCCGCCATCGTGGAGGCCGTCAGCGGCAAGGGCTTCGACTTCCAGCCGTTCGACATCGGGTGGTTCAACCCGTTCGCCGTCAGCTCGTTCAGCGCGTTCGCCGCGGGCCTGTCGCTGTCGATCTTCATCTTCTGGGGGTGGGACGTCACCCTCACGATGAACGAGGAGACGAAGGACCCCGAGAAGACGCCGGGTCGTGCGGCGACCATCACGGTGCTGACGATCGTCTCGATCTACCTTCTGCTGGCGGTCGCGATGATCATGTACGCCGGTGTCGGCACGGGGGAGCTGGGCCTCGGCAACGAAGACATCCAGGGCAACGTGTTCTTCCACCTGTCGGGGCCGATCCTGGGGCCCCTCGCGTTCCTCGTGTCGCTCGCGGTACTCACCTCGTCGGCGTCGTCGCTGCAGTCGACGTTCGTGGGCCCCGCGCGCACGCTCCTGTCGATGGGGCACTACGGCGCGCTGCCGCCCGCCTTCGCCCGGGTCAGCCCGCGCTTCTTCACGCCCGGCTTCGCCACGATCGTCTCGGCGGTGGTCGCCTCCGCGTTCTACGCGGTGATGCGCGTGGTGAGCGAGAACACCCTGTGGGACACCATCCTCACCCTCGGCATGATGATCTGCTTCTACTACGGCGTCACGGCCTTCGCGTGCGTCTGGTATTTCCGCAAGCAGTGGTTCGACTCTGTGCGCAACGTGTTCTTCACGTTCCTGTTCCCGCTCGTGGGCGGCGTGATCCTCGGCATCCTGTTCTTCACCACGCTCATCGACTCCATGGATCCCGGCTACGGCTCGGGCGCCAACGTCGGCGGCGTCGGGATCGTCTTCATCCTCGGCATGCTCATCATCGTGGTGGGTATCGTCCTCATGATCTGGCAGTCGGTGACGCGTCCCGCGTTCTTCCGCGGCGAGACCCTCGCCACGGACGCGCCTGCCAGCACCCGTCGCCTGAAGGAGGCCGCACGTTGATCACCGAAAGCGCACTGCTCGAGAAGGTTCCCCGCGGCCTGTTCATCGGCGGCGAGTGGGTCGAGGGCTCGGCCGGCACCTTCCCCGTCGTCGACCCCGCGACCGGTGACACGCTCATCGAGATCGCGGACGCGTCGCCCGAGGACGGTATCCGCGCCCTGGACGCGGCGGTCGCGGCGCAGGAGGATTGGGCGGCGACGGCGCCGCGGCGACGCAGCGACATCCTCCGCCGGGCCTTCGACCTGCTGATGGAGCGCGCCGACGAGATCGCCCTGTTGATGACGCTCGAGATGGGCAAGCCGCTCGCGGAGGCCCGCGGCGAGATCACCTACGGCGGCGAGTTCCTGCGCTGGTTCAGCGAGGAGGCGGTGCGCGTCTCGGGTCGGTTCGGCTCGAACCCCGAGGGCACGGGACGCATGATCGTCAGCCAGCGTCCCGTCGGCCCCTGCTTCTTCATCACCCCGTGGAACTTCCCGCTCGCGATGGCCACGCGCAAGATCGCCCCGGCACTGGCCGCCGGGTGCACCGTGGTCATCAAGCCGGCCGAGCTCACCCCCCTGACGACGCTCGCCTTCGTCGACATCCTGGTCGAGGCGGGGCTTCCCGCCGGCGTGGTCAACGTCGTCACCACGACCCGCTCGGCGGCGCTGTCGGCACCCATCATCGCCGACCCGCGCCTGCGCAAGCTCTCGTTCACCGGCTCGACGCCGGTCGGCAAGAAGCTCATCGCCCAGGCGGCCGAAGGCGTGCTGCGCGTGTCGATGGAACTGGGCGGCAACGCCCCGTTCGTCGTGTTCGACGATGCCGACCTCGACAAGGCCGTCGACGGCGCGATGCTCGCCAAGTTCCGCAACATCGGGCAGGCCTGCACCGCCGCCAACCGCTTCATCGTGCACACCTCGGTCGTCGACGAGTTCGCGCGCCGGGTCACCGAACGCGTGAACGCGATGCGCGTGGGACGGGGAACCGAGGAGGGCGTGCAGATCGGTCCGCTGATCGACGTGAAGGCCGTGGAAGGCGCCGAAGCGCTCGTCTCGGATGCCGTCGCGCGCGGCGCGCGCCTGCTCACGGGCGGATCTGCCGTCGACGGGCCGGGAACGTTCTTCGAGCCCACGGTGATCACCGACGTGGTCGGCGGCAGCGACATCCTCCGCGAGGAGATCTTCGGCCCCGTGCTCGCGATCGCGACGTTCACCGACGAGGACGAGGCCGTGCGGCTCGCCAACGACACGGAGTACGGCCTGGTCTCCTACGTCTTCACCGAGGATCTCGCGCGCGGCATGCGGATGATCGATCGCCTGGAAACCGGCATGATGGGCCTGAATGCAGGGGTCGTCTCGAACGCGGCCGCGCCGTTCGGCGGCGTGAAGCAGTCGGGCGTGGGCCGTGAGGGAGGCCTCGAAGGCATCCACGAGTTCCTCTCGACCAAGTACACGCTGATCCCCGCCTGATCCCTGCCCGATCCCCACTGACGCGAACCGACCCTCAGTCGACACGAAACGGAGAACGACGATGACGTATGCGGTTGTGAATCCCGCCACCGGCCAGACCCTCGCCACCTATCCCGACTTCACGGCCGACGAGGTCGAGGCCGCCGTCGCCGCCGCGCACGAGGCGGCACAGGCATGGGGACGCACGTCCACGCCGGCGGAGCGTGCGGCCCTGCTGCGCCGGGTCGCCGAACTGCATCGCGAGCGCCGCGACGAGCTGGCCGCGATCATCGTGCGGGAGATGGGCAAACCGCTCGCAGCGGCCGAAGGTGAGGTCGACTTCGCGGCCGACATCACGGAGTTCTACGCCGATCACATCGACGAGATCACCGGCGACCGGCCCATCGACATCCTCGGGGAGGGCACCGCGGTGATCCGCCGCTCGCCGCTGGGCGTGCTTCTGGGCATCATGCCGTGGAACTTCCCCTATTACCAGGTCGCCCGCTTCGCGGCGCCGAACCTGGCGATCGGCAACACCATCCTGCTCAAGCACGCACCGCAGTGTCCGCAGTCCGCGGCTGCGATCGCCCAGATCTATGCCGACGCGGGCTTCCCCGTCGGCGCGTACGTGGACGTCCGTCTCACCAACGACCAGGCCGCGGAGGTCATCGCCGATCGTCGTGTGCACGGCGTCTCGGTGACCGGCAGCGAGCGCGCCGGTGCCGCCGTCGCCGAGATCGCCGGGCGCAACCTCAAGAAGGTCGTTCTCGAGCTGGGCGGATCCGACCCGTTCATCCTGCTGTCGACCGACGACCTCGACGCGGCGGTGCAGGCCGCCGTCGATGCGCGCCTGGACAACAACGGACAGTCCTGCAACGGCGCCAAGCGCTTCCTCGTCGCCGACGAGCTCCACGACGCTTTCGTCGAGAAGTTCGCGGCCGCGCTGGAGGGGGCCAAGGTCGGCGATCCCTTCGCCGAGGACACTGTCCTGGGGCCGCTCTCCTCGCTCGCCGCCGCCGAGCGGCTTCAGGACCAGGTCGACCGCGCCGTCGCGCAGGGCGCGACGGTCGTCACGGGGGGCTCGCGCGACGGGGCGTTCTTCCCCGGCACGGTGATCACGGGTGTGACGTCGGACATGGACGCGTATCGCGAGGAGTTCTTCGGACCCGTCGGCGTCGTCTATCGGGTCAGCGGCGAGGACGAGGCGATCGAGATCGCCAACGGCACCGAGTTCGGTCTGGGCTCCTACGTCTTCACCACCGACGAGGAGCAGGCGGAACGCATCGCCGATCGCATCGACGCCGGCATGGTCTACGTCAACATCGTCCTCGCCGACTCGCCCGAGCTTCCCTTCGGCGGCATCAAGCGCAGCGGCACCGGACGCGAGATGGGGCTGCTGGCCGCCGAGGAATTCGTCAACAAGAAGCTCATCCGCATCGCCGGCTGACGCGCCGGTGCTGCCGGTCGGCTCAGGCCGGCAGCACCGCGCGGACGTCCGCGGCCTCGCCGTGGCGCCCGAGCGCCTCGAGCAGGTCGCCGAGCTCGAGCGCGACGGCCTGCCGCAGCGGCTCCGCGTCGCTCGCGTGCTCGAACGCCGCGCGGTAGAGCGCGACGGCGTCGTCGGCGCGCTCGGCTTCGCGCAGCACCCGCGCGGCCAACAGCTCGGACCCTCCGGCGGATGCCGGGTCGCCGGCATCCGCGAACGTGTCCGCGGCCTGCAGCGCAGTCGCCACGGCGGCATCGGTCTGTCCCTGACCGGCGAGCAGCCGGGCGCGCGTGTCCAGGACGTCGGCCACGAACCACGTCGCCTCGTGCCGGCGGCCGAGCTCCAGCGCTTCGTCGATGAGCGTCACCGCCTCGTCGTCGCCGCGCTGCTGGTGCGCCTGCGCGAGCACGTGCAGGCCGTCGGCGAGCAGTCCCACTTCGTCCTCGTTGCCGCGGACGAGATCGACGGCCTCGGTGAGAACCTCGATGGCGTCGTCCGTGGCCCCGAAGCGACCGAGCAGGCGTCCCTGCTGCACGAGCGCGTACGCGCGTCCGACGGCGTCCTCGGCCTCTTCTCGGAGGTCGGCCGCGTAGGCCCAGGCGCCGACCGCGTTGCCGTACTCCTCGGCGGCATGCAGCGCCTGAGCGAGCAGCACCGCGGTCAGAGCCCGCGATCCCGGCTCCACGCCGTTCTCGCTCTCTTCGCGCAGCACGTCGTTGAGCGTGTCCACCGCTTCCGCAGCGTAACCGGCCGCCAGCATCGCGCGGCCCTGGCGGAAGCGCACGTCGACGCTGGGCAGACCCACCGCGTCGCGCCGCTCCGCCGCGACCCGGTAGCGGCTCACGGCGGCCGAGGGCTCGCCGTCGTCCTCGTGCAGCATGGCCGCCAGCAGGAACATCTCCGAGACCATCGCGTCGTCCACACCGATCGACACCGCGACCCGCGCCGCCTCGTCGGCGGCCGCGGCACCCTCCGTGAACTCCTCGGCGACCCCGTGCAGACGGGCGCGGGTCGCGAGCACCCGCACCCGGCGCCCGTCCTCGAGCGCAGGGTCGCCGAGCAGCGCGTCCAGCAGGTCGGCGCCGCGGGCCGTGTCGCCGTCGGCGGAGACAGCGTCGGCCTCCAACAGGCGCATGCCGTGAGCGCGGCGGGTGTCGCCGGCCTGAGCGAACAGTGCGGCGGCGGCGCGGGCGGGCTCGGCGGCGTCGGCGTGTGCGCCCGCCCACATCCGGCCGATCGCGAGCGTCGACAGCAGGTCGGCGCGCTCGAGGAGGTGCTCGTCGCCGAGCGCGTCGAGCTCCTCCTGCACCCGCGGCAGCGATTCGACGAGGTCGACGCCGAAGAGCACGAGCCCGAGACGCTCCTCGAGGCCCGCCTGCACGTCGCGGCCCGCCTCTCGGAGCACCGCGAGACGGGCCGGCAGTTCTGCTGCGGCCTCCTCGGTGCGTCCGTACGAGCACAGGGCCGACAGCAGGTGCGAACTCAGTGCGACGCGGTCCTCGCCGACGGCGTCCGGAAGCGCTGCGCGGATCGCGTCGATCGCGGCGCTCGAGCCGGCGCCGGTCAGCACCAGCGCGTGCTGCACGCGCTCCGCGGGCGTCCGTGCAGACGGAGCCGGTGAGGCGGCGCGCGCGGAGAACTCGTGCGAGTGGATCGGCACGTCGTAGCGTTCGCGCGCGGCGTCGCGCAGGCGGGCGAGGGCGCGTCGATGCGCGTCGGTGCCGTTGCGCGCGTCGAACGCGGCGGCGATCGTGTCGGCGAGCTCCCACGCGCGGCTCGCCAGGGCGGACGCGGTCCACGCTCCATCGTGCGGGCCCCACAATGCGAGGAGGTCTTCCGCGTCGGAGCCGCGCACCGGGGTGTCGGGGTGGCCCGCGGCGGCGACCGCGTCCAGGCCGACGGCGAAGGACGCGAGAGCGGTCTCGTGCGCGGCGGCATCCAGCCCGTCGTGGACGAGCCAGGGCAGGTGCTTCTCCACCAGCGCCAGAGCGCGGGCCTCGTTGCCGGTCACCGCGCAGAAGACGACGTTGTCGGCGATGATGGCGAGGTTGGCGGGGTTGTCCTTCGCGAGCCGGTAGCTGCGCAGGTGGGCCGCCCGCGCCTGGTCGAGCATGCCGGCGCGAAGGTAGGGCAGCAGGATGCGGGCGAGGGCGTGCTCGGGCTCCTCGCCGCACGAGAACCCGCCGTCGATCATCTCCTGCACCAGACGGATGGCGTCCTCTTCCCGCCCCGTCTCGGCGAAGAAGCCGGCGAACTGGCTGCGCACGCAGGCGTCGCAGTGGCTGTAATCGTCGCGCGGCGTC
Source organism: Microbacterium sp. DMC48 (assembly GCF_056313825.1). Classification (NCBI taxonomy): domain Bacteria; kingdom Bacillati; phylum Actinomycetota; class Actinomycetes; order Micrococcales; family Microbacteriaceae; genus Microbacterium; species Microbacterium sp. DMC48. Next base: position 551,965 of record NZ_JBQUZN010000005.1, on the reverse strand, counting down.
GCCTCCAGCGTGCGCTGCAGTGCGGTCGCCTCCTCGACACGTCCGGCCGACCAGGCATCTTCGAAGCGCGCCATCAGCACGCCCGACTCGCCGACACCCGCGCGGCGGTAGTGCTCGTGCATGTCATCGAGCACAGCGGCGATCTGGGCGGGAGCGAACTCGGGGGAGTTGGACAGCGCTCCGGCCATCCACTTGTACTGCCAGAGCAGATCGCCCGCGGGCTCGAGCACGGCGGGAAAGCGCTCGGGGTCGGCGTCGTGGTGGGCCAGGCACCACGCGAACGAGGTCAGCATGAGGTCGGTGTCGCCCGACATGTTCGCGCTCGACGTCTGTCGCAGTCGTGCCTCGTACTCGAGGCGCTCGTCGCCGCTCTCCTGCGCCAGCGCGACGGCCTCGGCGACGAGAGCCCGCTCCTCGGGGCCCCAGGGCGTGCGGTCGATCTCGTCGAAGAGGGCGCGGATGCGGGTGCCGTAGCTCGTCATGATTCTCCTTGTTCTTCGTCGGTCTGGGCGCGCAGGGCGTGCTCGAGCAGCTCTGACAGCGAGGTGGTCATGAGCGCGCGGTCCGCCGCGCCGAGGGGGTGGTGTCCGGCCAGCAGCGACTGCACGTACAGCAGCCGCACGCTCAGCGCGAAGACCCGCTCGCCGGTGTCGCGGGGTGTCGTCGCGAGCCGGCGTACGAGATCGTTGTTCCAGTTCAGGCACAGCCGCGACGCCGAGGCCGCCGACCGCTCCCCGTCCCGGGCGACCGCGGCGGCGCGGTCGAGCACGCCTCCCCAGAGGGTCCCACCCGCGCTGCGCGCCCGTCCCCGGTCGAGGGCGCGCAGCACGGCCGGGTCCGAGACGAACAGCCCCGGCAGCTCGGTGCGCTCGAACACGCGCACGATGACCTCGACGTCGGCCAGCGTCGCCGCCGCGCGCCGTTCGAGGACGACCGCCGCGTCGCGATCGTCGAGCGGGGGAAGATCGAGACGGTCGATCTCATCGACGACGTCGACACGCTCGACGGTGATCTCGGGGAACAGCCTCGGCAGCAGGCGCACGAGATCGGCGTCGTAGACATAGCCGCCGTCCACCAGCACACCGCTCGTGTCGGCGACGCTCGCGACCTGACGGAACTCGTCGACCGTCTCCGTGTAGCGCACGTGCGGATAGCGCCGCACCAGCTCTTCGATGCGCAGCCGTCCCTGCGTGGTCTCCACCGACAGCCATCGCACGATGAAGCGGGCGAGCTCGTCGTCGTGGCGCACGAGCGACTTCAGCGCCACCTCGTGGATCGCCACGAACTGCGCCAGGCGTGCCGGGTCGTGCAGCGCCAGTTCGAGGATCCACCGGCGGATGCCGTCGCCGAGCTCTCGCCGCGTCTGCTCGAGGGCATCGTCATCGACGAGCGATTCCCGGCTGGCGGTGGGGTGCAGGCCCTCCGAATCGATCACGGCCCGAGCGAAGAACGCCCAGTCGGGGAGGATGTCGTCGGCCCGCTCGGTCAGCAGCATCCGGTGCAGGTATACCCGCGTGCTCTGCCGGCCCGTCGGGGGAGGGGCATAGGGCAGCACGTAGGCGACCCCGCGGGTCAGGGTGGCCGGCACCGACAGCGCGATGGCGTCCAGAGGCTCGGCGCCGATGAGGTCACGGCCGTAGGCGAGACGGGCGTCGCGGTCGTCGGCGAGGAACGGCGGCTCGGTCGTGATCGTCATCTCGCCGCCGGCGGGCAGGTCCACCACGATCGTCACCGGCAGATAGGCCGCGAACGTCTCCGCCAGCTCGCGCACCGTGGCCGTCTCGACCAGCGTCCGTGTCTCCGCGCGGGGGGACAGGTGCACGCTGGTGCCGACGGGAATGTCCTGCGTGCACGGCCCGACGCGGAAGGTGCCGTCGGAGTGACCCACCCACTCCACGGCTTCGCCGGTGACCGCGCTGCGGGAGCGGATGACGATGGTGTCGCAGACCATGAAGCACGACAGCATCCCGATGCCGAACTGCCCGAGGTAGTCCCCGCGCGGCAGATCGAAGATGTCGCGCTTGGAGCTGCGGCCGACGGTGGCGAGCAGGTCGGCGACCTCGGCGGCCGTCAGGCCCACGCCGTCGTCGCGGAGGACGAACTCGTCGGATGCCGCGCTGACGGGTGTGATCCGCACACGCCCGCCCCCGCCGTCGATGCCTCGACGGGCACTGATCGCGTCGACAGCGTTCTGCAGCAGCTCCCGCAGGTACACCCGGGGACCGGAGTAGATGTGTCGGCTGAGCAGGTCGATGACCCCGCGCAGATCGACCTGGAACTGATGGGCGGCGGCGTTCTCGTTCAGCGTCATACCTCGGTGTGGAGCGTCGGGGACCTGTCCAGGCTATTCGAGAATTTTGCCCGGCGCGCAGGCTGGCGATCCGGTCGCGAGCGGAGAATGATGTGGCCATGGACACCTCGGATGCGGTCAGCTTCCTCGATGACCGGCAGTGCTGGCAGCGGCTCGCCGAACAAGAACTCGGGCGCCTGGTGACCCACGTCGGCGCCGTGCTGGACATCTTCCCCGTGAACTACATCGTCGACGGCGACAGTGTGGTGTTCCGCACGGCGGAGGGCAGCAAGTTGACCGAGCTGACGATCAACGACGACGTCCTGTTCGAGGTCGACGAGTACAGCGACACCGACGCGTGGAGCGTCGTGATCCGCGGGCACGCGCAGCGGCTCACGACCGCCGACGAGGTCCGCGCCGCCGACGAGCTGGGTCTTCGGCCCTGGATCCCCACCGTCAAGTACAACTACGTCCGGGTGCGCGCGGCATCCGTGTCGGGCCGAGACTTTCGCAGGGGGCCCGAACCCGACCGCTACGGGGTGCAGCAGTACTGACGGTTCGCGCGTCCAGATGGCATGACGTACACTGGACAGTGCAGTTGAAGTCTGCATTCTTTCGCCGTGCCCGCGCTTCGCGTGACGTTCGGGCAGGGAAGCGGTCTTCACCCCGGGATCTCACGATCTCTAGGGCGGTAGCTCAATTGGCAGAGCAGCGGTCTCCAAAACCGCAGGTTGCAGGTTCGATTCCTGTCCGCCCTGCGCGTCAGCGATCAGCTGACACCGCAGGTCGCGCCGGTTCACGCCGGCGTGGGAAGCAAGTCCGAGCACGTCCGAGCACGTCACATGGGTGGGTACATGGTCCAGGAAGAGGCGCACGGCGAGGTCGTCGCAGCAGGCGGCACGCCCCGTGAGAAGAAGCTGAACTTCTTCCAGCGGATCGCGCTCTTCATCCGCCAGGTCTTCGGCGAACTCCGCAAGGTCGTCACCCCGACGCGTCAGGAGCTCCTGAAGTTCACCGGTGTGGTCCTCGGCTTCGTGGTCGTGATGATGGCCGTCGTCTACAGCCTCGACTTGCTCTTCACCTGGGTGGTGCAGGTCGTCTTCGGCACACCGAGCTGATCCAGCCGACGCCTGAGCTGTCACCGCACGACCCCCGAGGGAAGAGGACATACGTGTCTGAGAAGTACACCGACGACGTCGACTGGGCCACCGCCGCCGAGCAGTCCAGCGAGGACGACGAGGCGCAGGAAGGCAACATCCTCGCCGCCGAGGAGCTCTCCTCGGAGCCTGCAGAGCACCTCGCCGTGCACGTCGTCGACGATGAAGACGACGTCGAGGGCGAAGACGAAGACATCGACATCGACGACCCGGAGGCAGACGCCATCGTGAACGACGCACTCGAGATCGACGAGGCGGCCGAGGCCGAGGCTGCCGCCGAGGTGCTCACCGACGCGCTCGCCGAGGAAGAAGCCGAGGCCGCCGCCCAGGCTGCCGACGAGATCGCGCCGTACGACGGCCCCGACGTGAACGGCGAGCCGGACGCGCCCGCGCTGGACGAGGAGTTCGTCGCCGAGGTCTCTGAGGCCGGCGACGTCGTCGACGCCGCGGAGGACGCGACCCCCGACGACCCCTACGAGGCCTTCCGCGCCGAACTGCGTTCGCTGCCCGGCAAGTGGTACGTGATCCACTCCTACGCGGGCTTCGAGCGCAAGGTGAAGGCGAACATCGAGCAGCGCAAGAACTCGCTCGAGGTCGAAGAGGACATCTATCAGGTCGAGGTCCCGATGGAGGACGTCGTCGAGATCAAGAACGGCCAGCGCAAGATGGTCAACCGGGTGCGCATCCCGGGCTACGTCCTCGTGCGGATGGAGCTCAACGAAGACACCTGGTCGGTCGTGCGTCACACGCCCGGCGTCACCGGCTTCGTCGGCAACGCGCACAACCCGACGCCGCTGCGGTTCGAAGAAGCCTTCAACATGCTGAAGTCGCTCGTGCAGGTCACCGAGACGGCCCCCGTCAAGGGCGGCGCCGGCAAGGGGGCGTCGGCTCCCGCGCGCAGCGTCATCACCGAGGTCGACTTCGAGATCGGCGAGACCATCACGATCAAGGAAGGCTCGTTCGCGGGCCTGCCCGGATCGATCAGCGAGATCAAGCCCGAGAGCGGCAAGCTCACCGTGCTCGTCTCCCTCTTCGAGCGTGAGACGCCGGTCGAGCTGTCGTTCGACCAGGTCACCAAGCAGTGATCCATACCGGATGCCGCGGCATCCGGTAGAATCATCAGGTTGCGCGCGCGTCGCGCGACATCCCCACCACCTTTCGGGTCCGCCGATCGTGTGGAAGCGCGCCCCGAGGCTCCGGCCGACGTGCGCTCGACAGAAGGAAAGAGAATGGCACCGAAGAAGAAGGTGACCGGCCTGATCAAGCTTCAGATCAACGCCGGTGCCGCCAACCCGGCGCCGCCGATCGGCCCCGCGCTCGGTCAGCATGGCGTCAACATCATGGAGTTCTGCAAGGCGTACAACGCCGCGACGGAGTCGCAGCGCGGCAACGTCATCCCCGTGGAGATCACCGTCTACGAGGACCGCAGCTTCACGTTCATCCTGAAGACCCCGCCCGCCGCGGAGCTCATCAAGAAGGCCGCCGGCGTGCAGAAGGGCTCCAAGACCCCGCACACCGTCAAGGTCGCGAAGCTCACCAAGGACCAGGTCCGTCAGATCGCCGAGACGAAGATGCCCGACCTGAACGCGAACGACATCGAGGCCGCCTCGCTGATCATCGCCGGCACCGCCCGCTCCATGGGCATCACGGTCGAGGACTGAGGGGGAACGCACAATGGCTAAGTCCAAGGTTTACGAAGCAGCCGCGGCGAAGATCGACCGCGACAAGTTCTACACGTCCACCGAGGCCGTGAAGCTCGCGAAGGAGACGGGGTCGAAGAAGTTCGACTCGACCGTCGAGGTCGCCCTCAAGCTCGCGGTCGACCCGCGCAAGGCGGACCAGATGGTCCGTGGCACGGTCATCCTCCCGCACGGCACGGGCAAGACCGCCCGCGTCATCGTGTTCGCGACGGGCCCGGCCGCCGAGGCCGCCATCGCCGCGGGCGCGGACGAGGTCGGCGGCGCCGAGCTCATCGAGAAGGTCGCCGGCGGCTGGACCGCGTTCGACGCGGCCGTCTCCACGCCCGAGCTCATGGGTCAGGTCGGTCGACTCGGTAAGGTCCTCGGCCCCCGCGGCCTGATGCCGAACCCCAAGACCGGCACCGTGACCCCCAACCCGGCCAAGGCCGTGGAGGAGATCAAGGGCGGCAAGATCGAGTTCCGCGTCGACAAGCACGCCAACGTGCACTTCGTCGTCGGCAAGGCCTCGTTCACGGCCGAGCAGCTGGAGGAGAACTTCACCGCGGCGGTCGAGGAGATCGTGCGTCTGAAGCCCTCGAGCTCGAAGGGCCGCTACATCCAGAAGGGCGCCGTGTCGACCACCTTCGGTCCCGGCATCCCGCTGGACGTCAACTCCCTCGTCTGATCCTCGGATCGACGTCACGATGGGGCTCCACCTTCGGGTGGGGCCCCATCGTCGTCGTGCGATCACCCGTCGCGGCGGATCTCGAAGACGTTCGACCCCTCCTCGGGTAGATCCGTGACGCGCAGCTGATCGACCCACCCGCCGCGCGGTCCCGTTCGTGCCCACTCCACGACGGCGGCGACCGCCTCGGGCGGGCCCTCGACTTCGGCCTCGACGGTGCCGTCGGCGCGGTTGCGCACCCATCCCGTCGCGCCCGCCCGGGTCGCCACCGCCTGCAGAGTGAAGCGGAAGCCGACGCCCTGCACGCCGCCCGAGGCGATCAGATGAACCCGTGTCATCGGTCCATCCTGCCCGCGCCGAGCCTCAGAGGGTAGCGTCGAGGGGTGCCGACCGCCGACGACCCCTCTTCCGGCTGCGGCTGCGGATGCGCGGCGCCGGCCCGCGGTGCGGTGCCGTCACGGCCTCTGCTGCCCGTCCGCGCGGCCCCGACGAGGGGGTCTCATTCGATCGCGCAGGTGTCCGTGCCCGCCGGAACCTTCGTCATGGGGGATGCCTCGGGAGATCGCAACCCGCTCGACGGCGAGGTGCCGCGACATGCGGTCGAGCTGGCCGCGTTCGAGATCGATGCCACGACGGTCACCGTCGCGGCGTTCGCGCGCTTCGTCGAGGAGACGGGGTATCGCACCGAGGCCGAGGTGTTCGGCTCGTCCGCGGTGTTCCACCTGCTCGTCGCCGCAGCGGACGACGAGGTGTCGGCACCCCTGGGCGGCACTCCGTGGTGGCGTGCCGTCCGCGGCGCGGACTGGTCGCACCCCGGGGGTCGGCTTTCCTCGGTCGACGGCCTCGACGACCACCCCGTGGTCCACGTGAGCTGGAACGACGCCCAGGCCTACTGTGCGTGGGCGGGACGGCGCCTGCCCACCGAGGCGGAGTGGGAGTATGCCGCGCGGGGCGGCCTCGAGGGTGCGACCTATCCGTGGGGCGACGCCGCCGTCGACGACGGTGGGTGGCGTGCGAACATCTGGCAGGGCGATTTCCCGAACGTCAACACGGCAGAAGACGGATGGGTCGCGACCGCGCCGGTTCGTTCCTTCACCCGGAACGGGTATGGCCTCTGGCAGCCCGTGGGCAACGTCTGGGAGTGGTGTGCGGACTGGTTCTCCGCCGACACGTACCGTCGTTCGCCGCGGGAGGATCCGCGCGGCCCGGAGCAGGGGAGCGCGCGGGTGCTGCGCGGGGGGAGCTACCTCTGCCACGCGTCGTACTGCAACCGCTATCGCAACGCGGCCCGCTCCTCGAACACCCCGGACTCGTCCATGGGCAATGCCGGGTTTCGGACGGTCGGCGCGCGCTAGCCGTGTTCACCGGGGCAGGACGAGCCCGATCGCCAGTCCCAGCATGACGATCGCGATCGTACCGTCCAGCACCCGCCAGGCGCGCGGTGTCGACAGGCGTCGGCCCAGGTGGTGCGCACCGAAGCCGAGCGCGCTGAACCAGGCGACCGAGGCCGTGACGGCACCGGCGGCGAAGGCCCACCGCATCGACCCGTGGGTGTTGGCGACCGTGCCGAGGAGGAACACCGTATCGAGATAGACGTGCGGGTTGAGCCAGGTGAGGGCCAGACAGGTCAGCACGACCGCCGCGCGGCGGGAGACCTCGGATGGCGGGCTCTCGCCCGTCAGGCCGGTCGGTGATCCGCGCAGAGCTCGACGCGCTGCCAGGAGGGCGTAGCCCGCGAGGAAGAGCGCACCGGCCCAGCGAACGACGTCGATGAGGCCCGGCAGCGTCTGCAGGAGCGCACCGACGCCGGAGACGCCCAGCACGATCAGCAGTGCATCGGAGACCGTACAGACGACCACCACCGCGGTGACGTGCTGGCGGCGGATCCCCTGGCGCAGCACGAACAGGTTCTGCGTGCCGATGGCGACGATGAGAGACAGGCCGAGGCCGAGGCCGGCCAGCGCAGAGGGGAGCACGCACGCGAGCGTAGACCGGCACACGGCGCAAGCCCAGTTCATGATTCTGAAGCACCATAAGCTGAGCTGATGATCCGGATTCCGGCCGAGCTCGCCCACACGCTCGTCACGGTGCTCGACGAGGGCACTCTCGACGGCGCCGCCCGCCGCCTGCACGTGACCCCGTCTGCGATCAGCCAGCGCATCAAAGCGCTGGAGGAGATCCTCGGACGCGTCCTGCTCGTGCGCACCAAGCCGGTGCAGGCGACCGAGGCCGCGCACCCCGTCGTGCGGTACGCGCGTCAGCTCGCGCTGCTGGAAGCCGATGCGGCGCGGGCGCTGGGCCACGACGCCGAGCCGGTTCGGATGCCGCTCGCCGTCAACGCCGACTCGCTTTCCACGTGGTTCCTGCCACCGCTGGCCCGGCTCGCCGAGCGGCATCCGGTCGTCTTCGACCTGCACCGCGACGATCAGGACTTCACCGCGGCGCTCCTCGAGTCCGGGACGGTGACGGGCGCGGTGACCTCGCGTGCACACCCCGTCGCCGGATGCCGCGTCGTTCCCCTCGGCGAGCTGGTCTACGAAGCCGTCGCCACTCCCGCCTTCCGCGATCGGTGGCTCGACACGGGGGCACCCGATGCTGCCGCGCGCCTGCGCGACGCGCCGCTCATCGACTTCGATCGACGCGATGACCTGCAGACGAGGTGGCTGCGCGCACGCGGCATCGATCCGGCGGCGCCACCGCGGCACCGCGTGCCGGCCTCGCACGACTTCGCCACGGCGGTGCAGCTGGGTCTCGGATGGGCGCTGCTGCCGCGGCTGCAGTCGCAGCAGGCGCTGGATGACGGCACGCTCGTCGCGCTGGAGGGTGAGCCGATTCGCGTGCCGCTGTACTGGCAGCAGTGGAATCTGCGCTCCGAGATGTTGGATGCCGTGGCGGAGGAGCTCGTCGCGGAGGGTCGTCGGGTTCTCGCCCCGGTGGATCCCTCCGGTCGGATCAGCAATCGCTGACGGAGAGCACGATCTTTCCCCTCGTGTGGCCGCGCTCGATCTCGCGATGGGCGGCCTCGGCCTCGGCGAGGTCGTAGACGCGATCCACGAAGACCCGGATCGCCCCCGAATCGAGCAGTCGGGCCAGGGTCGCGAGCACGCTGCCGTCGGGTACGACCTTGTACGACGTGGCCCGCACACCGGCCGCCTCCGCGGCATCCGCGTAGCCGGGCCACGCGCCGGTCGGCACGAGGATGTACAGTCCGCCGGGACGCAGGACCGACAGCGATCGGGTTCCGGTGTCATCGTGGACGTTGCCGATGAGGTCGATCACCACGTCGACCGTTCCGACGACGTCTTCGAAGCGGGTCGAGGCGTAGTCGATGACGACCGAGGCGCCGAGCTCGCGCAGCCAGGGCAGATTGGCGGCCGATCCGGTCGCGATCACCTGCGCGCCGAAGTACGAGGCCAGCTGCACGGCGAAGTGGCCCACCCCGCCGCCACCGGCGTGGATGAGCACCCGTTGCCCCTCGTGGGCGTGCGCGGTCTCGACCACCAGCCCCCATGCCGTCAGAGCCGCCAAGGGAACGGCGGCCGCCTCGACGTGGGAGAGGGCGGCGGGTTTGCGGGCGACGGCGAGGGTGGGGACGACGGCGTAGTCGGCGTACGAGCCGGGTGAGCGCGGGAAGGCCGTCATGCCGAACACCTCCGTTCCGGGAGGCAGCGGGTGCGACTCGTACGGGGTCGACACGACGACGCCACTGAAATCGAAGCCGAGACTGTGAGGCTGGTCGGAGAGGGCGCCGTACACGCCGGCGCCGGAGCGGGTCTTGGCATCGATCGGATTCACGCCGGCCGCGATCACGCGCACCAGCAGTTCGCTCAGCACCGGTGTCGGCACCGGGACGGTGTCTTCGCGCAGCACGTCGGCCGCGCCGGGCTCGTCGAAGACGATCGCGCGCATGTGCGCCGGGGGCTCGGGAACGGAGGCCTGTCCGGCGGCATCCTTCGTGGATGCCGATCGCAGCGGCCGGAATCTGGTGAGACGGTGAGAGACCATCTGGTCGCTCCTTCCCGTGCGTGTCGGCGTTGGCTGCACGTGCTGCCGCGGCGGCGCGGTGCCCCCGTGAAGACAGTCAACCCCGGAGATGTCTCGACCGTGTTACGCGAGTGCTACCGGGCGACTAATCTCCTCGGCTCATCTCCTCGGCGCCGAGCGGCATCTCCGTCAGCGTCGGGTCACGCTGTCGCCGAGCGCCCGCAGCAGCCGGGTGAGGGCGTTGATGTCGTCCAGCGGCCAGTCCACGATCGCGTCGAGCAGCAGTCCCTGCTGGGGCGCGCGGGCCGCCTCGAGACGGGCAAGACCCTCCGGCGTCGGGGCGAGGAGGCTCGAGCGGCCATCGGCCGGGTCGGGGGAACGGGAGATGAGGCCGAGCGACTCGAGTTCGCGGATGGTCCGGCTCAGCTGGCCCTTGTCCATCATCAGCAGATCGGACAGGGACGACAGCGTCACGCCGTCGCGGCGCGCGATCGTCGTGAACACCTTGTAGGCGCCGGGGAGAAGGCCGGGGCTCACCCGGTTCGCGATCTCGCTGATCACCCGCTGGAAGCGGGTGATCAGCTCACCGAACTCGGACTCCAGTTCCCGCACCGCGGCGGTGCGGGAACCGGAGTCTTCGGTCGTCTCAGCCATCGTTCCGGGATCCGGCAGGCACGGTGCGCACGGCGCCGGTGGCGGTGAGCGTCTCCATCGCCTCGGGAACCGAGACCGTGGCGAGATCGGCCTCGCTGGCCTGCATGCGCTCGACGGTGGTCATCGTCGTGAGCGGCTTGTTGGGCAGGAACGCGATCGCGATGAGCGAGACCACCGCGAAGGGCACCGCGATCAGGAAGGAGTGCGAGATGCCGTTGGCGTAGATGTCCTCGAACACGACTCGAAGCGTATCGGGCATGGCCGACACCTTGGGCAGCGAGCCGGTCTGCAGCTGCTGCGCCCAGTACGAGGCCTGGTCGCCGAGCCCCATGATCGCGGCGGTGATGTCCTCCTTGCGCTGTGCGACCAGATCCACGACGCGTGCCGCGAGAGCGGCGCCCATCACCGAGACGCCGATCGTGCCGCCGAGGCTGCGGAAGAAGGTGACTCCCGAGCTCGCCACGCCGATCTCCTCCGGCCGGGTGGTGTTCTGCACGACGAGAACGAGGTTCTGCATCGTCATGCCGACGCCGGCGCCCAGCAGGAACATGTACACCGACACGAGAGCGAAGTTCGTGTCGTAGTGGATGGTCGACAGCAGCGCCGACCCGGCGATCAGCAGCACCGCTCCGACGATGAGGTAGGGCTTCCACCTGCCGTAGCGGGTGACGAGGGTTCCCACGCCGACGGAGGCGACCAGCAGGCCGGCGATCATCGGGATGGTCATGAGGCCCGCCTCGGTGGGCGTCGCGCCGCGGGCCAGCTGCATGTACTGGCTGAGGAAGACCGATGCGCCGAACATCGCGATGCCGGTGGCGATCGAGGCGATGACCGACAGGGTGAAGGTGCGGTTGCGGAACAGCGTCAGCGGGACGAGCGGCTCGCGCGAGCGCAGTTCGACGATCACGAACAGCAGGGCCGCGAGGATCGCTCCGCCGACCATCAGCACGGTGGTCAGGCTCCACCAGTCGTTGTTGCCGAGATCCCACCAGTCGCCGGTCGTGGTCGTGCCGGCGTTGGTGACCCAGATCAGCAGCAGCGAGACGGCCGCCGACAGCAGCACGATCCCGAGGTAGTCGATGGTCGTCTTCTTACGGGGTCGTGCGGGCACGTGCAGAGTCGCCTGCACCAGGACCAGCGCCACGACGGCGACGGGAAGCGACACGAAGAAGTTCCAGCGCCAGCCCCACGCGTCGGTGATGACACCGCCCAGCAGCGGGCCGCCGATCGTCGCGAGCGCCATGACCGCGCCGAACAGGCCCATGTACCGACCGCGCTCGCGGGGGCTGATGATGTCGGCCATGAGCACCTGGCTGAGGGCCGCGAGGCCGCCGGCGCCGATTCCCTGCACGGCGCGGAAGGCGATCAGCATCTCCGGCGACTGCGAGAATCCGGCCGCGGCCGTCGCGAGGACGAAGATCACGATCGCGAGCTGGTAGAGCACCTTGCGATTCGTCAGGTCGGCGAGCTTGCCCCAGACGGGGGTGGAGATCGCGGTCGTGAGCAGGGTCGCGGTGACGACCCACGTGAAGGCGGCCTGGTTGCCGTCGAGGTCGTGGATGATGACGGGCAGGGAGCTGGAGACGACCGTGGAGGCGAGCATGGACACGAACATGCCCAGCAGCAGCCCCGACAGGGCTTCGAGGACCTGTCGATGGTTCATGCGCGGCGCGGTGCCGGCGGCGAGCGTTTCTGACATAGAGGGATTTCCTAAAGGTGCTGCGTTGCGGAGGTGACGCCGAGAGCGGCGAAGTAGTTGACGTTAGTCAACGGTTGAGCTTGGTCAACTATATGTTCAACGTTGACCTACGTCAACTATTCCCACGTGGGGGATGTCGCCCGGATCAGTCGCTCAGAGCCAGAGCGCGGTACGGCTCGCGCGGGCGGGATGCGGCGGCATCCATCGCCGTCTCCACGCCCGTCCGGCGCCGCATCGTGCGGCGGTAGAGCTCGTCGATCAGCTCGGTCGCCAAGCGCACGAGGTTGCCGATCTCGCGCTCGTCGCGATCGACCCAGGCGCACCGGGGCTCGTCGCCGACGGGCACGAATCCGTCGTGCTCCTCCCAGACGACGAGGGTGCGCTCCGCGCCCAGCACGTGCTGCTGCCACCAGACCTGTCGAAGGTACGTGCGCGGGATCGACTTCCACGTCTTGTTGGTGGTCTTGATCTCGGCGAGGATCACGCGCCCGTCCGCGTCGACGGTGATGCCGTCGGGGGTGGCGAGATGGCGCTTCTCCACGACGGCGTGGAAGAGCGCGGACGACGGGTGGATGCCGTGGGTCGCCGCGACCCACGCCGCGATCTCCGGTTCGCGGCGGCGCCCGTGGTCGGTGTAGGCGTTGCCGGAGAAGCCGCGGCCTGCTCCGAGCTTGGCATCGGCAGCGCGGGCGATGGCGGCGGGGCTCGTCAGCTGTGCGACGTCCGTGGCGGTGATGCCGCGCGAGCGTGCCCGCATCCAGCCGACGCGGTCGCGGGAGTCGGCGACGATCCGCTCCGCCAGCTCCGGCGCCAGGCGCGCAAAAGCTTCCGGAGTCATGTCATCGAGGCTAACCCCGACCGTCGACGGCGGCGCACGCGACACCCGTGCGACCGGCGATTTGGTGCGTGTGGGCGGCTCACGTATGCTGGATGGAGCCAAAGACCGCTGGTCTCGTCGTCCGCTTCGGTGGATGCCGACGAAGCTCTGCATCGCAGGGGCCCGCGCAGGTGTCACAGACAGTCTCCGGGAAACCGATTCTCAGCTCCGTGCGCTTGCGCCGGAGCTTTTTTGTGTTGCGGGCGTCGCTCGCGAGAGCCGCGATCACGGCTGATGCTCCGCCACCGCGGAGTGTCACGTTCACATCAAGGAGTGACCATGGCGCAGAAGGATGCATCGGTCGCCGAGCTCACGAAGAACTTCGAGGACTCGACTGCCGTACTGCTGACCGAGTACCGCGGTCTGACGGTCGCCCAGCTCAAGCAGCTGCGCAACAGCATCCGTCAGGACGCGAGCTACGCCGTGGTGAAGAACACGCTGACCAAGATCGCCGCGAACAACGCGGGGATCACGGCGCTGGACGAGGACCTCAAGGGTCCCTCGGCCGTCGCGTTCGTGCACGGTGACTTCGTCGCCACCGCCAAGGCTCTGCGTGACTTCGCCAAGGCCAACCCGCTTCTGGTGATCAAGGGCGGCATCTTCGAGGGCAACGCCCTGAGTGCCGACGAGATCAACAAGTACGCGTCCCTGGAGAGCCGTGAGGTTCTGCTGGCGAAGGCGGCGGGCATGATGAAGGCGACGATGGGCAAGGCTGCGGCCACCATCGACGCGCTTCGCGAAAAGCTGGAGACCGCCGAGGCCGCGTAAGCGACCGGCGAGCTCTTTCCCCACACCCCACCTATCTAGGAGATACATCATGGCGAAGCTCACCACTGAGGAGCTGCTCGAGCAGTTTGCCGGCCTGACCCTCGTCGAGCTCAGCGAGTTCGTGAAGGCGTTCGAGGAGAAGTTCGACGTCACCGCTGCTGCCCCCGTCGCCGTTGCCGGCGCTGCGGGTGGCGCGGGCGGCGCGGAAGAGGTCGAGGAGAAGGACTCCTTCGACGTCATCCTCGAGGCTGCTGGCGACAAGAAGATCCAGGTCATCAAGACGGTCCGCGAGCTCACCTCGCTGGGCCTCGGCGAGGCCAAGGCCGTCGTCGACGGTGCCCCCAAGGCCGTGCTCGAGGGCGCGAACAAGGAGACCGCCGAGAAGGCGAAGGCTGCCCTCGAGGAAGCCGGCGCGACGGTGACCCTGAAGTAATCAGCTCTTCTCGAAGAACTGCAGTGAAGGCCCCCGGGTTCGCCCGGGGGCCTTCCGCGTTCTCTGCGTTCAGACGCCGCTCTCGACCGGAGCGATGCCTGCGGTGGAGCTGCGGACGATCAGGCGCGCCGGAATGCGCAGCTCGGTGCGGGCGCGGCCGGGCTCCGCGATCTCGGCGAGCAAGACGCTCACCGCAGCCCGCCCCTGCTCCCGGGGGACCTGCTGCAGAGTGGTCAGGGAGAACATCTCGGCGAACTCGTGATCGTCGATGCCCGCGACGCTGAGCGCGGACGGCACCTGGATGCCGAGGCGGCGTGCGGCGATGATGGCGCCGATCGCCACTTCGTCGCACACCCCGACGATGGCGGTCGGACGTCTGCGCGTATCGCTCAGCAGATCCGCCGCAGCGGCGTAGCCGCCGGGCAGGGTCACTTCGGAGTGTGCGTGACGGATGAAGCTCGCCAGCCCGGCTTCGGTCATCGCGTGCTGGTAGCCCGACAGCCGCTCCTGGTCGACGTGGGCCCAGTGGCTCTGCGGTGCACCGCCGACGAACGCGATGTCGCGGTGGCCGAGGGCGATCAGGTGCTCGGTCGCCCGCCGCGCCGCGTAGTCGTCGTCGACCGCGACGACGCTCGTCAGCTCGCTGGAGCCGACGACGCTGACGATGGGGCGGTCGATGCGGGTCAGCCGCTCCAACTCGTGATCGACCGGTTCCAGACCGACGGCGATCAAGCCGTCGAATCTCTTGCGTGCGAGGAAATCGTCGAAGATGCGGGCACGGCCCTCGGTGCCCGGCTTTGCGTCGTAGAGCGTGAGATCGAGACCTCGTTCCAGCAGCGCCTGCTGGATGCCTTCGAGCACCTCCGCGAAGAACCACCGGTTGACGTACGGCATGACGACACCGATGTTCTGGGTGCGCCCGGTCGCAAGGCCCACCGCACCCGCCGACGGCACGTATCCCAGTTCTGCGGCGGCGGCCTGGACGCGCGACTTGGTCGCTTCCGACACGTACCCGGCGCCGCTGAGAGCGCGGCTGGCCGTCGCTTTCGATACGCCGGCGTGGGCGGCGACTTCGGCGATGCCGGCCATCGGTGCTCCTCCTCGAGCGCTGTTCGCTGACTTTCTCACGGCTCAGTATGGAACCGGTTGCTCTCATCTTCGTGTCGCGGGATGCCGCGTGGTAGTGGTTGTTATCGGGTTGTGACAATCGTCGGGTTGTGTCGTGGGAGCGGGTCCAATAGCTTGGCCTGGAATCGGTTCCGGAACGGAGCCGTGTGCACCAGGAATCATCCGAGCACTCAATGAGGAGGAATCACATGGGGATGTCACGGCGGCGCTGGATTGCGCCTCTGGCTGTCATGGGCGTGGCGGCGTTCGCACTCGCGGGCTGCGCCGAGGGCGGCAGCAGCGGCGGCAGCGCCAGCGGGACGGGGGCGGCCGGGGGGACGGTTCGCATCTCCGGCGGTATCACCGGCTCCGAGGCCGACGCCCTCCAGAAGGTCTTCGACGACTGGAGCAAGACGAGCGGGATCACCGTGCAGTACACCGGTGACAAGAGCTTCGAGGCGAACATCGTCACCAAGGTCACCGGTGGCGACGCGCCCGACATCGCGATCGTGCCGCAGCCGGGTCTGCTGAAGACCCTGGTCGGCACGGGCGACGTCAAGAAGGCGCCGCAGGCGGTGGAGGACAACGTCAACGCCAACTGGTCGCCGGACTGGAAGAAGTACGGCACGATCGACGGCACGTTCTACTCCGCGCCGATGCTCGCCAACATCAAGGGCTACGTCTGGTACTCCCCGGCGAAGTTCAAGGAATGGGGCGTCGAGGTTCCGAAGACGTGGGACGAGCTGCTCACGCTGACCAAGACGATCCAGGAGAAGACGGGGGCCGCGCCCTGGTGCGCCGGCTTCGAGTCGGGCGGCGCCTCCGGCTGGCCGGGCACCGACTGGATCGAGGACCTCGTCCTGCGCCAGTCCGGCCCCGACGTCTACGACCAGTGGGTCGACGGCTCGGTGAAGTTCACCGACAAGCCGATCGCCGACGCCTTCACCGCGGTGGGCGACATCCTGCTGAACCCGTCGTACGTCAACGCCGGCTTCGGCGATGTCAAGAGCATCAACAGCACGGCATTCGGTGACGTCGCGGCGAAGGTCGCCGACGGTTCGTGCCCGATGACCCACCAGGCGTCGTTCCTGACGGCCAACTTCCTCACGGTGAAGACGGCGTCGGGTCAGGCTCCCAAGGTCGCACCCGACGGCGATGTCTACGCCTTCGTGCTCCCGGGCTACAAGGAGGGCGCGGCCACGATCGAGGTCGGCGGCGAGTTCGTCGCGGGCTTCTCGGACAACGAGGCGACGCAGAAGGTGCTCGAGTTCATGTCGAGCGCCGACTTCGCCAACGCGCGAGTCAGCGAGGGCGGCGCGATCTCGGCCAACCTCAAGGCGGACCCGAGCAAGGCCTCGAGCGAGTTCCTGACCGAGGCGATGAAGCTGCTGCAGGACCCGAACACCACGGTCCGCTTCGACGCCTCGGACCTCATGCCCGCCACGGTCGGCTCCGGCTCGTTCTGGAAGGGCATGGTCGACTGGATCGACGGCAAGGACCAGGCCACGGTCCTCAGCGACATCCAGGCCGGCTACAACAACTAGTCACACCAGCCGCGTGACACCGCGGGCGGGATGCCGTAGCCTCGGCATCCCGCCCGTGGCGCCCGCGCCCCGTCTCGCTCCCATTCCGCGTCCACCGAAGCACACGGAGGCTCATCGATGTCCGCACCCACCACCGCGCCCGCGCGAGACAAGACGGACAGGCTGGCGCCTGATCCCGGTCCGCGCCGCGCCTTCTCACCCCGCGTCACCGCCGGTATCGCCACCGGTGCGCTCGTCATCCTGCTGGCTCTGGTGGTGCTGCTCCTGCTGAGCACTCCCGTGGAGGACCCGGCGAAGATCGTCATCCCCGGAGTCTCGCTCACCGCGTTCTTCCAGTGGCTCGGCGTGATGGGCCCGATCGTGCAGATCCCCATCATCCTCGTCGCCTTCGCCGCCGTGGTCGGTGTGCTGCTCCTGCTGATCGAGTACGCGCCCCGTCCCGGGCGGGTCTACTTCTGGATCCGCCTCGTCGCCTGCTTCGCGATCCCGGTCCTGGCCCTGCTGCTGCTGCGCCCGTACGCGAACGCCTTCATCTACGTGCTCGGCATCGCGCTCGTCTCCGGTGCCGCACTGTTCGTGCTCGACTACCGCGCACGCAAGGGCGCCGGCTATCTTTTCCAGCTCGTGCTCTTCGCCGCCCCGGCTGCGGTGCTGCTGCTGATCGGTCTCATCTACCCGTTCTTCGCGACGTTCGTGCAGTCGTTCTTCGACAAGACGGGTGCCGAGTTCGTGGGCTTCGACAACTACGTGTGGGTCTTCACGCAGCCCGAGGGCACCTGGTCGGTCATCAACACCGTCATCTGGGTGCTCATCTGCCCGACGATCGCCACCATCGTGGGTCTCGCCTACGCCGTGTTCATCGATCGCGCCGCGGGCGAGCGGTTCTTGAAAGTGCTGATCTTCATGCCCTTCGCGATCTCGTTCGTCGGCGCGGGCATCATCTGGAAGTTCATGTACGACTACCGTCAGGGCGACCAGCTGGGTCTGCTCAACGCCATCATCACGGCGTTCGGGGGCGACCCCGTCGCCTGGCTCAGCGTCACGCCGCTCGTGAACAGCCTGCTGCTGATGGTCGTCTTCATCTGGAGCCAGACGGGACTTGCGATGGTCATCCTCTCCGCCGCGATCAAGGCGGTTCCGCCGGAGCAGGTCGAGGCCGCGGAGCTGGACGGCGCGAACGCGTGGGAGCGGTTCAGGAACGTGACCGTCCCCGGCATCCGCTCGTCGATCGTCGTCGTGGTGACCACCGTCGCCATCGCGTCGCTGAAGATCTACGACATCGTCGCCGTCATGACCGGCGGTCGCGCGAACACCTCCGTGCTCGCCTTCGAGATGGTCAACCAGCAGCAGCGCTTCCAGAGCTACGGGCACGCGGCGGCGCTGGCCGTCGTGCTGTTCATCTTCGTGACGCCGCTGATCGTGTTCAACATCATCCAGATCCGCAAGCAGAGGGAGATCCGATGAGCACCGGAGTCGACATCATCGAGCCCGTCACCGACACCCGCTCGGCTCGACAGGTCTCCCGCGACACGCGCAAGCACGAGGCCATGGCGCGTAAGCGCCTGACCTCCAAGGGGGCGACGATCGCGGCGCTGGTCATCGCGATCTTCTGGACCATCCCGACCTTCGGCCTGTTCGTCACCTCGCTGCGCCCCGGCTCGGACGTGCAGAGCACCGGTTGGTGGACGGTGTTCACCGACCCGTCGTTCACGCTGGAGAACTACCAGAAGGCGCTGACCTCGGGCGGCACCGCGCTGACTCTGGGCCAGTCGTTCCTCAACTCGCTCGCGATCACGATCCCGGTCGTGTTCTTCGCGCTGGCGGTGGCCTCGCTGCTCGCCTACGCCTTCGCCTGGATCGACTTCAAGGGGCGCAACCTCGCGTTCATCGCGGTGTTCGCCCTGCAGATCGTGCCGCTGCAGATGGCGCTGGTGCCCCTGCTGAGCCTGTTCTCCCGAGGGATGACGATCGGCGACGTCACCGTCTTCCCGGCGCTGGATCTGCGCGGACTCGAGCACAGTTTCGCGACGGTGTGGATCGCGCACACGATCTTCGCGCTGCCGCTGGCGGTGTTCCTGCTGCACAACTTCATCGCGGAGATCCCCAGCGAGGTGATCGAGGCGGCGCGGGTGGACGGCGCCGGCCACGGCCAGATCTTCTTCCGGATGATCCTGCCGTTGGCGGCGCCGGCGCTCGCGTCGTTCGCCGTCCTCGAATTCATCTGGGTGTGGAACGACCTGCTGGTGGCGACGATCTTCGCTCCGTCGTCATCGCTTCCGATCACCCAGTCGCTCAACTCGCTGTCGGGGACGTGGGGTGATCAGTGGTTCCTGCAGGCCGCGGGCACGTTCATCTCGATCATCGTGCCGCTGGTCGTCTTCTTCGCCCTGCAGCGCTTCTTCGTGCGGGGACTTCTGGCGGGGGCGACGAAGGGCTGATTTTCGGCTGGGCACTTCGGGAGCGGCGCGGGATTCGCGAGCACGCGAGCCGCGCCGCTCCTTTAGTGTGAAGCCATGAGCAGCCCCGGCGCCACGGCGCCCGCACCGATCGAGGAGGTCGATCCCGCGGTCGGACTGCGCGCCGCGGAGGTCGATGTTCGGACGGCCGATGGTCGGTCCAACGCCTACCGCGCCGAGACCAGTCGCAGTGCGTTGAGCATCATCCGCGCCAACGTGTTCACGCTGTTCAACGGCATCGTCTTCGCGTGCTTCGGCATCCTCTTCGCGCTCGGACGCTGGCAGGACGCCCTCTTCGGCTTCGCCGCCGTCGCCAACGCGGTCATCGGTTCGGTGCAGGAGTTCCGGGCCAAAGCCGCCCTCGACAAGCTCGCGCTGCTGAACGCCGCGCAGGCGCGTGTGCGACGCGACGCCGTGGAGCAGGAGGTCGCGCAATCGGCCGTCGTGCTCGCCGACATCCTCGTGCTGCGCGCCGGTGACCAGGTGCCGGCCGATGCGCGCATCGTGCGCTCGCGAGGTCTGCAGATCGACGAGTCGATGCTGACGGGCGAGTCGGATGCCGTCGACAAGCACCCTGGAGACGAGGCGCTGTCGGGGTCGATCGTGGTCGGGGGCGAGGGCGATGCGCAGGTCGTCCGTGTGGGCGCCGACGCCTACGCGAATGCGTTCGCCGATGAGGCGAAGCGGTTCTCCCTCGTGGGCTCCGAGCTGCGCGACTCGATCAACCGTGTGCTGAGCTGGGTCGGCTGGGCGATCGGCCCGATCGGTCTGCTGGTGCTGAACGCTCAGATGCAGGTCGCTGGCGGATGGCGCGCCGCGTGGGAGTCCGGCAGCTGGGTGCAGGCCGTCGTCAATACGATCGCATCGCTGACGGCGATGATCCCGCTCGGGCTGGTGCTGATGACCTCGATCACCTTCGCGGTGGGAGCCGCGCGCCTGGCGGCGCGTCAGGTGCTCGTCAACGAGCTGCCCGCCGTGGAGGGTCTCGCCCGGGTCGACGTGATCTGCCTCGACAAGACCGGCACCCTGACCGAGGGCGAGATCGCCTACGACGACGCCCACCTGCTCGACGAGGTCGCCGGCTGGCGGCGGACGCTCGGTTGGTACGGCAGCGCTCCGGACGCGAACGCGACGGCGCGCACGCTCCGGGAGCCGTTCGCTTCCGAGGCGGAGGACCGGCCGCGCACCGCGCGGGCGAGCATCGCGTTCTCGTCGGCGCGCAAGTGGAGCGCGGTGGCGTTCGACGACGACGGCGATCCGGCGGGAACGTGGGTGCTCGGAGCGCCCGAGATGGTGTTCGGCGCCGCCGCGACCGACGTCGCCGACCCGCTCGGAGCGGCCGTGGTCGAGCGCGCCTCGACCGGCCGCCGCACCCTCGTGCTCGCCTTCTCGCCGCGACCGCTGACGACGGCCGATGTCGAGGCGGAGAGCCTGCCCGACGAGCTCGTGGCCGTCGCGGTGCTGACCTTCCGCGAGAAGGTGCGCACCGACGCCGCGCAGACGCTCGAGTACTTCCGCGCGCAGGGCGTCGGCATCCGCATCATCTCCGGCGACAACCCGCGCACCGTGGCCGCCATCGCGCGCGAGGTGGGCGTGGATGCCGAGGAGGGCTACGACGCCCGCGCGCTCCCGGACGACGACGAGGCGCTCGCTGCGGTGCTGGAGGAGCACACCGTCTTCGGTCGCGTCACGCCGGATCAGAAGAAGCGCATGGTGCTCGCTCTCCAGTCCCGCGGGCACACCGTCGCGATGACGGGCGACGGTGTCAACGATGCGCTCGCGATCAAGACCGCCGACATCGGCATCGCCATGAACTCGGGCGCGGCGGCGACGAAGGCGGTCGCGCGGCTCGTGCTGCTCGACGGGCGGTTCTCACACCTGCCCGACGTCGTCGCCGAGGGGCGGCAGGTCATCGCCAACATCGAGCGCGTCTCGATGCTGTTCCTCACCAAGACGACGTACGCGACGCTGCTGGCGCTCCTGTTCGGCGTGCTCGTGCTGGAGTTCCCCTTCCTGCCCCGCCAGCTCTCGATCACCGACGGGCTGACCATCGGCATCCCGGCGTTCTTCCTCGCGCTCATGCCCAACGCGCAGCGTTACATTCCGGGGTTCCTGCGACGTTCGCTGAGCTTCGCCGTTCCGGCGGGCGTGATCGTGGCGGTCACCCTCACCCTCTACACCCTCATCGTGCGGGGTGCCGAGACGCCGGTCGACGAGGTGCGGACGGGGGCGACGATCATCCTGGCCGTCGTGGGCATCTGGATCCTCGCGGTGCTGAGCCGGCCGCTCAACCGCTTCAAGGGCGCGGTCGTGGGAGGCATGTTCATCGCTCTGGTCGTGATCTTCTCGGTGGCCCTCTCGCGCCAGTTCTTCATGCTCGTCGACCCCGGCCAGACGACGGCACTAGTCGTGACGGCCGGCTGCATCGGCGCCATCGTGCTGATCGAGATCGTGCGGGCGGTGCAGCGCCGCTACGTCGCCCGAGCGCTGCAGGATGCCGCGCCGCACGCCATCTCGCACACCCGAGAGGTGTCGCGGCCGGTGCCGGTGACCATCGCCGTGGCGCTCGTCTACGTCGGCGGCCTGGCGAACGCCATGTTCGGGATCCTGTTCCTGCTCACCCGCTACGACGTCCCCGGCTCGCTGGTGATGAGCGTGTCGCTGATCGGCGCCGGCATCATCCTGTTCGGGCTGCTGTCGGTGGCCGCCGCCGCCGGGCTGGGCCGCGGCAGCGGACTGTCGCGCCTGTTCATCAGCGTGCTCGCGGTCGCCCTCGTCGGCCTGCAGCTGTGGAGCCTCGTCGTCGACCACGACTGGGACGGCTGGTCCGTCGCCCAGGTCGTCGTCTACGCCGCGGTGCTCGTGGCGGTGTGGGCACCGCCGGCGAACCGCTTCTTTCGTCCCGTCCTGCGAGCCGGGTCATGACGGCGCTGATCGTCACCGGCGGACCGGTGTTCGACGGGGAGCGACTGATCCCGGCGACGGCCGTCGCGGTGCGCGACGGGATCATCGTCGCGGTGGGATCGCTCGCCGATGCCCGCGCGGCCGCCCCGGGCGCCGACGAGCTGGATGCCGCGGGCGGCGTGATCGCGCCCTCGTTCGCCGACGCCCACGTGCATCTGGGCCTCGTGGCCCTCGAGGCGCTGGACTGCAGCCTCGATGACGCCGGAAGCGAGGCGGGATGTCTGGAGCGGGTGCGCACCCACGCCGACTCGCTGGACGACCCGCAGGCATGGGTGCGCGGCGGCGGCTGGCGCGCGGAGTGGTTCGCGGGCGGTACGCCCTCGCGGGAGGCGCTCGATGCGATCGTTCCCGACCGGCCCGTACTCCTCCTCGACAGCGACAGGCACGGCGGTTGGGCGAACTCGCGCGCACTGGCCCTCGCCGGCATCGATCGCACGACCCCCGACCCGCCGGACGGGCGCATCGTCCGCCGTGCGGACGGCGAACCGCAGGGGACGCTGCGCGAGGGCGCCGTCGACCTCGTCGGACGCGTGGCGCCCGAGCCGAGTGCCGCCGCGCTGGCACCCGGCATCCGCGCGGGCGCCGATCACCTGATCTCCCTCGGTGTCACCGCCTGGCAGGAGGCCGCTCTGGCGTCGTTCGGCAGCATCCCCGACTTCACCGACGCGTACCATCTCGCGCTCGCCGCAGGACTGCGCGGTCGGCCCACCGGCGCGATCTGGGTGCCTCGCGACCTCACCGTGGACGGCGTCGATGCCTTCGTCGCCGGCGTGCGGGAGCGCGCCGACGCCGCGCACGCCACGGGCTTTCCCACGCGCACCGCCAAGCTCATGCTGGACGGGATCATCGAATCGAAGACCGCCGCGCTCGCGGACGGCTATCCCGACGGGTCGGCTGGTCTGCGCTACTTCTCCGATGAGCTCGTGCATCGTGTCGTCGCCGCGCTGAACGCGGCCGGTCTCGCCGTGCACGTGCACGCGATCGGCGATACCGCCGTCACCCAGGGGCTCGACGCGTTCGCCGCCGGTGCCGCCCCGACCGGTGTGCGCAACCACATCGCGCATCTGCAGGTCGTCAATCCGCGGGATGTGCCCCGATTCGCCGCGACCGGAACCACGGTGAACGCACAGGCCTTCTGGGCCTGCCGCAACGAGGTGATGCGCACGGTCACCGAGCCGCTGCTCGGGCCCGTGCGCGCGGCATGGCAGTTTCCGTTCGGCTCCCTCCGTCGCGCGGGTGCCGCCCTGGCGATGGGCTCGGACTGGCCGGTCTCGACCCCCGATCCGTGGGCGGCGATCGGCGTCGCCGTCACCCGCCGCGAAGTCGGCGTCGCGGATGCCGAGCCGCTCGGTTCCGGCGAGGAGCTGCCGCTGAGCGCGGCGCTGGCCGCATACACGAGCGGCTCGCACGAGCTGATCGGCGACGGCACCATCGGACGGATCCGCGCGGGCGCTGCCGCCGATCTCGCGGTGGCCGATCGCGATCCGTTCGCCGGCGCGCCCGAGGAGATCGGGTTCACGCGCACCGCGTGGACGGTGTGCGCCGGTGAGGTGGTCGGCGCTCACACGCACGCAGGCTCGGAGCGCGGCCGGGCAACGGCGTGCCCCGCCTGCGCGTGAGCGGCCGCGTCAGTCCGTGCAGCCGAGTCCGGCGCGCAGCGAGGTCATCAGGTCGATCTCGGCGGACTGCGTCGCGATGACGCCCTGAGCGACCGCGAGCGCACGCGGCTCGTGTCCGAGCCGCAGCAATGCCTGCGCCATCGGTAGCGCGCCCTCGTGGTGTCGGATCATGAGGCCGAGGAACGTGCAGTCCGCCGCGGTGCCGGACTGTGCCCGCATCGCGGCGAGCTCGGCGGCGCTCGCCATGCCCATCTGCGTCATCAGCTCCGCGTCGGTCGGACGCGTCGCACCGCCGCCGTGTTGGTGAGAGGAGTCCGCGGCATCCATCCAGGCCATCAGCGGACCGCCGGTCTGGGGCAGGCCCCACTTCACGAGCCAGTCGTAGAACTCGCCCTTCTGCGCCGACTGCGTCGTCGCGATGTCGTAGGCCAGCACTCGCACGCCGTCGTTCTGCGTCGTGCGGTAGATGTCCATCGCCATCTCGACCGCTTGGCCGTGATGCAGCTGCATGTCGCGGGCGAACCCGGCCTCGGGGGAGTCGGACGTGGGCGCCGCCGCGCCCTCCGCGCCGAAGGTGGAGAAACGCCCGATCGCGAACGCGAGCGCCGCCACGGCGAGCGCGACCAGCAGCACCGCCCACCACGGGGGGAGGGTGCGTCCGGTCGCCGGCTCGGGTGCGGTCACGACTGCTTGCCCGGCCCGTCGATCGCGCCGCTGCAGGATGCCGTCGGCTCCGGGACGTTCTGGTTGCGCCAGTACTCCTCGAAGAAGGTCGGGATGCGGGGGTCGCTCGCACTGTCGAGCTTGAGCTGTGCGTTCCAGGCGCTCAGCACGATCGGGCTGGGCAGGCCGACGTACGGTGAGAGGATCACGTACGACGAGGGCAGCTGCGCCTTCAGGGCGTCGAGATCGGCGCCGCTGACGCGCGTCTGGTCGTAGGTGACCCACACGGCGCCGTGCTCGAGCGAGTGCACGGCGTTCTCGTTCTGCTGGGGCTGGTCGTAGATGCCGCAGTTCAGCCAGAACTGGTTGTGGGGGCCGCCCGCCGGCGGATTCTGCGGATAGTCGACCGTGCCGGCGACGTGCTGCGTGGCGTTCGTGAACGTCTCGACGCCGTCGATGACGGCGCCGGTTCCTCCGGCCTGGTAGGTGACCGGCTTCGGCGCGAAGGCGATGGATGCCGCGACGACCGCGACGACGGCGACGGCTGCGGTGCTGCCGACGATCCACCAGGTCAGACGGCTGCGCCGCCGGCGCGCGAGCTGACGCTGGTACTCGGCGAGCTTCTCCTGCTTCTGGAGCTCGCGTTGCTGCTTGACGGTCAGTTCGATGTTCGCACGCGTGGCGGGGTTGCCGCTCGTGCGTTTGCGGTCGGACGGCGTGGGGGTCATGGATCCTCGGCTCGGGTCGCGGTCGGGGTGATCAAGGCACGGGGTGCCTTCCGATCGTATGCGCATGAATGACTCGGATGCTGGGGAAACGGTTAGGATCGAAGGACTCTCGAATCGTTTCGAACCTCCTCGCCGGCGTCATCGCGCTCCGATCGACGCCTCGACGCCTCTTCGCGACCGCGCGGCGCTCTGCGCTGCGGCATCCGCGTCGCCCGTCTGTCCGCCATCCCACCCGTCTGGAAACCGTGCGCGAAAACCCCGCCCCCCGAACTGCCTCGACACCCCTGCCCGCGGCTGCGCGTACGGCCACCGGTGCCATCCGCACGCTCGGATCGCACCCCGCCACCGCTCCGGTCGTCCTGCACCCCGGTGACGCGATCTCCACCGCACGCCGCGTGGTGTACATCATCCTGCTCGGCGCGCTCACTGCGCTCGGACCCTTCACGATCGACCTCTACCTGCCCGCGTTCCCGACGTTGCAGGCCGACTTCCGCACGTCCGCCGCGGCGATCCAGCTCACCCTGACCGGCACGATGGTCGGCTTCGCGCTCGGTCAGCTGATCGTCGGACCGCTCAGCGACAAGGTCGGACGCCGCGTGCCGCTGCTCGCGGTCACCGCCCTTCACGTCGTGGCCAGTGCCGCTGCGGCTCTCGCCCCCGATCTCACGCTCCTCGCGATCGCGCGCGTGTTCATGGGCGTCGGGGCCGCAGCCGGTGGCGTGGTCGCGATGGCGATCGTCCGCGACCTGTTCGGAGGTCGCCGGCTGGTGGTCATGCTGAGCCGGCTCGCGCTGGTGTCGGGAGCAGCACCCGTCGTCGCGCCGCTCATCGGCTCCGCTCTGCTGTCGGTCATGCCGTGGCGTGGCATCTTCGTGGTCCTGGCGCTCTACGGTGCGGTGATGCTCGTGGCGGCGATCTGGCTCATCCCCGAGACGCTGCCGGCCGCGCGGCGCAAAGAGCGCGGGGCGACCACGGTGCTGCAGCGCTACCGCGGCGTCTTCAGCGATCGGGTGTTCGTCGGTGTCCTGATCATCGGGGGCATGTCCTTCAGCGGTCTCTTCTCGTACCTGTCGTCCTCCTCGTTCCTCTTCCAGGAGACCTACGGCTTCGACGCCCAGCAGTACGGATTGCTGTTCGCCGCCAACTCCCTCGGCCTCGTCGTCGGTGTGCAGGTGGCCGCGCGGCTCGCGGCCCGCTTCGGCCCGCAGTGGGTGCTGTCGGTGTCGACCGGTGTGCTGGTGCTCGCCGCGATCGCGATCATCGCGTGCGACCAGCTCGGGTGGGGGCTGTGGGGCACCATGGTGCCGCTGTTCGTGTTCATGACGGCGTGCGGCTTCACCTTCCCCTGCGTGCAGGTGCTCGCGCTCGATCGCCACGGCAAGGCCGCCGGCACCGCGGCATCCATCCTCGGGGCGACGAACTTCGGCGTCGCGGGGCTGATCTCCCCGATCGTCGGATGGGTCGCGCGGGACTCCGGCATCACGGCGACGACGATGGCATCGGTCATGGTGGGGTGCGCACTGATCGGGGCGGTCTCGCTCTGGGCGGTCGTGCGACCGTGGACCGTGGAGCGGCTCGCGCCCTGAGCCGCCGGCGTCCGGCACAATGGGGCGATGAGAGCGCCCCTGGACGACGACGTCACGACGATCATGCTGCAGCGGCTCGTCGTGGGGGTGCTGTTGATCGCGACCACGGTGTGGCTCGGCATCCAGGTGGTGGTCGAAGCCGACGTGAACGTCGACGAGTGGTGGAACGTGTTCGTCGACCGTTTCGCCTTTCTCGACGGCGTCGCCCTCGCGATGAACTTCCTCGGCGGCGGATGGTTCGCCACCTTCATCGTCCCGCTCGCGGGCGTCGCGCTGCTGCTGTTCCGGCGTCGTCCGCGCGGCGCGCTGTTCGTGGTCGTCGCGTCGCTGGGAAGCGTCGCGCTCGTGCAGCTGCTGAAGGCGCTGTTCGGACGTGCGCGCCCCGAGGACATGATCGTCTTCTCCGATCACGGCTCCTTCCCCTCCGGACACACCGCCAATGCGGCGACGGTCGCGACGATCGCGGTCATCCTCTTTCCGCGGGTGTGGGTCGCCGTGGTCGGCGGCGCGTGGGTGTTCGCGATGGCGTTCAGCCGCACCCAGGTGCACGCCCACTGGCTGAGCGACACCGTCGGCGGTACCCTCGTGGGCGTGGGGGCGACCCTCGTGGTCGCGGCGATCTGCGCGCGCATGCTCGAGCGTGAGAACGAGCGGGTGCGCTCGCTAGGCTGAGCGCCATGAGCGCTGTCGATGACGCAGAACTTGCCCGACTGCAGGCCGAGGCGGAAGCGGCGGAGGCCGCGCTGAAGCTCGCCCAGGCCAAAGCCGCGCTCGCCGCCGCCCAAGCCGCGCGTGCTGCGGGAGGTGCCGCGGCGGGGGCTGCCGCTGCCGGGCCTGCCGGGGGTGCGCCTGCGGAGGAGATTTCCGCTCCGGAGGTCGACGCGGGCGTATCGACTCCTCCCGAGGCGGTATCTCCTCCCGAAGCGCCGGCGGCGGATGCCGCGCAGACGGTTCCCGAGGCGCCGGCGGCGGATGCCGCGGCATCCGGTCCCTTGAACGACGCGCAGGTTGCGGCGATCGCGAAGGGATACGCCTTCGACGGCCTCACCCTCGATCTCGGCGCGCTGATGAACACCGACCCGGTGCCGTCGGCGCAGATCCGCATCCCGCTGGGGATGATGAACCGGCACGGCCTGGTCGCGGGAGCCACCGGCACCGGAAAGACCCGCACGCTGCAGGGGCTCGCCGAACAGCTCGCCGCGAAGGGCGTGCCCGTCTTCGCCGCCGACATGAAGGGCGACCTGTCGGGCGTGGCGACGCCCGGCGAGCCGAGCGAGAAGCTGCTCGCGCGGACGGCCGCAATCGGTCAGGAGTGGACGCCCGCGGCATCCGTCACCGAGTACTTCGCCCTCGGGGGCGTCGGAAAGGGCGTGCCGGTGCGGGCGACCGTCTCGGGGTTCGGACCGCTGCTGCTCAGCAAGGTGCTCGGCCTCAACGAGACCCAGGAGTCGAGCCTCGGGCTCGTCTTCCACTACGCGGACGCCAACGGGCTGGCCCTGGTCGATCTCTCCGATCTGCGCGCCGTGCTCACCTGGCTCACGAGCGACGACGGCAAGGACGAGCTGAAGGCGCTCGGCGGACTGTCGTCGGCGACCGCCGGCGTGATCCTGCGCAAGCTCATCACCTTCGCCGACGACGGGGCCGACGTCTTCTTCGGCGAGCCGGAGTTCGACGTGCGCGACTTCCTGCGTACTGCCGCCGACGGGCGCGGTGTGATTTCGCTGCTGGAGGTTCCGGGCGTCGCCGACAAGCCGGCCCTGTTCTCGACGTTTCTCATGTACCTGCTGGCGGAGCTGTTCGAGATCCTCCCGGAGGTGGGGGATCTCGACACACCGAAGCTCGTGTTCTTCTTCGACGAGGCCCACCTGCTGTTTCGCGATGCGTCGAAGTCGTTCCTGTCCGCCATCACCCAGACCGTCCGCCTCATCCGCTCCAAGGGCGTCGGCGTGTTCTTCGTCACGCAGACGCCGAAGGACGTTCCCTCCGACGTGCTCGGCCAGCTGGGCTCACGCGTGCAGCATGCCCTCCGTGCCTTCACGCCCGACGACGCCAAGGCGCTGCGGGCGACCGTCGGCACGTATCCGAAGAGCGGTTACGACCTCGAACGGGTGCTGCAGGAGCTCGGCACCGGTGAGGCGATCGTCACCGTCATGAACGAGAAGGGCGCTCCGACCCCGGTCGCCTGGACCCGACTGCGCGCGCCGCAGGGCCTCATGTCGCCGACCCCCGACCCCGATATCGAACGAGCCGTGCACGCCTCGCCGCTGCTGGCCCGTTACGGGACGCCGATCGACCGGGAGTCGGCGCGCGAGATCCTCACCGCGAAGATGAACGCCGCCGCCGAGGCGGACGCCGCGGCCGAGCGGGCCGAGGCGCAGGAGCAGGCGGCGAAGGAGCAGGAGAAGCAGCAGGCCGCGCAGGCGAAGGCGGATGCCGCCGCCGCGCGCGAGCGGCAGAAGGAGTACGACCGGATCCTCCGCTCCACCGGCGGCTCGACGCGGACGACGCGCACGTCGCGTTCGTCGCAGAAGTCGCCGCTCGAGCAGGTGCTGAACTCGAAGTCGACCCAGACGATCCTCAACTCGGTGATCCGAGGACTGTTCGGCACCGGCCGCCGCTGACGTTCGCCCTTGCGGGCGAAGAGCCCGTGCGCAAGGGGATGCGCCGCGGGCAGCGGCCGTCTAGCGTGACGGACATGAGCGAGCTGTCGAGCCCCACCGGCCGGGAAGAAGAGCTGCGCGCCGTGCCGCGCGCAGACGGCACGGCGCCGCGTGCGCTCGTGCTCGGTGCGACCGGCTACATCGGGGGACGGCTGGTGCCGCGGCTGATCGCGGCCGGTTACCGCGTGCGCGTGCTCGTGCGCGACGCGGCACGCCTGAGCGCGTTCTCCTGGGGCGACGAGGTCGACGTGGTGGTCGGCTCGGCCGTCGACGAACCGGCGCTCGCGCAGGCCTGCGCCGACGTCGACGTGCTCTACTACCTCATCCACTCGATGTCGGCCGGCGCCGGTTTCGAGCAGGCCGATCTCGCCGCCGCGCGCGCCGTCGCGACGGCGGCGGCCGCGGCATCCGTCGCTCGCCTGGTGTACCTGGGCGGGCTGCACCCGGAGGGCGTGCCGCTGAGCCCGCATCTGCGCTCCCGGGTCGAGGTGGGGGAGGTGTTCCTCGCCAGCGGTGTGCCCACGCTCGTGCTGCAGGCCGGTGTCGTGATCGGGTCGGGGTCGGCCTCGTTCGAGATGATCCGCCACCTCACCGAGGTGCTGCCGTACATGCCCGCCCCCAAGTGGGTGCGCAATTTCATCCAGCCGATCGCCGTCCGCGACGTCATGCACTACCTGCTGGGCGCCGCGCGCGTCGCCGCCGACGTGAACCGCGCCGTCGACATCGGCGGACCCGACGTGCTGCGCTACGGGCAGATGATGAACGGCTACGCGGTCGAGGCGGGCCTGCCGCAGCGGCCGATCGCGCCCCTGCCGGTGCTCACGCCGGGACTGGCATCGCACTGGGTGAACGTCGTCACACCGGTGCCGCGCTCGATCGCGCGCCCGCTCATCGCCTCGCTGCAGAACGAGTGCGTCATGGACGACCACGACATCGACGCCATCATCCCGCCGCCGGCGGGCGGCCTCACGCCCTATCGCCGGGCCGTCGCGCTGGCCCTGGGGCGCGTCGCGGCCGACAGCGTGGAGACGAGCTGGCAGGATGCCGAGGTCAGCGGCGTGCCGTCGGATCCGCTGCCGTCCGACCCGGAGTGGTCGGGGCGCACCGTGTTCACCGACGTGCGCACGGCGACGACGACCGCGAGCCCCGCGCGGCTCTGGGAGGTCATCGAAGGGATCGGCGGCGAGAACGGCTGGTACTCCGCGCCCGTGCTGTGGGCGCTGCGCGGCTGGATGGACCGGGTCGTCGGAGGCGTGGGGCTCGTGCGCGGACGGCGCAATCGCAGCCGCGTGGCCGTCGGCGATGTCATCGACTTCTGGCGTGTCGAGAAGGTCGAGCCGGAGCGACTGCTGCGCCTGCGTGCCGAGATGAAGGTGCCGGGTCTCGCGTGGCTCGACCTCGGCTGCGAGCCGGGCGCCGTCGGCGGCGCCGTGTACCGCCAGCGCGCGGTCTTCTTCCCGTCGGGGCTGTCGGGCCGGTTGTACTGGCTGGCGGTGCTGCCGTTCCACGGGTTCATCTTCCGGGGGATGGCCAACCGCATCACGGCGGCGGCGGAGCACGCGGATGCCGCCGAGCACGTGGACGCTGCGGCCTAGACTCGCGCCGTGGCCCATCTGCGTTCTTTCCGCCCCGGCGACGAGCCCGCCCTCGCCGAGATCTGCCTGCGCACCGCCGACACGGGCAGCGACGCCACCGGCATCCTGGACGACGACGACATCTGGGCGGCCGTCTTCGTGCTGCCCTACGTCGCGCGCCACCCCGAACTGGCCGTCGTGGTCGAGACCGA
The DNA here is from genome assembly GCF_056313825.1 of Microbacterium sp. DMC48. Classification (NCBI taxonomy): domain Bacteria; kingdom Bacillati; phylum Actinomycetota; class Actinomycetes; order Micrococcales; family Microbacteriaceae; genus Microbacterium; species Microbacterium sp. DMC48. The sequence continues at coordinate 520,626 of NZ_JBQUZN010000005.1, read as the reverse complement.
TGACGGTCGGGTCGCGGGCTACGCCGTCGCCACCGGCGACACCGATGGGTTCGAGGAGTGGTTCCAGCACCAGTGGTGGCCGCGGTTCGCGCAGCGCTGGCCGGCGCCGGTGGGCGCGGCGGCGACCCGCCAGGATTCCGTGCTCGCCTACGCGTACGGACGTCGCCCCGGTGTGGAGCCCTTCGCGCGCCACTACCCCGCGCACCTGCACATCGATCTGCTTCCCGAACTCCAGGGCCAGGGTTGGGGGCGCCGTCTGATCGAGGCGCTGCGGGACAGGCTTCGGGCCGCGGGCGTGCCGGGGGTGCACCTGGTCGCCGCCGGCACCAACGCCGGCGCCATCGCGTTCTACGAGCGTCTGGGCTTCACGCGCCTGGACGCTCCCGCGGACGTCGCCGCCTTCGGCATGCTCCTGTAGCGCCCCTCCCGCCTCTTCGCCGAGCCGCCATGTTTTCGCCGACCCGCCACGATACGTCGCGCCGAAGCATGGCGGCTCGCGCGGAAGGTGGCGGCTCGGCGATGAGACGTGGGGGGAGGGAGGGGGGAGGGAGAGGGGGGGAGGGGGCGGGGGCGTAGGGTGGGGGCGTGGGCAGCCTCGCCGTCGTGATCACCGTGTCGGATCGGTCGGCTGCGGGTGCGCGTGCCGACACGGCGGGCCCGCTGGCCGTCACGGCGCTGCGCGAGGCGGGGTGGGAATGCTCCGACGCCCGGGTCGTCGCCGACGGCGCCGACAGCGTCGAGACGGCGCTGCGCGCCGCGCTCGCCGACGGCGCGCGTCTCATCGTCACCACCGGGGGCACCGGTGTCGCCGCCCGCGATGAGACCCCCGAGGGCACTGATCGCGTCATCGAACGCACGATCGACGGCATCTCCGAGGAGCTGCGCCGGCGCGGCGTCGCCGAGAAGCCGGCCGGCATGCTCTCCCGCGGTCGTGCCGGGGTCGCGGCGCGCGCCCTGATCGTCAACCTGCCCGGATCGCCCGCGGCCGTGGCCTCCGGGATGCCCGTCATCCTGTCGGTCGCCGCTCACGTGGTGCATCAGCTCGACGGAGGAGATCACTGATGACTGCCGTTCGCATCGCCCGCATCACCGACGAACCGCTGGATGCCGCCGCGCACCTCGCCGCCGTCGACGACCCCCGCGCGGGGGCTGTCACGAGCTTCATCGGCACGGTCCGCGATCACGACCCCGATGCCGACACGGCCGTCGTCGCGCTGGAATACTCCTCGCACCCGGATGCCGAGGCGACGCTGCACGACATCGCGCTGACCGCCATCGGCGACACGCGTGCGACCGTCGCTGTGAGCCATCGCGTCGGACGTGTAGAGGTCGGCGAAGCCGCCGTCGTCATCGCGGTATCCACCCCTCACCGCGCCGAGGCGTTCGAGGTGTGCCGCGCCATCATCGAGGCGGTCAAGCGTGAACTGCCGGTATGGAAGCGTCAGCTCACGGCCGACGGCGCCGCCGCCTGGAAGGGCATCGGCGGCTGAGGCTCACCCGCCGGCGAACGGCGGGAGCACGTCGACCAGGGTGTCGTCGCCCAACACTGTCGACGTGTCGGTGCGTCGTCCATCGACGAGCACGGCGCAGCGGGGAAGGATGCGTCCGAGCGCCGGGTACTCCCGCGCCCAGCCGGCGCGCAGGTCGTCGAGATCGGTCTCGGCTCGCACCTCCTCGGCACGCCCGGCGAACTCCGCGGCGGCGGCGAAGTATCGGACCCGCGGCATCAGGACTCCCGCACCCAGTCGCCCGACTTGCCGCCGGTCTTCGCGAGGAGGCGGACGTTCTCGATGGACGTGCCCTTGTCCATGCCCTTGACCATGTCCACGATCGTGAGCGCGGCCACCGCTGCCGCCGTCAGTGCTTCCATCTCCACCCCGGTGCGGTCGGCGGTGCGGACGGTCGCCGTGATCTCGACGCCGTCGTCCGTGATCGCAAGGCCGACGCTCGCGCCGTGGACGCCGATCACGTGGGCGAGCGGCAGCAGCTCGGGTGTGCGCTTGGCGGCCTGGATGCCGGCGATGCGCGCGACGGCCAGCACATCGCCCTTGGGCACCGTTCCGTCGCGGAGCGCTGCGACGACGGCGGGAGCGCAGCGGACCACGGCGCCGGCTGTCGCGGCGCGCACCGTGGGCTGCTTCTCGGTCACATCGACCATGCGGGCGTGGCCGGCCTCGTCCAGGTGGGTGAACCTCATGCGTCCCATCCTTCCAGCAGGTGGACCTGCACCGGGTCGCCCTCCCGCACCTCCGCGATGTCGGCCGCGACGACGGCGAGCGCGCGCGCGAGGCCCAACCCGCCGGCCAGGTGCGATCCCGAACCGCCCGCGGTCGCGGGGTGCACCGTCCACGTCGGCGCCGAGGTGTCGATGACCGCGGGCAGGTACTGCCGCCGTCCCTCCGGGGTCCGCCACGACGTGCCGGCCGGCAGAGTCAGACGCGCCCGCTCGACGGTGCGTCGACCCTGCATCGTCAGCAGGGCGGGGCGGACGAACACCTCGAACGAGACCGCCGCGCTGACCGGATTTCCCGGCAGACCGAACAGCAGTGCGATGCCGGTCGGCGTCGGCAGGGTGCCGAATCCCTGTGGCTTGCCCGGCTGCATCGCGACGCGGGTGAAGGTCATCGCCGCGGCGAGCTCCGTGCGCACCACCTCGAATGCGCCGGCGCTGACGCCACCGGAGAAGACGACCGCATCGACGGGTGCCGCCAGCAGCGCGGCCACCGCGTTGCGCAGAGCTTCGCCCTCATCGTCCACGACGACCTGAGCGACGACCTCTGCGCCGGCCGCCGCGACGAGGCCGGCGAGCAGCACCCCGTTGGATTCGGGGATCTGCCCGCGTCGCAGCGGCGTTCCGGCCGGCGCCAGCTCGCTGCCCGTCGAAACGATGCCGACCCGCGGACGCGCCGAGACGACCGCGTGAGTACGGCCCGCGGCGGTTGCCGCGGCGATCTGGAGCGGTCCGAGCACGACGCCCGCCTCGAGCACCACGTCGCCCGCGCGGAGGTCGTCGCCGGCGCGGCGGACGAATGCTCCCGCGGCGCGCGGCGCACGGCGCACGGTTGTGTTCCGAAGGGAGTCGGCGAGGCCGCCCGCGGTGTCTTCGAAGGGCACGATGGCGTCGGCATCCGAGGGCACCGGCGAACCCGTCATGATGCGCGCGGCCTCGCCGGGGGCCAGCGGGGGATCGTCGGACGTGCCGGCGGGAAGATCCGCCACGACGCGGAGGATGGCCGGATCCTCTGGGCGCGCGTGAGCGACGTCGGCGAAGCGCACGGCGAAGCCGTCCATGGCGGAGTTGTCGAAGACGGGGATGTCCAGAGCTGCGCGCACGGGCTCGCGCAGTGTCGCGCCGGTCGCCGCCGTCAAGGGGAGGCGCACGGCGGGCAGGGGGCGCACGGCGGCGAGCACGTCCGCGAGCTGCTCCTCGACGGTGCGCAACGGCGCGTGGGAGGTCATGCCTGCTGCCACGCGGCGAGACCGCCCACCAGGATGTCGGCGTCGACGCCGCGAGCGCGGAGGGCTTCGGCAGCGTGACGGGCGCGGATGCCGTGCGCGCAGATGACGACGACATGCTCGTCGTCGATCTGCGCCGGATCGTCCAGCAGGTCGCCGAGGGGGATCAGAACCGATCCGGCGACGACGCCGGTCTGCGTCTCCCACGGCTCGCGCACGTCCAGGAGGGTGGCCCCGGCCTCCTGCGCGGCGAGCATCTCGCTCGCCGTCAGTTCGCGGATCGGCGCGGGCGCCGCTTCTGCCGGGGCGACGCTCGGCGACGGCGAGGCGGGAGCGGCCGCCCGCAGCGCCACCTCGGTCTGCGTGCCGTGCAACGCGTCGATCACGAGCACGCGGCCCAACAGGGGCTCGCCGATGCCGACGATGAGTTTGACCGCCTCGATCGCGAGAATGCCGCCTACCTGAAGGCACAGGGCACCCAGCACGCCCACCTCGGCGCAGGTGGGTGGGGTGCCGGCGGCGTCGGCCGGGTGCAGGTCGGACAGTACGATCGGCTCCGTCCCCGCGGGAGGCGCGCTCCAGAACACCGTGGCCTGCGCATGGAACTCCTGCAGCACGCCCCAGACGAGCGGGATGCCGAGACGTTCGCACGCGGCGGCGACCGCTGCCCGGGTGTCGAACGTGTCGCTGCCGTCGACGACGAGATCGGCGCCGTGGAGCAGATCTCCCGCATTCTCGGTCGTGAGGCGTTCGTTGACCGGGATGACGACCGTCTCGGGCGACAGGTCCGCAGCGACGCGCTGCGCCGACGCGGTCTTGCGCGCGCCGATGTCGACGTGTCGGTGCAGGAGCTGCCGCTGGAGGTTGCTGAGGTCGACGACGTCGTCGTCGATGACCGTGAGGGTGCCGATACCGGCGGCAGCGAGCGCCATCACGACGGGCGAGCCGAGGCCGCCGGCCCCGACGACGGCGATGTGCGCGGCCGCCAGCCGGCGCTGACCGAGATCGCCCACGCCGTTGAGCACGAGGTGGCGCTGAGTGCGGGCGCGCTCGGCGGGGGCGAGGGCGGGAACGGGGTCGACGAGAGGAGGCAGCGGCACGGAGCCAGCGTATCCGCCGTGTCTGCCCGCGGGGTCGACGACCGAGAAGTCCTCCGCGGGGCAGAAATCCGCAGTTGCGTCGTTGAAGACTGCCCTCTCGCCGCAGATGCGCGCTATGGTCGGCGGTATGCGTTCGTATCGTGTCACCGAGGCCGCACGGCTGCTGGGTGTGAGCGACGACACCGTGCGCCGGTGGATCGATCACGGCATCCTTCCGACGACGGGAGTCTCTCCGGTGGAGATCCCCGGTGACGCCCTCGCCGCACGAGCGGTCGAGCTCGCGCACGCCGCCGCGGACCCCGCGGATGTGCTCTCGAGCGCCCGCAACCGCTTCGTCGGACTGGTCACGCGCGTGCAGCAGGACGGCGTGATGGCACAGGTCGACATCCAGTCCGGCCCGCACCGCGTCGTGTCGTTGATGTCCTCGGAAGCGGTGCGCGATCTGGGACTCGAACCCGGTGCGCTCGCCGTCGCGGTCATCAAAGCCACGACCGTCATCGTCGAGACCCCGAGGGAGCGGTGATGCGCACACGATCGCGATACGTCCTCGCGGTCCTCCTCGCCGGGGTCGTGGCGCTCGCCGGCTGCAGCGCGGCGGGGGGATCGGCGGATGCCGACCGCACCGCCTCCGGGGCGGCGACGGCGTCGTCGGACGCGGTCTCCGGGGAGCTGACCGTCTTCGCCGCGGCATCATTGAAAGCGGCCTTCACCCGGCTCGCCGATCAGTTCCAGACGGCGCACCCGGGGGTGACGATCCGTCCGATCAGCTATGACGGATCGTCGACGTTGGCGACCCAGCTGATCGAGGGGGCACCGGCCGACGTCTTCGCCTCTGCCGACGAGAAGAACATGCAGAAGGTCGTCGCCGCCGGACTCGCGTCCTCACCGCAGCCGTTCGCCACGAACGTGCTCACCCTCATCGTCCCGTCGGGAAACCCCGCCGGCGTGCACGGGCTCGCCGACCTCGCCACGCCGGCGCTGCGGGTCGTCCTGTGCGCGGCCGAGGTGCCGTGCGGTGCGGCATCGCAGACGCTCCTGCAGAAGGCGGGCGTGGCGGCATCCGTCGACAGCTACGAGCAGAACGTGACCGCCGTCCTCACGAAAGTGGCCAGCGGAGAGGCGGATGCCGGTCTCGTGTACGTGACCGACGCCGCGACGACGCCCGCCGTGCAGACGGTGGCGACGCCGGGCGCGGATGCCGTGGTCAACACATACCCGATCGTCGCCCTGGACGACGCGGCGAATCCCGCGGCGGCACGGGCCTTCGTGGACTTCGTGCACTCCGATGCCGCGCGCGTCACGCTCACCGACCTCGGCTTCGGTACGCCGTGACGGTCGCGACCGCGGGGCGGCGCGCGCAGCCGCGGGGGTTCGTCCCGACCGTGCTGGCGGTGCCGGCGGTGCTGGGCCTCGCGGTGCTCGTGGTGCCGTTGACCGCGCTCGTCGGGCGTGTCGACGTCGCGACGTTCTGGGCCGACGTCACCTCGCCGGCAGCGTTGTCGGCGCTCGGGCTGTCGTTGGTGACGGGAGCGGTCGCGACCCTCGTCTGCATCGTTCTCGGCATCCCGCTGGCGCTGTGGATCGCGCGGTCGGGACCGCGGCTGGCGGGGGTGCTGCGGGCCGTGATCACCGTGCCGCTCGTGCTGCCGCCGATGGTGGGCGGGGTCGCGCTGCTGTTTCTGCTGGGACGCAACGGGTGGCTCGGGCAGGCGCTGGCGGTGATCGGCGTGCGGGTGCCGTTCACGACGGCGGCCGTGGTGATCGCCCAGACGTTCGTGGCGCTGCCGTTTCTCGTGCTGGCGCTCGAAGGGGCGCTCCGGGCGACCGGCACCGGTTACGAACGTGCCGCGGCGGCCCTGGGCGCGGGCCGGTGGCGCATCCTGTGGCGGATCACGCTGCCGCTGGCGGCGCCCGGCCTCATCGCGGGGGTGGTGCTGTGCTTCGCGCGCGCGATCGGCGAGTTCGGCGCGACGGCGCTGTTCGCCGGCAACGCACCGGGAGTGACCCAGACGATGCCGCTCGCGATCTACACGGCCTTCAACGGTGCGGGGGTCTCGCAGGGCACCGCCGTGGCGCTCTCGCTGCTGCTGCTGGTGACGACGCTCGCGGTGCTGTTGGCCGTGCGGGCGTGGCGGCCGGGGGCGACGCGATGAGCGGGGCGATGCTCGAGGCGCACGTCGTCGTGCGCCGGGAAGGCTTCGTCCTGGATGCCGAGATCTCGGCATCCGCGGGGGAGGTCGTCGCGGTGATGGGCCCGAGCGGTGCGGGGAAATCGACGCTCGTCTCGGTGATCGCGGGGCTGTCGCCGCTGAGCGATGGCGCCGTCCGGGTCGCCGGCGAGGTCGTCTCTTCGCCGCGCGCGCAGGTGACGCCGCAGCGCCGTGGCGTCGTGCTCCTGGGGCAGGAACCGCATCTGTTCCCGCACGTGAGTGCGCGCGACAACGTCGCCTTCGGGATGAGTGCGCCGGACGGTCGGGCACGGGCGGCCGCGCGCGTGGAGCGTCGCTCGCGTGCCGAGCGGGCGCTCGCCGAGGTGGGGCTCGCCGGGGTCGGCCATCGCCGCCCGGCCGAACTGTCGGGCGGTCAGCAGCAGCGGGTCGCGCTCGCCCGTGCGCTTGCGACCGTCCCGCGTGTGCTTCTGCTGGATGAGCCCTTCACGGCGCTCGATCCTGTCACGGTGGCCGATCTGCGTCGGATGCTCGCCGAGCGGCTGCGCGCCGCCGGCACCACGGCGGTGTTCGTCACGCACGACGTGGTGGATGCCGTCGCGGTCGCGGATCGCCTCGTCGTGCTCGAAGCCGGGCGCGTGACGCAGTCCGGTGCGGTGCGTGAGGTCCTGACGACGCCGGCGACGGACTTCGTCGCGGCGCTCGCCGGCGTCAACCGGGCGGCCGGGCGCGTGGAGGACGGCGTGTGGGCCGCCGACCGGCTGCGTCTGCCCGCACCCTCGAGCGTCGAGGGCGACGCCGCGGCGCTCATCCCGATCGGTGCCGTGCGGCTCGATGCCGCGGATGCCGGCGTCGCGGGCCCGGGCTCGATCGATGGCGTCGCGACATGGTCGGCGCGCGTCGAACGCATCGAGGCAACGCCCTCGGGCGCGCGCGTGCACACGGCGTCGCCGGCGATCGTCTGTGAACTCACCGTGGCACAGATGCTGGCCGCGGCGATTGCGGAGGGCGACCGGGTGGTCCTGTCGGTGGACACCGCCGACGTGCGGATCGCCGCCGCATGAATCGGCGCCGGCGGCGTGCTGGTGTCACGTCTCGGTGTCGATAGCGGTGTCGAGGTGTCGCAGGAAGTCGGCGTTTGCCCGCAGAGCCGGGCGATAGCGATCCAGTTCCGTCGCCGGCGCGTGCGCGGCGATGACGTCGAGCAACTCGGCGAAGGCGGCGTGGACCTGGCCGGCGGCATGTCGGCTGAGGGCCTGGAAGACGGCGAGGGAGATCGCGTCGGGAAACTCGCGGCGTGCGTCGGCGAACACCCGGAGGGAGTCGTCGAGCCGGTCGAGGTTGCGCAGCGTACTGGCGTACTGCAAGAGGCATCGGCGGCGGACGTCGCCGGTGAGGCCTGCTTCGAGCGCGCGTGGATACAGAGCCGCGGCCGCACTCTCGTCGCCGGCGGTGTCATATGCCCCCGCGAGCTCGTACAGAACGCGCGCGTGCTCGGGATGCCGCGCGTGGATCTCCTCGAGCGCCGCGACCGTCGGCGCCATGTCATCGCGATCTCGTGCCGCGAAGATACGGTCCAACTCGTCGTCGAGGCTCTCACTCATCCACCGATCCTCTCAGAACGGTGGGGCGCGTCCGGCGAGCCGTGCGCGAGCGTGCGGCGATCCGTCTGCTCGGCGGGCGAAATCCGCCATTCGGCCTTCCCCCTCCATTCGCCGGGTAGCCTCGGACCATGCCCGCCGTCCCGCTCACCCTGCGTACGGGACGCGCCGCATCAGCGCTGCCGACGGCCCCCGGCGCGCCGCTCGTCGACCGTTTCGGCCGCGTGCACCGCGATTTGCGGATCTCGCTGACCGATCGCTGCTCCCTGCGCTGCACGTACTGCATGCCCGAGCAGGGCAACGAATGGCTCGCGCGCACGAGCATCCTCTCCACGGACGAGATCGTGCGCGTCGCGCGCATCGCCGCGGCATCCGGGATCTCCACGTTCCGACTCACGGGAGGCGAGCCGCTGCTGCGCGCCGACATCGTCGAGGTCGTGCGACGGCTCGCCGCGGTCGAAGGCCCCGACGGGCCGGTCGACATTGCCCTCACGACGAACGGCATCCGTCTCGGCGACGTACTGCCCGTCCTCATCGACGTCGGTCTGCGCCGCCTCAACATCTCGATCGACACCCTCGACCGCGACCGCTTCCGCGACCTCACCCGCCGCGACCGCCTCGACGAGGTCGTGGCAGGCATCGCCGCGGCATCCGCGTCGGGACTGCGCCCCCTCAAGCTCAACGCGGTCGCGATGCGCGGAATCAACGACGACGAACTCGTCGACCTCGTCGCCTTCGCGCTCGATCACGGCGCCGAGATGCGCTTCATCGAGCAGATGCCGCTGGATGCCGGGCACACGTGGGACCGCACACGCATGGTGACCCGCGAGGAGATCCTGGCAGCGCTCTCGACCCGGTGGCACCTCGAGCCCGTCCCCGGCCGCGGCGACGCACCCGCGGAGCGCTTCCTGCTCGATGGCGGGCCGGCCTCCGTCGGCGTGATCGCCTCGGTGACGGCGCCGTTCTGCGGCGCCTGCGACCGCCTGCGGCTCACCGCCGACGGGCAGCTGCGCAACTGCCTGTTCTCCAACGACGAGTACGACCTCATGCCGCTGCTGCGTGCGGGCGCCGACGACGTCGCGATCGACGCGCTGTTGCACGAGTGCATCGCCGGCAAGCTTCCGGGACATGCGATCGATGACCCGTCGTTCCTGCAGCCGGCGCGCGGGATGAACGCGATCGGCGGCTGAACTCAGTCTTCGATGCGCCCGCCGGTCAGCCGCACCGTGCGGTCGACGAGGCCGGCGGGAACGTCCACGTGCGAGATCAGCACGACGGCACGATCCGGACCGACCGCCCCGAGCAGGTCGGCCAGCAGCGCGTCGGACGCGTCGACGTCGACACCGGCGGTCGGCTCATCGAGCACGAGCACGGGGAAGCCGTGCAGCAGAGCCCGGGCCAGCGCGATGCGCTGGGCCTGCCCGCCCGACACGAGCGCCCCGCGTTCGCCGACTCGCGCGTCCAGGCCGCCGCGCGCGCTCAGCCAGTCACCGAGGCCCACGCGGTGCAGCACCGCCTCCAGCTCGGCATCCGTCGCCGTGTCACGGGCGAACAGGAGGTTCTGCCGGATGTCCTCGTCGAAAAGCATGGGCTGCTGTTCGCACAGACCCACCGTCTCACGGACGGTGTCGGGGTCGAGGTCGTGCACATCGACCCCGCCGATCGTGTACCGGCCGGCGCTCGTCTCCAAGAAGCGCACGAGGACGTGCGCCGCCGTGGTCTTGCCGGCGCCGCTGGAGCCCACGACCAGGATCCGCTCGCCCGGGGCGACCGTCAGATCCACCGCCTGCAGGGCGTCGTCAGCGGCTCCCGGCCAGCGCGCCGCGACGCCCTGCAGGACGAGGCCATCGCCGAGCGCGACGGCTTCGCGTGCGTGACCATCGTCATCGTGAGCGACCTCGGGCGGGATGCCCGCCGGAGTCTCGCCCGGCAGGGCTTCGGCGATCCGGGTGGCCGCGGCGCGTACCTGTCGCCATGATGACGCCGCGGCCGGAACCGCGGTGAAGACCTCGAACACGGCCATCGGCACGAGCACGGCCACGGCGAAGGCGGGGGCGGTGATCGTGCCGTCGCCGAGTGCCGGAACGGAGGCCAGGACGGCGACGACGGAGGCCGCGCCGGCCAGTACTGACACGACGGCGGTGGAGCCCGCCTGCGCCCCGGCGCGGCGGGTCACCGCCCGCCGCAGGGCATCGTCCGCCGCGGCGATGCGCCGCGCGCTCTGATCGTCGGCGCCGTACGCGGCGAGGACGTCCAGGCTTGCGAGGTGATCGAGCACGGCGTCGGCGAGACCGGCGCGCAAAGGCGCGATGGAACGCTCCGCGCGGGAGCCGGCGACCCATCCCCAGCCGACCGCCACGATGGCCGCCACGACGAGGCAGGCGAGGAGCGTGAGCGCCGCGGGCCACCAGACGATGCCGACGAGCACGACGGCGCCGAGGGCCACCGCCGCCGACGATACGAGAGGCAGCACGACGCGCAGCGGCAGGTTCTGCAGCTCGTCCACATCGTCGACGAGCGCTCCGAGCACCGAGCCGCGCCGGGTGCGGGTCAGCCCGTCCGGGGCGAGCGGAATGAGCCGGCGCACCAGATCGGTGCGGGTCACCGCGAGCTGGCGCAGGGCCGCATCGTGGCTCGCGAGTCGCTCCGTGTAGCGGAAGGCGGCCCGACTGAGTGCGAAGGCGCGCACGCCCACGACGGCTGCCGACAGGTACATCACCGGAGGCTGCTCACTGGCACGGACGATCAGCCACGCGCTGCAGGCGAGCAGCGCGACCGCCGAGGCCTCCGAGAGGAAGCCCGCTGCGGCGCCCGGCCAGAATCGTCGCAACGACGGCATCGCCCGGCGCAGTACGTCCGTCGTGGTGGTCATGCGCCGACCTCCGCTCGCGTCGCCGACAGCGTCACGACGCGGTCGGCGATCTCGCGCGCGCTGCGTCGGTGCGAGATCAGAAGCACCGTGGCGCCGTCGTCGGCGAGCCCGCGGATGCCGTGCCACAGGGCCGCCTCCGTCGCGGCATCCAGTGCGGAGCTCGGCTCGTCGAGGGCGATGACCGGCGCACGGCCGCGGAGGTGGCGGAACACGGCGCGCGCCACCGCCAGCCGCTGGGCCTGCCCGCCCGACACGCCGGCGCCCTGGACGCCGAGGTCCTGATCCGGATCGAGGGCGTCGGCCTGTGCGACGGCGAGGGCACGCCGCACCAGATCGCGGCGTGACGCGGCATCCGTCTCGTCGTCGCCGAGCGCGACGTTCTCGGCGATCGTGCCGCCGATCAGGCCCGGGTGCTGGCCCGCCCAGGCGAGCCACGTCGCGGGGGAGAGGGTGTCGACGGGCGTGTCGTTCAGTCGTGCGTCGCCGTCGAAGGCCACCGCGCCGCGCAACGCGGCGAACACGCTGGACTTGCCGGCGCCGCTCGGGCCCTCGATCAGTGTCACGGTGCCGGGCTCGGCCACGAGATCGACGGCGGGCAGGAGCAGATCGCCCCGCCGCACCCTCAGGCCGCGCAGCACGAGGCGCGCCGGACCGGATGATGCCGCGACTCCGCGCCGTGCGTGCGCCGATCCGGCGGCGCGCGCCTCATCGAGCACCGCGAAGACGTCCTCGGTCGCCGCGACGCCCTCTGCCGCGGCATGGAACTGCACGCCCACCTGGCGAAGCGGAAGGTAGGCCTCAGGCGCCAGCAGCAGCACGAACAGGCCGACGGCCAGCGCCAGCGACCCGTCTACCAGCCGGAAGCCGATCGACACGGCCACGATCGCCACCGAGATCGACGCCAGCAGTTCGAGCGCGAATCCCGACAGGAACGACACGCGCAGCACCCGCATCGTCTCGACCCGGTATGTCTCGGTGACCTTCTCGATGGACCGGACGGCGCGGTGCTGACGCCCGAAGACCTTGAGTGTCGACAGGCCCTGGACCGTATCGGCGAAGCGGGCGGCCAGACGCCCCAGAGTGCGCCACTGCTTCTGCTGCACCGTTCGCGTCGCGAGGCCGATCAGCACCATGAACAACGGGATCAGGGGGAGGGTGAGCAACACCGTGAGGCCGGAGATCCAGTCCTGCCACCACATCACGGCGACCAGTACCGGGGTCGCGATGACGGTGAGCACGAGCTGTGGCAGATAGCGTCCGAAGTACGCGTCCAGCGCCTCCAGCCCGCGTCCGGCGGTCACGGCGAGCTGGGCGGAGTTGCGTCCGGCGAGCCATCCCGGACCCAGGATGCCGACGGCATCCACGAGCTGCGCGCGCAGCTGCGCCTGCACGCGCGCGGCGGCGCGCGCCGAGAGGGCTTCGCGCGCCCAGAGCAGCAGCGCACGGGCGACGATGACGGCGGCCAGCGCGGTCAGCAGTGCGGTCAGCTCGGCCCACGGCATCCCGTCGATCGCGCGCGTGATCGCGCGCGTCAGCAGCCACGCGAACGCGACGACGACCGCGGTCTGCAGCACGCCGATCACCGCGATCGCGGCGAAGAACGCCCGTGATGCCGACGCGTAGCGCACCAGTCGCGGGTCGACGGGCCGCACGCGTGTGTCTGCCATCCTTCGATCCTGCCTCATCCTTCATCCCCCGCGAGCCGCCATCACACGGCCGAGCCGCCACGTTCCGGCCGGCCGAAGCATGTCGGCTCGAATAGAATGTGGCGGCTCGGCGGTGAGTGTCAGTGGGCTGCGGTCAGCTCCGCCTTCTCGATCGTCGTGCGGGTGATCCGCTTGCGGAAGATCCAGTACGTCCACGCCTGGTAGGCGAGCACGAGCGGCAGGAAGATGAGCGCGGCCCACGACATGATCTGCAGCGTCATCGGCGTGCTGGACGCATTCGAGATGGTCAGGCTGAAGGCGTCATCGGTCGTCGACGGCATGACGTAGGGGAACAGAGCCAGCCACAGGGTGAGCACGGCGAATACGATCGTGACCGCCCCGGCCGCGAACGCCTTGCCGTCGCGGTCGGCGATGTTGAACCACACCGACAGCAGCAGCGCGACCGCGGCGATCACACCGCAGGCGATGACCGCCCACAGCAGCGGGGCGCCGCGACCGGCGGCGAGGAAGATCGTCCAGGCCACGGTTCCGGCCGCGAAGATCACGGTCGGGATCGCGAGCTTCTTGCCGAGCGACTGCGCGTCGTGGTGCACCTGACCGTCGGTCTTCAGGCCCACGAAGTAGACGCCGTGCAGGAAGAACAGCAGCAGCGTCGTCACGCCGACCCAGAGCCCGTAGGGGTTCAGGAGCGTGAGGAGCGAGCCGGTGAAGTTCTTGTCGGCGTCGATCGGCACGCCCTGCACGATGTTCGCGACCGCGACGCCCCACAGCAGCGCGGGCACCGCGGAGCCGATCGTGATCATCCAGTCGAAACGGCGCTTCCATCGCAGGTCGTCGCGCTGGTGGCGGTACTCGAACGAGACGCCGCGCGCGATCAGCGCGAGCAGGATGAGCAGCAGGGGGAGATAGAAGCCGCTGAACAGCGTGGCGTACCACTCCGGAAAGGCTGCGAACAGGCAGGCGCCCGCGACGATGACCCAGGTCTCGTTGAGGTCCCAGATCGGTCCGATCGTGTTGATCACCTGGCGTCGCGACACCTCGTCCTTGCCGAGGAAGGGCAGCGACATGCCGACACCGAAGTCGAAGCCGTCGAGCACGAAGTAGCCGACGAACAGCACTCCGACGATGAAGAACCAGAGGTAGGCGAGGTCCATGTCAGCTCCTAGTACACCGTGGACGGGGTCTGATCGACCGGGACATCGGACGGGTCGGGGTCATCGGGTCCGGGCAGGGGCTGCGGACCCTCCTTGACCGTCTTGACGATGAGGCCGAACTCGACGACCGCGAGGATCGCGTAGATCGCGGTGAAGGCGATCAGCGAGATCAGGACGGTCCAGCCGGGCACGTTCGGCGAGACGCCGTCCTGCGTGAGCATGAGACCGAACACGATCCAGGGCTGACGTCCCATCTCGGTGAAGATCCAGCCGACGAGGATGCCGAGCAGGGCCAGCGGCGCCTGCCAGACGGCGAGCCGCCACATCCAGCCGGCGACCGGGCGCTTCGCGTTCTTGCGGGTGACCCAGAGGCCCGCGGCCGCGATCGCGGTGGACAGCAGGCCGAAGCCCATCATCCAGCGGAAGGCCCAGTAGGTGACCCACAGGACGGGCGCGAAGTTGCCGCCGACCTGATCGGCGAACTGCGGGAACATCTGCGTCGTGTACAGCTGGTTGAGGTCGTTGATGCCCTCGACGCAGCCGTTGAAGTCGTGGGTCGACAGGAACGCGAGCACGTACGGAACGCGCAGCGACCACACTTCACCGGTGCCGTCGGGGGTGCCGATCGAGAAGATCGAGAAGGAGGCATTGGCCCCGCAGGCCGAGTTGAACATCGCCTCGGCGGCAGCCATCTTCATCGGCTGCGTCTGGACCATCACGAGTCCCAGCTGGTCGCCGGACAGGAACACCGCGACGAAACCGATGATCATCGCCCACAGGCCGAACTTCAGCGCCGGGCGCAGCATCTCGATGTTCTGCTTGCGGGCGAGGTGCCAGGCGGATGCCGCGATCACGACACCGGCGGAGAACATGATCGCCGCGGAGATGGTGTGCGGGAACTGCGTCAGTGCGACCGGGTTGGTCAGCACCTGCCAGAAGTCGGCCATTTCGGCGCGGTGACCCGCGGCCGACATCTGGTAGCCCTTCGGGTTCTGCATGAAGGCGTTGGCCGCGAGGATGAAGTACGCCGACAGCCAGGTGCCGACGACCGTCATCCAGATGGTGAGCAGGTGGATGCGCCGGGGGAGCTTGTTCCACCCGAAGATCCACAGACCGATGAACGTGGCCTCGAAGAAGAAGGCCATGAGGCCCTCGAAGGCGAGAGGCGCTCCGAAGACGTCGCCGACGAAGCGGGAGTAGCTCGACCAGTTCATGCCGAACTGGAACTCCTGCACGATGCCGGTGACGATGCCCATCGCGAAGTTGATCAGGAAGATCTTCCCGAAGAAGCGCGTCAGGTGCAGCCACTTCACGTCACCGGTGCGGTGCCACACCGTCTGGAAGATGGCGACGAACAGCGACATGCCGAGCGTGAGCGGCACGAAGATGAAGTGGTACAGGGTCGTGAGGCCGAACTGCCAGCGTGCCAGCAGTAGCGGGTCCAGGAAGTCCATCGTCATCCTTCCGAGGGCGGGAGTCTTCTTCGAGACTGAAGCTACACAGGGATTTCCCAGCCGCAGGCGCCCTGGGCCGTGAAAAAGAAAGGCGTTCTGATCAGGCCGTGGCGCCGGCGAACATCAGCTGGACGACGCACTCGCGCGGGTCGCACGAGGGGCGCATGTCGTCGACGGCGAGCGGCCCACCGGCGGCGCTGAGCACGCTCTGCATGAGCCCCAGGTGCACGCGGCAGAGCACTTCGCGATGCTCGGCCTGCGAAGACGCGTGTGCGCAGGGGGTGAGGTCGACCGTGAGCTCGCGCTCATCGACGAGGGGATCGAAGCCGGCGTCGATCAGGTCTTCCACGAGGGCGTCGACCTGGTGGAGGGCTTCGGTGTCCAGCTCGGGGGCGGCCCCCGGCAGCACGCGACGCATCAGATCGCCCCGCTCTGCGGCGGCGCGCACCTTGCGGCGCTGGATGGGGCTGGAGGCGAGGATGCCGTCGGCCGCACTGTAGAGGACTCGGGGGCGGCCGCGAGTGGTGCGGTGCTCCGCCGCCGACACGACGTAGCCCTCGTCGATCAGGCGCTGCAGATGCTCGCGCACGGTGTTCGGGTGCAGGCCCGTCGCCTCGACGATCTCGGTGATCGTGCGACGCGGCTGCTCCTGGACGAGGTGCAGGATCTCGACACGTGAATAGCTGGAAATGGCGCTGTACCCAACCGGGCGACCTGTGGTCATACCTCACATTATTCACGGTGTCGCTCGTGTGCGCCACCCCCGATCTGCGGGGGGTTTCTTCCGGCGGGGCGGAAGGCGGTCCGATGGGTGGAAACGCGGGCGTCGGCATCCGTTCACCTGCCGTCGATGCGGCGTTCTCCCGCACCCGCAAACGTCGGCAGAGTCGCCGTCGCGGCGGCCCCGCCGACCCTCTCATCGAGCGTTCGTCTCGAGTCTGGAGCCGACTTGTCCTCCTCGTCTTCGTGTCTGCGCCTGATCGCGCTGCTGACCGCCGGACTCGCCTGTCTGTCAGCGGGCATCGCCGTCGCCCTCCCCGCTGCCGCCGTGCCGACGCCCGCGGGGGTCGTGATCAACGAGATCGAGTCCGACGACGGCAAGAACCCCGACTGGATCGAACTGGTCAACACCTCGAGCGCCCCGGTGGACATCTCCGGCTGGATCCTCAAGGACGACGACGACAGTCGCACCGATGCGGTTCCGGCGGGAACCACGCTCGCGCCCGGCGCCTTCTACGTGTTCACCGCCCCGGCGATGTCGTTCGGACTCGGCAAAGCAGATGCGGCACGTCTGTTCCGTCCCGATGGCACAACACTCGTCGACTCGTACACGTGGACGGCTCACGCGACGGTGACCTACGGCCGGTGCCCGGACGGCGTCGGTGGGTTCTCGCAGACCACGACGGCGACGCGGGGCGCGTCCAATGCCTGCGGCGCGGCGACCCCGACTCCCACCCCGACCCCCTCGCCGACGAGCGCGGTGCCGCCGTCCGGCGCCGTGGTCGTGAACGAGGTCGAGTCCAACGGCGGTGACCCCGACGACTGGTTCGAGCTCTTCAACACGACGAACGCCGCGATCGATCTCACCGGCTTCGAGGTGCGCGATGACGGCGACGCCTCGGACCACCGCTATGACCTGCCGTCGGGCTCGATCCTGCCCGCGCGGGGCTTCCTGGTCGTGCAGAAGAGCGTCGGCTCCGCCGCCGGGTTCCCGTTCGGGCTCGGCAGTGCCGACAAGGTGCGCCTGTTCGCGCCGGATCGCACGACGCTCGTCGCCGAGGCGGCATGGGCGGCTCACGCTGCGACGACGCTCGGTCGCTGCCCCGACGGCACCGGCGAGCTGCGGGAGACGGCCGCGGCGACCAAGGGGGCGGCCAACGCGTGCGGTGTGCCCGTGGCGATCAACGAGGTCGAGTCCAACGGCGGCAGCCCCGATGACTGGATCGAGCTCGTCAACCGCTCCAACGCCGAGATCTCGGTCGCGGGCCTGGTCGTCACCGACTCCGAGATCACGAAGAACCGCTACACGATCCCGTCGGGCACGACGATTGCGGCCAAGGGCCACCTCGTCCTCGAGAAGGCGGCGTTCGGTTTCGGTCTGGGCGGGGCCGACGCGGTCCACCTCTTCGACAGCGACGGTGTCACCGAACTCGATGCGACATCGTGGACCGCACACGCCGCCACCACCTGGGGGCGCTGCCCCGACGCCACGGGCTCGTTCGGTGAGACCGTGGAATCCACCCCGGGCTCTGTGAACGCCTGCACCGCAGATGCACCCACCGCCGAGGTGTGGCCGGGCGGTGCGAGCGTGCGGGTGCTCGATGCCAAGAACGAGTACCCCGACGCGAACCTCAGCGGGCTCGATGTCGCGGACGGCGCACTGTGGGCGGTGGAGAACGGCCGCGGCCGGCTTCACCGCATCGTCCCGCAGGGCGATGGGTGGGTGCAGGCCGCGGGCTGGGCCGACGGCAAGGCGCTGCACTACCCGAACGGGTCGGGACGGGTGGATGCCGAGGCGGTCACCGCGGTCGGCGACGCCGTGTACGTGGGCAGCGAACGCGACAACGACAACAACAAGGTCAGCCGCCCCGCGGTGCTGCGCTATCAGCCCTCGACGTCGGCGAGCGAACTCGTCGCGACGGCCGAGTGGAACCTCGCCGCCGATCTGCCGGGACTCGGAGCCAACGCGGGCATCGAGGGTCTGACCTGGATTTCGGACGCATGGCTGACCGCTCGCGGGTTCGTCGATGCGACGACGGGCGCCGCGTACGTCCCGACGCGCTACCCCGGCCACGGTGACGGTCTGTTCTTCGTCGGCGTCGAGGGGACGGCGGCGGTCTATGCCTATGCCCTGGCCGCCGACGGCGGATTCTCACGCATCGCCACGATCCCCTCGCCGTTCCCGATCGTCGCGGAGGTGCAGTTCTCCGACGATCGCCTCTGGATCGTCTGCGACGACGCGTGCGACGGCCGCATCGCGACCTTCGAGATCACCCCGCCGTCTGCCGGCACGGCGGGCGGCACATTCCGCCAGACGCATCTGTACGCACGCCCGGCGCAGACCGCGAACGTCGCGAACGAAGGGTTCGCCATCGGTGATACTTGCGTCGACGGCGTCGCGGAGACCTTCTACGCCGACGATGCGCGTACCGACGGCTTCTCGCTGCGCAGCGGCACGATCGCCTGCACCGCCGGCTCTTCCACGCCCACACCGCAGCCGACCCCGCAGCCGACCCCGACCGTCACACCGACATCCGCTCCCACGCCGCTGCCGTCGCCGACCCTCGCCCTGACCGCCGGCGCGACGACGCCCGTCCCTCCCGCCGCATCCGCGCTGACCGGTGCGAACCGGGGCGGGCTGAGTGGTCCGGCGTCCGCGCTGCCCGGCCAGACGGTCACGATCACCGTTCCGGCGGCGCTGCCCGGCCAGACGGTAGACATCTGGATGTTCTCGACCCCCGTCCACCTCGGTGCGGCGACCGTCACGGCGGCGCACACGGTGTCGGCGGCCCTGCCGCTGACGGCGTCGGCGGGTGTCCACCGCCTGGTCGTGACCGATGCCGCCGGAGCAGTACTCGGCTGGACGGAGATCACGGTGAACGCATCCGCGCTGGCGAGCACGGGCTCCGACGCGCAGTCGCTTCCGACGCTCGTCACGTTCGCGCTGATCGCGCTGCTCGCGGGTCTCGGCGCGCTGCACAGGCGCAGCCGCCGGCGACGAGTCGGGGAGATCTCTCCCGCGGCGCTCAGCGATGGCCAAGGTGTGTCGCCCTAGAGTCGGTGCATGCAGATCTGGCAGTTGCCGATCATCGATGGCGCTGTCCCGATCATCGTCTACACGATCGCGGGAGCGTTCCTCCTGGTCGTGCTCGTGCGCCGCTGGAACAGGCGCAGCATCCTGTGGGCCGCGGGCGGCGCGATCGTCGGGGCCGGGCTCGGCGTGGCGCTCGTGCACATCGTCGACCGGATGCAGCTGTTCGGGACGGCGCCTCTGCCGGTCTTCGTCGTGCAGTGGGCCGCCGGCGCCCTGGCCGCCTCGGGAGGGGCCCTCGCCGCGATGGTCGGCGCGCGGTGGTGGCGGCGGATCGTTTCCGCCCTCGCCGTGGTGGCGTTCCTGCTCGCCGCGACGATCGGCATCAACGCCGGCTTCGGCCTGAACCCCACCTTGGCGACGCTGTTCGGCGTATCAGGCTACGACCGGCTCGATCTGCCCGATGTCGGGCCGACCTCCGGGGTTCCGACCGTTCCGCTGGCTCAATCCTTCGTGCCGCCTGCCGGGATGCCGGCCAAGGGGTCGCGCGGCACCCAGATCATCCCTGCGACGGCATCCGGGTTCGCGGCGCGCCCCGCGGGTCTCTATCTTCCCCCGGCGGCGCTCGTCGCCAACGCCCCGGCCCTCCCGTTGGTCATCATGATGATGGGCCATCCCGGAAACCCCGACCCGACCGCGATCAGTGACGTGCTCGACGAGTTCGCTGCGCGCAACCACGGCCTGGCGCCGATCGTGATCGTCGCCGACCAGGTCGGATCCGCCAACGCCGACACTGCGTGCGCCGATTCCGCGGCGCTCGGTCGGGCGCGCACCTATGTGACGCAGGACGTCGTCGCATGGGCCAAGACGCACCTGCACATCATCGACGACCCCGCCTTCTGGACCATCGCCGGATATTCCAACGGAGGAGGGTGTGCGATCTCGTTCGGGGCCGACTATCCGACGATGTGGAAGAACATCCTCGACATCTCGGGCGAGCCCTTTCCGGGATCAGAGCAGGTCGCCAACATCACCAAGACCGTGTACGGCGGCAGCGGCGCGGCGTTCGAGGCTTCCAAGCCCGTCAACATCCTGGCGGCTGCTCCGGCCGGGACGTATGCCGGGATGACCGCGGTGTTCACGGCGGGATCGGCCGACCCCGCCTACATGGCGCACGCCGACACCGTGGCCGAGGCCGCGCGAAAGGCGGGGATGACCGTCACCCGGTACGACATCCCGGGGGTCGGGCACACGGGAGACGCGTTGAAGCTCGGCCTGGTCGAGGGATTCACCGTGCTCTATCCCGTCCTCGGCCTCTCGGTCGGCACCACGCCTTAACGAGCTGTTGACTTCTCGTCAAGACTGACTTCCTCAAGATTTGCGCAAGATCCATGCGTTCCGAGTGGTCGGTGCGCCCGTCCAAAGCGTTCCATTCACTCGAATGTGGAGGTCAGCGCAAGATTGGCTGTATTCGCTGGGCGTGCGCGGCTCGGGGACGTAGCGTCGTGGGTACGCGATCCGGCGCCCGAAGCCGGACAGCGACACGATGAAGGCGATCGTCGGTCTGGGGGGATGCGACGGTCGCCTTCATCGTCCTGCTCGCTCAGCCGGATGCCGCTCGCCGGTGCGCGTCGAAGAACGACCACAGCTGCGCGGTGGCGTCCCATCCGCGGTACACCTGCTCGCCCTGCGGCGTGGATCCGCCGTCGGGCGAGGGCCATTCGTGGCCGTACCCGGCGATGCTGACCAGCTGCACCGCGCGGGAATCGGGGCAGGCCGCCGTCTCGGTGCTCAGCGGCGGTGCCGAGGTGGTGACGTCCTCGTCGCACGACGCCGCGCGCGCCCAGAGCGTGTGCACATCCTGCTGTGCGGCGGCGTCGATCCGGGCGGTGCCGACGGTGGACGCACCGCCCTCGTAGAGCACACGGGTGTCGTCCACGCCGTGAACGGCGATCACCGAGATCGGGGCGGGAGCCGCGCATTCCAGCCCGACCGGCATCGTTCCCGACACGGGGCCGATCGCGGCGAACAGCGTCGTCTGGCACGCGAGTCGGTAGGCCATCATTGCGCCGTTGGACATGCCGGCGCCGAAGACGGCCCCGGTATCGATCGAAACCCGCTTCTGCACGTCGGTGACGGCCGCAGCGATGAACGCCACGTCGTCGGTGCCGTCGCGGGCGGGCCGCCCGCAGCATCCCCCACCTGCGTTCCAGGCCCGGCCATCGCCGTCCGGGTAGAGGATGACGACGCCGTGCTCGTCGGCGATCCGGTCCCACCCGTACGACGCCTCGGCCTGCTGCGCCGACCCGTAGCCACCGTGCAGCATCACGACGAGTGCCGCCGGCGCGGAGAGGTGAGCGGGCACGTACAGCCGATACGACCGGTCGTGGCCGCCGACGGTGAGGCGATGCTCCGAGCTTCCGGGGGCGCTGACGCCGGCCGTGGAGAGCGCAGGCGGGTCGAACCGAGAGCCGGCGCACGCGGTGAGGCTCGCCATGATCGCGAGCAGTGCGATGACGGCGATCGCCCGGCGCATCCGCGGCTGCCTTCCCGATGCCTCAGCGGCGGAACGTGAGGTGGGTCACGCCGCTTTCGGCTGCCTCGGCGCGCACCTCGTACCCGTTCTCCAGGCCGCGCAGGTCGTCCCAGAGGCGGATGCCGCGCCCCAGGATGATGGGCACGACAGCGACGTGCAGCTCGTCGACCAGGCCGGCATCGAGGAAGGAGCGCGCCGTCCTGGCGCCCCCGCCGATACGGATGTCACCCCCGGCGGCGACGGCGCGCGCCTGGGCGAGGGCATCCTCGGCTGACGCATCGATGAAGCGGAAGCTCGTGCCGTTGGCCATCTCGATGGACGGCCGCGGCGTGTGGGTGAGCACGAACACGGGCACGCGGAACGGCGGCTCGTCCCCCCACCATCCCCGCCAGTCGGGGTCGTCGCCGTGCTCGTGCAGGCCGAACATGCCCGCGCCCATGATCTCGGCGCCGAGGTCGGCGAAGTAGCGCTGCGCATACTCGTCGTCGACGCCGGTGGTCCCCGCGCCCGTGTCGTCGTGCAGCACGCGCTCCCGGAACGTTCGCGTCGCGGTGTAGTCGCGGGTCAGGCGCCCCCAATCGTCACCGAAAGGGTTCTCCGGGGTCTGATCGGTCGTCGTCGCGAATCCGTCGAGGGAGATGTTCAGGTCCAGGCGCACACGGCTCATGACGACCAGCGTCGGTCATCGTCAGCCTCCGCGCAAGGTCGCCCCGGCGCTCGCCCCGCGCGCATCGGATTCGGATCTGCGCACCGGATGCGGATGCCGCGGCATCCACGGTCCGCATCCGTTGCGCATCTCCGAATCTGCGTGTGCGAAACCCCCGCGAGCGACGGGTCAGGCCGACGCGAGGGTGGACTGCCAGCCGAGGGCGGGCGCGACGTGCGTCGCGAACGACTCGACGATGCGGAGGTTGAACTCCACGCCCAACTGGCTGGGGATGGTGAGCATCAAGGTGTCGGCGGACATGACCGCGGCGTCCTGGAGCAGCTGCTCGACGAGCACGTCGGGCGCGGCGGCATACGTCTTGCCGAACGTCGAACGGAAGCCGTCGATGTAGCCGATGCCGTCGCCCTCCTGACTGTGGCCGAAGTACAGCTCGTCCTCGGCGGTCGTGATCGGGAACACCGATCGGCTCACCGAGACCCGCGGCGTGCCGGCGTGGCCCGCCTGCGCCCAGGCGGCGCGGAAACGATCGATCTGCTCGGCCTGCAGAATGTCGAACGGGCGCCCGTCGGCCTCGGTGACGAGGGTCGAGGACATCAGGTTCAGTCCCGTGCGTCCCGCCCACTCGGCCGTGTCGCGCGAGCCCGCGCCCCACCAGACGCGCGAGCGCAGACCCGGCGCGTGCGGCTCGATGCGCTGCAGTCCGTGACCGCCGCCGAAAGGCGAGTTGGCGTCGCGCTCGGCCAGGCCCTCGCCGTCGATCGCGCGCAGGAACAGGTCCATGTGCTCGCGTGCGAGGTCGGCGCCGCGCGGGTCGGATGCCGTGTAGCCGAACTTCTCGTAGCCGCGCACGACCGTCTCGGGTGACCCACGGCTGACGCCGAGCGCGAGCCGACCGTCGGAGATGAGGTCGACCGCGGCCGCCTCCTCGGCGAGGTACAGCGGGTTCTCGTAGCGCATGTCGATGACGCCGGTGCCGACCTCGATCCGCTTCGTCTTCGCGGCCATCGCCGCCAGCAGCGGCATCGGGGCGGCTTGCTGGCGGGCGAAGTGGTGCACCCGCACCGCGACACCGTTGACACCGAGATCGTCCATGCCCTGCGCGAGATCGATCGCCTGGTGCAGCATGTCGCCGGCGGTCAGCTCGCGACCGCCGCCGAGCGGGCCGTAGTGGCCGAACGAGAGAGTTCCGAAACGTTGCATGATGATGACAACGCTACGCTTCCGATATCCATTCCGCTGAATGGGTCAACGGCCGTCGCGGACGCTGCGCACGAAGGCCTCGACGTTCTCGCGCAACGCGGCGATGCGCGTCGCGCGCGCGGCCTCGACGTCGAACCCGATGTATGCCGACGCGGGGCGGCGTCGCACGTTCTCATTGCATTGGAAGCGGTCGCAGGCGAGCGTGCCGACCGTGTCACCGCGCCGTCCGGCGTCGCCGACGCGCCTGGCCGTGAACAGCAGCACGTCGTTGGGCAGATGGATGTCGTTGCACCACGAGCACTGCGCGCGATTCTTCGGTCGAGCGTCGGCCTGTCGCAGCAACAGCCCGGTCGGTTCCCCGTCGAGTTCGACGACGACGTAGCCCACCAGCGCGAGCTTGCGGTCGCGTGCGCCGTAGAACTGCAGCGCGTCCCAGGGTGTGTCGGAGACGCCGTTCGGGAGGGTGAGGCTGCGGCGCTCGGACTGCGTGACGTTGATGAGCGATGCGCGGATCTGCGCTTCGGTGAGTGCGTGCATGAGCATGCCTTTCGTGAGGTCGTATGAGCGGATGCCCTGGCGGCATCCGTGAAGCGAGGTCGACGGTCGGCGCCGGGCGCGTCTGACACGCGGCTCACGGCGCCGAGGCGACCTCACCTCTCATCGGCGAAGAGCTCGCCGATGACCTCCCTCTGGCCCGCACGTCGGGGGCCGTTCCCGATACTCACCCCTCCAGGCTACGCCTCTGGTCTGCGGTGGTGGCGCGCGGGGGCCGAAGGCCGGTCTCGATCACGATGCGACCGTCCGCGATCACGCCCGGGCCGTCACCGGGAATCGGGGCGGGAGCGGGAGTGATCTGCTCGGCTTCCCACACCGCCTGCGCCTCTGCCGCGCTCGGACGCCAGACCTCGTCGAACCCGAAGGAGCTGCCGGACGGCCGAGAGACGGCCTCGCCTCGCCGGCGTCGGCGCGCCGTGTCCCAGGCATACCAGCAGAACCACAATGGTGCCGCGCTGAGGATCACCAGGAAGAACCACATCACGGCAGCCCCGATCATGACGTCAGCGTAAGACCCGGGGAACACCTCCGCCACGGCGGTGGTTGGATCGAGGCATGACCCGCATCGCGCACACCGACATCGACGTCTTCCCCCTCGCCCTCGGCGGCAACGTGTTCGGCTGGACGGCCGACCGCGAGGAGTCCTTCCGGATCCTCGACGCGTTCCACGCCGGCGGCGGCACCTTCATCGACACCGCCGACTCCTACAGCGCCTGGGCGCCGGGACACACCGGAGGCGAGAGCGAGACGATCATCGGCGCATGGCTCGCCGAGCGCGGCCACACCGACGTCACGGTGGCCACCAAGGTCAGCCAGCACCCGCAGTTCAAGGGCCTCGCGGCATCCACCGTCCGTGCCGCCGCGGAGGCTTCGCTGGAGCGGCTGGGCGTCGAGTCGATCGACCTGTACTACGCGCACTTCGACGACGCCGACACGCCCCTGGAGGAGACGGTCGCGGCCTTCGGCCAGCTCGTGTCCGACGGTCTCGTCCGCTACACCGCCGTGTCGAACTACTCCGCCGACCGCATTCGCGAGTGGGTGCGCATCGCCCGCGAGCTGGGCGTCGCCGAACCCGTCGCCATCCAGCCCCACTACAACCTCGTGCACCGCGAGACCGAGAACGACATCGTGCCGGTCGCCGAGGAGTTCGGCCTGTCTCTGGTGCCGTACTTCTCGCTCGCGAAGGGCTTCCTGACGGGCAAGTACCGTTCCACGGATGCCGCCGCGCACGACACCCCCCGCGCGCAGGGAGCGGCCGTGTACGCCACCCCCCAGGGGCTTCAGATCATCCAGGTGCTCGAGCGGATCGGCGCCGCGCACGACGTGTCGATCGCCGCGACCGCCCTCGGCTGGCTGCGCGCGAAGCCGACCGTCGTCGCCCCGATCGCGTCGGCCTCGAAGCTGTCGCAGGTCGCCGACCTTCTCGACGGCGGCCGCGTCGAGCTGACGGCCGACGAGGTGGCCGAGCTCGACGAGGTCTCGGAGTGGGCTCCGACCGACATGTGAGCGCGCCGTAGGCTCGAACGGTGTCTGCCGCTCCCGCCGTGCTCAATGTCTCCGCCTACCTGTTCACCCATCTGACGGATGCCGCGCAGCTGCGCGGGCCGATGTGGGAGCGTGCGGTCGCGGCGGGTCTGAAGGGGACGATCATCCTCGCCGAAGAAGGGATCAATCTCTTCTTGGCGGGTGCGGCGGAGCCGTTGCGCGCCTACCTCGACGAGCTTCGCGCCGACCCTCGCTTCGCCCCGCTGCGGGCTACCGAGAGCTGGTCTTCCGCGCAGCCGTTTCGCAAGATGCTGGTGAAGCTCAAGCGGGAGATCATCCGGATGGACCGCCCGACGATCCGCCCGGCAGAGGGGCGCGCTCCGGCAGTCTCGCCGGAGACGCTGCGCCGCTGGCTCGATCAGGGGCACGACGACGCGGGCCGCGAGGTCGTCATGCTCGACACCCGCAACGCCTTCGAGGTCGACGACGGTGCCTTCGAAGGGGCCTTGGACTGGCGGCTGGAGCGTTTCACGCAGTTTCCGGATGCCGTCGCCGCACATCGTGGCGAGCTGCGCAACAAGACGGTCGTCAGCTACTGCACCGGCGGCATCCGGTGCGAGAAGGCTGCGCTCGTCCTTCGCGAGGAGGGCATCGAGGCCTGGCAGCTCGATGGCGGCATCCTGGGGTGGTTCGCTGCGCAGGGGCAGGCGCACTACCGCGGCGACTGCTTCGTGTTCGATGAGCGCGTCGCCGTCGACAGTGCACTCGCACCGGCCACGGCGGGCTGAGGGCGGCACGGGCAGCGGCGCGTGTCCGTGACGGCGAGTACGCTCGCTGCATGCATCACCTGAGTCGGGAGCAGGCGCGACGCATCGCCGTGCGCGCTCAGCTGCTCGACGCCGACCGCCCCGGAGATGTCGTCGAAGTCGGCGAACAGCTCGGGTCGATCAAGATCGATCCCACGGCCACGATCGCGCCCGCTGAGCAGACCATCCCGTTCACCCGGATCGGCTGGGGGTACGAACCCGGCCAGCTCACCAAGGCGGTCGAGGACGATCGGACGCTGTTCGAGTTCGACGGGCAGGTCCACGCGGCATCCCTGCGACCTGCACTGCTCGCAGGCATGCGTGCGCGGGTGTTCCGAGCGCAGGCGGCGGGCTGGTTGGAGGCGAATGCGCGTTTTCGCGCAGACGTTCTCGCGCGCCTGCGCGCCGACGGCCCGTTGCTGGCGGGCCAGATCGACGATACGAGCCAGGTCGCGCACAAGGACGAGGCCGGCTGGTACGGCTCGAACCAGGTGCCGCGGATGCTCGATCTGCTGTCCTACGTCGGCGAGGCGGCGGTCGTCGGCCGCGAGGGCCGCCAGCGCGTGTGGGACCTGGGAGAGCGGGTGTACGCCGACGTGCCCGTGATCGATCCCGACGAGGCCGCGCGCGTTCTGGAAGAGCGCCGGTTGCAGGCCGCCGGCATCGCACGGCAGAACTCGCGATGGACGCCGGTGGGCACCGTGGGAGAGCCGGCAACGGTCGAGGGATCGTCATGGTCATGGCGGGTCGATCCGGCAGCACTCGCCGCGCTCGACGACGACGCCGGAGGTCGGGTGGCGATCCTCAATCCGTACGACGGCATGCTCTTCGACCGTCCACGGTTGACCGAGCTCTTCGAGTTCTCCTTCGTACTCGAGCAGTTCAAGCCCAAGGCCCAACGTCGCTACGGATACTTCGCACACCCGATCCTCGTGGGTGATCGCTTCGTCGGTCTCCTGGATGCCGAGCTGGACAAGAAGAAGGAGAACCTCATGGTGACCGCCGTGCACGAGTTCATCGAGCTCGAACCCGAGGAGCGCGAGATGGTGGAGGCCGAGATCGGTGATCTGGCCGACTGGCTCGGTGTTCCCGTTCAACGGGCGCGGTGAGGCGCGCGGGTCTGGCGAGGGGGGTGTGCGCATGATCGACGAGACGGTTCGGGACTGGCTGCTCGATTCGGACCCCACGCTGCGATGGCAGGTCGAGCGCGACCTCCTGGACGAACCCGCCGAGGTGTGGCGCGCGACGCGCGCCCGAATCCCTCTCGAGGGCGACGGTGCGCGTCTGCTCTCGTATCAGGACCCCGACGGACAGTGGGCGGGCGGCGCCTTCTTTCCGGGCGGCTTCGATGTCGCCACCCAGGATGAGATTCCCGGTCAGCCGTACACCGCGACGACCTGGACACTGACGACCCTGCGCGAGTGGGGGATGGATGCCGCCGCGCTCGGCGACACGGCCGACCGGCTGGCCGTGAGCGCCCGTTGGGAGTACGACGATCTGCCCTATTGGGACGGTGAGGTCGATGTCTGCATCAACGCGATGACGCTGGCGAACGGGGCGTGGCTGGGTCGCGACATGTCGCCGCTCGCCGCGTGGTTTGACGCTCATCAGCTGCCGGACGGCGGCTGGAACTGCGAGTGGGTCGACGGGTCGGTGCGCTCATCGTTCCACTCGACGATCAATGCCGTGCGCGGCCTGCTCGCGTATGAGGAGCTGACCGGTGACAGCTCTGTGACGGCCTCGCGGCGACGAGGCGAGGAGTACCTGCTCGCCCGGCGTCTGCGCACCCGCCTGTCGACCGGCGAACAGGTCGGACCCTGGACGGATCTGCTCGTGTATCCCTACCGAGCGCCGTTCAGTGCGCTGAAGGCCGCCGACCACGTCACGGCGGCGGCCGTGCGCGACGGCATCCCGCTCGATCCGCGTGCCGCGGACACTCTCGAGATCGTGCGTGCCGGCTGTCAGAGCGACGGTCGCTGGCTGCAGGGGTTTCACTTTCCCGGCGAGGTGTGGTTCCCCCTGGATGTCGAGGTCGGTGAGCCCTCCAGATGGGTGACGTTCCTCGCACTGCGCGCGCTGTCGCGGGCGGGAGCGGCGTCGGCCTGAGTGGGCCGTCACACGACGAAACGCGATTGGTCCTCGACCGCGCTCGACCGCGACGATGGGTCGGTCATCGACGCCCGATCCGTCGATGTCGACAGGAGGACCCGTGAGCAGGCGAGCATTCAGCACACGGCAGCTGCACGACCGGCCGCGGCGAGACCACGGCGCGATCGCGGCGGCCCGTGCGACACCGATCTATCTCACCGCCGGCTTCGAGTTCGGCGAGTACGACGACGCCGCCGCGCATTTCGGTCGGGGAGAGGGCTACGCCTACACGCGCATCGGCAATCCGACGATCGACGCGGTCGAGCACACCCTGGCCGCCCTGGAAGGCGGCTCGCAGGCACTGCTGCTGGCCAGCGGCCAGGCGGCGACGACGGTCGCTTTGCTTTCGCTGCTCGAAGCGGGGCAGCACATTGTGGCATCGACCCACATCTACGAGGGAACCCGCGGCCTGCTGCGCGAAAACCTGCCACGTTTGGGCGTGACGACCGATTTCGTCAGCGAGATCGACGACCTCTCCGCCTGGGAGGCCGCCATCCTCCCGACGACCCGTGCGCTGTTCGCAGAATCGATCTCCAACGCGAGCAACCGACTCGTCGACATTCCGGCGCTTGCGGCGCTCGCGCATCGGCACGGGATCGTTCTGGTCATCGACAACACCTTCGCCACTCCGTACCTCGTCCGACCGCTCGAGCTCGGCGCCGACATCGTGGTCCACTCTGCGAGCAAGTTCCTCGCCGGCCACGGCAGCGTGCTCGGTGGCGCCATCGTCGACAGTGGCCGTATCGACGCCGCGACGATCGCGCAGACCTACCCGCATCTGGTGGCGCCGGGTCGGGGCGGCGCGCCGAGCATCTTCGAGCGGATGGGCGCAGACGCGCGCATCGCGTATGCCCGTGAGTCGGTTGCTCCGCGATTCGGCCCCACGCCCTCGCCGCTGAACGCGTTTCTGATCGGACAGGGCATCGAGACTCTCAGCTTGCGGGTCGAGCGCCAGAGCGCCAACGCGTGGGCGCTCGCGCAATGGCTGGAAGCGCGCCCCGAAGTGGCCGCGGTCGACTACGTCGGTCTCGCTTCGCATCGCGATCATCAACTCGCCCAGCGCGATCTTGCCGACGGGTTCGGATCCGTTTTCAGCTTCACACTCCACGGTGACGCCCAGATGGCGCGCCGGTTCGTCGAGGCCCTCGACGTCTTCACGCACATGACGCACCTCGGCGATGTGCGCTCGCTCGTGCTGCACCCGGCATCCACCTCCCACGCGGCGCTGACCGACGCCGAGCGCGCCGCGGTCGGCGTGCACCCCGGAACGCTGCGGGTCTCGATCGGCATCGAAGACGTCCACGACTTGATCGACGACCTCGCCCAGGCGTTGTCGGTCGCCAGCGACGTTCCCGTCGCGGTGCTCGCGTGAGCCGGCTGCAGCACTTCGGTTGGTTCCTGGCGCGCGGCTTCGGGCCGCATGGCTGGGGGCATCCGTACCTGGACTGGAACTGGGACTGGACGCGTCCCGATCTCTACCAGCAGTCCGCACGAGAGCTCGAACGTGCCGGCTTCGAGTTCGTGCTCATCGAGGACGCGCCCTCGCTCGGCTCGCCCGAGACCATCGACCTGCGCGTACGGCACGCCTTCGGCGGTCCGAAGCTCGACTCGCTGCTGCTGGCCCCGTACCTCTTCCAAGCGACGACGCGCCTGGGTGTGATCCCGACGGTCAACCCGGCCGCGTACCTTCCCTACACGGCCGCCCGCCAGTTCGCGACGCTGCAGCATCTGAGCGGCGACCGGCTCGGATTGAACGTCGTGACCGACACCGGAAGCGCCCGCCACTTCGGTGGCGCTCCACAGCTGAGCCACGACGCGGCCTACGATCGCGCCGAGGAGTGGCTCGACGGCATCCGCGCCCTCTGGAACTCGTGGGGTGAGGGGGCGCTGGTGCGCGATGCGGCCACCGGCGTCTACGCCGACGGCACGAAACTGGATCCGGTGCGACACCGCGGCGAGTACTTCGCTTTCGACGGCCCGCTCAATGCCGTGCCGTTCCGGCGCGGCGAACCCGTCATCGCCTCACCCGGAGGGTCGGGGCGTGGGCTCGGCTTCGCGGGCGCGAACTCCGACATCCAACTGGCGCTCGCGCCGCTGACGGAGCAGAGCGTGCGC
Source organism: Microbacterium sp. DMC48 (assembly GCF_056313825.1). Taxonomy (NCBI): domain Bacteria; kingdom Bacillati; phylum Actinomycetota; class Actinomycetes; order Micrococcales; family Microbacteriaceae; genus Microbacterium; species Microbacterium sp. DMC48. The sequence continues at coordinate 489,891 of NZ_JBQUZN010000005.1, read as the reverse complement.
GCCTACCGCGCGAAGATCCACGCCGCCGCCGCGGAGCGCGGGCGGGCGCCGTCCGACGTCAAGATCCTGTTCGCGCTGCAGCCGGTGATCGTCTCGTCGGCGGAGGAGGCGGACCGGGTCGTCGCCGCCTCCGCGCACCCCGACGACGCCGCTCTGCGTGCGATCGCCCAACGGCAGTCGAGCGACCTCGAGACCGACCTCACCGTCCTCGATCTGGATGCTCCGCTGCCGGAAGGCATCTTCGCCGAACACGTCTCGCAGGGATCCATCCGTCGACTCATCGGCGACCGGGATGCCGCGACCGCGCCACTGCGGACCCACCTCACCGCGCTGTCACGGGCGGGTCGCATCTCGGACCGCACCGGCTTCGTGGGCACGGCGGAGGAGTTCGCCGATCTCGTCGAGGAACTCGGCGAGTGGGGCAACGACGGGGTGCTGCTGTGGGGCGACCTGCACCCCGTGACGATCCACCGCACGCTCGACGAGCTCGTACCGGTGCTGCGTCGCCGCGGCATCCTGCGCGACGAGCTGTCGGACGGCGGCCTGCGCGCGAGCCTGCAGTCGTTCTGACGCCGCGACCGAGGGCGCAGCGTTTCGACGCGCTGCGCTCTGCGTTTCGACGCGCGCTCGCTCAACGACCGGGGGTTTGTACCCGGTCGTTGAGCGAGGAGCGCAGTGACGAGTCGGAACGCAGACGAATCGAAACGCAGAAGAGCGAATCGGGGGCGAGGTCAGCCCAGGCCGTTGGACTTCAGCCAGGCGGCGGCGATGTCCTTCGTCGACTTCTGGTCGACCTTGGACTCGACATTCAGCGCGACGAGACCCTCGGGGGTGAGCTTCGCGTCCACCGCGTTGATGACGTCCGCCGCATCGGCCGGGAACGAGGTTCCCACGAGCGGCACGACGTGCGAGGCGAGGAACAGGCCCTTCGGGTCTTCCAGCGTCACGAGGTTCTTCGTCTTGATGCTCGGGTCGGCGCTGTAGACGTCGGCCAGCTGGATGCCGCCGGCGACGAGCTCGTCGACGGTCGTGTCGGCCGTGGCGCTGAAACTCACCGTGACGCCGTACTTGTCCTTCAGCCCGGTCGGACCGTAGGGGCGCTGTTCGAGCTCGGGTGCGCCACCGAGGACGAGGTTCGGGACGTTGGCCAGGTCGGCGATGCTCTTGAGGTTGTGCTGCGCTGCGAAGGCCGCCGTCACGTTGTAGGAGTCCTGGTCGGTCGCCGACGCCTGGTCGAGCACGCTCAGGCCTTCGGGCAGCGCCTTCTTCAGAGCCGCGTACACGTCCTCGGTGGTCGTTGCGGTGGTGCTCTTGTCGAAGTACTGCAGAAGGTTTCCGGTGTACTCCGGGGTCAGCGAGATCGTGCCGTTCTGCAGCGACGGCACGATCGCGTCGCGCTGTCCGATGTTGAACTTGCGGTCCACCGTGAAGCCGGCGCCTTCGAGCGCCTGAGCGTAGATCTCGGCGATGATCTCGTTCGAGTAGTAGGCCTGCGAGCCGATGGTGATCGTCTCGGACGAGCCGGTCGCGCCGCCGGTGGCGGCCGGCTGCTCGAGGGAGCCGCTGGAGCCGCAGCCGGTGAGGGCGAGGGCGGTGACGGTGAGCGCCGTGGCCGCCAGGGCCAGGCGCGCTCCGACGCGGGAGGTGCGCAGTGCGGACATGAGGGGTGCCTTTCGTTGGGTGCTGTGAGGAGGACGTCAGGATGCCGTGGCGGGCCGGCTGGTCGGCCGTGCACGCGCGGCGCGACCGGCGACGCCGCGCGGCACGACGATGCGCTGCAGCAGCGCGAAGATTCCGTCGATGACGAGTGCCAAGGCGACGACGAGGAGGGAGGCGCCGAGGATCTGGGCGGTGTCGCGCAGCTGGATGCCCTGGATGATGTAGAAGCCGAGGCCGCCGAGACCGACATAGGTGGCGATCGTCACGGTGGCGACGACCTGCAGGGTCGCGGAACGGACGCCGCCGATCAGCAGCGGCAGGCCGAGCGGCACCTCGACCTTCCAGAGGATCTGGCGACCGGTCATGCCGACCGCGCGCGCCGCGGAGATCGTGGACCGGTCGATCGCCTCGAAGCCGGCGTAGGCGCCGGCGAGGATAGAGGGAATCGCGAGGATGACGAAGGCCACGACGGCGGCCTGGCTCTTGTAGACGACGCCGACCAGCAGATACAGCAGCACGACCAGACCGAGCGTGGGGATGGCCCGCGCCGCCCCGGAGAGGGCGACCGCGAACTCCCGTCCGCGGCCGGTGTGGCCGATCGCCCAACCGGCGGGGATGGCGATGAGCGCGGCGACGAGAACCGAGCCGAAGGTGAACGCCAGGTGCTGAGCGATCGCCTCGGGCAGCGGGAGCGAGCCGGTGAGGCGGTCGGGGGAGAAGATCCACGCGAAGGCGTCGGCGAAGAGGTTCATGCCGCCCCCTCGGCCGCGAAGCGGCGCAGGGCGCGTCGCTCGGCGCGACTGCCGTCGCGGCGAGGCACCCACGGCATGAGCAGGCGTCCCGCGAGAACGAGCAGCAGATCGAAGAGGAGCGCGATCAGCACCACGATCACCACGCCCGCGAGCACTTCGGGGATGATCCGCCGTTGCAGGCCGTTGGTGAACAGGTACCCGAGGTTCTCCACGCCGATGAGGATGCCGACCGTCGCCAGCGCGATCGTGGACGTGGCCGTCACGCGAAGCCCCGCGAGCAGCACCGGACCGGCCAGCGGGAGGTCGACGGTCCAGAAACGTCGCCAGGGCCCGTAGCCGACCGCGATGGCGGCGTCGCGGGTCGCGGCGTCGACCGCGTCGAGGCCGTCGGCGACCGACCGTGTCATGATCGCGACGCCGTAGACCGTCAGCGCGATGATGAGGTTGTTCTCCGAGAGGTAGGGGATGCCGAAGACCGCCCAGAGCAGCGCGAAGAGCCCCAGGGAGGGGATGGTGTACAGCAGGCCGATCGTGGTGAGCACCGACCCTCGCAGAGCCGTGTAGCGCCAGGCGACCCAGCCGAGGGGAAGCGCGATGACGAAGGCCGCGACGATCGCGATCGCGCTCTGGCGCAGATGCGCGAGGGTCAGCCCGCCGATCAGATCGAGGTTGTTGACGACCCAGTTCATGGCGCTCCGTCGACCAGCACGCCCTGCGCGCGACCCGCGGCATCCACGAGCACGGTGCCGTGCGCGGTCTTCTTCGCGGTGAGGGCGCGTGAGCCCCGCTCGACGCCGACGAATTCGGCGACGAACTCGCTGGCAGGCGCGGCGATGATCTCGTCGGGGGTGCCGACCTGGGCGATGTGGGCGCCCTTTTCGAGGATGACGACCTGGTCGCCCAGCAGGAAGGCCTCGTCGATGTCGTGGGTGACGAAGACGACCGTCTTGTCGAGGTCGCGCTGCAGGCGGATGGTCTCGGCCTGCAGTTCCTTGCGGACGATCGGGTCGACGGCGCCGAACGGCTCGTCCATCAGCAGGATGTTGGGGTCGGCGGCGAGGCCGCGCGCGACGCCGACGCGTTGCTGCTGTCCGCCGGAGAGCTGACGGGGGTAGCGATCGGCCAGAGACCGATCGAGACCGACGATGTCCAGCAGCTCGAGGGCGCGCGCTCGCGCCTGCTTCTTCGGAGTGCCGTTCAGGACCGGAACCGTGGCGACGTTGTCGACGACGCTGAAGTGGGGGAGCAGTCCTGCGTTCTGCAGCACGTAGCCGATGCCGCGGCGCAGCTGCACGGGGTTGCGGTCGCGGATGGGTTCTCCGTCGATCGTGATCTCGCCACTGGTCGGCTCGATGAGGCGGTTGATCATCCGCAGCAGTGTCGTCTTGCCGCAGCCCGAGGAGCCCACGAACACGGTGGTCTTGTGCGCGGGCAGGACGAGGCTGAAGTCGTCCACAGCGGTGGTGCCGTCAGCGAAGCGCTTCGTGACGGAGCGGAACTCGATCGCCATACGTCCTCCGGGGTCGGATGATCCACCCAACCACATCCCTCCGACACCGTGACAGGGGCTGGAATCTGGCGTCACAGTCGGGTATGCGTGAGGGATGGAATCCGCAGAGTACGACCTCATCGTGATCGGTGCCGGGCCCGTGGGCGAGAACGTCGCCGACCGTGCCGTGCAGGGAGGGCTGACGGTGGCGATCGTCGAGTCCGAGCTCGTCGGGGGCGAATGCAGCTACTGGGCGTGCATGCCGTCGAAGGTGCTGCTGCGCGCCGGCGCCGCCCGCGCCGACGCCGCCGATGCCCCCGGCGCCCTGGCAGCCGCCCCGTCCGGGCCTGTCGACGTCGCGGCGGTGCTTCGCCGGCGCGACGAGATCGTGCACGACTGGAACGACTCCGGACAGGTCGAGTGGCTCGACGGTGCCGGCATCGCCCTCGTCCGTGGCCACGGGCGTCTGAGCGCCCCGCGGGAGGTCACGGTGCGCCAGGGCGGGACGGATGCCGTCGTGCTGCGCGCCCGGCACGCCGTCGCCGTCTGCACCGGATCGGCGGCGTTGCTGCCGGACATCGCCGGACTCGCCGATTGCGCACCGTGGACCTCGCGCGAAGCGACGGGCGCACATCGGGTGCCCGACTCTCTCGTCATTCTCGGCGGCGGGGTCGTGGCGTGCGAGATGGCGACCGCGTACGCCTCGTTCGGCTGCCACGTCACCGTGCTCGCCCGTTCCGGCCTTCTGGGGGGGATGGAGCCGTTCGCCGGCGAAGCGGTGGCGACAGCCCTGCGCGCGGCGGACGTCGAGGTGCGCACCGGCGCCGAGATCCAGGCGGTATCGCGGGATGCCGCGACCGGCGCGGTCACGGTGACGCTGGCCGACGGCGAGATCACGGCATCCGAGATCCTCGTCGCGACGGGGCGCGTGCCTCGGACGGGGGACGTGGGCCTGGAGACGGCCGATCTGACGCCCGGCTCGTGGCTGGATGTCGACGACACGATGCGGGTTCGCGGCAGCGACTGGCTGTACGCCGTCGGCGACGTCAACCACCGGGCACTGCTGACCCATCAGGGCAAGTACCAGGCGCGGGCGGCCGGTGACGTCATCGCGGCCCGCGCCCGCGGCCGCGCCGTCGACGACCAGGAGTGGGGCACCCACGTCGCGACGGCGGACCACGTCGCCGTCCCGCAGGTCGTGTTCACCTCGCCCGAGGTCGCCGCCGTCGGCCGGACGGCCGCGCAGGCGCAGAAGGAAGGGCTCGCCGTCCGGGTCGTGGACTACGACCTCGCGAACATCGCGGGGGCGAGCACGCGCTCCGCCGATTATCGCGGGCACGCGCGGGCGGTCATCGACACCGATCGGGGCGTGCTGGTGGGAGCGACCCTCGTCGGTGCGGATACGGCAGAGCTTCTGCAGGCGGCGACGATCGCGATCGTCGGCGAGGTTCCGCTCGCGCGGCTGTGGCACGCCGTGCCGGCCTACCCCACCCTGAGTGAGGTGTGGCTGCGGTGGCTCGAGGCGATCGGGCGACCGGAGTGAGCGCCGTGCCGACCGCCTCGAGCCGTCGATTCAGCCCGCCAGCGCGGCGCGGAACGTGTCGACGACGGGAGTCGTCGGGCGGCCGATGAGGCGCGACAGCGTGCCGTCGGTGTCGGCGAGGACGCCACCGCGGATGCCGTCCTCCATGCTCGCCACGAACTCGGCGGTTCCGGCGTCGAGTCCCGATCCCTGCAGCGCGGCGACGAAGTCGTCGCGCGAAACCGGCACGTAGGCGACCTCTCGCCCGAGGGCCTCGGCGGCGGCGGCGGCGAGGTCGGCGTAGCCGAGGCTCGCATCGCCCGCGAGCTCGTAGACCTCACCGATGTGTCCGTCTTCCAGGAGCACCACCGCGGCGGCTTCGGCATAGTCGGCGCGGGCCGCGGGGGCGACCCGGCCGTCGGCGACCGAGGCTGCGATGACGCCGGACTCGGCGGCGCGCTGCACGTCGCCGACGTAGTTCTCGGTGTACCAGTCGTTGCGCAGGATCACGGTGGGCAGCCCGCTCGCGGACAGGGCGTGCTCCGTGGCCTTGTGCTCGGCACCCAGCGGCCAGTCGAAGCTCGTGGCCTTCGACACGCTCGTGTAGACGAACTTCGCAACGCCGGCGGCGGCGGCTGCGTCGATGACGTTCTTGTGGCCGGCGTAGCGGCGGCCCGCCTCCGAGCCCGAGACCAGCAGCACGGTGTCGACGCCGTCGAGCGCCGCCGCGATCGTCGCGGGGTCGTTGTAGTCGAGGTGCACGGTGCGCACGCCGCGCGCGGCGAGGTCATCGATCGCGGAGAGGGTGCGCGCGCCGGCGACGATGTCGGATGCCGTGGCGCCGCGAGACAGCAGTGCGTCGATGACGAGGCGGCCGAGGTGCCCGCTGGCACCGGTGACGAGGATGGTCATGGGAGGTCCTTTCCTTGGGGTCCGAGGAGAAGAACCCTGCGGGGCCTTCGATGCATTCCGTCGATCGGGTACCCACTTTTCGGTAAGGTACCCACATGGCGGTAAGTCTCGCGGAAATCCGGACACAGCACGACCAGGTCTTCACCGAGAACTGCCCCACGCGCACCGTGCTCGACCACGTGATGAGCAAGTGGGGCATTCTCGTGCTGCTGGCGCTCAGCGAGGGCACGGCCCGGTGGGGTCAACTGCGGCGAGCGGTCGACGGCATCAGCGAGAAGATGCTCGCGTCGACGCTGCGCACCCTCGAGGCCGACGGCCTGGTCGTGCGTACCGCCTACCCCGAGGTGCCGCCGCGCGTCGAGTATGCGCTCACCGCCCGCGGCGACGAGCTCATGCAGCGAGTGCTCCCGCTGATGGGCTGGATCGCCGACAACGCGGACGAGATCGTCGCGCGCTGACGGCGTGTCTCAGCGGGTCGCTCGGGCCAGGTTCGCGCGGAGCTCGTCGGCGTCCTGACGGACGACGTAGGCGGGCTGGTCGCGCTCGACCCGCCAACTCTCGGCGACCGAGCCGATGTCGACGGTGTCGAAGCCGAACTCGTCGTAGACGGCGGTCGCGAGGGCCGCGGCATCCGCGTGGTCGCTCGCGATCGCGAGCGCGCGACGACCGGGGGTGCCGGCCGGGGCGCCGTCGGTGAGGATGGCGGCGGCGGGGATGTGGTTGAACGCCTTCACGACGCGTGCGTCGGCGAGGTGGTCCTGAACCATCTGCGTCGTGGTCGTCTCCTTGGCCTCGAGTGCGTCGATGCGCCCGTCGCGCTCCCAGTAGTAGTTGTTCGTGTCGAGCACGACCTTGCCGGCCAACGGCGCGGCCGGAATGTCGGCGATCGCCTTCAAGGGAACGGTGACGATCGCCCAGTCCGCGGCTTCCGCTGCTTCGGCGGGCGTCGCCGCGCGCGCGTTCGCGCCCAAGCGGGCCACCAGCCCTTCGAGCGTCTCGGGTCCCCGCGAGTTGCTGATGACGACGTCGTACCCACGTCCGACGAGGCCCTCTGCGAGCGCGCTGCCGATGTGTCCTGCTCCGATGATTCCCACAGTGGTCATGCGGGTTCCAACACCGGCCGCGCGCCCCCGCATTCCCACGAGGCTGCTGAGAAGACCGTGTCAAGAGATGGTGCCCGCGGCATCCGGTGGTCAGGCTGGAGACATGACAGATGCCTCCCTCGCCGCCCGCGCTCAGCGCCTGCGCGACCTGTACGCCGCCCCCGAGATCCTCCGCGTCGCCAACGTGTGGGACGTGGTCTCCGCGAAAGCCGTCCTCGCGCTGCCCGAGACGCGCGCCCTGGCGACCGCCGGGCACTCCATCGCCGCATCCTTCGGCTACGAGGATGGGACGATTCCGCTGGAGACGACGCTCGACATGGTCGGGCGCATCGTCGCCGTCGCCGGTGAGGTTCCGGTCAGTGCCGATCTCGACGACGGGTACGACGACCCCGCCGACACGATCCGCCGCGCGATCGCGGTCGGTGTCGTCGGTGCGAACATGGAGGATCGCCTGCGCCCGTTCGACGAGTCCGTCGCTCGGGTCGCGGCCGCCGTCGCCGCCGCGGATGCCGAGGGCGTCCCGTTCGCGCTCAACGCCCGCACCGACGCGGTCGTCCGCGGAGGCGAGCGCCCGCTGGCCGATTCGATCGACGACGCCATCGCACGCGGACGGGCCTTCCTCGATGCCGGCGCGACCTCGGTGTTCGTCCCGGGGGTGCTCGATGCCGAAGCGACCGCGCAGCTCGTCGCGGGCATCGGTGAGCGGTCGGTGAGTGTGATCGGCCTTCCCGGTGCCCTCTCCGCGGGGGAATACGAGCGGCTCGGCGTCGCCCGAATCTCGTACGGTCCGCTGACGCAGCGGGTCGCGCTGACCGCGTTCCAGGACGTCACCCGCAGCCTCTACGCCGACGGTGTGATCCCCGCGGGCACCCGCGCGCTCAACTGACCCACCGCGCGACGGGAGGAGGATGGAGGCATGTCACGATCCGCTTCCGTCCTCCTCTCCTTCGCCCTCGACGCGGCGCTGGTCGTCACCTTCGCGGCCGTGGGTCGAGCCAGCCACGATTCCGACGTGTGGACGGGACTCGCCATCACGGCGTGGCCGTTTCTGGCGGCTCTCGTGCTCGGCTGGCTGATTGCGCAGGCGTGGCGGGCGCCGCGCGCGCTCGCTCGCACCGGGCTGCCGGTGTGGGCGATGACGCTCGCGGGCGGCATGCTGCTGCGCGTCGTGTCGGGCCAGGGCATCGCCGTGTCGTTCGTGATCGTCGCGGGCATCGTGCTCGCCGTCTTCCTGCTGGGGTGGCGGCTGATCGCGCTGATCGTTCAGCGCGCGGCGGCGCGACGCCGCGCGGCATGAGCCCGGACCCCGAACTACGCTGAGGAGATGCCCGCTTCCGCTGCCGCCCGCGCCCACGCCGACGATCTCGCCGATTTCGTCGCCGCGTCTCCTTCGAGCTTCCACGCGGCTGCGGAGGTCGCGCGACGGCTGGAGGATGCCGGATTCGCCTCCCTCGTCGAGGCAGAGGCGTGGTCGCTCGCTGCGGGCGGGCGGTACGTCGTCGTGCGCGACGGCGCCGTCATCGCCTGGGTGGTGCCGCGTGCGGCCGATGCGCGCACCGGCATCCACGTCTTCGGCGCCCACAGCGACTCCCCGGCGCTGAAGCTCAAGCCGAAGCCGACCACCGGTCGCTTCGGCTGGCTGCAGGCGGGAGTCGAGATCTACGGCGGCCCGCTGCTGAACTCCTGGCTCGATCGCGAGCTGCGCCTCGCCGGGCGTCTGGTACTCGATGACGGCTCCGCCGTGTTGACCGCAACCGGGCCGTTGCTGCGTCTGCCGCAGCTCGCGATCCACCTCGACCGTGAGGCCAACGACCACCTCGCTCTGAACAAGCAGACCCAGACCCAGCCCGTCTGGGGGCTCGGCGACGCCGCGTCGGCCGACCTGCTCGGTGAGCTCGCGGCCGCCGCCGGCATCGACGCCGCACGCATTCGTGGCTACGACATCGTGACCGCCGACGCCGCGCGCGGCGCTGTCTTCGGCAAGGACGACGTCTTCTTCGCCAGCGGCCGTCTCGATGACCTCGCGTCGGTGCACGCCGGCGTCACCGCCCTCGTCGCCGCGCCGTCCGACACCGCGCACATCCCGATGCTCGCGGTCTTCGACCACGAGGAAGTCGGCTCGGCGACGCGCTCCGGCGCCGCCGGCCCGTTCCTGTCGGACGTGATCGAGCGGGTGCAGCGCGGACTCGGGGCCGATCGCGACGAGCAGCTGCGGGCACTCGCGGCATCCTGGTGTGTCTCCAGCGATGTCGGCCACTCCGTGCACCCGAACTACCCCGAAAAGCACGACCCCGTCGTCCAGCCCGTCCTCGGCAGTGGTCCGATCCTGAAGATCAACGCGAATCAGCGCTACGCGACGGATGCCGCCGGTGCGGCCGCGTGGCACGGCTGGTGCGACGCCGCGGGCGTCGTCTCGCAGGAGTTCGTCTCGAACAACGCCGTGCCCTGCGGGTCGACGATCGGGCCGATCACGGCGACGCGACTCGGCATCCGCACCGTCGACGTCGGCATTCCCATCCTCTCGATGCACTCCGCCCGCGAGCTCGCCGGCACGGCCGACCTGTTCGCCCTCAGCCGCGCGGCGGAAGCGTTCTTCTCCGCCTGAGCGCCGCCGACCTCAGCAGCGGCGGTGCGCCGCCGACGTCGCCACCAGGTTGACGAGGGCGAAGAGGGTGCCTGCCCCGAACAGCAGGGGGTACCCGATCACAGGGCTCAGCGAGGCGAGTAGGGCCGGAACGAAGAATCCGAGGTAGCTGAGGGAGTAGTAGACGGCGGTCAGACCGGCCAGATCGTCGGGGCCGGCGATCCGTTGCACTTCCTGCAAGCCGGTGACCAGCAGGAAGCCGTAGGCCGTGCCCAGAGCTGCCGCGGCGATGATCGCGACGGCCAGTGACATGCTCAGCGCCGCCGCTGCCGCGAGGGCCAGCCCGATCGCCGTTGCCGCGAAGGACGCGATGATCGTCCGCGCGCTGCCGGCCCGATCGATGCGCCGCACGAGGCTCTGGGCTGCCACACCGCATCCGAGCGCGATGAGACACAGCAGACCCGCGAACCCGACTTCGAAGCCGGGCACCTGGGCGGAGAAGAGCACGGGCAGGATCGCATAGGCGCTCGCCGCCGTGCCGAACACCCACGGGGCGAGCGGGGCGACGACGAACACGAAGCGGCGGTGAGTCGCCGCCGGGATACGGAGGTCGTCGCGCAGTCGACCGGGGTGCGCGCTGCGCGTGCGCGTCTCGGGGGCCGACCACATGAGCGCGAGAGCGAGCGCGCACAGCAGGATGTTGACGAGATACGGCAGCACTTCCGGAGCCGTCCCCGACTGCGCGATGGCGGCTGCCACCGCGGCTCCCAGGGCGAACCCGACCGTCAGCACGAGCGCCGCGCGGCGCGCACCGGCGCCGGCGTCGGCGCCGGTGTCGAACGGAGCTGCCGAGAGCTCTTTGATCCAGGCCGTGCCCACGGCCATCACGAGACCGAGCGCGAGGCCCGAGAAGACCCGGCCGGTGAAGAGTTGCGCGGCCGATCCGCCGCCGGCGGCGAGAACGGCGGAACCGGTGAGCGCGAGGACGGGTGCGGGCAGGGCGAGGGCCCGGCGGCCGAACCGATCCGAGAGGGGGCCGCCGATGAGCAGGGCCGGCACGATGCCGAGGACATACGCGCCGAGGAGGAGGTTCACGGTCAGAGCGCTGAGGTGCTGCTCCAGCCGGTAGGTGACCAGCAACGGCGTGAACTCGTTGCCGCCCCATGCCACGGCGAACACCGCGGCGCTCACGCGCAGCCAGGGTGCCACGCGTGCACGGCGTCTGGCCCCTGCGACCGGAATCGGCAGGGAGGAGGTGGCGACTGACATGCGCGGGTGCCCATCTGTGAGGAGGCGGCACCGTTGTCGCTGGCGGTCGGGGACCGTTCGATGCTACTCCGATTTCGCCGTGTGGTCAGACCACCGGAGATATCCATCCGGTACACTCGAGTGTCGTGCTCCTTCGCGGAGCGCGAAGTGCATCTACCTGCTCCACCCAGCCATCCGACCGCGACGTCGCGGACGGCACCCGGCCCCGGATTCGTTCGGAGGGCAAGGCGGCACGTGAACAACGAGCCCATGTCCCGGAGGAACCCCGTGCACCACCCCTCGACCGCCAGCGGTCGTTCATCGCTGATCGCGCACACCGGATGGGCCTACTGGCCGATCGCATTCGTTGCACGTCTGCCCTTCGCGATGATGACCGTCGGCGTGCTCATGCTCGTCGTCCACGCGACCGACTCGGTCGGCTTCGGCGGGCTCACCTCGGCCGCCGTCGGCATCGGCGTCGTCATCGCGGGCCCCATCATGGGCGATCTCGTGGACAGACACGGACAGCGGCGCGTGCTCGTCCCGGTGGGGCTCGCCAACGGCATCCTGCTCGCGCTGTTCCCGCTGGTCGCGACGGCGGAGGCGCCCCCGGGCGTGATCCTGGCGGCGGCTCTGGCGATCGGGCTGACCGGACCGCAGGCGGCGGCCATGTCGCGCAGCCGGCTGCTGGCCATCGTCGCCGCGCGCATCGCTCCCGAGCGGCGCACGAAGACGACCTCGCGGCTGATGTCGTACGAGTCGGCTGCCGACGAGACGGCCTTCGTCATCGGCCCGTTCCTGGTCGGCATCCTCGCAGCCCTCATCGCACCGTGGGCTCCGATCGCGGTGGCCGCAGCGCTCAGCTTCGGCTTCGTGCTCGCGTTCGCGCTGCACCCCACCGCGCGCCTGCTGCAGAGTCGCGCCGACACCGCGGCGGAGCGCGCCGCCTTCCGCGCGGTGCTGACGCCCTCGATGCTCGTGCTGGTGGCGGCGACGTTCGGGGTGGGAATGTTCTTCGGCGCGGCGCTGACGTCACTGACGGCCTTCGCGCGGGCTGCGGGCGACGAGGCGCAGGCGGGCCTGCTCTACGGGCTCATGGGCATCGGCTCCGCGGTGCTGGCCCTCGGCGTCGTGCTGCTGCCCGCGCGCTTCGCCCTGCGCCACCGTTGGCTCGCCTTCGCGGGAGTGCTGACGGCGGCATCCGTCGGGTATGCGACCTCGTCGAGCCTGGGCGTGGTCGCCGGCTGGCTGCTCGTCATGGGCCTCGGGGTCGGGCCGACGCTGGTGACGCTGTTCTCGCTCGCGGGTGAGCGTGCCCCGCGCGGACGATCGGCGACGACCATGACGCTGCTCAGCTCCGCCCTCACGCTCGCGCAGGCGCTCGCCGCGGCGGCCACCGGCTGGATCGCCGAAGAGGTTTCGCTGGGCGTCGCGATGGCCGTGCCGGCCCTGGCCGCGGCGATCGTCCTGTCGCTGGGCGTCGTGAACGTCGCGATCGCACGCCGCGGCCGCGCCGCCCCCGGTCGTCCGGCCGCAGATGTCGCTGTGGACGAGGCATGGCGGCACGACGGGACGGACGAGCGCGCCCGCGCGCGCTAACACCGCCCGACGGCACTGTCAATCCACCTGCGCGGCGGCGCCCGGTCGCCGAGACTGCCGGAATGACCCGCGACCAGTACACGTTCACCGACCCGGCCGCCCTCTATGCCGACATCGAGCCGCAGAAGCAGCGGATGCCGGAACCCGGCCTCGAGGCCGAACTGACGCCCCGTCCGGATCTCGGCGAGGACACCTACCGCGGAACCGGGCGTCTGCGCGGCCGCCGCGCCCTCATCACCGGCGGCGACTCGGGCATCGGTGCCGCCACCGCGATCGCGTTCGCGCGCGAAGGCGCCGACGTCGCGATCTCCTATCTGCCCGAAGAGGAGGAGGACGCGCAGCGCATCGCCGGGCTCATCCGCGACGCCGGCGTCACGGCGCTCACCTTTCCGGGGGATCTGAAGGATGCCGCCTACTGCCGCGACCTGGTCGAGAAGACCGTCGACGGCCTCGGCGGACTCGACATCCTCGTCAACAACGGGGGCAAGCAGATCTTCAACGAAGATCTCGAGACCCTGAGCGACGAGCAGTTCGACGACACGTTCAAGACCAACGTGTACGCGATGTTCTGGATCACCAAGGCCGCCCTCGCGCACCTCGAACCCGGCTCGTCGATCATCAACACGACCTCCATCCAGGCGTACAAGCCCTCTGATGTGCTCGTCGACTACGCGTCGACGAAGGCCACGATCAATGCGTTCACGAAGGCGCTCGCCCAACAGGTCGCACCCCGGGGCATCCGCGTCAACGCGGTCGCGCCCGGGCCGATCTGGACGGCGCTGCAGCCCACCGACGGCCAGCCGCAGGACAAGCTCGACAGCTTCGGCGAGGACACCGCGCTCGGGCGAATGGGCCAGCCCGCCGAACTCGCCCCCGCCTACGTGTTCCTCGCATCGGCCGAGTCCAGCTATGTCATCGGCGAAACGCTGAACGTCAACGGCGGCATCCCCTCGCCCTGACCCCTGCACTCCTGTCGGGTCGCGGTCATGCAGGGGGCGGCCCGGCAGGACCCTCTGTCGGCGGACGTAGACTCGCCGCATGACCCCTCCCGGCATGAACGAGAACGACCCCCGCACGATCGTGATCACGGGAGCCAGCAGCGGCATCGGTGCCGCCGCGGCCCGACAGCTCGCCCTGGCCGGGCAGCGGGTCGTGGTCGTCGGGCGCGACCCGCGGCGGACCCGGCAGGTGGCCGAGGGGATCGGCATGCCGTTCCACGTCGCCGACTTCGCCGTCCTCGCGCAGGTGCGCGCGCTCGCCGATGAACTGCGGGCGAGCTATCCGCGCATCGACGTCCTCGCGAACAACGCGGGCGGCATCTTCGGCGATCGCACCGTCACGGTCGACGGATTCGAGGCGACCTTCCAGACGAACCATCTGGCGGCGTTCCTGCTCACCAATCTGCTGCGCGATCGCCTCGTCGACTCCGGAGCCGCGGTCATCCAGACCTCGAGCGTCGCCGCGCGACGTTTCTCGCGCTTCGACATCGACGACCTCAACGCCGAGCGGCGATATTCTGCGAGCTCGGCATACGGCAACGCGAAGCTCGCGAACATCCTGTTCACGAAGGAGATCGAGCGGCGCTGGGGCGACGACGGTGTGGCGGCGGCCGCATTCCACCCGGGCGTGATCGGCAGCAGCTTCGCGGCCACGGCCAAGGGACCGTGGCGCTTCATGTACACCAATCCCGTGACGAGCCGGCTGCTGACCTCGACCGATGTCGGCGGGGCGCGGCTGGCCTGGCTCGCGCTGGGCAAGCCAGGTCTGGACTGGGAGCACGGCGGCTACTACGTCGCCAACCGCCTGGCGCGCACCTCGCCGGTCGCCGCCGATCCGGTCATCGCCGCGCGCCTGTGGGAGCGCAGCGCGGAGATGGTCGGCCTCTGAGGCGGTTCATCCGTCCGCTCTGGTCGTCATCGGTCGGCGGATGCGGCGAGGCGGGACGGACGACGGGGCGTCAGTCGATGAAGCGCACCCAGTTGGCGCCGTTGCCGGTCTCGGCGCGCTGGAGCAGCTCGAGGCGCTCGCCGTCCACGGCGTACAGCGACACCGACGTCGACTTCTCGCCGGCGGCCACGAGGTAGCGGCCGTCGGCGCTCGTGGCGAAGCCGCGGGGCTGCTGCTCGGTGACGGTGAAGGTCGCGGCATCCGAGAGGCTGCCGTCGGCGGCCACCGCAACCGCGGCGAGCGTGCTCTCGGTGCGCTCCGACGCCCACAGCACGCGGCCGTCCGCGCCGGCGTGCAGGTCGGCGCCCCAGATGAAGTGGTGGGCGAGGGGATCGGCGCCGAACTCGCTGTGGCCGAGACCCTTCGAGCGGTCGAAGGCGGATGCCGCGCCCACCAGCTCCAGCGTGCCGGTCGCCGTATCGCGGGCGTAATGCAGCACCTCGCCGGAGAACTCGGTCATGACGTAGACGGCATCCTGCGCGTCGTTCACCAGCAGATGGCGCGGTCCGCTGCCGACGGGGGCCGCCACGGTCGAGGGTTCCAGCGGGACGAGGGCGAGCTCGTCGGCGATCGCGTACTGGGCGACGAGGTCGGCGCCGAGCGAGACGAAGTAGGCGAACCGGCCGTCAGCGCTCGGCAGCACCGAGTGCAGGTTGGGGTAGGAGATCGTCGACACCGGCTCGCCGACGACGCCGTCGACGATGGGGGAGAGGATGCCGTAGCCACCGCCGTAGCTCGCGCCGAGAAGGGCCGAGCCGTCGCGCGTGAGCGCGAGGTAGTTCATGCCGCCGGCGGGGAGATCGCGGCGCGACAGCGGAGTGAGGATGCCGCTCGTACGGTCGAGCGAGAGGGTGACGATGCCGGCAGGATCCCCCTTGACCGCCGCGTAGACGAGGTCGCGCGCGGCATCCACGGCGAAGGTGGAGCATCCCGTCAGTCCCTCGGTCACGGCGAGGCGCTCGAGGGTGCCGTCGGCGAGGCGGAAGGTGGTGAGGGAGCCGTCTGCGGCGTTGGCGACGAGAACGAGAGCGATCGTGGCGGTCATGGTTCCAGCGTAGGCGGCCGCGCGTAGGCTGGAACCATGGCACGCATCCTGATCATCGGCGGGCACGGCAAGGTCGCGCTGCAGGCCGAGCCGCTGCTGGTTCGGGCCGGACACGACGTGAGGGCGGTGATCCGCAATGCGGATCACGCCGACGATGTGGCGGCTGCCGGGGCTCATCCCGAGGTGGCCGACGTCGCGGGTCTCGACATCGCGCAGCTGACCGACCTCGTCCGCGGCTCCGACGTCGTGATCTGGTCGGCGGGCGCCGGCGGCGGTGACGCGGCCCGCACCTACGCCGTCGACCGTGACGCCGCGATCCGCACGATCGATGCCGCCGTGGCGGCGGGCGTCGACCGGTTCATCATGGTGTCCTATTTCGGTGCTGGAGCAGACCATGGCGTCGACCCCGACAACGGCTTCTTCGCCTACGCCGAGGCGAAGGCCGCTGCCGATGATCATCTGCGCGCGAGCGGCGTCGACTTCACGATCCTGGCGCCGTCCAGCCTGACCGACGACGCAGCCACCGGTCTGATCGAGACGGATGCCGAGTCGGGCACCTCGGTGTCGCGCGCCGACGTCGCCGCGGTGCTCGCGGCCGCGGTCGACGAGCCGGCGACGCGAGGGCGCACCGTGAGCTTCAACACCGGCTCGACGCCGATCGCCGCCGCGCTGGCGGCCGCTTGACGCGCGGCGCGACGGCGCACGCCCCTACGCTGGACGCATGAGCAGGAGCACTCTCTGGAGCGTCGTCGGCGTGATCGTGGCGATCGCGATCGCCTGGGTGATCGTCAACGTGATCTTCAGCGTGCTGTGGTTCGTGGCCAAGCTCGTCGTGGTGCTGGTCGTCGCGGTGATCGTCTTCTTCGTGCTGCGCCGGATGTTCTCCCGCGGCGACGAGTGAGCTCGTGCGTCCCTGCTAGCGTCGAAGGGCGCGGCCCGGGCGGGTGCGCGCGGATGCCGAGGGAGGCAACGTGACGGACCGCACCAGCTGGATCCTCGTGGACGGCGAGAACATCGATGCCACGCTCGGCGGATCGATCCTCGGCCGTCGCCCGCAGCCCGACGAGCGTCCCCGGTGGGATCGCCTCCTGGGCTTCCTCGAGGAGCGCTGGCAGCAGCCGGTGCGCGGCCTCTTCTTCCTGAATGCGTCGACGCATCTGCCAATGCCATTCGTGCAGGCGCTGCTGGCGCTGGGCTACACCCCGGTGCCGCTGTCGGGCCCCGCCGACGCGAAGGTCGTCGACCTCGCCATCCAGCGGACGCTGCGGGCGCTGGAGGACCGCAGCGGCGACGTCGTTCTCGTCAGCCACGACCGTGACTTCGTCGATGACCTCGCAGCACTCGTCGACGACGACCGACGTGTCGGGCTGATCGGATTCCACGAGTTCCGCAGCAGCGAGTTCGCCGCCGTCCCGGGTATCGAGTTCTTCGATCTCGAATACGACGTGCATGCTTTCGACGCCCAGCTGCCGCGCGTGCGCGTGATCCCCATCGAAGAGTTCGACCCGTTCCAGTTCCTCGGCTGAGCGCGCGAGAACTCACGGCGCGAACATAGGTGAACGATATATCGTTCACTATCGCCGAATGATCGGCGCGATTTCGGGAGGCATCATGAACGGTTCATTCTCCGGTCCGAGCTTCGGCGGACGCGGGTTCGGCTCCGGGTCCTTCGCGGCCGGTTCAGCGGGCATGTGGGAGGCGATGGAGAATCTCCGCGCGTCCTTCGAGCAGCGCACCGGCCCCCGCATGGGACGAGGTGACGTGCGCGCGGCGGTGCTGGCCCTGCTGTCCGAGCAGCCGATGCACGGCTACCAGATCATCCAGGAGATCGAACAGCGCAGCGACGGCGCGTGGAAGCCCAGCGCCGGCTCGGTGTACCCGACGCTGCAGATGCTGGCCGACGAGGGCCTGATCCTCGCCGAGGAGGCGAACGGCCGAAAGACGTATGCGCTCACCGACGCCGGTCGCGCCGAGGCGGAAGCCTCCGCGGACCGTCCGGCGCCCTGGGAGACACCGGGTCAGCGCGACGGCGGCCGCATGAGCGCGCTGCCGAAGGCCGGCTTCGCGCTCGCGCAGGCCGTCGGGCAGGTGGGGCGCACCGGCACGCCGGAGCAGGTGCAGAGCGCCGTCGAGATCCTCGACGAGGCCCGTCGCCGCGTGTACGCGCTGCTCGCACAGGGCTGATCGGCGGTGCAGTCCGGCTCACGTGCGCGGTACCGGCGCATCCTCCGCTTCGCCGCACTGTCGCTGGCGCAGACCTGGTGGTACGACCTGTTCCTGCCGCGCGTGGGCCTCGCGCGCCTCGCCGCGCGCTCGCGCAGCGCGCGGATGCAGCGCATCGCCCGCCGCTTCCACGCGCTCGCCGTCGACCTCGGCGGTCTCATGATCAAGGTCGGCCAGTTCATGTCGTCGCGTCTGGACGTGCTGCCGCCGGAGATCACGAAAGAACTCGAGGGGCTGCAGGACGAGGTGCCGCCCGTGCCCTTCGCCGATATCCGCGCCGCAGCGGAGGCGCAGCTCGGGATGCCGCTGGAGCGCGCGTATGCCTGGTTCGACGAGACTCCGGTGGCCGCGGCATCCCTGGGGCAGGCGCACCGCGCCCGACTGACGCCGGCAGATGCGACGCTGAGCGGATTCGGCGCCGTCGTCGTGAAGGTGCAGCGCCCGGGGATCGACGAGATCGTCGACGTCGACCTGGCGGCGCTGCGCCGAGTCGCAGGGTGGCTGAGTCGCGTGCGACTGGTCTCGGACCGCGTCGATGCGCCCGCTCTGGCCGAGGAGTTCGCGGCGACGTCGCGCGAGGAGATCGACTACCTGCACGAGGCGCAGAACGCGGAGCGATTCGCCGCGGACATGGCGGATGATCCCGCCGTCGCCGTGCCGGAGGTCGTCTGGGAGCGCTCGACGCGCAAGGTGCTGGCGCTGCAGGATGTGACGGCGATCAAGATCTCCGACGTCGCGGGCCTGCGCGCGGCCGGCATCGATCCCGTGGAGGTGGCCGAGGCCTTCGCGACGACCATGTTCACGCAGCTGTTCCGCACGGGTTTCTTCCACGCCGATCCGCACCCGGGCAACGTCTTCGTGACGCCCCGCCCCGCCGGCGCGGATGCCGCGGCGCCGGCGTGGACACTGACCTTCATCGACTTCGGCATGATGGGCATCGTCGACGACCGGCTGCGCTCAGGGCTTCGTACCGTGCTGCTGGCCGTCGCGGCTCGCGACAGCAAGAGACTGGTGCAGGGCATTCGCGATGTCGGCGCGCTCTTGCCCGGCGCCGACACGCGCGAGCTCGAGCGTGCCTACGCGAAACTGTTCGCCCGCTTCGGCGGCATGGGGTTCGCGCAACTGCGCGAGGTCGATCCCCGCGAGTTCCGCGACTTCGCGGAGGAGTTCGGCGATGTCGTGCGGAGCCTGCCGTTCCAGTTGCCGGAGAACTTCCTGCTGATCGTGCGCGCCATCTCGCTCACCTCGGGCGTCTGCAGCACGCTGGAGCCCGACTACAACATCTGGGAGAGCATCGAGCCGTTCGCCGGTCAGGTGCTGCGTGATGAGGGCGGCAACGTCGTGAAGGACGCGCTCGCGCAGGTCGCGGAGGTCGCCACGACCGCGTGGCGTCTGCCCGGACGCCTCGACGGGCTCATCACGGGTTTCGAGGAGGGCACGGTGTCGGTCGACATGTCGCGCCTCGAACGCCGACTCGATCGTCTGGAGCGGATCGCTCAGCGTGGCCTTGCTGCGGTGGTCTTCGGCATCCTGCTCATCGGCGGCATCCTGCTGCGGGTGACCGACGAGGTCTTCGGTGTGGCGATGATGATCGCGTCGCTCGTCCCGCTCGTCGTCAGCCTCCTGCCGCGCGGTCGGCGCCGGCGCCGCTAGGACGCTCCGCCTCGCGCCGCCGTGAGAAGCGCATCGACGACGGCATCGGTGACGTGCGGTGCGACGTGCAGGTTGAGGGCGGGCTCGACGAGCTCGACCTCCAGCAGCGCCAGGCCGTAGGCCCGCGAGCGCACGGTGTCGACACGGGCGTAGAGGGGGAGCGGACCGCCGGTGACGGCCTGCACCGCCTGCACGACGGCGGTGGCGAAGGCGATCTCGTCGTCGTAGGCGGGTACCTGTTCGGGATGTTCCTCGTAGACGCCGCCGATGAGTCCGCCGCCCACTTCGAGCAGGGCGCCCTTGGAGATGGCGTGCGTGAATCGTCCGTCGATGAGGTAGAGGGCCTTCTCCCACCCGCGGGACAGTTCGGGCACCTCGGGCTGGATCATCGCGGTGTCGCCGGCCTCGATGATCCGTGTCGCCAGGTCGAGGGCCCGCTCGTCGTCGGCGTCGAAGAGGCCGGTGTCGCGCGCCCCCGCCGACACCGCCGGCTTCACGACGACGCGGTCGTGCGCGGCCAGCGCCGCGCGGACGTCGTCGACGCTGTCCGCGTACGCGGTCGGCACCACGCGGATGCCGGCGCCTTCGAGGTCGGCGAGGTAGTGCTTGTCGAGGTTCCAGCGCATCGTCGCCGGGGCGTTCACGACGCGGGTGGATGCCGCCGCGCGCTCGAGCCAGGCCTGGAACTCATCGGGACGCTCGGGGTAGTCCCACGGGGAGCGGATCGCGAGCAGGTCGAAGGCGGCGAGATCGACGGTGTCGTCGTGCCAGACGACGGCCTCGGCCGCCGCGCCGCGAGCGCGGAGTGCATCCAGGAGCACCGGGGTGTCGTGGTCGGGGTCTTCGTCGGAGTAGAAGGCGGCGTCGGTGACGACGATGCCGATCCGCGGTGCAGGCGAGGTCACGAGAGACCACCCTACCGAGGGCGTTCTCCTTGACCGGGCCCCTCCCGGGCGGCAGGCTGGCGGGAAGACCACGGAGGTGTCATGGCAGCCACGGCCGTTCCCCTCGTCGAGAGCAGCACGCTCCCCGGCGTCATCCTCGTCGAGCGCGTGCGTCGACTCGTCCTGCTGTCGGTGCTTCTCGCGTGCGGCTACGGCATGTTCGTGCGCGGTCAGAAGCAGTCGTGCATCGGGCAGGCCTCGGGACCGGGCGCGTGCGCGGAACTCGTTCTGAGTCCGAGCCCTCTGGTCTTCGTCGCGGCCGCCATCATCGTGCTGCTCTCGCTCAAGCGTGTTGTTCATCACGCGGCATCCGATGACGATGCGCGGCGGATTCTCGGGCGCGCGGCCACCGGTGTCGTCGTGCTCTTCGTCGTCGCGACGGTCGTGTCGCTGACGTGGCTCGCACTGGTGCCGGTGCCGGACCCTGGCGAGCCGTACGCGATCGCTTTCCCGTTCCCCTTCGCGTCCGGCGAGTTGCGTATGACCCCGTAGCGGCCGACGCGTCGTAGCCTGAACGGGTGCCCTCCGACTCCACCGCTTCCGCCGCCGGGGCACGCGCCGAGTTGGCCGCTCTGGCTCGCGATGGCCGGGACTGGGGAGTGCCACGGCGCCAACTGCCCGCAGCGGTCTCGCCGCGCGCCGCCGCCGTGCTGATCCTGTTCGGCGTGCTCGATGCCGTGCCGAGTGCGCGCGCGGCGGAGGATGCCGCGGTCTCGCGCGATCTCGACGTCCTCCTGCTCGAACGGGCGACCACGCTTCGTGCTCACCCGGGGCAGGTCGCCTTTCCGGGCGGACGGCTCGATCCCGGCGACTCCGGACCGATCGCCGCCGCACTGCGCGAAGCCGAGGAGGAGACGGGGCTCGATCCGGCCGGAGTCGAGGTGCTGGGCGCGCTGCCGCCGGTGCCGTTGGAGTTCTCCGGGCACCTCGTCACGCCCGTGTTGGGGTGGTGGCGGCATCCGTCGCCCGTGCGTGTCGTCGACGATGCGGAGTCCGCCGCCGTGTTCCGCGCACCGGTGGCCGACCTGCTCGACCCGCGCAACCGCGGGGTGACGGTGATCGAGCGCGAAGGGCAGACGTGGCGCGGGCCCGCCTTCGAGGTGCAGGGTCATCTCGTCTGGGGTTTCACCGCGATGGTGATCGACGCGCTGTTCGACCGGCTCGGCTGGACCGAGCCGTGGGACCTGGGCGCCCAGACCCGGCGCATACCGCTGCCGATCTAGGCTGCCGGGCGCCCTGTGCCCGCGGCGGTGCGGGTCCGAAACGGGGATCCGATCCGCGGTGTGCGCGACGTCGTGAGCACCGTTTGCGACCCCGCGTTCCGTGTGGCTGCTGGGCGTTTTGCCAGCACGCCCGATGAACATGCTCGGTCCGTGGAGTTGGCGCGGACCGGCGTGTGACGATCGGCGAGCACGATCGGAGAAGGAACACATGGACGAACGTCGGCAGGCGCGCGATGCCCTCTCACGACGAACCCTCCTGACCGCGGGCGTGGGGTCTGCAGCGGCGCTGGCGCTCTCGGCGTGCTCCGCGGTGGCGTCGGGCGCCGTGCCGGCGACCGAACGCGCGCCCTCGGCATCCGCTTCTGCCAACGGCGCGCCGCTGATCATGCTCATCCGACATGCGGAGAAACCGGCGGCATCCGGGGCTCCGTTCGGCGTGCAGCCCGACGGCTCGCAGGATGCCGAGTCGCTCACCGTCGCCGGGTGGACCCGCGCCGGCGCCCTCGTGGGGTTGTTCGATCCGCGCACGTCGCAGGGCCTGGTGCCCGTGCGTGCGGGTCTCGGGCGCCCGACGCGCCTCATCGCGGCCGATCCGGAGAAGGGGAGCAAACGCCCCGCGCAGACGGTGACCCCGTTGGCCGCGCGGCTGGGGCTCACTCTGGAGACGACGTGGAAGAAGGACGACACGGCCGCGCTTGCCGCGGCGCTGCGTACGACGACGGGGTGCACGCTCGTCGCGTGGGAGCACGAGCTGATCCCCGACATCCTGAGCCACCTCGGATCGATCGACCCGCCCCCGCCCGCCGCGTGGCCGGGGGATCGATTCGACCTGGTGTGGTGCCTGAGCCCCGCGGATGCCGGGGCGTGGCGATTCGCGCAGGTGCCGCAGTTGCTGCTGGCCGGTGATCTTCCCACCACCGCCTGAGCGACGGCGGCTGTCGCAGCGGCTGATAGGATCGTCGACGGAAGTGTGTCCGAGCGGCCTAAGGAGCATGGCTGGAATCCATGTAGGCGGGGTAACTCGCCTCGCAGGTTCAAATCCTGTCACTTCCGCTCAGTCGAGAACCCCGTCCACGCGAAAGCCTGGGCGGGGTTCTCGCATTCGCGCTGTCTTTGGAAAGCGAGCAGGATCGACGTGATCGGCGATCCAGTCGGGAGCCTTGCCCCTAGCGTGTGGTGCGCAAACCAGTCGAGGATGTCTCGCATGGAACTCACGAATGGCTTCTGGGGTGACCAGGGGCGACTCGCGCGCGTGACATCTGGTCCGTGGGTGGGTCGACTTCTGTTCGTCTACCCCGACACCGGCGCGGAGTGGTGGACGTTCGTCTTGGATCCGCCAGCTGTAGACGGAGTTCCCGGTGATATGTACTTCAGAGGCAACGACGAGGTGGGATCGTTGCTCGAGCAGTGGAGAGTCGAGTGGCTACCGCGCTATGCTGACGAAGTTGAGCTGGAGAGAGTTCGGTTCGGTTGGAGGCCACTGCGCGGCGGCGTGGATTGGCTGCAGGACTGACGTCCACGCGAAAGCCTGGGCGGGGTTCTCGCGTTACGGCGCTCCGTCGGGGCGGCGACGTTCGACCAGGATCGTGTCGCGCCACTGACCCGCCCACGGTCCGTAGGTCATGAGCGCGATGCGCTCCCGGTGACCGACGCGGCGGAACCCCGCTCGCTCGTGAAGGGCGAGGCTCGCGTGGTTGTCCGGGAAGATGCTCGACTGCACGGTCCATACCCCGGCGGCATCCACCGCCTCGACGAACGCGGCAAGCAGCGCCCGTCCCACACCGCCCCCGCGAGCGCGGGCGGCGACGTACACCGAGTGTTCGACGACGCCGCGGTACACCTCGCGGGTGGAGACGGCCGACGCGGCGACCCAGCCGGTGACGCCGCCGTCGGCGTCGACGGCGACCAACCGGCCGACGCCGAGCTTGCCGGTGTCGAAGGCCTCCCACACGGGCGGCTCAGCCTCGAAGCTGGCGTTTCCCGTGGCGAGGCCTTCGTGATAGATCGCCTCCACCTCCGGCCAATCTTCGGGCCGCATCGCGCGGATCGCGACCGCCTTCACGGGCGGAGAGCGTTCGCGGCCTGGTCGAGGGCATCGGTGACGACCCGGAAGTACGCCCAGCGCCCGCGCTGCTCACGTGTGGCGAGCCCGGCATCCACGAGAAGCTTCATGTGGTGGGACACGGTCGGCTGGGAGAGGCCGACCGGTGCGGTGAGATCGCAGATGCAGGCTTCACCGCCCGGCGATGCGGCGATCAGCGACAGCAGGCGCACCCGCGTGGGGTCGCCGAGCGCCTTGAAGGTGCGGGCGAGCATCTCTGCCTCGTCCGCCGTCAGCGCGGTCGCGGGCGCGGTCGAGCGGCACCCGTCGGCGGTGTTCGTCAGGAGGGGCAGCAGCGTCGGCATCTTTCGATTGTGCACCTCGTATTGACATCTGTCGATGCATGCCGGAATCTTTACCCATCGACAGATGTCGATACGAAGGAGGACTCCGGTGGATGACGCACTGCCCGTCGTCGTGATCGGCGCCGGCCCCCAGGGGCTCGCCGCCGCCGCTCACCTGATCGAACGCCGGATGCCGGTCGTCGTGCTCGAAGCGGGAGACACTCCGGCCGCTGCGGTGGCCGAGTGGGGCCATGTGCGCCTGTTCTCCGACTGGTCCGAGCTCGTCGATGCCGCCAGCGCTCGCCTCCTTGACGCGACGGGCTGGACACCGCCGCCGAGCGGCTACCCCACCGGCGCGCAGTGGATCGGTCGCTATCTCGCACCGCTGGCCGACGCACTCGGCGATCGTGTTCGTTACGGCGCGCGCGTCGTCGGCGTCTCGCGGTCGGGACGCGACCGCCTCGTCGATGCCGGTCGCGGCGATCAGCCCTTCACGGTGCACGTCCGACCGACCGGCGGCGACGACTACCGCCTCGCGGCACGCGCCGTCATCGACGCCTCCGGTACGTGGGAGACCCCCAACCCCGCGGGTGCGGACGGTCTGCCGGCTCTCGGCGAGCGCGCGGCGGCCGACCGGCTCAGCTACCGCATCCCCGATTTCCGAGATCGCTCCGGGTTCGAGGGCAGACACACCGTCGTCGTCGGTTCCGGGCATTCCGCCCTCACCGCGGTCTTGGCCCTGGCACGGATGGCGCGCCGCGACCCGTCCACGACGGTGACCTGGGCGCTGCGTCGTGCGAGCGCGCGGAAGGCGTTCGGCGGGGGTGAAGCAGACGAGCTGCCCGCGCGCGGAGCCCTCGGCATCCGGGCGAAGGAGTTCGTGGATGCCGGTCTCGTCTCGCTCGTGACGGGGTTCCGCGTGGAACGCGTCACGGATGCCGGTGATGGCGTGGTCCTCGTGGCGGAGGACGGTCGTCACCTCGCTGCCGACAGGGCCGTCGTGCTCACCGGGTTCCGCCCCGACTTGTCGTTCCTGTCGGAGCTGCGTCTGGAGCTCGACTCCACCTTGCAGGCTCCCGTTCGCATCGCCGCCGAGGTGGACCCGAACGTGCACTCGTGCGGCTCGGTCGCCGCCACCGGCGCCGCCGACCTCGCCCACCCCGAACCGGGTTTCTTCATCGTCGGCGCGAAGTCGTACGGCCGCGCGCCGACCTTTCTCGCGCTCACCGGGTACGAGCAGGTGCGCAGCGTCGTGGCCGACGTGGCGGGCGATCACGAGGCCGCACGGCGTGTCGAGCTGGTCTTGCCCGATACTGGCGTGTGCGGCGGTGCCGGGCTCTTCGACTCCTCGGGCGCTTCACGTGGCGGCGCCTGCTGCGCACCGCGGCCTCAGCCCGTCTCGATCATCCCGACCGCGCCCGCCCTCTCCTGACACCCGAACGAGGAATGCCATGACCGACTCCACCAAGCCCGCCGTCCTCTTCGTCTGCGTGCACAACGCCGGCCGCTCTCAGATGGCCGCCGGATACCTCCGTGCGCTCGCCGGCGACCGCATCGATGTGTTCTCGGCCGGCAGCGAGCCGGGCAACGCGGTCAACCCGGCAGCCGTGGCCGTGATGGCGGAAGAAGGCATCGACCTGTCCGCGGCGACCCCGCAGATTCTGACGACGGACGCCGTGCGCCAGGCCGACGTCGTCATCACGATGGGATGCGGGGATGCATGCCCCATCTTCCCTGGAAAGCGTTACGAGGATTGGCAGCTGACCGACCCGGCGGGCCAGCCCGTCGAGGTCGTCCGCGGGGTGCGTGACGACATCAAGGGGCGGGTGCAGGAACTCATCGCCAGCCTGAGCTGACCAGCCGCGGCTCGAGGGGGCGGGAACGAATCCCGACCGCCGGGAATGCGCCGGTCATCGCCGCCGTTGGAGTGACGGGCGGTCCGCGCTCGCGTGTCACCCGCGTCATCGTGCGTCATCGTGACTCGCGACTGCACCGGCCGCGACGTAACGTCGACACCCTGCGAAGTTCCACCCGGCATCCGCCGAAACAGGAGATATCCCCCCTCATGAGTTCCACCAGCACCACCGCGCCCGCCGCGCGTCCGCCCAAGCCGAAGAAGCCGTTCTACCGCTCGTTCGGCTTCCAGATCACGGTCGCGCTGATCGCCGGCATCCTGCTCGGCATCCTCGCCCTGAACCTCGGTCCGGATGCCGCGGGCAACCCCAACGGCCTGTCCGCGACCCTGTCGACCATCGGTTCGTCCTACGTGACGCTGCTGAAGGCTGCCGTCGTCCCGCTCATCTTCCTCGCGGTCGTCGCCAGCATCACGCAACTGCGCAACGTGACCAACGCCGCGCGGCTGGCGGGTCAGACCCTGCTGTGGTTCGGGATCACGGCGCTCATCGCCGTGACCATCGGCATCGTCCTGGGCATCACGATCCAGCCCGGTAACCGCGTCGCCCACGACCAGCTCACGACCGGCGCCCCCTACACGGTCGGCACGTGGTGGAACTTCCTCAAGGGCCTCATTCCGCAGAACGTCCTGGGTCTGACCGTCTCGAGCTCCGCAAGCGACTCCGGTGCGATCACCTCGACGGTCGGATTCAACGTGCTCCAGGTCATCGTGGTCTCTGTCGCCGTCGGCATCGCCGCGCTCAAGGTCGGCAAGCGCGCCGAGCCGTTCGTCGCGTTCACGCAGTCGTCGCTGAAGATCGTGCAGCGAGTGCTCTGGTGGATCATCCGCATCGCGCCCCTCGGCACGCTCGGCCTCATCGCATCGGCGGTCGTGCAGTACGGCACCGACAAGCTGCTCACGCTGGTCTGGTTCGTTGTGGCCGTCTACGTCGGACTCGTGCTCGTGCTGTTCGTCGTCTACCCGATCCTCGTCAAGAGCCACGGCCTGTCGATCAAGCAGTACTTCTCAGGCGTCTGGCCGGCCGTGCAGCTCGGATTCGTCTCGCGCTCCTCGATCGGCACACTCCCGCTGACCCAGCGCGTGACCGAGCGCAACCTCGGCGTGCCGCGCGAGTACGCCTCGTTCGCGGTGCCGCTGGGCGCCACGACCAAGATGGACGGCTGCGCCGCGATCTACCCGGCGATCGCCGCGATCTTCGTCGCCCAGTTCTTCGGCATCGAGCTGAACATCGTGTCGTACCTGCTGATCGCGCTCGTCTCGGTCGTGGGCTCGGCGGCCACGGCCGGCACCACCGGCGCGACGGTCATGCTCACGCTGACCCTCTCCACTCTCGGCCTGCCCCTGGAGGGTGTCGGTCTGCTCCTCGCGATCGACCCGATCCTCGACATGGGCCGCACCGCGGTCAACGTCGCAGGCCAGGCCCTGGTGCCCACGATCGTCGCGAAGCGCGAGGGCATCCTCGACCGCGAGCTGTACGACGCGCCGCGCGACGGCGAGCCGTTCGCCGACGACTCGGCCGACGACGCCGACGAGCAGGCCCCGGCGCTCGCGCGCCGCTGATGACTGATCGCGACGCGCCGGTTCAGGCCGGCGCGTCGCGATCGGCCAGGCCGGAGCCCGGCCGCACGACGAGCGACCACGGCAGCGCCACGACGCGCGCGCGCCGCGCTGCGGGCAGTGCCGCCAGCATGGCCGATCGGATGCCGACAGCGGCGCTCATCGCGGCGGCATCCGGGCCCGCGCCGGCCGCGTCCGCCGCGTAGTTCGCCCGCTCGACGGCGGCCACGAGCTGAGACATCGGCGTCGCGGGGGCGCCCCCGGCGCTGACCAGGAAGGCGCCGAAGGCGCGTGGCGAGCGCGACGACGGCACCGGCAACCCCGCGTCGATCGCGGTGTCCTGCACGAGGCGCCACGCGGCGGCCACCGTTCCGCGCCGGCGCAGCATGAGCCGCCGCACCGCCCCCGCCACCCCCGGCAGCGCGGCGACCACGACGACGGCGCCGAGGATGCTCAGCAGCGGACGCAGATCGATCAGCGTCGGGCCCGAGCCTGCGGCATCCGTCTGCGCGCCCTGCTGCGGATCGTTCACGTCGGCCGTCGGAGCGGTCGTCGGAGCGGTCGTCGCCTCCGGAGTGGCCGAGGTCGTCGGCGGCGTGGTCGCGGTCGAGGCGGCGCTGTCGAACCGCGTCTCGGTGCCGAGGCCTTTGGTCGGCTCGAACGGGACCCATCCGATGCCGCGGAAGTACACCTCGGGCCACGCGTGCAGTTGGCGCCCCGTCACATCGATGACGCGCTGGCCGTCGATGACCTGGCCCGTGAACGAGCCGGGAAGGAACCCGACCACGATCCGCGTCGGCATGCCGAGGCTGCGAGCCATGAGGGCGAAGGCGCCCGCGAAGTGCACGCAGTATCCGGTCTTGGCTTGGAGGAAGGCGGCCACGGCGTCGACGCCCTGTCCGTCGAAGCCGTCCTGCACCGGCGCGTCGAGCGAGTAGGTGAACTCCGGACCGCGGAACCAGTCCTGCAGAGCGATGAGCTTGTCGTAGTCGGTGGCGGCCTGCGCGGTGACCTGGCGAGCGAGCTGCGCGATGATCGGCGGGCTGCCTGCCGGGATGGAGTCCACGTCGATGCGCAGACCCGCACCTCCTGCCGACGAGGCGCGGATCTGCTCGAGCGTCGGCTGGGCGATGTCGGAGACGACCGTGTACTGCTGTCCCTGCGTCGCTCCGGCCGCGCCGGCGACGGTGCGGTTGTACGGGGCGAACTGCCACGCCCCGGTCAATCCGTCGACCTCGGTGGCCGGGTAGGGGACGGGCGCGTACGCCGACGCGAGGTTCTTGATCGCGACGGTCGTGCGGGTCTGTACGACGGCGATGTCCGCCGAGAGCTCGACGGGCTCGAGCGGCGCTGCGCTCAGATCGACCGTGCTCGTGCGATCGGGCTGCCACACCGTGCCATCGAACAGCGACAGCGTCGCCACGCGCAGGTAGGGCACGCTGGTGCCGTCGGTGCGCAGGGTGAGCACCGTCGCGCCGTCCTGGCGACGCAGGTCTTTGCCGAGATCCAGCGACGGATCGATCATCGTGGAGGTACCGAACCCCGCCGCGGGAACCGACGCTTGCAGCGTGGGTCCGACCGCGAGCGCCGCGATGATCGCGACGGCGCCGATCGAGGTGGCGACGGCCGCGACGCCGCCGGCGCGCGCGGTGACGGCGCGTGGGGACGCGGCGGCGCTGGGTGTCTCGCGGGTGCGGGTCTCGGCGCGGATGAGCAGCAGCACGGATGCCGCGAGCAGGACGAACGCCACGACGTCCACCCCGGCCGGTACGGCGATGGCCGGGATGAGCCAGACGGCGACCAGGGCGACGCTGGCCAGCAGCGGCATCCGTGCGGTGACGACGACGTGATCGAGGGCGACGGTCAAGAGCCCCAGCGATGCGACGATGAGGAACACCAACGGCTGCGTCGGCGTCAGGGGAGCGACGCCGTCCGCGATGAATGTGGATGCCGCAGCGATCGTGCGGGGCAGCGCCTCGACGAGCCCGCCGGTCGGGATCACGCCCAGGAGGGCGTTCGCCGGGAAGAAGACAGCGGTGACCGCCCCGGTCCACACGGCGAGCTCGACGAGCGTGACGACGATCACCGGCAGTCGCAGGCGGCGCAGCCCGTAACCGAGGGCGAGCAGTGCGAACGGAAGGGCGATCGCGCCCCACAGCCATGAGCCGCTCTGCACGACGCGGGTCAGGGGGACGAGCGTGCTGAGGATGCCGAGCCACAGCGCCACCGCGAGGCGCAGCTCTCCGCGGCGGCGGCGCTCACGAGGCGGCATGGTGCACGCTCCGCGTCTCGCGCGACGCCAGCGCGTCGCTCCAGGCGGCGGCGACGTCGCCGCCCGCGGTCAGCGCGCCGACGCGCCAGCCGGTGTCCAAGGCGGCGGCCAGCGCCTCGCGTGCCTCTGATACGGGAAGAAGGATCGGCATGGTGCTGTGGTGCGGCACGGGGGCGAGCGCGACGACGTCCGCGGTCGTGAGGCCACCGGTCACGACGATCACGGGACCGGCCGCGATTCCCGTGAACAATCGGGCGAGCGCCTCGAGGGGAAGATCGCGCCGTGCGGTGATCGTGGCGAGGGCGACGGCGAGATGCTCGACGCCCGCCGTGTCGCCCCCCTCGATCGGATCGCACAGCACGGCGCCGTCGGCGTCGATCACGGTGACGACGTAGCCTTCGCGCACCAATCGCGCCGTCGTCGAGACGCAGGCGGAGACCGCCGTCTCGAAGGCGGGGTCGGCCCCCGCGGCACGCCCCGCGGCCGGCGACCAGCGTGCCGCGCCGCGATCGAGCACGACGACGGCTTCGGGGGTCGTCTCCTGCTCCTCCTGACGCACCATCAGCTCGTCGCGATGAGCGCTGGCACGCCAGTGGATGCGTCGCATCGAGTCGCCGGGTGCATACGTGCGCGGGATCAGGTTGTCGGCGCCCTGACCCATCCGATCCGTCACGCTGCGGGTGCTGCCCCCGGCGTCGCCGGGGAGGTCGTGCAGCTCGTCGAGATCGACGATCTCGGGCACGATCACCAGCGGCGAGGTGTCGCCGACCGTCCGGCGCCGCCGTGTGAAGCCGAACGGATCGGTCGTCACGAGTGCCAAGGGCCCCACGCGGCGAAGTCCACGGCGCTCGGCGCGCACGGCGTAGTCGACCTCGACCTGCGACGGGCCGGCGATCGCCGACCCGGTCGGCGGCAGCACGCCGTCCGGCGCGGCGCCGGCCGTGGATGCCGCGGCCACCCCGTCGGGCACGGCGTCACGCCACCGCGCCTCGCTGGTGGGCAGAGAGGAACGGATCTCGACGGTGAGGCGCACCCGCACCTCACTGCCGGCGGCGGCGACGTCGGGGGAGAAGGCGCGGGTCACCCGCGCGGAGCTCGGGAGCAGGTACAGGGTGGCGGCGCTGACGACCACGGCTGCCGCCAAAAGCGCGCCCACGTAGGCGAGCTCCGCGATGCCGAAGCGCTGGGCCAGCATGCCGCACGCCGCGGCGAGCACCAGTGCGCCCAGGCCGCGCAGGGTCAGCGGCAGGCGAGACAGCAGGGGCCAGCGGGGCATCGGGCGCTCTCGATCAGCGGGTCGCGAGCGGCACGCGCACCGCGCCGACGATCGCGCGCAGCACGGCGCCGATCGTCTCCGTGCCGGAGCGGCCTCGAGCCGACGCGGTGCCACGCGACGCGATCAGTCGATGAGCGAACACCGGCTCGACGAGCGCCGCCACGTCATCCGGAATGACGAACTCGCGTCCGTCCAGAGCCGCGCGCACCTTGGCGGCGCGCACGAGCTGCAAGGTCGCACGGGGGCTGGCCCCGAGGCGCAGGTCGGGGTGCTCGCGTGTCGCCCGCGACAGCCCGACGGCGTACTCTTCGACGGCGGGGGAGACGTGCACGCCGCGCACCCAGGCGATGAGGGCCCTGACGTCGCCGGCGCCGAGCACGGGAGTGAGCGCGTCGAGAGGGTTGATGCGCTCGCGCTGACGCAGCATCAGGACTTCGCTCTCGGCATCCGGGTAGCCCATGGAGATGCGCATCATGAAGCGGTCGCGCTGCGCCTCGGGCAGGGCATACGTGCCCTCCATCTCGAGCGGGTTTTGCGTCGCGACGACGAGGAACGGGTCGGCGAGAGGGTGGCTGGTGCCGTCGACGGTGACCTGATGCTCCTCCATCGCCTCCAGAAGAGCCGACTGCGTCTTCGGTGAGGCCCGGTTGATCTCGTCGGCGATGACGATCTGAGCGAAGACGGCACCCGGCTTGAATTCGAACTCGCGATCGACGGGGTTGTAGACACTCACCCCCGTCACGTCGCCGGGGAGGAGGTCGGGCGTGAACTGGATGCGACGCACGCTTGCGTCGACGGATGCCGCGAGCGCCCGCGCCAGCATCGTCTTACCGACCCCGGGCACATCCTCGATGAGGAGGTGTCCTTCGGCGAGGAGGCAGACGAGCGCAGCGCGCACGGCATCCGGTTTGCCGTCGATGACGCGCGTGATCGAGGATTCGACGGCCTCGGCCGCGCGAGCGAACGATTCGGCGGTGAGCGGGTGGTCGGGCATGCGTCTCCCTGTCTCAGCGGCGGTGCTTGCTCGATGCTAACCCGGCTGGCGAGGGGGGAGCCCGTCGTCGGGTAAACTCGCATACAGCTCTCCGCGAGGCGGCACCCAGGCCAACTCCCCCAGGACGGAAACGTAGCAAGGGTAACCAGGCTCTGCCGGGTTCGCGGAGAGTCTTTCTTTTGCCCGGAATCTCCGGTGCCCGGCTCGTCGCGCGGCCCCGACACGGCGCGGCTTCCGTCCCGCCGGAAGGTTTTCTCCGGCAGATCCCTGCCGGGCCGCAGCGCCCCCCACCTAGGCTGGAACCCGTGGCGCAGAGCATCTACATCACCTCCACCGAGGGGCTGTCCGGCAAATCGACCATCGTCCTCGGAGTGCTCGACGCACTGACCCGTTCCACTCCCCGTGTGGGCGTGTTCCGGGCCATCGCCCGTTCGATCGACGAACGCGACTACGTGCTCGAGATGCTCCTCGATCACATCGGCGTCGACCTCGACTACGAGGAGGCCGTGGGCGTCACCTACGACGACGTGCGACGAGACCCGGATGCCGCGCTCTCGCGCATCGTCGAGCGGTTCAAGGCCGTCGAGGCGAAGTGCGACGCGGTCGTCGTGGTCGGCAGTGACTTCACGGACGTCGGCTCGACCAGCGAGCTCGGCTACAACGCCCGCATCGCGGCGAACCTCGGCGCTCCCGTGCTGGTCGTGCTCAACGGTCGGGCAGACCAGGGCGACCGCCTCGGGGTGAGCGTTCCGCGCACGCCGCAGCAGCTGGCGCAGCTCACCGAACTCGCCCTCACCGACATCACGCACCAGCGCGCCGAGCTGTTCGCGGTCATCACCAACCGCGCCGACCCCGCGCACCTCGACGAGATCAACGCGGCGATCGGCGACGTCGTGCGCGGCGTGCCCGCGGTCGACGGCAATCGTGAGGCCGAGGTCGCGGTGTGGTCCATCCCCGAAGACGTGTTCCTCGTAGCCCCGGCCGTCCGCGACATCATGCTCGCCCTCGGCGGCACGCTTCTCCGTGGTGACGAGGCGCTGCTCGTGCGCGAAGTGCTGGACGTGGTCGTCGCGGGTATGTCGCTCAACAACATCCTCCCGCGCCTCACCGAGGGCGCCATCGTCATCGTGCCGGCCGATCGCACCGAGGTGCTGCTCGGACTGCTGCTGGCGAACTCGTCGGGCACCTTCCCCTCGATCGCAGGCATCATCCTCAATGGTCCGTTCCCGCTGCCACCGGCCGTGCAGGACCTCATGGTGGGCCTGGACTCGCCGCTTCCGATCATCCAGACCGACCTGGACACGTACGACACCGCCGTCCGGGTCATGAGCACCCGCGGCCGCCTCGCCGCCGGCTCGCAGCGCCGCTACGACACGGCGCTGGCCCTGTTCGAGCAGCACGTCGACACCGACGAGTTCACGCGTGCCCTCGGGCTCGCCCACTCCACCGTCGTGACGCCGCTGATGTTCGAGTACCAGCTCCTGGAGCGCGCCCGTACCGGCCGTAAGCGCATCGTGCTGCCGGAAGGCGGCGACGACCGCGTGCTGAGGGCGGCGGCCACCGTGCTCGCCCGTGGCATCGCCGACCTGACGATCCTCGGCGACGAGGCGGAGGTGCGTGGTCGCGCGGTGGAGCTCGGCCTCGACCTGAGCGCCGCGCAGGTGCTGAGCCCGTTCGACCCGCAGATCGTGCACCGCTTCGCCGAGGAGTACGCCGAGCTGCGCAAGCACAAGGGCATCACGTACGAGAAGGCGGCCGACACCATCACCGACGTGTCGTACTTCGGCACGATGATGGTGCACCTGGGGCTGGCCGACGGCATGGTGTCGGGTGCCGCCCACACGACGGCGCACACCATCCGACCCGCGTTCGAGATCATCAAGACGCGCCCGGGCGTCTCAGTCGTCTCCAGCGTGTTCCTCATGGCGCTCGCCGACCGCGTGCTTGTCTACGGTGACTGCGCCGTGATCCCCGACCCGACCGCCGCGCAGCTGTCGGACATCGCCATCTCGTCGGCCGCCACGGCACGTCAGTTCGGCATCGAGCCGCGCATCGCGATGCTGTCGTACTCCACCGGCGAGTCCGGGTCGGGGGAGGACGTCGACAAGGTCCGCGAGGCCACGGCGTTCGTCCGCGAGCGCGCCCCCGAGCTGCTGGTCGAAGGCCCGATCCAGTACGACGCCGCGGCCGACGCTGCCGTCGCCAAGGCGAAGATGCCCGACTCCGCCGTCGCGGGACGGGCGACCGTGTTCGTCTTCCCCGACCTCAACACCGGAAACAACACGTACAAGGCGGTGCAGCGCTCGGCGGGTGCGATCGCCATGGGGCCGGTGCTCCAGGGACTCAACAAGCCCATCAACGACCTGTCGCGCGGCGCGCTGGTCGAAGACATCGTCAACACGATCGCCATCACCGCGATCCAGGCGCAGAACCAGCAGCAGGGAAACAACGCATGACCGTCGTCCTCGTCATCAACAGCGGCTCCTCGTCGTTCAAGTATCAGCTCGTCGACGTCGAGTCCCAGACGGCGCTCGCGTCGGGTCTCGTCGAGCGCATCGGACAGGAGACCGGCTCGGCCCGCCACAAGGTGGGGGATGCCGATCACTCGCGCGAACTGCCGATCCCCGACCACACCGCCGGCTTCCGCGTGATGCTCGACGCGTTCGAGGAGTACGGTCCGTCGCTGGTCGAGACCCCGCCGTCGGCGGTGGGGCACCGCGTCGTCCAGGGCGGCGCCCGCTTCTTCCGCCCGACGCTGATCGACGATCTGGTCGAGATCAACATCGACGAGCTGTCGGTGCTCGCCCCCCTGCACAACCCCGGGGCGCTGCAGGGCGTCCGCGCCGCGCGCGCCGCGTTCCCTGCCCTGCCGCACGTCGCCGTGTTCGACACGGCCTTCCACCAGACGCTCCCGCCCGCGGCGTACACCTATGCGATCGACCAGACGATCGCGCGCAAGCACCGCATCCGCCGCTACGGCTTCCACGGCACCAGTCACAAGTTCGTCAGCGAGGCCGCCGCGGCGTATGTGGAGCGGCCTCTGCGAGAGCTCAAGCAGCTCGTGCTGCACCTGGGCAACGGCGCCTCCATCACCGCGATCGACGGTGGGCACTCCGTCGACACCTCAATGGGCCTCACCCCCCTGGAAGGCCTGGTCATGGGCACCCGCTCCGGCGACCTCGACCCCTCGGTGCTGCTCGTGCTCGCCCGTCGCGAGGACATGAGCCCCGGGGAGCTGGACGAGTTCCTCAACAAGCGCAGCGGTGTGCTGGGGCTGGCCGGCGTGTCGGACATGCGTGACATCGAGGAGCGCCGCGCCGAGGGTGCGGGGGCGGCCATGCTCGCCTTCGACGTCTACATCCACCGACTGCGTGCCTATATCGGCGCCTACATCGCACAGCTCGGCGGCGTGGATGTCATCTCGTTCACCGCCGGGGTGGGGGAGAACTCCCCTCTCGTGCGGGCGGAGGCGATGGCGACGCTGGGATTCCTCGGCATCCGCATCGATCCGACGCGCAACGAGGCCCGCGAACGCGGCATCCGCACCATCTCCACCGACGACTCCGCCGTCACCGTGCTCGTCGTTCCCACCAACGAGGAGCTCGAGATCGCGCGGCAGACCCTCGCGGTCGTCGCTTCGTGACGCGCACGGCGCAGCGGGCCACTACGCTGAACCCGTGACAGCCGAGCTTCCCGAGCTTCCCGACCTGCGCGCACTCGACGGCGTGCTCTTCGACCTGGACGGCGTGCTGACGCCGACGGCCGACGTGCACATGCACGCGTGGCAGTCGATGTTCACCGAGCTGTTCACCTCGTGGGGGATCGAGCCGCCGTACACGGAGGACGACTACTTCCGCTACCTCGACGGAAAGCAGCGCTACGACGGCGTCGCGAGCCTCCTGCGCTCGCGCGACGTGGAAGTGCCGTGGGGGGACCCGTCCGACCCGATCACCGCCGACACGGTCTGCGGCATCGGCAACCGCAAGAACGAGGTGTTCGCCCGCGTGCTGCGCACCGACGGCATCGCCCCGTATCCGGGCTCTCTCGCGCTGATCGAGCAGCTGCGCGCCGCGGGGACTCCGATCGGCGTCGTGTCGAGCTCGAAGAACGCCGAAGAGGTGCTGACGATCGCCGGCATCCGTGAGTTCTTCCCCGTCGTCGTCGATGGGGTGGTCTCGGCGCGAGAGGGGCTTCGCTCCAAGCCCGCCCCCGACATGTTCGCGGCCGGTGCCCGCATGCTCGGCGTCGATCCCGCCCGCAGCGCCGCGGTCGAAGACGCCCACTCCGGCGTCGCGTCGGCGGCGGCCGCCGGCTTCGGCCTCGTCGTGGGCGTCGACCGCGGCGCCGGGGCGCAGGCGCTGCTCGATCTCGGCGCGACGCTCGTCGTCGACGATCTCTCGGCTTTCGTCACCCGATGACCGGCCCTTCCGACGAAAGGATGGACAGGATGGATCGCGACCGTTTTCCGATCGACCCGTGGCGCCTCGTGGAGACGCGCTTCTCCCTGGACGACGTCGGGGTCACCGAGACGCTGTTCGCGCTCGGCAACGGCTATCTGGGCCTGCGCGGCAATCAGCCCGAGGGCCGCCACGCCCACGAGCACGGCACGTTCATCAACGGCTTCCACGAGATCTTCCCGATCCGTCACGCCGAGCAGGCCTACGGCTTCGCCGAGGTCGGGCAGACGATCATCAACGCTCCGGACGCCAAGGTCATGCGCGTCTACGTCGACGATGAGCCCCTGTCGTTCGACGTCGCCGACATCCGCGAGTACGAGCGCGCGTTGGACATGCGCGCGGGCACGCTCACGCGTCACATCCGGTGGATGACGCCCAGCGGCAAGGACGTCGTGATCGACTTCGAGCGGATGGTCTCCTTCGAGGAGCGTCATCTCGCCGTCATGCGCGTCACCGTGACGGTGCTCAACAGCGATGCGCCGGTGACGATCAGCTGCCAGATCGTCAACCGCCAGGACGGGCAAGACGTCTACGGTGGATCGGCGCCCGGCGGCGCTGCGAAGAAGGGCTTCGACCCGCGCAAGGCGGAGAAGATCGAAGACCGCGTCCTGCACCCCGAGGAGTACTGGCAGGACGGCGACCGCGTCGCCCTGTCGTACCGGGTGAACGCGTCGGGGATGACGATGGCGGTCGTCGCCGACCACATCGTCGACACCGAGAACGAGTACTCCTCGCGCACGCTCATCGAACCCGACATCGCGAAGAACGTCTATCGCGTACAGGCGAAGGCGGGCGTGCCGGTGACGGTCACGAAGCTCGTCAGCTATCACACGTCGCGCGGCGTCCCCGCGCGCGAGCTCGTCGATCGGGGTCGCCGCGCGCTCGATCGCGTGGGTGCCGAGGGCGTCTCTCGGCAGTTCGAGCGCCAGCGGGCCTGGATGGACGCGTTCTGGGACCGTTCCGACGTCGCCATCGGCGGTCACGACGACCTGCAGCAGGCGACACGCTGGTGCCTGTTCCAGCTCGCGCAGGCAGCGGCCCGCGCCGACGGTCAGGGCGTTCCCGCCAAGGGCGTGTCGGGCTCGGGGTACAGCGGTCACTACTTCTGGGACACCGAGATCTACGTGCTCCCGTTCCTCATGTACACGACCCCTCTCTGGGCTCGCAACGCGCTGCGGATGCGCTACCTCATGCTGCCGGCCGCGCGTCGTCGTGCCGCTCAGCTCAACGAGGCGGGCGCCCTCTTCCCGTGGCGCACGATCAGCGGTGAGGAGGCGTCGGCCTACTACGCCGCCGGCACCGCGCAGTACCACATCAACGCCGACGTCAGCTTCGCGCTCGCCAAGTACGTGCGTGCCACGGGCGACGACGAGTTCCTGTACCGCGAGGGCGTGGACATCGCCGTCGAGACGGCGCGGCTCTGGGCCACGCTCGGGTTCTGGCGCTTCACCGAGGACGGCCAGCCCGAGGTGTTCCACATCCACGGCGTCACCGGTCCCGACGAGTACACGACGGTCGTCAACGACAACCTGTTCACGAACGTGATGGCGCGCTTCAACCTGCGTTTCGCGGCGCGTATCGTGCGTGAGATGGCGCAGGATGCGCCGGAGCACTACGCGCAGATGGTGGAGCGTCTCTCGTTCGACCCGTCGGAGGCGGACGCGTGGGATGCCGCCGCGGAGGCGATGCACATCCCGTACAGCGAGGGCCTCGGCATCCATCCTCAGGACGAGGTGTTCCTCGAGCGCGAGGTATGGGATCTGGAGAACACGCCGCGGGAGCAGCGTCCGCTGCTGCTGCACTTCCACCCGCTCGTGATCTACCGGTACCAGGTGCTCAAGCAGGCCGATGTCGTGCTGGCGCTGTACCTGCAGGGCAATCACTTCACCGACGAGGAGAAGCTGGCCGATTTCGAGTACTACGACCCGCTGACGACGGGAGATTCGACGCTGTCGGCGGTCGTCCAGGCGATCCTTGCGGCAGAGGTCGGGTACCAAGATCTGGCTCTGGAGTACTTCTCGCAGTCGATCTTCGTCGACCTCGGCGACCTGCACCACAACGCGTCCGACGGGGTGCACGTGGCCTCCGCCGGCGGCGTCTGGACCGCGCTGGTCGCCGGCTTCGGCGGCATGCGGGATCACTACGGCGAGCTGAGCTTCGATCCGCGCCTGCCCAAGGCCTGGCCGTCACTGTCGTTCACCCTGCGCTGGCAGGGCACGCCGCTGAAGATCGAGATCACCGCGGAGCAGCTGCGCGTGGATGCCGGTGCCGGCGAGCCGGTCTCCTTCTCGGTGCGCGGCGAGACGTTCGTCGTCGGACCGGAGTCGACGTTGACGGTGCCGCTGCGCGGTCAGGGGCCTGAGCTGTCGGGGCGTCCCACGATCAGCGACATCGGCGACGCCCTGCGCGAAGACGGCACGTTGCTGTCGGCTTCCGTGCCGACGATGACGACCTCGATTCCGGTGATCACCGGCAGCATCCCGATCGCCGGGGCGATGCCGGGCGACGACGCGAACCTCGGCATCGACTCCTGAGTCCCGTCACGCCGTCGCGGAGGCGACGGTGCGCGACATCGATGGGCCCGCACCAGGGCTGCGGTGCGCATCCGTTTCGGCGGCGATGGCGCGCGCCGCGTCGCGCCCCGCGCGGTTGGCGCCGACCGTGGACTGCGAAGGGCCGTAGCCGATGAGGAACAGGCGCCTATCGTCGAGCGCGCGACCGTTCGCCACGCGGACTCCGCCCGCCGCGGTCCGCAGGCCGAGGGGGGAGAGGTGGGCGATGTCGGCGCGGAAGCCCGTGGCCCACAGGATCGCGTCGGCGGGTTCGAACGTGCCGTCCGGCATGCGCACGCCGTGCTCTTCGATGCGCTCGAACATGGGGTGGCGCACCAGCACTCCGCGTTTCTCAGCGGCTCGCGCCCACGGTGTCCAGTGCTGGCCCGTGACGGAGATGACGCTTCCCGGCGGGTCGCCGCGGCGCACGCGCTCCTCGACGCCGGCGATCGCGGCGACGCGCGCGGCGGTGTCGAACTCCGCGGCATCCCATCGCACGTCTGCGCGCGTGACCCAGAACGTGTCGGCGACGTGGGAGATTTCCTCCAGCAGCTGCACGGCCGAGATCCCCGCGCCGACGATGACGACGCGCTGCCCGGCGAACTCGTCGGCCGACACGTAGTCGTGCACGTGCAGCTGACGTCCGGCGAAGTCCTCCTGGCCGGGGTAGTGGGGCCAGAACGGGCGTCGCCACGTGCCGGTCGCGTTGATGACGTACCGCGCGAACCATACGCCTCGGTCGGTCTCGACGCGCAGGAGACCGTTCGGGTCGTCGTCGACACGGCGAACCGCGCGCACGATCACCGGACGGTGCACGCGCAGATCGAAGCGACGCTCGTAGTCCGCGAAGTACGCGGGCAGCACGTCCGCGCTCGGCGCCGTCGGATCGGCGGGCGGCACGGGTGCGCCCGGAAGCTCGTAGATGCCGTTGACCGTTCCCATCCGCAGTGACCGCCAGCGATGCTGCCACGCCCCGCCGGGGGCGGAGTCGGCGTCGAGCACCGCGAAGGTGCGGTCGTCGCCGTCGCCGTCGCTGGGTGCGGGGACGAAGCCGCGGCGACGCAGATGGTATGCGGCCGACAGGCCCGCCTGGCCGGCACCGATGACGATGACGTCCACCGTCGCGGTGGGGACGTCGATGCTCATGTCCGCTTCAACGCTCCGCACCCGGCGATGTTCCCGACCTGGATGTCGGGAGCACACCGTAGTCTGTTCTGGTGACCACCGCCCTGTACCGCCGCTACCGACCGGAAACGTTCGGCGAGATGATCGGGCAGGCGCAGGTCACCGAACCGCTCATGACGGCGCTGCGCAGCGACCGCGTCGGCCACGCCTACCTCTTCAGCGGTCCGCGCGGCTGCGGCAAGACGACGTCGGCCCGCATCCTCGCGCGCTGCTTGAACTGCGCGGCCGGCCCGACCGACACGCCCTGTGGTGTCTGCGACAGCTGTGTCGAGCTCAGCCGCGGCGGCGGAGGTTCACTCGATGTGGTCGAGATCGACGCGGCATCACACAACGGTGTCGACGACGCCCGCGATCTGCGCGAGCGCGCGATCTTCGCCCCCGCGCGCGACCGCTTCAAGATCTTCATCCTCGACGAGGCGCACATGGTGACCGCGCAGGGCTTCAACGCCCTGCTCAAGCTCGTCGAGGAGCCGCCGGAGCACGTCAAGTTCATCTTCGCCACCACCGAGCCCGAAAAGGTCATCGGCACGATCCGCTCGCGCACCCACCACTATCCCTTCCGCCTGGTCGCTCCCGCGGCGATGCTCGAGTACGTCGAACAGCTCTGCGTCCAGGAAGGGGTGCAGACCGAAGCCGGCGTGCTTCCGCTGGTGGTGCGGGCCGGCGGCGGCTCGCCACGCGACACCCTGTCGCTGCTCGATCAGCTCATCGCCGGCTCCGACCCCGTGGACGGCGAGAACGGGGCGACGGTGCGGTACGAGCGCGCCGTCGCGCTGCTGGGGTACACCCACGGCGCGCTGCTCGACGAGGTCGTCACCGCGTTCGCTGCGCACGACGCGGCCGCCGCCTTCGCTGCCATCGATCGGGTCGTGCAGACCGGGCAGGATCCGCGCCGGTTCGTCGACGATCTGCTCGAGCGACTGCGCGACCTCATCATCGTGGCCGCCACGGGAGAGGGCGCCGGGGCGGTGCTGCGCGGCATCCCCGCCGACGAGCTCGAGCGGATGGGGCGTCAGGCCTCTGCCTTCGGCACCGATCGTCTCTCGCGCATCGCCGATCTCGTCGTCGGCGCCCTCGATGACATGAGCGGGGCGACGTCTCCGCGCCTGCAGCTCGAGCTGCTCGTGGCCCGGGTGCTGGCTCACACCGCCGATGCCGCCGCCGCGGTGCCCGCTGCGCCTCCCGCGACGCCCGCCGTGCCTCCCGCGGTGTCGGGCGCCCTCGCGGCGGCGACCACTGTAGCCGCGGCGCCGGCAGCGCCCGCGCCGGTTGCCGCCCCCGAGACCCCGGTGGTTCCGGTCGTTGAGCGAGCGAGCGCAGCGAGCGAGTCGAAGCGCCCCGAGCCCGAGCCCGCGCCCGCCCCGGTCGTGCCGAGCGGTCCGATCACCGTCGCGCAGGTACGTGACGCGTGGCCCGAGATCTTGCAGCGTCTGGAGCCCGTGAGCCGATCGTCGTGGATGATCGCCGTCGACGCCACCCCGGTCGCGTTCGCCGACGACGTGCTGACGCTGAGCTTCCGCACCCAGGCGGATGTCGCCGCGTTCAAGAAGCTCGCGGCGGGCAAGGGCCCCAGCGAAGACCTGCGCGGTGCGATCCGTGAGGTTCTCGGCATCCGCGTGAAGTACGTGGCGCGGTTCGACGCCGAGGCGACCGCCGAGCCGCCCGCCTCGGGTTCTCCGACTCCACCGGCCGACGGGCCTCGCGCCGACGGCGGCTCCTCTGGGGCGACCCGCTCCGACGGCGGCGAGCGGCCTCGATCGACGCCGACCATCGCATCGTCCGCT
Source organism: Microbacterium sp. DMC48 (assembly GCF_056313825.1). NCBI lineage: Bacteria > Bacillati > Actinomycetota > Actinomycetes > Micrococcales > Microbacteriaceae > Microbacterium > Microbacterium sp. DMC48. The sequence continues at coordinate 447,611 of NZ_JBQUZN010000005.1, read as the reverse complement.
GCCGCGCCGGTGACGGAGTGGGCAGTGGCGCGGATTCCGAGCGACCCCGCGCCACAGGCTTCGGCGCCGAGCGAGTCCGCGGGTGGTACGGCGGCGTCCGCTCTGGCCACCGCTGCTCCTGCCGCGGTCGGGCTGGCAGTCGACGAAGAGCCCGAGGACGCCACCGCCGAGCCGGTGCGTACATTGACGATCCCGCGGGACGGCACCGTGCTGCCGACGACGACGGAGTACACGCACACCGACGACGACGCCCCCGACGAGGACGAGTTCCCGCCGCCGTTGGACGACGCTCCGCTGCCGCCGCGCGCGCCCGTCGCCGTCGAACGCACCGCCCCGCCCCGCGCACCCCGTTCCGGCGGCATCGAACGCGTCGGTGAGGCGGTCGTCCGCCAGGTGCTGGGGGCGACGTTCGTGCGCGAAGAGCCGTACACACCGCCGACGAGGTTCAGCTAAGCCATGTACGACGGCATCGTCCAAGACCTCATCGACGAGTTCGGCCGCCTTCCTGGCATCGGGCCGAAGTCGGCGCAGCGGATTGCGTTCCATATCCTTCAGACTCCGACGTTCGACGTCGCGCGTCTGTCGCACCTGCTCGGTGAGCTTCGCGAACGCGTGCGCTTCTGCGAGATCTGCGGCAACGTGAGTGAGCAGGAACGCTGTGCGATCTGCCGCGATCCCCGTCGTGATCAGACCTTCATCTGCGTGGTCGAGGATGCGAAGGACGTTTCGGCCATCGAGCGCACGCGCGAGTTCCGTGGGCTCTACCACGTGCTCGGCGGCGCCATCAGCCCGATCGCCGGCATCGGACCCGACGACCTGCGCATCACACAGTTGATGCAGCGCCTCGCCGACGGCACGGTGCAGGAGGTCATCCTCGCGACGAACCCGAACCTCGAAGGAGAGGCCACCGCGACCTACCTCAGCCGGCTGCTGCACACCCTCGAGATCCGCGTGACCCGCTTGGCGTCCGGTCTTCCGGTGGGTGGCGACCTCGAGTACGCCGACGAGGTCACCCTCGGGCGCGCCTTCGAGGGGCGCCGGGCCGTCTGATGGCGCCGGCCGTCTCCGGTCGTGCCTGGGCGCTGTACGCGCTGATGGCGGTGCTGTGGGGCATCCCGTACCTGTTCATCAAAGAGGCGGTCGACTCGCTGACACCGGCCGCCGTCGTCGCGGGCCGCACCCTTCTCGGCGCGGCGGTGCTGCTGCCCATCGCGCTGCGACGCCGAGCCCTTCGGCCGGCGCTGGCGCTCTGGCCGTGGGTGCTGGCCTTCGGGGCCATCGAGATGGCCGGGCCTTTCCTCTTGCTGGGGCACGCGGAGCAGACGCTGCCGTCCGGGCTCACCGGTCTGCTGGTGGCGACGGTCCCGCTGTTCGCCACCGGGATCGCCCTCGTGCGCGGCGACCGGTCCGCTCTGAGTCCGGCCCGCGCCGTCGGACTCGTCGTCGGCTTCGCCGGCCTGGTGGTCATCGTCGCCGGCCCCGGCCTCGCCGTCGCCGAGCCGGCGCAGGCGCTGGGGGCCATCGCTCAGGTCCTGCTCGTCGCCCTGCTCTACGCGATCGCGCCGTTCATCATCGCCACCAAGCTCGCTCACGTCCCCTCGCTCGGCACCATCACCCTGTCCCTGCTCGCGGTCGGCCTCGCCTACCTGCCGTTCGCGCTGCTGACCCAGCACGAGCTTCCCACCGTCCGCAGCGGACTGTCGCTCGTCGCGCTCGGCATCCTGTGCACCGCGCTGGCCTTCCTGGGCTTCTTCGCGCTCATCGGCGAGGTCGGTCCCGTGCGTGCGCCGCTGTTCACCTACGTCAACCCGGTCGTCGCGATCCTGCTGGGCGTGCTGCTGCTCGGCGAGCCGTTGTCGCCGGGGCTGCTGCTCGGCTTTCCGCTCGTGCTCATCGGCTGCTGGTTCGCCGCGACGGGAGGTCGGCTGCGTCTGCGACGTCAGGCGCCGCCGTTCGCGCGCTAGGGTCGTGCACGTCTCCGGCTCGACGCGCTACCCCTCGTCCGCCGGATCGACGCCCGGCGTTCACCGGTTCGTCCGGTCGCCGTCGCCTCGGACCGCCACTCTTCCCTCGCGGCCGTGTGCACGACCTCCGGTGTCGCGAAAGGGAGAATCATGTCCGCGCGTCTTCTCTACGCGCATTTTCCCGCGGCTTCGCACAAGAGCGCCCTCGAATGGATGCGCGTCGTCGCCGAGATCGCATCCGGGCATCCGGGCGTCGGACCCTTCGCGAGTGGTCAGGAGCCGTTGCCGGCCCTCGAGCCCGCCGTCGCATGGCGTTTGGTGAGCGAGAACCGGCGTGAGATCGCACGGGGATGCCGTGTGTTCACCGATGAGGGGGCGGCCCGCATCGATCTGGCGCAGCTGTTGCGCGCGGCATCGACGTTCGAGATCCACACCAGTCCGGCGCCCCGGTTGCGCAGCACCGGGTGGTTCGTCAGCGCGCGCGGATCGCTCGTGATGATGGGCGCTCGTCGCTACGAGAAGCGCTCGGCCGCCGAGAGCGCTGCGGCTCTCGCGGTGCGCCTCATGCAGGAGCTGGCCGCCACCGCGTCGCGCGGCACCGACCTCGGGCGCGGCCGGCCGGCACCGGTGGACCCGCTGATCCTGCAATGAGCGACGGCCTCATCGCCGAACGGTTCCGTCTCCGGAAGCTCCGGGGAAGCGGCGGCACGGCCGCCGTCTTCGAAGCCGATGACACACGGCACGGGCGCCGCGTGGCCGTGAAGCTGCTGCACCCGCATCTGGCCGTCGGGCCGGTCGCCTGGGAGGCGTTCTTCGAAGAAGTGCGGGCTGCGCAGGCGATCGCCCATCCGAACATCGCCGAGGTCTACGACGCGGGTCTCGCGCCGGGTGATCCACCCGTTGCATGGATCGCGATGGAGCTCGTCGAGGGCGTCACTCTCGCCGACCACGTACGAGAGCGCGGGCCATTGACCATCGTGGATGCCGTGGCCGTCTTCGCCGCCGTCCTCGACGCGACCGGCGCCGCGCACGCCGGCGGTGTCGTCCACCGCGACATCACGCCATCGAACATCATGCTCACCTCCCGCGCGAGCGCCGACGCGGACGGCACGGTGAGCGGCATCCGGCTCCTCGACTTCGGTCTGGCCGATGTCCCGGGGCGCACGACGCGCGGCGCGGACCCGCTGCTGAGCGGTGCGGCATCCGAAGAGGCGGGCGCGGGCGTCGTCGCCAGCGTTCCCTATGCATCGCCGGAACAGCTCTCGGGTGAGGCGGTCGGAGAAGCGAGCGATATCTACCAGATCGGTGCCACGCTCTTCTTCGCGCTGACGGGACGTTCGCCGTTCGAGGGCGAGACTGCGGCAGTCGTCCGCGCGCACCTGTCGGCGCCCCCACCGGTGCCGTCGGCGCGTCGTCGCGGCATCCCGCCGGCTCTCGACCGGCTCGTCACGACCGCCATGCTGAAGCGTCCGCAGGATCGATACCCCGATGCCGCCGCGATGCGGGCCGCTCTCGACGCCGTCATCGACGTGGGGCCGGGCGAGGCGATGGCCGCATCGCCCACGGTGGCGACACGGGTGTATCGCACGCGGCTGCCGGGCGGCGATGTCCCCACCGGCGGCAGCGGGCTGCCCCTCGCCTCCACACCGGGGCCCCCGCCCGCACCTCTCTCGCACACGCGCGGGGCGTGGAAGGCGCCTCTCATCGCCGCCGGACTCATCGCCGCCGTGACCGCCGCTGCCGGCTGGTCGGCCATGGCCGCCTCGACGCCGGAGAACCCGATCGCGACAGCGGGCGCCGCCGCGACGGCGACGGCGACGTCGGCCCCGAGCGCATCACCGGCCGACACTGCAGCGGTGAGCGCGCGCCGCGTGGTCCCGGATGTCCGAGGACTCACGGTCGACGAGGCGGTGAGCACGGTGGAGCGGGCGGGATTGGCGGTCGGTGACATCGGCCGCGACGACGGACCCGCGGTGCGCGACACTGTGCTCGCCTCGGTGCCCGCCGCCGGCGACGAGGTCCGTGCGGGTGCCGTGATCGCGCTGCGCGCGGCGTCAGGCCTCAATACTGTTCCCGTCGTGACGGGGATGGTGCCGGCAGAGGCACAGGGCGTGCTGTCTGCCGCCGGCTTCTCCTCTCGTGTGGCCGCCGGCGGCTCGGGTGTCCCCGGTGTCGTCGCCGAGACCGCACCGGGGCCGGGGCAGGACGCTGCGGTGGGCACGGTCGTGGTGCTGCGGGTTCCCCCCGAGGCGTCCGCGACGCCGCGCGCGTCGGCGAGCCCGACACTGACGCCCCTGCCGTCGTCGACCCCGATCGACATGCCCCCGGCGACGGAGCCTCCCCGACCATGACGGACACCTCTCGCACGCACAGCGGTCATGCGTGCGACACGATTGCAGCGGTCGTCGTTCACCCTCCCGCGTCATCCTGGCTCCGCGAAGCCCCTCCCGAGGGCTCCGCCGCGCGCGCGTTGCGGAACGACCAGCGTCGCTCGGCCTCGAGATCCGCCCACCCGTTCCGCACGCCAGGGAGGCGCCATGACCACTGACTCCGTGACGGAGGTCATCCCGGCATCCCCGGCCCCTCGGCCGCGTTCGCTGGTCTCGCGTCCCGTACAGGCGGACCGGGTCTTCCGCGCCGTCTGCTATGCGGCCGGAGGCATCACCGTGGCGATCATGCTCGCCGTCGGGGTGTTCCTCTCCGGCCGTGCCGGCGAGGCGCTCGCCCGCTCGGGGCCGGCGTTCCTGTGGACCCAGGCGTGGTCGCCGGAGGGCGGAGACGGCCAGTTCGGCATCGCCGCCGTGCTCTTCGGCACCGTCACGATCGCGTTCATCGCTCTGTCGATCGCGTTGCCGCTGTCGCTGGCCACGGCGCTGCTGATCAGCGAAGTGGTGCCCGGGCGCATCAGATCCACGCTCATCTCCCTCGTGGATCTGATGGCTGCCGTGCCCAGCGTCGTGTTCGGCCTGTGGGGTGTGTTCTTCCTGCAGGCGAACGTCATTCCGGTCTCGCAGTGGATCTCCACCTACTTCTCCTGGATTCCCCTCTTCGCCGTCACCGACCCTGCGGGCGCCCGCGTGACGGATGCCGGCGCCTTCACGTCCTCGGCCTTCATCGCCGGCATCGTCGTCTCGCTCATGATCGTCCCGACGCAGACCTCCGTCATGCGCGAGGCCTTCTCGCAAGCGCCGCTGGGTGAGCGGGAGGGTGCGCTGGCCCTGGGATCGACGCGGTGGGGGATGATCCGCACGGTCGTGCTGCCGTTCGGACGCGGCGGCATCATCGGCGGCACGATGCTCGCGCTCGGACGGGCGCTGGGAGAGACCATCGCCGTCGTCATGATCATCTCGCCCATCTTCACCATCAACTGGCAGGTGCTGAAGACGGGAACCAACTCCGTGTCGGCGCTGATCGCCCTCCGCTACGGCGAGGCCAGCCAGTTCGGTCTGTCCGCGCTCATGGCCGCAGGCCTCGTGCTGTTCATCATCACGCTGATCGTCAACTTCACGGCATCCACCATCGTCGCCCGCAGCCGGTCGGGTGCGGAGAGCAACTGATGACGATCATCGAAACAGTCCCGCGGTCGCCGGCCGCGCACGAGCAGTCGCCGAAGGTCCGCACCGCGATCCCCGTCCGTCACGATGAGGTGGGACAGCGGCGCGACCTGCGCAGCGTGCCGCTCGACGACGCGTTCAACGTGGTCGGCGCAGTGGCGGCGGGCATCGCGGTCGCGACGCTGCTGTTCGGCTGGCTGACACCCATGACGGGCTTCATCGGATGGCTGATCATCTCGTTCATCGCCTTCCTCGGCATCTACGCGGTGCTCTCGTCGCTGCGTGCCGATCGCCTCACCGTCAGTGAGCGGATCATGACGGCCCTCTTCTACTCGGCGGGAGCGATTCTGCTCGGCGCCTTGGTGTTCGTGCTCGGGTACACGGTCGTGCGCGGTGTCCCGGCGCTGATCAACCCGAACTTCTTCGTCGAGACGATGAAGCTCGCCGGTCCGCTCGAACCGCTCAGCGTCGGGGGCATCGCGCACGCGATCGTCGGTACGCTCATCCAGATCTCGATCGCCCTCGTCATCACGATCCCGCTCGGAATCACGACGGCGGTGTTCCTGAACGAGATCGGCGGTCGCTTCGCCCGGTTCGTGCGCACGATCTCCGACGCCATGACCGCGTTGCCGTCGATCGTCGCCGGCTTGTTCATCTACGCCGCGATCGTCACCCTCGTCACTCACCAGCGGTCCGGGTTCGCGGCGGCGCTCGCGATCAGCGTCATGATGCTGCCGATCATCATCCGCGCCTCCGACGTCGTCCTCCGCCTCGTGCCGAACAATCTGAGGGAGGCGTCGTACGCCCTCGGCACGACCCGGTGGCGGACGGTCTGGCACGTCGTGCTTCCGACCTCGCGCTCGGGTCTGGTCACCGCGGTCATCCTCGGCACCGCGCGCGGGATCGGCGAGACCTCGCCCGTGCTGTTGACCTCGGGCGTGACGGCCGAGATGAACCTCAACCCGTTCAGCGGCCCGATGATCTCGCTGCCTCTGCAGGTGTTCGACTTCGTCAAGTCGCCCGAGCCGAACATGATCGCCCGAGGCTTCGGCGCGGCCGCCACACTCGTGCTGCTCGTGCTCGCCCTGTTCCTCATCGCACGCCTCATCGGCGGGCGGGGGCCCGGGCAGCTGAGCGACCGGCAGCGTCGCGCGGTCGCCGCGGCATCCGCGCGAGACCTCGGGCGCATCCAGGATGCCGCCGCGCGCACGCCGCGTGCGCAGCCCACGGCATCCGCTTCGCCAGAACCCACCCATTCGAACGAGGAGAACCCGTCGTGATCGCGCGAGCCCGCTGGTACCGTTTCGCCGCCGCGACCGTCGTCGCCGCGCTGATCGCGCTGATCCCGCTGCCTGCGCAGGCGGCCGAGTCGTATGTCCCCATCTCGGGCTCAGGATCGACCTGGTCGCAGAACGCACTCGACCAGTGGCGCAAGAACGTCGCGGGCAACTACGGCATGACGGTGAACTACTCCGGAACCGGCTCCTCGGCCGGTCGACAGGACTTCATCAACCAGACCGTCGACTTCGCGATCAGTGAGATCCCGTTCCAGGCCCACCCGGAAGACGGATCGGCGCCCGAGATTCCGGCCACGACCTACTCGTACATGCCGATCGTCGCCGGAGGTACCTCGTTGATGTACAACCTCAAGATCGCCGGCAAGCAGGTGACGAACCTGCGACTGTCGGGCGAGGTCATCGCGAAGATCTTCACCGGGGCGATCACCAACTGGAACGATCCGGCCATCCAGGCCGACAACCCCGCGCTCGCGATGCCCGACAAGTCGATCACGCCGGTCGTGCGCTCGGACGGGTCGGGCACGAGCGCCCAGTTCACACTGTGGATGTCGTCCCAGTTCCCGAGCATCTGGACGCGCGGCATGACGTCGCAGTTCCCGTCGCTGAGCGGAGCCTTCAAGGCGCAGAGCGGATCACTCGGCGTCGCCGGCTACGTCAGTCAGAACTACGGTGAGGGTGCGATTACCTACGTCGAGTACTCGTACGCGCTGAAGTCGGGCTTCCCGGTCGCCAAAGTCCTGAACAAATCGGGGTACTACGTCGAGCCGACCTACCAATCGGTCGCGGTCGCGCTCATGGGCGCGGCGATCAACTCCGATCTCACACAGAACCTCGACGGTGTCTACAACAACGCCGACCCTCGCACGTACCCCATGTCGAGCTACTCGTACATGATCGTTCCCACCCAGCCGACGAAGGTCTTCACCGCGGAGAAGGGCAAGACGCTGAGCAAGTTCGCGGACTACATGATCTGCGAGGGGCAGCAGCAGGCATCCGCGCTGGGGTACTCGCCGCTGCCGATGAACCTCGTGCAGGCGGCCTCCGACGTCATCAAGACGATCCCCGGAACCGTCGGCGGCGTGGACTTCAACAGCTGCAACAACCCGACCTTCAAGCCCGGCGACTCACCGTCGAACAATCAGCTCGCCGCCACCGCTACGATGCCGGCCGACTGCGACAAGCAGGGAACGACGCAATGTGCCACCGGCACGGGGGGAGCGACTGTCGACACGCCCGTGACCGGTACCGGCGGATCGGGACAGGCGACGAGCGGCTCCGGCGCCGCCGATGCCGCCGCGCCGGCGGCCGCCGCCGGCGCGGCGGCGGGCGGGTCCGACCCGGTCTACGATGCGAACGGCAATCTCGTCTCCGGAGCGAGCACCGGTGGTGCGAAGGCGGTGTCGTCGCCGTTCACCCTCGCCTCCGACGGCTGGGGAGTGCCGCAGATCACGATGCTCGTCGCGTGCGCGCTCCTGCTCGCCGCCATCGTGCTGCCGCCGCTGCTGTCGCGACGCCTGCGCGGCTCGAAGCGCTGAGCACATCGGTCACCCCGCGCCCCTGCGCGTGACGGGGCGCGTCTTCGGCGTGCCTATTTTTTCCGTCTGATCTGGACATTAAAGCGTTCTCATGTTGAGTACGGGCTGGAGCAGGCTCGTTCCCAGGCGATTCATCTGATGTCCACAACCCGCCCATACCTTGATCGCATCCGGCGTAGGTCGCCGCGAATCCCTGGAGAAATCTTGAACGTGTTGCCGCGTACCCGACGCCGCACCTGGTTCGCTTCCGGACTCACCGGAGTGCTCACCGCCGGTGCCGTCTTCGCCCTCGTGGCGGGGCTGGGCGTGACGATCGCGCCGACCGGAGCTCGTGCCGCGGACTCGAGTCAGGTGACGGTGACTGCCAAGGCCCAGGACCGGGATCTCGCCTCGGCGCCGATGCCCGATCTGACGGTGACCGTGTCGCAGACGACGGACCTCGTCAACCAGGGGATCACGGTCAGCTGGACCGGCGCCAAGCAGTCGCAGCCCCCCGTGCCGGGTAGCGGGGGCACCAACTTCCTGCAGATCTTCCAGTGCTGGGGCGACGATCCGACCGACCCCACCCGTCCCGATCGCACCACGTGCGAGTACGGCGCGTTCAACAGGGCCGGCCAGACCCGAGACGGGGCACGGACGCCCGGCAGCGTGGCCGCGCAGGACCAGCAGTACACCGCGCCGGGAACGAACTTCTTCACCCCCACCATTACGGCGATTCCTTTCCGCTCCGCGACCGGAAAGGTCATCGCGACCGTCGTCGACGGCAAGAAGGTGCCGGATGCCGTGAGCGTGAACGTCAACGAGTTCCAGACCAGCTACACGACGAACGAGATCCCCTGGGCCGGCAGCGGCCGCGACGGCGCCGGCTCGGTCGCGTTCGAAACGCACACCGCGCTGCAGTCGATCGGACTCGGATGCGGAGCCGCCGTCGGCGCCGGCGCGAGCGCGACCGGCGCGCCGTGCTGGCTCGTCGTTGTGCCCCGCGGCGTGAACGACGTGGGCGAGACTCAGAACTCCTCGTCGGGACTCTTCTGGGACAACTGGAAGCACGCGCTCGCCGTCCGTCTGCAGTTCCGACCCATCGGCGCGCACTGTGCGATCGGCGCCGCGGAGCGCCAGCTGCAGGGCAGCGAGCTCGTGGCGAACGCGATCCAGTCCTGGCAGCCGACGCTCTGCGGGCAGGCCGGGGGAGCCATCTACTCGCACCTGACCAGCGTCGAGTCGAACGCCGTGGTGGCGGCAGCCGCCGACCCCTCGGCGCCACTCGCCCTGACGTCCCAGCCCCTGCCCGTCGCCGACGGCCAGAAGGATCCGCTCGCCTACGCGCCCATCGCCCTGACGGGACTGTCGGTCGCATTCGCCGTCGACCGCACCGCGCCGAACAGCTCCACGGCGCCGGGTGGTGTGGCGGAACGCACCAATCTGCCGTTCACGCAGATGAAGCTCACTCCGCGGCTGATCGCCAAGCTGCTGACGTCGTCCTATGTCGAGTCCTTGCCGTATGGGGCCGACAAGACGGAGATCGGCTACAAGGACAACGCAAACCCCGGGAGCAACGCCTACAACCTGGCGGAAGATCCGGACTTCCGGTCCATCAACGACGCGGACTGGCAGTACCAGGGTCTTCGCGGTCTGGTCTTCGCCGGGCTCCTCGTTCCGCAGGGCCGATCCGACGGCGCCGTCGCGATCTGGAAGTACATCCTGGCCGACGCGGATGCCCGCGCCTTCCTCAACGGCGATCCTGACCCGTGGGGGATGAAGGTCAATCCCTGGTTCTCCACCAATCCGCGGATCAACCCCACGGGAACGGCTCTCGGCATCCCGATGGACAACTATCCCAAGGCCGACCCCATCGAGAGCCCCGCGGACAAGACCGAGGGAACTCCTCCGATCAACCTGGTGACCTGGCGGCCGTACACCAACGATTACGACTCGGGCGGAAAACTGACGCTTCAGGGCGATGCGCTGCTGCTGGGGTCATGGGATCCGCAGGCGAGCCCACCCAAGTTCAGCAAGACGGTCCGGCGCCTCCCCGGATATCAGGCGGTCATGAGCGTGACCGACCTCGGCGCATCGGAACGCTACGGCGTCCACACCGCGGCGCTCCTGAACCCCGCCGGCACGTTCGTCGCTCCGACGACGTCGAGCCTCACTGCTGCCGCTGCCGCCATGACGCCCGTGGCCGGCTCGTCCGGGATGGTGGCCTTCGACCCGGCCTCATCGCAAGCGGTGGCGGCGACAGACGCGTATCCGCTGGCTATGCCGGTCTACGCGGCGGCCCGCACGGACGGGAAGGATGCCGAGCTGCGCTCCAGCTACGCGTCCTTCATCCGCTACGCGGTGGGCGCCGGCCAGCGACCCGGATCCGCCGACGGACAGCTCCCCGAGGGCTACGCACCGATTCCGACGGCGTGGGTGGGGGCGGCCACCGAGGTCGCCGACCGCATCGCTGCGGGGCCGGTCGCGCCCTCGCCGCAGCCCTCGGCTCCGAGTTCCGCGACGGTCGTCAGAGCACCGGCCCCCGCCGCGGCCGCGCCGCTGAGCTCCAGCGACTCGTCGGGGACGTTGCCGCCCCAGCCGGCGGCGACAGGCGCCGCGATGTCGCTCAGCGCCAGCACGACCCCCGCCGATCCCGTCGCCGCGACCGGCGCGGTGGTTCCCATCGCTCTTCTCGCGGCCGTCGCAGCCGTCATCGTCAGCGCCCTCACGGGCCGCCGGCGACGGATGCCCTCACAGACTTGAGCCCGCTCACCGGGACCAAGACGACGCACACTCGCGTCGGACCCTTCACCTTCGAAAGGCAAACCATGAAGTTCAAGAAGACTGCGTCGTTCGGCGCGGTTGTCGCGCTCGCCCTCGCCGGCGTCGCGTTCGTGGCGGCGCCGGCCAACGCCGAGCCGACCACTCCCACCGGCGGCTACACACTCGCCGGTTCCGACACCATCCAGGACGTCGTCAACGCCCTCGTGAACGGCACCAGCGTCACGGGCTCGTTCGTCCAGGTGAAGGCATCCGGTGTGCCGAACGCGTCCTTCGACGCGTTCCCGAACACCGGCTCGGGCAGCTTCATCCAGACCAAGTCCGGCAGCCAGTTCAAGTACTTCCTGCGTCCTTCCGGCTCGGGCGACGGCATCAACTCGATGATCGCGTCGTTCAACCTCAAGAACAACGGCTACCAGTGGTCCAAGACCGGCTCGCAGAGCCTGCAGGGCTACGTCGACATCGCGCGCTCCTCGGGCGGCCCGAAGACGCTCGACTCCAACCAGTCCAGCCCGGCTGCCAGCGACATCGCCTTCATCCCCTTCGCCCGCGACGCCGTCTCGTACGCGTACGTCGAGGATGCCTCGTGGAGCCAGTCGCAGAAGGACGCGGTCGCGGCCCTCAGCGGCGCGGACCTGAAGAACCTCTACGACGGCACCCAGCCGGTCGCCGGTGTCACCCTGCGCCCGCTGCTGCCGCAGTCCTCGTCGGGCACCCGCAAGTTCTTCCTCGGCAACGGCGGCGGAACGGGCCTCGGCTACTCGAACAACAACAAGCCCGCGGGCGTCGCGACCGGTGACGACGCCAAGCAGGAGAACGTGGCGACCGAGCTGAGCGCCGTCGGCGTCGGCGCGGTCATCCCCTTCTCGGCCGCCGGCTGGATCGCCCAGTCCAACGGTGCCGTTCCGTTCAACTCGATCGCTGCCGCCAACACCGCTCTCGGCTCCGCCGGCAGCGTCAAGCTGGGCAACCCGCTGTCCTCCTCGACGACGGTCTACACCGGCACGTCCTCGCTGACGCCCACCGCCGCCTACTACGCAAGCACCACGTGGGGACGCAACACCTACCTCGTCACCGCGCTGTCCGCGCTCGCGAACGATGCCAAGGTCGCCGCGCTGCTCGACCCGACCAAGACCGGCGCGACCAGCCTCGCTGGCTACGGGACGCTTCCGTCCACCCCGGGAGCCGTGAAGACGAAGTTCGGCTTCCTCGCGCCGTCGACGACGAACATCGTCTACGCCCTGTCCTCCGACACCTACTGATCTGCCGATCCTCAGAAAAGGACACCGCATCATCATGAAGAAAACCATTCAGCGCGGCGTCGCATTGTTCGTGACCGCCGCGGCAGTCACGGCAGTCGGCGCACTGGCGGCCGCGCCTGCGTACGCGGCGGCGCCCGTCAGCAACCAGACGGTCTACCTGCTCGACGGCAATGCGCTCCCCCTCCCCGCGACGGGAAGCAACTGGAAGAGCACTGACGTTCTGCTGTCGCCGGTCGCGAGCGACCCCAGTGCCGCGTCGAAGTTCTCCGACCCGAGCAGCTTCGTCGGCGTCATCACCTTCATCGCGAACCCGGGCACCGAAGACAACCCCGCCGGGTATCTCGGCACGGGAGGCGGGGGTGGCTGGGGTCCTTACGTGACACCCGACACCCTCACGGACAATCCCGCCGTCGCCGGCGACTTCCACGACCTCCTCAACGCGGGCGGCACGTTCAGCCTCGGTCAGGCGTGGCTCGACGGCAGCAACCACGCCGTGCAGGTCGTCTTCACGACCGTGGTGCTGGGTGCCGGTACGGCGACCACGGGCGGCAGCCTCAGCTGGACGGCTCCGGTGTCGACGACCGCCCCGGCGATCACGACGCAGCCGGCCGACAAGACGGTGCTGCCGGGCCAGTCGGCCGTGTTCACGGCCGCGGCCTCGGGCTCGCCGGCGCCGACGGTGAAGTGGCAGTCGTCGACCGACGGCACCACGTGGTCGGACGTGGCGGGCGCCACCTCCGACACCCTCACGGTGTCCAACGTGCAGCTGGCACAGTCGGGTACGAAGTACCAGGCCGTCTACACCAACTCGGCCGGCACGGCGACGACCTCCGCGGCGACCCTCACGGTCACCAACGTGGTGCCCACCGAGCCGACCGGTTCGGACGCGGGCAAGGTCACGATCGCCGACCCCGCCGACGGTGCCACCACGGTGACGGTCCCCGCCGGTGTCGGCCTCAAGGCTCAGACGCTGACCGCCTGGGGCTGGTCCACCGCGACCAACCTCGGTCAGGTCACCGCTGACGCCACCTCCGGTGACGTCGTCGTGAACATCGCCACGCTTGCTCCCGGTGCGCACACCATCGCGCTGACCCAGCCGGGCAGCTCGACGGTCGTCGTGTGGGGCACCTTCACGGTCCCCGTGCCGAGCTACCCCGCCAAGACCGACACGGTCGACCTGCAGGCGGCGGTCACGGCCAGCGACCTGTGGTCGCTGAACGCGGCGCAGACGGCGATCGACTTCGGCAACGTGGCACGCAACGCGTCGTCGACGAAGTCGCTCGGCAAGGTCACCGTCATCGACGACCGCAAGGTGCTCAAGGGCTGGACCCTCGACGCCGCGTGGTCGAAGTTCACGGCGGGCTCCGACGAGATCCCGGCCTCCGCGCTGACGATCACGCCGAAGGCGTTCGACAACGGTTCGCTGCTGCCGGGCGTCACGCTCGGCACCAACGGCACCAAGATCGCCGAGAGCACGGCGGTGTCGACGCTCACCGACGGTGCGCTGCTCGATGCCGACCTGAAGTTCGTGGCGCCGAAGGATGCCGCGGCCGGTCAGTACCACTCCACGCTGACGCTGACGCTCACCTCCAAGTGAGCCCTGCGGCCCGACGCTGAGCCGTGTGGGGAGGTCGTTCGCGACCTCCCCACACGGTGCGTTCACGATGCGATCGGGCCGACGCGGCATCCGTCATCTTCCGGAGCCGTCCCGATCACCCCTCGTTCATCCCCGCGACCACCCCTCGTCGCCCATATCTGCGGAGATTGACCGTGCAGTTCTCGACCACCCGATCGGGAAGGCGCATCCGGCACACGTTCGGTGCGTTCTTCTTCGCGCTCGCCCTCGCGCTCCCCGTCGCCGCGAGCGCGTTGCCCGCTCGTGCCGACGACACCGCTCCCGACCCCGGCGCGTCGGCAGCCTCGGTCGGTGTCGCGACGCGTCCCGCAGGAACGGACGGCCGCCCCGACGGGCGCACCCGATTCGCGTATGCAGCGGATCCCGGCCAGAGCGTGACCGACCAGGTGCTGGTCGGCAACACGGGCACGCAGCGACAGGACTTCACCGTTTACGCGACCGACGCGTACAACGCGACCAGCGGTGAGTTCTCGCTGCTCGCCACCGCCGAGACCCCGCAAGCCCTGGGCACGTGGGTGCGTTTCGAGAACGGCCAGGACCGCATCCAGTTCTCCCTCGAGCCGCAGGAAGTGCGTCTGCTCAGCTTCACCGTCGCCTTCCCCGCGGACGCGACCCCCGGAGACCACGCGGGCGGGATCGTCGCCTCGGTCACGGAGGAGGGGCAACAGGTCAGTCTCGACCGCCGCGTCGCGACGGCGCTGTTCGCGCGCGTGTCCGGCGACCTGCAGCCGCGTCTGACCCTGGCGAGCTTCGATGCGACGTATCAGGGGGACTGGTGGAACCCCTTCGGCGGCACGCTCAAGGTGCTCTATACGGTCGACAACCCCGGCAACGTCGCGCTCGCGGCGAACGTCTCCATGGGCGCCGTGACGTGGTTCGGCATCCCCGCCGCCGAGACGCAGGGCGGAGCGATCCCCGTGCTCCTTCCGGGCAACTCCGCGACCTACGAGTTCGATCTCGTCGGAGTGGGACAGTGGGGTTACCTGAATCCGGCGGCGAAGCTGACGCCGTTCGTCGACGCCCCGGATGCCGCGATGCAGGTCGCGGTCGCACCGGTGAGCCGCGACACGGTTGTCGTCGCCGTCCCGTGGATGCTGCTGATCGCCGCCGCTGTCGCCGCGGCCGTGGTTCTGCTGCTGCGCTGGCGGCGCCGGCGCGACGAGGCGCGCGCCCGGGAATGGATCGCCTACACCGAGCAGCAGGCGGCCATCGCGGCCGAGGCGAGGGTGCGTGCCGCCGCGGCGACCGCCCCGGCGGATTCATGACCGGGATCGGGCGGGCGCTGGTCGCGGCGGCACTCGGGCTCGGACTGCTGCTGGTGCCCTCCACGCTGGTCCACGCCGCCGACGACGACGGCAATGACAGCGCCAACCTCACCGTCACCGTCACCGACGGGTCGACCCCCAGCCCCACGCCGCGCCCCACTTCATCGTCCGCCGCACCCGTCCCTTCTCCCTCGTCAGGCAGATCGGGCCCGGGTACGGGGGCGACGGGTGGACGTGGCGGGACCGGGACGGGCGCCGGCAGCGGGACGGGCACGGGCACGGGCACGGGCACGGGCGGCACGGTCAGCATCGCGGGGATGGTCTACGTGAGCGGTGTCAATTCGTCGGTGGCCCTGTCGCCCGATCCTGCGGAGGCGGATGTCACGCTGTGGCTGTCGGTGCGAAACGCCTCCTCGAGCGTGATCGACCTGACCGCCGACTTCTGGATGGAGAGCGTGCTGTTCGGCACGGCACTGGATTCGGCATCCGCGGTGCCCGTCACGGGGCTGCAGCCGGGCGAGACGCGCCTCATCTCGACACGTCTGCACGGCGCCGGCCAGTGGGGCCTGGTCAACACCCACGTGAAGATCACGCCGCCCGCCACCGTCGACGGCACGGCCTTGACCCCCGTGACCCGCGACGCGCTGGTCGTCGTCTTTCCGTGGTTGAGCATCTTGCTGGCGGCGACGCTCGTGATCGCCCTGCTCGCGTGGCGCGCCGTCGCGCTCGCCCTCGCCGCGAAGACCTCGGAGGCCACGGCATGACCGTGCTCGACGATGCGACTCAGGTCGTCGCCCCGGTCGCGGTGCCCCCGGCATCCGCTCCGCCTCCGCCGCCCCCGCGGCGCCCCCGCCGGATGCCGCGACCCGCTCCTCAATACGCGCCCCTGTCGGCCGGACAGGCTCTCGTACGCGGCATCGTCTCTCTCATCGCCGCCCTCGCCCTGGCCTTCGTGTTCCATCTGCTGGTGCTCAGTCACGTGCTGCACTTCGCCGCGCAGCAGCAGCTCTCCGACACCTACCGCGCGCAGCTCGCTGCGGGCACGGCGCCGGTCAGTGAGGGGGACTTCGACGACGTGCTCCTCGCCGACGGCGCGCCCGTCGGCATCATCGACATCCCCCGCCTCGGGGTGAACGAGGTGATCGCCGAGGGAACGTCATCGGGTGTCCTCGCCGGCGGCCCCGGCCACCGCCGCGACACGGTGCTGCCGGGCCAGGTCGGCGTCAGCGTCGTGATGGGCCGCGCCGCCGCCTTCGGTGGGCCGTTCGGGCGTCTGCAGTCGTTGCAGCCGGGGGAGCGGTTCGAGGTGCGCACCGGGCAAGGGCTGCACACCTTCGAAGTGCTGGGAGTCCGCTACGCGGGCGACCCGACGCCGCCCGCACCCACCCGCGGAGAGAGCCGTCTCATCCTGCTCACCGCGCGCGGGGCGCCGTACGTGCCGACCGGGATCGCGTACGTCGACGCTCGACTCGTCGACAAAGGCCAACCCGCGGGTGCGCGTCAGACCACCCCGATCACGCTGCCGCCGTCGCATGCGGCGCTTGCGACGGACACGACGACCGTGTGGGCACTCGTCTTCGCGCTCCAGTTCCTCGTCGCCGCCGAGATCGCCGCCGTCTGGGCGTTTCGCCGGGTCGGCGCGCAGAAGACCTGGATCGTCTTCGTGCCGATCCTGCTGCTGGCCAGCGTCTTCGTCTGCGATCAACTCGTCCGCCTGCTTCCCAACCTTCTCTGACTCGGAGCCCCATGTCTGACGACATCGAACCGTCCCGCGCAGCCCACCGCGCCGAGCGTGCGCTCCGCCCGCGCTTCCTCGGACGCGCGAGCGGGCGCGCGCCGGTCTCCGCCGCGCTGGTGATGGCCGGTGGCGAATCGACCCTGTCTCCCGCGCCGAGCGGAGCCGTCGTTGTCGGCGGTGCCCCGGGGACGCACACGGATGCCGTCGGCGCGACCGCGGTCCCGCTGTCGCCGTCGCAGCTCGAGGCGCGCTCCATCTCCGCGTGGTTCGGCGACCACCAGGTGCTCCACGACGTGTCGTTGCAGATGCCCGCGGGCCAGGTGACGGCCCTCATCGGCCCGTCCGGCTGCGGAAAGTCGACGTTCCTGCGCATCCTCAACCGCATGCACGAACTGGTGCCCTCGGCATCCCTCGCCGGCGAGGTGCTGCTCGACCACGACGACATCTACGACGCCGGCCATCGTCTCGTCGACGCCCGCAAGAAGATCGGCATGGTCTTCCAGAAGCCGAATCCCTTCCCGGCGATGTCCATCTACGACAACGTCGTCGCGGGCCTGAAGCTCGCCGGCATCCGTGCCAGTCGCGGTGAGAAGGACGAGCTCGTGGAGACCTGCCTCACCAAGGCCGGGCTCTGGCGCGAGCTGAAGGACCGGCTGCGCGCGCCCGGCGGCGGGCTTTCCGGCGGACAGCAGCAACGCCTGTGCATCGCCCGATCCCTCGCGGTGCGGCCGCGGGTGCTCCTGATGGACGAGCCGTGTTCGGCGCTGGACCCGACCTCCACGCGCGTCATCGAGGAGACGATGACCGAGCTTGCTCACGAGGTCACGATCGTCATCGTCACCCACAACATGCAGCAGGCGCAGCGGGTGTCCCAGCAGTGCGCGTTCTTCCTCGCCTCGCAGGGCCAGCCCGGTCACATCGTCGAGCACGGCGACACCGACGCGATGTTCTCGTCGCCGATCGATCCGCGCACCTTCGACTATGTCAACGGCCGTTTCGGCTGACAGGGAGACGGACACGGATGGGTGCGCGGTGGTCGTGGCGCGAGGTCGCACTCGCGCTCGGTGCCGTCGCACTGCTGGCCGTGTTCCTCGGGGGCGTCCTCACACACGTCGAGGCGGCGCCGTCCGTCTCGCCGGCATCACCCGCGGAGCGGCCCGTCGGTGCGTTCGTGGAGATGCCCGAGAAACAGGATGCCGAGGCCGTCGCGCCCGTCACCGGTGATGCGGTGGCCGCGTCGTCGGCCCCGCTCGCGCCCGTTGCGTCGGTCGACCCGGTCTGGCTCTCGCGCGTCTCTGCGGCCACCGGCATCCCCGTGCGCGCGCTGCAGGCGTACGCAAACGCGCAGCTGCGGGTCGCGGCGCAACAGCCCTCCTGCGGGCTCGGCTGGGGCACCGTCGCTGCGATCGGAGCGATCGAGTCCGATCACGGCCGCCACGGCGGTGCGGTGCTCGGCGAGAACGGGTACCCCACTCCCGCCATCCGCGGGCCGGCTCTCGACGGCGACGGCGTCGCCGCGATCGCCGACACCGACGGCGGCCGCTGGGACGGCGACACGCTCTGGGATCGCGCCGTCGGGCCGATGCAGTTCATTCCCGACACGTGGTCACGCTGGGGTGCCGACGGCAACGGCGACGGTGTCGCCGACCCCAACCAGATCGACGACGCGGCCCTCGCGACGGCGCGCTACCTGTGCGGGGCGTCGGCGATGGCGGATGCCGCGGGCTGGCGCGCCGCGGTGTTCGCCTACAACCACCTCGACGCCTACGTCGACGATGTGGCCGCCGCCGCGAATCGCTACGCCGCTGCCGCGGCGGGCTGAGTCCGCACGAACTCCGCAGAATGTCATGAACTCCGCACCCGGGATGCCGATCGGGTGCGGACGTCGTCGCATTCTGCGGACCTGGCGAGGTGCCTCGTCGGTCGCCCGTCACATGGCGTTGGCGGTATGCGCCGATCCCTAGGATGGGGAGGTGGGCGCGGCATCCGAGTGCCCGTCGACATGTCTTCAGGAGTTCCACACGTGGCGCTGATCGTCCAGAAGTACGGCGGCTCGTCCGTCGCCGACGCCGAGAGCATCAAGCGGGTCGCCAAGCGCATCGTCGATGCGCGCCGCGCCGGGCACGACGTGGTCGTCGCGGTGAGCGCGATGGGCGACACGACCGATGAGCTGATCGACCTCGCCGCGCAGGTCGCCCCGATCCCGGCGCCTCGCGAACTGGATATCCTGCTGAGCTCCGGCGAGCGCATCTCGATGGCGTTGCTGGCGATGGCCATCCACTCGATGGGGTTCGAAGCCCGATCGTTCACCGGCAGCCAAGCCGGAATGATCACCACCGCCGACCACGGCTCGGCGCGCATCGTCGACGTCACCCCCGTGCGCCTGCGTGAGGCGCTCGACGAAGGTGCGATCGTCATCGTCGCCGGCTTCCAGGGCTTCAATCGGGATACCCGCGACATCACGACTCTCGGTCGTGGCGGCTCCGACACCACTGCCGTTGCGCTCGCCGCCGCGCTCGACGCCGACGTCTGCGAGATCTACAGCGACGTCGACGGCATCTTCACCGCCGACCCGCGCGTCGTGCCGAAGGCCCGCAAGCTCGACGTCGTGTCTGCCGAGGAGATGCTCGAGCTCGCCGCCAACGGCGCCAAGGTGCTGTACATCCGCGCCGTCGAGTACGCGCGTCGCCACGGCGTGATGATCAATGCCCGCTCGACGTTCAGCTCCGGACGCGGCACGTTCGTGCTCGGCCCGGGCATGAGCGTTCCCGAAAGCCTTGCTCCCGACAACACAGAGGAGTCCCCCATGGAAGAGCCCATCGTCGCCGGCGTCGCCACCGATCTCAGCCAGGCCAAGATCACCGTCATCGGCGTGCCCGACGTTCCCGGCAAGGCGGCGGAGATCTTCACCGTCATCGCCAAGTCGGGGGCCAACGTCGACATGATCGTCCAGAACGTGTCGGCGGCGGCGACCGGTCGCACCGACATCTCGTTCACGCTGCCCAAGTCGGATGCCGCGACGGCGCTGCGGGCGCTCGCCGCCGAGCAGGCGGGCATCGGTTTCGAGAGCCTCGTGCACGACGACCAGATCGGCAAGCTCTCCGTCGTCGGCGCCGGCATGCGCACCCACTCCGGTGTGTCCGCGACGCTGTTCGAGGCGCTGTCGACCGCGGGCGTGAACATCGAGATGATCTCGACCTCGGAGATCCGCATCTCGGTCGTGCTCCGCGGTGACGAGCTCGCCCAGGCCGCCCGCGTCGTGCACACCGCCTTCGGTCTCGACAGCGACACCGAGGCGACCGTCTACGCCGGCACCGGCCGCTGACGCCGAGCGGCCGAACGGCCGCATATCCTCGTTCCATGTCGCCGCGTTCCGTTCCCGAGGATCAGGTCACCGCAGTGCCCTCGCGTTCGAGCATGGGTCGGGGCTTCGACGTGGTGGCCGCCATGGTCGCCCTGTCTCCGATGCACGCGGACGGGGTGAGTGTGCAGCAGGTCGCTCAGCAACTGGGACGCGATCGGTCGCAGGTGTCGCGTACTCTCGCCGCCGTGCATGACGAGGGGCTCGCCGTTCGCGACAGCGAGGGACGTTATCGCCTGTCGTGGGACTGGTACGCCACGGCGCAGGAACTCGTGCATCGGCGGCTGCGCAGCGCCGGGCTCGCCGTGCTCGACGACCTGGCGGCTGCGAGCGGCGAAGCCTGCTTCCTCAGTGTTCTCTCCGGCGATGCCACGGTCACGATCGTGGAGAGCATGCCGCCGGCGACACGAATGATCGGCTCGTGGGTGGGACGCGCCTACCCCGCGTTCTGCAGCGACGCCGGACGCGCCGTGCTGTGGGATGCCGACGAGGAGGAGATCCGTGGTGTCTTCGCCGACACGGACTTCTCCCGCGGCGGCCCCCGCGCTCCGCGCGACGTCGATGAGTTCCTCGCCCGCATGGAGGTGAGCCGCGCGCAGGGCTTCGCGATCGTCGACGAGGAAGCCGAGCCGCAGCTGTTCTCCGTATCGGCGCCGGTGTGGGATTTCCAGGGCGAGGTCGTCGCCGGTCTGCAGATCGTCGGCGAGAAGGATGCGCTGGCGCCCCGTGTCGACGAGCTCGGGGCCGCGTGCGTGTCTGCCGCCACGGTCCTGTCGGCAGCGCTCGGCGCCGCCGACAGACGTTAGGCGGGCTGGTCCGCGACGAGGCTGAGTCTGTCGACGGCGGACGCCAGCGCGGTGAGCGCCTCCCGAACGCGGCGCTGCCCCCGAGCAGGACCCGTCACCGCGACCGCAGCCACGATTCGTCCCCCTCGCCGCAGGGGCAGGGCGTGCTCCTGCGCGCCTTCGACGTACTCCTGCGCCGCGGTGATCCGCCCGCTCGTCCGATCGCGCGCCTGACGGGCGATCACCTCTTCGGGGGAGTGCGCTGCGGCGGGACCGCCGACGCCCACGAACTGCACCGCCTCCAGAAGAGCCGAGATCTCGGCGTCTGAGTGGTCCCAGAGCAGGGCCCGTCCCGCGCCGGTGCACCAGATCGGCAGGCGTGCGCCGGGATGCAGGTAGCCGCCGTCGCGCCCGGACGGATGCTCCACGCGCAAGAGCACGGCCGCAGGGCCGTCGGCGGCGGCGATGACCGCGCTGACGTCGTGGGCGACGGCGAGTCGGCGCAGCTCGCCGCGCGCGGCGCGCAGCCACGGGTGGGCGAGAGACGCGCCGGTGCGCAGATAGCGGGGCCCCGCACCGAAGAGCGTGGCCTCGTCGCGCTCCAGGTAACCCAGCTCGCGCAGCTCCTGAGTCAACCGCGACACGCGGCTGCGCTCGATGCCGGTCGACTCGGCCAGTCGTGACGCGTTGTGCGCGAGCCGACCCGACCTCTCGCGACGCACGGCCTCGTCCACGAGGGCGAGGCCCTGAAGGAATGACGAGGGGGAAGCCATGTCGTGCTCTCGCGTCGGTCAGGCGGACAGAGAGATCGCTCGCCGCGGCAGGAGGCGACCCCAGGATGTATAGAGGTTAGCCGCGATCTGTCCGCTCGCGTGTTCCAGATCGGCGCCGCTGATGCGTTCGGCCCCCTGTGCACCGTAGAGGACGACCTCGTCGCCGATCACGGCATCTTCGGCGGAGGTGACATCGACCAGCAGGGTGTTCATCGCGAGCCGATCGACGACCGGCATCCTCCGTCCGCGGACGAGTACCTCGGCCCGCCCTCCGAGCGTGCGCTGATACCCGTCGGCGTAGCCGAGCGGAACGGCGGCGAGGCGGGCGGGGGCATCGAGTCGATGCGTGCGGTCGTAGCCCACCGTGCGCCCGGCCGGATACGCCGAGATCGCGGCGATCCGCGACACCAGGCGCATTGCGGGCCGAAGTCCGGCGAGGGATGCCGAGGTGTCGCCGTACAGTGCGGCACCGATCCGCACGAGGTCGAAGCGCGAGGCGGGAACGGTCAGGGCCGCATAGGAGGTCGCGCAGTGGCGCTGGAGCGGCCCCCGAGCCAGCAGCGCGCCCGCGTGGCGCGCCTGGATCGCGAACGCGGCGGCGCCGTCGTGGACGTCATCGGCGTCTTCGCACGGGAAGTGCGACGCGACGCCGACCACGTCCAGTCGCGCGTCGGCGCCGATCTGCCTCAGCTGCGCCGCCGCATTCGCGTCGTCGAGGTCGATGCCGTCACGGCTGATCCCGGTCGCGTTGATCGAGACGTGCGCGCGCCCCCGCCGCCCGGTCGCCGCCCCCGCCGCGGCGACGACGGCGGCATGTGCGGCACCGCCGATCCACTCCTCGACGCCGAGGCCGGCGGCATCCTCCACCTCCTCGCGCAGGGCGGCGCGAAGTCGCAGGATGCGTCCGGTGAATCCGGTGGCCCGCACCGTGCGGGCTTCCTCGTTGGATGTCACACCGAAGCTCTCGACGCCGCGAGCGATGAGGGTCGGCGCGACGAGGTCGACACCGTGGCCGTAGGCGTCGGCCTTGACCACGGCGCAGACGTGCGCGCCCGGGCCGAGAGCGTCCCGCACCGCCCCGAGGTTGTGGGCGACGGCGCCGGTGTCGACCTCGACCCAGGCAGCGCTGGCGCTCACGCCTGCGGGGCGTCGTTCGCGGTGACCGGGGCCTCCTCCGACACCGCGACGCGATGGCTCGCCCCGCGGCGTCCGTAACGCCACCAGAAGAACAGGTAGCACGCGGCGACGAAGGGGACGCCGAAGTACAGCGCCGCGACCTGATTCGGGTCGAACGCGATCGCGACGATCGAGATCAGCAGCAGGGCGAATGCCACGATGGGAACGACCGGGAACAGCGGCGTGCGGTAGGCGAGCGTGCCGATGTCGCCGCCGTCGCGGACGAAACGTCGCCGGTGGAAGTACAGCGACGCGACGATCGACATCCATACGGCCACGACGGCGAAGCCGGCGACCGAGACGAGCACGAGGTAGACGGTCTCTGCCGCGATGATGCTCGACAGCAGCGAGACCAGTGCCAGAGCGAGGCTCACGCTCAGGGCGACGATCGGGATGCCGCGGGGTGTCAGACGCAGGAGCGCCTTCGGGGCGTGTCCCTCTTCCGCGAGTGAGAAGAGCATCCGCGCGCACGAGAAGAGGCCGCTGTTTCCGGCCGAGAGCAGGGCCGTGATGATCACGAAGTTCATGATGTCGGCGGCGAAGGGCACGCCCACGTACTGGAACACATCCACGAAGGGGCTGCTCGTCAGGCCTGCCTGATCGTAGGGGAGGATGGCGGCGATGACGGTGATCGAGCCGACGAAGAGCACGAGCAGCCGCAGCACGGTCGATCGCAGTGCGCGGGGGATGTTCTTCGCCGGGTCCTTGGTCTCTCCGGCCGCGACGCCGATGAGCTCCGAGCCGCTGAAGGCGTAGAACACCGCGAGCGAGGTCACGACGACACCACCCACGCCGCCCGGGAACAGGCCGGCCGGTGTCTGGAAGTTGCTGAAGAGGACAGCGGCGGGGTGCTCCGTCGACAGCGGGGTGAAGCCGAAGATCGCGGCGCCGCCGAGCACGATCAGGGCGACGATCGCGAGCACCTTCACCAGTGAAAGCCAGAATTCGGTCTCGCCGAACACGCGTGCCGAGATGGCGTTGATGGTGAACAGGGTCGCGGCGAAGATGAGACACCAGAGCCAGACGGGCACCGCGGGAAACCAGCGCTGCATCAGGATGCCGGCGGCCGTGAACTCGGAGCCGAGCGCGACCACCCAGCACAGCCAGTAGAGCCATGCGGTCGTGAAACCGGTCGCCGGGCCGATCGAGCGTGCCGCGTAGATGTGGAAGGCGCCCGAGACCGGGTAGGCGATCGCCAGCTCACCGAGGCACGCCATCACCAGATAGACCACGACCGCGCCGACGAGGTAGGCGATGATCGCTCCCAGGGGGCCGGCCTGGTTGATGGTGTAGCCGGAGCTCAGGAACAGCCCCGATCCGATCACGCCGCCGAGAGCGATCATGATCAGGTGGCGGGCGTCCATGGAGCGCTGCAGGCGGCGCAGGGGCACCTGCGTCGCCGTCGTGTGGGGCAGGACGTTCGGGAGGTCCTGCGCGGAAGTGGAGCGCATGTCGGTCTCTCAATCGAGTCGAGGTCGTGGGAATGAGAAGTGCTGCATTTTCACATCGTTGTGATGATGATGCACACCATGTGTTTCCGGGAGATTACTGATGCTCGGGCCCCGGCACGAGGTTTCGGGGTCGATCGAACAGCGCATTCTCGCAGACGGGCGATGTGTCAGCGGCGCGGACGACATGTCAGTGGGCAGGAGCACACCGGCAGGCGCGCACGGACGCGTCGGCTGCGCAGACTGATCGCACCCGTCCCCGACCTGAAGGAGATCGACGTGTACCGACATGACATCGCACTGATCGGATTCGGCGGCGTCAACCGCGCGTTCGCCCAGATCGTCTATGATCGCGGCGAGCGATTGGCCGATGAGCTCGGCTTCGCGCTGCGCATCGTCGCGATCACCGATCTGCGCCTGGGCTCGGTGATGCAGTCCGACGGCATCGATCTCGCCGCCGTCTTCGCGATGCAGGCTGACGACACGTTCGCCGGCTGGCGCGGCGGCGCCGCGGTGCCCCAGAACGACTACGTCATCCGCCACACGACGGCGGACATCGTCGTCGAGGCGACCTTCACCAATCCGCTCGACGGAGAGCCCGGCATCTCCCATGTCCGCACCGCGCTGGAGTCCGGCAAGAGCGTCGTGACCACGAACAAGGGGCCGGTCGCGCTGGCGTCGGGCGAGCTGAATCGAATCGCCGCGACGCACGGCGTCTTCTTCGCGTACGAGGGCTCGGTGATGAGCGGGACCCCGGTTCTCCGCTTCGCCGCCGAGACGCTGAAGGGGCTGCGGGTCACCGAGGTGCAGGGGATTCTCAACGGCACGAGCAACTACGTTCTCGGCCGGATGGAGAACGGTCTGTCCCTCGACGCCGCCGTCGCCGAGGCGCAGCAGCTCGGTTACGCCGAAGCAGACCCGACTGCCGACATCGGCGGCTCGGACGTGCAGCTGAAGGTCGTGATCCTGGCGAACGAGATCCTCGGCGCCGACATCACGCCCGCCGATGTCACATGCGAGGGCATCGTCGGCGTGACACCCGAAGACATCGCACGCGCCGCTGCCGAGGGTGCGCGGTGGAAGCTCATCGGCTCGGCGCGCCGTGATGAGACGGGAGCGGTCGTCGCGAGCGTTCGCCCCGTGGCGCTGGCCGCCACCCACCCCCTCGCCGGCGTGTCCGGGGCCACCAACGCCGTCTCATTCGACACCGACCTGCTCGGCACCGTCACGGTGTCCGGACCCGGCGCTGGGCGCGTCGAGACGGCCTACGCACTGCTGTCGGACATCATCGCGATCGACGCCGCGCAGCACGCCCCGATCGAGGTGGGGTCGTGAGCGCGCCGGTGATCGAGAACGACCTGATCGTGACGTCGCCCTTCGACGGCGTGATCATCGGCACCGTCGTACAGAGCGGACCGGACGAGATCGACGGCGTCCTCGATCGTGCGCGCACGGGCGCGGCGATCTCCCGCGATCTCTCCCGCTTCGCACGGCACGAGGTCCTCGAGCGCGCCGCGGCGCTCCTTCGGGAGCGGGCGGACGAGGCCGCTGCGCTCATCGTCGCCGAGGCGGGCAAGACCATCCGCCAAGCGCGCAAGGAGGTGCGGCGGGCCACGATGACGCTCTCGCTCTCGGCGGATGCCGCGCGCTCGCACCCCGGCGAGGTGATCGCCTTCGACGCCTTCGAGGGCTCGGAGAGCCGGCGCGGCTGGTTCACGCGCGAACCGCTCGGCATCATTGTGGCGATCACCCCGTACAACGACGCGTTGAACCTCGTCGCGCACAAGCTGGGGCCTGCCATCGCCGGCGGCAATGCTGTGATCCTCAAGCCGTCGCAGTTCACGCCTCTGACGGCGCGGTTCCTGGTTGACCTGCTGATCGAGGCCGGACTTCCCGACGAGATCGTCACCGTCGTGCACGGCGACCGGCATCTCGCGCAGGCGCTTGTCGCCGCCCGCGAGGTGCGCATGGTCTCCTTCACCGGCGGCTTCGCGACGGGTGAGGCGATCGCGCGACACGCGGGACTGAAGAAGCTCGCGATGGAACTGGGCGGGAACGCGCCCGTGCTCGTGTTCGCCGACGCCGACCTCGACGCTGCCGCAGAGGCGTGCGTCTCGGGCGCGTTCTGGGCAGCGGGACAGAACTGCGTGGGTGCGCAGCGTCTGCTCGTCCAGCGATCGGTGTACGACGCCTTCCGCGAACGCGTCGTCGCTCGCACCGCGGCTCTTCGTGCCGGAGATCCGACGGACGAGGCCACCGATGTCGGCCCGATGATCACGGAGGATGCCGCGCGGCGGGCCGAGCGACTCGTGGCCGACGCCGTCGCCGCGGGGGCACGCGTGCTCGTCGGCCATCGTCGCACCGGATCGGTCTACACTCCGACCGTCGTCGAGAACGTCCCCACTTCGTGCGAACTCTGGGCCGACGAGGCGTTCGCCCCCGTCGTGACGCTGGTCGCCTTCGACACGGAAGACGAAGCGATCGCGCTCGCAGAAGAGCCGGAGTATGCGCTCCATGCCGCCGCGTTCACGTCCGACATCGCGCGCGCCCTGCGTGTCGCCGATCGGCTCGAGGCCGGCGGGGTCATGATCAACGACTCCTCCGACTACCGTGTCGACAGCATGCCCTTCGGCGGAGCCAAATACGGCAGCATGGGCCGTGAGGGCGTCCGGTTCGCCTACGAGGAGATGACGCAGCCCAAAGTCATCTGCATCAACGCATGAACGCCGTGCGGGTGGAGCGCGACGCGCTCGGTCAGTGGGAGGTCCCCGCTGACGCGTACTGGGGTATCCACACGGCACGTGCGCGTCGGAACTTCGAGATCAGCGGGACGCCGATCTCCCGGCATCCGGTTCTGGTCGCTGCGCTCGCCGAGGTCAAGCTCGCTGCCGCGACGGTCAACGCCGCCCACGGACTCATCGACCCGCTCATCGGCAGGGCGATCGTCGCCGCGTGTCGACGCATCATCGCGGGTGAGCTGCACGACCACTTCGTCGTCGACGTGATTCAGGGCGGCGCCGGCACGAGCTCCAACATGAACGCGAACGAGGTCATCGCCAACGCAGCGCTCGAAGCACTCGGAATCGCGCGCGGCCGCTACGACGTCGTCCATCCCATCGACCACGTCAACCGCAGTCAGTCGACCAATGACGTGTATCCGACCGCGATCCGGCTCGCGACCGTCCGCGCCCTGCGGCGACTCGCCCCCGAGCTGACGGCGCTCGCGGCATCGTTCGAGGACCGCGGCGACGCGTTCGCCGGAATCCGCAAGATCGGGCGCACCCAGCTGCAGGACGCCGTGCCGATGTCGCTCGGCGATGAGTTCACCGCGTTCGCAGCGGCGATCTCAGAGGATCTGCGCCGTCTCGAGGAGACGGTGCCGCTCCTGTTGGAGTGTTCCCTCGGCGGTACCGCGATCGGCACCGGGGTCACCGCTGACGCGGCGTACCGGGGCGACATCGTCGCCGCGCTCGCGGCGGCATCCGATCTGCCCGTCACCCCCGCGGCGCATCTGTTCGAAGCGAGCTGGGACACCAGCGCCTTCCTGCAGACCTCGAGTCTGTTGCGGCGGATCGCGGTCAAGCTGTCGAAGATCAGCAGCGACCTGCGACTGCTTTCCAGCGGACCGCAGACGGGGCTGGGTGAGATCCGCTTGCCCGCGCAGCAGCCCGGGTCCTCGATCATGCCGGGAAAGGTCAACCCCGTCATCCCGGAGGCGATGAACCAGGTCGCTTTCGCGGTCATGGGTGCCGACGTCACGATCGGCATCGCCGCCGAGTCCGGGCAGCTGCAGCTCAATGCGTTCGAGCCGGTGATCGCGCACAGTCTGCTGCAGGCGATCGAGTGGCTGACGAACGGTGTGCGGATGCTGCGGGAGCGTTGCGTCGACGGTATCCGCGCGCGGGAGGAGACGCTCAAACGCAATATCAGCGTCGCCGTCGGGGCCGTGACGGCGCTCGTTCCGGCCATCGGGTACGAGGCGGCGGCCCGGGCCGCGCACCAGTGCCTGGCGACGGGGGAGTCGCTGGTCGACGCCGTGGTCGCGCACGCGGGCATCGATCGGGACGAGGTCGCGCAGCTTCTGGCGGCGGCGCGGTGACGCGCGGCCGGTTCAGCTGCGGTCGATCGCGCGCGTGAGGGAGACGGCAGTGACGGTGTTGGCTACGCCCGGAATCGCGGCGACCTGTTCCCAGATCTGCCCGATGCGATCCATCGTGGCGGCGTGGAGTGTGACGAACAGGTCGTACTCGCCCGACAGTACATCGCAGCGGACCACTTCGGGGATGCCGCGCAGGGTCGCGATGACGCGGTCATCGCGCATGCGGTCGGAGCGGTACACCATGACGATCGCCGTCACTCCTCGCGCCGCCGCCTCTCCCGGCACGACCGTGTACCCGGCGATCACGCCGTCGCGCTCCATGCGTTCCATGCGCTGCTTGACGGCGTTGCGCGAAAGGTGCACGCGCGCTGCGATGGCGACGAGGGGCACGCGCGCGTCGGCCGTGAGAGCCGCGAGGATCTCGCGGTCGATGTCGTCGAGGGTGCCGCTGATCATGCTGACTCCGTGCATTAAAAGCAATTGTGAATGTTAATAAGGCACACTAGCGTGGAGGTGCGTACTGCGGAAGCGGGATCGCGCCGCGGACGTGACAGACGCCGATCCGCTTTCAGGAGGACCTCATGAGTGCACGCCCCGACCGTCGACGCGGCGAGAGTCTGTCCGATCTCAGCCTCGCCGTCCACGGTGGCATCCATGTGGATTCGACGCGCGCCCTGCGCACTCCGCTCGTGATGGCGAACTCATATGCCCTTCCGGAGGACCCCAGCGAGATCAGCTGGTCGGCGACCGCGCCCGGGCTCTACACGCGCAACACCGGCGTCAATCAGCAGGCGTTGCAGGACAAGCTCGCGGCGCTCGAGGGCGGGGAGGATGCCGTGGCTCTCGCCTCCGGCGTCGCCGCCCTGCATGCCGTCTTCTTCACTCACGTGCGCGTCGGCGATCACGTCGTCGTCAGTGACGAGACGTATGAGGCGACGTGGCGGCTCTGGACCGAACTGCTGCCGGGGCGCTACGGGATCGAAGCGACGTTCGTCGACATCAGCGACCTCGACGCCGTCCGCGCCGCGATGCGGCCGCAGACCCGGCTGGTGTGCATCGAGGCCATCGCGAACCCCACCACGAAGGTCGCCGACGTGGCCGCGCTCGCCGAGATCGCGCACGCGAGCGATGCCCTGCTCATGGTCGACTCGACGTTCACGCCCCCGCCGCTGTATCGCCCGCTGCACGATGGCGCCGACCTCGTGGTCCACTCCCTCACGAAGTACATCAACGGTCACGGCGATGCGATGGGCGGGGCCGTCATCGGCCGCCGCGAGCTGATCGAGCCGATCAAGGCCGACGCCATGGTCGATGTCGGCGGTGTCATCTCACCCTTCAATGCGTGGCAGATCCAGCGCGGCTCGGTCACGCTTCCGTTGCGGATGCGCCAGCACACGGCATCCGCGGCCGCGATCGCCGCCTTCTTGGAGGATGACCCGCGGGTCGCCTTCATCCGGTACCCGGGCCTTCGCACTCATCCGGACCACGCGCTCGCGACGCGGCAGTTCACGGCTGGGTTCGGCGGCACGATGGCCTTCGCCGTCGACGGCGATCCCGATACGCAGAACCGGTTCGTGTCGCGGCTGCGGCTGATCACGTCGGGGTTCTCGCTCGGCCACGACGACTCACTGATCGTTCACACGGGCACCGGGGGTGGGCGCGTCGCCGCGTACCCCGAGGAGTTCCGCCGCTGGGGTCACCTGCGACTGTCGGTGGGCCTGGAAGACACCGCGGACCTGTTGGCCGACATCGCCGCCGCGCTCGACGAGACGTTCGACGGGCGCTGACCACCGGGCGTGCGCACAGTGGCAGGAATGCGCGCCTGCGCGACCGGATGCCGCCGTCATACGGCGTCGGCCCATGCGGCGCGGCCGGTAGAATCGCGGCATCCGCCCGTTCGGGCACGTTCTCTCCGTTCACGGCATCGCTGCAAGGATCCCTCATGACCCGCATCTCTGACTCAGGACTCTCTGTCGCCGTCGTCGGCGCCACCGGACAGGTCGGCACGGTCATGCGCGAGATTCTCGCCGAACGGGCCTTCCCGATCCGTGAGCTCCGCCTGTTCGCCACGGCGCGCTCGGCCGGCACGGCTGTCGAGTTCGGCGGCGAGACCATCATCATCGAGGACGTCGCCACCGCCGATCCCACCGGCATCGACATCGCGCTGTTCAGCGCCGGTGCGACCGGCTCGCGTGCGCATGCCCCGCGTTTCGCCGAGGCCGGCGCAGTCGTCATCGACAACTCGAGCGCCTGGCGCATGGACCCCGAGGTGCCGCTCGTCGTCAGCGAGGTCAATCCCCACGCGACGGTGAACCCGCCGAAGGGCATCATCGCCAATCCGAACTGCACGACGATGGCGGCCATGCCGGTGTTGAAGCCGCTCGACGCCGCGGCCGGGCTGGAGCGACTGGTCGTCAGCACCTACCAGGCCGTGTCGGGCTCGGGCCTCGCCGGCGCGCAGGAGCTGCTCGGTCAGGTAGAGGGCGTTCTTGCCCAGGGGCACACCCTCGATCTCGTGCACGACGGCAGCGCACTCGACTTCCCGCAGCCGGAGAAGTACGTCGCGCCCATCGCGTTCGATGTGATCCCCTTCGCCGGCAACCTCGTCGACGACGGCGACAACGAGACCGACGAGGAGAAGAAGCTCCGCAACGAGAGCCGAAAGATCCTCGAGCTGCCCGACCTCCGCGTTGCCGGCACGTGCGTGCGCGTTCCGGTCTTCACCGGGCACTCGCTGTCGATCCATGCCGAGTTCCGCGACGACATCACGCCCGAGCGGGCGCGCGAGATCCTGGCATCCGCTCCCGGTGTCGTTCTCGAAGAGGTGCCCACCCCGCTGCAGGCCGCCGGCAACGACCCCAGCTACGTCGGCCGCATCCGTGCCGACCAGTCCGCGCCCGAGGGCAAGGGGCTGGTGCTCTTCATCAGCAACGACAACCTCCGCAAGGGCGCCGCGCTCAACGCCGTGCAGATCGCCGAGATCGTCGCCGCGCGACTGACCGCCGCCGCCTGACGGCGGTCCGAGCACCGCTCACCGCGAGACCGTCCGACTGCGAGACACGGTCCGCGCACCGAAACACCGCCGGACGGCGCGTGTCTCGGTGCGGAACTCGTTTTTCGCGGAATTGAGCGGTGCGAAAGAACCGCAAGAGTTGACGGCGGTGGATGCCGCGCCTCGCGGAGGCCGTGGAAAACGGCGCCTAGACTGGATCATTGTGAGTGAACCCGTCGACGTCGTCCTGATCGGCGGTGGCATCATGAGTGCCACCCTCGGAACCCTCCTGAAGCAGCTGCAGCCGGACTGGAAGATCGTGGTGCTCGAGCGCCTCAGCGACGTCGCCGAGGAGTCCTCCAACGCCTGGAACAATGCCGGCACGGGACACGCGGCGCTCTGCGAGCTCAACTACATGCCCGAGGCCAAGGACGGATCGGTCGACCCTGCCAAGGCGATCTCGATCAACGAGCAGTTCCAGCAGAGTCGGCAGCTGTGGGCGAGCCTGGTGGAGCGCGGCATCCTCGATGCGCCGTCCACCTTCATCAACGCGACCCCCCACATGACCTTCGTGCGCGGCGAGAAGGATGTCGCGTACCTCAAGAAGCGTTACGAGGCGCTGCGCACGCAGCCGCTGTTCGAGGGCATCGAATACTCCGAGGACTCCCGCGTCATCAATCAGTGGGCGCCGCTGCTCATGCACAAGCGCAAGAAGGCCGACGAGCCTTTCGCGGCCACGCGCGTTCCGGCCGGCACCGACGTCGACTTCGGTTCGCTGACCCGTCAGCTCTTCTCCCATCTCGCCGACCAGGGCGTCGACGTCGTCACCAATCGCGAGGTGCGAAAGCTCCGCAAGAACGCGGACGGCACGTGGAACGTGTCGTACCGTCACACGCTCGGGCGTACGCCGGGGAGCCTGTCGGCGCGGTTCGTGTTCGTGGGCGCGGGTGGCTGGGCGATCAAGCTGCTGCAGTCCTCGCGCATTCCGGAGATCTCCGGCTACGGCGTCTTCCCCATCGGGGGGCAGTGGCTCAAGACGTCCAACCCGTCGATCGTCGCGCAGCACAAAGCCAAGGTGTACTCGCAGGCCTCCGTGGGGGCGCCCCCCATGTCGGTGCCGCATCTGGACACCCGCGTCGTCGACGGTGAGACCTCGCTGTTGTTCGGGCCGTTCGCGACCTTCAGCCCGAAGTTCCTGAAGAACGGCCGCATCACCGACATCGTCGCGCAGGTGCGTCCCGGCAACATCGGTCCGATGTTGAAGGTCGCCATCGACAATCCGGGCCTGATCAAGTACCTGGTCAGCGAGCTGCTCAAGAGCCACAAGCGCAAGGTCGATTCGCTCCGCGAGTTCATGCCGACCGCGAAGGCCGAGGACTGGGAGCTGCTGCAGGCCGGCCAGCGCGCCCAGGTCATGAAGAAGGATCCGCAGAAGGGCGGCGTGCTGCAGTTCGGCACCGAGGTCGTCACCTCGGCCGACGGGTCGGTCGCCGGTCTGCTGGGAGCCTCTCCGGGAGCGTCGACCGCGGCATCCATCATGCTCGGCCTGCTGAAGACATGCTTCCCCGACCACATCTCCGCGTGGGAGCCGGAACTGAAGGCGCTGATCCCGAGCTACGGGTCGACTCTCAACGGCGACCCGGCCGCTGCGGAGGCGTCGCTCGACGCTACCGCCGGCGTGCTCGGCATCAACCGCTGATCCGGGTCGGGGCGGCACGGGCATGGCGAAGCTGTACTTCCGCTACGGGGCGATGAACTCCGGCAAGTCGACGGCCCTGCTGCAGGCGGCATTCAACTACGAGGAACGCGGACAGCACGTGCTGCTGGCCAAGCCCGAGATCGACACGAAGGGTGCCGATCAGATCTCTAGCCGACTCGGCGTGGAGCGTCAGGTCGACTTCCTCATCGCTGCGGATGCCGATCTGCGCGCCCTCGTCGCCCAGCACGCCGCCCGCTACGACGGACGGGTGGCGTGTCTTCTCATCGACGAGGCGCAGTTCCTCACCCCGGCCCAGGTCGACGACCTGTTGCGGATCGTCGTCGACGACGGCATCCCCGCCCTTGCCTACGGCATCCGTACCGACTTCCAGACGCGCGCCTTCCCCGGCTCGGCCCGGCTTCTGGAGCTCGCCCACAGCCTCGAAGAGCTGAAGACCATCTGTCGCTGCGGGCGCAAGGCGCTGTTCAACGCGCGACTGGTCGGTGGTCGGTTCGTCTTCGACGGCGACCAGGTCGCCATCGACGAGCTGTCGCACGAGAAGGTCACTTACGAGTCGATGTGCGCGGAGTGCTACCTGCGCGAGTCGGGCGGCCGGCTCAGCTGACGCGCGCCCCGTCGCGGCGGCGCGGCAGCGGGACCAGCATCGAGGTCGTCCTCCGGTACTGGGCGTATGCGGGGTACTTCGCAGCGGAGATCGACTCGGTGAACACGGTCGACCCGACGAACAGGAGCGTCAGCAGGATGGCCCCGACGATCGTCGGGTTGAGCACGCCGCCCCACACGCCGGCTCCGGAGGCAACCGCGGCCGTCGCGCCGAACGCGTAGAAAGCCCACCACTGGGCCTGCTCGAAGAAGAAGTTCGGATGCCGGCTGTAGGCGAAGAGCCCCGTCGCGAGGAAGCCGTCGGCGCTTGCGCGCGCTTTTGCCTGATGGAAGTCCCACTGCTGCTGATCGGCGACCGTCTCACCGATGAGGAATCCGACGAAGAGCGCGGCGATGAGCGCATCGGCCGCCGTGAGCGGAGCCGGATGAGTCCTCGCCCACTCCGCGGGGAGCGTGATCAGGACGAGCAGCGTCATCTGGTACAGCACGATGAACAGCAGGTTGAAGACCTGGAACCGTGCGGGCGACATCCTGCCGCGCAGGATCGCCCACCGGTAATCCTCCACCCCGGAGTAGCCGCCCTTCCGCGCGAAGTTGAAGGTCAGCCGCGCACCCCACGCCGTCACGAGCGCCGCCATCAGAACTAGGCGCCCGGCGTCGTCGCCGTCGGCGAGTGCGCTCGCCGCGAAGACCCACACGTAGACCACCGGGACCACGGACCACGCGCGGTCCACCCACGACGTGTCCTTGGTGACCAGTGAGGCGATCCAGCACAGCGCCGAAACGGCGGCGGCGATGACGACGACCACGAAGAGCGGATCCATGGTCTGAGCGTAGGCCCGCCGGTGCGAACGGCGCGGCTTTTTGCCGGTCCGAACGGCGTGCGCTACTGTGGCCTGACCATTAAGCGACGGGGAGACCAGGATGACCGAGAACGCACCGGCACGCGCCTGGCGGGTCGTGCTCGAGAAGATCGAGGCCGACCTGCTCAGCGGTGCGCTCGGACCGGGCGACCGTCTGCAGCCCGAGCGCGAGTTGGCGGCCACACTCGGTGTCGGCCGTTCCAGCGTGCGCGAGGCTCTTCGGGTCCTGGAGGTGATGGGGCTCATCCGCACCGCAACGGGATCCGGGCCGACGGCGGGCGCGATCGTGACGGCGACGCCGCACGGCGGGCTGGCGCAACTCCTGCGTCTGCAGGTCGCTGCCCATGGCTTTCCCATCCCGGACGTGTACGAGACGCGACTTCTGCTGGAAGAGTGGGCCGTCGCCCACCTGGCAGACATCGACGAGCCCGATCTCACGGAGGCGCGGGCCACTTTCACCGCCATGGAGGACGAACAGCTGACTGCTGACGACTTCCTCGCGCTCGACGCCCAGTTCCACCTGCGCTTGACGGATGCCGCCGGAAATCTCGTGGTCGCCGCGACGATGGCCGGTCTTCGCACGACGATCGAGAGCTATATCCGTGCCGGTGCGCGCCAGATCTCCGACTGGGACACGACCGTCCAGCGGCTGCACCGCGAGCACGGCGATATCCTCGCCGCGATCGAGTCCGGCGACGCGGAGCGCGCCCGCGAACTCGTGCGCGCCCACATCACCGCCTACTATGCGGATGCCGGGCTGCCGGCACCCTCGACCGCCGTGGTGGCCGTCGACGGCTGACGTCAGCGACGGGGGAGCGTCGGGATCAGCTCGGTGAGATAAGCGGAGGTGTGTTCCCACCCCTCCACGGCCTGGCAGGTCACACCCATCGCGAGGACGGGGTAGTCGTTGCCGTGCTCGTCGAGGCGGTCGCCGACGAACAGCATGTCATCGAGCGAGATGCCGGTGACCTCGGCGAGCTTGCGCATGCCGTACGCCTTGTCGATGCCGCGGTGGGTGATGTCGACCGACGTCGAGCCGCCGGAGCGGACCTCGAGATCGGGAATGCGCGCGGCGACCGCGTCGCGCAGCGCGTTCTTCTTCTCGCCCGTCGGATCCCAGGCCATCTTCGCCTCGAGGGGAGCGGTCTGCCCGAGCGCGGAGAAAGTGATCTGCGAGCCGCGATCCTCCAGGATGTCTCCCCACGGCTCGGCCTCCCACAGGCCCAGGCGACGGGCCTCTTCCTCGACGGCAGCGAGGGCGCGCGACTTCTCGTCGTCGGTGAGGGCGTGCGCGTAGACCGTGCGGACGCCACCCTCCTCGAGCCGGTAGTACTGCGTCCCGCACGTGGGCATGAGGTGGAAGCGGTCGAGGGTCGCGGCATCCGCCGCCGGAAGCCGCTCGACGACCTGCGACTGGAACTGCTGCAGCTGGCCGCCCGAGATGATGGCCACCTCGACGCGCGTCGCGAGCTCGAGCAAGAGCTCTCCGATGCGGGGATCGATGGCGCTCTTGGAAGGAGCCAGCGTGTCGTCGAGATCGAACGCGATCAGGCGGGGGGTGGTCATCGGGTGCTCCCATCCGGTGAATGAGCGAGGAAAGGCCCCGCCGGATCTCTCCAGGCGGAGCCTCTCTGCTGTCGGGGTGACAGGATTTGAACCTGCGGCCTCTTCGTCCCGAACGAAGCGCGCTACCAAGCTGCGCCACACCCCGTGGCAACCCTCCGAGTCTACCCCGTCGATGCCTCCCGTGACGAATCGAGCAGGCTGTCGTCCTCGCGACGCGCGCGCAGCGTGAGCACCGACGCCTCGGGACGGCATCCGAAGCGCACCGGAGCATAGATCGAGTGTCCGAGCCCGGCCGAGACGTTCAGCGGCACGCGACGTCCGGCAGCCGCCCAGGTGCTCAGACCGCGGGCCTGGTCGAGGGGGATGTCGCAGTTGGCCACCAGGGCGGAGGGGGAGAAGGGGATGCGCACCTGACCGCCGTGCGTGTGTCCGGCGAAGATCGCCTGGGCGCCCAGTTCGACGAATCGGTCCAAGACGCGTTGGTACGGCGCGTGCGTCACACCGATCACGAGGTCCGCATCCCGTGCAGAACGCAAGAGCCGACCGCGTCGGGCGCCCTCGATCGCGGCAGGCAGAGCCGGCAGATCGTCCCACTCGCGGTGCGCGTCGCTGACTCCGAAGGTCTCCAGCCGCAGGCCGCCGGCCTCGACGACGGCCGCGGTGTTGTTCAGGTTCGTCCAGCCGAGCTCATCGGTGAAGTAGGCGTCCATGGCTGCCGTGTCCAGCCCCACGACGTTGCGCGGACCGGCCGACGGCCCGCGGAAGTAGTTGAGAGGATTCCGGGCCGACGGTCCGCTCACGTCGTTCGAGCCATGGACGAAGAGTCCCGGCACACCGCGCAGGGGCGCGAACGCGGCACGGATGCCCTTCAACCCCTCGGCATGGCCGAGATTGTCTCCGGTGTTCACGACGAGATCGGGTCGGACCGCGTCGGCGAGCAGGGCGATCCACTGCTGCTTGCGATGCTGCCACGGAGCCATATGGGCATCGGAAAGGTGGAGCACCGTCAGCGACGGAGAACCGACCGGAAGGATGTCGAGCTCATGCCGACGGACCGTGAAGAGGAAGCGTTCGATGCAGGTGCCCCAGACGGCAGCTCCGACGGCCACCGCCCCCGCCGCCGAGACGGCGGCGAGGGCGGTGCGCGCGGGCGTCACGGACGTCCGCCGCAGTTCTTGGCCTGGTACTGCACGGTGATCTGCGTGCTGCGGTTGACGACCGTTCCCGCGGCGGGATTCGTGCCGGTCACGGTGCCGTTGTCATCGGCGGTCGGCGAGGCGGTGCACTGCTGGGCGACATTGCTGAAGCCCTGCGCCTTCAGTGTGTTCACGGCATCCGCGGGCTTGCCGCTCACGGCCGGAACGGCGATGCCCTGCCCGTTGCTGGGACGGATCGTGACGGTCGTGCCGCCGGCGACCTTGCCCGCACCGGGGTCCTGCTGGACGATGGTGCCCGCGGCTTCGGTTCCGTCGACCGGGTCGCCCACCGTCACCGAGAATCCGGCCGTGCTCAGCGTCTGCTGCGCCTGGTTGACGGTCATGCCGATCACGGAGGGCAGATCTGTCAGCTGGCGCTTCGTCAGCGCGGCATCCGGGTCGGGGAAGCGGTCGCCGCCGTATTTCGCGTTCGCGGCTCCCTGCATCGCCGGCCAGATCGAGTTGCGGATGCGCGAGAGCACGTAGCCGTTCTCGTAGTGATCACTCAGCAGGTCGGTGCCCTCGACGTTGCCGACCCAGACAACGGTGGCGACCTTGGTCGACGAGCCATCCATCCATGTGTGCAGGTACTCGTGGATACCGGTCTTGCCGAACACGGGCACGCCGTCGCCGATCTGTGCGCCGGAGCCGGTGCCCGTCATGACGCCCTGCAGCGTGTACGCGGCGGTTGCCGCGACCGCCTCACTCATCGCGGGCTGGCAGGTGATCTGCGGGGTGATGTCCTTGCCCTGCGCGTCGATCGCCTTGTCGATCGCCTTCGAAGGGCACAGAGTGCCCTTGGCGGCCACCGAGGCATAGACCTGGGCCATGTCGATCGGAGCAACGGCCTGATCGCCGAGGACGTTGTAAGCGTAATTCGTCGTGTCCAGCGGTCCGCCGCTGCCGGTCATGACGCCCATCTTCATCGCGAGCCGGTTCGTACTGCACACCGAGATCTTCTCGGCCATCGTGAGGAATCCGGAGTTCAGGGAGTCGCGCGTGAAGTTGTAGACCGTCCCGACGTATCCCGGGTTGTTCTCGAAGTTGCCGATCCCGGTCCCGTTGTTGCCCGCGACGACGTTCTGGATCGTCCCGTCGCACTGGTCGACCTTCTTCTGGCCGATGCGCCCGTTCAGGGTCTCGTTGACCGAGTGTCCCTGCTCGAGCCAGTTGAGCAGGCTGAAGATCTTGTAGGTCGAACCCGCCGAGTGGCCGCCGCCGCCGCCGTTCTCCTGGCGCACGTTGTAGTTCACCTGCGTGGTGGGGGCGTTGACGGGGGCATCGTCCGTCGAGAACGGGCGGTTCTGCACCATGGAGAGGATTCGTCCGGTGCCGACCTCCACCTGCACGGCGGACGCGCCGAGGTTCATGTAGTCCACGTACGCCGGCACGATCGAGATGGCCTTCAGCCCCTCGTCCTGCAGCGTCGGATCGAGCGTCGTGTAGATCTTCATGCCGCCGCGGCGCAGGTTCGCCGCGCGCGTGTCGTCATCGGCGCCGAAGGCAGGGTCCTTCAGCAGGATCGTGCGCACGTACTCGCAGAAGAACTCGGCGCCCGCCGCGTTCTGGCAACCTTGGCTGCGGTTCGTGATGTTCGGCGTGATAGGCGAGGCCATCGCGTCGTCGTACTCCTGCTGCGAGATCTTGCCGTTGGCCAGCATGCGGCCCAGCACGTAGTTGCGTCGGTCGAGAGTCAGGGAGTACCCGTCGGCCTGGCTGTTGATCGGGTTACCGGCCTTGTCGGTCGTCGACCCTTCCGGCATATCGATGCGGTAGACGTTGGGAGCCTGCACCATACCGGCGATCGTCGCCGCCTGCGCGATCGTCAGATCGGCTGCCGAGACGCCGAAGTAGTGCTGTGCCGCGGCGCCGATGCCGTAGACGAGGCCGCCGAAGTTGGTGATGTTCAGGTAGCCCAGCAGGATCTCGTCCTTGGAGTACTGCTTCTCGAGCTGGATCGCGTACCGCATCTCCTGCAGCTTGCGCTGGTAGCCCTCAGCTCCCTGGTTGGCCGTGGTCGTCGCGTAGCACGCCGCGACTTCGTCGGAGTTCTGCGCCTTGCTCTCACAGTTCTGCTGCAGCACGTTCTTGACATACTGCTGGGTGATCGACGAGCCTCCGCGGTTGGAACCGTTGGAGGCGTTGCCCACGAGCGCGCTCAGGGTGCCGACGAGGTCGACGCCGCCGTGCGTGTAGAAGTTCTTGTCCTCGCTGGAGGTGATCGCGTCGTACATGACGGGGTTGACCTGGTCGAACGTCACCGGGATGCGGTTCTGGTCGTAGAACTCCGCCATCAGTGCGTCGTTGCCGTTCGCGTCCTTGCGGTACATCTCGGTCGGCAGCATGAGCGGATCGATCTGGAGGAAGCCCGGCATGTTCTCGAACGTGTCGAGTGCGCTGGAAGCGGCGTAGCCGGAGACCGCGATCGCCGGTGTCACGGTGGCCGTGACGAGGATGCCGGCGATGGCGCTCAGACCGACGAGTCCCGCAATGCCACCGAGCACACCGGTGGCCGTCCGTTTGAGTTGGGGCATAGGCTTGATCGTAAGGGAGAACCCTGGGGGATCCCTCGGTGCGCGCGGGCGCGCCACCACTGGCTACACCGAATCCGGGAGTCCGCATGACCACGTGGGAGTACCTCACGACCCCTCTGCTGATCCACAACACCGCCGCGATCCTCAACAACTGGGGCAAGCAGGGGTGGGAACTGGTTCAGGTCGTCCCCGGACCCGAAGGTGGACTCGTCGCGTACTTCAAGCGCCCCGCCGGCGCGGGCACCGCGAACGCGGGCCTCGGCGCGGCGGCGGTCGCCGCCCAGCAGTTCGGGGAGGACGCATGAGCATCGCCGCCCGTCTGAGTGAGCTCGGCATCGAGCTCCCCTCCGTGGTTCCTCCGGTCGCGTCGTACGTCCCCGCCGTCGTTCACGGCGATCTCGTCTACACCTCGGGCCAGTTGCCGATGGTCTCGGGCGCGCTGCCGGCCACAGGCAAGGTCGGCGAGGGAGACGGGCTGGTTGCGGCATCCGACGCCAAGAACCTGGCGCGCCAGAGCGCGCTGAACGCCCTCGCGGCTGCGGCAGCCGTCGTGGGCGACATCGAACGGCTGGTGGGCGTCGTCAAGGTGACCGGGTTCGTCGCGTCCGTGCCGGAGTTCACCGGTCAGCCCGGTGTCATCAACGGCGCCAGCGATGTGCTCGGCGACATCTTCGGTGACGCCGGACGCCATGCCCGTTCCGCCGTCGGCGTGCCGGTGCTGCCGCTGGACAGCCCCGTCGAGGTCGAGGTCGTCTTCTCCATCGCCTGATCCTCGTGCACCCACCCGTTGCGCGGAGGCGATGACGCCGCCAGGGTGGAGGTATGCCGCTCCTCGCTCTGCTGGTCTTCGTCATCATGGTCGCCGCGCTCGTCGATGCGATCACGAGGCGCGACGATCAGGTGCGCCACCTGCCGAAGTTCGCCTGGATCATCTTCATCATCCTGCTGCCCCTCGTGGGATCGGTCCTCTGGTTCGCGCTCGGTCGCGAATGGGGCAGGGCGTCCGAACCGATGAGCTTCGGCGACCCTCGACGGTGGTCACGTGAGGCGGAGCCGCCGGCCGCGGCATCCCCGATGCGCGATACCCGCACGACCGAGCAGCAGCTGGCCGATCTCGCGCGGGAGGAGCGTGCTGCGCGCCTCGAGGCGGAGATCCGGCGGCGCCGGTCGGCACAGGAGGACGGCGCGAACTGACGCGCCGCCCTCCGATCGGCCGCGGCGGCCGATGGGGCCCTACTTCTTCGTGACCTTCGACTGGATCGTCGACATGACCATGGTGTCGGCCAGCGTCGTGGTGTCGCCGACCTCGCGTCCCTCGGCCACGTCGCGCAGGAGCCGACGCATGATCTTTCCGGAGCGGGTCTTCGGCAGCTCGGTGACGATGTACACATCACGCGGGCGTGCGATGGGGCCGATCTGCTCGCCGACCCACCGGCGGAGGACGTCCACGATGCCGTCGACGTCGTGCGCCTTGAGGAACGACTCCTTCAGCACGCAGAACGCGACCACCGCCTGGCCCGTCGTGTCGTCGGCGGCACCGACCACCGCGGCCTCGGCCACCGCTTCGTTGCCCACGAGCGCCGACTCGATCTCTGTCGTCGACAGACGGTGCCCGGACACGTTCATCACGTCGTCGACCCGGCCGAGGAACCAGACGTCGCCGTCATCGTCCAGGCGCGCGCCGTCGCCCGCGAAGTAGAAGCCCTTGTCTTGGAACTTCTCCCAATAGGTCTCGACGAACCGTTCCGGGTCGCCCCAGATGCCGCGCAGCATCGAGGGCCACGGCTTCGTGATGACCAGCAGGCCCCCGTTGCCGTTGCCGACGTGCGTGCCTTCGTCGTCGACGACGTCGATGCCGATTCCGGGAAGCGGCACCTGAGCCGATCCCGGCTTGGTCTCGGTGACTCCGGGCAGTGCCGACACCATGATCGCGCCCGTCTCGGTCTGCCACCACGTGTCGACGATGGGGGCCGCATCACCGCCGATGATCGATCGGTACCACATCCATGCCTCGGGGTTGATGGGCTCGCCCACAGAGCCGAGGAGACGCAGCGAGGACAGATCGAACTTCTGCGGGATCTCGCGGCCGAGCTTCATGAACGAACGGATCGCCGTCGGCGCGGTGTACAGGATGGTGACGCCGTACTTCTCCACCAGTTCCCACCACCGACCCGGATGCGGCGCGTCGGGCGTGCCCTCGTAGAGCACCTGGGTGGCGCCGTTGGCGAGCGGGCCGTACGTGACGTAGGAGTGCCCGGTGATCCAGCCGATGTCGGCCGTGCACCAGAAGACGTCCGAGGCCGGGTGCAGGTCGTGCACGACCCGGTTGGTGAACGCCGCCTGCGTCAGATAGCCGCCCGAGGTGTGCAGAATGCCTTTGGGCTTTCCGGTCGTGCCGGAGGTGTAGAGGATGAACAGCGGGTTCTCCGCCGGGAACGGCTGCGCCTCGTGCTCGGCGGATGCCGCGGGAACCGCTTCGTGCCACCAGATGTCGCGGCCCTCGGTCCAGGAGATCTCGTTGTCGGTGCGGCGCACCACCAGCACATGCTCCACGCTCTCCTGCAGCCCCTCGCCGCGGTCGCCCAGGGCCTGGTCCACGGCCGGCTTGAGGGGCGAGACACGTCCCTTGCGGTGTCCGCCGTCGGCGGTGATGACGAGTTTCGCTCCCGCGTCGTCGATGCGCGAGCGCAGGCTGTCGGCCGAGAACCCGCCGAAGATCACGGAGTGGATGGCGCCGATGCGGGCGACCGCGAGCATCGCGACGATCGCTTCGGGGATCATCGGCAGGTAGATGGCGACGCGGTCGCCGGCTCCGATGCCGAGCTGCTCCAGCACGTTCGCCGTCCGCTTGACCTCCTCGGTCAGCTCGGCGTAGGTGATGCGGCGCTCATCGCCGGGCTCGCCTTCCCACAGCAGCGCGACGCGGTCGCCGTTGCCGGCCGCGACATGGCGGTCGAGGCAGTTGTACGCCACGTTCAGCTCGCCGTCGGCGAACCACTGGGCGAACGGCGGGTTCGTCCAATCGAGGACCTGGGTGAACGGGGTGTGCCAGTGCAGGCTCCGGGCCTGCTCCGCCCAGAAGCCGTCGCGGTCGGCATCCGCCTGCGTGTACAGATCGGCGGTGGCGACGGCATCCGCGGCGAACTCGGGGGAGGGGGCGAACCGGCGGGTTTCATTCAGCAGGTGGTCGATCTGGCTGCTCATCTGCGCGCTCCTTTGCGGCGGTGGCGGGATCGGGTCCCGGACGACTCACGAAATCTAGCGACCACGACCGACACGGCACTACCTCCGGAAGGAGGGGGTGAGCCCTGCGGCGCGGGTCCGTGGTTTCACCGATATATCAGCGTCGACACGCGTTTTCGAGTGGAGCGGGGCTGGACCTCTGCGTATGCTCGATCCGGCCGAACTTCGATTCAGGCAGCGCGACTCCCGACCACCCCCGATTCCGGGATGTCGCGTGGCGGCATCCCATCTCCCCCTATGGGATGCCGCCTTCTCTCTTTCCGCCCCGTCGGCTCCTCCCCAGGGAGGGCGATCGCTGCGTTCCTCACGGGTGAGGTCGCGCCCGGCCGTCGCCGCGCGCCGCGCACGTAGCGTCGGGGGTATGTCCGAGCCTTTCGTCGCCCACCGCCGCGGCACACGTCGCGTTCCGGAGGCGGTACGCCGGTTCGTCGTCGATGAGCGTGGCGTCGAGTCCGTCGCGCGTGTCCGCGCCGACGCGGCGGAGCCCGCGATGGCGTCGGGGCCGGTTCCGCTGCGACGTGCGCGACGCCGGCGCCTTCCCGATCACCCGGCCCTCGAGCCCCTTCGTCACCTCCTGAGCGATCCCGAGGTGACGGACGTGTTCATCAACGGCACGGACGGCCTGTTCGTCGACCGCGGCGCCGGGGCCGTGCCTGTCGTCGAGTGGCGGGCGGATGCCGATGAGCTGCGCGCGCTGGCCGTCGCGCTCGTCGGAATCGGCGGGCGCCACCTCGACGACGCCTCGCCCGTGGTCGACGTGCGGTGGGAGCACGGCGCGCGCGTGCACGCCGTGCTTCCCCCTGTCGCGTGCACGGGCACGGCCATATCGATCCGTCTGCCGCAGGTCGACGTCCCCGATCTCGATGAGCTCGCCCGTCGCGGCCTCTGCAGTGCCGAGACCCACAGGCGGCTCGAGAAGCTCGTGGCGGCGCGTCGCAACATCCTGGTGTCGGGCGCGACGGGTGCGGGCAAGACCACGCTGCTGTCGGCGTTGTTGGGCCTGGTACCGCCGCACGAGCGAATCGTCACGATCGAGGACGTCGCCGAGTTGCGGGTGGACCATCCGCACCATGTGCGTCTCGAAGCGCGCCAACCGAATCTCGAAGGCGCCGGCGCGGTTCCGCTGTCGCGTCTCGTTCGCGAAGCCCTGCGGATGCGACCCGATCGGCTGGTCGTCGGAGAGTGTCGTGGCGAGGAGGTCCGCGAACTGCTGACCGCCCTGAACACGGGTCACGAGGGCGGCGCGGGCACGGTGCACGTCGGCCGTATCGCCGATCTGCCCGCTCGGCTCGAAGCGCTGGGCGCTCTCGCCGGAATGGACGATCGGGCGCTCGCTCGCCACGTCGTCAGCGCGATCGGTGTCGTGGTGCACGTCGAGCGCGGTCCGGACGGCATTCGTCGCGTGGTCGGTTTCGCCCGGCCCGGGCTCGACGGCCATGGTCGGTTGGAAATGGCGGCCGTGCCATGAAGGCTGCCCCGGCTGAGGCCACGGAGGCCGCCGAGACGCTGCA
This sequence comes from Microbacterium sp. DMC48, assembly GCF_056313825.1. Taxonomy (NCBI): domain Bacteria; kingdom Bacillati; phylum Actinomycetota; class Actinomycetes; order Micrococcales; family Microbacteriaceae; genus Microbacterium; species Microbacterium sp. DMC48. The sequence continues at coordinate 402,729 of NZ_JBQUZN010000005.1, read as the reverse complement.
GAGGCTCGCCGTCCTGCTGGAGGCCGGTGTCGCGCCGGCGCAGGTGTGGTCACTGTTGGCGGAGGACGGCGATGTCACGGCGCTGCGCCTCCTCGGCGACGCTGCGCCCGACGACGGCGGAGGGGAGGCGGAGGGCGTTCCCCCTCCGCAGCACCACCCGCTGCTCGATCCGACGGAGAACATGGATCGGCTGGGAGGGGCGTGGACCGACGTCGCGGTGGCCTGGCGCGTCGCCCAGACGGTCGGAGCTCCGCTGGCGCCGAGTCTTCGCCAGTTCGCCGGCGCGCTGCGATCAGCTGCCGAGATGCGCGATGACGTCGCCGTGGCCCTTGCCGACCCACGGGCCACGGCGCGCCTCGTCGCGTGGTTGCCTGCCGTCGCGATCGTTCTCGGGGTCGCCCTCGGGTTCGACGTGGCCGCGGTCCTGGTGCACCCGGTCGGAATCGGCTGCATCGCCACCGGCGCCGCGCTCATGCTCGCAGCGCGCCTCTGGACGGCGCGTCTCGTCGCTCGGGCGGAGCCCGACAGGCGGCTGGCAGGACTGCAGAGCGAGATCGTGGCGATCGCTCTCAGCGGGGGCGTGTCGGTCGAGCGCGCCCTCGCCGTGACCACCGCTGCGGGCGCGGGCGAGATCGAAGCCGACGTCCACGCGATGCTTCGGCTCTCACGACGTGCCGGTGCGCGCGCGGTGGAGTTGCTGCGTGCGGACGCGGCAGAGCAGCGTCGCAGGGCGCGCACGCACGGCCGGCTGCGCGCCGCTCGCCTCAGCTCTCGGCTGCTTCTGCCGATGGGTGTCTGCACCCTGCCCGCCTTCCTTCTGCTCGGCGTCGCGCCCCTGCTGATCTCGGTCCTCAGCGGGTCGACGCCCCTCCTCACGTCCGCGGGATCGCCGGCGGCCTGACGTGCCCCCTTCCACACCGAGAGAAAGTAGGACTCTGCATGTTCCATCCTTCGCCCATCACGCTCACGAGCGGCGGGGCCACCGCTCTGCCGCCGCTCACGCTGCGACGTGCGCGCGAGCTCTACGCCGACGAGTCGGGGGCGGCCACCGCGGAGTACGCCGTGGCCACCATGGCCGCCGTGGCCTTCGCCGGGCTGCTCGTCATGATCATGCGCAGCGATGAGGTCCGCGGCATCCTCACCGACCTCGTCCGCCGCGCACTGACGGTCGCATGATCCGCCGGTGCGATGACGGCGGATCCGCGACTGCCGAATTCGCCGTCATCGTGCCCGCGGTGGTCCTTCTCATCGCCCTGACCGCGGGCTCTCTGAGCGCCGTGGGTCGCCTCGTGCGTCTGGAGCAGGCGGTTGCACAGGCCGCGCGACTCGCCGCTCGCGGCGAGCCCGATCGGGTCGCCGAGCTCGTTGCGACCATCGCCGATGCGCGTCTCGATGCGATCGCCGCGGACGGCGACCTCGTCTGCGTGACGGCCTCCGCCGGCGTCCGCGTGCCGTTGCCCCTTCCCGAGCTGAGCGCGCGCTCCTGCGCTCTCGACGGCGGGCGGTGAGCATGGTGTCGGCGGATACGTTCGACGCGCGCGGTGGGGAGTCCGTCTGATGGCCGGGTCCGCCGCCGCGCTCGGCGCTCTCGCCGTCGCCGCGGCGGCAGCGGTGGGAGTCGGCGCGGTCGGCGCCGCCTCGGTCCATTCCGCTCGCGCGGCGGGAGCGGCCGACGCCGCGGCTCTCGCCGCCGCGGATGCCGTGACCGGAGCTGCGGTCGGCGTGCCGTGCGATCGCGCGGCCGAGGTGGCCGCCTCCGTGGGGGCGGAACTCGTCGCGTGCGCGGTCGTCGAGATGACCGCCACCGTTCGCGTCCGCGTCGGCGGCGGCCTGCTCGGCGCCGAAGCCCGCGCGCGTGCCGGACCGCCGTCGGGGAGGGAATGACCGGCCCGCTCCCAGCGTCTTCCCCATGGGGCGGTGTGTATGGTGTGCATCGGAGAAAGGACGCCACGTGGCAGCTGTCAAGAGTGCTGGGGGCAAGAAGCTCGTCATCGTCGAGTCGCCGACGAAGATGAAGTCGATCCAGGGATACCTGGGCGACGGATACGAGGTGCTCAGCTCGGTCGGTCACATTCGTGACCTTGCGGACAAGAAGGACATTCCCGCCGAACTGAAGAAGACCTCGGTCGGGAAGTACTCGATCGACATCGAGAACGGCTTCACTCCGCTGTACGTGGAGAGCGAGCGCGGCAAGAAGACCGTCGCCGAACTCAAGCGCGCCCTGAAGAACGCCGACGAGCTCCTGCTCGCAACCGATGAAGACCGCGAAGGCGAAGCCATCGCGTGGCACCTCCTGGAGGCACTCAAGCCCAAGGTCCCCGTCAAGCGCATGGTGTTCCACGAGATCACCAAGGACGCCATCCGCGCCGCCGTCGACAACACCCGCGAGCTCGATCTCGCGCTGGTCGACGCTCAGGAGACACGCCGCATCCTCGACCGCCTGTACGGGTGGGACGTGTCCGACGTCACCCGGCGCAAGGTCGGTCAGGGCACCTCCGCCGGGCGCGTGCAGTCGGCGGCCACCCGCCTGGTCGTCGATCGCGAGCGTGAGCGGATGGCGTTCGTCTCGGCCTCCTACTGGGATGTGGAGGCACTCGCCGCCTCCGGACAGGAGTCTTTCGCCACGCGCCTCGCCCGCCTCGACGGCGCGCCGCTGGCCCGCGGCACCGACTTCGACGACGCCGGTCAGCTCAAGAAGGCCGTCGTCGTGCTGACGGAGTCGCAGGCGCGTGAACTTGCCACCGCGATCGAGACGCGAGGCGACGCCACCGTCACCGCCGTCGAAGCCAAGCCCGGCACCCGCAGCCCGAAGCCCCCGTTCACCACCTCCACCCTGCAGCAGGAGGCCGGACGCAAGCTCTCGATGAGCGCCAAGCACGCCATGGGCGTCGCGCAGCGGCTCTACGAGAAGGGCTTCATCACCTATATGCGCACCGACTCGACGGCCCTGTCGACGCAGGCCGTCACCGCCGCGCGCACCCAGGCCGTCGCCCTCTACGGCGACAAGGCCGTGCCGGTCAACCCGCGCAGCTACCGCAACAACAGCAAGAACGCGCAGGAGGCCCACGAGGCGATCCGCCCCTCCGGTGATGCGTTCCGCACCCCGGCATCCGTCGCGTCCTCGCTCGACCGCGACGAGCTGCGTCTGTACGAGCTCATCTGGAAGCGCACCGTCGCCTCGCAGATGTCGGATGCGAAGTACGAAACGACCACGGTGACGCTCGAGACCGAAGCCGCAGGTCGGACGGCCGCGTTCACCGCGTCGGGAACCGTCTACACCTTCAAAGGTTTCCTCGAGGCCTACGAAGAGGGACGGGACGAGAAGCGCGGCGACGCGGACAAGTCCGACGATCAGTCCCTTCCGGCGCTCGCCGTCGGCGACGTGCTCTCTCTGAGCGACGTCGAGCCCAAGGGCCACGCGACGAGCCCGAAGCCCCGCTACACGGAGGCTTCGCTGGTCAAGGCGCTCGAGGAGAAGGGGATCGGCCGCCCATCCACCTTCGCGAGCATCATCGACGTCATCATCAATCGCGAGTACGTCACCAAGCGGGGCCAGGCACTGGTTCCGAGCTGGCTCGCGTTCAGCGTCGTCCGACTGCTCGAGGAGCACTTCGCCGACCTCGTGGACTACGACTTCACCGCGGCGCTCGAAGACGATCTCGACGCGATCGCCCGCGGCGAGCAGCAGCGGGTCGCGTGGCTGAACGAGTTCTACTTCGGCTCCGAGAACCACGTCGGTCTGCGCCACATCCTCGACAACCTCGGCGAGATCGACGCGCGCGAGATCAACGCCACCAAGATCGGCGACGTCGCCACACTCCGCTTCGGACGCTACGGGCCGTACCTCGACGTGCCCAACGATGACGGCACGACGCGCATCGTCAACGTCCCGAGCGATCTGGCCCCCGACGAGCTCACCCCCGACAAGGCTCGTGAGCTCATCGACGCGCCGATCGCCGGCGACCGGGTGCTCGGGCAGAACCCGGACAACGGGCGGGACATCGTCGTCAAGGATGGACGCTTCGGTCCCTACCTCGAAGAGGTGCTGCCCGCAGAGCCCGAGTCCGAGCCCGAGCCGGTCGCTACCGAAGGCGCCCCGAAGAAGCGCGTCGCCAAGAAGAAGGTCGAAGCACCCAAGCCGCGCCGTGCGTCGCTGTTCAAGAGCATGTCGCCCGAGACCATCGACCTCGAGACCGCTCTGAAGCTCTTCTCGCTGCCGCGCACCGTCGGCGTCGAACCGGAGACGCAGACTCCGATCACGGCCCAGAACGGCCCCTATGGCCCGTACCTGAAGAAGGGCACGGACTCGCGCTCGCTCACGAGCGAGGACCAGATCTTCGACATCACGCTCGAGCAGGCGCTGGAGATCTATGCGCAGCCCAAGTACGCGAACCGCGCCGCGAGCTTCCTGAAGGAGTTCGAGGCCGACCCCGTGTCGGCCAAGCCCATCCGCATCAAGGATGGCCGGTTCGGCGCGTACGTGACCGACGGCACCACGAATGTGACCATTCCGCGCGGCCAGACCGCCGATGACATCACGTTCGAGGTCGCCGTGCAGATGCTGGCGGACAAGCGCGCCAAAGGTCCCGCGCCCAAGCGCACCACCCGGCGAGCGACGACCACGCGCAAGCCGGCCGCCAAGAAGAAATGACCCGCGGGATCTGGGTCACCTTCGAAGGCGGCGACGGCACCGGCAAGACCACGCAGGCCACGCGTCTGGAGACCTGGTTGCGTGAGCAGCAGCGCACCGTCGTGCGCACGCGCGAACCCGGCGGCACGGAGGTGGGTGTGCTCATCCGCGAGATCGTGCTGCACCATCGCGGCGAGGTCGCGTCGCGGGCCGAGGCGCTGTTGTACGCCGCGGACCGCGCGCAGCACGTGGCCACGCTCGTGCGGCCGGCGCTGGCGCGCGGCGACGTGGTGATTCAGGACCGCTATCTCGATTCCTCCGTGGCCTACCAGGGCGCGGGACGCGTGCTGGATGCCGAGCAGGTGCGGGATCTGTCGATGTGGGCCACCGAGGGGGCGCTGCCGGATCTGACGGTGCTGCTCGACCTCGACCCGGCTGTCGCGCGGCGGCGCCTCGACGCGGCGGACAAGCCCTTCGACCGTCTCGAGGCCGAGAAGAGCGCGTTCCATGAGCGGGTCCGCGACGCCTTCCTCGCCCTCGCGGCGGCCGATCCACGCCGCTTTCTCGTGCTCGACGCGGCACGGTCGGAGGACGAGCTCGCCGCCGCTGTCCGCGATCGCATCCGCCCTCTGCTGGCCTGAGGTGTCACCTCCGCGGCACGACCCGATCGGCGGTGGGCTGTCGGCACCTGCCCGTAGGCTGGGCTCATGAGTGCGGATTCGGCGATCGCCACGGCAGATCGATCCCGCGCCGCGTTGCCGTGGGGCGAGGTATGGGGTCAGGATGAGGCGCTGCAGCAGCTGCAGGCCGCGGCATCCGACCCCAGTCAGCTCGCCCACGCATGGCTGATCACCGGGCCCGCCGGGTCGGGGCGCTCGACGCTGGCTGCGGCCTTCGCCGCCGCGCTCATCGCTGAGCCGGGCGACGAGGCGGCGATGCGCCAGGTGCTCGCGGGAACGCACCCCGACCTCACGGCGCTGCGCACCGAGGGCGTCATCATCTCCATCAAGGATGCGCGCGCCCTCGTCGAACGCTCCTATTTCTCTCCGTCGCTGGGCCGGTACCGCGTCATGGTGATGGAAGACGCCGATCGCATGATCGAGCGCACCAGCAACGTGCTGCTCAAGGCGCTCGAAGAGCCGCCCGAGCGCACCGTGTGGATTCTCTGTGCGCCGAGCGAGGCCGACCTCCTGCCCACGATCCGTTCGCGGGTGCGCACTCTCCGCCTGCGCGAGCCCGACGTCGCCGACGTCGCCCGGCTCATCGTCGCGCGCACGGGCGTCGACGAACAGACCGCCGAGCAGGCGGCGCGGCTGTCGCAGCGTCACATCGGCATGGCCGTGCGCCTTGCGACGGATGCCGACGCGCGGGCACGCCGTGACGAGACCCTGCGTGCCGTGATGTCGGTGCGTGGCGTCGGGTCCGCCGTCGAGACGGCGGCGCGCATCGTCCAGGTCGCCACCGACGACGCCAAGGCGCTGACCGCCGAACGCGACGACGCCGAGCGTGAGGCGTTGTTGCGGACGCTGGGCATCACGCCGGGAGCCGCGGTGCCGCCCGCCGTGCGCAGTCAGCTCAGCGCGCTCGAGGACGACCAGAAGCGCCGAGCGACGCGGAGTCTGCGTGACGGCATCGACCGCGTCCTGACCGATCTCGAGTCGATGTTCCGTGACGTGCTGATGCTGCAGTTCGGTCGCGGTGACGATCTCATCAACCGAGAGTTGGCCGATGAACTGGCCGCCCTCGCGGCGGCGTGGACGGCTCCGCGCACGCTGGTCGTGCTCGACGCCATCGCCGCCACCCGAAGCAACCTGGAGGGCAACGCCGCCCCCGCCCTGGCCCTGGAGAGCATGCTCGTGACCGTCGCGAGCGGGAGGACCCTGTGACCGAGACACCCCGCCGTCCCCGCAGAACCCTCATGCGCCGAGCGCTGATCGCCGTCGCATCCGTCGCCGCGGCATCCACGATGCTCACCGGCTGCCTGTATGCGGCGATTCCGCCAGAGAGTGCGAGCACGCCGGCACCGAGCCGCCAGCCGGACGTCGAGGGCGTTCCGGCCGGGTTCGAGCAGTTCTACGGGCAGGCACTCGACTGGAAGGCGTGCACCGGGACCGACGCCGGCCGTTTCGACTGCACGACCGTGTCGGCGCCGTTGGACTGGTCCGACCCCGCGGTCGGCACGATCGACCTTGCCGTCATCCGTCGCGCCGCGAGCGACGGGGCTCCGATCGGCTCGCTTCTGACCAACCCGGGTGGCCCGGGGGCGAGCGGGTACGACCTCATCGCCCAGTCCTCGTCTTTCGCCGTGGGCTCGGCGCTGTCGGATGCCTACGACGTCATCGGCTTCGACCCCCGCGGCGTGGGGCGCTCGACCGCCGTTCGGTGTTTCGATCCGTCGGCGATGGACGCGTACCTCTTCGACATTCCCACCGATCCGCGAGGCAGTCAGGGGTGGACCGATGAGCTGACGGCGCGAAACCGCGACTTCGTCGCTGCGTGCGAGGCGAACAGTGGCGGCATCCTGAAGTACATCACCACCGACAATGCGGCGCGCGACATGGATCTGCTGCGCGCCGTGCTCGGGGACACCAAACTCAACTATCTCGGCTACTCCTACGGCACCTTCCTGGGCGCGACCTACGCCAAGCTGTTCCCCGAACGGGTCGGACGACTCGTGCTCGATGGCGCGATCGATCCGTCGGTTTCCGGGCTCGACGTGAGCACGACGCAGGCGATCGGGTTCGAGTCGGCGCTGCGGGCGTACATGGCGGACTGCCTGCAGAGCCGCAGCTGTCCGTTCTCCGGCACGGTCGATGAGGGTATGGCGGCGCTCGGCACTCTGCTGGCCAGCGTCGATCGCGTACCGCTCACCGCCTCGGACGGCCGCAAGCTGGGGGCTGACACGCTCATGACGGCGATCATCGCCGCCCTCTACTCGCAGGACAGCTGGACGTATCTGTCCACCGCGCTCTCGGATGCCCTCGCCGGCAAGCCCGACACCGCGTTCCAGCTCGCAGACTTCTACTACGCGCGCTCGAACGGCACCTATCAGGACAACTCGACCGAAGCGTTCCGTGCCTATAACTGCATGGACTATCCGCTCGACACCTCGCAGGCCGACAAGGATGCTGCCGATGCGATCGTGAAGCAGAAGGCGCCGACGATCGCCCCGTACTGGCAGGGCGTCGACGTCTGCGAGGTGTGGCCGTATCCGCCGACCGGTGTGCGCGAGAAGATCACCGCCGACGGGGCGGCGCCGATCGTCGTCGTCGGCACGACGAACGACCCGGCGACCCCGTACGAGTGGTCGGTGTCGCTCGCGCAGCAGCTGTCTTCGGGCGTGCTGATCACCCGCCAAGGCGAGGGCCACACCGGCTACAACAAGGGCAACGCCTGCGTCGACAAGGCCGTGGAGTCCTATCTCGTCGACGGCACCGTGCCGACGAACGGCCTCACCTGCTGATCGCTAACGACGCAGGACGCGTCGAGCGAGGGCGTTGCCCACGAACTGCACGAGCTGCACGATGACGATGATCACGAGCACCGCCGACCACGTCACCCACGGGTTGAACTGTTTGAAGCCGTAGTTGATGGCGAACTCGCCGAGACCGCCGGCGCCGATGGCGCCGGCCATCGCCGTCATGTCCACGAGGGCGACGACGACGAAGGTGTAACCCAGCAGGAGCGGGCCGAGCGCCTCGCGCGGGATCAGTCGGAACAGGATCCTCGAGCGGCTCGCTCCCGCGGCGCGCGCCGCCTCCACCACGCCCGGGCGCACCGTCAGCAGGTTCTGTTCGACGATGCGACTGATCGCGAACAGCGACGCGATCGTGATCGCGAAGATCGCGAACGGCACGCCGATGCCGGGAAGTCCGATGCCGCGGGCGATCGGTTGGACGGCGGCGAGCAGAATGATGAACGGTATCGGACGGAAAGTGTTCACGATGACGTTGAGAACCCCGAACACCACGCGGTGGGGAAAGAGGCTGCCGGCCCGCGTGGCGTAGAGCGCCATTCCGAGCACCAGGCCGCCGAGGCCGCCGAGCAGCAGCCCGGCGGAGGCGACGTAGAGGGTCTCGACCGTCGCGTCCCAGAGCTGCGGCAGAAGAGTGATGAGCCTATCCACGAGTGTCCTCCTCGGTCAGACGAGCGACGGTGGATGCCGCCGCCAGTGCGCGCTCCACGGCATCCGCCTCGCCGGTGAGCGCGAGGGTGAGGTGGCCGAACACTCGACCGTGGATGTCGTTGATACCGCCGTGGACGACTTCGAATCTCACGCCGTGCGCGGCGAGGGTCGCGAAGACCTCGGCCTGCGCGGATCCCTCGCCCTCGCGGACGTCGAGGGTGACGATGCGCCCGTCGTGCCGCGCGCGCAGTGCAGCAAGGTCGGCTCCGCGGGGGACCTCGTCGATGACGCTCGCCACGAAGCGTGCGGTGGCGGGGTGCTGGGGGGCGGAGAGCACGTCGAACACGCTGCCGGACTCGATGACACGACCGCCCTCCATGACGACGACGCGGTCGGCGATGACCCGGATCACGTCCATCTCGTGCGTGATGAGCACGATCGTCACGCCGAGTTCACGGTTCACGCGCCGCAGGAGAGCGAGAACCTCCTGCGTGGTGTCGGGGTCGAGGGCACTGGTGGCCTCGTCGGCGAGGAGGATGCGAGGGCTCGTCGCGAGAGCGCGGGCGATGCCGACGCGCTGCTTCTGCCCGCCCGAGAGCTGTTCCGGGTAGGCGTTCGCCCGGGCGGCGAGGCCGACGAAGTCGAGCAGCTCGGCCACGCGATGGCGGATCTCGTTCCGCGGCCTGCCGGCGACCTCGAGCGGGTAGGGGATGTTGCCCGCGACGGTGCGCGAGTCGAAGAGGTTGAACTGCTGGAAGATCATCCCGATGTCGGAGCGAAGGCGGCGCAGCTGCCGTTCGGGCAGCCGCGTGATGTCGGTGCCGTCGATCTCGACCGCACCTGTCGTGGGGATCTCGAGGGCATTGATCAGGCGCAGGAGGGTGGACTTGCCCGCCCCCGAGTAGCCGATGACGCCGCACACCTCGCCGGCAGCGATCTGAAGCGAGACGTCGTCGAGGGCGACGACGGGTGGAGCGCCCTTCGTCTGCGGCGGATAGGTCTTGGTCGCGGAGACCAGTCGGATGAGGCTCATGAGATCTCGCTCGGTGTCGATGGACGGACGACGAACGCGCGCATGCGGCCCTGCCCGGAGGCGGGGCCGCATGCGCGGCGGTCACTGCTGGGCGCGGATGTCGTCCTCGGTCTTGTTCAGCGAGCTGACGAGGTCGGCGACCGGCGTCTTCAGCAGCACGGCGCTGCCGCCGGATGCGTCGAGCACCCCCTGCTGCACCGATGCCGTCTCCTGGTAGATCTTCACGAGCTTCTGATACGTCGGGTTGTCGGCATCCTTGGCCTTCGCGGCGAAGACGTTGATGTACGGGAAGGCCGCCGGGTCGGCGGGGTCATCCTGTGCGAGCAACTGATCCTTGGTGAGCCCGGACTTTGCGACGAAGTCGTTGTTGACCACGGCGCCGGCGAAGTCGGGAAGAGAGGATGCCGTGAAGTCGGCGGCCACGGCCTCGACCTTCACCGTGGAGCCGGGCTCGATGTCGGCCACGGTCGAGAAGATCGATCCGCCGCCCTTGAGAGAGATCAAACCGGCCGACTGCAGCACGAGCAGGGCGCGTGCCTGGTTGGACTCGTCGTTGGGGACGGCGATCGTGCCACCGTTCGGGATGTCCGCGACGCTCTTGTACTTCGTCGAGTACAGGCCCAGCGGGTAGATCGCGGTCGCACCGACCGGGACCAGATCGTCACCTGCCTTCACGTTGTAGGTCGCGAGGTAGATGATGTGCTGGAACTGGTTGAGGTCGAGCTCGCCCGCAGACAGGGCGGGGTTGGGCTGGTCGTAGGCGTCGAAGTTCACGATCTCGACGTTGATCCCTTCGGCGGCCGCGGCATCCTTGTAGGTCTGCCAGTACGGGTCGCCCGCGCCGACGACACCGATGCGGACGGGGTCCTGCGCGCCGCCGGTGTCCTCCGCGGGGGCGGCGGCGCCGGACGCGCAGGCGCTCAGAAGAAGGGCAAGGGGAACGGCCAGGATCGCGGCCAGGGACTTTCGGGACATGGTGGTGCTCCTTGTGGATCGGGGCACCGCGTCGCGCGGGATCTCTCGGCTCCCCGCGCTCGCCTCGTCGCGGTGCCTGATCGACGGTAGGCACAGTCGACCGAGGTCGTGGAATCGCTCCGTAACACGGCGACACCGCGCGGGTGAGGCGGTCGCCGTCGTGGTTCGCGACCGGGCTCCGGACCCTGTAAGATCGGTGATCGTGCATGGCGCTCCGGCTCCTTGCGCCGCCTTAGCTCAGACGGCAGAGCGATTCACTCGTAATGAATAGGTCGAGGGTTCGATTCCCTCAGGCGGCTCGGATCGGCCCCGTCCCCACCGGACGGGGCCTCACCTGTTTCTAGCCACACGCGCGGCACTCCGGTGGCCATCTGCCACAGGTTGAACTCCTTCGTGCCGGGCTTCTTCTCGCCGTTCTCGATCGCGCTGATCGTTCGGCGGGACAGCCCCGTTTCGACGGCGAACTCACTCTGGCTCAGTCCGCGGACCTCGCGCGCCTTGCGGAAGCGATCGCACACGGTCCACTGAGGGATCATCCCGGGCATGACGTTCAGGCTCATGTGTTCAGGATTGCACATCGCCGCGCACGCGCTCAACCTTGCACGGTGTGTCGCTCCGCGCGATAGATGCTCAATTGTGCAAATCTGCTCAATGTGCATGATCCAGTCAACTCACGCGAGGCCGCCCGAATCGCCGGGACCACGCAGACGACCATAAACCGGTGGGTCAAGTCCGGTCGACTTCAGCCGTCGATCGAGTTTCCCGGCTATCGAGGCGCCCGGCTGTTCGAGCGTGAAGACGTCCTGCGTGCCGTCGGGCGCGACTCGTGAGCTTCGAGGCGAGCGCGATCGCCATGCATCATTCGCGCGCCAAGGGAACAACCCTCGTGATCCTTCTGGGCATCGCAAACCACTGTGGCGACGGCGGTGCCTGGCCGACGGTGGCCACGCTCATGAAGTACGGGCGATGCAGCCGCACGCAGGTGCAGCGCGCTGTCGTGGAGCTTGAACGTCTGGGGGAGATCCGCCGCCACGTGCAGGCGGGCGGAGACCACCGTTTCGAGTCGCACGAGCGCCCGAATCGCTACGACTTCCTGCTGAAGTGCCCCGCCGACTGCGACCGCACATCGCAGCACCGCACGCGCACGTCGCAACAGCGCATCCTCGATCTCGATCCCGAGCAGCTTGACGGCCTGGAGGACGAGGGGGCCGCATCCATGCAGCCCGGTCAGAGCCCGCCGCATGGGCGCGGCCCCGCCGCATCGGTGCGGCGGGAGGGGGCCGCATCCATGCAGCCCAAACCTGTCCCTCTAACTACTACTCACCTTCCTGAGACAAACCCAAGTGATCGCGCGCGAGTCAAAGCGCCGTTGTTCGCGATCGAGAAGTGCCCCGCCGACTGGAAGACCGCCACACACAAGATCGGCGGCAACGGCCGCTGCATCCACTGCCACGAGAAGCCCACCGCCTGGGTGAACACCGCAACAGGAGAGATCGCATGAGCGACCACATCGAGCAAGCAGCCCACGACTACCTCACCGGGAAGACCGACGACCCCGCCGCCGTCGTAGACGCCGCATTCAGGACTCGGCGCCGCGCAGAGTACGAGACCGCTCGCGAACGGTGGGATGCCTTGGTCTCCTCACGAGCGGACGAGATAGCAGCCGGCCGATTCACGATGCCGCTTCACGCCGCGCGCCCCACCGGCATCCAACGGCTGATGACAGCCGTCGGGCAGAACCCGGCGCTCCTGGTCGCCGTCGGCGGTCTCGGCGGCATCGCCGCGTGCATCGTCATCGCCGCGATCGTGCGAGCGACGTCGTGAACGTCGAGACCTGGCCCGCCTGGTTCTGGATGCCGCTCGCCGTCGTCCTGTGGACCATCGTCATCGCTCCCGCCGCCGTCCGGAGGTTCCGCACCATGTCGCTTCACTTCGACCTCGCTCTGGCCGCCTGGCGCGAGTGCCGAGCCGACTACGAACTGGTGCTGTACGCCCGCTACGAGGCCGCCGCCGACGCAACGAACGACCGCCTGGTGAACGCCCGCGGGCGCCGCGCAGGGATCGACCCGGTGAGCCTGTTCATGGGCAACGAGCGTCGCGCACGCGCCTACGCCTCGCCCGAACTGATCGAGTGGTGGGAGACACACCCGCGCCTCACGTTCGCCGCCTACGAGCGCCAGTGGATCGCGCAGCACGAGGCGGAGGCCTACGCATGACCGCGGAACAGCGCCGCGTCTGGGCCACGCCCGATCAGCTGGCCGAATGGCTCCAGCTGGGCGCACAAGGCACCCGCAAGCTCCGCAAGATGCGCGCCGACGGCACGGGCCCGAAATTCGTCACCGTCGGCCGCGAGATCCGCTACTCATGGGCCGACGTCCACGCCTGGTGCGCAGCCCGCCGTGACCATGAGAGCGGAGCCCGTCGATGAGGTCAGAAGTGTTCGTAAAAGAACTGCCAGCTGTCGACACCCCCGCCGAGGGCGAACACGCCTGGAGCGGGCGTGAGGTAGAACGAGTCCGCTCCTTCCTGGTCAAGCCTCGCGAGGTAGTTCGGGTCGTTGTCGTACCTGACCTCGAATGTGGTGTCGCTACGCCGCGTGATCGTGACGGGTTGGCGCGACGAACCGCCTTCAAAGCTGACGCTGTCGCCGACGTTGGTGGGAAGCTCGGGAATCTCGTGTTCGCTCATACCACAATGGTCCCACGGAAACAACAGGCAAAAACGACCGCGGATCTCGGGTGTGACCGTGGGTAGGCGTGGGGGGCGCGCATCGCAGCGGATGACGCAGCTGGTCCTGGAGCACTACGGCCCGGTGTGCTGGCTCCGTCTGCCGGGCTGCACGACGATCGCGACGACCAAGGACCACGTGATCCCGGCCGCGCACGGCGGCCCCGACACGCTGGAGAACTTCAGGCCCGCATGCAAGACGTGTAACTCGAAGCGCCAGGATCGCGTGATGACCGGCTACGGCGCATCGGTGGTCATCGTGTGCGGTCCGCCCGCAGCGGGAAAGTCGACCTACGTGGCCGAGCACGCCAAGCCGTCAGACGTGACGATCGACCTCGACCGCATCGCGCGCGCTCTCATGCCCATCGAGCCCGAGCGAACGCACGAGTACCCCGACCATGTGCGGCACGTGGCGATCGCCGCGCGCAAGGCCGCGATACGTCGGGCGACGCGTCTGCGTGAGCGCATCACCGTGTGGCTCATCCACGCCCTGCCCACGCCCGATGATCTCGCCGAGTACAGGGGCTATGGCTGGCAGATCGTCACGATCGACCCCGGCCGAACCGTGGTCGAGCAGCGTGCCCGCACCATGCGACCAGAGGACATGATGCCCACCGTCGCACGCTGGTACGCCGAGCACCCCGAACCTGCTGACCCGCTTCAACGCGCCCTGTCTCGCATGGCGAACGAGTTCGAAGCGGTTGTCGATGCTCGGGTCATCGACAACAAGCGCGACGCCGACTGGTGACGTCCGGTTTTCCGGCGCGAGAGCGCCGGAAGCCCCGCGTCCACCGCCCCCATCTCCCCACGTCGGCACAGAAAAAAGAAAGGTCAGGCCGAGAAATGAGCACTCCGCAACCCGCGCTCTCAGGGCTCGAAATCGACCCCGGAAACGGCGGGATTCTCGGCAATTACGGCCAGGGCGCCATGGAAATCGCAATACGCGAGGCGATCGCCGAGATCGAGGAAGAGACGCCGCTGACCGGCGTCCAGCGCGCCCGCAAACAGCAAGCGATCAGCCTCGCGATCAGCATCGACCGCGGCAACAACAAGGGCCGGTCGATCGCGTCGGACTCTGAGCGTCTAGACGCTGTGCTGTCGCTTCTCGCGCCCGTCGAGGAAGAGACCGGCGTCCCCGACGACTCCCACCTGACCCCAGAAACGAGACGACTCCTTGACGCCTTCGAAGCTCCAGCTACCGTCGCACCTGGCGGCGATCCCGTCACTGGCGAACGCCCGGCAGCTGACACCGCGGAACCCTAACCGCGCGACGCACGGCCACAAGACCGCCGCGGTCGCCGCTGAGATGGGGCAGCCGCTACTCCCGTGGCAGCGCTATGTCGTGGACGTCGCCAACGAGGTCGACGCCTTCGGCCTATTCGTGTACACGATCGTGATCGTGACCGTTCCCCGCCAGGCCGGGAAGACCACGACCGATCTCGCGGGATCGGTTCAGAACTCGCTCCTGGGTCGCGGCCGCCGCGCCTGGTACACCGCGCAGTCGGGCCAGCACGCCACCGATAAGTTCCTCGAAATGGCCGAGCTATGGGAGGGCTCCGCGATCCGGCAGCTGGCCCCCAACGTTCGCCGCTCGAACGGGTCGGCCGCGATGAACTTCATCAACGGCTCGAAGTTCCGCCCGTTCCCGCCCGTCGAGGGAGCGCTAGACGGCAAGCAATCCGACCGCACGAGCCTCGATGAGTTCTGGTACTGGACGAGCCAGCAGTACGCGGTTCTGCGGCAGAGCTTCGCGCCGACACAGACCACCCGCGAGAAGCTGAAAGGGCAGCGCCCACAGACGTGGATCTGGTCAACCGAGGGCACCGTGGAATCGACGGCCCTCAATGCGCTCCTGGAGGAACATCGCGCCGGTGAGGCCGCGCCGAACGTCGCGTTCTTCGACTGGGGGCTGCTGGACGACGAAGATCCCGAGGATCTAGACACCGTGTTCCGCCGACACCCCGGCGCGGACTTCCTCTTCACCCGCGAGGCCCTAGACGGATTCCGAGCCCAATTCCAGGACTCGCCCGGCGAGTTCGCCCGCGCCTACGGCAACCGGCGCACCGGCGCCACCGAGCGCGTCATTCCCGCCGACGCCTGGCGCGCCGCCAAGTTCGAAGGGCAGACACCGCCCCCGCCCGGCCGCGTGTGCTTCGCGGCCGCGGTCGGCGTCGACGGCGTGGATACGACGATCACGGCGACGCAGCTGCACGGCTCAGGCACGCTCTCCGCGGTCATCAACGGCGGCTGGATGGAATCGACCTACGGCGCACTGGACAAGCTCCGCGAGATGCGCGCCAAGTACCCCGATGCCGGGTTCATCATCGACCCGAACGGCCCTTCTGCAGCGTTGCACGACGAGGCCGAGCGCGACGGCTTCGAACTCATCCCCGTGAAGACGGGCGACGTTGTGGCGGCCACGCAGGCCACCGTGGCGGGCATCTGCAACCCGGCCGCGCCGACCTGGCTCTACAAGCCCCACGACAAGCTCGAAGCGGCCGCCGAACTGGCCACCAAACGGTTCGCCGGTGACGGCACGTGGCTGTTCGGCCGCCGCGCGTCGGTCGGGTCGATCAGCGCCCTGGAGGCCGCGAATCTCGGTTCCTACGGCATCCACCATCTGCCTGCCGTGCGCGCCTTCCAGCTGGGCTGAGATCGGTCACGAACGGTCACGAACGGTCACCACCGGTCGCGAGCGGTCGCGAAACTAGGCGCTCCGATCGGCTGGGCGGCAGGTTCGTGGCCATGTCGTTTTGGGAATCGGTCCGTCAGGGAGTCGAGAAGGTTGCGCGCTATCTCGGCGAGGCCCCCGGCGCTGAGATGCCCCAGGGTGTGCGACCCCCAGCACGGCAGCGGCAAGCGGCGGTCACGACGGAACGAGCCCTCTCACTCTCGACCTTCTACCGGGGCGTGCAGATCCACGCGACCGCCGCTTGCCAACTCGCGATCACGGTGGAGCGCAACGGCGAACACCTCGCCAAGCTCCCGTCGATCGTCCTCGAACCGGACCTTGACGAGACCCAGAGCGCTTTCATCGAGTACACCGTCGTGTCGCTCTACATCGACGGAAACGCCTTCTGGCTCGTGACCCGCGACGCCGCGGGGACGGCCGTCAACCTCCGCCCCCTGAACCCGCACGAGGTCACCGTCCACGTCGACCAGGATTCGTTCGGCGTCGAGACGATCACCTACGGGTGGCGCGGCAAGACCCTCACCCGCGACGAGATCAAGCATCTGAAGCTCGTGCGCGTGCCCGGTCTGCGCCGAGGCCTCGGGCCGATCCAAGCCGCCTCGATCGAGATCAACGGTGCGCTCGACGCCCGCGACTACGGCGCGATGTGGCTCAACGACGCGAACATGCCTGACGGCGTGCTGACGACCGACCAAGACCTGGCGCCCGGCGACGCCGACAAGTACCGCCATGTCTGGTACGGCCGGAACCCGGACGGCACCGACCGCGACGGCGCCGACGGCCGCAAGCTCACCGAACGCCTTCGCGTGATGGGTAAGGGCCTCACCTACACGCCGCTGCTGCTGAAGCCGTCCGACGTCCAATTCCTCGAAACGCAGCAGTTCACCACGATCCAGATGGCGCGACTGGTCGGCGCTCCGGCCTCCCAGATGCTTGTCGCCGTCGAGGGCTCCAGCGAGACCTACGCGAACGTCGAACAGGAGTGGATCGGATACGTCCGATTCAGCCTCATGAAGCCGCTCCGCGAGATCGAACAGGCCTTCACGTCGATCCTTCCCCGCGGCCAGGTCGCCCGCTTCAAGATCGACGCTCTTCTGCGCACCGACACGAAGACCCGCTACGAGGCGCACCAACTCGCGCTGGACCCGACCACCGGCTGGGCGACTGAGGACGAGATCCGCGCGCTGGAGGGCATGGCCCCGCTGACGCCGGAGCAGCGCGCCGAGCGCGACGCCCGCCGCACGACGAAAACCAAGGAGACCCCGAATGCCTGAGCCCACCGCACGCGAGCGCTTTACCGCGGCCGCCCGCGCCACCCCGGCACGGTTCCAGGCCGTGGCCGACGGCCGCAGCGCCACCGTGCACATGTACGGCGTGATCGGCGACTACTGGGACGGCATCGACCCGGCGACCGCCGTGCCCCAGCTTCGCGCCCTCGACGTAGACGAGATGACCGTCTACGTCAACAGCCCCGGTGGCGACGTCTACGACGGCATGGCGCTCTACAACGCCCTGCGCTCGCACCCCGCCCGCGTCAACATCGTGATTGACGGGCTCGCTGCATCGGCCGCGTCCGTCATCATCTGCGCGGGCGATGACGTCGCGATCTCGCCCGGCGCCGAGGTCATGATTCACGACGCCTGGTCGCTCGCGATCGGCGACGCCGACGCGCTCCGCAAGGAAGCCGATTCGATCGACCGAATCAGCGAGAACGTCGCCGGGATCTACGCCGCCCGAGCCGGGGGAGAGGTCGCCTACTGGCGCGACCTCATGCGCGCCGAAACCTGGTTCTCGGCATCCGAGGCAGTCGCCGCGGGCCTCGCCGACCGCATCGACGGCGAGGGCACCGACACGCCCCGCGCCGCGGCCGCATTCGACCTGTCCATGTACGCCCACAACGGCCGCGCCGCGGCCACCGACCCCATGCGACTCGCCCGCGAGGCGGGCAAGCGAAAGGAAACCAACATGACCGAAACGCTCTCCCGCGACGACCTGGACGCCGCACTCCAGGAGTCCGAGCAGCGCCAGAACCGTGCACTGGAGGTCCGCCTGTCGAACCTCCAGGCCACCCCCTCGCCCGACCCGACGTGGCCCACCATGGGCGCGTTCATCAAGGATCTCGTGGGTGGCTCCGAAGCCGCCATGACGTTCTACACCGAGCGGCTCGCGGCCTACACCGGTGCGACCACCGCCGACGACCGCCAGCCCAACACGTGGGTGCGGGACGCGATCCACCTGATCCAGCGCACCCGGAAGATCATCGGCACGTTCAGCACGGCGCCGCTGCCCGACGAGGGCATGACGCTCGAATACCTCCAGCTGAAGTCGAACAGCATCGCGGTCGCCAAGCAGGCCGCGCAGGGCGACGACCTCGTGAAGGGCAAGGTGCAGCTGAAGTCGGCGAGCACTCCCGTCGAGACCTACGGCGGCTGGACCGAACTCACGCGCCAGCAGATCGACCGCGGCAGCGCGGCCTACGTTTCGACCGCGAACACGGCCATGACGCTGGAGTACGCTCGCGCCACCGAGCAGGTGGTGCGCGACCTCCTGAAGGGCATCATCGCCGCGCAGATCGCGGGCGCCCCGGCGCTCTCGATCGCCGGAAACGCGAACGCCTACGCATGGCTCGATCTGATCGTGGACGCGGCCGGCCTTTTCGATGACCTCGGCTACAACCTCGACGGCGGCCTGGTCTCCAAGGACGTCTTCAAGAAGCTGATCCGTCTGGAGGACTCCAACGGCAACAGCCTCATGCGCGTCTGGGGCACCGGCATGAACCAGGTCGGCGAACTCGACCTGCGCCAGATCCAGGGCGAGCTCGCCAGCGTGCAGTTCCGCATGCTCCCCGGCGCCGCGGCGAACACGCTCGAGTTCCATGACCGCATCGGCATCACCACGTGGGAGTCCCCGGGCGCCCCGTTCCGCCTCCAGGACCAGAACGTGGTGAACCTCACCGAGTCCATGTCTCAGTACGGCTACCTGGCCGCCGCGTCGCAGTTCCCCGACGCGATCCAGGCCGTGAAGTTCACCGCCTGACCATGGCCGACGACACGACGCCCGCCACCACCGATCTCGCGTGGTACGTCGCCGCCGTAGGCGCTGACGTACCCTACGCGGCGGCCTCGAAGGAGGTGGCGAAGCAGATGGTTACCGACTTCATCGGTGGCCCCGCCAACCCCTTCAGCGTGCCGGAATCGGTGGTGGCGCGCGCCGTGCTCGAAGTCGGCGCCGACCTCTACTACCGCAAGGCCACCCGCAACGGCGCGATCACCCTCGAAGGGGTCGACCCGCAACTGTTCCGCATCAACCGTGACCCGATGGTTGCCGCCTACCCGCTCCTGCGCCGCTACCTCGTGATGGGACTCTGACCATGACCGCCCCCCGCATCGACCAGGCGCATCGCATCGTCGCCGACGTGCGCGACGCCCTCGACGCCGCCGATCTCGCCGAGGTCACCGTGACGATCGACGCCGCCCTGATCGAATCCGGCTCCCGCGACGGCATCGTGGTCGTGTCGCCGCCCGCCCTCACCTTCGACGGCGCCTTCTCTGACGTCCAGACCGCGTTCGAGCTTCACGTGATCGCCGGGCCGCCCGACAACTACCTGCACGCCTGGGAACGAATCGACACGATCATTCAGGCCCTGGTCGACGGGCAGCTGAACCTCCGTGACGGCAAGCCGGGCGGCTTCGAGCCCCGTGCGGGCCTCAGCATCCCCGCCTACACCCTCACGATGAACGACGTGGAGTGACCGTGACCACGATCCTTCTCCGCACCCTCATCGACGCGCTGCCGACCCCGCAGCCGCACGACGCGATCGTGCGCGTCCAGCGGTGGGCCGGGCGCAGCCCCGCCGTCACCTTCACCGGCGATGCCGTCACGATCCCCGACAACGTGCTGGTCGACCTCGACCGCGGCAGTGTCGAGATCCCCGCCACCGACGGCCGCTTCTGCATCCGTTGGACGATCACCCCGAACGTTCCCGGCCTGAAGCCGATCTATCGCTACACGTCCATTCCGATCGGCGCCGCCGTCGACTTCTCCGCCCTCCAGGACGTCGACCCGGCCACCTTCGAGGCGACCGGCGAGACCGTCACCGCATGGCTCGCCGCGATCGCCGAGGTAACCCGACTCCAGGACGAGATCCAGGACACCGCCGCCCAGGTCGACGCCGACGCCGACGCGGCCGCAGCATCCGCCGCCCACGCGCAGCTATCCCGCACCGGCGCCGAGGCCGCACATGCCGCGGCGGCCGGGTACGCCGACGACGCCGACAACTTCGCGGTCGTGGCCTCTCAGGCGGCCGTCCACGCCGCGGGATCTCGCGACGCGGCCGAGACTGCCAAGTCCGCCGCCGAGGCCGCGCAGGCGGGCGTAGCCGCGTCGGCGGCCGCCGCGACGCAAGCCGCCGCCGATGCGGACTCTGACCGCCAGGCCGCGTTGACCGCGCGCACCGGCGCCGAGAGCGCGCGCACCGGCGCCGAAACCGCACGTACCGGCGCGGAAGCCGCGCGGGACCTGGCCCTCGCCGGTCAGTTCGCTGGTGCTCGGCTGATCGCGACCGACCTAAACACGATCACGACCCCCGGGCGGTATTGGGCATTCGCGACCGACGTGACTACGGCCCTGAACTGGCCCGTGGCAGGTGCCACGTGCATCGTCGACGTCTACCGCGTCGGAATGGACACGAACAGCGTTATCCAAGAGGTACGCATCCACAGTGGGATAGCCACCAACGCCGCCCGCGGCATCTTCGTGCGTCGCAAGAATCAGTCGTGGGAGGCGTGGGCCTTCCGGTCTTCCATCCTTGTGGACCAGAGCGCCGGGTTATTGATCTCCGTCTGGGATTACCTCAGCTCGCGGTGGCAACGAACCCACGGTGACACCGGGTGGCGAGATATCTCGACCCTGATCGGCAATGGCTGGACGTCGACAGGACTCAAGGTCCGGAGGGTCGGCTCCCAGGTGTTCCTGCGTTTCCGCCAACTCGACAACACCGGAGCCACGGCGGCGCAGGTGTGCACCCTCCCGACGGGGTTCGGTGCGAGTGACTGGGTGGGATTCCTGTTGCCCGAGGCAGGGGCTCAGCCACGTCTAGAGATGAAGAGTTCTGTCCTCACCGCGTGGACCGACAATCTTCCTTCTTCACGTTGGGCACTGCCTCCTGCCGGAAGGTTCGCCGAGATCTCTTGGTCGACATCCGAGCCTTGGCCGACAACTCTCCCAGGCACGGCCCTGGGCACGATCCCGAACACCTAGGAGACGCCATGCCTGACCTGTCCTCGATGACTGACGAGCAGCTTGCCGATCATCTGAACGGCGTGCTGGCGGAGCAGGAGCGTCGCGCCCGGCTCGCGAACACCCCGGCTCAGGTCGCGAGCCTCGCGGCCGCGTACGCCCGCGACGGTGGCGATCCGGCCGACCTCGTGACCGCTATCCAGACCCCCACCCCTGAAGGAGAGAACTCATGACACGCACCCTCGGCCCCGGCTCCCTGAAGATCGGCCTGACCGGCTCCAGCCGCGAGTGGGCGGGTGACTGCACCAAGACCGCGCTCACGCCGTCGACCTCCAGCGAAGACCCGATGCCGATGCTCGACGGGTCGAACCTCGACGGCGAGGACACCACGACGTGGAGCCTCGACGGCACCCTGGTCGACAACTTCGAATTCGACAGCCTCCAGAACTTCTGCATCGCGAACGCGGGCAAGGTGCTGCCGTTCGTCTGGACGCCGAACAACGACGGCGGGTCGGACTACTCCGGTTCGGTCAAGATCCGCCCGATCGGCATCGGCGGTGACGTCAAGAAGAAGAACACGAACGACTTCTCCTTCCCGCTGATCGGCGCGCCGACCGTCGGCGAGAACGTCTGACCATGGCCACCAAGGCCGTGGCCGAGGTTCAGGGCGCGCGCAGGCTCCGTAAGACCCTGCGCGCAGCTGGTGACGACCTCACCGACTTGAAGATCGTCCACGGACAGGCGGCCGCCACCGCGGCCGGGGCGATCCGCCGCCTGGCGCCGGACGTCACCGGCCGACTGAAGAACACCATTCGCGCGTCGGGGACCAAGACGGCCGGGATCGTCCGGGTCGGCAACAACTCCCGCGTGAAGTACGGGCCGCCCATTCACTGGGGCTGGGCGGCCCGCAACATCGCCCCGAACCCGTTCGCATCGACTGGTGCGCAACGTTCCGAGTCCGCGTGGCTGCCGCTCTATGAGCGGTACATCGACGCGGCGCTGACAAAGATCGAAGGGATCTAACCATGGCTGCTAAGCCGCTCCGCATCACGTTCCACGACGGCCGCACGGTCGACGTCCAGCCGACGCTGGAGGACCGCCTGAAGTTCGAAACCACCCTGCGCAAGAACCGCGGGTGGGGGTCGCTGAAGGACAACGCCCTGAAGCTCGAACCGTTCCTGGCATGGTCGGCCGCGCGCCGCGCCGGTGAGACCGATCTGACGTGGGAGCAGTTCACCACGGGCCCGACGGCCGCGCTCGACGTCGAGCACCACGACGACGACGAGCCCGACGACGACGAGGGCGAAGACCTGGAGGTTGACGGCCTGGGGGAAGGTTCCCCGACGGAAGTTTCCACTACCTCTCCGTCGTATTCGGACTGAAGTTCCACACGCCGCCGTGGGTGTGGCGCGGAGAGTCCGCGCCCACCCTCGGCGACTACGCCACCGCCGCCCATCTGATCGAACAGATCGCTGAGGAGTCCCGCAATGGGTAAGACCGCCATTCTGGCCATTCGCATCATCGGCGACGCGACCGAGGCCGTCACGTCCCTCGAACGTGTCGACGGCTCGGCGGCGTCGATGGAAAAGACGATGAACAAGGCTTCGGCCGCGTCCGCCGTCGCGATCGGCGGCCTGACGGCGGTGGCGGCCGTCGCCGGTAATGCGGCGTCCGAAGCTCAACAGGCGGCCGGGGCCGTCGAATCCGTGTTCGGTGACCTCGCGGGCCGGATCTCGGAATCGGCGGCCGCGGCTGAGGATGCCGTGGGCCTGTCGACGTCGGCCTACTCCAACATGGCCGCCGTCATCGGTTCGCAGCTGAAGAACATGGGCCTGAGCCTCGATGAGACGTCCGAAAAGACCGAGTGGATGATCGGCCTCGGCGCCGACCTGTCGGCGATGTTCGGCGGGACGACGGCGGATGCCGTGGGCGCCCTGTCGTCGCTCCTGCGCGGTGAGCGCGACCCGATCGAGCGTTACGGCGTGTCGATCAAGGAAGCCGATATCGCCGCCCGCGCCTCCGCGCTGGGCCTGGAGGATCTTTACAAGGCGGGCGACCGGAATGCGTCCCTTCAGGCGACGCTCTCGCTGCTGACCGAGCAGACCGCGGCCGCGCAGGGGCAGTTCGCCCGCGAGGCCGACACCGCCGCGGGCCAGCAGCAGCGTGCCAACGCCATGTGGGAGAACGCGGCCGCCGCGCTCGGCGAACAGCTGCTGCCGATCATGACCGAGGGCGCGAAGATCCTCGGCGACCTCGCCCGGTGGACCGGCGAGAACACCGGCCTGGTCACGGGCCTCGCGATCGGTATCGGGACGCTCGCCGCGGGCATCCTCGTGATCAACGGGGCGATGAAGGTCTACGCCGCGATTCAGGCCGTCCAGACCGCCGCCCAGTGGGCCAACAACGCCGCATGGCTCGCCTCGCCGATCACGTGGATCGTTCTCGCCGTCGTCCTCGCGATCGCCGCCGTGATCGCGATCATCGTGCTTCTCGTGCAGCACTGGGACGAGGTGTCCAAGACCGCCGAGGACGTGTGGTCCGGCGTGATCGATTGGATCGGCCAGGTCGGTGACTGGTTCGGCTCCGTGTTCTCGGCGATCGCCAAGTGGTGGAACGACCTGGTGGCCGATTGGCAGCGCGGCATCGACGGGTTCATTGGCATGATCCGCGACGCGCTGAACTGGCTCGGGAAGCTGGTCGACGGCGCCGTGCCGGGCTGGCTGAAGGACATGCTGGGCATGACCTCGGGTCGGTCCATGTCGATCGCTCTCGACACGCCAGAGGCCACACCGGTCGCGGCCCGGATGCTGTTCAGCGCGGAAGAGACCGCGGCTGGGTTCGCGCAGCCCATGGCGTTCCGCAGCGGCAGCGGGTTCGACCCCTCCGACCCCGGCACGTTTGGCGGCGACGACCGCCCGCGCGGCGGAGACACCTACAACGTCGATGTGCAGTTCAACGGCCTGGTCACCGACCCCGAGGGCGTCGCGCGCGAGATCCGCAAGGTGCTGAAGGACAGCGACAAGACCAACGGGCGCACGCCCGCCGCGACGCTGGGGGGCACCCCGTGACCACCGGCGCCCGCGTGACGATCGCTGGCCGCCCGATCGCTGACGCGTGGGACGGCACCGACCTCGTGGCCGTGAGCGGGCTCACGATCCGGTGGGGGAGGACTGACCCCTACGCCGACCCCGACCCGTCCGTTCTGACCCTCCAGCTGATCGATCGCCGCGGCTCGTTCGTCGCCGACCCCGAACGAATCGGCCAGACGGTCACCGTCGAGATGATCGACCCCGCCCGCGTCATGTTCCGCGGTGCGATCTCGAACCCCCGCGCCGAGCGTCGCCGCATCCACAACCCGCTGTTGAACGCCGACGAGACGGTGTGGCTTGTAACCCTCACCGCCTCCGACCGTATGGCGAATCTCGGAATGGCCACCTTCCCCGGTCCCGCTCAGAACGGCACGGTGGAGGGGGCGGGCGGCTGGCTCGAAACCAGCCCGAATCAACGCCTGGCGGCCCTGTGGGACGCGGGCGCGAGCGGCATCGTCGGCGGGTTCGATCAGATGCCCGATATCGTGGCGTCCCCCGCGGTTGCACGGCGGATGCACGGCCAGTTGGCCGAGGACGCGCGCACGGCGCTGGAGCTTGTCCAGCAGGTCTATCGAGGCGTTCCCCTCGGCGTGGCCAACTACGACCCCGCCACCGACCAGGTGACGTTGGGACAGTTCGCCACGACGTCGCCTGTCGCGCTCACCCTCACGGCGGGCAGGATCACCCTTGCCCTGTCCTCGGGTTACGCCGTCCCCGCGTCCAAGGTCGGCGTGGCCAACTACGAACTCGAGTCGCGAGTTGACGCGGCGATCGACGCCGTGCAGGTGTCGTACTACTGGTACGGGAAAGATCCGACCGTGCAGGCGGGATCCACCGGCGTCAAGCGCGTGATCTACACCGAAGGGTTCATTGAGGGCCGAGCGACGCGCTACAACCCGCTGACCCGCCGCGTGCTGAAGATCGCGACCGAGTTCATCACCTTCGACCCCACCGAGTTCAGCGGCAGCGTGGAGCACTACAACCGCTTTCCCGCGTGGCTGCTGTCCGGCGTCCTCGCGATCGTCAACAAGCTCAACGGACAGCTACGGATGCCCTCGCTCATCTTCGACGCCAAGCGCGCCCCGTTGCCCGCCGCCGTCGAAGCGGTGATCTACCGGCCCACGCTGCAAGCGGCGCCCCTGTACTTCACCGGCTCCGTGTTCAACGGCATGAGCGTCGGCCCCCAGTTCCAGATCATCGGCGGCACCCTCACCTACGACAACGGCTGGCAGCACGAGGTCACCGTGTGCGCGACCGGCCCCGGCGCCGAAAGCCTCACGCTCGCGCAGCTGGTGACCAACAGCAACCCGACCATGGACGACTTCGACCCCGACATTTCCCTGGCCGATCTCGGCCTCATCACGAACGGACTCGCATGACTGGCACGACACCCGTCTACGGCATCCCCTACCCCGACGGCACCACCAAAGCGAAGAACCTGGGCGCCGAGCTCGGCGCGATGGCAGCGGGCATCGAAGCGACGCTACTTGCCGCGAGCATTCCGCCCGTTACCCCCGCGGCTGTCATGGTTGCAGCCAACGCCGCCGCGCGCGACGCCTACTGGAGTGTTCCGAGTACCGAGGCCGAGCGCATCGCTCTGCAGAACCGCGGGGCAACCACGCTCCGAACCGACAAGGGGTGGCAGGAGCGGTACTACGCGACCTACAACGTCGCGACCAACCCTGGCGGCGCTTCGGCCCCCGGGTGGTACCCAGTCGGAGGCGGAGCGCCTGAGATCAATCTTGTCGCGTCGGGTACTCAGGGAGTCAATGCGAACAACACGGTGACTCTGTGGGCGAGCCCGGGCAGCGGCGGATCAATCGTGCGCAGCGGCAACGACTTCTTTACCTACGCGGGCGGCGCGATCACCTGCGTGCGCGCCGGCCGCTACGACATCTCGATACGACTCTCGATCCAAAACGCATCCGGCCAAGCAATGGCCTTCTACCTCGTCAAGAACAACACCCCATCAGGCGACGGCATCCTCGCGCAGGACACCGTAATGACGCACGGAAGCTACGGCACCGTGGCGAAGCTGAGCGCCGCGGTCGATCTGGCAGCCGGGGACAACGTGAGGCTGATCGTCCCGGCCGTTAGCACTGGGCTCGTCGTCGGCGGCTCAGGCCGCGCCGCCGGGGAGTTCGTCGTGCGGTCCCTCGGTCCCACACTCCGCTAAGTCCACCCCCTCGAAAGGAAACCCCCATGCGATTCTTCGAATACTCGATCAGCGGCGACACCGCCGAGCACAAGGCCTACGGTGTCGGCCCCGCGACCGACTACGAGACCCCGATGCGGACCGTCATTGACGCGCCCTTCGCTGGCACGCTCACGCCGTTCTGGACCGACAGCGGCGGCTACGGCCTGCGCCTCGAAGGCCGCGACGAGATCTTCGTCGCCCAGCACCTGGCCGAGCAGCCCACCCGCGGCGACTACGCCTGGAAGGCTCCGATCGCGCTCTCGGGCAACTCGGGTGAGAACATCCTGAGCCCGGGGGACCCCTACGGTCCGCACGTGCACTGTTACATCATCCTGAAGGCGACCGGTCAGCGGATCAGCTTCAGCGAGTGGCTCCGCGACTACGTGCACAGCGACACCCCGGCGCCGGTGCCCGCGCCCGCCCCGGCTGTGGACGCGAGCCTGATCGGCCGCGAACTCGACCTGGACGGCTGGTGCTGGTACGAGACCGCCTGGGAGGCCCAGCATGGCGTGAATGCCAAGGGCGGCGAGCGTGGCGGCGGCACGCTTCTGGAGGGCCGCTACTGGATCAACGACGTGAACGGCGGCGCCTTCTACGTCACGAGCCAGGCCAACGGCCGCGTGTGGGTGCACCCGCTCGCGATCTCCCGCCTGGTCTCGTGATCGACGTCCCCGACGGCCTGGCCGTCGTCCTCGCCGCCCTGCTGCCCATCGTGGGCGGCGGGGTCGGCGGGTGGATCGTCATCCGCCGCGGCCGCGTCGCCGCCCTGGAGCGCGAGAACCGCACCCTGTGGTTCGCGATCCGTGAAGTGGTTGACGTGCTTTACAAGAACGGCATACCGATCCCCGAGACCCTGCAAGAGATCATCGCCCCGCCCCTGAAAGGTGACACCGGATGACCACAACCCCGCCCCTCACGCGCGCTGAGCGCCGCGCACAGGCCCGCGCCGCGCGCGAGCTTGCCCCGATCTACACCGGCACGTTCTGGCTCGACCTGACAGAGCGTGTGGCGACGTCGGCCGCGGGCGGCGCCCTCGCCGTCGCGTCGGCCACCACGTTCGTTCTTCACGATCCGGCATCGTGGCAGGCGATGGGCACCGGCGCGGGCGTCGCCGCGCTGATCTCGTTCCTGAAGGGCGTCGTGGCCGCACGCAGCGGCACCGGCTCGGCGTCGATCGTCCCGAAGGTATAGGCCGCTATGGTGGCGGCTATGGGGTTCATTCAAGACACCAAAGCCGCCACCATGGGCCAGGACGCCGCGAAAGCGTACGCATCCGGCCTGCGCTACTTCACGCCGATGCTCAACCTCCCGGCGACGCGACCGGGCCTGTCAGGTGCGATCACCGACTGGCCGCCCATGATCGAGGCGATCGAGGCCCAGGGCTGGCGCATGCACACGTGGGCAGTCGCCCCGGACGCCAAGGGGCGCCCCCAGGCCATGCCGCTGTTCGTTCGCGCCTAGGCCGCGATCCGCAGCTGGTCGATCCCGTCGCGTAGCTGGCTGAAGTCGACGTCGGTATAGATCGCGGTCGTGGCTGCCGACTCGTGGCGCATCAGCTTCTGCACCACGCGCATGTGCACTCCAGCGCGGACAAGCTCCGTGCCGTAGAAGTGGCGCAGCTGGTGGGGAGTTGCGACGACGCCCGCGCGTACGATCGCGCTTCGGATAGCTCCGCTAACCGCGTGCGCCGACACGTGCCCCTCGGTGCGGTTCGCGTCGTAGGTGGGAAACCAGTAGCCGTCGACGGGCATCCGTCGCACGAGCGGCGCCAGATCGTCGTGGAGCGGGACCTGTGCGACCTTTCCGCCCTTGCCTACGACCGTGAGCACGTGCGTGTAGGGGTCGACGTCGCGGCCGTGAATCTTCGCGATCTCGTGCACGCGCAGGCCCGCGAGTGCTGCCAGCATCACGTAGTCATGCGTGCGGCGGCGATTCGCCTTCTCCAGGATTGCCCTCAGCTGTTCGGCGCTGATCGGCCGCGGCGTCGACTTCGGTCGGCGCGGCCGCGGCGTCTGGTCGGCAGGGTTGTCGGGCCGCTCGCCGGTGCGCTGCATCCACGCGCACAATGCGCGGATAGAGGCGTGATAGGTCGCGCGCGTTGCGGGCTTCATGCGCCGGGAGAGGAACGTCTGAATGTGCGTGGGCGTGAGCCCGGCCCCATCCTCGACGCCCGCGGCCGCGAAGAGCGATCGGGCGGTGCTCAGCCGTTCCCCGATCGTGCGGGCCGACAGGCCCTGCGATTCCATCCACAACAACCAGCGATCAAGCATCATCTATGAACCTCCCGAGAACATGCGCGAACATAGACAGAAACGCCGGAAATCGCACCGACGTAGGGTGGCGACGAGCTACGCCGATTTGGCCATAGGCTGGGTGAAAGCCTGCCGCATGTAATGAATAGGTCAAGGGTTCGATTCCCTTAGGCGGCTCCACTTCTTCACCGACATCGGGGAGACCCATGGATCACGCGATCGACGCGATGATCGAGATCTTCACCTGGGTGGGCTTCGGTGCCTTCCTCGTCCTCGCGACCGCCGTCGTGATCGCGTGGGCGGCGGACGGCACGTGGCTGCCGGCCGACGCGATCATCGACCGTGACGGTGAGCAGCCGGTCGCGCGGTGGTTCGACGCCGACGGGGACGCCAACAGTGCACCGCTGTCGGCGGCGGATGCCGCGGTCATCGGCGACGCGGACGCGGCATCCATCTGGTACCGCCATGGCTGGCAGGGGCGGATGCGGCTGCAGCGGCGAGCGGCGGGGCTGCGTGCGCTGACCTGGTCGGCGGCGGGCATGCTCGCGCTCGGCGAGGTCAGTCTCGTCGCGGGATGGGTGCTCTACTTCGTCCGCGGATGAGCGGGCGCCCGCGCGCGCAACACAGAGCTGGCATGCGGGACTTATTACTAGATAAGCTAGCGACATGACTCGTCGCACCGACACACCCACCCGCTGGCTGCGTATCGGCATTCCCGTTCTGCTCGTCCTCATCTGGCTGGTGGGCGGCTCGATCGGTGGCCCGTACTTCGGCAAGATCGACGAAGTCGCCACCAACGATCAGTCCTCGTTCCTGCCGTCGTCGGCGGAGTCGACGCAGGTGCAGGAGCGGCTCTCGCAGTTCACCGGAGGCGACAGCATCCCGGCCGTGGTGGTCGTCACCGGTGAGGGAGCGCTGAGCGCCGCCCAGCTCACCCAGATCACCGAACTCGCCGCCACGATCTCCGACGTCGAGGGCGTCGAGCAGGTCTCGCCGGCGATCCCGTCCGACGACGGCGAGGCGGTGCAGTTCTTCGTGCCGATCTCGACGTCGGGCGACGTCGGTGAGACGGTCACGGCCGTCCGCGAGAGCATCGAGAAGAACCTCCCGACGGGCCTGGAGGCGTGGGTGACCGGGCCCGCCGGCTTCACCGCCGATCTGGTGGCTGGCTTCCTGGGCATCGACGGGATCCTGCTCGCCGTCGCACTCGGCGCCGTGTTCATCATCCTCGTCATCGTCTACCGATCGCCGCTGCTGCCGATCCTCGTGCTGCTGACCTCGACGTTCGCGCTGTGCGTCGCGCTGCTCACGGTGTGGTGGCTGGCCAAGGCCGGCATCTTCGTGCTCAACGGTCAGGTCCAAGGCATCCTCTTCATCCTCGTGATCGGCGCCGCCACGGACTACGCCCTGCTCTACACCGCACGTTTCCGCGAAGCGATCGGCACGGGTGCGCGACGGTGGGATGCCGCGGTCATGGCCTGGCGCGGCGCCTTCGAGCCGATCATCGCGTCCGGCGGTACCGTCATCGCCGGCCTGCTGTGCCTGCTGCTGAGCGACCTCGCCAGCAACCGGGCGCTCGGACCGATCGCCTCGATCGGCATCGCCTTCGCGGTGCTGTCCGCTCTCACCTTCCTGCCCGCGCTTCTCGCGATCTTCGGGCGCGCGGCGTTCTGGCCCTTCATCCCGAAGGGCGCCGACGGCGACCCGGGCGACAACGCCGAGCGTCTCGTCACCGACCCGAGCGCTCCCGTTCGCGGGTTCTGGGGTCGCCAGGCCCGTCTGGTCGCGCGCCATGCGCGGCCGGTATGGATCGTCTCGACGGTCGTGCTGCTCGCGGCATCCGTCGGCGTGCTGCAGCTGAAGGCCGATGGCGTGCCGCAGAGCGACCTGGTGCTGGGAGCCTCGCAGGCCCGCGACGGGCAGGACGTGCTCGCGCAGCACTTCGCCGCGGGATCGGGGAGCCCCGCGTACATCGTCGTGCCCCAGGACCGGGTCGCGGATGCCGTCACCGTGCTCGAGAAGGCGCCCGGCATCGAGTCCGTCGCAGCGACCGCCAAAGACACCGTCTCGGGTCAGATCGGCGTCTCGGTGCAGGACGGTACGGCGGTGTACACGCTGGCCGGTCCGCCGAGCGCGGCGCCGCCGCAGCCGACGGTGGTCGACGGCGACGTGCTATTGGTCGCGACGCTGTCGGACGAGGCCGACTCGCTGGCCGCGGAGCAGACCGTACGCGACCTGCGGACGACCTTCACGAGCGAGCTCGGTGCCGATATCGCACGCGTCGGCGGACCGACCGCGATCGATCTCGACACGAACGACACGTCGATCCGCGACCGCACTCTCATCATCCCGGTGATCCTGGCTGTCATCCTCGTCATCCTCATGCTGCTGCTGCGAGCGATCGTCGCCCCGGTCATCCTGATCCTGAGCGTGATCCTGTCGTTCGGTGCCGCGCTCGGAGTCAGCGCGCTGGTCTTCGACAACCTGTTCCACTTCCCGGGAGCCGATCCGGCGGTGCCGTTGTACGGCTTCGTCTTCCTCGTGGCCCTGGGCGTCGACTACAACATCTTCCTGATGTCGCGCGTGCGGGAGGAGTCGAAACGGCACGGCACACGCCCCGGCATCCTGCGCGGACTCGTCGCGACCGGCGGCGTCATCACCTCTGCCGGGCTCGTGCTGGCCGCGACGTTCGCCGCACTCGGTGTGATCCCGATCCTCTTCCTCGCCCAGCTGGCGTTCATCGTCGCCTTCGGCGTGCTGCTCGACACCTTCGTGGTGCGCTCGCTGCTCGTGCCGGCGGCGACCTACGACCTCGGGCGGCGCATCTGGTGGCCCTCGCGCCTCGCGCGGGCCGACGTCGACGCGGTTCCGAACTCCTCCATTCCGTCGGAGGGGGCCGCGACACACCGCTCGCGGCGGTCGAACCGGAACGACGCGCGGGAGTTGTGAACGGGCCGCGCTGACCGCAGCGGCGTCGAAGGGTTAGCCTCGGTGGTATGACCAGAGCACTGTTCATCGTCGACGTCCAGAACGACTTCACGGAGGGCGGGGCGCTCGCCGTCTCCGGTGGCGACGCGGTCGCGCGCGGGCTGACGGCATACCTGTCCGCCCACGGGAGCGAGTACGACGTCGTCATCGCCTCGCGGGACTGGCACGAGGGCAACACCGACAACGGCGGTCACTTCGCAACCGATGCGGAGCCCGACTTCGTCGACACGTGGCCGGTGCACTGCGTGGCAGACACACCGGGCGCCGACTACGACGCCGAACTGGTCACGGATGCCGTGACCCACCACGTGAAGAAAGGACAGGGCATGCCCGCCTACTCGCTGTTCGAAGGAACCACGGATGCCGGTGAGAGGGTGTCGGCGCTGCTGAGCGCCCACGGCGTGACGGAGGTTGATATCGCGGGGCTCGCCACCGACTACTGCGTGCGCGCCTCGGCGCTCGACGCGATCGAACACGGACTTCACGTGCGCGTGCTCACCGACCTGGTCGCGGGGGTCGCGCCGGAGACCTCCGACGCCGCGCTCGCCGAGCTCGCCCACGCGGGCGCCGAGCTGGTCGGAGCGGCAGCGTGAGCGCCCCCGCCGGTTGGTACCCGGACCCCGCAGACCCCACGGCGCGCCGTTGGTGGGACGGGACGCAGTGGACCGCCCAGACCGCGCCGGCGCCGCGGTTCGGCGAGTACGCGCCGACGCCCGGCGCGCCGACCACCCCTGTCGCACCCGTCACCCCTGCTGCGCCCGTCGGGCCGCCGACTTCCTCCCCGCAGGCCGCGCCGGCGATGGGCGGCTCGGCGGCCTATCCTGCCGCACCCGCCTACGCCGGCCCGGGGGCCACCCCGCCCGTCGTCGACGTTCCGACCAGTACGGTCTGGGTGTGGTTGGCCGTCGCGGCATCCGTCCTGCCGATCCTGTCGGTCTTCCTCATCGACTGGAACGGCTACATCGCAGCCGTCGTGGCGATGTCGCGCGAAGCCTCGTCGGGAATGTCCGGCGTGCCGGCGGAGCTGATGTCGTGGGAGGCGCGCACGTTGGGCATCTCCCTGATCGGGTGGGTGTTCTACGCCGCGTTCGTCGTGTTCAGCTGGCTCGACTGGCGCGAGCTGAAACGCCGCGGCGTCGTCGCCCCCTTCGGCTGGGCGTGGTCGTTCTTCGTGCTGCTCGGCCTCGGATCCGCGGTCTACATGATCGGCCGCGCCGTGGTGCTGCGCCGTCGCACCGTCGCCGGCGGCTGGGCGCCGCTGTGGACCTGGATCGCGGCGACGGTCGTCGGCTTCATCGCCTCGATCTCGCTCATCGTGTGGGTCATCGGAGAGATCGTGCAGGCGGTGTCCTTCACCGTCCAGGGCAGCTGATCACGGCATCGGACCGGGGCAGGCGGCGCTCAGCCGCCGCCCTTGCCCGGCCCGCCGCCCTTGCCACCCCCGTTGTTGCCGCCGGGGCCCCCTTTGCCGTTTCCGTTGTCTTTCGGGGCCCCGGGGGTCGCGGGCGCCTTCTCAGGGTTCGAGACGGTGTTCGCATCGGTCGCGGCGGGCGTCGGGGTCGTGTCCACGACTCCCGTCGGTGAGGGATCGACGGTCGGTGCACCGGACAGTCCCGACCACGCCGCCAACGCGACGACGATCGCAATCACCGCCGCGCCCCCGCCGACGAGGACACCCGTCCGTCGCCACCACGGTCGCTCGGTCGCTCCCGCGCGATCGAACCGTGCCGCCGCGACGGCTGCCGGCTCGGTGGGCGACTCTGGCGCGGCGAGAACACGGGTCTCGTCGTTGCTGGTCTCGCGTGGGGGAGCGGCGAGCGTGTCGGAGATGGCCGCGGCGCTCGGGCGTGCAGCCGGGTCGCGGCTGAGCATGGCCCGCAGAAGCTCC
The DNA here is from genome assembly GCF_056313825.1 of Microbacterium sp. DMC48. NCBI lineage: Bacteria > Bacillati > Actinomycetota > Actinomycetes > Micrococcales > Microbacteriaceae > Microbacterium > Microbacterium sp. DMC48. The sequence continues at coordinate 368,894 of NZ_JBQUZN010000005.1, read as the reverse complement.
GCCCAGAGCGGAGACAGATGATCGGGAATCGCGGGATCCTGCGCAAGTCGGGCGAGCAGCTGCGCGGCGCCCTGAGCGGAGGGGAAGGCACGCGTCCCGGTCAGCGCCTCGAGGAGGACGAGTCCGAGCGCGTAGACGTCGGATGCCGGGGCGGGCGCGTTCCCGAGCGCGACCTCGGGAGCCAGGTAGGCCGCTGTGCCGATGAGGGAGCCGGGCTGGGTGATGCGATCGGAGCCGAGCAGGTGTGCGATGCCGAAGTCGGCGAGCTTCGCCCGCGGCGGCCGTGTCGGCGCCGTGCTCGGAGCGAGCAGGATGTTCGACGGTTTGACGTCGCGGTGGACGATGCCGGCGGCGTGCACCGCGCTCAGCGCGTCGGCGAGTTCGCCGGCGATGCGGGTGACCTCGGCATCCGTCATCGGACCTTCCGCCAGCCGCGCCGACAGCGACGGGCCGTCGATGCGTTCCATCACGAGATAGCGCGGGCCGGGGCCGGTCAGGCGCGCATCGTGCAGAACGACCAGGTGGGGGTGGGTGAGCGCGGCTAGCGCGGCGGTCTCTGCGCGCACCCGCTGCCCGGCATCGAGGTCGTCGTCCGTCGCCGTGATGATCTTGATCGCCACGGTGCGGCCGAGCAGGAGGTCGCGGGCCGCGTAGACGCGGGACATACCGCCGGTGCCGATGAGCGCGTCGACGCGGTAACGGTCGTCGAGCACCGTCCCGGCATCGATGCCCCCTGTCTGATCGTCCACGCTTCGAGGGTAGTCGGGCGATGGATGCCGTGGTGCTGCGCGCTTGCTAGGCTGATCCCGCCCCTATAGCTCAGTTGGTTAGAGCAACGGACTTCAAACAGAACACAATGGAGCGCCAGCGTAGAAATGCGCTGGATGACCGCCGCTATATGCTGGGACGCCCTGAGAGCCCGAGGTACTCGTCGGATGTGTGTCATCCGACAGTGACAATCTGAGGGATTGGGTAATCAGCAGGTAACCGCAAGGGAACCTCAGAGACTACACGCGGCGCACCTGACCGGTCAGGCCGAAGGTGAAGATATAGTCCAGACTGCAAGCCGGCCGCCCGGTGGCGGGGGAAACCTCGTGCAGCAGGTTAATCCGTGGGTCCAGGGTTCGAGTCCCTGTGGGGGCACCACGACTCGATGTCCGACGGTGGTTGTAAACCATCGTCATGACGTCGCGAGAAGTCCTCAGTTCAGGTACTGCCAAAGAGTGCGGCACGTGTCACGAGACGAAGTCGCTCACGGAGTTCAATCGCAAGCGGCGGCGTCCGGATGGCCTTCAGGAGACGTGCCGCGAATGCAACCGCGCGTCTTCGCGGCGTTACTACGCGGCGAATCGTGAACGACATGTGCGCGTTGTCGTCGCTCGCACGGCGAGGCGTCGGATCGAGGCGAAAGAGCATCTGCTCGCCTACCTGCGTTCTCATCCGTGCGTGGACTGCGGGATCGGCGACATTCGGGTTCTCGATTTCGACCACAGGCCCCAGAGCTCCAAGCGCAAGGACGTCATGCAGCTGGTCAAAGAGGGATTCAGTATCCGGATCATTCAGGACGAAGTCGACAAGTGCGATGTGAGGTGCCGTAACTGCCACGCGATCGCCACCCTCGAAAGGGCACCGCAGAACTGGCGTTCGCGTGCGGAACGACACGGACGACGCGACGAGGCCGACGGCGCGCAGTGCGCCGGCGGCCTCGACCGGGGGTGATCGAAACGATCAGTTGGTGGGCATGAGCACCGAGTCGATCAGGTACACCGTGGCGTTGGCGGTCTGAACGCCACCGCAGATGACGTTGGCGCCGTTGACCATCAGCTTGTCGCCCGAGCCGGTGACGGTGACGTCGCCGCCCTCAACGGTCTTGTGGGTGCCGACGATCTCCGACGGCGAGAGCTGGCCGGGGACCACGTGGTAGGTGAGGATCTTGGTCAGCGCGGCGCTGTCGGTCTTCAGCGAGTCGATCGTGGCGGCGTCGATCTTCGCGAACGCGTCATCGACCGGCGCGAAGACGGTGAACTGGCTGCCGTTGAGCGTGTCGACGAGGTTGACGTCGGGGTTCAGCTGGCCGCTCACCGCGGCGACGAGCGTCTTCAGCAGCGGGTTGTTCGAGGCGGCCGTGGCGACCGGCGCCTGCGACATGCCCTCGACCGAGCCGGCGCCGGACGGAACGGCCTCGGCGTAGGCGGCGCAACCCGGGCCGACGAGGTTGGCGGCGGGGTCCATGGTGGTCGGGGACGGCGTCATCGCCTGCGTCTCTTCGCTCATCGCGGGGGGCGTAGTCGCCGAGGTCGACGACGAACCCATCGAACATGCCGACAGGGCGAAAGCGCCGGCGAGGGTGAGCGTCAGAGCGGCAGTGATCTTCTTCGTCTTGCTGAGCATGATGTCCTCCATGTGAGCGGAATGGTTAGTCCTGCCGAGCCGCGTGGTGCGGTCTCGACAGGTCCTTCGGAGCCCGAGAGATATCGGATGGGAGAAAGTTTGGATCCGTCCTATCTGCTCCGAGATCAATCCGATCCTTCGCCGTCCCCGAACCACGTTCAGAGGCCGGCGAGGGGCTCGCGGGTCCGCACCCGCTGAGGGGACCAGCGCGCTTAGCAGACGACGGGTTTCCGCGCCACCCGCGCGCGGGCTGCACGACATAAGGACGGTGATACGGCATGCTGAGAGAGATGGTCATCGACGGTGTGGACGTACCCGAGGATTCGCCGGCACGCGATCACGCCGGGGAGCTTCTGGTGCGCATCGCCGCTGGCGACCGTGCCGCGTTCGGACAGCTCTACGACATGCTCGCGCCGCGCGCGTTCGGACTCATCCTGAGGGTGCTGGTCAACCGGGCGCTCAGCGAAGAAGTGCTTCAGGACGTGTTTCTCGAGGTCTGGCAATCCGCTTCGGGCTTCGCTCCGAACAAAGGTCAGGGACGGTCCTGGGTCCTCACCATCGCCCACCGTCGCGCCGTCGATCGGGTGCGTTCCACCCGCGCCAGCACGGAGCGCGACGAGAAGGCGGGTCTGCGCGAACTGAACAGCGGCCAGGACAGCGTCGACGACCAGGTCGCCCTGCGTATTGAAAGCAGGCGCGTCGCCCGGGCGATGGACGCGCTCCCGGATGCACAGCGCGAAGCACTGCTGCTGTCATACGTCGGGGGATATTCTCAGAGCGAGATCGCCGCACTGGTGGGATCGCCCCTGGGGACGATCAAAACAAGGATGCGCGACGGCTTGTCGCGCCTGAGGCAGGAGATGGGGGTGACGTCATGAACGACCGCGAGAGCCGAGACATCGGAGCCGACGAGTTCGCCGAACTCTCGGCAGGACACGCGCTGAACGCGTTGTCGATCGACGACGAGCGCGCCTATCGGGCTGCCCTGGCCGCACACGCCGAGTGGGATGGGATTGCCCGCCTCGACGCCGCCACCGTCGACGCGTTGGCCGACGGCATTCCGCCCGTCGCTCCGCCGCTCGACCTCCGCTCACGGCTGATGCGCGCGATCGACGCCGAGGCGCCGTCGCCGGAGGCGGATGCCGCGGCATCCGCCGATACAGACGAGAACCACGCCGAGGCCGATGCGGTTGCTCCGCCGACAGAGGTCGTGCAGGCCGTGCAGCGTCGGAACTGGACCCGAGGCCTCTTTGCCCTCGTCGCCTCGGTCGCGCTGCTCGTCGCGATTGGATGGGGCACGGGAGCGGTGACGAACCTGTGGCGCACCCCGGCCGCCGTGACCGCACTGGAGCAGATCCAGTCGGCGCCCGACGCCTCGTCGGCTCAGGTGAGCTTCCAGGGTGGCGAAGCCACGGCCCACTGGTCGTCCAGCGTCGGCAAAGTGGTGCTTGTCGCCGACGGCTTGCCCGAGCTTCCGAGCGATCGCACTTTCGAGCTATGGTTCGTGCGCGGCAGCCAGCCGATCGCGGCAGGAACCTTCGACGCCTCCGGCTCGGCGGCGACGGCCGAGCTCAGCGGAAAGATGGAGCCCGGCGACACGATCGCCGTGACGATCGAGCAGGCCGGCGGCTCTCCCGACGGCAACCCGACGACGAAGCCCATCATCGCCATCCCGACCAACGCCTGAGCCCGCCGCGTCGGCCGCCGGTAGCCTGGAAGGATGAGCGACGAGCCCCGGGACTACCACCGTCCCGTCCACCGTCCCGCCGACACGTTCGACCGTCGCTTCGGCTCCACCGATCCGGCCGACGTGTCGCGGATCGCGCACGCGACGGCATCCGCTCTGATCACCCGGGTGCGGGATGAGCCCACGGACGCCATCGTTGAGCGGCTCATCACATTCACCGACGCCCACGGCCTCGAGACGGTTGCGGAGCTGTGGTCGCACTCGCCGGCCAAGTCGCTTCCGGGCACGCTGTGGCGCCTCTACCTGCTGCAGCTGATGGTGCGTGATGACGCCGCAACCGCCGCCCTGCTCTACGAGCGGGGGAGAGCAGTGCTGCGCTCGGTCGACGACGTCGTCGCGGGAGCTCCGACACCCGCGGGGCCGGAAGAGCTGATGACCCTCGTCGATGAGATCTTGCGCGGGGTGTTCACCGGCGACTTCGCCGTCGCGCTCGACCGCGCGGCCTCGTTCTGCCGCGTGGAGGCCGCCGGCGCCGCCGATCTTGCCGACGACTACGACGAGACCGAACCGCAGCGCGCGAGTACCTTCACCACCCGGGCGCTGCGTCTGGACACCTACGCGGGCGATCTCACGGCGTGCGCCGGGCTGTGGCGGCGCGACGCGCTGACCTGACCGGGCGCGGGGCGCGGGACGCGGGGCGTTTCGACTCGCTGCGCTCGCTCAACGACCGGGACGGTCGCGTGGCCCCGGTCGTCGAGCGAGGAGCGCAGTGACCGGGGGCGGGCGCGTCACCCGGTCGTTGAGCGAGGAGCGCAGCAACGAGTCGAAACGCAGCGCGAGTGCGGCCGGGCAGAGAAGTGCCGGGCCGCAGAACGCCTCTCGGCGCGAGGCCGCTCGGAGCGGCGAAAGATGGAGCCCGGGGTTACTGCGGCCCGGCTGTTCCAGTGTAACGGACCGTCCCTTCGGGCTATTCCCGCGGTCTAGGCTCGGGGCATGGCCTGGCACTTCGCGTTGATGATCGACCCCGCCGACAGCGGTGATTCCCGCAACGATTTCGCGGCGACGTTCACCGAAGTCGACCCGGCGGCTCCAGCACTGACGGTCGGCGAGCTCAGCACTCAGCGCGGCGACGGCATCTTCGAATCGATCGGCGTCGTCGACGGTCACGCCCAGGAGGTCGAAGCCCACCTGTCGCGTCTCGCGCATTCGGCGGGGCTGTGCGACCTGCCGCATCCCCACCTTGAGCAGTGGCGTCAGGCGGTCGCCCTGGCCGCCGCCGCGTGCGGCGCAGGCGAGGCGGTCATCAAGCTCATCCTGAGTCGGGGCATCGAGCACGGTCCGACGCCCACCGCGTGGGTGACTGCGGCGCCGGCCGCTGATTTCTCGGCCGCACGCTCGCGCGGCATCCGCGTGGTGACCCTCGATCGCGGGTATGCGCTCGACACGCCCGCCCGAGCGCCGTGGCTGCTGCTGGGGGCGAAGACGCTGTCGTACGCCGTGAACATGGCGGCTCTGCGCGAGGCGCACCGCCGCGGCGCGGACGACGCGATCTTCACGACGAGCGACGCCTTCGTGCTCGAAGCGCCGACCGCGTCGCTGATCCTGCGCCGCGGCACCACCTTCGTCACGCCAGCGCCGAACGCCGGCATCCTGCACGGGACCACGCAGCTGAGCCTGTTCGAACACCTCGAGGCGCGAGGGTTCGAGACCGCCTACGAGACGATTCCCGTCTCCGAACTGCACACGGCCGATGCGGCATGGCTGGTCTCCAGCGTGCGCCTCGCCGCTCCGATCACGGCGATCGACGAGCGCGAGCTCGAGATGGATGCCGCTCTCACGGCATCCATGAACGACTACCTGCTCAGCCCGCGCGACTGACCGCGGCCCACGGGCCGCGTGCGCCGCATCCCCCCGGCAGGACCGATGCCGAACTGCAAGGCGTCTCCGCGGGGAAGGGGGGATCAGCCGAAGCGGCCGGAGACGTAGTCCTCGGTCGCCTGAACGGACGGGGCCGTGAAAATGGTGTCGGTGTTGTCGTACTCGATGAGCTTGCCGGGCTTGCCGGTACCGGCGATGTTGAAGAACGCCGTCTTGTCGGACACGCGCGAGGCCTGCTGCATGTTGTGGGTGACGATGACGATCGTGTAGTCGGTCTTCAGCTCCTGGATGAGCTCCTCGATCGCGAAGGTCGAGATCGGGTCCAGGGCCGAGCACGGCTCGTCCATCAGCAGCACGTCGGGGGAGACCGCGATCGCGCGCGCGATGCACAGACGCTGCTGCTGACCGCCCGACAGGCCCGCACCGGGCTTGTCGAGACGGTCCTTGACCTCGTTCCACAGGTTCGCGCCCTGCAGCGAGCGCTCGACGAGGGCGTCGGCGTCGCTCTTGGAGATGCGCTTGTTGTTGAGCTTGACGCCCGCCAGCACGTTCTCCTTGATCGACATCGTCGGGAACGGGTTGGGGCGCTGGAACACCATGCCCACGTGGCGACGCACGAGCACCGGATCGACACCGGCGCCGTAGAGGTCGTCGCCGTCGACGAGGACCTTGCCCTCGACGTGGGCGCCCGGGATGACCTCGTGCATGCGGTTGAGCGTGCGGAGGAACGTGGACTTTCCGCAGCCGGACGGCCCGATGAACGCCGTCACGGCGCGGGGCTCGATGTCCATGGAGACGCCCTCCACGGCGAGGAAATCGCCGTAGTAGACGTTGAGGTTTTCGACTTCGATGCGCTTGGACACAGGGGCCTTCCTTGCTTAGCGTGCCTTCGGCGCGAAGACCATCGCGACGATCCGGGCGATCAGGTTGAAGATGACGACGAGGATGACCAGCAGCAGCGCCGCGCCCCAGGCCTGGGCCTGAGAGGCGTCGATGTCCTGCCCCGGGAAACTGTAGGCCGTGTAGGCCATGACCGGCAGGGTCTGCATCGCACCGTTGAACGGGTCGGAGTTGAAGTTGTCGGTGAAGCTCGCGGCGATGAAGATCGGCGCGGTCTCGCCGATGACACGGGCCACGGCGAGGACGACGCCGGTGATGATGCCGCTGGCAGCGGTACGCAGCACGACCTTGATGATCGTGATCGAGCGCGGCACCCCGAGAGCGAACGACGCCTCCCGGAGGTCGGCCGGCACCAGGCGCAGCATCTCCTCGGTGGAGCGGATCACGATCGGGATCATGAGCACCGACAGGGCGATGGATGCCGAGAAGCCGCTGAACGCCTTGGGGCCGACGATCAGGGCGAAGAGCGAGAAGGCGAACAGACCGGCGACGATCGAGGGAATGCCCGTCATCACGTCGACCAGGAACGTGATCGTGCGCCGCAGAGGGTTCTTCGGCTGCGCGTACTCGACGAGGTAGACCGCCGCGAGGATGCCGATCGGCACCGAGATCAGCGCCGCGATCCCCGTGATGATCAGCGTTCCGACGATGGCCTGCAGCGCGCCGGGGGTCGAGACGACGGCCAGGGTGTTGGGGTCGAACGCCGTCCCGCCCACCTTGGTGATGAAGTCCCACGACATGACGCCCATGCCCTTGGAGAACACGGTCCACAGCGTCGAGATGAGCGGTGCCACGGCCAGGACGAAGGCCACGGTGACCAGGCCGCGCACGACGCGGTCGGTCGACTTGCGCCTGCCTTCGACGATCGCGGAGAAGACGCCGATGGCGATCAGGTAGACGATCGCGCTGAGGATCAGCCAGGTGGCGACGTTGAAGCCGCCGAGCACGAGCTGGAGGGCGGCGATGACGGCGAGCGAGACGACGAGGACGATGGGCTCGATGAACCGCGGCAGCTGACCGCTGGTGAGCGACAGGGGCGGCGTGGACGACGTGGCCACGGGGGTGGTGAGCTCGCTCACGAGCGCTTTCCTCTCTTGCGGCCCTTCGCGCCGGGACCTGTGGCCGCGATGATGTAGCGGGCCAGCATGTTCACGGCGAGGGAGACCACGAACAGCATCAGACCGGTGCCGATCAGTGCGGAGCGCTGCAGGTCGGTGGCGATCGGGAAGTTGAGCGCGATGTTCGCGGCGATCGTCTGCGAGTTGTAGCCGTCGGTGAGCAGAGCCACCGAGAAGATGAGGCTCGGCGAGACGATCAGGGCGATCGCCATCGTCTCGCCCAATGCACGGCCGAGGCCGAGCAGCGTCGCCGAAACCATGCCGCTGCGGGCGTAGGGGAGCACCGCCAGGCGCACCATCTCCCAGCGCGTCGCACCGAGAGCGAGGGCTGCTTCCTCGTGCAGACGCGGCGTCTGCAGGAAGATCTCGCGAGTGATCGATGTCACGATCGGCAGGATCATCACGGCCAGGACCACGCCACCGGCGAGCATCGTCGAGCCGGTGCTCGACACCGGTCCTTGGAACAGCGGGATCCAGCCGAAGTACTGGTTGAGGAAGTCGGCGAGCGGCAGCAGCAGCGGGCGCATCACGATGATGCCCCAGAGGCCGAAGACGATGGAGGGTACGGCGGCCAGCAGATCGATGATGTAGCCGAGGAAGCCGGCGATGCGTCGCGGCGCGTAGTGCGAGATGAACAGGGCGATGCCGATCGCGACAGGCGTGCCGAGGACCATGGCGATCAGCGCCGCCCAGATGCTTCCCCACAGCAGCGGTGCGACATAGTCCCAGAAGCTCGACCAGTTGGAGTTCTGGTATCCGGCAAGGTCGCCCTGCGACCAGTTGGCCGTGATGGCCGGAAGCCCCTTGAGGATGAGGAAGATCGCGACGCCCGCGAGGATGATCATGATCGACACGGCGGCCGTGGTCGACAGACCCAGGAACACCGAGTCGCCGGCGCGCCGCTTACCGACGATGTTGGATGCCGGCTTGTGCACGGGTGCGGTCTTGACGTCAGCCACGACGAGCCCCCGGGTCGGGCAGGGTCATGTGTTCTCCTCGGGTCGGGATCGCAGAGTCCGGGTGTGTGTCCGACTCAGCAGGACCGTCGATCGCGGATCGACGAGCCTGCTCAGCCAGGTCCGGTCTGCGCAGCGTAGCCGCGCAGACCGGACCGGGACGAGGTGTTACTTGATCGCGGAGAGCGTCTTCGCGGCGGCGGCGAGGACGGACTCCGGCAGCGGCGCGGAGCCGGCGTTCTTCTCGGCGACCGACTGGCCGAGCGAGCTGGTGACGAAGCCGAGGTACGACTTCACGAGCTCAGCCTGCTTGGCGTCCTTGAAGGTCGAGCAGACGACCGCGTAGGAGACCAGCGGGATCGGGTAGGCGTCAGCGGTCAGCTTGGTGTAGTCGAACTTCTTCGACAGGTCACCGGCGACACCGTTGGAGGCGTCGACTGCGGCCACGTCGAAGGTCTTCGAGACGGCCTCGCCGCTGAAGGCGACGGCGTTGCCGTTGGTGACGATCGAGGCCGCGTTGAGCGAACCGATCGCGGAGTGGTCGGCGTAGCCGATGGTGCCCGAGCCCGCCTTGACGGCCTCGACGACGCCCGAGCCGCCCTTCTGCTTGGAGACGTTGCCCTGAACCGGCCAGTCCTTGCCCGCCGGGAAGGTCCACACCGACGACTGGGTCGCGGCGAGGTAGTTGGTGAAGTTCTGGGTCGTGCCGGAGCCGTCCGAACGGGCGACCGTGGTGATCGCGCCGGCGGGCAGAGCCGTGCCGTTGTCCTTGGTGATGGCCGGGTCGGACCAGTCGGTGATCTGCAGGGCGAAGATCTTGGCGATCGTCTCACCGCTGAGCTTCAGCGAGGTGACACCCGGGATGTTGAAGATGATCGCGACACCGTCGAGGTAGATCGGGATGTTGATGCCGCCCTCGGTGCACAGCGCCTTCGACTGCGCCGTCTGGTCGGCGTTGAGGGGCGAGTCCGAACCGGCGAAGTCGTAGGCGCCGCTCAGGAAGTTGGTCACGCCGCCGCCGGAGCCCTGCGACTTGTCGTAGTTGATCTTCACGTTCTTGGCGGTCGCGTTGTACGCGGTCGTCCATGCCTGCTGGGCGTTGGACTGCGCGCTGGATCCGCCGGCGGTGATGGTGCCGCTGAGGCTGGGGTCGATCTGGAAGGCGACATCCGAGCTGGTGGCGGTCGGGCTCGCGCTCTCGGCCGGCGTGTTGCTGCCGGACGACGCGCAGCCCGTGAGGGCGAGGGCGGCGACGGCCGCGATGGCGCCCAGCTGGGAGATACGGGTGAGCTTCACTGTGAATCCTTCACGTTGTGTGGGAAATGCGGGCCCGGTGCAGGGCACGCCCCGACGCTAGACAGCCACTCTTACCGGCCGGCGGTGCAGAGGTGAACGAGAGGTTAACGATCTCGAGCGATCGCGTGCGGCGCGGCGGCAACGGTTCGCCGTTGGTTCACATGACACCCCTACGATGTCGGCCATGGGTACGACGAGCAAGAGCGAACGCGCCGCGCGCAGCGCCATCACCGACGCTTCCGCGGCGGCCAAGACGGCGGCCAAGACGGCGAAGAACCTTCCGAAGAAGCTGGCCGCCGGCCTCGAGGAGTACATCGACGAGGCGCGTGACGCCGCCGACGTATCGAAGAAGAAGCTGCGCCGCAAACCCCGGAAGGTCACCCGTCAGGCGGAGCGGGCGCTCCAGCGGCTCGAACGAGCGGTCGCCAAGGCCGTCGCCGCCGCGGATCGCAAGGCGCGGCTGCGTGCCGAGGCGCGCCGTGCGGCCCAGGAGGCGGAGAGTTCCGCTGCGCGCGCAGCGGCGGAGGCAGCCGAGGCGAAGGCGCTCAAGAAGGCCGCACGCCGCGCGGAGGCCGCTGCCGCGCGCGCCGAGCTCGACGCGCATGCGGCCGATGAGGCGCTCGCCGCCGAGCTCGCCGCCCCCGCGGACACGGGCGCGCCGCAGCCCACGGATGACGACGCGGACCTGAGCGCCCTCACCGTCGTGCAGCTGCGCGAACGTGCGCGCTCCGCCGGCCGAACGGGCTACTCACGCCTAACGAAGGCGCAGCTGATCGAACTGCTCTCCTGACGTGGACGATTCACCCCGGGCGCTCCTCGGTCGCGCGGAGGCTGCGGCCCCGGCCCGCACGCTGCTGGACGTGTTGCGTGCCACGGCGCGCGCGTTTCCCGAAGCCTCCGCGATCGACGACGGTTCGGGCGCCCTGAGCTATCGCGAGATGCTGGCGCGGGTGGGCGCGACCGCGGCGCGCCTGCATGAAGCGGGCGTTCGACGCGGCGATCGCGTCGGCGTGCGGATGCCGTCGGGTTCGAAAGAGCTGTACATCGCGATCCTCGGCGTCCTCGCCGCCGGTGCAGCGTACGTGCCCGTCGACGCAGATGACCCCGACGAGCGTGCGCGGCTGGTCTTCGGAGAGGCTGCCGTGCGCGGCGTCATCACCGGCACGGGCACGTACGCCCCGGCATCCGAAGAAGCCGCCGTGGCGAATGATCTCTTCGACGGTGAGGCGCCTCACCCCGCGACACAGGCGGTCGTGGCGGTGCCGCCGCCGAACGTCGACGACGACGCCTGGATCATCTTCACGTCCGGCTCCACGGGCGTGCCCAAGGGCGTTGCGGTCACCCACCGCGCGGCGGCCGCCTTCGTGGATGCCGAGGCTCGCCTGTTCGTTCCCCATGCGCCGCTGGGACCCGACGACCGCGTGCTCGCCGGACTGTCCGTGGCCTTCGACGCCTCATGCGAGGAGATGTGGCTCGCGTGGCGTCACGGTGCATGTCTCGTTCCGGCGCCGCGGTCGCTGGTGCGCTCCGGCGAGGATCTCGCCCCGTGGTTGCTGCGCCAGAGCATCACTGTCGTGTCCACGGTGCCCACGCTGGCCGCGATGTGGCCGGCGGAGTCCATCGAGAACGTGCGCCTGCTCATCTTCGGTGGCGAGGCCTGCCCGCCCGAGCTCGCGGCGCGCCTCGTCGCCGAGGGGCGCGAGGTGTGGAACACGTACGGTCCGACCGAGGCGACGGTCGTGGCATGCGCCGCCCCGCTCGACGGGTCGGCGCCGGTTCGCATCGGCCTGCCGCTGGACGGGTGGCTGCTCGCGGTGGTCGACGGTGACGGGCAGCCGGTCGGCGAGGGCGGCGTCGGCGAGCTGATCATCGCCGGTGTGGGGCTGGCACGTTACCTCGATCCCGCGAAGGATGCTGAGAAGTACGCCCCGTTCCCGACGCTCGGCTGGGACCGCGCCTACCGTTCCGGCGACCTCGTCCGCTTCGAGCCCGCGGGGCTCGTGTTCCAGGGCCGCGCCGACGACCAGGTGAAGGTCGGCGGGCGACGTATCGAGCTCGGCGAGGTCGAGGCCGCTCTGCAGGACCTGCCGGGCGTCACCGGCGCCGCGGCGGCCGTTCGCACCACCGAGGCCGGGGTGCCCGTGCTCGTCGGCTACCTCGCGGCGCCTGCGGATTTCGATCGTCTCGCGGCGCGGGCGGATCTGGCCGCGCGGCTGCCGGCTCCCATGGTGCCGCTGCTGGCCGTCGTCGACGACCTGCCCGTGCGCACGTCGGGCAAGGTCGACCGTGCGGCCCTGCCCTGGCCGTTGCCGAACGTCGAGCTTCCGGCATCCGATCTCTCGCCGGGGGAGGCGTGGCTGGCCCAGCAGTGGCAGGCCGTGCTCGGCATGCCGGTCATCGATCGCAAGGCCGACTTCTTCGACCTCGGCGGCGGATCGTTGGCCGCGGCGCAGCTGGTGTCACGCATCCGCACGCGCGTGCCCGAGTTCTCCGTCGCCGACATCTACGACGTGCCCCGGCTGGGGGCGATGGCCAAAGCCCTCGGCACCGGTCTGCAGGAGGATGCCGCTGCCGGCTTCCACCGCCCCGAACCGACGCCGCGGCGGGCCCAGTGGGCGCAGACGTTGCTCGGCGTGCCGCTGTTCATCCTCTCCGGCATCCGCTGGATGCTCTACCTGCTCACCGCCTCGGCCGTCTTGCGGCTCTTTCCCGGCTTCGACGTCTTGCCCGAAGCGCCGCTCGTGATCGTCGTGGTCGGGCTGCTCGTGTTCGCAACGCCGTTCGGGCGCATGGCGATCGCGGCGGCGTGCGCCCGACTGCTGTTGCGCGGCGTGCGGCCGGGTGATTATCCGCGCGGCGGCTGGGTGCATATCCGGTTGTGGCTGGCTGAGCAGATCGCCGATCAGGTGGATGCCGTGGGTCTCGCCGGAGCGCCGTGGGTGAGCTACTACGCCCGCGCCCTCGGGGCGCGCATCGGCGCGGCTGTCGACCTGCACGCCTTGCCGCCCATCACCGGGATGCTCGAGATCGGAGACGGCGCCGCCATCGAGCCCGAGGTCGATCTGTCGGGGTACTGGATCGACGGTGACGTCGTGCGCATCGGTGCCATCCGCATCGGCGCCGGCGCCACCGTGGGTTCGCGCAGCACGCTCGCTCCCGGCACCCGGATCGGCCGCCGCGCCGAGATCGCACCCGGGTCGGCGGTGTTCGGACGGGTGCGAGCCGACCAGACGTGGGCGGGCTCTCCCGCGGTGCGCGTGGGTGGCACATCCGCGCAGTGGCCCGTCGAGCGGGCCCCCGCTCCCACCCGCTGGCTCTGGGCATACGCCGCCTCCGCGATCGCTCTGGCACTCCTGCCGCTGGTGGCGTTCTCTGCGGGCGCGCTTGTCGTCGCCCGCGGCATCCAGGGTGCGGCGTCGCTCCTCGAGGCGCTGGGCGGGGCGCTGGTGTGGCTTGTTCCCGGTGTGCTGGTCGCGGGTGTCGTCTTCGCCGGTGTCGTCGTCGTGACCGTTCGCGTGCTGTCGATCGGGCTGAACGAGGGCGTGCACCCGGTACGCAGCCGCGTCGGCTGGCAGGCATGGACGATCGAGCGCCTGCTGGACTCGGCGCGAGCGATCCTGTTCCCGCTGTACTCGAGCCTGTTCACGCCCGTATGGCTGCGCCTGCTCGGCGCGCAGGTCGGCCGCGATGTCGAAGCCTCCACCGTGCTGCTACTCCCATCGCTGACGCGCATCGAAGACGGTGCGTTCCTCGCCGACGACACCATGGTCGCGTCGTACGAGCTGCACGGCGGCTGGATGCGCCTCGGCCCGGTGCGCATCGGCAAGCGCGCCTTCCTCGGCAACTCCGGCATGGCCGCGCCCGGACACCGCGTTCCCCGGGACGGGCTGGTCGCGGTGCTCTCGGCTGCGCCGGCGAAAGCCAAACCGGGCTCATCCTGGCTAGGCTCGCCCGCCGTACGCCTTCGGCGACGCACCGCCGAGGGCGACGAGACGCGCACGTATCAGCCGCCGGCGCGCCTGCGCGTCGCTCGCGCGCTGTGGGAGCTGGGACGCGTCGTGCCGGTCGTCGTCACCTGTGCGTTGGGCGTGCTCGTCGTCTTCGCCCTGGCAGCGCTGATCGACGCCGTCGGTCTCGGCGGTGCGATCCTGCTGTCGGGCATCGTCATGCTGGCCGCGGGCGCCGTCGCCGCCGGGGTCTCGACAGCGGCGAAGTGGCTGATCGTCGGCCCCATCCGTGCCGGCGAGCAGCCGCTGTGGTCGAGCTTCGTCTGGCGCACCGAGGTGTCCGACACCTTCACCGAGATGGTCGCAGCTCCCTGGTTCGCGCGCGCTGCCGCCGGGACACCGGCCCTCGCGGTGTGGCTGCGGTCGCTGGGCTCGACCATCGGGCGCGGCGTCTGGTGCGACAGCTACTGGTTGCCGGAGCCCGACCTCGTCACCCTGGGCGACGGGTCGACGGTCAACCGGGGATGCGTTGTGCAGACGCACCTGTTCCATGATCGAATCATGAGCATGGACACCGTCGAACTCGAGGCCGGGGCCACCCTCGGGCCCCACAGTGTCATCCTGCCGGCGGCCAGCATCGGCGCGCATGCGACCGTGGGACCGGCATCCCTGGTGATGCGCGGCGAGACGGTGCCCGTCGGCTCGCGCTGGAGCGGAAACCCCATCGGACCCTGGCACGCGGTCAAGGTGCGCGCCTACCAGTCGACCTCGTGAGCGGGCACGACCCGTACGCGCCCGAGAGCGGCGACCCGTCGTTCGACGTCGACTCCTACGACGTGGAGATCGACTATCGCGTGCGCACCAATCGTCTCGAGGGGCGAACGACGATCAACGCCGTGGCGGCGACCGCGGTGTCGGCCGTGAGCGTCGATCTCGTGGGCCTGCGTGCGACGAAGGTGCGCGTCGACGGAGACCGGCGCACCCGCTTCTCGCAGGGACCGCGCAAGCTGCGCATCACCCTCCCGCATCGCATGCAGCCGGGGGAGCGGTTCTCGATCGAGATCGTCTACGCCGGCGCGCCGGCACCGCGCCGGTCCCGCTGGGGCACGATCGGCTGGGAGGAGCTCGAGGACGGCGCGCTCGTCGCGTCGCAGCCGACCGGCGCGCCCACCTGGTTCCCGTGCAACGACCGCCCGGACGCGCGCGCGCCGATGCAGCTGTCGGTGACGACGGATGCCGGGTACCTCCCGGTCCTCACCGGTCGCCCCACCGGAATGTCGACGGCCGGCGGACGCACCACGGTGACCTCGGCGTCCGCCGTGCCGGTGGCGACCTATCTGGTCGCCGTGCACGTCGGCCCGTACGAGCCGAGCGCCCTCGACGGCGCCGACGGCGTCCGGGTCTTCGCCCCCGCGACCCTCCGCCGTGAGGTGGCGCGGGCCTTCGCCGACGTCCCGGCCATGCTCGCTCTGTTCGAGGAGTCGTTCGGCGCCTACCCGCAGGAGGCGTGCACACTCGTCGTGACGCCGGACGAGCTCGAGATCCCTCTCGAAGCGCAGGGGCTCGCCGTTTTCGGCAGCAACCACCTCGTCCCGGACGAGCAACGGCTGATCGCCCACGAGCTCGCTCACCAGTGGTTCGGCAACAGCGTCGGTTTGAGCAGCTGGTCGGACATCTGGCTCAATGAGGGCTTCGCGTGCTTCGCCGAGTGGCTGTGGTTCGAGCGTTCCGGGGCTGCGACGGTGGCCGAGAAGGCGGCGAAGCATCACGCGCGCCTGCGCGCGCTGCCGCAAGATCTCGTCCTCTCCGATCCCGGGCCCGACCTGATGTTCGACGACCGCGTCTACAAGCGCGGTGCTCTCACCCTGTATGCCCTGCGATGCGCCGTCGGTGACGCCGTCTTCTCGCGCGTTCTGCATGAGTGGGTCGAGACCTACCGGCACGCCCTCGCGACCACCGACGAGTTCCGCGCTCTGGCCGCCCGTATCGCCGGGCGCGACCTCGACGACGTCTTCGCGCCGTGGCTCGACCGGACGGCGCTGCCCCCGCTTCCGCGACCGTAGCGCCGGCCGGGGCGATCGGAGCCCAGCGAGCATCCGATCGACCACGTGAGCACGCGGAAGAACATCGAGACGGAAGTGAAGATCATCATGAAACTGCACTTGCGTCCGGTGGCGGCTCTCGCCGCAGCCGCCCTCCTCGCAGGGGGTCTCCTGACGGCGAGCCCCGCCACGGCTGCCGAGGATCCCGCGTCATCTCCCTCCGCGCAGCACCCCCTCGACGGCCCGGTCTCGCAGTTGTCGGCCGCAGAGGAACGGGTGCTTTCCCGGTTGGAGAGTGCGACCGACACGGCGACCGGCGTCTTCGACGCCGAGGCGGCACTCGCGGCCGGGGTGAGCGATCCCGACGTCGCAGACTACGCGGCGACCTACACGGCCGCCGGCAACGATGTCGTCGGCATGACGTCGTCGGTCGATGCCCAGACGACGCCGCAGGCGCGCACCGTCGCTGCCGCCGCGGCGACGTGTTCGGGCGCGCGCGGCTACACGGGCTTCTGGGGATGGGGCTGGCAGACGGCCCTTGACTCGTGCGACACAGACTGAACGTGTACGTCACCGGCGGCGTCGGCTGCTGGGGTCAGTGAGCGGGGCGGTCATGTTCTCGACAACCGTATTGCGGCTGTTGTCGGTCATCGGGGCGGTGATCTGTCTCGTCGGCGTTGCGCTCGCCGTCACGCTGGGCATCGAGTCGGCATCGCGTACGCCCGCGTCGCCGTGGCTCCTGACGGCCACGGCGACTGCGCTGATCGGCGGGCTCGTGCTCACCATCGGCTCCGCCGTGACGCTGGCGCGCCGTCCGCGGGAAGACGAGCGCTGAGAGTGAGCCTCCCGCTCTGCTTTCAGGGGACCAGTGCGGAGCAGAGGAGGATACCCGGCGGCCCGCAGGAGAGATCCTGACCGCGGGCGGTGACGACGCTCTGTCGCGCCGCGTCGGGCACGGAGGCGCTCCAGTCCGTGCCGTCGTCCCGCGCCGCGACGTGGACGGATGCCGGGTCCACCCGCAGGCCGAGACCGGTGGCCTTGAGGGCGGCCTCCACACGCACCCACCGCCGCAGTCCGCCGGGCACGCCGCCCGCCGCCTCTCGCACGGAATCGTGCAACGGTTCCGCGTCGAGGGCGAAGCCCGCCGCCCCGGCCCGCGGATGGATGCCGACGATCGCCGTCGCACCGGCGTAGGTCACGGCGGCGAACCACCGCTCGTCGTCCACCTGCACCGGACCGTGCGGGCCGCCGCACCTCGGGCAGGGGTTGGTCAGCACCGCGTGCGGCGACCCGGCATCGGCCAGCAGCCCCCGCAACAGAGCCCACGCGACCGTCCGCCGATCGGGCCGTGCGGCCGGCACCCGCGCCCACGCCAGGCGGAGCCCCTCCACCGGCCTACAGCTTCGGCTCGTGGGTCTCGATCGCGATGATGCCCGACCCGGGGTTGGTCGCCGACAGGTGCACGACCGAGAACGCGCCGGTCTCCAGGGCGGACGCGCTCCCGAGGTAGGAACCGTGCAGTGTTCCCGTCGCCAGCGCCAGCTCCGACAGGATGCCGGGAAGCACCGGGCCGTGGCTGCACAGCACCGCGGGCTTGCGCGAGCGCACGCGGCGTCCGATGACCGAGCGGACGTCCGACGTGCCGTCCTCCCACGCGTCCTGGCCGAGCGCCGACGTGCGGTGGATGTCCTTGCCGATCGCCGCGGCGAGCGGGGTGACCGTCGTCACGCATCGGACGGCGTCGCTGGAGACGATCTTGCGCACCCCGAACGCGCGCAGCGGCCCGACGGCGGCCGCCGCCTGCTTCGCTCCGCGAGCCGTGAGCGGTCGCGCCGCGTCGGAGCCGTCCCAGTCCTCACGGGGGAGGGCCCGGGCATGGCGCAGCACGACGATGGGGAACGTCTGCAGCACACCGTCGTCGACGTAGCGCAGGAACTGCTCCATGATCTCGACGTCGACGGGATACGACAGCTTCGCAAGCGCCTTCTTCGGCGAAAGCCACTCTATGGCGGCGATCTCCTTGTTGGGCACGAACGCGGAGGTGCGGATCGCGGCATCCGTCGCCTCGGCAGACCAGTAGTGCACGATCTTCTGCCGCTTGTTGGGCATGTGATAGCGCGAGACGCCGACGGGGATGCCGAGGGCCACGCGGATTCCGGTCTCCTCGAAGATCTCGCGCACGGCGGTCTCGGCGAGGCTCTCGCCGGGATCGACCTTGCCCTTGGGGATCGTGACGTCGGCATAGGCCGTGCGATGGATGACCAGCACGCGGAGCTTGCCGTCGACCACGCGCCACACGACGCCGCCGGCCGCGTAGACGGCGGTGTCGGTCATCGCACCGCCCGCGCCCGACGACGGCGCTGCACCTGCGCCATCGTGCGGTCCTGCAGATCGATGAGCGGCTTGCCGTCGGCATCCGTGCTGTGGCGCTTCCACTCGCCGCTGTCCTCGAGGTGCCACGAACTCGTCTCAGCGCTCATCGCGAGATCGAACAGGTCGACGAGCTCCTTGATCTGCGCCGGCGCGACGACGCGCACGAGCGCTTCGACGCGCCGGTCGAGGTTGCGGTGCATCATGTCGGCACTGCCGATGAACACCTGAGGATCGCCGGCGCCGGCGAACGCGAAGATGCGCGAGTGCTCGAGGTAGCGGCCCAGGATCGAGCGCACGGTGATGTTGTCGCTCACGCCGGGCAGACCGACCTTCAGCGAGCAGATACCGCGCACCCAGACATCGACGCGGACACCGGCCTGGCTCGCCCGATAGAGCGCATCGATGATCTGCTCGTCCACCATCGAGTTGACCTTGATGCGGATGTGTGCCGGCTTTCCCTCGAGGGCGTGGCGTCGCTCGTTCTCGATCTGACGGAGCAGCCCCTTGCGCAGGTGCAGGGGAGCCACCAGCAGGCGCTTGAACTTCTTCTCGATCGCGTAGCCGCTGAGCTCGTTGAAGAGGCGCGTGAGATCGCGACCCACCTGCTCGTCGGCGGTGAAGAGGCCGAAGTCCTCGTAGATGCGACTCGTCTTCGGGTTGTAGTTGCCCGTGCCGATGTGGCTGTAGCTGCGCAGCATGCCGTCCTCCTCGCGGATGACGTGCAGCAGCTTGCAGTGCGTCTTCAACCCCACCAAGCCGTAGACGACGTGCACGCCCGCCTTCTCGAGCTTGCGCGCCCAGACGATGTTGGCCGCCTCGTCGAAGCGCGCCTTGACCTCCACCAGAGCCAGCACCTGCTTGCCGCGTTCGGCGGCATCGATCAGCGCCTGAACGATCGGGCTGTCACCGGAGGTGCGGTAGAGCGTCTGCTTGATGGCGAGCACGTGCGGGTCGCGCGCGGCCTGCTCGAGGAAGCTCACGACGCTCGTGGTGAACGACTCGTACGGGTGGTGCACGAGCACGTCGCCCTTGCGGATCGCGGCGAACAGATCGGCGCGCCCGTTCTGTTCGGCGGGCTGGAAGGCCGGAGCCGTCGTGGGCACGTGAGCCGGATAGTGCAGCTCCGGACGGTCGATGCGAGACAGGTCGAACAGACCCCGCAGGTCGAGTGGGCCGGGGAGGCGGTAGACCTCCTGCTCGGTGATGTCGAGTTCGGCGATCAGCAGGTCGAGGGTGACGTCGTCCATGTCCTCGGTGACTTCGAGACGGATCGGCGGGCCGAACCGGCGTCGCAGCAGCTCGGCCTCGAGCGCCTGGATGAGGTTCTCGGTCTCGTCCTCCTCGATCACGACGTCCTCGTTGCGGGTGAGACGGAACGTATGGTGCTCGAGGATCTCCATACCCGGGAACAGGTCGCCCAGATGGTTGGCGATGAGTTGCTCGAGCGGCAGGTATCGCGCCCGTCCGGCGTCTCCCGGCACGGCGACGAAGCGCGGGAGCATGGGCGGCACCTTCAGGCGCGCGAACTCCTGACGACCCGTCTTCGCGTTGCGGATGCGGATCGCGAGGTTCAGCGAGAGGCCGGAGATGTAGGGGAACGGATGCGCCGGGTCCACCGCGAGCGGCATCAGCACCGGGAACACCTGGGACTGGAAGTACTCGGAGAGCTCGTTGCGGTCATCGACCGACAGGTCGTCCCAGGAGACGACCTCGATGCCCGCCTCGGCGAGTGCGGGCTGGACCATCCCGAGCCAGGCGTTCGCCTGACGCAGCTGCAGGGCGTGGGCAGCGTCGGAGATGTCGGCGAGCACGTCTTGGGGGGCGCGACCGACGTTGGTCGGCACCGCGAGCCCGGTCACGATGCGGCGCTTGAGGCCGGCCACGCGCACCATGAAGAACTCGTCCAGGTTGCTGGCGAAGATCGCCAGGAAGTTGCTGCGCTCCAGCACGGGCAGCGACGGATCCTCCGCGAGCTCCAGCACGCGCTGGTTGAAGGCGAGCCAGCTGAGCTCGCGATCCATGTAGCGGTGCTCGGGGAGCTGGGCGTCGCCGTCTTCGACCATCTCGTCGAAGTCGTCGTCGTCCTCGTCGCCCAGTCCGGTGTCCAGAACGTCGGTGTCGATCATTCCCTCATCATGTCAGGGCCAGGTGACCGACGCGTTAACCACGACGTCGCGCGGCGCTCGCCGCCGCGTCATCAGGCCGAAGAGGCCTCGTGCGACGAGGGGATCTGATCGTCCTCGTAGACGTTGAAGCGATAGCCGACGTTGCGCACCGTGCCGATGAGCTGCTCCAGGTCGCCGAGCTTGGCGCGCAGTCGTCGCACGTGCACGTCGACGGTTCGCGTGCCGCCGAAGTAGTCGTAACCCCACACCTCGCTCAGCAGCTGCTCGCGCGTGAACACGCGCGACGGATGCGTGGCGAAGAAGTGCAGCAGCTGGAACTCCTTGTAGGTGAGATCCAGAGGCTTGCCGTGCACCTTGGCCGAATAGGACGACTCATCGATCGTGATGCCGGAGGTCTGAATGCGACTGGACACCTGAGAGGCGGACTGACGTCCGACCGCCAGCCGGATGCGCGCGTCGACCTCGGCGGGCCCGGCGCCGACGAGGATCACGTCGTCGATGCCCCAGTCGGTGGACACCGCGGTGAGCCCGCCTTCTGTCACGACGAGTACCAGAGGCGCGTCCAGGCCCGTCGTGTTGAGGATCTTGCACAGCGACTTCGCCCCGACCAGGTCGGCGCGGGCGTCGACGAAGATGACATCCGAGCTCGGCGCGTTCACGAGTTGCGCCGGTTCGGCGGGAATCTGGCGGACGCGATGGCTCAGCAGCTCGAGCGCAGGCAGGACGGGGCCCCCGCCCGGGGCGGAACTCAAGACGAGAAGCTGAGCCAATGGGGGTCCCTTCGGGTTCGGATGCCCCCGAACCGTGCCCCCATCTTAGAACCCGCTCGCACGGGCGCCGTGCGCGGCGGCTCGCGCGACGTGCGCGCAGTGCGCGTGTCGGCGACAATGGGAGGATGACGCTTCCCGGATTGGCGCCCCGCGCCGAGTACGGCGGCATCGTCGGAGTCTGGGCCGCCGGCGCGGTGATCGCGATCGTGATCGGCGCCGTCGCTCCGGGCGAGTGGCGCGCCGCATGGATGCCGGTGGGCATGGCCGCCTGCCTCATCCTCGCCTTCGTCGTGCAGCTGGTGCAGGGGCACTCGCAGGGCTTCCTGCGCCGGGTGGCGCTGAGCACTCTCGGTGCGTTCGTGGTGATGGGCCTGATCGGGCTCGGTCTCGGACTCTCCAGCATGTTCGCGTGACGGTAGAGTGAAGGTATGGACCTGCTCGCACTCGAACTCTTCTTCGTCGGGTTGCTCGCGCTCGCCTCGCTCGCGATCGTCTTCGTGTCGGGTGTCGTGATCAAGAACCTCTACCGCGGCCAGCGCTGATCGGCATGATCGACCTGCCGACCGACCTGCCGGCCGATCTCGTCCCTCTCTCGTGGCTGCTCGGTGTCTGGGAGGGCACCGGCGTCATCGACTATGAAGCCGGCGATGTCTCCTTCAGCGGCGAATTCGCCCATCGGGTGAGCTTCAGTCACGACGGCGGCGATTACGTGAACTACGCCGCGAGCGCATGGTTCGTCGCCGACGACGAGACGCGCGCCCCCCTCGTCGCGGAGACCGGATACTGGCGCCTGGCTCGCCCCCTCGGGCAGGCCGATCCCGGGCCGGCGCTGCTGCCGCCGTCGGCGGTGCGCGACGCCGGGCGGACGGCGGACGACGTCGAGTCGCTGCGCAACCAGGAGGGCGGCTTCGATCTCGAGGTCGCGATCGTGCACTCGGACGGCATCAGCGAGCTCTACGTCGGGCAGGTCCGCGGCCCGCGCATCGATCTGGCGACGGATGCCGTAGTGCGCCCTGCCAGCGCGAAGGTCTACACCGCGGCGACACGGATGTACGGCCTCGTCGACGGCCACCTGCTCTGGGCGTGGGACATCGCCGCGCTCGGCGGCGAGCTCGGTTCGCACGCGTCGGCACGACTGGCGCGGGCCGAGTGAGCATGTCCGAGGCGCCCCCGTCTGCTCCCATCGCCAGCGCGTTCACCGTCGTTCCCGGTGCCGTCGTCGACGAGCGTGGGCTGGCGCACGTGGCGGCGCCCGCGCGCGAGCAGCGTGAGCTCGTCGCCGGACGCGCGCTCGCGCCGCTCGAGGACCGCGCCGTGCTCGCGATCGACGGGGTCGACCGTCTGCGCTGGCTGGACTCCATCACCTCCCAGGCGTTGACGGCGCTCGCTCCGGGCGCCAGCACGGAACTGCTCGTGCTCGACCCGCAGGGCCATGTCGAACACGCTGCCGCCGTCGTGGACGACGGTGTGCGCACGTGGCTGATCGTCGACCGCTCCCGTTCGGCCGCGCTCCTGTCGTGGCTGAGCCGCATGCGGTTCCGTTTGCGGGTCGAGCCGCAGGATCTCTCCGACGAGGTGCGCGTCATCGGCGGCACCTCCGAAGCGGTCGCTGCACTCGAGCCCCTCGCCGTCTGGCGCGACCCGTGGCCCGCGGTCGCCGTCGGCGGGTGGGGGTACGCTGCTGCCGCGCCGCACCCGGGGGAGTCGTACGACTGGGCGGAGGCGGTCGTGCCGGTCGACGCCGTGTCGCGCCTCGCCGAGGCCGCGGCGTCGGGTCAGCAGCCCATCGCGGGATGGATGGCCGTCGATGCCGTCCGCATCGCCGCGTGGCGTCCGCGCGCCGAGACCGAGGCCGACGGGCGCGCGCTGCCTCACGAGGCCGACTGGTTGCGCACCGCCGTGCACCTGGACAAGGGCTGCTACCGCGGCCAGGAGACGGTCGCGAAGGTGCACAACCTGGGGCATCCGCCGCGCCGACTCGTCGCCCTGCAACTCGATGGCAGCGATGCCGACCTGCCCGTCGGGGGCGCAGAGGTCTTCCTCGACGACGAGGTCGTCGGCGCCGTGACCTCCGTTGCACGCCACTACGAAGAGGGGCCGATCGCGCTGGCATACGTCAAGCGCACGGTTCCGGTCGACGCCGATCTGACGGTCGCCGTGGACGAGAGTCGCGTCGCGGCCGCGCAGGAGGTCATCGTTCCCCCCGATGCCGGGCGCACCGCATCGATCCCGCGGATGCCGCGGCTCTCCCGGCGCCGCTGACGCCGGTGTCACCCGCCGCGTCATCGCCGGAGAGCTCTCGGCCGTCCACCGCGGCGATCGTCACCCGTCGCCGAGCCCGCTGGCATCCCCGCGCCGGGATGGACCGCGTCGCGGTCTCCGCGCCGGCCATCGTCCAGATCGTCGTCGCGGCCACGGCGGCGTTCTCGTTCGCCCACTACGTACTCGGACACGCGGCGCCCCTGCTCGCGGCGACGGTGACGGTCTCCAGTCTGGGGTTGGTGCGCGATGCGCGCCCGCGGCGCGTGCTGGAGACCGTGGTCGGGATGGTCGTCGGCATCCTCGTGGCCGAGCTCATCGTCTTCGTCGCCGGCATCGGCTGGTGGCAACTGGGGCTGACACTGGCGGCGTCTCTCGTCGTCGCCCGCTTCCTCTCGCCGCAGCCGGCGTTCGCCATCGCGGCAGCGGTGCAGTCGGCCATCGTCATGGTCATTCCCGTGAGCGTCCCCTTCATCCGCATGATCGACGGGATCGTCGGGGGCGTGGCGGCCCTGCTGGTCACGGCTCTCCTGCCACGCAGTCCGCTGCGTGCCGTCACGCGGGAGGGTGCTCAGCTCCTCACCGCGTTCGACGGCGCGGTCACGACTCTCGTCCAAGCGTTGCGACGGGGAGATCCGGTGCGAGCCCAGCGCGGTCTCGCCATGGCACGCAGCCTGCAGAGCCTCGTCGACCAGTGGCGTGCGGGGGTGGAGTCGGGCTCCGAGATCGCCCGCATCTCTCCGTTCCTGCGACGCCAGCGCTCCGAGTTCCAGCGGCAGGACCGCGTGCGGCACCACCTGGATCTCGCGACGCGCAATCTCCGGGTCATCGCGCGCCGCGTCGTCTACCTCAGCGACGACCGACAGCCACGGCCGATCGCCGCCGATCTGCTCGCCGAACTCGCCGCCGGCGCCCGGCTGATCTCCGATGCTCTGGGCGACATCTCCTACGAGCCCGCCGCGCGAGAGGCGATCCGCGCTGTGGCCGGGCGCCTCGACCCCCGCGTCCTCGCCGACCGCAGTTCCGCCGTGGATCAGACGCTCATCGGGGCGCTGCGGCCGTTGGCCGTCGACCTGATGACCGCGGCCGGCATGCCTGCGGCCGAAGCGCGCGCTGCCATCCCGCGGGTCTGAGCGGCCGCGGGGCGTTCAGTCGCGGGGAGCGATGAGACTCCACGGCACCGTGACCTCGCCCAGACGCCAGCGCGCCCGGCCGTGCACAGGCCAGCCCGTCGCGTGCATCGCGTCGAGCGCGGCGCGCCAGCGTTGCACCGGGCCGAACGAGGCGGTGCCGACGGCGCGCGTCCACTCTCCGTCGAGGGCGCGGAGGAAGTCGTGCACCGCCTCGCCGGGCACATTGCGGTGGATGAGAGCTTTGGGCAGGCGCTCGGCGGCGATCGACGGCGAGGCGAGTTCGGCGAGCCGCAACGACAGAGTGAGCGTTCGCGGTGCCCCGTCGGCGCCGACCTCGACCCATGTGCAGATCCGGCCGAGCTCGTCGCAGGTGCCCTCCACGAGAATGCCGTCCGGATGCAGTCGCTGCGCCATGCGCCCCCAGGCGTCCTTCACCTCGTGCTCGTCGTACTGCCGAAGGACGTTGAACGCCCTCAGCACCGCAGGTCGGCGTCCGCGCGGCGTGGGTACCTCGAACCCACCGCGGGCGAACGAGACGTGAGCATCGGTCGCGAACGCCGTGCGCCCCGCGCGCACCTCGACGAGCTGCGTGCGGGCGCGCTCGACGCGGGCGGGGTCGATCTCCAGCCCGAGTACCTCGACGTCGGGGCGCGCGAGGCGCAGGCGCCGCTCGAGTTCGAGCACGGTCACCGCGCTCGCGCCGTAGCCGAGGTCGACGACGAACGGATCGGCGGTGCGCCGCAGCGCCGGATGCCGGGCGATCCAGCGGTCGATGCGACGCAGTCGATTGGTGTTCGTCGTGCCGCGCGTGATCTGACCGACCACCCCGTGAGCGGGGGCTTTCTCCGGCGGCATCCCCCCATGATGCCAGCGCGCGCGCCGGTAGGATGACGAGCATGACCGCGCCGTACACGCTGATCCTCCTCCGCCACGGGCAGAGCGAGTGGAACAAGACCAACCAGTTCACCGGATGGGTGGACGTCCGCCTCACCGAGCAGGGTCGCGGCGAGGCCGCGCGCGGCGGTGAGCTGCTGAAAGAGTCCGGCATCCTGCCCGATGTGCTGCACACCTCGCTGCTCAGTCGCGCGATCCAGACCGCCAACATCGCGCTCGACGCCGCCGACCGCCTGTGGATCCCCGTGAAGCGGTCGTGGCGCCTGAATGAGCGCCACTATGGCGACCTCCAGGGCAAGGACAAGGCGGAGACCCTCGAGCAGTTCGGCGAGGAGCAGTTCATGCTGTGGCGTCGCTCTTTCGATGTGCCGCCGCCGGCCCTTCCCGACGACTCGCCCTACAGCCAGGTGAACGACCCGCGCTATGCCGGCATCGACGGTGACGTCCCGCGCACCGAGTCGCTGAAGATCGTCATCGACCGCCTTCTGCCCTACTGGGAGAACGAGATCGTTCCCGATCTGAAGGCCGGGAAGACGGTTCTCGTGACGGCGCACGGCAACTCGCTGCGCGGACTCGTGAAGCATCTCGACGGCATCAGCGATGCGGACATCGCCGAGCTGAACATCCCCACCGGCATTCCGCTCGTGTACCGCCTCGGTGAGGACCTCATGCCGCTCGAGCCGGGCGCCTACCTCGATCCCGAGGCCGCCGCTGCCGGTGCCGCCGCCGTGGCGAGCCAGGGCAAGGGCTGACGGCCCGCGACCGGACGAACGTGAGAGGGGGATGCCGACCGGCATCCCCCTCTTCGTGTTGCACCCCCGCCCAGGCGGAGGCGACGTCCTACTCGGCGCCGTCGAGCGATTCGCCCTCGGCGATGATGACGGCGATCGTGTCGGTGTCGGGCGTCCAGTCGCCGGTGGCGAGGTAGGCGACCTTCTTGGCCACCGAGACGGCGTGGTCGGCGAAGCGCTCGAGGTAGCGGCTCGCGAGGGTCGCATCGACGGTGGCTCCCGCCTCGCCCTGCCAGTTCTCGCTCAGCACCTTCTCGAAGACGGCGAGGTGGTGGTCGTCGACCTTGTCGTCGAGCGTGCGCAGCGTCTCGAGGTAGCTGAGGTCTTCGGTGCGCAGCAGCTCGGTGAGGGTCTTCGCGACCTCGACGTCGAGTTCACCCATCTTGGTGAAGGTGCCCTTCAGCCCCTTCGGGATGGCGCGCTCGGGGAAGCGCATGCGGGTGAGCTGAGCGATGTGCTCGGCGATGTCGCCCATGCGCTCCAGGGAGGCGCTGACGCGGAGCGCGGCGACGACGATGCGCAGATCGCGGGCGACCGGTTGCTGACGCGCGAGGATCTGGATCGCCAGCTCGTCGAGCGCGACCGCCTTGTCGTCGATCGTCTGGTCGGCTTCGATGACCTCTTCGGCAAGGGCGACGTCGCTGGTGCCGAAGGCGCGCGTGGCCTTGTCGATGGCCTCCGTGACCAGCTCGGCGATCTCGACGAGACGTGACTGCACGTCCTCGAGCGACTGGTGGAACACTTCGCGCATGAGAGAGCCTCTCTTCCGGCGGGCAGGCACGGTGCCGCCCACTGACCCGGCGATCATCGCGGGCCAAGGTTAACGATCGGTGCCGCAGCGATGAACGTTGCCGACGGGGTGTCCGGTGTTGATCCGTATCGTGAATCTGCGGTGTCCAACCACCCTACGCTGGGACCCATGGAGTCCCTGCAGCCGGTGATCGCGCTGATCCTCGGTCTCGTCCTCGGCGGCGGAGTGGCCACGCTCGTGCTGATCGCGCTGCGCGCACGCGATCGCGCGCGTGTCGCGGCATCCACGGCCCTGCCGGACGGCACGGCGGCTGTGCTGCAGGGAATGGACGAAGTCGCGGTGGTCGTCGACACGTCGCTGCAGATCGTTGCCGTCTCGGCGCCCGCGGAGCTGTTCGGCATGCACGAGGACTACGCGCTGCCGGGCGATGAGCTGCGCGCCCTCGCCCGGACCGTCCGTCGGACCGAGGCGCCGGAGACGCAGACGATGCGGCTCAAGCGCGGCGTCGAGCCGCGGCTGGTCTCGGCCCGGGCGAGCGTGATCACACCGCGGTTGATCCTCATCGTCATTCGCGACATCACGGAGCGGGAGCGCGTCGAGGAGATGCGCCGCGACTTCGTCGCCAACACCAGTCATGAGCTGAAGACGCCGGTGGGTGCGGTGAGCCTGCTCGCGGAGGCGGTCGAGTCGGCCGCCGACGATCCCGAGCAGGTGCGTCACTTCGCCGCTCGGCTCAGCGCCGAGGCCGCCCGGCTCAGCCAGCTCACGTCGCGCATCATGAACCTTTCACGGCTGCAGTCCGCCGACGATCTGACGGAACTGCGCGACGTGTCCGTCGACGAGGTCGTCGCCGCCGCCATCGAGTCCCAGTCGGTCGCCGCCGACTCGGCCGCCATCACCGTCGCCCGCGGGGGCGAGAGGCACGCGTACGTCCGCGGCGACGTGCAGGTGCTCACCGAGGCCGTCGCCAACCTGGTGGCCAACGCGATCGCGTACTCACCTCAGGGCGGCCAGGTCGGCGTCGGCGTGAAACTGGACGGCGGGGTCGTCGAGATCGCGGTCACCGATCGGGGGATCGGCATTCCGGAGGACGAGCAGGAACGCGTGTTCGAGCGGTTCTATCGTGCCGACCAGGCGCGCTCGCGCCGCACCGGCGGCACGGGTCTCGGGCTGTCGATCGTCAAGCACGCGGTGCAGCGGCACGGGGGAGAGGTCGAGGTCTGGTCGCGTCCGGGGCGCGGGTCGACGTTCACCGTTCGACTGCCTGCAGTTCCGGCGCCCGACGACCTTCCCGTTCCGAAGAAGCGCAAGAAGAAGAAGGCCGCCCGCGATGGTGCGCGGGCGAAAGGAGAGAAGAAGCGATGACCCGCGTCCTGATCGTCGAGGATGAGCCCGATCTGGCCGATCCGCTCGCCTATCTGCTGCGCCGCGAGGGCTTCGAGGTCGAGATCGCCGAGGACGGCCCCGCGGCGCTCGACGCGTTCGCATCGCGCGGCGCCGACATCGTGCTGCTCGACCTCATGCTTCCCGGGATGCCGGGAACCGAGGTGTGCCGCGTGGTGCGCTCGACCTCCAAGGTGCCCATCATCATGCTCACCGCGAAGGACTCCGAGGTCGATATCGTCGTCGGCCTCGAACTCGGCGCCGACGACTACGTGACCAAGCCGTACTCGTCACGCGAGTTGCTCGCGCGGATGCGCGCCGTGCTGCGACGCAGCGAAGGGCCCGAGCTGGGCCTGGATGACAGTGTCGTCGACGGTGGAAGAGTCGTCCTGGACATCGATCGACACACGGTCGCCGTCGACGGTGAGATCATTCCGATGCCTCTGAAGGAGTTCGAGCTGCTCGAGGTGCTCATGCGCAACGCGGGGCGTGTGCTGACGCGTGGTCAGCTGATCGACCGGGTGTGGGGCAGCGATTACTTCGGCGACACCAAGACCCTCGACGTCCACATCAAGCGCATCCGGTCACGGATCGAACGAAACCCCAGCGAGCCGGTCATGCTGCTGACCGTGCGGGGCCTCGGGTACCGTTTCGAGGCCTGACGCGTCGGTCCGCCACGCCACGCACATCGGCGGCGCCCCTCGCGCAGAGGGACGCCGCCGATATCCGTGAGCGGGATCAGTTCGCGGGAACGAAGTCCTTCAGGTACGACAGGGTGCCGTCCAAGACCGGAACGCGGTCTTCGACGGCCTCGCCGGTGCCGGACTGGAACGTGGTGCGCACGTCGGTACCGGGCTTGGCCGACAGGCCGGTGAACAGCAGCGGCTCTGCGCCGTCGAAGCCCAGGCTGACGGTCGAGTGCGCGGCGACCGGCACTCGCTGGGTCGTGCCCTCGACGCCCACCAGCAGCGTCTCGTCGGTGTCGGTGTCGTTGACGATCGCCGCGAGGAAGTTGGCTTCGGTGCCCTTCTCGTTGGCGACGAAGAGCGCGTTGCGCACCTTCAGGGGTGCCGAGTGCGTGATGTTGACGCCCTCAGCGGCCGAGTAGCTGATGGTCGTGGCCTGCGGTGAGATCATGCTGCAGCCGGCGGTGGAGAGGACCACAACGGCGGCGAGGGCGACGGACGCGAGACGGCGCGTGTTCACGGATCCTCCTGGACGAGTCGGTGTGTGCTCATTCTATGCCGCGACGCGGCGCCACCCCGGCGTCCCCGCCGCGGATGCTCAGCCGGCGAACCTTAGCGTATGTCGCCTGTGGTATTCTGGACTTTGCCGAAAGGACATAACTGCATGCTTTTTGAGGTTGGCGAGACGGTCGTCTATCCGCACCACGGGGCCGCGACGATCATCGAGGTCAAGGACCGGATCATCAAGGGCGAGACCAAGAAGTACCTGAAGCTGAATGTCACGCAGGGAGACCTCATCATCGAGGTCCCTGCCGACAACGTCGACCTGGTCGGTGTTCGTGACGTGATCGGCAAGGACGGTCTCGAGAAGGTGTTCGACGTGCTGCGCGCACCGTTCACCGAAGAGCCCACCAACTGGTCGCGCCGCTACAAGGCCAACCTCGAGAAGCTCGCGTCCGGCGACGTGATCAAGGTGAGCGAGGTCGTTCGCGACCTGTGGCGTCGTGACCAGGACCGCGGCCTGTCCGCCGGTGAGAAGCGCATGCTGGCCAAAGCTCGTCAGATCCTCGTGTCCGAGATCGCTCTGGCACTGAAGGCCGATGAGGATCACGCCTCGGGGGTCCTCGACGAGGTTCTCGCGAGCTGATCACGGCATCCGCCGGAAGACGGCGCGCCACGTCGGTAGTGTCGGGTGCATGAGCGACCCGTTGGTTCCCGTGCCCCACACCGCCGTGATCGTCGTCGCGGCTGGATCCGGTCAGCGGTTGGGCGCGGGCGTTCCGAAGGCGTTCGTGGGTCTCGACACCCACACGGTTCTGCGCCACGCGCTGGAGGGTGTGTTCGCCGCGCCGGCCGCGCAGGTCGTGATCGTCGCTCCCTCAGACCGCGTCGGTGACGCCCTGACCGAGGCGCGCGCCGTCGCCGGCGAACGGCACGACCTGGTCACGGTCGTCGCCGGCGGGCTCAGCCGGCAGGAGTCGGTGGCTGCCGGACTGCGGGCCGTGTGGCCCGACGTCGAGCGCGTGCTGGTCCATGACGCCGCGCGGGCTCTGACTCCGCCCGAGGTGTTCGCGCGCGTCATCGATGCGCTCGCGGACGGCAAAGATGCGGTGCTTCCGGTGCTTCCTGTGGTCGACACCGTCAAACGGGTGTCCGGCGATCGCGTGCGCGAGGCGATCGAGCGTTCCGAACTGGCGGCCGCGCAGACCCCGCAGGGATTCCGCCGCACGATTCTCGACGCGGCCTATGCCGCGGCATCCGCCGAGCACACCGACGACGCCGCACTCGTGCAGAGCATGGGAACACCGGTGTGGACGGTGCCCGGCGATGAGCGGAGCTTCAAGATCACCACTCCGGGCGATCTCGACCGCGCGCGAGCCCTCCTGGCTGTCGCGCCGGTGGGGCGCACCGCGCCGGTGCCGCGCGTCGGCGTCGGCACCGACGTGCATGCCGTCGGCGGCAGCGGCGATCTCTGGCTGGCCGGACTGCACTGGCCCGGTGAATCCTCGCTGCACGGTCATTCGGATGGGGATGCCGTCGCGCACGCCATCGTGGACGCCGTGCTCGCCGCCGCGGGACTCGGCGACATCGGCACCCATTTCGGAACCGATCAACCGCAGTACGCCGGCGCCCACGCCGAGGCGTTCCTGGCCCGCACGCGGGAGCTGGTGGAGGCCGCCGGCTTCTCGATCGGCAACGTCTCGGTGCAGGTGCAGGCGCGCCGCCCGCGCTTTGCCGCGCGCCGCGCGGAAGCCGAACATGCCCTGTCTGCGGCGCTCGGTGCGCCCGTCGCCGTGTCGGCGACCACGACCGATGGGCTCGGCTATACGGGAACGGGCGACGGCGTCGCCGCCTTCGCCGTCGCGCTCGTCTACTCCGTGTGAGCCCCCACGCCCGCGCCGCTGTCGCGTCTCGCGCGCGCGGGTAGGCTGGTGCGGTGACGGTCCGGCTCTACGACACCCAGGTGCAGGCGTTGCGCGACTTCGCGCCGCAGGATCCGACCCACGTGAGCATGTACGTGTGCGGCCCGACTGTCCAGTCCGGCCCCGGCATCCATCATCTGCGCGCGGCGCTCGCCTTCGATCTGCTGCGTCGCTGGCTCACCCGGCGCTTCGGGCGCGTCACCTTCGTGCGCAACATCACCGACATCGACGACAAGGTGTTGCAGAACGCCACCGCTGATGAGCCGTGGTGGGCGCTCGCGTATCGCGTGGAGCGCGAGTTCGCGTACGCGTATGCCGCGATCGGCATCCTCGCGCCGACCTACGAGCCTCGCGCGACCGGGTCGATCCCGCAGATGCAGGAGCTGATCGCCACCCTCATCGAACGCGGTCATGCCTACGCCGCGGCCGGTGACGTCTATTTCGACGTGCGTTCGTGGTCCGCCTACGGAGAGTTGACCCATCAGAGCATCGACGCGATGGAGCCGGCGGCCGACGCGGACGCGCGCGGCAAGCGCGACCCTCGCGACTTCGCGCTCTGGAAGAGCGCCAAGAGCGACGAGCCGACCGATGCCGTGTGGGAGAGTCCTTGGGGGCCGGGCAGGCCGGGCTGGCACATCGAGTGCTCTGCCATGAGCCGCCGCTACCTGGGTGCCTCCTTCGACATCCACGGTGGCGGCATCGACCTGCGCTTCCCGCACCACGAGAACGAGTTGGCGCAGTCGCGTGCGGCGGGTGACGCGTTCGCGCGCTACTGGGTGCACAACGGCCTGGTCACGGTCGGCGACCAGAAGATGTCGAAGTCGCTCGGCAATCATCTGCTCGCGCTGGACGTGCTGGCCGACCGCGACCCGCTCGTCGTGCGCTACGCCCTCGGCGCGGCGCACTACCGGTCCACGCTCGATCTCACCGCGGCATCCTTCGACGAGGCCGAGGCGGCCCTCGAGCGCATCCGAACGTTCCAGCAGCGGGCCGCGCGGGTGCTCGGCACTGCGGTGCCGCTGGTGGCCGCCGATATCCCCGAGGCGTTCGCTGCCGCGATGGACGATGACCTCGGCGTTCCGCAGGCGCTCGCGGTCGTCCACGAGACCGTGCGCGCCGGAAACGCGGCGTTGGATGCGGGCGATCGGGATGCCGCGGCCCGCGCTTTCGTCGAAGTGGGCCGCATGACCGGCGTTCTCGGTATGAATCCGGTCGACCCGAAATGGCGGCCCGAAGCAGGTGCTGCCGAGGCGCGCGCCCTGGACGCGCTGCTGCAAGCGATGATCACCCAGCGTGCGCAGGCGCGCGCGAACAAGGACTGGGCGGCCGCCGACCGTCTTCGCGACGCGATCGCGGCGGCCGGCGTCGTCCTCGAGGACGGTCCCGACGGGACCCATTGGAGTCTGAATGATGGCTAAGCCGGGCAACCCCTCCGCGGGCAAGGGCAAGAAGAAGGGCCCACTCAAGGGCACGGGCGGCAACGGACGCAAGGCGCTCGAGGGCAAGGGGCCGACTCCCAAGGCCGAGGACCGCAGCTGGCACGTCGCCGGCAAGCGCAAGGCCGCCATGGAGCGCTACGCCGCCGCCGGCGGCAAGGGGCGCCCCGGTCAGAAGCCGGCGCCGTCCCGCGCGCCGAAGGCCAAGGCCGGTGACGACACCGAGAACGTGACCGGGCGCAACTCCGTGCTCGAAGCTCTGCGTGCACGCATCCCGGCGACGGCGTTCTACATCGCCCAGCGCGTCGAGATGGACGATCGCGTCAAGGAGATGCTGTCGATCGTGACCCAGCGCGGTATCCCCGTGATGGAGGTCACCCGCCCCGAGCTCGACCGTATGGCCGGCTTCGACGGCGTGCACCAGGGTGTGGCGCTCAAGGTGCCGCCGTACGAGTACGCGCACCCCCAGGACCTGCTGGAGGAGATCATCGGAAAGGGGCAGACGCCGCTGATGGTCGCGTTGGACGGCATCACCGATCCGCGCAACCTCGGCGCGATCATCCGCTCCACCGCCGCCTTCGGCGGTCAGGGACTCATCATTCCCCAGCGCCGTTCGGCCGGCGTCAACTCGGCCGCGTGGAAGACGAGCGCCGGCGCCGCGGCGCGGGTTCCGGTCGCGATGGCACCGAATCTGACCACGACGCTCAAAGAGTTCAAGAAGCAGGGCGTGTTCGTGCTCGGTCTCGATGGCGGCGGCGACGTCGCGCTGCCCCAGCTCGAACTGGCAGATCGGCCCGTCGTCATCGTCGTCGGCTCGGAGGGCAAGGGGCTGTCACGGCTGGTCACCGAGACGTGCGACCAGATCGTGTCGATCCCGATCTCCTCCGCCGCAGAGTCGCTCAACGCCGGCATCGCGGCATCCGTCGCGCTCTACCAGGTCTCCACCATCCGCGCCGCGTCCGAGTGACGCCCGCTCCACCTGCACGCCGATCCGAAAGGAAGCACTGAGATGGCCATCATCGCCGTTCTGGGAGGCACCGGCTTCGCCGGTCGCCACATCGTCTCCGAGGCTGTGGACCGCGGGCACACCGTGCTGTCGGTGTCACGGTCGGTGGCCGCAGACCGCGTGCCCGGTGCGACCTACGTCGAGGGGACGCTGCTGGACATCCCCGGGCTGGTGACGCAGCTGGAGGGCGCGGACGTGGTCATCAGCGCCGTCGCGCCGCGCGGTGCGATGGAGGGCCTCGTGCGGCCCAACCTGGAGGCGCTGAACACCGTGCTCCCCGAGAGCGTGCGGCTGGGCGTCATCGGCGGCGCCGGCGGGAGCCTCGTCGCTCCCGAGGGCCCTCGCGTCGTCGACGTCGACTTCCCCGACGCCTTCAAGGCCGAGGCGCTGGAGATGATCGGTGTTCTGGAGGACCTTCAGGCCGAGCAGACCGGTCGCGACTGGTTCTTCGTCCACCCCGCCGGCGGCTTCGGCGGCTTCAACCCGGGCGAGCGGACGGGCACCTACCGGGTCGGTGGCGATGTCATCGTCACGGATGCCGAGGGGCAGTCCTACATCTCCGGCGCCGATCTCGCGGTGGCGGTGCTCGACGAGATCGAGAACCCGCAGCACTCGCGCCAGCGCTTCACCGTCGGGTACTGACGCGCTCTCTCGCCGGGTTCAGACCAGGTCGCGCCAGTCGACGTCCTCGTCTTCGTCGTCGTCGATCGTCGAGATCGCCGACGTGATCACCGGAATCGCCATCGTCTCGGTGGGGGGACCCATCACCGTGGCCTCGTCCCGGCGGTGACGCAGCACGTCATCGATGTAGGACGAGACGACCTCGGCGATCGGCACCGACTGCCCTCGCGCTTGCGACATGTACCAGCGGTGTTCGAGGACCTGGTGGAACACCTCGGCGGGTTCGAGTTTGGCGCGCAGATCCCAGGGGATCGCCTTCACGACCGGTTCGAACACGCGGGTGAGCCACTCGTGCGCCACCATCTCCTCGTCGGAGCCGAGTCGCGAGACGCGGGCACGGAACGCGTCCATGTCGTTGAGCAGGCGCCGGGCCTGGTTCTCCTCGACGTCCAGTCCCGTCAGACGCAGAAGGCGCCGCTGGTGGTGGCCGGCGTCGACGACCTTGGGCTGAATCGACACCGTGGTGCCGTCCGGCGTGGTGCGGATCGACATCTCGCCGATGTCGAAGCCGAGATCGTTCAGGCGTTTGACCCGCTCGGTGATGTGCCAGGCCTCGCCGGCGGCGAAGGTCTCCTTGTCGGTCAGCGCCGCCCAGAGCGAGCGGTACGACGACATGATGCCGTCGGCGATCGCGACGGCATCCACGCCGCCTTCGAGGCGACCGCCGGCTTCGAGGTCCATGATCTCGCCGGCGATGTTCGTGCGCGCGACGTCGAGGTCGTGCTCGCGCTGACCGCGCGTCAGGCCGCTCTCGTGCAGCTCGCCGGTCTCGGCGTCGACCAGGTAGGCGGCGAAGGCCCCGGCATCCCGTCGGAAGAGCGTGTTCGACAGCGACACGTCACCCCAGAAGAAGCCGACGGTATGCAGGCGCACGAGCAGCGCGGCGAGGGCGTCGACGAGCCGGCCGGCGGTGTCGGGTCGCAGCACCTGTGTGAAGAGGGCGCGGTAGGGGAGCGAGAACTTCAGATGCGCCGTCACGAGCGCGGCCGGCAGCGGGTCGCCCTTCGGCGTGCGGCGACCGTCGATCACCGCGACCCGTTCCACGCACGGCACATCGAGGCGGCCGAGGGAGCCCAGCATGTCGTACTCGCGGCGGGCCATCTCGCCGGTCGTCTCTTTGACGGCGACCACGCGGCCCGACAGATCCGCGAAGCGGACGAGGTGGCGCGAAAGGCCCTTGGGCAGGGAGACGATGGTGTCCTTGCCCCACTCGTCGAGGGGTGTGGACCAGGGCAGCGCCAGCAGGCCTGCGTCGACACTGCTCGCGGTGATCGTGAGGGAGTGGGCCACGCGGGTCTTCGCTTTCGTGGGGGGATACGCCGCGGCGCGGGGGTCCGGTCCGTGGAACCGGGCCCCCGCGCCGCGTCTGGTCGGATCAGGCCGAGGCGATCGCCTTCTTGGTGAGACGCTCGCCCGACTCGATGTCGAACGCGTGCACGTGGTGCGGCACGGGGGCGAGCACGACGGTCTCGCCCGCGTTCGGGTGGTTGCGGCCGTCGACACGCGCGACGATGTCGGTGCGCTTGCCGGCGATCTCGGTGTGGCCGTAGAGGTAGCCGTCCGCGCCGAGCTCCTCGACGAGGTCGACCGTCACCGAGAGACCCTGGCCGTCGGCCGGGTTCACGATGATGTCCTCGGGGCGGATGCCGGCGGTGACCTGCGTCGCGCTGGTGGGACGGTCGATGTCGGCGTCGACGACGGCGGTGCCGAACTGGATGCCGCCGGCGCTCGCCAGGTCGACCTGGAACAGGTTCATGGCGGGCGAGCCGATGAAGCCGGCGACGAAGACGTTGTTCGGCTTCTCGTACAGGTCACGCGGCGTGCCGACCTGCTGCAGCAGACCGTCCTTGAGAACCGCGATGCGGTCGCCCATGGTCAGAGCCTCGGTCTGGTCGTGGGTCACGTACACCGTGGTGACGCCGAGGTTGCGCTGCAGCGACGCGATCTGGGTGCGCGTCTGCACGCGCAGCTTCGCGTCGAGGTTCGACAGGGGCTCGTCCATGAGGAACACCTGGGGCTTGCGCACGATCGCGCGGCCCATCGCGACGCGCTGACGCTGACCACCGGAGAGGGCCTTCGGCTTGCGGGTCAGGTAATCCTCGAGGTCGAGGAGCTTCGCGGCCTCGAGCACGCGCTGCGCGCGCTCTTCCTTGCCGACGCCGGCGATCTTGAGCGCGAAGCCCATGTTCTCGGCGACCGTCATGTGCGGGTACAGCGCGTAGTTCTGGAACACCATCGCGATGTCGCGGTCCTTCGGCGGGATGTCGGTGACATCGCGATCGCCGATCAGGATGCGGCCGGAGTTGACCTCTTCGAGGCCGGCCAGCATGCGCAGCGACGTCGACTTTCCACAACCGGACGGGCCGACGAGGACGAGGAACTCGCCGTCACCGACCTCGAGGTTGAGCTTGTCGACGGCCGGGCGGGTGCCGCCCGGGTACAGACGGGTTGCGTTGTCAAAGGTGACGGACGCCATGTTTTCTTCTCCTTCACCGGCAGGTACGTGCCGGACGATCCGTAGTGATGGAATGAGCGGGGGCTTGGCCCGCACGTCCTGCGATGGACGCGTTCTCAGTATCGCACGTTCTCCTCTGCGAAGAAGAGGCCTCGTCTGGGCATTTCACAGGCTCGCTGGCTAGCATCGACACATCGCCTTGCTCCGTCCGCGACGCTGGACCCGATCCGGATCGTGACGACCGGGATGCACCGCGATGTGCCCTCGAGCTGCCTCCCACAGAAGGTCCCATGTCCCACGACGACGCCCCGAACGAGCCCACGCCTGCTGGCCGCCGCGATGCGGTGCGCGAGAAGGCGCAGCTCGTCCACGCGAAGCAGTCGCGGGCACGCGTGTTGCGCCGCTCGGCGCTCGCCGTCGTCGCCGCTGCCGCCGTCGTCGCGGTCGCGGTCGCGGTGTCGTGGGCGGTGCGCTCCAACAGCGATCGGCCGCAGCTGCAGCCGGCCGATGCCACCGCCGACGGCTTCCGGGTGACGTCGGTGTCTTCGGTCTCGCCGGGAACGCCGATCGACGGCGCGAGCTCGGCGCCCACGGCTGCGGCCGAGCCGCAGGCGACACCTTCGCCGTCCACCTCGGCATCCGTGGTCGACATCCACGTCTACGTCGATTACCTCTCGCCGGCGGCGCGACAGTGGCAGCTCGCCAACGCGAAGCAGCTGGCGTCGTGGGTGTCGGACGGGGCGGCAACCCTCACCTACCACCCGGTCTCGATGCTCACCGCCAAGTCGAACGGAACGAAGTACTCGTTGCGCGCGGCGAGCGCAGCCGCGTGCGTCGCGACTCTCGATCCGTCGAAGTTCTTCAGCTTCAACAACGACCTCCTCACCCGTCAGCCGGCTGTCGACTCCGACGGCTTCTCCGACAAGGAACTCGCCGACATCGCCCAGGCGAACGGCTCTGACGATCCGAAGCGCCTTCGCGACTGCATCGAGACCGAGTCGTACTCGTCGTGGGTGAAGGGTGCCACCGAGCGCGCGATCAGCGGCATCCCCGGGACGAACGGGCTCACCCTGACGGGGACGCCGATGGTCGTCGTGAACGGCCAGCAGTACGTGGGCGACATGACGGATGCCGCGGAGTTCTCGCAGTTCGTGCTCACGAGCGCGAGCGGGGCGTACTACAAGTCGCAGACCGCGACGCCCACGCCCACCGTGACGCCGACGGCCGCGCCGTAAGTCAGGCCCCGTGTCCGCGTCGCGTATGACGTGAGCGGCGACCCGTCACGACGGACACGTCGACCGCGGAACGCGGATCATAAGCCGCTGAGGGACGTGTACCAGTCCCCGGCTCGGATGCCTATGATCACTCCCTGGTCCGCGTCCGGGATGACGACTTTGGTTCCCTCCGTCGTCGAGTTGATGAGCGAAGGATCCTCGGGGTCCGATGCGAGCGGAAGATCGGGCGTGGGCTGCGCTCCTCGCTTCTTGGCTTCATCGACGGTCTGGCCCACGACGATGCCGGAGGCGGTGTGGATAGGCAGTGTTCCAACGCGTGGCGCGGTGACGTAGAGGAACGTCCCCCGACACCCGGCATCGCACTCGTCGGGGCTGAAGACCGTGGTGATCGTCATGCTGTCCCACGTGAACGTGGATGTGAACTTCGCACCTTCCGGCCCGCCGGGCTTTGTTTCCTCAATGCCGGCCGACCCGGCTGCGGCACTGATCGCCTGAGCGAACGGAGTGGGATCCTCGCCCTTGAACTTCAGCCGCGCCACGACCTCGCCACTCGCGTCAATCAGCGTCACATCGGTCGCCGAGATGACCAACGCGGCACGGGTCGATGTCGGGCTGGGTGTGAAGGTAGGTGTGGGAGTTGGGGTGGTGATCGGAGCTGATGACGTCGGCGGCTGGGTGTGTGAAGCGGTCGGAAGCGGCGAGGGTTGCGCCGTTGTACATCCTGCGAAGATGACCGCGACGACGCCCAAGACAACGACGAACCAGCTTCTGCGCATGCGCCTATCCTCTCAGGGTCGCTGCGAGCTGCCTGCGTCGATGTGCGTGTGACGCGGCGCATCACGTACCCTCATAGGCGCGGGGTATCCCGTGGTCGTCCGGATTTCCGGGCCCCGCCGGCTTGGCGCAATTGGTAGCGCACCGTACTTGTAATACGGGGGTTGCAGGTTCAAGTCCTGTAGCCGGCACCGTTTATCTGGCACCCTGACCAGCTGACTTCCGCGAAATCACGCGGAAGGAGCGCGATCGATCATGGAGCGAGCGCCTCGGTTCATGGAGGACAAGCTGCTTACGGGTGGCGAATGGGTGGCGAATAGGGGCCTTTTTTCGTCGCGAAGGTGGCAGCCGGGAGAACACCCGGCTGCCACCGAGATAGTCGTGTCTAGTTGCAGGCGGACGCGATGAAACCGAGCAGGCCCTTATCGGCGGCGTCAGTTTCGAGGTTCCACGGAGACTTGAAGGCGCCTCCGACCATGTGGCAGCCAATCTGGTTACCGGTCGTGGCGCGGTTGATCTTCGCCTTGTTGCCGCTAGTTACCTGCGCGTTGGCGAGCTCGGACTGCGCTACTCCCTGCCACGTGGCGGCGCAGACGACGTTGCCCGGGCACGCCGCCTTCGCGAACAGAGTCGGCGTCATCGCGATGCGAGTAGCGCCGCTGTACCAGGACCATGACTCGACCCATGTGCCTCCTAGCCACGGATCTGCAACCACCGGGTAAACGTTCGACGATCCGTGAGCGACGTGTTGAACGAGAGCGTTGCCTGCGATGGCGTAACTGGTGGCTACAGCGTCGCCGTTGGCGTCGACAGCCCAGGGCGCAAGTACGCCGAAGAGCACACTGCCGTCTGCAGCTTTCACCGCCACGCCGCCATCCTCGACGCGGTTGAGCGTCGCGCCAGCGGGCAAGTCGAACTCGTATCGATATTCCGTGGGGCTAGAGGGGCCGTCGATAACGGAAATCAGCTGCACGGAACCGTCCATCTTCGCGACTGGAACGGACGTCGACCCATCTCCACCGTCGAAGCCCACAAGGCCGTCCCCGATCGTGACCGCATCAGCTGCAGCGCCGGGAAGAGTGACTTCTATCGCTGCGTCACCCGATGCGATGACAATGGGGTCGGAGGAGTTGCCCGGGACGGTAACACCGACACTGGCAGGGTCGGCAGTGCTCGACAGGACATCGGGAGCCTCGTCGGTCTGGGCGGTTGCGGCGAGGGCGCTCAAGACATCGTCGCCGGGCTTATCCGCGGCGACGGCCGCCGTTGCGCCAAGCGAGGCAATCAACAACCCTCCAATTGCTGCCATGCACAGTCCCGCATGCAGTCGTCGATTCATTGCGAACGATCCTCCTCGATCGGTGCGCGTCGGTTTACCCGCGCGCGTTGTGGTGCGCCTACCGTCCATGGCTCGGCGCTGGGCGGCGGCCCGCTTGGGGTAACTCTATTCAGTCAGAGTTTCACTTCGCCATATATTCTGAGCAAGCGGAATATATGTCTGATACGATGCGTGACATGAGCGTCACTGATCTGCAGTTCGCTGTGTTGTCCTCGCTGGCCTCGGGCCGCAGGCATGGCTACGGTCTTTTACGCGATGCGGAAGACCAGCTCGAGAAGTCTCTCCCCATCGCCACTCTTTACGCCGCGCTGGAATCCATGGCGAGTAAGGGCTGGATTCTTCCCGACGGTGAGGAAGTCGTGCACAAGCGCACGCGGCGTTACTACGTGCTGTCCACAGACGGCATGCAGATACTGAAGCGCCGCGCCGACCAGCTCGCAGCTCAGGCTCAGCTAGCTCAGCGACGACTTCGGGAAGTTAACGGGAAGGCGGTCACGGCATGAGCACGATCGAGCGCGATGTCGAACGGATGCTTCGCTGGTACCCGCGGAGGTGGCGCGAAACGCACGGGGCTGCGCTCATTGAATTGCATATGGAGCGTTGTGATCACTCCGACTCCACACAGCTCAGCCAAGAAGAGCGGGCGGCGATGCGAGCTGCTGGTCTCTTCGAGCGCACTCGCCATATCCTCCCGATTGCCGCGTCTGCGCTCGGAACGGTTGCGCTCGCGGTGGGGTACATCCTTGCGTTGGGCGGTAACAACGCGGTAGGTAATCCGCTGTGGCTCTTCGTCGGTCCGCTCCTGCTCAGTGTGTCGGTCTGGAGTCTTCGTGCAGCTACTGACTGGCGATGGAGCGTCCGCACCGTTGTGCCGGCGCTCGCGTCTGCATTCGCGGCGCTCGCGGCCTTGGCGACCCTCAACCTTGCAGCTCTTCGAGACGGCGGCGGCGTCATCCCAAACGTGGAGAGCCTGTGGGCGGTGGGCGCATTGAGTGCTGCATTCGTCGGCATTGCCGTGGCCGTAGCGACCGCGCCGAGTCTTCAGCGCGGCGGAATGACACGGGACTGGGCCCTCACTATCGGCTTCGTCGCTGGTTTCCTCGGCACGGTGCCCCTCTACCTCGGCCTGCTCGCCGCACCTGCCGGCGTGCTAACCGGTGTCATCCTGTGCGGGATCGCCATCCGCTCTGCGGCTCGTAGCCGCCGCGGAGCCGCGATCGTGGACGAGCGCCGAGCGGAGCCCGCCTAAGCGCCCGCTCGTCGAACGACACAGACACCAGACGCGAACTCGATTCAGCCGAGGCTGACCGACTGATAGTAGGCGACGGCTGCCCAGACGAGCACGCCCACGCCGATCATCAGAGTGCCGACGCCGACGAACTGCCAGATGACGAGTCGGCGCTCGGGGGCGGGGAGGTCGCGAAAGGCCATGCGGTGATCGTAGCGAGTCCGCTGCGTCCATCGCGTGTCCATCGCGTTATCCACGGCGATGCGCTCGGCATCCGCCGGCTCGCACCCCTAGATTCGATTCCGTGGACGAGCACGAGCCGCGTACCGAACCCGACACCGTCACCGAAGCGATCTGCATTCTGGGCTACGACTGACCGGTCGGCTCCTCTCCCACGCGCCCGGCTAGGCTGAGGAGTCGTGACCGCACCGACGACGCCCCGGCTTCCCGCCGGTGTGGCTCTCGGTGGTGCCGTGCTGGTCGGCGTGCTGACGGCGCTCCAAGCCCGCATCAACGGGCAACTCGGTCTGCGCATCGGTGACGGGCTCGTCGCCGCGGTCATCTCCTTCGGGTCGGGCCTCCTGGTGCTGGCTGTGGTGTCGGCGCTGCTGCCGACGGGCCGCCGAGGTTTCGGCGCTCTGGTCGCCGGCATCCGGGCGCGCACGATCCCGTGGTGGATGCTGGCAGGCGGCCTCGCCGGAGCGCTCACCGTCGCAACGCAAGGCCTCGCCGTCGCCGTGATCGGCGTTTCCCTGTTCACTGTCGGGGTCGTGGCCGGACAGACACTGAACGGCCTGGTGCTCGACCGCGTCGGCTACGGCCCGGCGGGCGTCGTCGCGGTCACCATGCCACGCATCGCGGGCGGCGCGCTGGCCCTCATCGCCGTCGGTATCTCGTTGCAGGGCGGCGTGGTGGAGCGCGTGCCCTTGTGGATGCTGGTGCTGCCCTTTCTGGCCGGTGTCGGCATCGCGTGGCAGCAGGCGACAAACGGGCGGCTGCGCCAGCGCGTCGGGACGCCGTTGACCGCGACCTTCGTCAATTTCTTCGGTGGAACGGTGGTCCTCGCCATCGCGGCCATCGTTCACGTCGCCGTCGTCGGCGCGCCCCGCGCACTGCCGACCGAGGCGTGGCTCTACCTCGGCGGCGTGGTCGGGGTGATCTACATCTTCCTGTCGGCGGCGCTCGTCGCGCACACGGGCGTGCTGCTGCTCGGCCTCGGCGTCGTGGTCGGCCAGCTCGCCACTGCATTCGCCCTCGACGCCGTGTGGCCCGCCGATGCCGGGCCCGGCTGGGGAACGGAGCTGTTGATGGTCGTGGTAGCCGCAAGCTCGGTCGTCGTCGCCCTCGCCCCCTGGCGGCGACAGCGACACTGATCGGCCGCCAGGGCCCGTCAGCTCTTCTTCTTGTCTTTCTTCGCGCCGGTCTTCGTCGCCCCGCCGTCCTTGTCCGCCGCCTTCGCGGAGGCGGGCATGCGGCTCAGATGTGCGCGCGGATCGACGCTCTTGCGCCGGCCGGGACG
Organism: Microbacterium sp. DMC48; assembly: GCF_056313825.1. Lineage (NCBI taxonomy): Bacteria > Bacillati > Actinomycetota > Actinomycetes > Micrococcales > Microbacteriaceae > Microbacterium > Microbacterium sp. DMC48. The sequence goes on along the minus strand of NZ_JBQUZN010000005.1, from coordinate 325,417 downwards.
TGCGCCGCTGGGCTTGCCGCCGACATACAGCCAGCCGAGCAGTTCCTCGTCCTTCGTGAGTCCGTGCGCCTTGGCGACCGCCTTGGCTCGCGTGTAATGACCGGTGCGCCAGATGACGCCCCAGCCCGCCTCATCCAGCAGGAGGCTGAGCACATGGGCGACGCCCGAGGCAACCGCCTCCTGCTCCCAGCGCGGAACCTTCTCGCTCTTGCGGTAGCTGGCGACCACGGCGAGGAGCAGCGGGGCGCGCAGAGGCTTCGTCGACGGCTTGTCGTCGCCCTCGGCCTTGGCGATCGCGGCGCCGAGCGTCGCCCGGTCATCTCCGCGCAGCTCGATCACACGCCACGGTCGCAGCGAGGAGTGGTCAGCGACCCGCCCCGCTGCCGCGATCAGGGTGAGAAGCTCGGCGCGGGCGGGCGCGGCATCCGTCACCTTCGACCAGGAGCGACGGTTTCGCACCGCCGCCAGTGCGGGATAATCCGTGACCGTCTCGATCACGACGCGTCCGCCTCCGGGGCCGGGGTGAACGACAGTGACAGCGAGTTCATGCAGTACCGGTCGCCGGTGGGCGTGCCGAAGCCGTCGGGGAAGACATGTCCGAGATGCGAGCCGCAGTTCGCGCAGCGCACCTCGGTGCGGACCATGCCGTGGCTGCGGTCTTCGATCAGCTCGACGGCCTCGGGGCGCACCGACTCGTAGAAGCTCGGCCACCCGCAGTGCGAGTCGAACTTCGTTCCACTCTGGAACAGTTCGGCGCCGCAGGCGGCGCACGTGTAGAGACCGGCGCGGCTCTCGTCGAGCAGCTCGCCGGTCCAGGCGCGCTCGGTACCCGCCTGGCGGAGCACCGCGTACTGTTCGGCGGTGAGTTCCGAACGCCACTCGTCGTCGGTCTTGGTCACGCGGTAGGTCATGTCTGGCTCCTTACTCCACCCACCATTCAACCCGACGCAGGCCGCGGTCGGCTCGGCCCGCGAGAATGTCACCCATGAGTTCCCTCCCAGAATCGGTGTCGGCCCGCTATGGCCGGTTCGCCCGCGAGGAGGCTCCCGGACGTTCCGCGCTGTACGGCGAGTGGGCCGCCGGAGTCGCGGCGGATGCCGAGGCGCAGGAGGTGCTCGGTCGGATCGCGCCTTCTCATCGTCAGCCCCCGCTCGTCTTCGCCGCCGCTCGGATGCTCGGATCCGGCGAAGGCGGGTACCGCGAGTGGCGGCAATGGGTGCTCGCCCACGGCGACGAGCTGGTCGCGGAATGCGGGGCGCGCTCTCTGCAGACCAACGAACCCCTCCGGTGCGCCGCCCTGCTGCCCGCGCTTGCGGGCATCGACGGGCCGATCGCGCTGCTCGAGGTCGGAGCGAGCGCGGGACTGTGCCTCTACCCCGACCGCTACTCGTACCGGTATCGAGGCGTCGCCGGCGAGATCGTGCTCGATCCCCCCGACGGGGCGTCGTCGGTCGTGCTCGAGAGCGAGCTGCGCGGTCAGCACGTGCCCCCGTTGCGGCATCCGGAGATCGTCTGGCGGGCGGGCATCGATCTCGCGCCACTGGATCCGGCCGACCCCGCCACCGAGGCGTGGTTGACGGCTCTCGTCTGGCCGGGCGAGACCGGACGCGCGGATCGGGTGCGTTCCGCGCTGCGCATCGCGGCGGCGGACCCGCCCCTCATGTTCGCGGGAGACGGCGTCGAACAGCTCGCCCGCGCGGCCGCGGCGGCGCCGCGGGAGACGACACTCGTCGTTCAGACGCCGGGTGTCCTGGCCCATCTCGGATGGCATGCGCGACACGCGTTGATCGAGGCGGCATCCGCCGCAGGACGATGGATCACCCTCGATGCCCCCGCTCTCCACGAGGGCTGGCGCGGTGGCGCGCCGGCGACGTGTGCGGCGGAGGGCTTCGCGCTCGCACGAGACGGCATCGTCCTCGGCCGTGCCGATCCTCTTGGGCGATGGCTGGAGTGGCATCCCGGCGGGTGCGGCTGACGGGGTTAGCGTGAGGACGTGCCCCTCTCCGACCGCGATCGTCTCCTCCTCGACTTCGAGTCGCGGTGGATCGCACACGACGCCGTGAAGGAGGAGGCCATCCGCGCCGAACTCGACCTGGCGCCGGCCCGGTACTACCAGCTGCTCGCCCGCATCATCGATCAACCGGATGCCGCGGCGCACGACGCCATGCTGGTGCACCGTCTGCGCCGGCTCCGCGACGCGCGCGAGAGCGAGCGCGAGGGACGCGCGGCCGTTCCCGCCGTCCGCACGGGAACAGGCCGATAGCATTCTGGGGTGCCGAGTACGCCCCCGCAGAAAGACCGCTTCGATGATCTCGCCCTCGAGGGAGGGCGCATCGGTGCTCACCGCGCCGAGAATCCGCGTCTGCGAGGCGGAGCCGTGGTGCTGTGGTCGATCATCGCGATCGTCGTTCTGGTCGCGGTCGGCATCTTCGGCACGCTGATCGCCACTGGCCGCGTCACCCTCTTTCCCACGCCGAGCGCCACGCCGACGACCATCGCGACCGCCGAGCCGGTCATCGACACGTCCTACGCGGTGATGGTCCTCAATGCGACGACGCAGTCGGGTCTGGCCGGCTCCCTCGCGCAGACCATCGTCGCGGCCGGATGGGCGTCCGACAGAGTCACCGCCGGCGACGCCAGCTCCAAGGACTTCCCGACCACGACGGTCTTCTACTCCGACCCCGCCGAAGAAGGGGCGGCGCGCGGCCTCGCCCAGGTGATCGGCGGCGCGGCGGTGACCCTCAGCGACGCCTACGCCTCTCTTGCGGGTGGCGACGGCAGCAAGCTCCTCGTCGTCGTCATCGGCGCGGATCGCACGGATGCCGGAGCCACTCCGGCCGGATGACCCCACCGCCCGGTGATCACGAGCGTGGTCATGAGCGCCGAGCGTGTTTCGCGCGTGTGAACAGTTCGATGCGCCCGTGTCAACAGTTGCCGGAACGGCGATTTCGCCGCTCTCGCGCTGGTTAGCATTGCGACGTCCCACCGCAGCATCAGGAGATTCGCATGGCCCAAGGCACCGTCAAGTGGTTCAACGCCGAGAAGGGTTTCGGCTTCATCACCGTGGCCGACGGCCAGGACGTGTTCGTCCACTACTCCAACATCGACATGTCGGGATTCCGCGTCCTGGAGGAGGGGCAGACGGTCGAGTTCACCGTCGGAGCCGGTCAGAAGGGCCCCCAGGCCGAGTCGGTCCGCGTCGTCGCCTGACGCCGTCCGGCCCTCCCATCGCGCCCGCTCGGCGCGGCTTGCACTCGTCATGCCAGAGTGCCAGAATGAGTTAGCACTCAATCATCGCGAGTGCTAAAGACTCATCCTCACGTCCGGGAGGGACGACACACTTATGGCAAAGATCATCGCTTTCGACGAGGAGGCCCGCCGTGGCCTCGAGCGTGGCCTGAACATCCTGGCCGACGCCGTCAAGGTGACCCTGGGCCCGCGCGGTCGCAACGTCGTGCTCGAGAAGAAGTGGGGCGCCCCCACGATCACGAACGACGGTGTCTCGATCGCCAAGGAGATCGAGCTCGACGACCCGTACGAGAAGATCGGCGCGGAGCTCGTCAAGGAGGTCGCCAAGAAGACGGACGACGTCGCCGGTGACGGCACCACGACGGCCACCGTCCTCGCCCAGGCCCTCGTGCGCGAAGGTCTGCGCAACGTCGCAGCCGGCGCCGACCCCATCTCCCTGAAGAAGGGCATCGAGAAGGCCGTCAAGGCGCTCTCCGACGAGCTGCTCGCGTCCGCCAAGGAGGTCGAGACCAAGGAGGAGATCGCCGCCACGGCATCCATCTCCGCCGCAGACCCCGAGATCGGCGAGCTCATCGCCGAGGCGATCGACAAGGTCGGCAAGGAAGGCGTCGTCACCGTCGAGGAGTCGAACACGTTCGGCACCGAGCTCGAGCTCACCGAGGGCATGCGCTTCGACAAGGGCTACATCAACCCCTACTTCGTCACGGACCCGGAGCGCCAGGAGGCCGTCTTCGAGGACCCGTACATCCTCATCGCGAACCAGAAGATCTCCAACATCAAGGACCTGCTGCCGATCGTCGACAAGGTGATCCAGGAGGGCAAGGAGCTCGTCATCATCGCCGAGGACGTCGAGGGTGAGGCTCTCGCGACCCTCGTGCTCAACAAGATCCGCGGCATCTTCAAGTCGGTGGCCGTCAAGGCTCCCGGCTTCGGCGACCGTCGCAAGGCCCAGCTGCAGGACATCGCGATCCTCACCGGCGGCCAGGTCATCACGGAGGAGGTCGGTCTCAAGCTCGAGAACGCCACCACCGACCTGCTCGGCAAGGCCCGCAAGGTCATCGTCACCAAGGACGAGACCACGATCGTCGAGGGCGCCGGTGAGTCGGCGCAGATCGAGGGTCGCGTGACGCAGATCAAGCGCGAGATCGAGAACACCGACAGCGACTACGACCGCGAGAAGCTCCAGGAGCGTCTCGCCAAGCTCGCCGGCGGCGTCGCCGTCATCAAGGCGGGCGCGGCCACCGAGGTCGAGCTCAAGGAGCGCAAGCACCGCATCGAGGATGCCGTCCGCAACGCCAAGGCGGCCGTCGAGGAAGGCATCGTCCCCGGTGGTGGCGTGGCCCTCATCCAGGCCGGCAAGAACGCGTTCGCCAAGCTCGAGCTCACCGGTGACGAGGCCACGGGTGCGAACATCGTCAAGGTCGCCATCGAGGCGCCCCTGAAGCAGATCGCGCTCAACGCCGGCCTCGAGCCGGGCGTCGTCGCCAACAAGGTGTCGGAGCTCCCCGTCGGCCAGGGCCTGAACGCCGCGACCGGCGAGTACGTCGACATGTTCGCCGCGGGCATCATCGACCCGGCCAAGGTGACGCGCTCGGCTCTGCAGAACGCCGCGTCGATCGCCGGTCTGTTCCTCACGACCGAGGCCGTCGTCGCCGACAAGCCCGAGAAGGTTGCGGCTCCGGCCGGCGACCCCACGGGTGGCATGGACTTCTGAGTCCGGATCTCCACGGAAAGGCCCCTCTTCGGAGGGGCCTTTCTGCGTGACGGAGCACGATGACGACCGCGTCAGCGGAACATGCTCGCGGCGGAGCTCTCGGTCTGCGCGTACTGGGCGCCGGCGTTCCCCAGGGCGGTGCCGATGTCGCCGAGCGCGCTCTCCAGCTCGGTCTGTGCGGCCCGCCACCGATCGACCAACCCCTGGAAAGCAACGGCGGCGCTGCCCGTCCACGCACTCTGCAGCTGGGTGAGCTGGCCGAGCATCGCGGCGGTCTCTGATTGCAGGCGATCGGCGGTCGCGCGAATCGCCCCGGTGGCGCTGAGTACGGCATCCGAATCCACACTGAACGCGGTCATGGTGAGCTCCTTTCGTCGGTGTGGCGCCACGCTACCCAGCGGTGCAAGGGCGCGCGATGACGGCGAGTGCGCGCGTGCAGAATGCGCTCAGGAGAGGCGCTGGGGAGGAGCCGGCGCGCGGCGTCGCCGGCTCGGGGTCTCAGGGCTCGATGTGCAGCCGAGGCAGGGGCTGGGTCTCGATGAAGAGGTGCTCGGCGGCGTCGCGGCTCTGCGCGAGCGGGAAGGCGACGCGGAAGGTGGCACCCCCGCCGGGCGTCTCGCTCACCACGATCGATCCGTGCAGCGCGTCGACCACCGACGCCACGATGGACAGACCGAGACCAGAGCCGCCGGTCTCGCGCGTGCGTGAGGTGTCTGCGCGCCAGAACCGCTGGAAGATCTTCTCCCGCAGTTGCGGAGCGATGCCCTCGCCGTGATCGATGACCGAGATCCATCCCATTCCGCCCGGTTCGTCGACGCCCACGGCGAGCTCGATCGGCGAGCCGTCGGGTGTGTAGCGGCGCGCATTGCCGAGCAGGTTCGCGACGACCTGGCGGATGCGGTTCTCGTCGCCCAGGACGATGGGTTCCCGCTCGGAGGGCAGGGGCACCGCAGGGGCGGGGGAAGGTGCTGTGACCGTCTCGCCGTCGGCGCGCGGCCGGCGTCGCAGCAGTGCACCGATCGCCGCGGTCGGGGGCCGTCGACGCGTCGGGGCGCTGGCCGTGGGCGGCGCGGATGCCGGACGCAGCACCGCCGGGCGTGAGTCGTCGTCGACGAACGAGACGGTCCGTTCCGGCGAGGTCGCGCGCGCATCCAGCACCGCGTCGCGGGCGATCGGGCGCAGGTCTACGGGAGCGACGACGATGTCACGGCGCTCGTCGAGGCGGGCGAGGGCGAGCAGGTCCTCGACGAGGCCGCCCATGCGGATGGCCTCTTTCTCGATGCGTTCCATCGATTGCGCCGTCTGCTCGTCGCCCGAGATGGCGCCCATCCGGTACAGCTCCGCGTATCCGCGCACGGTCACCAGGGGTGTGCGCAGTTCATGACTGGCGTCGCCGATGAAGCGTCGCATCTGCAGCACGGTGGCGTCGCGCTGGCCGAGCGCCTGATCCACGCGGTCGAGCATGGCGTTGATCGCCGTCTTGAGCTTCCCGACTTCGGTGCCGGGAGCGATGTCGCCCATGCGCTGGCCGAAGTCGCCCCGCGCGATGGACATCGCCGTCTGCTCCACCTGCCCGAGGCTCCGGAACGCCAGCGTGACGAGCCAGCGGGTGAGCAGGGCGCTCACCAGGATCGTCATGAGCGCCAGAATCGTGTAGATGCCGACGAAGCTCGCCACCGTCTGATTCACGGGCGTCAACGGCAGGGCGAGCAGCTGGACGTTGTTCTCGCGTGCTCCCGGGATCTGCAGGATGTCGACGGCGGCATGGAAGGTTGTCTTGCCGTCGGCCGAGGTGAGATCGAACGGAGTCGTGCCCTGCATGAGGGTGCTGTCGAGACCGAACGTGGCCGGGAACACCGGTGGGTTGTCGGAGGGCGGGCCTCCGGTGGCCAGCCTCGTGCCGTCGGGCCCGTAGACGGCGATGTAGAAGGATGTCAGCGGCGGATAGTCGGCGGGCTCGAATTTGGCGACCCCGTCGACGACCTCGACGTTGAGCAGGCTGCTGGCCTGATCGAGCGTCACCGTCTGGCTGATCGACTGGTCGCGCTCGGCGATCTGGGCGTTGCGCAGGAACACCGCCGTACCGAACCCGGCGACGAGCAGTCCGCCGGTCAGCACGGCCACGGTGACGCCCGTGACCTTGGCCCGCAGGCTGATGCCGCGCCACCACGAGGTGAGGCGGTCGTTCTTCTTCGCGTGTGCCGCGTACACGCCGTCCGCCGTCATCGCCCCGCGATCAGGCGGTCTTGCCGGCCTTCAGCATGTAGCCGAAGCCGCGCTTGGTCTGGATGAGCGGCTCAGAGGAGTACGGGTCGATCTTGCGGCGCAGGTACGAGATGTAGCTCTCCACGATGCCCGCGTCGCCGTTGAAGTCGTACTCCCAGACGTGATCGAGGATCTGCGCCTTGCTGAGCACCCGGTTGGGGTTGAGCATGAGGTAGCGCAGGAGCTTGAACTCGGTGGGGGACAGGTCGATCGAGACGTCTCCCACCGTGACGTCGTGCGTGTCCTGGTCCATGGTCAGCTCGCCGGCGCGGATGGTCGACTCCTCGTCGGCCTGCATGGTGCGTCGGAGAATCGCCTGGAGTCGCGCGACGATCTCGTCGAGGGAGAAGGGCTTGGTGACGTAGTCGTCGCCACCGGCGTTCAGCCCTTCGATCTTGTCCTCGGTCTCGTCCTTCGCCGTGAGGAAGAGGATGGGCGCCGTGTATCCCGCGCCGCGGAGGCGCTTGGTGACGCTGAACCCGTTCATGTCGGGGAGCATCACGTCGAGGATGATGAGGTCTGGTTCCTCTTCGAGCACGGCCGAGATGGTCTGCGCGCCGTTCGCGACGGCGCGCACCTGGTAGCCGGCGAACCTGAGGCTCGTGACCAGCAGGTCCCGGATGTTCGGTTCGTCGTCCACGACGAGGATGCGCGGTGCGGTCATAGCCCCATCCTGGCATCGCAACCCTTCCCTTTGCTGGATATCGGAGAAGATGGATGGATGACGACGCCCGCGCCGCAGGTCCCCGTCCCCCCGTCGGCACCGCTGTTCGCACCCCCGACGCCGCCCGTCCCGCCCACGATCGTCCGCACGGCCCGCGCCCTCCCGGTCGACGCCGTGATCGGTGGTCTCGCCTTCCACCGGCTGAACTTCGCGCGCCGTCGGTCGGGATGGTGGACCCCGCTGGTGACCGGCATCCTGGGCCTCGCGATCTACCTCGGGTTGCTGGTGGTCGTCATGGTCGTCATCGGCATCGCGCTCTTTCGCGACCCGGAGCGCCTGGACGACCTCGCACGCCTCGGTCAGTCGGGCGGCGTCGACATGGGCGACCCGCTCATGGTCGCGATCCTGCTCGGCACGATCGCCCTCATGCTTCCGGCCTACATCCTCGCGTCACTGATCGTGAACGGACGCCGGGTCGGGCTCGTCTCCTCGGCCGCGGGACGGCTGCGCTGGCGCTGGATGCTGCGGTGCGGTGCGCTCGCCGTCGGCGTGTCCGCCGTGCTGACCGTGGTCGGTCTTCTCCTGCCCGGCGGCATGGAGGAGCCCGCGACGGGCGGCCCGGCCCCGACCTGGCCGATCACGCTCGTGGTCGTGCTGCTGCTCGTTCCCGTGCAGGCGGCGGCGGAGGAGTACATCTTCCGCGGTTACCTCATGCAGAGCATCGGACGCTGGCTGCGGCATCCGGCGTTCGCGATCCTCCTGCCGGTGCCGCTGTTCGTCCTCGGCCACGGCTACGACCTGCTCGGCCAGATCGGTGTCGGGCTGTTCGCCGTCGCCGCCGGCTGGCTCACGTGGCGCACCGGAGGACTGGAGGCGGCGATCGCCCTGCACGTCGTGAACAACCTCTCGGCGTTCCTGCTCTCGCTCGCGTCGGGGTCGAGCCCGACAGAGAGCACGACGGGACTGGTCAGCTTTCTGTGGTCGTTCCTGCTGATCGCCGGGTACGTCGCGCTCGTCGAGTGGATGCTGGCGCGTCGGCCGCTGCCGCGCACGCTCGTCCTGCCGCCACCGGCTCCGGTGTGGTGAGCTACGCGGCGGCGATGCCCTCGGCATCCAGGATCGTGTAGCTGTAGCCCTGCTCGGCGAGGAAGCGCTGCCGGTTCTGCGCGAAGTCCTGGTCGACCGTGTCGCGCGCGATGAGCGTGTAGAAGCTCGCCGTGTGCCCGTTCGACTTCGGACGCAGCAGTCGTCCGAGCCGCTGCGCCTCCTCCTGGCGCGAGCCGAACGATCCCGACACCTGGATCGCGACCGAGGCGTCGGGCAGATCGATCGAGAAGTTCGCGACCTTCGAGACGACGAGGACAGGCAGGCGCGCCTCGCGGAAGGCGGCGAACAGCTCCTCGCGCTCGTCCACGGGCGTCGCTCCGGTGATCTTCGGTGCGTCCAGAGCCTCGGACAGCACGTCGATCTGATCGAGATACTGGCCGATGACGAGGATCTGCTCTCCCGCGTGACGGGCGACGAGATCCTTCACCACACCGATCTTCGCGTGGGCCGTGGCGGCGAGACGGTAACGCTCGTCGTCGGCGGATGCCGCGTACTCCATGCGGTCGGACGGCGGGAGGTCGACGCGCACCTCGTAGCAGACGGCCGGAGAGATGAAGCCCTGGGCCTCGATCTCCTTCCACGGAGCATCGAAGCGCTTGGGGCCGATGAGGCTGAAGACGTCCCCTTCGCGCCCGTCCTCTCGGACGAGCGTCGCGGTGAGTCCGAGCCGGCGACGCGCCTGCAGGTCGGCGGTGAGCTTGAAGACCGGTGCGGGAAGCAGATGCACCTCGTCGTAGACGATGAGGCCCCAGTCCAGCGCATCCAGGAGCGCGAGGTGCGCGTACTGGCCCTTTCGCTTCGCCGTGAGGATCTGATAGGTCGCGATGGTGACCGGCTTGATCTCCTTGGTCTGACCCGAGTATTCGCCGATCTCCTCGGGGGTCAGCGTCGTGCGCTTGAGCAGCTCGTCGCGCCACTGGCGCGCGCTGACGGTGTTGGTGACGAGGATGAGGGTCGTCGTCTTCGTCTCAGCCATCGCCGCGGCCCCCACGAGCGTCTTGCCGGCGCCGCAGGGAAGTACGACGACACCCGAGCCGCCTTCGCTGAAGATGTCGACGGCCTGGCGCTGATACGGACGCAGGGTCCAGCCGTCCTCGTGCAGATCGATCTCGTGCGGGGTACCGGGGGTGTAGCCGGCGTGATCCTCCGCCGGCCAGCCGATCTTCAGCAGTTCTTGCTTGATGTGCCCGCGCGCCCACGCGTCGATCACGTACGTGTCGGGGGAGGGGTGGCCGATCAGCAGGGGCTGGATGCGCTTGTTCTTCGCCATCTCGGCGAGAACCGCGGGGTCGGAGCCTCGCAGCACGAGTGCGCCCTCGGCATCCCGTTCGATGACCAGACGTCCGTAGCGGTTCACCGTCTCACGGATGTCGATCGACACCGAGGCGGGCACGGGGAAGCGCGACCAGCGGTCGAGGGTGGCCAGCATGTCGTCGGCGCTGTGCCCCGCGGCGCGCGCGTTCCAGAGCCCCAGTCGGGTGACCCGGTAGGTGTGGATGTGCTCGGGTGCGCGCTCGAGCTCGGCGAAGATGGCGAGCTCGTGGCGCGCCGTCTCCGCTTGGGGGTGCGCGACTTCGAGCAGCACGGTGCGGTCGCTTTGCACGATGAGGGGGCCGTCAGCCATAGCGTCCCAGTCTACCGACCTCGCAGCGGCGGGGGCTCGCGTCACCAGCCGTGCGTGCGCGTGCGGACGGTCAGAGGGGGCGGATGCCGCTGATGCTGGATACCGGCAGGGTGCGCTCCACATCGACCGCCCTGTCGAGTCCCCGCAGGCGTCCGCCGCCGAGGCCGGTCGCCTCGATCGTGAACTCGCGCTCGGTGCCGTCGGGCATGCGGACGGCGACGACGATGGTGGCGCGCGCCTTGACCGCGTGATCCAGTTCGCGGCCGAGCCAGGCGGCGTCGGCATCGTCAGCGGGCGCGGCGCGCAGTCGTGCGAGGAGCGCGGCATACGTGTCGCGCGCGGGCGCGGGCTGCGACGGCGACGGCGCCAGGCGGTGGCGGTCGAGTCGTCGGCGCTCGCCGTCGGCATCCACCGCGACGACCGGGTAGCGGGCGTCGGCGATCATCCAGAACGCGGTATCGACTCCGCTGCGGGTCACGAGTGCGTCGGCATCCGGTACCAGTCCGAGGGGACGCAGCGCCTGGTCGACGGCGAGGGTGCGCAGCAGGGCCTCGTCGTCGCTCGAGACCCGGGTGCGACCCTCCTGGTCGGGGCCGACGCGGACCATCCCGTGCGTGCGCGCCGTGCGTTCGATCTCGTACGCCAGCGGCTGGGGCACACCGGTGAGCGACAGGTCGGAGAGGAAGGCGCGCAGCGACTCGGCGCTCTCGCCCGCCGTGAGTGCATCGGCGATGCTCTCGGCGGTGAAGCGGTAGCTCGACGCCTGTGCGCGCGACTCCCGCCGCGCCATGGAGCGCAGTCGCATGTCGAGGTGCGGCGAGAGAGGTCCGGGCGCAATCGCGGTCAGATCGTTCTGCAGGTACACCCTGTCGACCTCGCTGGGCAGCAGCCGCGCGAGGGTGTCGAGGGCGGCGGTCGGGAACGGCGATCCCGCGCCGTCGAGGAATGCACCCCGCGCCCACGAGGTGGGGCGCCCAGCGTCGTCGAGGACGCCCCAGCGTCGGAGGAGCCCACGAAGATCCGCCGCTGTCTCCGGCCAGAGCACGTCCCACGGGTAGGCCTGCGCCCACGCGGCGGGCGCGATCCAGCCGCCGGTCGGTCGCCGCAGTCCGCGCGGCAGCCCTTCGAGGAACGCGGCGGCGACGGCGCTCCACCGTGCGATCGTGTCGGAGTGCAGCCACTGAGCACCCGCGGGCGTCACGAGCCAGCTCTTGTCCTGACCCGATAGCAGACCCGTCCGCTCGGCGATCTCGACGAGGTCATCGGCGGTGGCGCCGTCGTCGACGATCCCGTCCTCCATCAGCCGGCGGCGGTCGGCGGCCCCGAGCGCTCCGGAACCGATGCGGCCGAACGGGTGCGTGAGCGCAGCATGCAGGATGTCGCCGAGTGAGCCGAGCGAGGAGAACGCCCGCTCGGCGGCAGCGGCGTCGTCCGGCCGTGCCGCGGCATCCGTGTCCTCGGATTCGTCGACGTCGGCCGCGGGCGTCGATGCCGCGGTGAGGGCCGTCAGTGCGGACGACACCGCCTCGTACATCATTCCCTGCTCGTCGACGAGCGCCAGCTGCTGCAGCCGCGAGCGGGCAGCGTCGTCCGTGTCGACGGCGGCGTCGGCGAGGGCGGAGATCTCGCCCGAGGTCAGGCCCCGCAGTGCGCGCTCGATCGACGAGGGCTCCAGAAGCGCCTCGGCGGCGTCGAAGGCGTCGTTCCAGCTGGCGGTCGGGGATACGTGGCGTGCCGCGAACAGGGCCGCCAGTGCGTCGTCGCTGCGCTGCACGAGGTGCTGTGCGAGAGCGCGCGCGTCCGACCCGGTCACGTCAGCGGCCCTTGCCGACCCGGGCCTTCCGCACGAAGGTCATGATGAGCACTGCCATGAGCAGGATGAACGCGACGATCGGCGCGATGTACACCAGCGTGCCGACCAGCGGCCACGCGCCCTGTCCGAAGTCGTCGTGCTTCATGCCCGCGGCCGAGCCGATCATGATCGCGACGAAGCAGATCACGGACAGCAGCAGCAGACCCAGGGACATGAACGCGAGGACGCGGTCGATGCGGCGGACGGGGAGATCGTCGGCCGAGTCGGGTGTGCGAGAAGACGAAGAGGGCATCGGGATCACACTACTGCGTCCCCGCGCCGGGCGTGGGGGTGTCGTAGGCTGGAGTGGGCATGATGCCCACCCTCGTGCCCTCACGGCACGGGTCACGATGTCACCGCGCGCGAAGGCGCCGACGAGCGAGGTTTTGCGATGCCCACCGGCAAGGTCAGGTTCTACGACGACGAGAAGGGGTTCGGCTTCATCACCACCGATGACGGTCAGGACGTCTTCCTGCACGCCACGGCCCTCCCCGCGGGCACCGAGGGGCTGAAGGCCGGGACGCGCCTCGATTTCGGCGTCGCCGACGGCAAGCGCGGGCTGCAGGCGCTTGCGGTGCGGGTGCTCGACGCTCCCGTCAGCCTCGCCAAGCGCAACCGGATGAAGCCGGATGACATGGCGATCGTGGTCGAGGATCTCGTCAAGCTGCTCGACAAGGTCGGCGGCGACCTGCGTCACGGTCACTATCCGAACGCGGGACAGGGCAAGAAGGTCGCCGCGATCCTGCGCAAGGTCGCCGATGAACTCGACGCCTGAGTCGGTCGACTCCGGCGCGGATGCCGAGGGCGAGGCGCCGGCGCTCGTCGCCGACGACCGCCTGCTCGCGGCCCACGACCTGGCACTGTCCGCGCTGCGGGAGATCACGCCGGCGGCGACGATCGGCGAGCCCGCCGGATACACGGTCGAGGCGGACGGTGTCGTGTCGTTGCGCTTCGCCACCACGATGGAGGGCTACCCCGGCTGGTTCTGGACGGTGAGCCTGGCCGTCGTCGACGACGCCGAGCCGACGGTGCTCGAGGCCGAGCTCCTACCGGGCGAGGGTGCGCTCTTGGCTCCGGAGTGGGTGCCGTGGGCGGTTCGTCTGGCGGAGTATCAGGCCGCGCAGGCGGCGCTGGCCGCCGAACGCGGTGTCGAGGCCGAAGACGCCGAGGGCGTCGACGACGATGAGTCCGACGAGGAACTCGACGACGACGACCTCGACGACGTGGATGATCTGGATGCCGCCGACTTCGACGACGACGGATCGCCGATCCTGCACGCCGGTGACGTCGACGGCGTCGACATCGACGTGCTGGACGACGATTCCGACGAGGACGAGGACGACGAGGACTAGCGGCTTTTCGTCTCGTGCCGGGGGCGCTCGCTCAATGACCGGGCGTCAGAGCACGACGTGGAACCGTGCGCTCTGCAGGACCTCGTCGCGCGATGACGGACCGACCAGCAGGTCGAAGGCGCCGGGCTCGACGATCCGCTCACCACGGGCATCGACGATGGTGCAGGCGCGCACGGCGACGGCGAGTTCGACGGTGCGCTCCTCACCCGCCGCCAGCGTCACTCGTCGATATGCCTTCAGCTCCTTGTCCGCCCAGCTGGCGGACGTCACCGCATCCCGCACGTAGACCTGCACGAGTTCGTCGACCGGTCGCATCCCTGTGTTGCGGACGGTCACGTGCGCACGCACCGTGTCGTCCAGTCCCACCTGTGAGGCCTCGAGCGCGGGAGGCCCGTATTCGACCGTCGAGTACGACAACCCTTCGCCGAAGACGTGTGCAGGGCGCTGTGTGAGGTCGGCGTAGCGATCGCCGTGCTGCCCGCGGAGCTGGTTGTAGTAGGTGGGCTGCTGCCCCACGTGCTCGGCGAACGAGATCGGCAGGCGTCCGCAGGGCTCGATACGGCCGAGCAGGAGTTCAGCGATGGCGCGTCCGCCTTGCATCCCGGGGTTCGCGACCCAGAGCAGGCAGCAATCGCGCACCGCCTCGGGGAGCACGAGCGGTTTGGAGGCCATGAGGACGACCACCACCGGCGTACCGGTCGCGACAAGGGCCTCCAGAAGTGCCGTCTGGGCGCCGATCAGCTCGAGCGTTGCGGTCGAGCGACCTTCGCCGACCAGTTCGATCCGATCGCCGACCACCGCCACGACGACGTCGGACGCGTGCGCGGCAGCGACGGCCTCGGCGATCAGCTCCTCGTCGGGCCGGGCGGCAACGACGACACGCGGTCGGGGCTGTCCGTCGGGGAAGTGGGAGCCCGCAGGGTCGTCCTCCCACGTCAGAATGTCCGCGCCCCGCTCGTGCGCGAGTTCCCAGTCGGAGGGCAGCAGCTCGCGCAGGCCGTCGATCACGGTGGTGATCTGCGAGCGCGGCTGACCATCCGGCATCCAGTCCACCTGGCCCGAGGAGCCGGCCCAGTCGCCCAGCTGCGTCTGCGCGTCGTCGGCGAGCGGGCCGACGACGGCGATTCTGCGCGCCGGGGATCCGGCGCGCTCCAACGGGAGGGTGCCGTCGTTGCGGAGCAGGACGAGCGAGCGGCGCGCGACGTCGAGGTTGAGGGCCGTGTGCGCGGCGGTCGCTATGTTGTCGCTGATGCGCACCGCCTCGGGCAGGCGTGGATTCTCGAACAGCCCGAGCTCGAACTTCAGGGTGAGAATCCGCCGGACGGCCCGATCGAGGTCTCCTTCCGACAGGAGGCCGGCATCGATCGCCGCCAGCGCCCCGTCGAAGAAGCCCGGTGTGGTCATGACCATGTCGTTGCCGGCGCGAATGGCCGCCGCGGCGGCGTGAGCGTAGTCGGGCTGTATCTTCTGCTCCCACACCATGCGGCCGACGTTGTCCCAGTCGGTGATGAGTGTGCCCGTGTAGCCCCACTCGCCACGCAGCACGTCGTCCAGCAGCCAGTCGTTGACGGTGATCGGAACCCCGTCGGTGGTCTGGTAGCCGAGCATGAACGTCGCGCAGCCCTCGCGCGCGACGCGTTCGAACGGAGGGAGGAACCACGAGCGGAGCTTGCGGCGCGAGATGTCCGCTTCGCTCGCATCGCGCCCGCCCTGCGTCTCGGAGTAGCCGGCGAAGTGCTTCGCGGTCGCGAGGATCGCGGTCTCGTCGCGCAGTCCGCGTCCTTGGTAGCCACGGACCATGGCGCTGGCGAGCTCGCCGATCAGGAACGGGTCTTCACCGAAGGTCTCGCCCACCCGCCCCCAGCGCAGATCGCGTGCGATGCAGAGCACCGGTGAGAAGGTCCAATGGATGCCGGTCGCCGCCACCTCCGTCGCCGTCGCGCGGGCGACGCGCTCAAGGAGGTCGGGGTCCCACGTCGCGGCCATGCCCAGCTGCGTCGGGTAGATGGTGGCGCCCTCCCAGAACGAGTGGCCGTGGATGCAGTCCTCGGCGACGATCAGGGGGATGCGAAGACGCGTCTGGGCGGTCAACTCCGCGGCGCGCAGGACCTTCTCGGGAGAGGTGTGCAGGATCGAGCCGGCATGGCGCTCGAGGATGATGTGGTCCAGATCCTCGCGGGCGTCCCACTGCATCATCTGGCCGACCTTCTCGGCGACCGTCATCCGGCCGACGAGGTCGGCGACCCGGTGCGATACGGCAAGGGACGCGTCCAGGTAGGCGGCGGTGTCGCGGTCGATGAGGCTCATTCGGCATCCTTCGTATTCGGCGCTGCCGTCGTCGGCGTCGCCGTGCGGACCGCGGTGACGGCGCTCGTCGCCTTCAGGCCCTTCTTCCTCAGCGCGCGAGCACGCTCGCCGGCCGAGCGCAGTCGCGGGTTGACGTACTCGTCGATCCCGAAATTGATCAGGGCGAGTGCGACCCCCAGCAGGGCGATGCACAGACCCGCCGGCACGTACCACCACCAGTAGTCGGGAAAGGCCGAGTTCTGCTGGGCCCAGAACAGGATCGTGCCCCAGTTGAGATTCGACACCGGGATCACTCCGATGAAGGCCAGCGTCGTCAGACCGAGCACCGCGGCGGTCATGGTGCCCACGAAGCTGGAGGCGATGATCGCCAGGAGGTTCGGCAGCATCTCGACCAGGATGATCCGGTGCAGCGGTTCGCCGTTCGCCCGCGCCGCCTGCACGAAGTCGCGGTTGCGCAGCGACATGGTCTGCGCGCGCAGCACGCGGGCGCCCCATGCCCACCCGGTCAATCCCAGGACGGCGGCGATGAGCACGAGCGGGGGGTCCTGGAACTGTGAGGCGATGATGATCATCAGCGGCAGCGCCGGAAGCACCAGGAACACGTTCGACAGCGCCGAGAGCGACTCGCTCTTCCAGCCGCGGAGGTAGCCCGCCGTCACCCCCACCAGGATGGCGACGACCGTGGCCATGATGGTCGCGAGGAAGCCGACGATCAGCACGCCGCGGGTGCCGTAGACGATCTGGCTGAACACGTCCTCGCCGATGTGCGTCGTGCCCAGCAGATGTTGAGCGGACGGAGGCTGCAGGGTCGCACTCAGATTCTGCGCCGTCGGATCGTAGGGAGCGATCACGGGCGCGAAGATCGCGACGAGCACGAAGACGGCGAGGATCACGAGGCCGGTCGCCGACTTCGGGTTCGCGAACATCGCCACCGACGCTCGGAGCTGGCGCAGGAACGTGCGTCTGGGCGGCGCGGACGGCGACGCGGTGAGCACCGCGGCGGTTTCGGGGATCGACATGGTCAGGCCTCCGTCTCTCGGACGCGGGGGTCGAGGATGGCGTACGCGATGTCCGCCAGGATGTTCGCGATCAGCACCGCGAGAACCAGCACCAGGAAGATCCCCTGCATGAGGGCGTAGTCCTTCGCGTTGGTGGCGTTGAGCAGCAGCAAGCCGATACCCGGATAGGAGAAGACCATCTCCATCACCAGCGTGCCGCCGACGATGAAGCCGAGCGCCAACGCGAAGCTCTGGATCTGGGGGAGTACCGCGTTGCGTGCCGCATACCGCCAGAGCACGCGGCGGTCGGGCAGGCCCTTCGCCTGGGCGACGGTGATGTAGTCCTCGTCGAGCACCGTCAGCATCATGTTGCGCATACCGAGCACCCAACCGCCCAGAGAGGCGATGACGATCGTCAACGCCGGAAGAGCGGCATGCGAGACCACCTGGCCGATGAACTCCGCATTCCAGCCCGGCTCCACGCCCAACTCGTAGGCGTGCCCGGCGGGGAACCACCCGAGGAGGGTCGAGAACACAGCGATGAAGATGAGGCCCAGCCAGAAGTACGGCACCGTTCCGAGGAACGTCGTGATCGGCACGAGCACGTCGAGCCGTCCTCCTCGTCGCCATCCGATGACCGCGCCGAGCACGGTTCCCACGACGAAGGAGAGGATGGTCGCCGTGCCGACCAGGCCCAGCGTCCAGGGCAGTGCCGAGCCGATCACGTCGCCGACGGGGGCCATGCCGCTGGAGATGGAGATTCCCAGGTCGCCCCGCAGCAGCATCCCCCAGTAGTTGACGTACTGATCCCACAGCGTCGTGGACGAGTCGAGGCCGAACATCAACCGCAGCGCCTTCTCGGCCTCGGGCTGCAACTGTCCACGGGCCTGCGCCATGTACGCGGTGACCGCATCGCCGCGCATCATGCGCGGGATGAAGAAGTTGATCGTGATGGCCGCCCACGCCGTGAACGCGTAGAACAGCACTCTGCCGCCGATGAAACGCCACGGAACCCGCATGCGTCCCCGTTCGGCACGGGTCGCGGTCGTGCCCACGAGCGTGGGATCGACGGTCGAGATGTCGCTGATCATCGTTCACCTCCGGCGGCCGCAGCCGCTCGTCTGCGGAAGAACTTCTCCGGATCGGGAGATGCCGCACGCAACTCCTGCGTGTAGGGATCGCGCGGCCGGAGGATGACGTCGTCCGCGGTTCCCCGCTCGACGACGCGGCCCTGATTGAGCACCATGATCTCGTCGCTGAAGTGGCGCGCCGTCGCCAGGTCGTGCGTGATGTATAGCACCCCCAGACCCTCCTCGCGCTGGAGATCGGCGAGGAGGTTCAGCACACCGAGACGAATCGACACGTCGAGCATCGACACCGGCTCATCGGCGATGAGCAGGGCCGGACGCGAGGCCAGGGCGCGCGCGATGGCGACGCGCTGACGCTGGCCGCCGGACAACTCGTGGGGACGCCGCTCCATGACGACGTCGGGGTCGAGGCGCACACGCTCCAGCAGGCGGCGCACCTCGGCATCCGTCTCGCCGCGCGCCACCACGCGGTCAAGCCGCAACGGGCGCTCGATGTGGTGACGGATCGTGTGCGACGGGTTCAGGGAGGCGAAGGGGTCTTGGAAGACCATCCGCAGCTTCTGCCGATAGGCGCGCAGGCCCGCGCCGCGGCGGGGGATGGGACGCCCGTCCAGCAGCACCTCGCCGCGCGTGGGCACTTCGAGCTGGGTGAGGATCTTCGCGATGGTGGACTTGCCGCTGCCGGACTGACCGACGAGTCCGATCGTCTGGCCGGCGCTCAGGCGAAAGCTGACATCGTCGAGCGCGGTGATGTGTCCCGCGCCGCGCACGTTGTAGATCTTCGTGACACCGGCGACGTCGAGCGTCGTCATCGTGCCACCACCCCCTTGTCTCCGGTGAGGCGCGGGAAGGAGCGCAGCAGCGTGCGTGTGTAGTCGTGGTGCGGATCGGACCAGATCTGCTCGGCCGTGGCGAGCTCGACGATCTCGCCTTCCCGCATGATCGCGATCCGGTCGCTGATCTCCAGCAGGAGCGGGAGGTCGTGGGTGATGAAGATCACGGAGAAGCCGAACTCGTGGCGCAGCTGGGAGATCTGCCGAAGGATCTCACGCTGCACGAGAACGTCGAGAGCCGTCGTGGGCTCATCCATGACCATCAGCTGGGGGCGCAGTGCGAGGGCCATGGCGATCATGACGCGCTGTCGCATACCTCCGGACAGCTCGTGCGGGTACGACCGCAGTCGCTGGGCGCCGACCTTGACCGTCTCGAGGAGGTCGATCACCGCGGCACGCCGCTCGGCCCGACTCATCGACGGCCGGTGCACCACGAAGACGTCGTCGAGCTGCGCACCGATAGTGCTGACCGGGTTCAGCGCGTTCATCGCGCCCTGGAAGACCATCGAGATCTTGTCCCACCGGAAGCGACGCATCTGCTCGGCGTCGAGCGTGTTGACGTCGATGTCGATTCCGGACTCGTCGTGGAAGACGACACGGCCGCTCGTGATGACGGCGGGCGGCTTCAGCAGTCGCTGGATGCCGTAGGCAAGGGTCGTCTTGCCGCTACCGCTCTCGCCGGCCAGGCCCACGATCTCGCCGCGGCGGATCTCGAGACTCACGTTCGCGACGGCGGTGACGGCCGGGTCCACGTCGTAGACGACCGAGAAGTCGTCGATGGTCAGAAGGGTGTCTGTCATCTGCTCGTGCTTTCGGGTTCTCCTGAGGCTCGAGCGGACGGTCGCCGCGATGGCGTGCCGTCCGCCCGAGCGTGAGGCAGGAATGCTGATCGGAGCCCGCGCCTACGTGGCCGGTGTGAGCTTCATCACGACCTGCACGGCGGACGGCGCCGTCGGGTCCGCCGTCGCGTACTGGTCGTCTTCGCTCGGCCATCCGACGAAGCTGCGCGTGTTGTACTCGCCGAGGGTCGGGTGGGTTCCGATCGGGATGGCAGGCACGTCCTCGACGAAGATCTTCTGGATCTGGTTCAACGTGTCGGTTCGGGTCGCGTCATCCGAGGCGCTCGCGTACTTCTGCAGGAGCGCCGTCGCCGTCGGGTTGTCGTAGCGCCCGAAGTTGTCCGAGACCTGACCGCCCGAGGCCTGCTGCAGGTACGCGCCGTTCATGACGTCGTCGTAGATGTGCCACGGGTTGGAGCCCGATCCGCTCCAGTGCAGTGCCGCGTCGAAGTTGCCCGAGGAGAGGTTGCCGAACCAGGTGTTGGCATCGGGGGTGGCGACTTTCGCGTCCGCGCCGAGCGTGTTCTTGACCTGCGTCGCCACGAGCTGGATGCCGGTGACGTAGTCGTTCCATCCCTGCGGGTCTTGCAGCGTGAAGGACACGGGCGCGCCCGACGGGTCCATCAGGGCGCCGTCCTTCCACGTGTAGCCGGCGTCCGTCAGCACCTTCTTCGCGCCGTCGACGTCGATCGTGAAGTTCTGGTCCTTGTACTCGGGGGCGATGTACTGGTCGCCGGTGGGCTGCGGGATGCCGGTGACGTTCGTCAGTTCGGGGCCCGCATTGCTGCGTGCTTTCTCGGCGTGGGCCTTGCGGTCGATGACCATGTTGACGGCCTTGCGGAAGGCGACGTCGTTGAACGGGGCCTTCGTCGTGTTGACGACGATCATGTCGGGGCTCAGCACGTTGGCGCCCCAGAACACGTTGTGCTGCGGGTCCTTGTCGACGTAGTTCGTCTGGTAGTCGGTGATGAAGATCTGCGCCCAGTCGACCTCCTTGGTCTGCAGCGCACGCAGCAGACCGGTGTTGTCGTTGTACTCCAGGTACTTCAGTTCGGCCACGGGGACGGTCCCGCCCCAGTAGTCCGTGCGGGCGGAGAGGACGACACCCTGCGACGAGAAGCTCTTGACCGTGTAGGGGCCGGTGCCGATCGCGTCCTTGACGGCGTCCTTCGACGGGTCCGCGATGCCCTTCCACTGGTGCTCGGGAACGATCGCGGTCTGCAGGACGTCACCCTGCTTGACGAACTTCGACTCGCTGAAGGAGAGCACGACGTTATCGCCGTCCTTCGCGATGCTCGACAGCTTGAGTCCGGCGAGGTCGAGAGCCGGTGTGTTCTTGATCATCGTGAAGGTGAAGATGATGTCGTCGGCGGTGAAGTCCTGGCCGTCGCTCCACTTCACGCCCGCGCGGGGGTGCACGGTCAGCTGGGTGTAGTCGGCGTTCCATTCCACCTTGTCGGCGAGCCAGGGTGTGGTCTCGTTCTTGCCGACGGGGTTCACCAAGGCGAGGGGCTCGTAGATCATGCGGTCGTAGCCGAGCGACATGCCGGAGCCCGTGGTGATGAACGGGTTGTTGATCTGGGTGGCCAGCACGGCGGCGCCGTCGGGCTTGGCGATCGTGAGCGAACCGGTGCTCGCGCTGCTGCCGCCGGACGTCCCGCCCGCGCAGCCGCTGAGCACGAGAGCTCCGAGGAGGACAGCGGTGGCGCCCGCGATCACATGCTTTTTGAACCTCATTGTTTCTCCTTGTGATGGACGTCCTCGCCTTCGAGGTCGACGATGGGTAACTTACTTGTCAGTAAGTAAAACTGCAAACGCCCCATAGGCTACGGTTCGATAACGGAAGAACGGAGACCGGACGCGCATGCCCGTCGACAAGCGCCAGACGCGCAATCGCCCCGAGACGCTGACGCGACGTCGCGAAATCCTCGACGCCGCGGTGGAGATCTTCGGCAGCAAGGGCTTCGCGAGCGGGACGCTCGGCGACATCGCGGAGCAGGTCGGAATGACCCACGCCGGCATCCTGCACCACTTCGGCTCGAAGGATCAGCTGCTGCTCGAAGTGCTCAAGCATCGCGATGCCTCGGATGTCGCACATCTGGACGATCAGCACATCCCCGATGGGATGCCGCTGTTTCGCCATCTCGTGCGCACGGCGTTCCTGAACGCCCAGCGTGCCGGCATCGTGCAGGCCTACGCCGTGCTCTCCGCGGAATCGGTCACCGACGATCACCCGGGTCGCGAGTTCTTCGAGCGCCGCTACCGCACGCTCCGGGCCGAGGTCGCGCACGCGTTCGCCGTCGTCTGCGCGGAGCGCGGTGTGACCGCCCCGCACCGGATCGCCGACGCCTCCGCCGCCATCCTCGCCGTCATGGACGGACTGCAGGTGCAGTGGCTGCTCGAGCCCGATGCGCTCGATCTCGGGACGGCATCCGAATTCGCGATCGAGGCCATCGTCGCGGCCGTGCTCGATCCGCGGCCCTCACCACTGGCCTGAGCCGGCGGCGCGGCCCTGCGGGCCTTAGGCCTGCATGTGCTCGATGGTGTAGTCGATCGCCTTGATGAGCTGGCGGACATCGTCGGGCTCGATCGAGACGAACGTCGCGATGCGCAGCTGGTTGCGTCCGAGCTTGCGGTACGGCTCGGTGTCGACGATGCCGTTGGCGCGCAGGCTGGCGGCGACGGCCGCGGCATCCACGCTCTCATCGAAGTCGATGGTGACAACGACGGGGGAGCGGTCGGCGGGATCGGCGACGAACGGGGTGGCCACCGGCGAGCTCTCGGCCCACTGGTAGAGAGCCTGCGAGGACTGCGCCGTGCGGGCCGCGGCCCAGCCGAGGCCCCCGTTGCCGTTGATCCATTCGAGCTGCTTGTCCAGAAGGACGAGGGTGGCGACCGCGGGGGTGTTCAGCGTCTGGTTGAGTCGCGAGTTGTCGAGAGCGTTCTTCAGGCTGAGGAACTCGGGGATGTAGCGACCGGATGCCGCGACGCGCTCGATGCGCTCGATCGCGGCGGGGGAGACCGCCGCGAACCACAGTCCGCCGTCGGAGCCGAGGTTCTTCTGCGGGGCGAAGTAGTAGACATCGGTCTGCGAGACGGCGAAGTTGATGCCGCCGGCCGCGCTCGTCGCATCGATCACCGTGAGGGCACCCTCGTCACCGGAGACACGGGAGATGGGTGCCGCGACGCCGGTGGAGGTCTCGTTGTGCGGCCAGGCGTACACGTCGACGCCCTCGACCGCCTCGGCGACCGTGCGCGTTCCGGCATCCGCCTTGCGCACGTCGGGCGCGTCGAGCCACGGGGCCGCGGCCGCCGCGGCGAACTTGCCGCCGAACTCGCCGAAGACGAGGTTCTGCGCTCGACGTTCGATGAGACCGAACGCGGCCGCGTCCCAGAACGCCGTCGAGCCGCCGTTGCCGAGGATGATCTCGTAGCCGTCGGGAAGACGCAGCAGGTCGCTGAGTCCCATGCGAACCTGGCCGACGAGGTTCTTGATCGGAGCCTGCCGGTGCGAGGTCCCCATCAGCACCGCGCCGGGGCCCGCCAGGGCAGCGAGCTGCTCCGGCCGGATCTTGGACGGGCCGCAACCGAAGCGACCGTCGGCGGGCAGGATCTCGCGGGGCAGCGTGACGTGGGCCATGCTCCCGATTCTA
Source organism: Microbacterium sp. DMC48 (assembly GCF_056313825.1). Classification (NCBI taxonomy): domain Bacteria; kingdom Bacillati; phylum Actinomycetota; class Actinomycetes; order Micrococcales; family Microbacteriaceae; genus Microbacterium; species Microbacterium sp. DMC48. The sequence continues at coordinate 301,872 of NZ_JBQUZN010000005.1, read as the reverse complement.
GGGTCAGCGCCGCCGGCGCCCCGCCGCGTCGCCGTAAGAAACGGATAGGCTGAGAAGACACCCACGAACGTGCGCGAGGCCTGCCCATGACCGATCTGATCGACACCACCGAGATGTACCTGCGTACCATCCTCGAGCTCGAGGAGGAAGGCATCGTCCCCCTGCGCGCGCGCATCTCGGAGCGTCTCGGACATTCCGGTCCGACCGTGTCGCAGACGATCGGGCGGATGGAGCGCGACGGTCTCGTCGTGGTCTCCGACGACCGTTCGCTCGAGCTCACGACGCCCGGGCGGCAGAAGGCCGTCGACGTCATGCGCAAGCATCGCCTGGCGGAGCGTCTGCTCAGCGACGTGATCGGTCTGGACTGGGTGTACGTGCACGAAGAGGCCTGCCGCTGGGAACACGTGATGAGCGAGCTCGTCGAGCGTCGCCTGATCGAGCTGCTCGGTCATCCCACCGAGTCGCCCTACGGCAACCCGATCCCCGGGCTCGACCAGTTGGGCGACGTTCCGGCCCGCACCTTCGACGACGGCGTGGTGGGCCTGGTGCGCCTGCTCAACCAGACGGGCGGTCCCGTGCGCGGCACCGTCCGGCGCCTCGCCGAGCCGGTGCAGGTCGATCCCGAACTCCTCGAGCAGCTCCGCGACGCCGGCGTCGTGCCGGGAGGCGTCGGCGACTTCCGCTTCAGCGAGGGCTACGTGCTGGTGCAGATGGCGGACAAGGCGGATGGACTGGAGCTGCCGGTCGAGGTCGCCTCGCACATCTTCCTCGTCGATGCCGTGCCGCACGCCTGAGCGTCACCCGGGAAGCGCCTGGGCATGAACACCTGTGCGTGACTTATTCGTTACCTTCCGGTAGCCTCGAAAAGTCCACGTGGCGAGAAGCCCGCCACGGACCTCCGCACGGATTGCCTCATCGGTTCGTCGTTCGCGCGGTGACACCCGTACATCTGTGCCCTGACACCGAGTGCCGACGAACCAGCGAGCCGTCCCGAGCGGGATCGCAGAGGCGCCGGAGGACAATTGGCTGAACAGTACGACCCGTCGCAGGAGATTCCCGAGTCCGAAGCGACGACACCCACCCGCCGCAGTCGCGCGCAGCGCGCCGCCGTGACCCGCGCTGCGGGCTCCGCCCCCGCCGTGCGCGAGGCGGCCGTCGCCAGGTCCGCGACGCCGCGACGAGCGCGCCGCAAAGGCCATCCCGTCCGCAGCTTCATCACGGTCGCCGCCGTCGGCGGTCTGATCGCCACGGTCGCGATCGCTCCCGCCTTCGCCGCCTCGAGCTCTAATTCCGCCGAAGCGGTCACGCTCCAGCAGGTCGCCGCGGAGAACGCGCAGGCGCTCGTCATCGCGTCCGAGGCGACGCCGGCCGCGCTGGCACGCGACAGCTACTCGGCGACGACGCCCGAGGAGATCCAGACCAAGAAGAACGAGGATGCCGCGAAGGCTGCCGCGGCGGCCCGCATCGCGGCGGCATCCACCGCCTCGGTCTACTCCGGCTCGCTCGCCGAGACCATCGCTCCGGCCGGCTCCGTCGTTCGTCCGCTGCCGTTCTTCAACCACTTCGGTGAGCCGTACCCGGGCCACAAGGGCACGGACTACATGGTCGACCGGTACACCCCGATCTATGCGATCGCCGACGGCGTCGTGGTCGAGTCCAGCGAGGACGGTCCCGGATGGGGCGTCTACGTCAAGATCGCCCACAACATCGGCGGCAACACGGTGACCTCGCTGTACGCCCACATGTCGTACGGCACCCGCCGCGTCGTCGTCGGCGACACCGTGCGCGCCGGACAGATCATCGGTCAGGTCGGTGACACGGGCCGCGCGTTCGGCACCCACCTGCACCTCGAGATCTACGTCAACGGGTCGTGGACCAACGCCGAGGACTTCCTCGTCGCCAACGTCCACTGAACGCCGTTCGCTCCGTTCGCTCCCTTCGGGAGACACGCGGCATCCGTTCACCTCTGATTCGCCCTGGCGGCTTCTGCGTGCGTTAGCCTGATCCCGACGCTCGCACAGCCGAGGGGGAGCCGCATGGACACAGGACCTCGCATTCGAACCGTGAATGCGCTGGGCCGCTATGTCCTTCGGCATCGTGTGCACGACTGCCGCGACATTCGTCGTGGGTTCAAGGCGCTGTCTTCATGACAGCGCCTTTTTTCGTGCCCGCGCCGCCGCGCCTGCGCGACGTCGACAACGGAGAGCCGTCGAAGCCATCGACGGCCGTTCGAGAGGAACGCGCATGCGCACACTGGTGCTGAACGCCGGATACGAACCCCTGGCCGTCGTCTCGTTCAAGAGAGCCCTCGTGCTCGTCATGAACGAGAAGGCGACCGTCATCGAACGCATGGACGGCAATCCCGTCTGGGGCATCCGGGGGGCGTGCGACCGGCCGGCGGTGATCGTCCTCACCCGGTACGTGCGCGTGCCCGGGGCGCGCCGAGTGCCGGTCACCCGCCGCGGGGTCCTCCGCCGTGACGCCCACCGCTGCGCCTACTGCGGCAAGGGCGCCACGACCATCGATCACGTCCTGCCACGTTCGCGCGGTGGTGCCGACTCGTGGGAGAACCTGGTGGCCGCCTGTCTGCGCTGCAACAACATGAAGGGCGATCGGACCCCGCAGGAGATGGGGTGGGAGCTGCGGTGGGCGCCGCAGCCGCCGCGCGGACCGCAGTGGACGGTGCGCGGCACCGAGCGCTCGGAGCCGGCATGGGAGCCCTACCTGTCGCTCGCCGCGTGACAGGCGAACGCCCGCCCGCCACGCGGCGGGTTCAGCCGGGCAGCGCCGCGAGAATCCAGCTGTCGGCGTCGCGCGTGTAGGCGATGCGGCGGCTGGCGGCGAGTGGGTTCGAGACCCAGAACACCAGGCGGTGCGGTGTGACGGCGAATCCAGCCCACGACGCGGGCGGGGTGAAGGAAGGTTCGCCGGCACCGCCGTGCGCCCGCAGGAACTCGTCCCAGCGTGCGCGCCGTTCGGCGAGCGGCAGCTGCGCGAAAGCGGGAGTGTTCTGCCACGCGAGCTGCTGGAGGTAGGGCGAGCGCCGCCGATACGCCTCGTCGGACTCGGCGCGCGAGGAGCGTGACGCCGTGCCCTGCACGACCAGCTGGCGGGTGAACCCGGGCCACAGGATCGTGAGCGCGACGCCGGGGTCGGCGGCGAGTTCGGCGGCCTTGCGGCTGTCGGCGTCGGTGTGGAAGAAGAATCGTTCCCCGTCGAAGTCGCTCAGCATCGTCGTGCGTGCGTCGGGCAGTCCGTCGAGGCCGATGGTGGACACCGTCATCAGCAGGCGATCCTCGCCCGGACCCGGAAGCCATTCGCGGGCGAGGGCGAGGGGGTCGGCGAGGGGCGTGTCGGATTGCACCGGGTCGCTGTCGTGATCGATCACCACGGGCGCGGGTGGGATGCCGGGAGCGTAGGAAGCCGTCACCCGAACACGAACCCGTCGATCTCGGCGAGCGCTTCGCACACGAAGTCGACCCCGCGCTCGTAGAGCTCCTTGCCGTGCGCGGCGTTCGCGCCGGTCGCGTCTCCGATCACTCCTTCCGGGCCGAAGTCGTCGCTCGTCCAGCCGAACATCACCGGCTTGCGGTTGAAGCCGATGTGGGTGAGACCCGCGATGTGTTCGGGGATGTTCCGCGCCGGCATCTCGGGGGCGACGAGGTGAGGGGCGAGGTGCATGACCAGCGAGGTCTCCGAGAAGCCGCCGTGGATGCCCTGGCCCTTCTCGTCGGGCCGGCCGTCGAGACCGTCGCCGGCTCCGGCGGCGGTCGCCGGCATCGAGAACGTGCGCAGGCCGAAACGCCGGCGCAGTTCGCGATTGGCCCAGCCGAGCAGCATCACGTTGCCGCCGTGTCCGTTGACGAACACGACGGTCGTGGCCGGTGTCATCGAGATGGAGCGGCCGATGTCGACCAGCGTCTCCAACACCGTCGTGCCTTCGAGCCAGACGGTGCCGGGCGCCCAGTGGTGTTCGTCGGACTTGGCGTAGCTGATCGTCGGCAGCACCCACGCGTCGATGCCGTCGGCGGCGACCCGTTCGACCGCGGCGGTGGCGATCGCCTCGGCGACGAGGGCGTCGGTGCGCAGAGGCAGATGCGGGCCGTGGTGCTCGATCGCGCCGATCGGCACGACGGCGATCGACCTTTCCGTGAGCGCCGCCGTGAGCGCAGGCCCGGACAGGTCGGCCCAGTGGCGGGATCTCGGGGTGAACGGAGGCGTGAACGCGGCGGTCATCGGATGGATCCCTTCACCGGACCGGCGTAGTCCGGGTTGAGCTTGCCGGGGTTGAGCAGGCCCCGCGGGTCGGTGCTGCGGGCGAGTGCGACCGTCTCGGGCAGGCGGAAGTCCACGTTCCACTGGTGCGGGCTGTGGACGCCGACGCCGAGGGCGGTGAGCGCGGCGATGCCGTCGGCGACCTGTTCCGGGCTCTCGTAGACACCGGCGAGCATGCCGATCGGACGCAGCGCCGTCGCCTCGATGTGCAGGTGCGCGCCGGGGTAGACGGCCATGACCTCGTCGTGGCGATCGATGAGCGCGTCGCCGCCCACCTCGACGTGGAAGTAGACGCCCGGCTCGGACTTCTGCAGCCATTCGATCGGGTGGTTGTAGCTGAGCACCGAGATCGCGGCCGAGACCTGGGGGCCTTCGCGCACGTCTTCGATGCGGCCGCCGGCGGCCGTGATGATGTGCGAGGCCTCCTCGACCAGGCTCGCGTCGATGATCGTGCGCAGCGAGCTGCGCCCCTCCGGGAAGGCCGGGTCCGGCGGAAGCTGGGCCGACACGTGCGGATCATCGGCGGAGACGAGCCGCGGGGTCGGGCTCAGCGCCGCCAGACGCTGGAGAACCGACATCGAGCCGGCGAAGTCCTCGAAAGACGCGTAGAGCCCGCGCCAGTCGTTCATCGGCTCGAGGCGCACCGTGGCACGCGCGATGATGCCCGCGGTGCCGTAGTTGTGCACGTAGCCGAGAGCGTCGTCGCCCTCGACGTGCACGAGCGCGCCTTCGGATGCCGGGGTCACGACGTCCAGTGCCACGACGAAGCCCTCGTGGTTGCTGCCGTGCGCGATCGAACCGGTGCCGCCGGAGCCGCCGGAGAGGAACCCTCCGAGCGTCGAGTGCACTGTCGAGGGGTACATCCACAGCTGCTGGCCGTGCTGGCGGGCGGCGAGCTCGAGGGTAGCCATCGGAGCGCCCGCCTCGGCCGTGATCCACCCGTCGCCGACCTCGACGATCGCGCGGGCGCGGGAGGTGTCGAGCACGAGTCCGCCGGGCATGGGGATCGCCTGGCCGTAGTTGCCGGTGCCCTTTCCGCGCGGCGTCACCGGCGCACCGTGCGCCACGGCGATGCGGACGGTCTCCGCGATCTGCTCGGCATCCGCGGGGAAGGCGACGAGGTCGGCGACGCCGAGCGGAAGCTGCTCGGCGATGATCGGCGACATGCGCGCGCCGTCGACCGATGCCTTCTCGCGCTGACGCGGGTCGCTGGAGATGCCGCGGGGTCCGAGCGCGGCGGCCAGGTCCGCCTCGAGGGCGGCGTAGTCGGGGGTCGGCGCGGCGACAGTCGCCGCGGGATCGAGGACGTCGGTGGGGGTCGCGCCGGTCATCTCGGTTTCCTTTCGTGTGTCATAGTCTTCAGTCATGTCGGATGCCGCCTCCTCGCGCCGTGGCGCCCCGGGTGACGACGGGCCCGCATCCGCGTCGCGGGCGCTGGGCGCCCGGATCCGGGCGCTGCGCCAGAGTCGCGGGATGACGCTCACCCAGGTCGCGGTGCAGGCGGAGCTGTCGCACTCGTTCCTGAGCCAGGTCGAGCGCGGGCTGGAACGGATGAGCATGACGTCGCTGTTCCGCGTCGCGCAGGCGCTGGGCACCACGCAGCAGGCGCTGCTGACCGACGACGCCGACGCGGCGCCGAGAGGCGCGGGCAGCTTCCACGTCTTCCGGGCGAGCGAAGCGACCCCCCTGGACGCCGGGGGCAGCCCGATGCGGGTGCTCGCCCGCGATCATCCGCGCTTCGTGCCGATGGTGATGTCGGGGACTTTCACCGAGGACCTGTGGTGGGTGCACGACGAGGAGGAGTTCGTCTACGTGCTCCAGGGACGACTCGTGGTGGTGCTGGAGGCCGAGGAGTTCGCTCTGGAAGCGGGGGATGCCGTGTATTACCAAGGCGGCATACGTCACCGCTGGCGCACCGATCCGGGTGAGAGCGTGCAGGTCCTCACCGTCAAGGAAGGCAGCGCCGGAGCGCACTGAGAAGCGGATCACGACCCGCCTCCGAGCTCGCGTGCGACCGTGGCGAGGTCCGCGGCGTAGGCGGCCTCATCCCCGGGTCGGGCACCTCCGGCGATGACCACGCCGCCAACGTCGCCCGTCGCGATCAGGTCGTGTCCGTACTCGACGGCGAGGCGGATGCCCTCCGTGCGCACGTCGCGCGCGGCGAAGAGGCGATCGATGAAGCCGGAAGGCAGCTTCGCGGCGTGGAAGGAGGCGAGCAGCTCAGCGCCCTCGCGATCGACCACGAGAGGAACGCCGGGAAGCACCGGCACGTCGGAGCCGGCCGCGCGGCAGAGCGCCACGAAGGCGGCGACCTCCTCGGAATCCCCGGCGTACTGCGTGAGGCACATCCTCCCTCCGGCGCGCTGCTTCTCGGCGACGCGTGCCCCGCGTTCGGCGATGGGCGGGGCGGCGGGCGACTCGGCGAACGAGGTGAGAAGCCCGAGGGCGGCCGCGCGCGGGAGCGTCGTGGTCGATTCGAGGTCGAACACGGGGCGTGCGTCGGGGCGGTCGCCCGTCTGCGTGTGATCGCCCGTGACGCAGTGCACCCCGGCGACACCCAGGGCCCGCAGCGAGAGCAGCTCGCGCTCCAGAGCGGTGCGGTTGCGGTCGCGGGTGTTGAACCCCATCCACAGTCGCAGCCCGGTCGCGCCGATCAGCGCCGCACGGTAGGACGGAGGAAACTGCACGCGGGAGCGTCCGGCGTCGCCGGACAGGACGGCGTCGACGCTGCCGAGGAGAGCCTCGGCCGTCGCGCCCACGGCGTCGGCGCGCAAGGCACGCACGGGAAAGCCCGTGAACACGAGTGGTCGCCGCGCCGCGATCGCGACCAGCTCGCGCCCGGCGAGTGTCGATGTCGTCGACGGGTCACCGGAGCCGGACTCCGGATCCGTCGCACGCGCCACAGCGCCCGTCCAGCGTACGGGCAGCTCACGAGCGAGGAACACGCACGGGGTCGGGTGCACCTCGCACGTGCCGTCGGCGTTCACTCCGCCGCAGGGACCGTAGGCCATCGACTTCGGGCACCCGGCGACGCGGCTGGACAGCGCCGCGGGCGTCGGCGTCACGACGCTCATGCGTCGCCCGCCGTTTCGGCGACGATCGCATCCGCGGCGATCACGGCCCGCAGTCGCGCCGCTGCCGACGCCAGAGCATCGACCGCGGCGAGTTCGGCGGCGTCCGCCCGATCGGGCGGCTCGGTGGCCCCAGCCGCGATCGCCGACAGGTGGACGCCCACGACCCCGGGGATCGCGAGTGCACGGTGCGCCCAGGCGACGGCGGCGGCGATGCCCGACTCCACCGGGTCGTCGGCGCCGGCCACCGCCCTGACGAGTTCGTCCGGCAGTCCGACCCCGGGAAGCGCGGCCAGCCGTCGGGTCGTCGCGGCCGACGTGAGCACCGGAACCGACACGAGAACCGGCACGGGAGTCGCCGTGGTTGCCAGAGCGGCGGTGAAGCGGCGGATCTCGGCGAGGTCGCCGCAGAGGTTCAGGATGCCGAGTTCCGCCCCGGCGTGCGCTTTGCGCGCGAGACGGGTGGGACGGTAGTCGACCGGCGGCGCGGAGGGCTGTTCGGCCACGGCGACGAAGAGCCCGGCCCGGCGGGCGAGCGCCGCGAGACGTGTCGCGTCGAGGTCGAAGACCGGCTGCGCCTGCGGGAGGGCGGTGGAGGCAGGGTGATCGCCGGTCACCGCCAGGATGCCGGACACGCCCAGGTCGGCGAGCGCGGCGAGCTCACCCTCGAGCGCGACGCGGTTGCGGTCGCGGCAGGTGAGGCCTGCCACCACGCGTGAGCCGGCCGCGGCGAGCAGGAGCGCCTTGTGGGTCGGGCTCAGCGCCTCCCGCAGTCCGGGCGGCTCACCGGCGATCACGGCGGTCAGCTCTCGCAGTCGCACGCCCGCCTCGGTGATGACGCCCGGGTCGACGGAACGCACCGGAAGGTCGGCCGTGATGACCGCACCCGCGTCGACCAGGGCCGCGAACGCCGTCGACGCCTCTCCTCGCGGCAGGACCGGCAGCGCGTCGCCGCTGTCGCGGGCGGCGACCGGGGCGTCCACCTCTGCGGTGGAGAACTCCAGATGACGCAGCACCGCGGCGTCATCGACGAACGAGCATCGGATGCCGGGCACTTCGCAGCCGCCGTCGATCGTGACACCGCCGCAGGGCCCGTGGACCATGCGTTTCGGGCAGCGCCGTGTCGCCTCCTGCAGGCGCAGAGAAGCGGTCACGGGTGCTCCTCTCGCGTTCGCGGGCCGGTCCGACGATGTTGGTGTCGCCAACAATGCCACTGTAGAAGCCCGCCGTTTCGCCGGTGTTACGGTCGCGTGTGCGTCGATGTCGGCGCGAAATCACGCGGTGCGCGGGCCCTAGAGTGAGGCCCATGCCGATGTCCGAGCTTGCCGCCTCCCGCCTCGACGACTGGCTGGAGAAGCTGTCCGCGCCCGTGCCCGATCCCGGTGGGGGCGCCGCCGCCGGGATCGTGATCGCCACCGGTGCCGCCCTGGTCGCCATGGCGGCCGGGTACGTCCGGGCAGACGCGGCGGCGGAGCTCGTCGCCACGGCGACCCGGGTGCGCGGCGAAGCGCTCGCCGCCGCGGAGCACGACGGGCGGATGTCGGGCCTGCTCGTCGCCGCCTTCCGGCGCCCGACCGACGACCCTGGGCGCGAGGAGGCGCTGCGCACCGCCACCGTCGCCGCTGCGGATGCCGGTGCCGATCTGGTCGCGCTCGCGGCATCCCTGGACGGCACCCTCCTCTGGCTGGAGCGCTTCGGCGAGGCGCGTCTGGCCCCCGATGTCGCCGTCGCGGCGCGAATGCTCGCCTGCGGCATCCGCTCGACCGCCGTCAACATCCGTGGGAACACCACGAGCGCCGCCGGTGCGGGAGTCGATGCTCCGACCCTGCAGCGACTGCGCGCCGCGGGGGAGCGGGCGGAGCAGGCCGCTGCCCGCCTGGACACGGTGGCAGAGCGGGTGACCGCGACGCTCTGAGAACACGCCGATGCCCTGACCCCGCGGAGGGAGTCAGGGCATCGGCGGTGAGGACGGTCAGTTCATCTTGATCGACGTGTCGATGAACTGGTTCGTGTAGAGCTCGGACGGATCGATCGCCGACGCGGCGGCCTGCGTGATGCTGCCGGCGGTGACGAGGAAGGGCGTGAAGTCCTTCACGATCGACGCCATACGGTCGGGGTCGAACTGACCGAACACGCCCGATGCCTTGTCGTTGGCGACGAGCCCCAGCTTCTTCTGCTGGTCGACGGAGAACTGCGCGACGCCCTCGGAGTAGGTCCAGCCCGTGTCGTACTTCTCGACGAGGTCGAGGATCACGGCGTTGCCGTGCTCGGGCGCGTTGAGGAAGTCGATCTGCGACTGCTGCATGATCGGCACGAGCTTCTTCAGGCAGTCGGCCTTGTCGGTGACGTCGGCCTTTCGCACCGCGAGCGGCTCGGGGTAGATGTTGTAGCCGAGCTCGGACAGCAGCTGGTAGCCGACGTCCTTGCCCCACTGCGAGATCTCGTTCTTGTAGATGTAGGGCTCGGCGGTCGCGAAGCCCTGCTGCAGGATCTTCGGATCGGAGACGAAGCGCTGCGGGGTGCCCTCGTAGCTCGTGTCGATCTGCGACTTCGTGATGATGCCCTGCGAGAGCAGGAGGTTCGGGATCACGTCGCCGGAGGTGACGATCGGGTCGCCGCCGGACGCGGCCTCCTTGATCGTCGTCGCGCCGTTGTGGCTCGCCGGGTCCCACATGAGGATCTGCGGGCTGAAGGTCAGCTGCGAGGTCACCGCGACGGTGGGCTGGTCGGCGTTCGCGACGATCGCGGCGTCGGTGTTGACCGCACCGATGAGGATGTCGGTGTCGAGGTACATCAGGGCCGGGACGGGCTGGAAGTTGACCGCGGGGCCGCCGGAGCGCACCTCGATCTTGACACCGGTGTCGGTGCCGTCGACGACCAGGGGACCGGTGACCGTCTTCTTGTCGGTGTCGACGGTGTAGCCGTCGCCGACGAGGTTGTACATGGCGCCGTGCTCGGACTCGGGCTGCCAGTCCTGCTGCATGACGACGGTCGCCGGGCAGACGCTGGCGAGGTCGAGCGGGCCGCCCTTCTCGGCGACGTTCGCCGCCGAGGAGGTCGCCGGAGCCGCGGCGTCGGTGCTGGAACATCCCGCGACGGCGGCGACGGTGGCGGCGAGCGCTCCGATCGCGACGGTGCGTGCGATCACGCGGCGGGAGAGAAAGGCGGGCTGTGACACGGTGTCCTCCTGGAAGGCTTCGGGTGCGGTGTGGACAGACGGGTGGTGCGTGTTCGTGGTGCAGGGAGGGAAAGAAGAGGTGCGTCAGCGGGTGGCGACGCCGAACAGCCGACCGACGACGACGCGGTCCAGCGCGGCGAAGATCGAGAAGACGATCACACCGAACAGAGCCGTGAAGATGATCGCGAGGAACAGCGGCTCCATGTTCAGGCGCAGCGTGTAGGTGCGCAGCAACCCACCGATGCCCTGGCTGCCCTGCTGGAAGAAGAAGTCTCCGACGATGGCGCCGATGACGGCGAGGCCGGCCGATTGGCGCAGGCCTGTGAAGATCGACGGGATGGCTGCGGGCAGCATGAGCTTCGTCATCCGCTGCCACTTCGTGGCCTTCTGCAGCGTGAACAGGTCGTGGGCGGCGGGCGTGGCCGACTGCAGGCCGAACAGCGTGTTGGAGATCATCGGGAACACCGCGATGATGACGCAGACCACGATGCGGGCGGGAAGCCCGTAGCCCATCCAGATGCCGATCAGCGGCGTGAGCGCGAGGATCGGGATCGTCTGCAGGATCACGGCGTACGGGTAGAGGATCTTCTCGGCGAGGGTCCACTGCGACATGACGATCGCCCACCCCATGCCGATGAGGACGGCGATCGCGAGGCCGATGAGGGCGACCGTGATGGTCTGGCCGAGGGCGGCGATCATCGGGCCGATCACCTTGTCGTTGCCGATCGTCTCGGCCAGCACCTGGTGGGGAGGCGGCAGCAGGAAGCGGCGGCTCTCGCTGAGCAGCAGGTACGACACCGCGTACCAGATCGCGATGATGCCGATCAGCGCCGCGACGATCGGCATGGCCCGCGACCAGGCGCCGCGGGCGACCGACCCGGCGCTGCGGGCGCGGGGGCGACGGGCGGCCATCGAGGCGGTCGTCGTCTCGGCGGATGCCGCGGCATCCGCCGCCGATGAAGCGGGCGAGCCGGACGCGGACGTGTCGGCGAGCGAGGCCGGGGCCTTCAGGGCGAGGTTCTGGCTCACGAGTGCGCCTCCAAAGCGTGCGAGAGGTGTCCGACGATGCGTCCGAACTCGGGTTCGTATCGCAACTCGGGGGATCGGGGGTAGGACCAGGGCAGCTCGATGTCGTCGACGATGCGGCCGGGGCGACCGCTCATCACGAGCACGCGGCTGGAGAGGTAGACGGCTTCGGAGATCGAGTGCGTGATGAACATCGCGGCGAACCCTTTGAGCTGGAACAGGCGTTGCAGCTCGGTCTGCATCTTCAGGCGGGTGATCTCGTCGAGGGCGCCGAACGGCTCGTCGAACAGGGCGAGCTGCGGCTCGGCGACCAGCGCGCGCGCGATCGAGACGCGCATGCGCATGCCGCCGGACAGTGCCCGCGGGTGCTGGTTCTCGAAGCCCTTCAGGCCGACCAGCTCGAGGGTCTCCGCGGCGCGACGGCGGCGCTCGGCCGCCCCGACACCGGCGAGCTCGCCCACCAGCTCGACGTTGCGCTGGGCCGTCCGCCACTCGAGCAGGGTCGCCTCCTGGAAGACGAAGCTCGTCGTGTCGGCGCGGACGTCGACCACGCCCTCGGTGGCGTCGTCGAGGCCGGCGGCCAGGCGCAGCAGGGTCGACTTTCCGCAGCCGGAGGGGCCGACCACCGACACGAACTCGCCGGGACGGACGTCGATCGACACGCCCTCCAGGGCGCGCGTCCCGGTGGCGAAGACCTTGGCGACGTCGGTGAAGGCGAGCGTCGGCGCGGTGGTGGCGTCCACCGCTGTCGCGGCGGTGACCGGGGCGGCGGTCGAGTCGATGGCGGTGCTCATAGCAGTGCTCCCTCGGAGGTCGGGGCGGAGGGCGGAGTCGGCACGGCGCGCAGGTCGAGCACGCTGCTGACCACGCGGCGGCGGACGGCGATCACGCGCCCGTCGCGGATGACGATGCGGTCGGGCGCGCGCTCGGCGAGGGCCTCGGCGGTGTGCGCGGCGCGCACGAGCACGACGTCGGCGACGTCGCCGACGCGTCCTCGCGCCGGCGGCAGTCCGAATGCGGCGCGGCCGCCGTGCGAGCTGACGTGCCAGGCTTCGGCGGGCGTGAGGTGACCGGCGACGACGAGCTCGGAGGCGACATCGACCATGTCGGCGTTGCCGAGCGGGTTGAACGGGTCCTGCACGTTGTCGCCGCCGGCGGCCAGCGTGATGCCGGCGGCGAGGATCTCGCGCAGCGGCGGGATGCCGCGGGGTGTGGCGATCGGATGCTGCCAGCCCTGCAGGTAGAGGTTGGTCAGCGGGTTGGTGATGATCGAGACGCCGGCCTCGGCGACGGCGGCGAGGGTGCGGGCGCGGGTCTCGGCATCCTGCATGGACAGGCTCACGCAGTGCCCCGCCGAGCGGATCACGCCGGCAGGCCAGTGCCGCGTGCGGGCGGCGAGCTCGGCGAGACCCGTGGATGCCGCGTCGAGCGTCTCGTCGGTGTGCAGGTCCATGCCGAGGCCGAACTCTTCGGCGAAGGCGGCGTTGCGCTCCAGATCGGCGCGGGGGTCCTCGGCGAGGTGGGGAAAACCGCCGATGAGGTCGATGCCGAGGGCCACCGCGGCGCGTCCGAGGTCGTCGGGGCCGTCGGACGCGCCGGGGCTGGCGACGATCTGCAGGTCGACGATGCCGGCGAACTCGTCGCGCAGCTCGATGAGGGCGCGCACTCCGCGGAGGGGGTCGTCGCCCAGGTGGTAGTTCGTGTGCGAGCGCACGGCCGTGACACCGGCGTGCAGCGCGGCCACCAGGTGCCGCCGGGCGCCGGTCTTGATGTCGTCGGAGGAGTGGTTCTCGCCGTGGTCGATCCAGCACGCGATCGCGTCGTCGAGCGATCCCTCGGGCTGGCCGAACGAGGTCCAGGTGTAGCCCTTGTCGAGGTGGGCGTGCAGATCCGCCAGGGGCGGCAGGGCGATCCAGCCCGTCGCATCGACCGTCTCGCCGCCGGCGCCGCCCGCGAGCTGGGACGCATCGGCGTCGACCACGACGCCGCCCGCGAAGGCCAGGCGGTCGCCGATCTCGCCGCAGGCGGTGAGGCCGGTCAGGGCGGCGATGCGCTGGCCCGGCTGCAGGAGTTCGGCGTCCATCTGATCGTCCTCCTCGGGGTCTGCGGTGTCGTGCAGTGTTGTTGGTATGGCCAACATCGGGTGAGAATCAGTAAACGCTCGACGTGTTTCCTGCCAGGCCTGTCGGGATTGCGGCCGTGTTAAATCCGCGCGAAGAGTGCGGCCGGTCGCCGCCCTCGCACGCGGGGGCGCTGCGCGAGCGGAGAGAGTGGGAGCCATGAGCTACTTCAGTGACGTCGAACGTGACCTCGTGGTCGCCGCCCGCACCGTGCTGGCCGACGGGATCGTGGCGCTGGACCTCGTCGCGCACAACGGCCGCGATCTGCCGGCGTGGGAGCCCGGATCGCACGTCGATCTGATCTTCTCCGACGCGCGCGTGCCCGCGGCCGAGCGCGTCGAACGGCAGTACTCGCTCTGCGGTGACGCGGCCGACCGCTCCACCTGGCGGGTCGCGGTGCTGCGCGAAGACGAGGGACGGGGCGGATCGGTGCGGGTGCACGAGGAGGTGCAGGTGGGGCAGCGCCTGCGCGTGCGCGGACCGCGCAACCACTTCGCGTACGAGATCGTTCCCGCCGTCACCCACCGCTTCGTCGCCGGGGGCATCGGGATCACGCCCCTTCTCGGCATGGTGCGGGCGGCGGCGCAGGCCGGAGCGGAGTGGACCCTCGACTACGCCGGACGGTCGCTGTCGACGATGGCATTCGTCGACGAGCTGCGCGCGCTCGACGGTGGCGCGGGGCGGGTGCGTCTGTACCCCGCCGACAGTGGGGCACGTCTGGATGTGGCCGGGCTGGTGGATGCCGCGGGTGACGGCGGTCCGGTCTACGCGTGCGGACCCGCCCGGCTGATCGCCGCCCTCGAGGACGGTTTCGAAGCCGCCGGCCGCGCCGCAGCGCTGCACGTCGAGCGGTTCGAGGCGATCGAGTACGGCGAGCCCGTCTGGCCGGACCCGTTCGAGGTCGAGCTCGCCCTGTCGGGCGACATCGTGACCGTGCAGCCCGGGCAGTCGGTGCTGGAGGCGATCGAGGAGCAGAGCCCCACGACGATGGTGCTCTCCAGCTGCCGTCGCGGGACGTGCGGCACCTGCGAGGTGCCCGTCCTGGAGGGCGAGATCGAGCACCGCGACTCCGTGCTCACGCCGCTCGAGCGCGAGCAGAGCGCGGTCATGATGGTGTGCGTCTCGCGCGCAGCGTGCCCGCGGATCGTGCTCGACGCCTGACGCGATGCCGGAACGGCGCCGCGACGCTCACCGGCCGACGCGCTCCCGGAGGGCCCCGGTGAGGGCGTCTTCGTCGGCGGTGACCAGCCGGTAGTCGCGGACGACGACGCGTCCCGCGACCACGACATGGCGAGGGCGGCGTCCCGGATGGGCCCAGAGCAGGCCCGCGACCGGGTCGGCCACTCCGGCGTCGGCGACCCCGGAGACATCCCAGACGCAGAGATCGCCCGCCGCTCCCGGAGTCAGAATGCCGAGGTCGGCGCGTCCGAGGCCGCTCGCACCACCCGAGGTGGCCATGGCGAGCACGTCACGGGCCGGGAGGGCGGTGCCGACCATGCCCGACACCTGCATCGCCAGCCGCGCATCGGCGAGCAGGTGCCCGGCGTCGTTGGAGCCGCCGCCGGAGGTGCCCAGTCCCACCGTGATGCCGGCCTCCTGCAGGCGGCGCACCGGAGCGATGCCCCAGCCCATCGGCACGTCGCAGCCCGGAGCGTGGGTCGCGGTGATGCCGGCGGCGCCCAGTCGCACGATCTCGTCGTCGGTGACGTCGCACAGGTGCGCGATCGTCACCCCCGGCTCGAGCCAGCCCCATTCCTCGAGGAGGTCCAGGGGCCGGCGGCCATAGCGGGCCAGGGCGATCTCGGTGTCGACCTGCTCGTTCGCCTGGGTGCGCCGGCGCAGCCCGTGGCGTCGGGCGACGTCGCCCAACGCGCGGAAGGTCTCCTCGCTGTCGGAGTGCACGCCGGCGGGACCGACGGCGAGCTGCAGCATGCCGTCGGCGCTCGTGCCGCCCGGAGAGGATGCCGCGGCGTCGGGGAGCAGGGCGCGCACGATGGCGTCTGCGCTCGCCGCCGCGGCATCCGGCGCGTCGCGCGCCGAGCCGCGGACGAACACGAGCCGGGCGCCGAGTGCCGCGGCGGCATCGGCGATCGCCCGCGCGATGGCCACGGTGTCGCCGACGGGATCGTCGCTGCGCGCCGGGTCGGGCCAGTTGAGCTGATGGTCGGCGACCGTCGTCACCCCGCTCAGCAGCGACTCGGCCACGCCGACCCCGGCGGTCGCACCGACCAGGGACGCGTCGATCCGGGCGTCGGCGTAGGCGGCGGCCATGGCCGGCAGCCACTCGCGCATCGGCACGCCGCGGGTGCCGGGAAGGGTGCGAAAGCCCGACTGCAGCAGGTGGTGATGCGCGTTGACGAGGCCGGGGGTGACGATGCCGCCGTCCGCGTCGAGGGTGTCGACGCTTTCGTCCGGCGACGGTGCGGATGCCGCGGTGGTGACCCGTCCGCCTCGGATCACGAGGTCGCCGCCGCGGTCGCGGGCGGGGTCGTCGAAGCGTTCCACGATGCGGGCGGCGCCGGTGAGGGTGAGCGATCCGGTCATGCCGTCCGTCCTATCAGCCGCATGTTTCGGGCAGATGTGCGCGCCGGCGCGCAATGTCCGAACCCGTTCCTATCTTCGAGAAAAGCACATTGAAGTACTCGAATACATGTTCTAATCTGTCGAAGTGAGGCCGATCGTGGGGACCGTTGCTGCCGCGGATGTCGCGGGCACCGTGAGCACCCTGCGCGCTCAGATGGAGCGTATGCAGGGGCGTCGCCTCGACACGCCCGTGCTCCCCGTCGCCCCGGCGCTGGCGGAGCTGCTGCCCGGCGGCGGACTGCGAACAGGGGGAGCCTACGCGCTCGGACGGTCGATGGCGCTGCTGTTCGCCCTGCTCGCAGAGCCCTCGCAGGCCGGGTCGTGGTGCGCCGTCGTCGGCATGCCGCACGTGGGCGTCGAAGCGGCCCGCGCTGCCGGGGTCGACCTGTCGCGGCTCGTGCTGGTGCCCGACCCCGGAGAGCGGTGGTTGGCCGTCACCTCGACCCTCGCCGACGTGCTGTCGGTGGTCGCGGTGCGCCCGCCGTCGCGGGCGAAGGACAGCGAGGTGGCCCGGCTGGCCGCCCGCATGCGCGAGCGCGAGGCGGTGCTGCTCGTCCAGGGGCCGTGGCCGCAGACGGAGGCCATGATCGATGTGTCCGATCCGTCGTGGTCGGGCCTCGGCGCAGGGCACGGCATCCTGTCGGGCCGTGAGCTCACGGTCACCGTGACCAGCCGCCGGGCGCCGGTGCCGCGCTCACGGCGCCTGATGCTGCCCGACGACCGGGGCCGCCTGGGCGGCGAATCGCAGCCCACCCGCACGCGCCTGCCCGAACCCGTGCCGATGCGACGGGCGGTATGAGATGACTGTCCTCCCTGCGGGCACCCCGCCGCGGAGCCTGGTGGTCTGGGTGCCCGACTGGCCGATCGTCGCGACCACCCGCGACGGCGACGACCCCCTCGACGCCGCGGAGCCGATCGCCGTGTTCGAGAAGGGGGCGGTCGTCGCCTGCTCGGCCGCGGCGCGTGCCGCGGGTGTGCGCCGGCGTATGCGCCGCCGCGATGCCCAGGCGCGCTGCCCGCAGCTGACCGTGGTGGATGCCGACGCCGTGCGCGATCACCGCGCGTTCGCCCCTCTGATCGCGGCGATCGAAGAGGTCGCGCCGAACGTGCAGGTGATGCAGCCCGGACTGTGCGCGCTGCGCGCCCGGGGGCCGGCGCGCTACTTCGGCGGCGAGGCGGCCGCCGCCACCGTGCTGGCCGGAGCGATCGTCGCGCTGGGCATCGACGACGTGCGCGTGGGCATCGCCGACGGCACCTTCACGGCCGAACAGGCGGCGCGCTCCGGCACCCGCCGCGAGGATCCGGTGCGGATCGTGCCCGCCGGCACCGCGGCGGACTTCCTCGCCCCTTTGCCGGTCGTCGTGCTCGATGAGGAGCTGGCCTCGCTGTTCGGCCGGCTCGGGGTGCAGACGGTGGGGGAGGTCGCCGCGCTGGGCGCCGACCGTCTGGTGGAGCGCTTCGGCACCCGTGGCCAGTGGTTGTACGCGCTGTCCTCCGGCCGCGATCCCCGACCGGTCACCGCTCGCACACCGCCGCCTGAACTCCACCGCGAGGTGGCGTTCGAGCCGCCCGTGGAGACCGCCGATCAGATCGCCTTCGCCCTGCGGGTTCCCGCCGCGGAGTTCGTCTCCCGTCTGGGTGCGCAGGGGCTGGTCTGCACCGAGCTGCGTGTCGTGCTGACCGGTGATCGCGGCGAGCGCAGTGAACGGGTCTGGCTGCACCCGGGGGCTTTCGATGCGGCAGCCGTCGTCGACCGGGTGCGCTGGCAGCTCGCCGAGCAGAGCCCGGGCGGGGGAAAGAACGGTGCGCTGCCGAATCACCTGCCCGGACAGCTGCGTAGCGCCGTGGGCCGGGTGCGGATCGAACCCGAGGCGGTGGATGCCGCCGCCCACCACACCGCACGTCTGTTCGGGTCGGGGCCCGAGGAGCGCGTGCACCGCGCACTCTCCCGCGTACAGGCGATGCTCGGCCATCAGGGCGTGCTGACCCCGGCCGTCGGCGGAGGGCGCTGGCTGGGCGAGCGGCAGCGCCTCGTGCCGTGGGGCGATGTCGCGGGCGACCTGCAGGCCGGCGAGCGGCCCTGGCCCGGGAGCCTTCCCGACCCGCTGCCCTCGGCGGTGTTCGCCGAGGGCGTGCCGGTGGCGGTGCTCGACGACGACGGCGACATGATCGCGGTCGATGCGCGGGGCGAGCCCACGGCGATGCCGACCGTGATCGAGCTCGGGGGCAGACGCCGCGGCATCCGCACCTGGGCCGGGCCGTGGCCGGTCATCGAACGCGAGTGGGATCCCGCCCGAGCGCGACGAGCGCATCGCTTCCAGATGGTCGACGACGCCCAGGGGGCATGGCTGCTGGTGTGCGAGGAGGGCGTCTGGCAGATCGAGGGGAGGTACGACTGATGGGCTTCAACAATCCGTCGGTGCGCTGGTCGGAGATGGCGCGGCTGCTGGGCTCTCCCGACATCGGCGGCGACAAACAACCCGACGGCGGTGACGGCCCGGCCTTCTCGCGCAAACGCGGAAAGTACGAGCCGCCCCCGATCGAACGCCCCGCGGATGCCGTTCCCTATGCCGAGTTGCACGCGCACTCGTCGTTCTCCTTTCTCGACGGGGCGTCGTCGCCGGCCGAGCTCGCCGAGGAGGCGGAGCGATTGGGGCTACACGCCCTCGCGATCACCGACCACGACGGGTTCTACGGCATCGCCCGCTTCGCCGAGGCGGCGGAGCAGCTGCAGCTGAAGACCGTCTTCGGCGCGGAGCTGACGCTCGGCGACGGCGCGGGTGGCGGTGCGGGTGGCCGTGCGGACCTGGGGGCGCCGCCGGCCGGATTGCTGAGTGCACCGAGCCCCGCCCGGTCGGGCGCCGCCGATCCGCTCGGATCGCACCTGCTCGTGCTGGCCCGCGGCGAAGAGGGGTATCACCGTCTCGCCGCCGCGATCACGCATGCCCAGCTCGCCGGCGGTGAGAAGGGGCGTCCCTGGTACGACCTCGATGATCTCGCCGATCGCGGTGGCGGGCACTGGGCGGTGCTCACCGGATGCCGCAAGGGCGCCGTGCGGCAGGCGCTCGCCGCCGGAGGTGCGGATGCGGCCGCATCGGCGCTCGACCGGCTCGTCAGCCTGTTCGGCCGCGAGGCGGTCTTCGTCGAGCTGATCGACCACGGCGCCCCCACCGACACCCGCGACAACGATGTGCTGGCCGCTCTGGCCGCCGCACGCGGCCTTCCGGTGCTGGCCAGCAACAACGTGCACTACGCGGTTCCCGAACGTGTGCATCTGGCGGCGGCGGTCGCGGCGGTGCGGGCGAATCGAGGGCTGGACGAGCTCGACGGGTGGCTGCCGTCGCATGCGAGCGCACACCTGCGCTCGGGCGCCGAGATGACGCGGCGGTTCCGGCGCTATCCCGGTGCGATCGCCCGCACGGTCGCCCTCGCCGACGAACTCGCCTTCCCGCTGCGCCGCGCCAAGCCCGCGCTGCCGAAGCTCCCCGTCCCCGAAGGGCATACGCCGATGTCGTGGCTGCGCCGGCTCGTCTGGGACGCGGTGCCACACATGTACCCCGACCTCGACGGCGACGGGCGGGCCCGCATCGAGAAGGAACTCGGCGTCATCGAGCAGAAGGACTTCCCCGGCTACTTCCTGATCGTGCACGGCATCGTGGCCGAGGCACGTCGGCGCGGCATCCTCTGCCAGGGGCGGGGATCGGCCGCCAACAGCGCGGTGTGCTACCTGCTGGGCATCACCGCGATCGACTCGATCTTCTACAACCTGCCCTTCGAGCGCTTCCTGTCGGCGATGCGGGAGGAAGAGCCCGACATCGACGTCGATTTCGACTCTGATCGGCGGGAGGAGATCATCCAGTGGGTCTTCGACGAGTACGGACGTGAGCGCGCGGCGCAGGTCGCGAACGTCATCCAGTACCGACCGAAGAACGCGGTGCGCGACATGGCCAAGGCGCTCGGGCACTCGCCCGGGCAGCAGGACGCCTGGTCGAAGCAGGTGGAGCGGTGGGACGGCGCCGTCGCCGGCGCGCACGACATCCCCGACCGGGTGCTCGCGTACGCCGGTGAGCTGCTGAAGGCGCCCCGCCATCTCGGCATCCACTCCGGGGGCATGGTGCTCACCGAGCGGCCGGTGGGGGAGGTGGTGCCCATCGAGCACGCGCGGATGGAGAATCGCACCGTCATCCAGTGGGACAAGGACGACGCCGCCTGGATGGGGCTCGTGAAGTTCGACCTGCTCGGACTCGGCATGCTCGCCGCGCTGCAGTACTGCTTCGACCTCATCGCGGAGGCGACGGGCGAGACCTGGACGCTGCAGAGCATTCCGAAGGAGGAGGCGGCCGTCTACGACATGCTGTGCCGCGCGGATTCGATCGGCGTGTTCCAGGTCGAATCGCGCGCGCAGATGGGGCTGTTGCCGAGACTGCAGCCACGGCGGTTCTACGACCTGGTGATCGAGATCGCGCTGATCCGGCCCGGACCCATCCAGGGCGGGGCGGTGCACCCGTACGTGCGGCGCAAGCTCGGGCTGGAGGAGCCGACGTATGCGCACGAGAAGCTCATCCCGGTGTTGGAGCGCACCCTCGGGGTGCCGGTGTTCCAAGAGCAGCTGATGCAGATGGGCATGGCCGTCGGCGACCTCACCGGAGAGGATGCCGACGTGCTGCGCCGGGCCATGGGCTCCAAGCGCGGCATCGAGCGCATCGAGTCGGTGCGCCAGAAGCTCTACGACGGCATGGCGCGCAACGGTCTGGTGGGAGCCGTCGCCGACGACATCTACGCGAAGATCCAGGCGTTCGCGAACTTCGGCTTCGCCGAGAGCCACTCCCTGTCGTTCGCGCTGCTCGTCTACGCCTCGTCATGGCTGAAGCTGCACTACCCCGGGGCGTTCTTGGCGGCTCTGCTGCGTGCGCAGCCGATGGGGTTCTACTCGCCGGCGACCCTCACCGCCGACGCCCGCCGCCACGGTGTCGTCGTGCGTCGTCCCGACCTGCACGCCTCCGGGGTGGATGCCGGGCTCGAGCCCCTCGATGCCGACGGCAGCGGCGCTCCCACCGGCATCCCCTCCTGCACCGATCGTCACCAGCCTCCCGTGCCCCTGTTCGACATCACCGCTCCCGACGTCTCGGCCGCCCACCGTCGCGACGCCGGCCACGCGGTGCGGCTGGGACTTGCGGCGGTCACCGGGGTGGGAGAGCGGCTCGCGGAACGCATCGTCGCCACCCGCGACGCCGACGGGCCGTTCCGTGACCTGCGCGACCTCGTGCGGCGGACGGGTGCCACCGCCGCACAGGTGGAGGCATTGGCGACGGCGGGCGCCTTCGAGAGCATGGGCGTCAGCCGTCGCGAGGGCATCTGGTTGGCCGGCGACGCGGCACAGGATCTGCCCGAGTTCCTGCCCGACTCGCTCGTCGCCGTGCAGCCGCCGCTGTTCGGCGACCCCTCGACCTACGACGTGCTGGCCGCGGACCTGTGGGCCACGGGCATCTCGACCGACGATCACCCCCTCACGCACTACCGTGCCCCGCTGGATGCCCGCGGCGTGCTCACCTCGCGAGAGCTGCGCACGCACGAGGTCGGCCGCCGGGTCGAGGTCGCGGGCCTGGTCACGCACCGGCAGCGGCCGGCGACGGCATCCGGCATCACCTTCATCAACCTCGAAGACGAGCACGGCCTCGTCAACGTCATCTGCTCGAAAGGCGTCTGGGACCGCTATCGCCGCGTGCTGCGCGATGCGCCCGCCCTCATCGCCCGCGGCATGCTCGAGCGGTCGCCCGAAGGCGTCACCAACCTCGTCGCCGACGCCTTCGAAGACCTGCGCGTCGGCGTGCGCCACCGCTCCCGCGACTTCCGCTGACCTCCCCACCCCCCCACCCCCGCCGAGCCGCCATCTTTTCGCCGAGCCGCCATGATTTTGCGCGCAGCATCATGGCGGATCGGCGCGTTCGTGGCGGCTCGCGGGAGGGGGAGAGAGGGGGTCAGGCGCGGCCGGCGTGCTGCTCGGTCTTGGCGAGCTGGTCGGCCAGGTCGTCGGGGGCGAGGGCCGCCTCGCGGAACTCCGTCGTCAGCGGCAGGCGCAGGTGCAGGTCGGTGCACAGGCACAGCTCGACCGTGCCGTGATCCAGCACGAAGTCGAGCACGTGGCCGCCGCGCGTGCGTCCGTCGTCGATGAAGTGCGCGTGGCATCCGGGAACGCCGATGCCCTGCTCGTACAGCGGGGTGCGGAAGGCGACGATCGTGCCGTCGACCTCGTCGAACTGCAGCACGGCATCGTCGTCGGTGGCCTCGGTCATCGGTCGGTACGGCTTCTGCTGGCGGGTGACCGTCCGGGCGGTCACCCGCCGGAAGCGCCCCGTGATGCGCAGCGCGTACATGTAGTTGGCCGACGCGGTGATCGCATCGATCGCGGCCGAGGCCTCGGCGCGCGTGACGCCGTCGGGCAGCGTCCGCGTGAGGGTGGGCACGAAGTCGGTCACCACCGCGTACGGCGTCGCCGAGTCGGCGGATGCCGCGGCGGCGGTGCCGTCGCCGCGCAGGCGGTAGGCGACGCCGTCGACGACGACCATCTCGCCGTCGAGGGCGTTGAACGTGCCGATGCCGAAATCGCCGTGCTCGAGCAGTTCGCCGACCGTCATGTCGTCTTCGTAGATGCCGTCCAGCAGCGCGGCCATGAGGCTCGTCTGGAACAGGGTGTGACGTTCGGCGCTCATGCGCTGTCCTTTCGGGAGGAGGGAGGGTGGATGCCGCGAGGCCGGAGTCTGCTCACAGCAGCACGTCGGCGAGCAGGTCGCCGCCCAGGCGGCGCAGGTTGTCGCGGTAGTCGACGGGCACGTCGATCACCGAGGGGCCGGGTTCGGCGATCGCGGCGAGGATCGTCGGAACGAGGTCGTCGATGCGGGTGACCCGGTGGCCGTGGGCGCCGAACGACTCCGCGAACGCCACCACGTCGTAGGCGCCGAGTTCGACCGCCGCGGTGCGTCCGTATTTCTCGACCTGCTGGAAGGCGACCATGTCGTAGGCGGAGTCGTTGAACACGATGTGCGTGAAGCTCGCCCCGACGCGCACGGCGGTCTCCAGCTCGACGGCGGAGTAGAGGAACCCCCCGTCGCCCGACACGGACACGACTGGCGCGCCCGCGTCGGCGAGGCTGGCCGCGATGGCCCAGGGCAGGGCGACGCCGAGGGTCTGCTGCCCGTTGGAGAACAGGAGCGAGCGCGGTCGGTAGGTGCGGAAGTGGCGCGCCATGTAGAGGTAGTTCGAGCCGACGTCGCAGAGCACGGTGGCGGCGTCGGGGAGGGCGGCGCGGATGCCGGCGACGACCGCGACGGGGTCGAGGCCGAACGCGTCGTCGTGGTCGGGGTCGCCGAGGTCGGTGTTCTCGGCGAGGCGGGTGCGCTCACGGTCGACGATGCGGGCGGTCTCGGCATCGTGCTCGAGGGGAAGGCCCGCGCCGTCCACGGCGAGGAGTAGGTCGACGAGGCTCGTGGCGAGATCGCCGACGAGTTCGACCGTCGGTCGATAGTCGTTGTCGATGTCGGCCGGGATGGTGTCGATGTGGACGATGCGGCGGTCCTTGCCGGCGTTCCATTCCGCGGGCACGAACTCGACGGGGTCGTAGCCGACGGTGAGCACGAGGTCGGCGTGGTGCAGCAGCACGTCGCCGGGCTGATTGCGGGCGAAACCCACACGTCCGAGGTAGTGGTGTTCGAGCTCGCGCGAGATGATGCCGGCGGCCTGGAAGGTCTCCACGACCGGCAGCCCGGTGGCGCGCAGCAGCGCGTGAAGGGCGTCGACGGTGCGGGGATCACCGCTGCGGGCCCCGGCGAGGATCACGGGGAATCGGGCCTCGCGCAGCAGCGCGGCGGCGCGATCGACGGATGCCGAGGCCGCCCCGCCGGTGACGGCGGGCACGATCGCATCGCGGAAGCCGATCGCCGTCGTCGCGGTCGACACGTCGTAGGGGAGCACCACGGCGGCGGCGCCGCGGGGTTCGCGCGTCGCGGCGCGGAACGCGTTCACGATCGCCTCGGCGGCGTTGTCGGCGGCGGTGACCTCGGCGGCCGAGACCGTGACGGTCTGCAGCATGCCGACGGCATCCATCGCCTGGTGTGCCCGCTTCAGGTGCTGTGTGCGCGACACCGCGCCGCAGATCGCGACCACCGGGTCGCCCTCGGTCGTCGCGGTGAGCAGCCCCGTCGCAAGGTTCGCGGTGCCGGGGCCGCTGGTGACCAGCACGACACCGGGAATGCCGGTGAGCCGGCCGACCGCGGCGGCCATGAAGACCGCGTTCTGCTCGGTGCGGCACGTGATCAGCTGCGGCGCCCCGGCGACCCCCTGCACCGCCGCGAGCGCGTCGAAGACGGGGTCGATCTTCGCCCCGGGCACGCCGAACACCCACCGCACGCCGTGCGCCATGAGCACGTCGACGACGCGGTCGGCAGCGCGACGTCCCGCGGGCGGCGTTGGCACGTGCGTGTCGGAGGGCGACGGAGATGCGGTGGCGACGGCGGCGATACTCATGACTCCATGCTCCGTCGCCGGCGTCGGGCGAGGAAGACGGCGTCGGCGATGCGAATCATCTGATTCGCAGATGATTTCCGTCACGTCGATGAGGGCGGCATGATCGAGGCATGGATGTGCGCCACCTCTCCATCTTCGTCGCCGTTGCCCGAGAGATGAGCTTCACGCGGGCGGCCGACAGCCTGCTGCTCGCGCAGTCGGCGGTGTCGACCACCGTGCGCGAGTTGGAACGTGAACTGGGCGTCGAGCTGTTCGACCGTTCTCATCGGCAGATCCGACTCACCGGTGCCGGGGAGGAGTTGCTGACGCGCGCTCAGGCGGTGCTCGAGCAGATGCGCGAGATCGGCGAGGCGGTCGCCTCCGCGGCGACCGAGCTGCGAGGAGCCGTCACGATGGGGCTCATGACGGGCGTCGATCTTATCGACGTGCCGGGGCTGCTGGGCCGCTATCACGCGCGGCACCCCGCCGTCGCGGTGCAGCTGCGCGCGACGGGGCTGGGATCGTCGGGCCTGGTCGCGCAGCTCGAACGCGGCGAGATCGACCTGGCGCTGCTCGCGGTCGTCGACGCGCTTCCGGCGAGCCTGCGGGGCGAGGCCGTCGCCGCATCGCCGTACGTGCTCGTCGTGCCCGGCACGCATCCCCTCGCGGATGCCGAGGGGGTGACGCTCGGGATGCTCGAGGGGGAGAGCTTCGTGGATCTGCCGCCGGGTTACGGGTCGCGGCGCATCGTCGATGATGCCTTCGCCCACGCCGGGGTGTCGCGCCGTGTGCTCATCGAGGTCGCCGATCTTTCCACGGCCGCCGCGTACGTCCCGCAGGGACTGGGCCTGGCGATCGTGCCGCGCTTCGCGGCGCTGGCGGCCTCGTCGGACTCGGGGCGTCCGTTCGCCGACCCCGCCCCGCGGATGCCGGTGCGCATCGTCCCGCTCGACGACGCCGTTCCGGCGTTCGAGGTGTCTCTCGCGTGGTCGCGCCGTCGCCCCCTGACCGCCGCCGCGCAGGGCCTCGTCGACCTGCTGCGCAGCGAGCTGCTGCCGTAGCGCCCGCAACCTCCCCGGTCGTTGAGCGAGTGAGCGGAGCGAGCGAGTCGAAACGGGGTTTCGCGGGGTGGGGCGTTTCGACTCGGGCCGGTGGCCCTCGCTCAACGACCGGGGGTGGGTTTTTCCGGCATCGGCGTTTCGACTCGGGCCGGTGGCCCTCGCTCAACGACCGGGGGGTGCGCGGGACGGAACAGGACTCGACGATCGTCCAACCCCGTGACGCGGACAAGCGGCGTAGCGTCGGGGGCATGGCGAACGTTGCAGACTTCTTCATCGACACCCTCAAGCGCGCCGGCGTCACCCGCATCTGGGGTCTTCCCGGCGACTCGCTCAACGCTTTCACCGATGCGCTGCGACGCGACGGCGGCGACGATGCGATCCGCTGGATGCACATGCGGCACGAGGAGGCCGCCGCCTTCGCCGCCGGTGCCGAGGCCGAGCTGACGGGCGAGCTCGCCGTCGTCGCGGGCTCGTGCGGCCCCGGCAACCTGCACTTCATCAACGGTCTGTTCGACGCCAACCGCAACCGCGTGCCGCTGCTGGCGATCGCCTCGCACATCCCGTCGGCCGAGATCGGCAGCACCTACTTCCAGGAGACGCACCCCCAGGAGCTCTTCCGCGAGTGCAGCGTCTACACCGAGCTGGTGAGCGACCCGGCCCAGCTGCCCTGGGTGCTGGAGATCGCCATGCGCACCGCGGTCGAGAAGCGCGGCGTCGCGGTCGTCGTCGTGCCCGGCGACGTGTTCTTCGCCGACGCGCCCGACCGGCGGCCGACGGCCCCGATCCGGGCGGCCGGCTCGACGGTGCTGCCCTCGGCATCCGCTCTGGCCGCCGCCGCGACCGCGCTCAACGACGCCAAGAAGGTGACGATCCTCGCCGGGTCGGGCGTCGCGGGCGCGCATGACGAGGTGCTCGCCCTCGCCGAGACGCTGCAGGCGCCGATCGTGCACGCCCTGCGCGGCAAGGAGCACATCGAGTGGGACAACCCCTACGACGTGGGCATGACGGGGCTGCTGGGCTTCTCGTCGGGGTACAAGGCGATGGAGTCGTGCGACACCCTGCTCATGCTCGGCACCGATTTTCCGTACCGTCAGTTCTTCCCCTCGAAGGCGACGGTGATCCAGGTCGACATCCGCGGCGAGCAGCTGGGGCGGCGGACGCCCATCGACGTGGGATTGGTCGGCGGTGTGAAAGAGACCGCGAACGCGCTGCTGCCGCTGCTGCAGGGCGACCGCTCGTCGAAGCATCTGGACGACAGCGTCGCCCACTACCGCACGACGCGCGAGCGGCTCGACGACCTGGCCGTCGACGACGGCAAGGCTCCGGTGCGGCCGGAGTACGTCGCGCGCGTGCTGGACGAGCTCGCCGACGCGGATGCCGTGTTCACCGCCGACGTCGGAAGCCCCGTGATCTGGGCCGCCCGCTATCTGCACATGAACGGCACGCGCCGGCTGATCGGCTCGTTCGCGCACGGATCGATGGCCAACGCGATGCCGCAGGCGCTCGGGGTGCAGGGCGTCGACCGGTCGCGGCAGGTGATCGCGCTCGCCGGCGACGGCGGGCTGGCGATGCTCCTCGGCGATCTGCTGTCGATCCGCCAGAACGACCTGCCCGTGAAGATCGTCGTGTTCAACAACTCGTCGCTCAACTTCGTCGAGCTGGAGATGAAAGCGGCGGGCATCGTCAACTTCGGCACGGGGCTCGACAATCCGAGCTTCGCCGCGATCGCCGAGGCGATGGGCATCACCGGCATCCGGGTGGAGAAGGGCAGCGAGCTGCGCGGAGCGATCGCGCAGGCGCTCGCGACCGACGGGCCGGTGCTGGTCGACGTCGTCACGGCGCGTCAGGAGCTGGCGATGCCGCCGTCGATCACGCTCGCCCAGGCGAAGGGGTTCTCACTCTGGGCGCTGCGCACCGTGCTGTCGGGGCGCGGCGACGAGCTGATCGACCTCGCCGACACGAACGTGTGGCGGCGCCTGTTCCACTGACGCGGCCTGCTCCGTCGCAGGTCGGGCCAGGCGGTGACGGCGCTCGATCGCCTGCCCGGCGTAGCTCGCGCCGACGATGAGTGCCGCCCCCGCGACGCCGACAGGCCCGATCGCCTCGCCGCCGATGGCCACGCCGACCACGAGCGCCCAGACGGGTTCGGTGCCCATGAGGATGCTCGCGCGTGCGGCCGACGTGCGCCGCACCGCCCAGAGCTGCACCGCGAAGGCGAACACCGAGCAGAGCAGTCCGAGGAACAGCACGTCGGCGAGGGCCGCGGCATCCAGGCGGGAGACCGCGACCGGCAGGGCGGGCCCCGCGATCGCCGAGAACACGACGCTGCCGACCATCAGCTGCACGACGACCACCCCGAGCGAGCTGTCGCGCCGCCCGCGGGTCAGGTGTCCGCTGGCGGTGACGTGCACCGCGCGCACGACCGCGGCGGCGATGACGAGCACGTCGCCCGCGGTCGGCAGGTGGATGCCGTCGCCCGAGACCAGCAGCGCGACGCCGACGACGGCGGCCACGGCGGCGATGAAGTACGACCGCGGCAGCCACACGCGTGACGCGATGCCCTCCAGCGCCGGCGTCATGACGAGGGCCAGGCTGATGAGCAGGCCCGCATTGGTCGCGGAGGTGAGGCTCACGCCCCAGGTCTCCAGCCCGATGACCGCCGCCTGCGTGCCGCCCAGGGCCACGGCGATGACGAGGCCGCGCCCGCGGGGGAGGCGCTGCCGGGTGAGGGCGCACAGGATGCCGGCGCCGGCGGCGGCGACAAGGAACCGCAGGGCGTTGGCCGAGGCGACGCCCGTGAGGGCGATGAGGTCCTTCGCGACGAGGAAGCTCGCCCCCCAGACGGCGGCGACCGCGAGGAGGGCGAGGTCGACGAGCAGGTCGGAGCGGCGGGTCATGCGCCCAGCGTGACAGCCACGGTCGTGAAGAGCATCGGGCAATGTCTTCATCGATGTGTTAGAGATTGCTTATGGATCCGATGCGCCTGCGCCTGCTGCGCGAGTTGGATGATCGCGGCAGCGTCTCGGCGGTCGCGGCGGCGCTGCACGTGAGCGCATCGGCGGTGTCTCAGCAACTGGCGATCCTGCAGGCGGACGTTCCCGTGCCGCTCACCGTGAAGCAGGGTCGTCGGCTGGTGCTGACCGATGCCGGGCGCGCGCTCGCGGCGGCCGGCGCTCGCGTCGACGAGGCGCTCGTGCTCGCCCGAGAGAGCGTCGGAGCGTTCCTCGCCCACGATGCCGCGCCGGTGCGCGTGTCGGCGTTCCACAGTGCGGGCGTCGCGCTGTTCGGCCCCCTGTTGGCCGCGCTCGACGGCGTACCCGTCGCCCTGACCGACGAGGACGTCGCGCGCGAGGAGTTTCCCGGACTCGTGGCCGCGCACGACCTCGTCATCGCGCACCGGCTGGCCCACGACCCGGACTGGCCGCGGGAGCGGATGGTGGTGACGCCGCTGTTCGTCGAACCGCTGGACGTCGCGCTGCCGGCGGCGCACCCCCTGGCATCCGCCGATCGGATCGATCCCGCGGCCCTCCGCGGACAGACGTGGATCTCGACGCACGAGGGCTTTCCGCTCACCGGCGTGCTGCAGGCGATCGCTGCGCTGAGCGGAGAGCCGCCGGTCATCGCCCACCGGGTGAACGAGTTCTTCGTTGCCGCGCAGATCGTCCGCGCCGGGGCGGCGATCGCCGTCATGCCGAGGTTCACGGCGCGCTCCCTGGCGACCGACGGCATGGTGCTGCGACCGCTGGCCGGGGTCACCCTCAACCGTCACGTGGACGTGCTGGCCCGCCCCGACGCGCTGGCACGCGCGGCCGTGCGCCGTGTACGGGCTGCGCTGGTGGATGTCGCCGCCGACCTCGCGCGGTGACGACCGCCGGGCCATGCTGGTGGCATGGAGTTCTCCGGCTGGCACGTCCTGATCTTGATCGTGGTACTTGCGGGCATCGCGCTGTTCGTCGGTGCGGTGGTCAGCATCGCGTCGTCGGCGGCGACGAGCCTGGAGAAGACGCTCTGGATTCTCGTCACGCTGATGTTCCCGCTGATGGGGCCCATCGTCTGGTTCGCCGTCGGTCGGCGTTCGATCGTGGTGAATCCGGCAGATCGCCGCTGACGCGGCCGACGGTCAGCCGGCGAGCGCGAGACCGCAGGTCTCGATCGTCCACCCGATGAACGCCTGATAGTTCGGGTCGCTGCCGACCGCCTGCATCGCCTGCGTGTTGGTGAAGGTCTCGACCGGCACGTCGGCGATCTGCGTCTGCGGAGGGAGTCCCTCGAGCACGCCGATGAGCTCATCGGTCGACGCGGCGAACACCTCGGCGCCCGCGGCGACCTCGGCGGGCACGCCGGTCATCGGAAGCAGCGCGCGGATCGCCGCCGACTGGCGACGCGTGGCGGCGAGGTCGTCGGCGACGGTGCCCTGCTTCGCCTGCGCCGCGGCTCCGTTGGCATCGCAGAGCTCGCGGTAGTCGGTGCTCGCGGTCGATGGTGCGGATGCCGAGGACGTCGGCGTCGGGGTGGGCTCCGCTGAGGCGGCGGGGGTCGTGCCCGCGGCATCCTGCGTGCCGTTGGAATTCCAGACGACGGCCAACCCCACGATCACGCAGACGGCGACGATGATCGCCGCGATCGCGATGCCGGGCACGAGGAAGCGCGGTCGCGTTGTGGGGGGTGTGGAGGCGTGCATAGGTCCTTCTTCCTCGATCGTCTGTCGCCGGGCGACGCCTGCCAGCCTATAAAACACGCCCGGAGTCGCGGGGGCGGCGAGCGTCGGGCGACCCCCGGATGATCTGGGGGTGAGAGCGCTCCCGTAGGCTGGAGTCGACCTCTTCCTTCCCCTTGAGAACGACTGCGTTCCCGTGCCACTTCGTCGCGATATCCAAGGTCTGCGCGCGCTCGCCGTGCTGGCCGTCATCGGCGCGCACGCGGCCGGCTGGCCGCGAGGAGGCTTTGCCGGTGTCGACGTGTTCTTCGTCATCTCGGGGTTCGTAATCACCGGAATGCTGCTGCGCGAGCAGCAGGAATCGGGACGCATCCGCCTGTCGCGGTTCTACGCGCGGCGTGCCCGTCGGCTGCTGCCGGCGGCGCTCGTCGCGGTCGGTGCCGTGGTCGGGGCCGCGTTCGCTCTGTTCGGTCGGGCGCGGGCGGAGCAGGTGATGTGGGACGGTGCCTCGGCGTTGCTGCTGGTGTCGAACTGGCGATTCACACAGCAGGGCACCGACTACTTCCATGCCGGCGACGCGGTGTCACCGCTGCAGAACTTCTGGTCGCTGTCGGTCGAGGAGCAGTTCTATCTCGTCTGGCCGGGGTTGCTGATCGTGTCGCTGCTGTTCGTTCCCGCCGTGGCGCGCCGCGGTCGGGCGGCGGCCGCGGTCGCCGCCGGGTGGGCGGTCGTCGTGATCGCGGCATCCTTCGGCTGGGCGCTGCTGCAGGGGTCGTCGGCGCCGACGGTGGCGTACTTTTCGACGGCGACGCGCGCGTGGGAGTTCGCGCTGGGCGCGCTGCTCGCGGCAGGCGTGCCGCTGCTGCGTCGGCTTCCGGCGGCACTCGGGGCGCTGCTCGCGTGGATCGGTGTCGCGGGCATCGTGGCGTCGCTGGTGCTCGTCGACATGACCGCCGTGGGCTTCCCGGGGCCGTGGGCGGCGGCGCCGACGCTCGCGACCGCGCTCGCGCTGGCCGGCGGCGTGACCGCGCCGCCGCGGGCACTGTTCCTGTGGACGAACCCGGTCGCGGTGGTCGTGGGCAACGCGTCGTACTCGCTGTATCTGTGGCATTTCCCAGTGGTCGTGTTCGCCGCCGCGCTGCTGCCCGCGTCGCCGTGGTCGCTGCCGCTGACCCTGGCGATCATCGCCGTCGTCGGGTTCGCGTCGTACGCGATCATCGAGCAACCGCTGCGCTACGCGCCGTTCCTGGGCGGCCGGGTGCCGGCGATTGCGGCCGCTCCCCAGGAGCCGGCGGTCGAGGCATCGGATGCCGCGGCGCCCACGCCGCCCGCGGTCGCGCCTGCGGTGCCGGTCGTGCGGGCGCCCGAGATTGCGACGCGGCGTCCCGCGGGGTGGCAGCCGGGCACGCGCTACTTCCCAGGCAGTCCGCGGACGGCGGCCCAGAGTGCGGCGGCGGAGTCGGTCGAGGTGGCAGCGGCATCCGTTCCGCAGGTCGTTCCCGTTGAGCCTGTGAGTGCTCCACCGCCGGTGGAGGCGCCGCGGGTGCCGTCGGTCGCGATGGCGGACAGCGCGGCCGGGGCGATCGCGGCTCCGATGACCGCATGGCGGGAGCGTTTTCGCACGCAGGTCGCGTTGGCTGCCGCCGGTCTCGTCGCCGCCGCGTTGCTGGTCGTGCTCGTCGTGCAGGTGCAGCAGCCGCGTCCCTTGCCGCCGACGGCCGGGGGAACGGGCCAGGCGGCGCCCGCGATCGAAGATCCCACGGCGGCGCTGCAGGCCGATCTCGCGGCGGCGGTCTCGGCGACCGCGTGGCCCGATCTGCATCCGTCGATCGACGAGGTGATGGCGCAGTCGTCGGGAGCCAATCCCGCGCACGACTGCTTCGCGCCGACGCCGCTGCCGGATGCCGCCGCGTGCACGTGGGGGAGCGCCGATGCTCCGCGGCACCTGTACCTCGTGGGCGACTCGACCGCGATGGCGTATGCGCCAGCGCTCAAGGCGCTCGCCGAGCAGAGCGGGGGAGCCATCCGCGTCACGACGGTCGGGCTCTACGGATGCCGGTTCACCGACGTGCTGGTGCAGAACGACGACCCCGCGGTGATGCAGGCGTGCGCGCAGCGCAAGAACGACGTCGCCGCGATGATCGCCGCCGACCACCCCGAGCAGGTGCTGGTCTCGAACGCGTACACGCTGGGGCGTACGACGGACGGGCGCGACCTGAGCGCGGCAGATCTGGTCGCCGCGGAGGCGGCCGAGATGGCGCGGTACGGGATGCCGGGCCGCATCGTCTACCTTGAGGCGCCGCCGGAAGGCGCGCCGCTCGGCAACTGCTACACGCGGGTCGGCTCGCCGTACGCGTGCGCGACGAGCATCACGCCGGTGTGGCGCGACATGCAGACGGCGACGGCGGCCGCCGCGGCGGGGTCTGGTGATCGCGTCGTGGACGCGCTGGCATTCACGTGCTGGCAGGACGTGTGCCCGGCGTTCGCGGGGACGCTGCCGATCCGCTACGACCAGACACACCTCACCGTCGCCTACTCCGCGCACCTCGCGCCGTATCTACGGTGGGCGCTGGACGGCGCCGCCGCGGCCGGTGCGCAGGCGCCGCCCGGCTAGAATCGATGCGCCAGCCTCTGTAGCTCAGTGGAAGAGCCACTCCGTCCTAAGGAGCGGGTCGGGGGTTCGAATCCCTCCAGGGGCACATCTCTGTTTTTTGTTTGACCGGGTAATTCCCCTACTGTCAGACCGCGCACCACGCATTTTTGGCCGCATTTGAGCAACCTATGAGCCGAGAATCAGGCCTTTCAAAGGGCTTCGTTCTTCGTCTCAGAACGACGAACCGCCACGCGGTAGCGCGCGAAATCCCCAACTCCGCCGCAATGTGCGCGACGGGGCGCCCCGACTGGATGCGCTGAACCATAATCAACCTGCCAGCCGGAGTCAGCCGGGCATTAGCGTTAGACAAGAGAGACCTCCGTGTCTTCGAGCTGAAGAACTAGACAGCTCCAACTCGACCTCGGAGGTCTCTGCCACGTCAACAACGACCCAGGTCAATGCACCTAGCACATTCATTTCAACCGGTCGTCGGCCTCGACGCCGGCGAGACAGCAGGGCGCGGCTCAGGGGTTCCGAGGGCCGAGCTGGATTGATCCGCCGATGTGGTCGTAGTGATGGACATACGAAAGTGACGTCTTCTCGCCTGTGCCGGCCGATTGGTATAGCGCTTGCTCGAAGGTTTCTGAAACTGGCAGCTCTAGCTGGTGAAGGATGCTGTCCCCTTCCACCGGGACAATCTGCCCATTCAAAGGGCCGCCACGAAGCAGGGCGGCGCGGTAGTGGCCTTCAGCGGATACATTGGATGCGTCGTTCGTCACTCCACAATCATGCAGACGCAAACAGTCGGTGTCGATTAGTTCCGTCAAAGAGCCCTACATGCCCAACATCTGCGCTGACACTCGCGACGTCGTGTTGAGTGAACAGCGCGGTATGGTTCGCGAATGTTTCGTTCGCCGACCGCAGTCACGCTTGGTTCAGCCGAAGACTGCCTATGGTCCAGATCACGACGAGGCGCGCCTGCAAAGCAGTGTCAGAGGTTCACGCGAGAGTGGTTGATGTGACAATCCCCAACATCGACGGTTACACGTCTCGCTCCCGATCACTCGCGGATGAGTGGCGGGGGCCACTGGAGTTTCATCACTCCGCCTTGGCGCCAACATCCGCGATGCGAGGTATCGAGCGGTTTCCCACTGGCTGGTTGATCGTCGAACAATACGTGCATCGAGGCCATGACTCGGATGGTGTCTCTACCCTGATCATCAGCCCAAGTGCGCGCAGCGCGGTGCTCTCAGAGGCCACGTGGACGCCACTCGCTTTGGGAGACTTCGGAATCGTTAATGACACTGAAGTTGAACTCGGCCTCGCAGCACCAGTCGGCGAGGGGCACGCGGAATTCTTCTGCCAAATCCAACACAACCACCGACTTCGACCTCCGACGGTCGAGATGTCGCAACCGTTCTTGTGGTTTTGGGATGCGATCCGCGATGGCAACGACTGGTTCTATCTCGATCGCGCGGGCGCCGATCAGCCTCTGATTCGCACCACTCTCGACGGGGACGACTACACGGTCGAGGTCCGGGCCCTCGAGCTTCGCCGATACCTCGCTCAGCGCGGAATGCTCGCGGTGGTGCAACATGACCATGTCCTGTGGGCGTCCACCCCGAAGTTCGACCTTCTCCAACTCGAGTATGAGAGTGACTGGTGCAGGTTCGAATGGCAAGCCGTCCACGAACAGCCAATCCCGGGCCGCGATTCGCTGTCCCGACTGTTAGGAAAGAACCTGGTGACCGGGATCACTGGACGTCCGACTCCTAGTTGGCTCGACTACGGCAACGAGATCTATGAAGAGTTCATTGTCGGGGTGGATGACGAGTCTGGCGAGCTGATCCACTTCTCATGTGATCCAGAAAAGGTCTCCAACTACTTCGGCAAGAATCCGGACGCTCCGCATTATCTGACGCCGGTGCATTTCGACTCTAAGGTGCTTGACAGGTACCTGGATGATCCCGACCGCTACCAAGTGTCGAGCACTCGTTTATCAACGCTCGATATGTGGTCCATTTCGATAGGTCGAACCTCAACAGGCGACGTCGACGTCTATCTCGGAGACCTCGGCCGTGACATGCCGCCTCAAGAGCGTGCTCATTGGCGTTCGCACAACATTCCACCTCGTGGACGGATGGACAGAGACAGGTTCCGGCGGGATTTCCTCGGGCAGTTTGCGGGTGAGCAAGAGCCGCTTGACGCTCTTCGAGATTCATACCGGAGGGTGAACGATATCGCCCGCTCAAAGCTCGGTTGGCCAATCTTTCGTCCGATGAACGCGAGCGACACTGTGGCGTTCGACAAGCTACATCCGCCAGTGCACAGTGGCGAGAGAGCGCTAGCCCAACCTGTCCTCCTGCTGGCCAAGGCTCTTGTGGATGCGATCAACTCGAAGCCCATCAAGGCGAGGCTCAAGAGTGAAGACACCCAGTCCCTCGCGCTACTCGAGGCGCTGGTTTGCAGCTTCGGCGGTGACGCTTCCGTGGTCCAACCGTTTAGGAACCTCTACCGGGTCCGCTCTTCGGGAGGAGTGGCACATCTCGCGGGCGACAGTCGGGAGAAGACGTTGGCTGCTGCAGGTATCGCTGGCCTGTCGCCTGCCGAAGCGATCAATCAGCTCGCGACCGACATCGCTGCGGCTCTGCAGAGCATCGCGGAGCGGATTGATGAAGCGTCGATCGAGTAGCCGCCGGATCGCTAGCCCGACCGCCCGCGAGTGGCGTTGCGATCTCGGCGCCGGATAGTGACTTCGCGGCGATTCTGGTGTGGATCCGCTTGCCTGCGTCGGGGCTTCTTCGAGCAGATGATTAGTGCGAAGCAGGGTGAGTCATAGGTCGGTCGGAACAGCACGCATTCGAGCGGTGCCCACAAAAGGATCGGGCGGCGGTCTAGGCGTGGGGAGCGATGGAGCTCCGGTACTCAGCCGCGGCGGGTTCCAACGCGAACTCCAGTACCTCGACGTTGTGC
This sequence comes from Microbacterium sp. DMC48, assembly GCF_056313825.1. NCBI lineage: Bacteria > Bacillati > Actinomycetota > Actinomycetes > Micrococcales > Microbacteriaceae > Microbacterium > Microbacterium sp. DMC48. The sequence goes on along the minus strand of NZ_JBQUZN010000005.1, from coordinate 265,836 downwards.
TCTCTGAGCGCGCTGAGGACCTGTTCCGGGGTTGCTCTGAAGTACTCGCGCCTCAGGTTTACCTTGTTGAGCCTCTGATCAGCGAACTCCTTATGGAGCATCGCTTCGACCGCGACGGCGTCGTCTGCGAAGAAGAGCGCGTGCACGTCGAATCGGAACGGAACCGATGCATCCCCGAGTTCGTTCACTCGGTCCATTGGATCGAGTCGTCGCGTGAGTCCGATCTTCACTACGTCGGGTCCGAAGGCGCCAATGTTGCTGATCACATAGACGTATCCAGCGCGGATGTTGGCTGCGCGGTAGTCGACATTTTCAATTGCGTGCTCAACATCGCCGAGCTTCGCCCGGAGTCGCTCGGCGCCCTCTAGGTCGCCGTTTGCCTCAAGAGCGGCAAGGGCGTTCAGGTAGTGCGTGCGTTCCTTCTGAAGACGTTCTTTCTCACGCGCGAGTTCTTGCTCTGCCTTCTTCTGCTCTCGCAGCTCGTCGCGTCGAGCGCGTTCCATTTCCTTCTCCTCTTGCAGGGACTGAAGGTGTCGGCTCGCGAGTTCCAGTTCCTTCAACCGCAGCCGGTGGTAACCCGACGTGATGCGGAGATCGATCATTGTCCCCAGCCGCTCCACTTGGGTGGACACGGTTGTGAGGCGCTTCTGCGCGGCGTCAAGGTTTCCTGCGCGCACAGTCTTGATGCAGTTCTCCGCTTCCGCGTTGTACGCGCGGAGCAGCAGCTTGGACATGTCGTTGACGAACTTCCGGCCCTTGGCTGCGCTGTTGTTGAAGGTGAAGTTCGATGTCGCGACGGTCGCGTCCCCGGCCCGCACAAGTCTCTTGATCTCGGACCGCACCGATTCGAGTTCGGTCGCGAGCGCGACTGAGGACTCAGCGGGGTTCTCGAAGTCGAACAGGCCGTACTCTTGCAGGTTCGCGATATCGCGAAGATTGACGATGTCGTCTCGGACCTGTGACCTTTCTGCCTCGCATGCACGTGCTTCAGCCTGGACCCGTGCAAGCTCCTGCTGGGCGGCGGCGATCTGGTCGTGAATACCCCGTTTGATCGCGTCGAGATGGCTGACGTCGTTGAGGCCATACTGCGAGATGAGCGCTTCTAGGCGTTCGTTCTCTGTCATCATGGACTCGGCTTGTTTCTTCGCCCCGAAGAACGAGACCTTGCGAGGCTTTGTATCAGCTTTCACCGAGGCGCGCTGCAGGGGTGGCGTCGTCGCCGGGACGGTGCCCTGATTAGCCGTGGACTCGCGACCGCTTCGGCGAGATGCGGGGGCTTCGTTGACAGCCGGTTCGGTCGCAGCTGGCGTTGCCGTCGGCATGGGGTCGGTGCTCTGAGAACCGGCACTGAAAACGTGCTCCGTCCACTCGGCACCGTTCCAATAGCGTCGCTCGTAACGGCCTGTGGGATCCGGGAACCAGTCCGCCGCGATCTCAGTAGTGTTGCTCATTTGCTCCCCATCATTGGATGCAATCGTCGTCGATTGGCGCCGTGACCCCAATGCCGGCGTCAACACTGAACCTATCAACGCGAACCGGCGTGGCTTGCTGTCAGCCCATGGCTATCGCGAAGGCGGACGGCTTCCGGAGGTCGCCGCAGTGCAGGCGCAGGTCGCGTTTTTGGAGAGATGCTTGCATGAAGATCGGTCAATGAACGGCACATGCGATAGCGAATTGACGCCAGACCCGTCGGGTGAGTCAGGACGGCAAATACCCGCCATAGATATGTCCGCGCCGCGACCGCTTTGCCCTGCTCGCTCTGCGCCTCCGCCTGCGACTGGCCGTACGGTCGCCGCGACGACGTGGGTGGCCCAGACCGCACCACCCAGCGCAGGTCGTCCGGGGCTAGGTTCGGTCTCGTGAGTGATAACCGCCGCGTGCCCATTTCGCCCCAGAGCGTCGATGCTCCGCTGACGACGTCGGCGGTCTTCCTGGTCATGACGGTGGGCGACGACGCCGACGCGGTCGCCACCGCGCGCTCCGTCCTGGCCGACCTCTCGGGAATGCTCAAGACCGTCGGCATCCGAGACCTCGATGCCGCGCTCGCCTGCACGGTCGGCATCGGCGCGCGTGTCTGGTCGGGGCTCACCGGACGCCCGATGCCGGCAGAACTCCACCCCTTCCGGCCCATCGAGGGTGCGGTGCATCGCGCTCCGAGCACCCCGGGTGACCTGCTCTTCCACATTCGCGCGAACCGCCGCGACCTGTGCTTCGAGCTCGAGAGACTGCTGCTCGACGCTCTGGGCTCGAGCGCTGTCGTCGTCGACGAGACCGAGGGCTTCCGCTACTTCGACATCCGCGACCTGCTCGGTTTCATTGACGGCACGGCCAACCCGGTGGGCGCCGACCTGCCCGAGTCCACCCTCGTCGGCGACGAGGACCCCGCCGGACGCGGCGGAAGCTACGTCGTCGTGCAGAAGTACGTGCACCCGCTCGACCGGTGGAACGCGCTCTCCGCAGAGCAGCAGGAAGCAGTCATCGGGCGACGCAAGTTCGACGGCGTCGAACTGGACGACGCGGAGTCGGGCCAGAAGGCGCACAAGACCCTCGCGACCATCGTCGACGACGACGGCGTTGAGCACGACATCCTCCGCGACAACATGCCGTTCGGCAGCCCGGCGACCCAGTTCGGCACCTACTTCATCGGGTACTCGCGACGACTCTGGGTGATCGAGAAGATGCTGGAGCGGATGTTCATCGGTGACCCTCCGGGACTCCACGACCGACTGCTCGACTTCTCCACGCCGCTCACCGGCTCCACGTTCTTCGTACCGTCGGCTGACGTCCTCGACGGCCTGGGCGACTCCGCTTAGGCCCGCTCGGAACTCCGCGGCTCAGCGATCAGTGTCTCGATCGTGGCGAGGCGCTCTGCGGGCGATCCCGTGACCTCCGTCACCGTCAGCCTCGCCGGGATGACGTCAGAGTCGTCGAGAAGGTCGAGCAGCACGTCGTTCATGGTCTCGCGCAGCGCGGCATCCTCGTCGTCGCCGACGTGGATCGGATGGGCAGCCGTCAGCGGGAGCACAACGAGGTGATCGACCGTCGCCAGTGCTCGTCGCGTGCGGTCAGCCGCGCTCGAGATCGTCGAGCGGTCGAGCGCCGTGGGCCCAAGCTCATCCAGTGCCAGCAGATACGCCAACAAGTCGAGCGGACCGCGCTCGGCGATGATCTTCTCGCCTGACCCTGCTTCGATCAGCCGGTCGGCCGCGAGTCGCAACTGGATGGCGAACATCGCCGCCGCCGGTCGATCGTCCGACTCGTCGATGAGCTCGAACGGGTCGGCGAAGACGGCGTACTCCGGATGCCGCCGCGCAAAGTCGGCGATGAGCGTGCTCTTGCCGCTGGCATGAGTTCCCGATACGACGATGCGCACGTGCTGACACTACGCGACGAGCTGAGACCGCCAGGCCGGCACCTCAGCCGCCGAACTCCGCCTTGATGAAGTACGGCGTCTGGTTCGCATTGCACGCGGCACCGATCTGCGCCACATCATCCGCGATGCCCGCCTGGGCGGTGCCGGGCTCGGTGGCCGTCGACACCGTGTGCGACATCGACGTGAGCGGCCCCTTCAAGCTCGACGTGGAGGCGGCTGCGAGGGCAGCGAGCTGGGATGATGCCGCGGTGACCCGCGCCGTCCAGGTCGCGGCATCGAACGCCTTGTACTGGGAGTACCCCTGATCGGCGTTGATGAGGGCGCTGTAGATGTCGACGAAGGCGGCGCAGTCCGCGGTTACCGCGGCATCCCGAACGAACTCCGCGGTGGAGAACAGCGGCGTCGCCGTCCACGCGACGCCGTCGTCCACCGTCACCGCGATGGAGGGTTGGGTCTTCGCATCCACCGGCCAGGCGAGCGTCGCCGGCGCGCCGCACGTTCCGCTGATCGGGGACGTGTTCTCCGCCATCGCATCGCCGAACTCGACGACGTAGTGCCCGATGCCCTCGCAGGTGAAGTCGATCGACACCGAGCGGGCGCCCGCGGGAACGGGGAAGTCCAGCCCCGGCCATCCCGTCGCACCGGTTCCCGTCACGGTGGCGCCCGCCGTCGATGTGGCTGTGGCCTCGTCGCTGGTGGAAGAGCTCGGTGACGGTGCTGCCCCGGTCGCCGTCGCACAGCCCGACAGTGCGAACGCTGCGGCGATGAGAACGCCGAGGACCGTGGTCGTGTGCGTCGTCGTTCGTGAGAGCGTCATCTCTGATGTCTATCAGCGGTGGCCGTCGAACGCGCGGTGGATTCCGCGGCGCTGCTTTCGCCAAGCTCGGTCCGTCGAAGAAGAAATTCTGAACACTGGCACCTCGTTCACGAATATGAACTAGAGTCGCGGTATGAGTGACGCCGTGGTCAAATCAGCCGATCGGGCGCTCGTCGTCCTCGAGTTCGTCGCCGAGCGCAGTGCCGCGACCTTCAGTGAGATCGCCGACGGCCTCGCCCTTCCGCGCTCCAGCGCCCACGGGCTGCTCAACACCCTCGCATCGAGCGGGTGGCTCGTCTTCGACCCGGCGACCAAGCTCTACTCGCTCGGGCTCCGCGCATGGCAGGTGGGTCAGCGTTACGAGGGTCACCGCGACATCGTCGCGGCCGCGCAGCCGCGCATGGATGCCCTCGCCGCTCAGCTGGGGGAGACCGTCCAGCTCGCGCGACTCGACGGCCTCGAGAACGTCTACATCGCCATCAGCGATTCGCCGAATCCCATGCGGCTGGCCTCGTCGGTCGGCATGCGCCTGCCTTCCTATGCCACGGGAATCGGGAAGGCCCTGCTGTCCATGCTCGATCCGGCCGACGCGGGCCATCGCCTGCGCGCCATCGAACGGCGCGCGTATACGGCGCACACGGTGACCGGCGCCGACGAGCTGCTCGCGGTACTGGGTGCGGCGCGAGCGCAGCGCTTCGCCGTCGACGATGAGGAATTCACCGAAGGATGCCGCTGCGTCGCCGTGCCGCTGACGCGGATGGACGCCGCCGGCCTCTACACCGCGATGTCGGTCACCATGCCCACCTTCCGCACCACCGAGGAGTGGCCCCACGACGTTCTCGGGCCTCTTCGCGACACCGCCGCGGCCGTCCAGGACAGCCTCGGGATCGCTGCGCCCTGAGGATCAACTCTTGCTTGACAAGCGGGTTATTCACGCCCACTATGTTCATATACGTACATCAGGGTTCACGTATATGAACACAAAGGAGTGATCGTGAGCTGGAAGAAGAGGCTGGTCGCGCTGGGGGCGACCGCTGTGATTGCGAGCCTGGCGTTGTCCGGGTGCAGCAAGGCAGGAGACTCCGCGGGCGCCGCAACGGCGAGCGCGGGACAGAAGATCACCATCGGCGTGGTGATCACGGGTATCTCGATGTACCCCTACTACCAGGCGCAGGCCGCCGGCATCGAAGCCGCCGCGAAGGCCGAAGGCAGCGACGTCGACGTCGTCGTGCTCGACAGCCAGGCGAGTGACCAGACCGAGCAGTCGAACGTTGAGCAGATGATCAACCGCAAGGTCAACGCGCTGATCTTCACGCCCGGATCCGCCGAGGCCGGCGCGGCCCTCGCCACCCAGGCCAAGAACGCCGGCATCCCCGTCGTCGCCGTCGACCGCAAGGCAGGCGACGACACGGCCGCCTACGTCGGCTACGACAACGTCAAGCTCGGCGAGGCCATGGCCACGTACGCCGTGAAGCAGCTGGGTGGCAAGGGCAACATCGGCGGAGAGATCGGTGTCGCCGGTGTCGTCAACGTCATCAACCGGGCCAAGGGCTGGCAGAACGTGATCTCCCAGAACCCCGGCATCACGTATGTCGGCGAGGTCGAGACCGGGTTCGACCCCGCACAGGCCTACACCGTGACGCAGAACCTGCTCACCGGTCACCCCGAGACGCAGTACCTGCTCGTCATGGACGACAACACCGCACTCGGCACCATCCGCGCCGTCAAGGAATCCGGCAAGGACGTGAAGGTCGTCGGCCTCGGCGCGCAGACTGCGGGCCTGAAGGCCGTGCAGGACGGTGATATGGCCGCAACGGTGCTCATGAAGCCCTACGAGCTCGGCTACGTCGGCCTGCAGACCGCCGTGAAGATCGCGCGCGGCGAGAAGTACGACCCGGCACCCACCTTCGACAACCCCGTCATCACGAAGGACAACGTCGCCGACTTCATCGGCAAGGAGGGCGTGGGCTGGTGAACACCCCCACGGCAGCCGCCGCCTCCGGCACTCCGGTGCTGGAGGCGCGCGGCCTCACCAAGAGCTTCGGCACTGCTCGCGTGGTCGACGGCATCCACCTGAGCCTGCTGCCCGGACGCGTGCACGCGCTCGTCGGCGAGAACGGCGCCGGCAAGTCGACGATCATCAAGATGCTGTGCGGGGTGGAGCAGCCTGACGAGGGCGAGCTGCTGCTCGACGGCGAGGCCATCACTCTGCACGCACCGGCGGATGCCGCGTCGGCGCGCATCGCGACCGTCTACCAGGAGCTCGACGTCATCGACGAGCTGACCGTCGCCCAGAACGTCATGCTGGGGCGCGAAGTGCGCCGGGGTCCGTTCCTCGACGACCGCGCCTCGGCGCGCCTCGCCGCCGCCGCGCTGGCCCGAGCCGGCTCGACCGTCGACACGCAGGCCTACCCGCGCGACCTGTCGCTCGCGCAGCAGCAGCGCATCGTCATCGCCCGCTGCCTGCTCGCCGAAGCGCGCGTGCTGATCCTCGATGAGCCCACGGCTGCCCTCGGCCCCCACGAGGTCGACGACCTCGCCGTGCTCGTGCGGGAGCTCACCGCCTCCGGCGTGAGCGTGCTGTTCGTCTCCCACCGTCTCGAGGAGGTCATGGAGATGGCCGACGAGGTCACCGTGCTCCGCGACGGTCGCGTCGTGTCGCACCGGCCGGTGGCCGAGACCGACCCCGCCCGGATCATCCAGGAGATGACCGGCCGTGAACTCGACCTCACGGCCGTGCGCTCGCCGGCCGCCGCGGCCGCATCGGCCGAACGGCCCGTCGTGCTCGAACTGCGGGGCCTGCCGATGCGCGAAAGCACGCTCGATCTCGCGGTGCACGCGGGGGAGATCGTCGGCATCGCCGGGCTCGCCGGCTCCGGACGCACGCGTCTCATCTCGCACATCATCGGCGACCCCTGGCACGGGGGACAGGTGATCATCGACGGAACCGACGTCGGACGACTCGATCCCGCCCGAGCGCTCGCCGCCGGCATCGCGTTCCTGCCCGAAGACCGCAAGCGTGACGGCCTCGTGCTCGAGCAGTCCGCGCCCTTCAATGTGTCGCTGTCGGGGCTCATCCGCGCCGGCCGGCGCTGGACGAGCCGCCGCGACGACACCCGCCGTTTCGACGACGCGATGCAGCGGATGTCGCTGCGCGGCAACCCGCGCGGACCCGTCGGGCGCCTCTCCGGCGGCAACCAGCAGAAGGTTCTCCTCGCACGCCTGCTGGCGACCGATCCGCGAGTGATCATCCTCGACGAGCCCACGCGTGGCGTCGACATCGGCGCCAAGAAGGAGATCTGGGAGCTGCTGGAGGCGCTGGCCGACAGCGGACTGGCCATCGTCATGGTCTCGTCGGAGCTTCCCGAGATCCTCCGCCTCAGCGACCGCATCCTCGTCGTCGCCGAGGGCCAGGTGACGGGCGAGTTCCCGGCATCCACACCTCAGCACGTGCTGTTGCGCGCCGCCCTGCCGGCGCGCGAGCGCGTGGCCTGATCCGTCTTCCACAGAAAGGTCCACGTCGTCGTGACCACCACTCTGCCCGCCACCGCCGCGGAAGCGCGCCCGACCCGGTCGCGCCGCCGTCTCACGCTCTCGACGCTGCGGGGGAGCACCCTCCTGCTCGTGCTCGCCGCCCTCGTCGTCGTCTTCTCGCTGCAGTCGCCGCTGTTCTTCACCTACGGCAACTTCGTCTCGATCCTGCAGGCCTGCGTCGTCGTCGGCCTGCTCGCGCTCGGGCTGACCGTCGTCGTGCTCACCGGAGGCATCGACCTCTCGTTCGCCTCGGTGATGGCACTGACGAGCGTGACCGCGGGAGCCATCAACGTCTCGCTCGGCATGCCCGCGGTCGTTGCCGTCATCGTCGCCCTCGTCGTCGGGGCCGCCTTCGGCGCGCTCAACGGGCTGCTCGTCGCCATCACGCGGCTGCAGCCGTTCGTTGTGACCCTCGGAACGTACTCGATCGCGCTGTCGCTGTCGCTGGCCGTCTCCGGCGGCGGCCCCATCCAGGGCCTGAGCGAGGACTTCACCGACCTCACCGCGTTCCGTGTCGCCGGCATCCCGACCGCCGTGTTCGTCTTGGCGCTCATCGTCGCGGTGCTGTGGGTCGCGACCCGCAAGACCCGGTGGGGACGCTTCGTGTACGCGACGGGCGGCAACGAGAGCGCTGCGCGCCTGGCCGGCGTGCGCATCAAGCGCATCAAGTTCAGCGCCTACGTGCTGTGCGGACTCACCGCCGCCGTTGCTGGCGTGCTCAACACCAGCACCCTTCAGGTCGCCCAGCCCCAGCCCGGGTTCAACCTCCTGCTGACCGGCGTCGCCGCCGTCGTGGTCGGGGGCGCCTCGCTGACCGGCGGCGTCGGCAGCATCGGCGGCACCGTCGTCGGCGTCGTCCTGCTCGCCGTGCTGTCCAACGGACTGAACGTGCTGACCGTGGCGCCCTTCTGGCAGAACCTCGTGCTCGGCGTCGTCATCATCGGCGCCGTGCTGCTGAACGAGACCGTGCGCGCCCGCTCGGCGGAGTCGGGCTCGTGATCGACGTCGTCGACGCGCACCACCACCTCTGGGCGCTCGGCACACCCGGCCAGCGCTACGCGTGGCTCGAAGACGCGCCGGTCGAGCGCTTCCACGGGCCCGACGCGCCGCTGCGCGCCGACTACGAGCTCGACGACTTCCGCGCCGATGCGGACGGGCTCCGCGAGATCGGCATGCGTCTGGTCGGCTCGGTGCACGTCGATGCGGGCGCGTCCGACGGCGTCGCCGAGGCGCGCTGGATCTCGCAGCTGCGCGAGTCGGAGGGGATGCCGCAGGCCATCGTCGCCGGCGCCGATCTCCTCGCCGCTGACGCCGAGGAGCGTCTCCGCGCGCTCACCGACATCCCGGGTGTCGTCGGCGTGCGCCACATCCTCAACTGGCACCCCGATCCGCGCTTCACCTACACCGCACGCGCCGACATCATCAGCGACCCCGTGTGGCTCGCGAACTTCGCCGCGCTCGTGCAGGCGGGCCTGTCGTTCGACGCGCAGGTCTACCCGGATCAGTACGCCGACCTCGCGCGGCTCGCCCGACAGCATCCCGAGGCGCAGATCATCCTCAACCACACCGGCATGCCGATCGGACGCAGCGACGACGAGATCGCGCGCTGGCGGGTGCAGCTGCGCGCTCTGGCCGCCGAACCGAACGTGTCGATCAAGATCTCCGGCCTCGGCATGGTCGATCACCGGTGGGATGCCGCCTCGCTCCGTCCCTTCGTCCGTGAGGCGATCGAGGCCTTCGGCGCCGAGCGCGCCATGTTCGCCAGCAATTTCCCGGTCGACAAGCTCTACTCCTCCTACGCACAGCTCTACACGGCGTTCGACGAGCTGACCCGCGATGCCTCGGCATCCGAGCGGGGCGCCCTCTTCGGGCTGACGGCCCGACGCATCTACCGCATGGGTCCCCTCGGCCCGTCCAGACAGGAGACGACACGATGAAGGCGCTGACTCTGCAGGAGTTCGGCCGCATGGCGGTCGTCGAGCATCCCGACCCGCGCGCCGAAGACGGCACCGTCGTCATCGCGGTCATCGCGACCGGCATCTGCGGCTCGGACATCCACGGTTACACGGGGGAGAACGGCCGGCGCTTCCCGGGTCAGATCATGGGTCATGAGACGGTCGGGCGCATCATCGAGGTCGGTGGAGGTGTCGACGGCCTCGCGGTGGGCGACCTCGTCACCGTGAACCCGGTCGTCATCCCCGCCACCGACGCGGACGAGTACCGCGGACGCGAGCAGCACCACCCCGATCGATACGTCATCGGCGTGCGGGCGGATCTTCCCGCCGCCTTCGCCGAGCGGCTGTGCGTTCCGGCGCGCAATGTCGTCCGCCTCGCCGACGACCTGCCGCCCGACTACGGCGCACTGATCGAGCCGCTCGCCGTCGCCGTGCACGCCGTGCGCCGGGTCGGCATCGCACCCGGACAGAAGGTGCTCGTGCTCGGCGGCGGACCGATCGGGCAGTCCGTCGTGCTCGCGCTCATCATGGCCGGGGTCACCGACATCGTCGTGAGCGAACTGGATGCCGGGCGGCGCGATCTCATCTCTCGCCTCGGCGCGACCGCCGTCGACCCGACGAGCTCCCCGCTGGTCGCATCGGTCGAAGGCGTGTTCGGCTCGCTCGCCGACGTCACGATCGATGCGGTGGGCATCAGCCGCACGCTCGAGCAGGCGCTCACCGCGACACGGTTCGGCGGTTCGATCTCCCTCGTCGGGATGGGAGCGCCGACGGTGGAGCTCTCGGCGTTCCGGGTGAGCACCGAGGAGCGCACGATCGTCGGCAGCTTCACCTACTCGTCGGAAGACTTCGACGACGCGGCGCACTGGATGTCGACCGCGCCCGCCGCGGCATCCGCCCTCATCAGCGAGGTGGTGTCGCTCGACGACGCCCCCGCGGCATTCGCGCGCCTCGCGCACTCCACGACCACGCCGGGCAAGGTGCTCGTGCGCTTCAACGAAGGGAACGGCGATGTCTGAGCTGCGGATCACGCAGGTGCGCGCCTACACGCTGCGCGGCGGCGGGGCCGATTATCACGACCAGCCCGAAGGGCACTGGATCGACGACCACATCGCCACGCCGATGTCGGTCTATCCGGAGTTCCGGCAGTCGCGGCAGAGCTTCGGCATCAACGTCCTCGGAACTCTCGTCGTCGAGATCGAAGCCGAAGACGGCACGGTGGGCTTCTCGGTCACGACGGCCGGCGAGCTGGGCGCGTTCATCGTCGAGCGTCACCTCGCGCGGTTCGTCGAAGGTGCACGCGTCACCGACATCGAGCGCATCTGGGACCAGATGTACAAGTCGACGCTGTTCTACGGACGGCGCGGTGTCGTGCTGAACGCCATCAGCGGCGTCGATCTGGCGCTGTACGACCTGCTCGGCAAGATCCGTCAGGAGCCGGTGTTCGCGCTTCTGGGCGGCGCCGTCCGCGACGAGCTGGTCTTCTACGCCACCGGTGCGCGACCCGATCGGGCGAAAGAGCTCGGCTTCATCGGCGGCAAAATGCCCCTGCACCATGGGCCGGCCGAAGGTGAAGAGGGCATGCGCAAAAACCTCGAGATGATCCGCGACATGCGTGAGCGCGTCGGCCACGACTTCTGGCTGATGCTGGACTGCTGGATGTCGCTCGACCTCGACTACGCCACCCGGCTGGCGCACGGGGCCGCCGAGTACGGACTGAAGTGGATCGAAGAGGCGCTGCCGCCGGACGACTACTGGGGTTATGCGCAGCTGCGCGCCCAGGTTCCGCCCACGATGCTGGTGACCACCGGTGAGCACGAAGCGACGCGCTGGGGCTTCCGTCACCTGCTGGAGATGAAAGCGGCCGACATCATCCAGCCCGACGTGGGGTGGTGCGGCGGGATCACCGAGCTGGCCAAGATCTCCGCCCTCGCCGATGCGCACGGCGTCATGGTCGTGCCGCACGGCTCGTCGGTGTACTCGTACCACTTCGTCGTCACCCGGACCAACAGCCCCTTCGCCGAGTTCCTGATGATGCACCCCACCGCGGAGGAAGTGGTTCCCATGTTCTCGCCGATCCTCGACGGTGAGCCGGTGCCCGTCAACGGACGACTGAAGGTGCCCGAGACGCCGGGGTTCGGCGTGTCGCTGAACCCCGACATCCCGACATTCCGCCCCTACACCCACTGATCCGGCATCCAGAGAGCCGGCATCCACTGATCTCGCCGACGGCGAGGAGAGAGAGCACATCATGAAGCTGCGTCGACTCGGGCCCCAGGGCGCGGAGATCCCCGTGGTGGAAGACGGCGGTCGCTACCTGCGCATCGACGCGCTGACCGCCGACATCGACGGCGTGTTCTTCGCCGGTGGTGGCCTGGAGCGCGTGCGCACCGCGCTCGCCGCCGGAACGCTGCCCGAACTGGACGGTGCCGCGCAGCTGCGCGTGGGAGCGCCGATCGCTCGGCCGACCGCCGTGCTGTGCATCGGGCAGAACTACGCTGCACACGCCGCCGAGTCCGGCGATGCGCCGCCAACGGTGCCGATCCTGTTCTACAAGCACCCGAACACGGTCGTCGGCCCCTTCGACAACGTCGCCATTCCCCCCGGTGCGGTCAAGGTCGACTGGGAGGTGGAGCTGGGCGTGGTCATCGGGCGCCGCGCGCGCTATCTCTCTTCGCCCGCGGAGGCCTTGGACCATGTCGCGGGCTACGTCGTCAGCAACGACGTCTCCGAACGCGCGTATCAGGTCGAACACTCGGGCGGGCAGTGGTCGAAGGGCAAGAGCGCCGAGACGTTCAATCCGCTCGGGCCGGCGCTCGTCACAGCCGACGAGGTCGGCGACCCGCAGAACCTGCGGCTGTGGTCGCTCGTGAACGGGCAGCCCCGACAGGACTCACACACCGGCGACATGATCTTCTCCGTCGCCGAGATCGTCCACCACCTCAGCCAGTACGTCGTGCTCGAGCCGGGCGATCTCATCAACACGGGCACGCCGCAGGGTGTCGCGCTTTCGGGTCGATTTCCCTATCTCTCGGAGGGCGACGTGATGGAGGTCGGCATCGAACGGCTCGGCGCCGCACAGCAGCGACTGGTGGCCGCTTCGGTCACCGGCTGACGGGCGTGCGGTCATCGGCCGCACGCCCGCACAACGCCTCCCGATTGCGTCGTCGTCTTTCGTCCTGTTGCGGCACATGTCGTCGCGATTCCCGGCGACGCGTCGGGGGCGTGACGCTGGAAGCGTGCCCCACCTCATCGACGCGACCGCAGTCAGCGCGGCCATCGCCGCGTCTGCATCCGTGCGGCTTCTCGACGTGCGCTGGAGGCTCGACGTCCCGGAAGGCCGGCCCTCGTATCTCGCCGCCCACCTCCCCGGCGCCGTGTACGTCGACCTCGAGCGCGAGCTCGCCCGCCCCGGCCATCCCGAGGAGGGGCGCCTTCCCCCGCCGTCGCGCGAGGAGCTCGAACGCAGCGCGCGCCGGTGGGGCGTGAACGAGGGCGACCTCGTCATCGCCTACGACGACAACGACTCCGTCGCGGCGGCACGCGCCTGGTGGCTGCTCTCGGCCCGCGGCGTGAACGTGGGCGTGCTCGACGGGGGACTGCGTGCCTGGGTCGCCCAGGGCTACCCGATCGAGGCGGGCGACGTGCAGCCCCACCCCGGCGACATCGTGCTCGGTGACAGCGAACCGCTGGCGGTCGACATCGACGAGACGGCGCGGGCGCACCTGGATGGCGTCGTCATCGATGTGCGCTCCGCGGCCCACTATCGCGGGCACGCGACGGGCGCCGATCCCGCGTCGGGGCACATCCCTGGCGCGCTCAACGTGCCCACCAGCGCCTACATCCGCGGCGACGGCACCCTCGAGTCTCCCGAGGTCATCCGAGAGGTTCTCCGTTCTGCGGGGGTCGACGTGCGTGCGCCGATCGTCCTGTACTGCGGCACCGGCGTCGCGTCAGCACACTCCGCTCTCGCCCTGGCGACGGCGGGGATCTCGGCATCCGTCTATGCGGGCTCGTGGAGCCAGTGGGCCCGCGATCGCCGTCGCCCCGTCGCGGTCGGCCCCACGCCGGCCGGCGCCTCTCGGGGCTGGTGATCTGACGGGCTCCAGCCGAGCAGCGGGGCGAGAACACCGGCGATGTCTTCGAGGATCTGGATGTAGTCCGCTTCGGCGAAGGTGAACGGCAGCGCGAACGCCACCTCGTCGACGTGCGCGAAAGCCCGACTCGACAGCAGCGTCTCGGCGATCTCGGCAGACGTTCCCACCAGATCGGGCGAGAAGAGCATGCCCTTCGGCCCATGGGCGACGCCGACACGAGGGGCGCGGGATGCCGCGTACGCGAGATACCGCGAACGCTGCTCGGCCGTGGCGCTGTCGGTGGGGATGACGACGAGTCCCTGCGAGACGCGCGCCTGCGCTCCGTCGGCGTGATGCTCTCGGAACAGCCGGATCTGCGCGTCCTGCTCCGCGTCGAAATCGGTCGATCCGGTCGACTGGATCACGCTGCTCGTAAGCAGGTGGAAGCCGTTCTGCGCCGCCCAGAGCGTCGAATCGCGACTGCCGGCTCCGTACCACAGGCGCTCGGCGAGCGTCGCGGCGTGCGGCTCGATGCGCTCGGAGAACTCCTCGATTCCCTCCACACCGGAGAAGGAGCTCACCCGTTCGCCCGCGAGATAGCCGCGCAGCCGCGACAGACGTTCGTACCCGAACTGCTCCCGGTCAGCCGTGCCTGGGTAGAGCGCATCAGCGAACTCGTCGAGTCGCCGGGGCGGGCCCACGGAGAACCCCGGCTCCAGCCGGCCCCCGCTGAGCACATCCACGGTCGCGAGGTCTTCAGCGAGGCGGAAGGGATTCTCGAACCCGAGCGGAATCACCGCAGTGCCCAGACGGATGCGGCTGGTCCGCTGTGACGCGGCCGCCAGCACCGTCAGCGGCGACGAGATCCCGTACTGCAGGTGACGGTCGCGCAGCCACGCGCTGTCGAAGCCCAATCGTTCGGCGCGCTCGATGATCGCCAGCGTCGCTTCGTGCCCGGGGCGCGGATCGGCGCGATCGAACAGACCGATGGTGAGAAATCCGAGGGAGCGCAGGGGCTGCGGCGCGCTCATCGCGGTGCCCGCACCGAGCTGAAGCGCGTGCGGCGGCGCAGTACGAAGCCGAGACGTTCGTAGGCGGCGATCGCGCCGGTGTTGGATGCCGCGGCGTGCAGCAACGCCCGGTCGCCGCGCTGCTGGATGTGGAAGGCCACATCCAGCACGAGCCGCGAGGCCAACCCCTGACGCCGGTGGTCCTCGTCGACGGCGACGGCACTGATCTCGGTCCAGCCCGTCGGGTGGAGGCGCTCGCCCGCCATCGCCACGAGACGCCCACCCCGGCGGATGCCGATGTAGCGGCCGAGCTCGTGCGTGCGCGGGCGGAACGGGCCGGGCTGATTGCGGGCGACGATCGCGAGCATGTCGTCCACATCGTCCGCGCCGAGCTCCACAGCCTCGTCGTCCGGGCGCGTCGACAACGCCGGCGTCTCGATCAGCTGCACGCCGTCACCGCCCCCGACGAACTCCCACCCGGGCGGCAGTTCACCGTCGAAGCCGGACAGTCCGAACTCCTCGCCGGCATCCACGATCTCGCGCAGAGCATCCCAGACCGCGGGGTCGTCCCACGTGCGCACGGCGACGAAGGGCGCGACATCGTCGGGGTAGCGGCGGGCGAGGTCCCCGCCGATCGCGAATGCCGCGTGCGGCCCCGTCAGCGACGACCACGCCGCATTGTCCAGTACCGCGTCCAGCACAGCGGCGTCGTCCGAGAGGGTGGGAGCAGGAAGAGCGATCGAGGCATCGGGCACCACACCACTGTCCGCCGCCGGGCGCGAACACGCAAACCGACCCGCGCCGGCGCGCGGGCAACATGACGCTGCGTGTCGGGGTGCGACGTCGCATGTCGGCGCTGATTGTCGCCGCCCGCTCGCCGTCCGCACAGTGGCAGTCATGACAGCTCAGGTACACCTCGCCCTCGCCCTGGATCGGGCCGGGTGGCATCCCGCCGCGTGGCGGGAGCGCTCGGCGACGCCGCACGACCTCCAGAGCCCCGCGTACTGGCGACGTCTCGTGACCGACGCCGACCGAGCCGGCATCGTGCTGGCGACGATCGAGGACGCACTGAGCTTCACCGACCGCGTCGAGCCAGCCGACTCCCCAGCGCCGCACCGCGTGCGAGGTCGCCTCGACGCCGTGCTGATCGCGTCGTTCCTCGCGCCGCACACGCAGCGGATCGGGCTGGTTCCCACCGCCACGACCGCCCACCCCGAGCCGTTCCATGTCGCCACCGGCATCCAGACGCTGGACTTCGCCAGCCGGGGCCGGGCCGGCGTCCGCCTCGTCGCGGGCTCGTCACCCGCCGAGCGCGCCAACTTCGGTCGCCGCGCCACCGGTCCTGGCGCCCTCCCGGCATCCGGACGGGTGGAAGATGCCCCCGAACTGCTCGCCGCCTTCCGCGAGGCCGGCGAGTTCGCCGAGGTGCTCACGCGCCTGTGGGACTCGTGGGACGACGATGCGATCGTGCGTGACGCGGCGGCCGGACTCTTCCTCGATCCCGACCGCGTGCACCCCGCGCGGTTCGAGGGCGAGTTCTTCTCCGTCGAGGGGGCGTCGATCGTGCCGCGCTCGCCGCAGGGGCGCCCGCTGATCACCGTGCTCGCACATCAGAGCGTGCCGTTCGCCCTCGCCGCAGCCCACGCCGACGTCGTGTTCATCACGCCGCACGACGACGCTTCCGCCACCGGCATCCTCGCCGAGCTCGACCAGGCGGTCGCCGCCCACCGGCACGGCCGCGAACGCCTCCGCGTGTTCGCCGACCTCGTCGTGCTGATCGAGGAGACCTCCGCCGCCGCGCGTGACGCCGCCGCCCGGCTCGACGATCTCGCCGGGGCCGCGTTCGCGTCCGACGCGCGCATCGTCGTGGGCACCCCGCTGGAGGTCGTCGACGAGATCCGCGCGCTGGCCGCCGCCGGCGTCGACGGTGTGCGCCTGCGTCCCGCACGTCAGCCGCGGGATGTCGCTGCCATCACCGACCGCGTCGTGCCGCTGCTCGACGCGTTCGGCGGTCTCGTCCGCGACGATCGCGTCAGTCTGCGCGGCCGGCTCGGGCTGACCCGTCCGACGACGACCCCGACCCGAGAGAAGGCCTTCGCATGAGCCGTCGCCAGATCCACCTCGCCGCGCATTTTCCGGGCGTCAACAACACGACGGTGTGGAACGACCCGCACTCGGGCAGTCAGATCGACTTCTCCTCCTTCGAGTACTTCGGTCGCACGGCCGAGAAGGGCCTGTTCGACTACGTCTTCCTGGCCGAGGGCCTGCGCCTGCGCGAACACCGTGGACGCATCCACGGGCGCGACGTCGTCGGACGCCCCAACACGCTGTCGGTGCTGGCGGCGCTCGCCGCGGTCACCGACCACGTCGGGCTCGTCGGCACCCTCAACACGACGTTCAACGAGCCGTACGAGCTGGCCCGCGAACTGGCCACGCTCGACTGGCTCTCCGGCGGGCGTGCCGGGTGGAACGCCGTCACCAGCTCCGACGCGTTCCACGGCGCCAACTTCCGGCGCGGCGGCTACCTCGATCACGCCGACCGCTACACACGCGCGGCCGAGTTCGCGGAGCTGGCGAAGAAGCTCTGGGACTCGTGGTCGGACGAGGACATCGTCGCGGATGTCGAGACGGGTCAGTATCTACGTGACGGCGCCCCGGCGCGTGTCCGTCACAATGGCGCACAGTTCGACGTCGACGCGGTGTTCGATGTGCCCCGCTCGCCGCAGGGGCGGCCGGTCATCGTGCAGGCGGGCGACTCCGCGGACGGCCGCGACTTCGGCGCCGCGCACGCGGAGGTGATCTTCTCGCTGCACACCGCTTTCGACGACGCGCGCGCGTTCTACGACGACGTCAAGGGCAGGCTTGCCGCGGACGGTCGCGACGAGGAGTCGCTCAAGATCCTCCCCGCCGCCACCTTCGTCATCGGCGACACCGCGGACGAGGCGACGGAGCGTTCACGCGCGATCGCGCTGCAGCAGGTTCGGCCGGAGACCGCCCTCACCTATGTCGAGCAGGTGTGGGGGCGCGACCTCAGCGGCTACGATCCCGACGGACCGCTCCCGGAGATCGAGCCCGACACCGGGGCCGAATCCGACCACGGGTGGGCGAACCGGCACGCCGCCGTTCGCAAGCGCATCACCGCGCTGCGCGAGCTCAGCGAGCGCGAGAACCTCAGCATCCGTGAGGTCGTCATCCGTCTGACGGCTCGGCACACGTTCGTCGGCACGCCCGCGCACATCGCCGCCGAGATCGACCGCTACGTGCAGGAGCGCGCCACCGACGGCTTCACGGTCGTCGGACACCTCACCCCGCACGGCCTGGACGAGTTCGCCGACCGCGTCGTGCCTCTCCTGCAGGAGCGCGGCTCGTACCGTGAGGCGTACGAGGAGGGGGCCACGCTGCGCGACCTGCTCGGACTGCCCGCCGTCCGTCCCGTCGGCGCTGCCGCCGCGCGATGACGTCTCGCCTGGTCATCGTCGGGGGAGGACCGCGCGCGTTCATGCTCCTCGAACGGATCGTCGCACGCGCCGCCGCCGACACCGGGGTGCCCGCCGACGTGCACATCGACATCGTCGACCCGCATCCGGCCGGCGCGGGGCGGATCTGGCGTCGGGCGCAGTCGCCGCTGCTGAAACTCAACTCGATGGCCCAGGACGTCACGGTCTTCACCGACGAGACGTGCTCCATCGAGGGGCCTGTCGTGGCGGGCCCGTCACTGATCGAGTGGGTGCAGCAGTGGCGCGACGGACGGCTGGGTGACGTCGAGATCGACGACGAACTCGTCGCCACCGAGGCGCGCGCGCTCACCGGAACCAGCTTTCCCACCCGGCGGCTGCAGAGCCACTACCTGGGGTGGTTCGCGCGGAGGGTGATCGCCTCGGCCCCGGAGGGAGTCTTCGTCCGCACGCACGTCGACGAGGTTCTGGGCGTGCACCGCGCCGGCCCGAGGTGGGATGTGACGCTCGCCTCCGGTGCGCGGTTGACGGCGGATGCCGTGGTCTACGCGATCGGGCACACCGCCGAGGTCCCGGCCGCGGACGAGCCGGCCGCCGTGCTCGCGGATGCCGCGCGCCGCGCCGGGCTGGACTACTACCCGCCCGCGTTCACGGCCGACCTCGATCTCGACGGCATCCCCGCCGGATCCGAGGTCATCGTCCGTGGCATGGGCCTCGCCGCCGTTGACCTCGTCGTCCTACTCACCCAGGGTCGCGGCGGCTGGTTCGAGACCACCGCCGACGGGCTGCGCTACGTCCCCTCCGGACATGAGCCGCGTTTGCACCTGGGCTCGCGCCGGGGCGTTCCGTACCGCTCCAAGGTGTCGTCGCAGATCCAGGGCGATGCTCCGCGCCGCGACGTGCTGACACCGAGCGTCATCGCCGCTCTCGCGGCATCCGACGACGACCGGCTGCTCGACTTCGAACGTGATGCCTGGCCGCTGATCGCGGCGGAGCTCCTCCACGGGCACTACCGCGAGCTGTTCACCGGACACCCCGACCGAGTGAGCGGCACGTGGGAGCAGGCCGCCGGCTTGCTCGCAGCACACGCGTGGGATGACCCCGCGCTGCACGCGGCGCTCGCCGCGCTCGTGCCCGATCCGCTCGACCGGCTCGACATCGTCGCGCTCGATCGGCCCCTCGCCGGAGCGTGCTTCGCCGACGCCGACGATGCCCACGCCGCCGTCGCGGCGCACATCCGCGCGGATCTGCATCTGCGCACCGCGCCGGAGCGCAGCGCCGCGCAGGGACTGTTCTTCGCGATGCTGCTGTCGTTCCTCGCGCTCAGCGAGATTCCGGCGGAGCGCTGGAATGCGCGTTCGCGGGCCGAACTGCTGCCTGTTCGTTGGCACACGTTCTTCAGCTACGTCGCGAGCGGTCCGCCCGCGCACCGCCTCGAAGAGTTCCTCGCGCTCGCCGACGCCGGCGTCGTGCGCTTCTTCGGACCCGATGTGCGCGTCGCCCTCGACGCCTCCAGTACCGGGTCCTCGTTCGTCGCCTCCAGTCCCTCGCGCCCCGGTACGACCACAGCATCGATCCTCGTGGACGCGTGGCTGCCGTCGGGCGCCGCGGCGACCAGCGAGAGTGCAGCCCTGCGCCAGCTCGCGACGGTTCATGGCCGCCTGCTGCGCGTGGCGGACGGGGAGAAGACGCGCTCACTCGGTCGTGTTGTCGTCGACGGCGACGGCCGGGTGGTCCGTGCCGACGGGGTGCCGCACGACGCGCTGTTCGCCATCGGTCCGTTCACCTCTCACCCCGAGGCCGGGGCGTTCACGCGTCCGCGCAGCGACGCGCTGTCGTTCCGGCAGAGCGACCGGATCGCTGCTGCCGTCGTGGCGGCATTGACCGGCTCGGCCCTTTCGGTCTCGGAGCTGTCCGCCCCGGCTCCCGCCTGATCAGCCGGCCGTGCCCTCGCCGCTCGACGCGGGAGCGTGACCCGGCTCGGGGGTGAGGTCGTACCCGAAGGCGAGAAGCGTCACGATCCGACCCGGCTCGAGTTCGCGCGGCTGTTCCCGATCGAGGAGCCGCTGGAAGCCGAGCTTCGCGTACAGTGCGTGAGCACCCGTCATCTCCGGTCCCGAGTTCATCACGACGCGGTGCGACCCGCGCTCTCGTGCGAGCTCGATGACGTGACGGGTCAGGGCGGCACCGATGCCTCGCCCGCGGGCTGCCGGAGCGACCGCGAGCTGACGAAAGTCGGTCTCTCCCGGTCGGCCGATATCGGGATTGAGGGCGCGATGGGGCTGCGATACCCAGACTGTTCCGACGATCTCATCGGACTCGTCGAGGGCGACCCAGACGTCGCCCTCCGTCACGCGCCGGGCAACGTCGCGCAGCGAAGCGAGGTAGCCCTCCGAGAGGTCACCGTAACTGGCGAGGTAGGCGTCGGCCGTGACGTCGCCCGCGCGTACGTACTCCTCGGTGCGGACGAGGCGGATGGTGACAGGCATGCGATTCTCCAGAAGACGACGATACCGGCCGGCTCCGCTCGGAGACCGGCCGGTGTCGTCAACGATATTCAGGACTTGGGAAGTCCCTGCGGGTTGACCTCGCTCTTGTCGACGCGCTCGCCTTCCAGGCCCCACGCCTTCAACAGGTCGTCGTACTGGCCGCCGGCGATGATCGCGTTGAGAGCGATCTGGACGGGCTCGATCAGCCCGTTGCCCTTCTTGGTGCCCGCGGCGATGTTCGCGGTCAGAGGCCATCCGCCCGACACCAACCCCACAAGCTTGGTGTCGCCGGTCTCGCGCGCCGACCACGCCGCGGTGGCGTTGGGACCGAAGGTGGCGTCGGCGCGGCCGGACTGCACCGCCAGCGTCGCTGCGGCATTGTCGTCGTAGTAGACGAGCTCTGCCGGGGCCTTGCCATTCTTCTCCAGTTCGGCGTTCCACGCCAGGAGGATCTTCTCCTGGTTGGTCCCGGAGCCCACGATGATCTTGAGGCCGCTGATGTCGTCGGCGCTCGCGATGTTCGTGATGGTGCTGTCGGACTTGACGTAGAAGCCGAGCTGGTCGACGCGGTAGCTCGCGAAGTCGTAGAGCTCCTTGCGCTCTTCGGTGACCGTGACGTTCGATGCGATCAGGTCGTACTTGCCCGACTGGATGCCGAGGGGCCAATCGGCCCACGCGACCACCACGGGGTTGTAGGTGAGACCGAGCGCCTCGGCGATCAGGGACCCGATGTTCGGCTCCGTCCCCGCGACGTCCGCCGCCGCCGAGGTGCCTTCGGGTTGGTAGCTCAGCGGTGGGACGAAAGCGCCCACCGCGACGGTGAGCTTGCCCGGCTCGATCGGCGTGAAGCCGCTTTTCTTGAGTGCCTCGACCGCCGCGGGCACCGGCCCGTCGAGATGGATCGTGGTGATGTCGCTCGTTGAGACATTCGCGCTCGTCGCGATCGGTGACGGCTCGGCGGCGGTCGCCGAACTGTTGACGTTCACGGCGGTGATGATGCCGCCGACGATCGCGGCGACGGCGACGACACCGATTCCGAGGGCGATGCCCTGCTTCTTGCTGATGGCCATGTGCTCTGAGGTGCTTTCTGTGTCGGGTGAGAGGGGGAGATGAGGTGGTCAGGAGAGGACTTTGGCGAGGAACTCCCGCACGCGCGGGTGCTGGGGGCGTTCCAGAACGTCGCGCGCCGGGCCCTGCTCGATCACGCGGCCGCCGTCGAGGAAGACCACACGATCGGCGACCTCGCGAGCGAATCCGACCTCGTGCGTCACGATCACGAGGGTCGTGCCGAGTTGGGCGAGGTCGCGGATGACATCGAGCACTTCGCCGACCAACTCAGGGTCGAGTGCGCTGGTCGGCTCGTCGAAGAGGATCACTTTCGGCTTCAGCGCGAGAGCGCGCGCAATCGCGACACGCTGCTGCTGACCGCCGGAGAGCTGGCGCGGATGGCGGTCTGCTTTGTCGGCGAGACCCACCCGGTCGAGCAGTCCCAAGGCGAGCTGGCGGGCGTCGTCCCTCGAGAGGCGGCCGAGTGCGGCGGGCGCCTCGGCGACGTTCTCCCATGCAGTCAGGTGCGGGAAGAGGTTGAAGTTCTGGAAGACGATGCCGATCTGTGTGCGCCGTGCGAGCACGTCGCGTTCGCGTAGTTCGTGCAGTTTGCCGCCGCGCCGCTCGTATCCGATGAACTCGCCGTCGACCGTGACCGAACCGGCATCCACCGTCTCGAGATGATTGATGGTGCGAAGCAGCGTCGATTTCCCGGAGCCGCTGGCGCCGAGGATGGCCACCACCTCGCCCGGGGCGATGGTCAGATCGATGCCGCTCAGGACCTCGACGCCGCCGTAGCTCTTGTGTACGTTGTGGATCTCTACGAGCCCGGACGTGCTCATGCGACACCTCCGTCGTTTGTCTTCTTCTGAGCGTCAGCGTGCGGGTCCTCGGGCGCGACGTCGTCTCCGAGTCGCGCCCATTGGGCGGCGAGCCACACCCGCGCCCGCTGGACGGGCGTCGGGGGAAGCACCCGCACGCTGCCCCGGGCGTAATGCCGTTCGATGTAGTACTGCGCGATGCTCAGGATCGTGGTGACGATCGTGTACCAGACGACGGCCACCAGCAGCAGCGGGATCACCCGGCTGTTGCGGTTGTAGATCACCTGAACCGCGTAGAACAGCTCCGGGATTGCGATCACGAACAGCACTGAGGTGCCCTTGACGAGTCCGATCACCTCGTTGGTCGCGTTGGGGATGATCGAGCGCATCGCCTGCGGCAGCACGATGCGTGTCAGTCGTCTGCGCGGCGGGATGCCGAGAGAAGCTGCCGCCTCGAGCTGACCCTGGTCGACGGACAACAGGCCGCCGCGGATGATCTCCGCGGAGTAAGCAGCCTGATGCAGCGAGAGGCCGAGGACGCCGGCGGCGAAGGCCGAAATCAGCTGGACGGTGGGAAACGAGACGATCCAGAAGTCGGTCGTGAACGGTGTACCGAGGCCGAGCGTCGGGTACAGGTAGCCGAGGTTGTACCAGACCACGAGCTGCACGACCAACGGCACCGAACGGAAGAACCAGATGTAGAGCCAGGCGGCGCTGCTCAACAGTGGCGACTTCGACAGCCGTGCCAACGCGATTACCGTCCCAAGGACGAAGCCCGCCGCCGCAGATACCGCCGTGTACAGGAGCGTCAGCCCGAGTCCTCGCAGCACCGGTTCGGAGAAGAAGTACCGCGCGAACACGTCCCACTCGTAGTTCTCGTTGGTTACGAGCGACCAGGCGAACTGGGCGAGGACGAAGATGACGACGGCCGCCAGCGTCCAGCGGAACCAGTGCTTCGTGCGCACGACGGGAATCGTGCCGAGGTCCCAGCGCCGTGGATCGGGGGAGGGGACAGGCGCGTCGGGTGCGGCCGTGATCGCGCCGCGGCTGCGCGGAAGAGTGTCGGTCATCGGGGTGCCTCTTTCGGGCTGTGGTGGTGGGCGGCTCATCGGTGGCACATCGGTGGCGAGCCGGTTGACTGACGGTAGAGAGTGCGCGGGACGCGCGGCAAACGTCGATCGTCACGGCCCGAGATCATCCGTAGCGCGGCGTCACACAGAGCAACGCGGCGACGTCCCGCACGCCGGCGACGGTCCTTTGCGCCTATCGTCGACGCGTACCTCGCCCGATGTCAGCGCCCCAAGGAGCCCCCGTGCCAGATCACACGTCGCCGACCACGTCATCGACCGTTCCCCTGGCCTCGGCCGACGAACCCGTCTACGACGCGCCGCTGATCAGCCCGCAGGATGCCGCGGCGCGGCTGGCCGCGGGAGCTCTCGTGGTCGACGTGCGCAGCGACGCAGGACGAGAGAAGGACGGCGTCATCCCGGGGTCGATCCGCGGGGACCGCACCCGCCTCGATGCGCAGTTCTTCCTCGACTCGCCGGAGAAACTGGCCGAGGTCACCGAGTGGGACCAGGAAATCGTCATCGTCTGCGGATCGGTTCGTGGATCCGGTCCGGTGGCCGAGAAACTGCGCGCGCAGGGCTTCACGAACGTCTCGCATGTGGACGGGGGCTTTCCCGCCTGGCGGGACGCCGGCGGCCCTGCCGAGGCGCCGTCCACGGACGCGTAAGCCTGCAAGACTGGCCATCGTGCCGGGTTTCCATCACGTCGAGCTGTGGGTCGCCGACCTCGCAGAGGCTCGCCTCGAGTGGGGCTGGCTGCTTGCGCAACTCGGCTTCGAACGCGACAGCTCGTGGTCCGAGGGGGAGTCGTGGAGCGCCGGAGGGGCGTACTTTACGCTCACGACGTCGCCGAACCTCTCCCGCGCCGCGCACGATCGCCGGGCGCCTGGCGTGAACCACCTGGCCTTCCACGGAGGAACCCGCACGCGCGTCGACGCCATCATGGCCGCCGCGCCCGCGCAGGGGTGGACGCCGCTGTACCACGACCGCTATCCGCACGCGGGCGGTCCCGACCACTACGCCGGCTGGCTCGAGAACTCGGCGGGCGCCAAAGCCGAGATCGTCGCCGACGGCTCCTGATCGCGCGGCTGCGAGGATCGACGCATGGCGAGCTCCTTCACGGTCATCACCCGCGCGCGTCCCCGGTGAGCGGCTGTTCGACCTCTCGCTCGACATCGATGCGCATCTGGCGTCGATGTCGGCATCCGAGGAGCGCGCGATCGATGGCGTGACCGCCGGCGGGATCGGGCTGGGGGAGACGGTCACCTGGCGGGCGCGCCATATCGGCATCTGGTTCACGATGACCGTACGCATCGCGGAGCTCGACCGACCCCGACGGTTCGTCGACGAGCAGACCCACGGCCCGTTCCGGTCGTTCCGGCACGAGCACGTGTTCGACGACGACGGCGACGGTGGCACGATCATGACGGACACGATCACGCTCTCCTCGCCCATCTTCGGGGCGCTCGCAGAGCGGCTGATCCTCGTGCCCTACCTGCGGAGGGTGATCGTCGAGCGCAACCGGCACCTCGTCGACGCGCTCGACGCGCGGTGAGCGGCCGCCCTCGTCAGAGCACGGCGAGGACGAGCCAGGCGAACAGGATGCCGATGACCAGCGCTCCCGCCCACGACATCGCGGCGGCGGCGTACCAGTTCTGCCGCAGCTGCAGGTCGAGGTAGCGAGGGTCGTCGCGGGGAGTGCGGCCGAGCGCGCGGCCGGTGACCAGCATCGCGGGAAGGAGCAGCACGACGCCCAGCACGAATGCCACCAGCTGCAGGAGAGCGGCCGACGAGGCGTACCCCGGGGCGGCGACGTTGCGCAGCGATGAGAGGGCGGCAGCGATGTCCTGCGGTCCGCAGATCGCGATCAGCGCCACCGTGCCGATCACGCGCACCACCACGCGCGCCGCGGCATCCATCGGCGTCGGACGCCTCTGGGGCAGAGGTTCGCCGTGCTCGGCCCGCCACGACTCGCGCGCGGTGCGCCGCTGCAGCAGCGGCCACAGGAGCAGCGCGACCATGCCGGCGAGAATCCAGGCGAACACCTGGTTGGCCGAGACGGCGATGCCGAGCTCGCGCGCTCCGAGGATGCCGCCGATCCACAGGGCGATGACGAGAGGCACCGAGAGGCAGACCGCGGCGATCACGACGAGCGTGCGCACGACGCCGCGGCGACGGCGCGGCGCGGTCGGCTCGTCGTGAGGCTGTGGGGTCTGCACCTCCTCAGCATAGGAAAGCGCGAGCGGGAGGCGTGCGGCATCCCGTGAACGACGGATGCCGCGGCGTCAGCTCGCGTGCTTCACGAAGTACGGCACCACCTCGTCGGCGTCGCCCTCCCCGGACTTCTCGAAGGCGACGACGACGGCCGCGCCCTGCGGGTCGTCGTCGTCGAAGCCGCGCAGCTCGGTCCACCACCACGGGCCCTCTTCGAGTTGCACGATGCCGACGACCGTGCGCAGGGTGGAGCCGTCCGGCATGCGGGTGTGCGGCGCCGCCCACGAGACGACGTGTCCGCGCCCGCACGCCGCCTCGGGCACGAAACGCTGCCGGTCGAATGCGGTCTCGGTGTGCGGATCGCACAACTCACCCGTCGTCGTGTCGCGCAGCAGCAGGAACTGCCCGCGTGCGGTGCCATCGAAGAACGCGGCGGTCGCCGCGTCGCGACGTACCGGAATCATGGCCATGTCATCCTCCTCTTCGGACCGTGCCGAGTTCAGACCGTGCCGAGCACGAGAGTCGCGTGGTGATCGAGGGTGCCGCCGTTGCCCGAGACGAGAATCCGATCGTGCTTCTCGACCTGGCGCTCGCCGGCCTGCCCGCGAGCCTGGATGACCGCCTCCGACAGCGGCGTCATGCCCCACAGGTAGTACGACGACAGCTCGCCGCCCCCGGTGTTGACCTTGAGCCGGCCGCCGACGCCGAGCATGCCGTCTTCGGCCAGCGCGGGTCCGCCCTCGCCCTTCGGCACGAACCCGTAGTCCTCCAGCGTGACGAGGGCGGTGTAGGTGTAGCAGTCGTAGACCTCCACGACGTCGATCTCGTCGAGGGTCGTATCGGCCATGCGCAGGGCGGCCGGGCCGGAGCGGGCGGCTCCCGTCACGAGGCCGAAGTCGTCGTTGCGGATGCCGCCTCGGCCCGGGTGGGTCTGCGCCCACCCCCGCACCTCCAAGGGCGGCTGCGGCAGCTCGCGCGCCTGATCGAGCGAGGTGACGATCATCGCGATCGCGCCGTTGGAGACGAGGCAGCAGTCCAGCAGGTGGAACGGCTCGCTGATCCACCGCGACGCGTGGTAGTCCTCGCGCGTGATCGGCGTGCGCAGCTGCGCCAGCGGGTTGAGGGCCGCCCATTCGCGCTGGGCCACCGCGATCGCGGCGAAGTGATCGTTCGTCGTGCCGTAGTGCTGCATGTGCCGCCGGGCCGCCAGCGCATAGGTCGTGTTCGCGCTGACGATGCCGCTGGCGGCCAGCATCCCCTGCCATCCGCGGGGAAGGCGGGCCGACGCATACGCGGCGGCACCACCGCGGTCGGCTGTCAGCGGATCGTCGGCCCAGACGATCGCTACCGTGCGTGCCGTGCCGCTGTCGATGGCCATCGACGCGTACTGCACCATCTGCGCGGCCGTGGAGCCGTACCCCTGCATCACGGTCAGCAGGTTCAGGTCGGTGAGTCCGAGCGCGACCTGAAGGTCGAGCCCGACGCCGCCGCTGAGGCCGCCCGACACCAACAGCCCGTCGATGTCGCCGAGGGTCAGTCCCGCATCGGCGGCGGCGTCGCGGACGGCGATCGCGGCGAACTGCGCCGCGGTGTACCCGTAGACCTTGCCGAGCTCGCTCATGCCGAGACCGGCGATGGCGGTGCGTGTTCTGGTCATGTCACTTCCCTTCCCAGCGCGGCGCGCGCTTCTCGGCGAAGGCGCGCAAGCCTTCGCGGGCGTCCGCGCTCGACATGATCGTGGCGACCTCCTCGTTCGAGCGGTGCCAGTCGTCGCTCTCGTCGGCGATGACGCCGTCGCTGATGCCCTTCGCGATGCGTTTGCTCATCTGCACGGCGAGCGGCGCGTTGCGCACGATGTCGTCGGCCAGCGCGAACGCCGCCGGCAGCAGCTCGGCGAGGGGAACCACCCGGTTGACGAGACCGAGTTCGAGCGCGCGCTGCGCGGTGAGCGGCCGCCCGGTGAGGATCGCCTCCAGGGCGACCTTCTCGGGAATCGCGCGCGGCAGGCGGAAGGCGCCGCCCGCGCCGGCGACGATGCCGCGGCTGACCTCGGGCAGGCCGAAGGCGGCGCTGTCGGCGGCGACGGCGAGGTCGCTCGCGAGCGTGATCTCGGTGCCGCCGCCGAGCGCGAAGCCGTTGACGGCGGCGATGATCGGCGTCGAGACGTGGTGCGAGACGAACCCGGCGAAGCCCCACGCCGCGCGTCGCTCGTCACCGTCCACACCGAGCTCGCCGGCGGCCGCCGCCTTCAGGTCGGCGCCGGCGCAGAACGCCCGGTCGCCGGCGCCGGTGATGATGACGACCCAGATGTCGCTGCGCTGGTCCGCGATCTCCAGCGCGTCACCGATGCCGATCGTCACGGCACGGTTGACGGCGTTGCGTGCCTCGGGGCGGTCGATCGTGACGAGCAGCACGTGGCCCCGCAGCTCGGCGCGGACGGCGCCGTCACCGCCGACGGGAACGGGCTCGGCGGGCAGATCCAGGGTGGGGAGGGGATCGGTGGTCGTGGTCATCTTCTCTGCGCTTTCGGTTCTCACGGTGTCCTCACGGTGGTGACGGTTCAGGCCGTCGCGGTCGCCGCCGCTGCCGGGGCCGCGGTAGGGAGCGGGACCGGGGCCGCGGGGTGCTCTTCGAGGTCCCCGGCATCCAACAATCGTTGGATCTCCTCCGGTGCCGTGCCGAGCACGTCCGCGAGCACGGCTCGGGTGTTCTCTGCCGCCAGCGGCGCGGGCGCGAGCGTGGGCTCGGCGAGGGTCATCGTGCGCGCCTCGCCCAGGTTGGTGGGAAGCGGCGCCGGGAACTGGGGCTGGATGAGCTGGCCGAACGCGCCCCGCAGGCGCAGATGTGGGTCGGTCTGAATGTCGTCGAGGCGGAGCATCGGCCCGGCGGGCACGCCCGCCGCCTGGAGGGATGCCGCAGCATCTGCTCCGCTGCGCTCGCGCGCCCAGGCGGCGAGGATCGCACGCAGCTCATCGCGGTGCTGCCAGCGGGCGGCCGCGGTGGCCAACGCCGGATCCGCCGCGAGGTCGGGTCGTCCGATCGTGCGGCTGACCGCCGCGAAGCGCTCGTCTCCGCGGGCGTCGACGACCAGCCATTCGTCGTCGCCGGCGGTGCGGAAGACGCCGCGGAACGCATCGCCGCCGCGGTCGTTGCCCTCGGCCCGCGGCGCCGCGTCCGGCTGCAGCGAGGCAGCCGCCAGCGCGTCGGCCATCGCGCCGAAGATCGCGTCGATCTGTGCGGTGCTGACGCGGCCGCCCCTGCCCGTGCGGTCGCGGCGCAGCAGCAGCGCGACGATCGCCGCGGCGTTCAGGCGCGCGACGACGTGGTCGGGGAAGATCGTGATGGCGTCGCTGTAGCCGTCGTCGTTGCCCGGGTAGGACCACAGCGTCGACAGTCCGGCGCTCGCGCGCACCAGCGGACCGTAGCCGAGGCGCCGACTCCACGGGCCGTGGTTGCCGAACGCGCTCGATTCCGACAGCACGATGCGCGGGTTCAGCTGCAGCAGCGTGGGCATGTCGAAGCCCAGGGACGCGAGCGTGCCGGGCTTGAAGTTGGTGAGGATCACGTCGCTGACCGCGACGAGCTCGCTGAACAGGCGCCGCCCCTCCTCGGAGCGCAGGTTCAGTCCGAGGCTTCGCTTGTTGCGCATGCCCCAGCTCGAGCCCTCGCTGATGAGCTCGCCGCCCAGCGTCTGACGCGAGCCGTCCGGGAACGCGCTCGATTCGATCTTGATGACGTCGGCGCCGTAGTCGGCGAACAGGCGTCCCAGCTCGGCGCCCACGACGATCACGCCGAGGTCCAGGACGCGCAGGCCCTCGAAGGGCGCTCGCCCCGCGTGAGCTCCGGGCTGGAGGGTGGGGAAGCTCTCGCGCGCGGCGAAGGAGAAGGCCGCGGCATCCACCGGTCGGCCATCGCCGGACCGAGCGCCGACACGCTGGTCGTCGATCTCGAACCAGCCTGTGGGCGCGACGGCGCCGGCGGCGAGGTCGGGCGCGTCGGCGAACGAGCCGCTCTCGCGGAAGGCCGGTTGCGCGAGTACGTCGGTCGCATCGGCGAGAGCCGCGGTCGGAACACCCCGCTGCTGGCCCTGCTCGACCGCCTCCTCCATCGTGAGCCCGGCGAACATGGCCCCGATGATCGGATACAGCGTCGCGGCGGCGGCGAAGCGCGCTTGCGTGTTGTCGTAGCGCGGGTCGGCGAAGGCCTCGGGCCGGCCGAGCCACTCGAACATGCCTTGCCACTGCCGCTTCGAGAGCACGCAGATGCGCACCCAGCCGTCCGTCGTTCGGAAGATCGGATACAGATGCCGCGCGTCGGGCCGGCCCCGCGGCAGGTCGCTGAGGGGAACACCCGCTCGCGCGCTGCCGCCGATGCCGAACACCGGATCCAGAATCTGGATCAGCGCCTCCTGCACCGAGAAGTCGGCGATGTCGCCCTGGCCGGTGGCGCGCACATGCGCCAGCTCCAGCAGCACCACCCACACCGCTTGGATCGCCGCGGACTCGTACGCCAGGAACTCCGGCGGCAGCAGCGGCTCGTCGACGTCGGGCAGCCCCGACCGGGACAGTACGGTGCTCAACGCCGCGTGCACGTCCGGCGTCGCGTGCCACGAGGAGCGGTCGCCGAAGTTGCCGAAGTCGCTCATCTCCACGACGACGAGTCGAGGGTTCGCCGCGCGCATGGTCGCCGCCGACAGCCCTCGATCGGCCCAGGTCCACGCCGATCCGTCGCGGATGACGACATCGGCGGATGCCGCGAGGCGCAGGAAGTCGGCGGCTCCCGGGGCGCTGGTGACGTCGACGATGACGTGGCGCTTGCCCCGGTTCTTCAGGCCGAAGGTGAGGTTGTCGGCGCCCACGAACACGCCTTCGCGGCGCGCCGGCGATCCACCGGGGGCTTCGATGCGGATGACCTCGGCGCCGAGGTCGGACAGGATGCGTCCGACGGTCTGCAAGGGACCGTCGACGGCGTCGATGATGCGGATGCCGGTGAGGGGGCGATCCAGCTCGGGTGAGGAAACGGCATCCATCGTCACTCCTTCGTGTCATGTGTGCCGGCCGGTGTGGCCGCCGCGGCATGGGAGGCGCCGCGGCTTGATGCCACTTTTGTCACGGCCGCTGCTCAGGCCCAGCGCAAACCCGGTCGCCCGCATCGTGCCCGGCGCGCGAGGTACCGGTACCCCGACTGACGCCGCTGCGCTTCGCGTGAGCCGCACGTTGCACCGGACCGAAAGCGCACGCTGAAGGGGTGAACATCGGACCCGTCGGGACACGAAGCCGATGCGTAGAGTGAGCCCGTGGAGCTTTCGCAGGTGAGGGCGTTCGTCGCGGTGTCGCGTCTGGGCACGATCAGTGCCGCCGCCGAAGAGCTGCACGTCACGCCGTCGCCGCTGAGTCGCACGATCCGCGAGCTTGAGCGTCGGCTGGACGGTGAACTGTTCCAGCGCACGTATCATCAGCTCGAGCGCACGCCCCTCGGCGAGCGGTTCCTGCCGCTGGCGGTGGAGATCATCGCGCAGGCCGACGAGGCCGAGGCACTGTCCGCGGCAGGCTCCGTCCCTTTCCGCGTCGGAGGAACGCCGTGGACCTCGCGCGTCCTCAACCAGCGTCTCGCGGAGGTCAGCGAAGAAGTCGCGGGCGGGGCGCTCGGCTACGCGTCGGAGTTGTCGTCCTCACTTCTCAGAGCGTTGCGACACGGCCAGCTCGATCTCGCGCTGGTCCATCTTCCGACCGACGCCCTCGGCATCTCGTCGCTGCCGTTGGCGCAGTACGGCTACGTCGTCGCGGTCGCCGACGGCGACACGTCGCTCGATCTCGGCAGACCGCTGCACCTCACGGACCTCGCCGGCCGGCGCATGCTCACCCTGCCGCTCATGATGCAGCCGACGGCGATGAACGCGTTCGTCGATACGATCCACGCCGCAGGTGTCGAGGCAGTCGAAGAGATCGATCTGCGCGAGATCGTCGGTCTGCGTGGACGCATGGCGCGGACGGGAGAGGTCATGCTGATCACGCACAGTGACGAGCTGCCTGCGGCCGCTTTCTTCGATCTGAACACTGCGGCGACGTACCCACTCGCCTCAGGCGAGATCTCCCTGCAGGTCGGTCTCGCGTGGCGCAGCCGCGACATGCTGCACCGCGATCTGATCGAACGAATCGCAGCCAAGCTCTCACCGCCGGCGGGTGAGCTCCCGTACATCCGCTAGCGTGAGGCCGTTCGAGAAGGGCGTCGGTGGGCGGTCATCTCGCCGCGAGTTCGTCGCGCAGCAGCGCCCACACCTGCTTGTCGTGGAAGACGCCGCCGTTGAGCCACGCTCCGCGCAGCGTGCCATCGAGGGTCATCCCCAGTCGGCGGGCGACGGCGGCGCTGCGCTCGTTGTCGGCCCGGCAGCGCCATTCGGCCCGGTTCAGACCGCGCTCGCGGAGGGCGTAGTCGACGAGCACCCGGGATGCCGCGGTCACCAGTCCCCGTCCCTCGGCGGCCGGTTCGAGCCAGCATCCGATCTCGCACTGGCCCGCGGCGGCGCTGAAGCTCACGAACATGACTCCGCCGACCAGCTGCCCGTCGTTCCAGATGCCGAACAGGCGCCCTCCGTCGTCGGCCGCGTTCTGCGCGTACCGCTGCAGGGTGGCGCGGGCGCCGTCGACGGTGTCGGTGACGAACGAGGCACCGACCCACGGACGGATGTGCTCGCGCGCCCGCTCCAGGTGCGCGGCGAACTCCTGGGCATGCCAGACCTCGAGCGGTCGCAGCGTGGCGGTGGGGGAGAGGTCTCGGCGGAACATGGCACCTTCCATAACGATCGTTATGTGGGGCAGTCTAGACCCATGTCCCTTACCGAGCGCTCGCGCAGCGACCGGCAGGCCGAGGTGGCCGAGGCTGTGTGGCGCGTGCTCGACCGCGACGGCTTCGTCGGGCTGTCGCTCCGTGTCGTCGCGGCGGAAATGGGCGCGACCACCGGCACGGTCACCCACTACTTCCCGTCCAAGGATGCGCTCGCCGATTACGCGCTGGAGCTGCTCGCCTCCCGGCGGGCCGAGGGCGAGACCGCCACGCCGGCCGAACCGCTCGCGGCCTTGCGGACGGCGCTGCTCGGCATGCTGCCGCTGGACCCGACGTCGCGGTCGGCGACGCGCATCTGGGTGAGTTCGTGGGATGCGGCGCTCGCCGACTCTCGACGCGCGACCTCCCATGCTCAGCGTTACCGCGACAGTCGCGACAAGCTCACCCGCCTCGTTGCCGACGCGATGAACGCGGCGCCGGGCCGCCGGCAGGTCGACCGCGATCCGAACACGACCGCCGAGTTGCTGCACGCGGCGATGCTCGGTCTCGCGACGCAGGCGGTTCTGGACCCCGTGGCATACCCGCCCGAACGCCTGGCGCAGCTCGTGGACGATGCCATCGCCCGCGCGGTCGCCGACCCGATCGTCACCGGCCAGCACCGCACGGGCGACAGCACGCCGGCTCAGGCGAGCGGTTCGTAGACCTCCGTGACGAGCTGGTCGGCGCTGACTTCGGCGGGCGTGTTCAGGTAGATGTTGAACGCACGTGCGGCGACGGTGTCGTCGCTGCGCACGCGCAGTCCGTCATCGGCGATCCGCCGGTTGATCAGATCATGGGCTGCCGTGATCTGGTCGTACGGGCCGACCACGCGCGCCACGAGGCAGTCGCGCTCCGGAAGCTCGACGATCTCGAGGGGCGCGTCGACCCGCGTACCGGGCGCGACCGGCACGAAGATCGACAGGTCGACGTCAAGCTCGGTGTACTGATCATC
The DNA here is from genome assembly GCF_056313825.1 of Microbacterium sp. DMC48. Taxonomy (NCBI): domain Bacteria; kingdom Bacillati; phylum Actinomycetota; class Actinomycetes; order Micrococcales; family Microbacteriaceae; genus Microbacterium; species Microbacterium sp. DMC48. Next base: position 232,204 of record NZ_JBQUZN010000005.1, on the reverse strand, counting down.
GTGTTCGATGACCCCGCAGGGTCCGATCGGCGTGATCGACTGGGCGCTCAGCGCGGGCATCATGCGTCCCCAGAGCTGACCCTCGTCGGCGTAGGTGGGGACGGTGCCGCGGAGGCTGGCGAGCGTCATCGCGGGGACGGTCGTGCGGCTGACGGTGATGGACATAGTGGCTTCTCCTTGCTCGAGCAGTCTGTTGATGAGAGAGACACGTCCCTGGGCCGCGTGCTGTTCCTCGAGCAGGGTCTCGCGCTGCAGGCGCAGCGCGTTCGTCCACTCCGGCGTGTGGCGGGCGGCGAGGAGGATGCCGATGGCGGAGACGCCGAATCCGATGTCGCGCAGGTTGCGGATGTCCGCGGCATCCTGGAGCTGTCCTGCCGCGTACCGCCGATACCCGCTCGCGGGCTCGACGTGCGCGGGGACGAGAACCCCGTGGAGGTCGTAGTGGCGCAGCATGCGCACGGACAGGCGGCTCAGCGAGCTGAACTGTCCGATCGTCATGAGATCCGTGGTCTCGGTCATGCATGTCATCGTGGCGTCTGACACGGTGTGAGAGTCAAGTCCGGGATAGAGTCGGCGCCGTCACGGACAGACCCGAAAGCCTGAATTCTCGGTGAGCCCACCGAAAAGAGCCCGCCTCGACAGCAGTCGGGACGGGCTCTTTCGTGACTCTGGATCAGAGGGCGCGGATGTTCGCAGCCTGCATGCCCTTGGGGCCACGCTCGGCGTCGAATTCGACCTTCTGGTCTTCGCGCAGCTCCTTGAAGCCGTCGCTGACGATTGCGGAGAAGTGCGCGAACAGGTCGGCGGAGCCGTCGTCCGGCGCGATGAAGCCGTAGCCCTTCTCGGAGTTGAACCATTTCACGGTGCCAGTGGCCATCGTGTCTTTCCTTCTGTTTTTCGGGCCGCCGGAGCGACCGGGTGTGCCGCGTCGACGAATGCGACGCGGACGTGTGTGGGTCGATGCGGAGCCGGTGAGCGCTGCGGTGACAGCTGCGCGCGCGGCATCCAGGTCGACGTGGATGCCGAGGTCTTGCCCCTGAGCACCGCAGGCGCGCGCGCCGGCATCCGTGTCATGGACGAACCCGGCGTACTCGCCCAGAACCGTCGCGACGTGCACGTCGTGATCGGCCTGGCGCCAGGTGACCTCGTGTGAGGTGAGGAGAATCATCAATCGTTTCTGTGCACATCGTCACAGGACATGCAGGCGGCGAACAGATGCCGCGGGTAGGAGGTGGTGGTCCGAGTGGTGAGCTCTCGACGTCGAGAGGGGTGGGACGGACCCGCGCCCGAGATGCGGGACGCACCAGCTTAGCACGGGCCTCTGCTCGTCGCTGGGCTTCGCCTTTCATCGACGGAGGGAGGGGTATAACTGCAGGAATGCGTCGTCCTTTTCCCGCGCCCTTCGTGACGGCGCTGTTGTGGGGCACGTCGCTCAATCCCCTCAACTCCTCGATCATCGCAACCTCGCTCGTCGCGATCGCCGCCGCCTTCCAGGTCGGCGCAGGACAGACGGCCGCTCTCGTCGCTGCGGTGTATGTCGCCAGCGCCGTCGGGCAGCCCGCCATGGGACGCCTTGCGGGCCAGTTCGGACCACGTCGCATGCTCGTCGTCGGGTTGGGCGTCGTGACGCTGGCCGGCGTCATCGGCGCACTCGCTCCCACATTCGCGTGGCTCGTCGTCTCGCGGGCGCTCGTGGGCATCGGCACCGCTGCCGGCCACCCCTGTGCCATGGCGATCATCCGCACCCGTGCGGACGCGGCGCGCACCGGCATCCCGGGATCGGTGCTCGGAGGCATCTCCATCGCCAGTCAGGTCACGGCCGCGCTGGGTCTGCCGGTGGGCGGCTGGCTCACGGCGGCGTGGGGGTGGCCCGCGGTGTTCGCCGTGAACGTGCCGCTCGGCCTCATCGGGGTCGGCCTCGTGCTGCGGTGGGTGCCTCGAGATCCGCCGCGCACCATGAGGGGCGGGGGCTCGCTCGTACAGGCGCTGGACCCGGCCGGCATGGCCTTGTTCGCCGCCGCTGTGATCTCGCTCATCGCCGCGATCTCCGACATCCGGCACGTGTCGTGGATCGCGCTCGTGGTCTTCGTGTTGTCGACGACGGCCCTCGTCGTGTGGGAGCTTCGCGCGTCCGCCCCGTTCATCGATGTGCGGATGCTGCGACGCAACGGACCGCTCGTGCGGACGTACGCGAGACAAGCTCTTGCGCTGATGGCGGCATACGCCGTGCTGTACGGCTACGTGCAGTGGCTCGAGCAGGGGCGTGGTCTGGATGCGACGACGAGCGGACTGATCATGCTGCCGATGAGTGCGGTCGCGGCGGTCGGCGCCGCCGTCATCTCGCGCGACGCCCTCATCCGCGCTCCGCTCGTCGTCAGCGGTGTCGCCATGTTCGTCGGTGGTGTCGGGATCGTTCTGCTCGACGCGGCAACGAACGTCATCGCCCTGGTCGCGCTCAGCATCGTGTTCGGGGTGGTTCTGGGCATGACCACCACGAGCAACCAGGCCGCGCTGTACACCCAGACGACCGCCGGTCAGATCGCCGTCGCGTCGGGCCTCGCACGCACCGCGGGGTATCTGGGCGCCATCTTCGCTTCGGCGCTGATCGCGCTGGCCTTCCCGCAGGCCGCTTCGGATGCCGGCATGCACACGATCGGCTGGGTCATCGTGGGCACGGCCGTCGCCGTCCTTCTTCTCGTACTCGCCGATCCTCGCGTGCCGCGGCGGGGGTAGCGGCGGACGGTCCTGACGCAGCGAAGACGGTTGTCATAGGCTCGACGCATGCGACGATCTCTGCCTGCCGCTCTGACGCTCGCCGTTCTCGCCTCCACGATGGCTCTGACGTCGTGCGCCGCGGGCGGGCCTGCGCCCGCTGCCTCGACGACGGCCGCCGTCGCGAGCCCCACGCCGTCCGCGGCGACGAACGGGCCCGCCACCATCGCCGCGCCGAGCGTCTGCGACGCCGTCGATCTGACGGCGGATGCCGCTGTCGCAGGCGCTGACCTCGCCGCCTGTGTCGTGGGCTTTTCGAAGGCGGCGGGCAGCGGTCATGAGACCTTCTCGGCATCCGATGGCACGACGGGGACGGCGGACTTCGTCTTCGGCGATGCTCCGGCCCTGTCCGGAACGGTCACGAGCAGCGGCGGCACGACGTCGTTCGTGCTCACCCCTGATGCCTCCTGGGTCACGATCGACGGGGCCTGGGTGCAGGGAGACGCGACGAGCTCCGATCCGAAGAAGATGCTGGCGGGCACCATCGGGCAGGCCTACCGGGCGTTCGCCGACCCGTCGGCCACCGCATCGCTCATCTCGTCCGCGCCGACCTGGACGGTGCAGAAGGACCAGGATGTCGTCGACCTCCCCGACGGCACCCAGGCGCGTGCCTGGCGTGTGCAGGCCGACGCGCCTTTCAGCGCCGTCGGCGCCGACGTGCAGGAGATGACGCTCTGGCTGACCTCCGGGCACGTGCCCGCCGGTGTTCAGGCCACGGTGTCGGTGGCCGGCACGCAGACGACGACCACGCAGCACTTCTCGGGCTGGGGGATGCCGGTCAGCATCGCCACGCCGCAGCCGTGAACGTCGCGGACGGCGCCGCCGCCCCCCTCGTGCTCGAACCCTGCGGGGCGGATGCCGTGGCCGATCTCACCGCGTTCCTCCGCGAGGTCGACCTGACTCTCAGCGGGCTCGACGAGCCGGACGTGCGCCTGTGGATCGAGCGCGATGCCGAGGGCCGGATCGTCGGGAGCACGGGCTACGAGCTGAACGCCGCCGGGGATGCCGTTCTCGTCCGCAGCGTCGCCGTCCACCCGCGCCAGCGCGCCGCCGGCCGCGGAACGGCCCTCGCGCTCTTCGCGCTGTCTCAGGCAAGAGTCGAAGGGGCGACGAGTGCGTGGCTGTTCAGCCGCAGATCGGGCGGATTCTGGCAGACGCTCGGCTTCGCGCCCGCAGACCGCGACGAACTCGCCGCGCTGTTCGCCGAGACCCACCAGGTGCGGATGTTCCAAGAGAGCGGTCGGCTGAGCATCGAGGTGGCCTGGTCGATGCCCCTGGCGTGAGTCGACGCCGCGGCGTCCTGCGCGCTCACCAGGGGATGGGCTCGCCGTGGCGGTCGAGGTACCGCAGTCCCGGGATGCCGCGCTGATGCTCCACGGTCGCGACGAGTGCGGGGATGCTCTCGCTCACGGTCAGCGGGGCGCCGGCGCCGCCCATGTCCGTCTGCACCCAACCCGGCGCCATCAGCAACAGGGGCCGGTCGGTGCCGCGCCGAGCGGCATAGCTGCGCATGAGCTGGTTGAGCGCGGCCTTGCTCGCCCGGTAGACCTCGAAACCGCCGGTCTCGTTGCGACCGATGCTTCCCTGGCCGGAGGACATCACCGCGATCGTCGCGTCGGGACCGACGAGATCGTCGAGGCCTTCGATGACGCGCAGCGGCGCGATCGCGTTCGTGAGCATCGTCGTGACGATATCGGCATCCGACATGTCGATCGCTCGCGCCTCCTGCGGGGCGAGCGACACCCCGGCGACCACGAACAGCACGTCGATCGCGCGGCCCCGCAGGTGCGCAGCGAGACGGTCGTGCAGCGCCGCGATCTCGCCGGTCGACGTCACGTCGACGCGCTCGATGTGGAGGGCATCGCTCCCGGCTTCGCGGAGGTCGTGAAGCGGTGTGTGAGCGTCGCTACGTACGGTGCCGTACACCTCGTAGCCGAGGCGGAGGTACTCCGTCGCGACCGCGAAGCCGAGGCCGCGGGAGGCACCGACGATCAGCGCGATCGGTCGGCCGGGGGTGGAGTTCTTCATCGTCTACGTCCTTTCGCTCAACGGTTGTTGAGTCGAGGCTATCACTTCGCTCAACGCGTGTAGAGTGAAAACATGAATGAGCAGCGATCGCGTGCCGACCAGCGCGCCGAGACGAGCGCGCGCATCGTGGCCGCGGCCCAGGAGGAGTTCGCGGCGGGCGGATCGGCCAAAGCGACGATCCGCGGCATCGCGCGCCGGGCGGGAGTCGACCCCGCGCTCGTCATGCAGCGCTACGGCTCGAAGGAGAAGCTGTTCGCGGCGGCGATCCTGCCGGCCGTTGCGCTCGATGATGCGGATACGACGGGCCATCTGGCCGAGGTTCTCGAGACCCGGATGCGTGCGTTGTCGCCGGCGACCGAGGCGCTGTTGCGATCCGCTCCCACCGCGCCGGAGGCCGCCGACGCCCTCCGCGAATATCTGTCTGAACGTGCCGACGGTCTCGTGCGGGCGTGGCGCGACGATGCGGAGGGGCCGGAGAACGCCGACGACGAGCTGCGCGCAGCCATGATCGTCTCCAGCATCCTCGGCATGACGATCGCGCGGCACCTCCTCGGACTCGATGCGCTGGCGCGACTCGATCGGGACGCGGTGGACCGGATCGCCGCGCCGTGGTTCGCGTCGCTCACGCCGCCCGACACGGCCGGCCTTTCGGCGTCCGGGCCCGGTCAGGCCGACGCGGAGCCGCCCCGCCGCAGCCGCAGCGCCCGATAGCCGACGCCGACGCCCGCGACCACGATGCCCCCGACGATCGAGGGCCACGGCAGGGTCGCGACCAGTGCCACGCAGCCGATCATGCCCACGAGCTGCAGCGCGCGGGGAAAGCGGCGGGCCGCGGCATCCTGTCGGAACGCCGCGATGTTGGCGATCAGGTAGTACAGCAGCACGCCGAACGACGAGAACCCGATCGCGGATCGCAGGTCGGTCGTCACGATCAGAAGACTCACGACGACGGCGAGCACCAGTTCCGCACGGTGGGGAACGGCGTAGCGTGGGTGCACGGCCGCGAGCCACCGCGGCAGGTCGCCCGTGCGGGCCATCGCGAGGCTCGTGCGGCCGATGCCGGCGACGAGAGCGAGAAGGGCTCCGAGGGATGCCGCCGCCGCCCCGACCCGCACCACTGGCGCGGTCCAGGTCCACCCGCCCGCTGCGGCGACCTCCGCCAGCGGTGCCGACGATGACGCGAGGCGGTCGGGGCCGAGGGTGGCGAGCGCGGCCAGGGCGATCGCGACGTAGACGATGAGGGCGAGGCTCAGCGCGATGACGATCGCGCGGGGGATCGTGCGGCGCGGATCGCGCACCTCCTCACCCATCGTGGCGATGCGGGCATACCCCGCGAAGGCGAAGAACAGCAGCCCGGCCGACTGCAGCACGCCATACCAGCCGTGGGGGCCGGAGGCGATGGCCAGATTGTCGGCGGAGCCGGCGCCGGATGCCGAGGCGGCCACGACCACGAGCGCGAGCACCGCCAGCACGACGCCCACGATCACCTTCGTGAGGGCGGCCGTGCGGGTGACCCCGACCGTGTTGACAGCCGCGAGCACCAGGACCGCGGCGACGGCGACCGGCTTCTCCCACCCCGTAGGGGCGGCGTACGAGGCGAACGTCAACGCCATCGCCGCGCAACTGGCGGTCTTGCCGATGACGAACGACCAGCCGGCGAAGAACCCCGACCACGGGCCGATCATCTCCCGGCCGTGGACATAGGTGCCCCCGGAGGTCGGGAACTGTGCGGCCAGTTGCGCCGACGACGTCGCGTTGGCGTAGGCGACGACGGCGGCGATCGCGAGGCCGATCAACAGGCCTGAGCCGGCGGCCGCGGCGGCGGGGGCGAACGCCGCGAACACGCCGGCGCCGATCATCGAGCCCAGGCCGATGGCGATCGCATCGACGAGGCCCAGCCGGCGGGCCAGCGCTGCGGGCGCGCTCATCGGGTGCGGGACGACGTGCGGGGAGGAATCACGCCGTGATTGTAGTGCGCACGCCGAACCCGCCGGTGAACGGGCCGAAGCCCGCTCTCACGGGCGGTGGCGGATCCAGACGCTCTTCTCTCGGGTCCACTGCTCGAAGGCGCGCAGCGACTTCTCGACGCCGCCGAAGCCGGACTGCTTCCATCCCCCGAAGGGAACCGCGAGGTCGCCCTCGCTGTACGCACCGACCGAGACCAGCCCGGCCTCCACGCCGCGAGCGAGCGCGAGGGCATCATCGAGCCGCGTCGTCCACACCGAGGCTGCGAGCCCGTAGGGGATGTCGTTCGCGAGCGCGAGCGCCTCTTCGCGCGTATCGAATGCCTGCACGGTGACGATCGGTCCGAACAGCTCCTGGCGGGTGATGGCCGACCCGGCGGCCACGCCGGTCACCACCGTCGGTGCGACGTAGTGGCCACCGGGCACGACGTCGATCTCGATGCCGCCGGTGACGATCGTCGCCCCCTCGCGGTGCGCCTGCGCCACGGCATCCGTCATCCGTCGTGCCGCGGCCGCGGTGAGAACGGGACCGAGCTGCGTCGCGGGGTCGGCGGGGTGGCCGACGCGCAGTGCCGCTGCCGCGGCGGCGAAGCGGGTCACCACCTCGTCGTGGATCGAGCGGTGGACGAGGATGCGCGAGCCTGCCGTGCAGTTCTGTCCCGAGGTCAGGAACGCCGACTCGACCATCCCCTCGATCAGCTCGTCGCCGAAGGAGAGCGCGTCGTCCATCAGGATCTGCGGGCTCTTGCCGCCCATCTCCAGACTCACGCGCTTGAGGTTGCTCGCCGCGGCGGCAGCGAGAATCGTGCGGCCCGTCGCGGTGGACCCGGTGAACGACAGCGCGCCGATGAGGGGGTCCTCGGCCAGCGCCGCCCCCGTCGTCGGCCCGTCGCCGGGCAGCACCTGCAGCACGCCGTCGGGAAGCCCCGCCTCGGCCGCGAGCGCGGCGAGATGCTGCACCGACCGCGGCGTCGCGTCGGCGGGCTTGAGGATGAGGCTGTTGCCGGCCGCGAGCGCCGGGCCGACCTTCCAGGCCGCCATCGCGAGCGGATAGTTCCAGGGGAGGATCGCCGCGACCACCCCGAACGGCTCGCGTTCGGTGAAGGAGAGGACGTCGGGGCCGGATGCCGTCGTCGTGCCGTACTGCTTGTCGACGGCTTCGGCGAACCAGCGGATGGACTCGATCGCCGACGGCACGTCGTTCTCACGGCACTCGGTGATCGGCTTTCCCGCGTCTTCGCAGTCGAGGCGGGCCAGTGTCTCGGCGTCGCGCGCCATCAGGTCGGCGAGGTGCAGCAGCACGGCGGCGCGCTCTCGCGGTGTCCGACCCGACCACACCCGTGAGCGGAAGACCTCGTCGGCGCGACGGGAGGCGGCGTGCACCTCCGCCGCCGACGTGATCGGCGTCTCGCCGAGGACGGTCCCGTCGGCGGGGGAGCGGAGGGTGAGGGTGGGGGCGGTCATGCGGTCTCCTTCAGAACGAGGTCGTCGCCGTCGCGCACGACGTGGCCGTCCCGCTCCAACTGGGCGAGGTAGCGGGCCATGCCGCGCTCGCCGCGACGACGGAAGCCGCGCATCAGCTGCGGCAGCGCGTTGGGCACGAGCATGGCGAGGCGGATCAGCACCGACTCCGACGGTTTCGGGTAGATCTCCAGGCGCGGCCGGTCGAGCATGCGCATCATGGCTCGCGCGACCGCCTGCGGCGGCTGCGGCGGGTCCTGGAACTGCAGCGAGTTGCCGCCGTCGATCGCCTCCTGCCGCAGCATGCGTGTATCGGTCGCCGACGGCAGCACGGAGCCGGCGATGATCCCCTTCTGACGCAGGTCCAGCCCGATCGAGAGCATCGCGCCGCGCAGTCCGAACTTGGAGGCCGTGTAGATCGGCGTCTCACCCAGAGGGAAGATTCCGCCGAGCGACACAGTCGTGATCACCCGGGGGTCGCGCGAGCGGTGGAGCAGCGGCAGGGCCAGGCGGGTGAGCACCAGCGGCGACAGCAGATTCACCTCGGTCTCAAGCCGGATGCTCGCGACCGACCGGGCGTCGAAGCGTTCCGCGCTCGTCATCCCCACGTTGTTGATGAGCACATCGATGCGCCCGTAGGCCGCTCCGATCTCGCCGAGCACACGCTCCACCTGATCGTCGTCGGTGAGGTCGCCGGCGAACCCTCGATGGCCCGAACCGGGCAGCGCGGCGGCGGCGCGCTCTGCGGCTTCGGAGCGGATGTCGACGAGAGCGAGGGTCGCTCCGCGCTGCGCGGCCTCGCCCGCGAACGCGCGCGCGATGCCCCCGGCGCCGCCCGTGACGACGATGACCGTGTCGCGGTAGTCGAAGCTCATGCCGCGACCTCCGCGGCCCGCGCGGTGCGGCGCGACGCGGCATCCGGAGCCTGGCCCTCCAGCGCCCAGCCGAGGCGGCGGGCCAGCTTCTTCACGTACTTCACGTACGCATCGGCGTCCACGTAGCCGCGGTGGCGCGGCGAGGAGTCGAAGTGCAGGCCGCCGGACAGGTCGGGCGCGTCGGCGATGCGCAGGCGCTCGAACTCGCCCGCTGCGGCTTCGCCCGTGCGGCTGCCCGCGATGAACGACGCGAGCAGATGCGCCTGCTGGTCGAACAGTCCGTACGCGCCGCTGTTGGTCTCGATGAAGCCGACGCCGTAGAGACCGGCGTGCTCACGGGACACGCAGTTGAGGTAGAGGTCGGGGTGCTGCTCGTCGCCGAAGTAGCGCTGCGCGACCGGCACGCGGTGCCGGTACCCGGTCGCCATGAGGATGACGTCGAACTCCTCCCGTGTGCCGTCGGTGAACTCCACCGCGAGCTCGTCGGCGCGGCGGATGCCGGGACGCGCGACGATGTCGCCGTGCTGCAGGTAATGGAACAGCTGCGAGTTGAGCACCGGGTGGGTCTCGAACAGCTTGTGGTCGGGCTTCTGCAGGCCGAGCCGTGCAGGGTCTCCCGTCAGCAGCTTCAGCACCGGCTGCAGGATCGCCCGCTCCAGCGGCTTCGGCAGGAACGACCCCTTGCCGCCGACGATGTCGGACGGAAGCCCGAACACGTGCTTCGGGATGAACCAGTAGCCGCGGCGCATGCTGATCGCGGCGCGCTGGGCCGAGCGGGCCGCGTCGCACGCGATGTCGCAGGCCGAGTTGCCCCCGCCGACGATCAGTACGCGCTTGCCGGCGAACTCGGACGGCGAGCGGTACTCGAGGCTGTGGCGCACCTCGCCGGTGTACGACCCCGGGATCTCGGGAACGAAGGGATGCCACTGGCTGCCGGTGCAGACGATGACGCGCTCGTGCTCGGTCGCGGTGCCGTCGGCGAGGGTGACACGCCAACGCGGGGCGCCCGGTGTCGACGAGGAGAGGTCGTCGACCGCGGTGACGGCGGCGTCGAAGCGGATGCGGGGCGTGAGCCCGTAGGCGTCGGCGAACGATCGCAGGTAGGCGAGGATCTGCGCGTGACCCGGGTAGTCGGGGTAGTCCTCGGGCATGGGGAAGCCGGAGAAGCCCGACACGGTGCGGCTGGAGATGAAGTGCGCCGACTCGTACATCGGGGTGCCCGGGTTCTCGATGTCCCACAGCCCTCCCGCCTGCGAGTGGCGTTCGAGGTGCGTGTAGTCGATGCCCTTCTCGCTGAGTGCGCGAGCGACGGCGAGTCCGGCGGGGCCGGCGCCGATGACGCAGACCGTGGAGTCGACGGGGCGGGCAGCGGTGGGCGACGTGTTCATCAGCGCTCCTTCGTGCGGGTGAGGTGATCACGGTACGGCGCAGCGCACGGCGGACAGCGGACGCGCGGCATCCAGGAATCGGACATGATCGGCCACACAGGGTGACCTGATCCATCCCCCCTGATCCGGTCGCCGGATGATCCGGTCGACGGATGAGCCGGTCAGTAGGCGATCGGCGGGCGTCGCGCCTCGGCGTGCAGCGCCGCGGGGGAGGCGCCGAACCACCGCAGGGTGCTGCGCCGCAGCGAGCGGTCGTCGCCATAGCCGAGCCGGAACGCGATCTCGGCCGTCGTCAGCGCGGGGGAGGCGAACAGCTCGGCGGCGAGGCGCTTTCGCACGTCGTCGAGCACGCCGGAGTAGCTCGCTCCCACCTCGATCAGTCGTCGCCGGAGCGTCCGCTCGCTCGTCGCGAGTGCACGCGCGTGCGCCGCAAGCGGGAGCACGTCGGGCAGGGCGTCTTCGATCTGCGTCGCGAGCACGGCGACGAGTTCTTGGCGCTCGATGATGCTCTCGGTCTGCGTCTCCAGCAGTGCGACCGTCTCGCGGTGCGTCCAGGTGTCGGCGCTCGGAAGTGCGGCGTGCGCCGCGGCGAGGGGGACATGCCAGGCGTTGCGAGCCGCGGCGAACCGCACGGCGCCGCCGAAGTAGTCGCGGTACACCGCCGGCTCGGCTTCGGCCGCGTGTGCCAGTTCGACCAGCTGGGGCGCCGCGAGACCGGCGACGTCGCGCGCCATCCTCGTGATGTTCGCAAACCCCTCTTCGACGAGGAACGTGCCCACCGCCGAGGCCTGTTCCTGCAGTGCGGCGGTCACCACCAGTCCGCCGGCCTCCTCCGCTGAACTCCAGCGCACCATCGAGCCCGCGAGATTCTGAAACCGCAGTCCGACCCGCACGGCATCGCGCAGGGTCGCGCTCGACATCATCGCGAGACCGAGCAGCCCCGAGGCGGTGATCGGCTGGCGGCGGCCCACCTCGAGCCCGAGCGCCGGCACGGCCAGCAGCAGGAGCGCCTGCTCGATGATCACGCGCCCCTGCCGGTACGACACCCGCAGAGCGGGAGAGTCGATCGCAGCCCGCGTGAGGGATGCCGCGCGCAGGGCGCGCTCGAGGGAGACGCCGTGCTCATCGGCCACCTGCAGCAGGTAGCGGATGATGTTCGGGGTGATGACCGCCGACGACGGCGTCACGGCGCGGCGCTCGGACATGTGCGCCATTGTATTTGGCCGATGATGTCCGCGCGGTGGCGGAGACGGACCGTGACAAAGCCCCCGCGGTCGCTATCGTCGAGCGCATCCCGTCCCGACGGGTGCACCGCTCGCCCGCGAATCGTCGATGCCGCCGACCCCGAGGAGCCACCATGCCCGACACTCCTGCCCCCTCCGAACGCGTGATGCGTGCGGTCATCCGCACCCTCGGTGCGCTGCCCGAACCGATCCAACGGGTCATCGCCGGTCGGCCCGTCGTCGTGGACGGCCAGCGCCTGTACACCGAAGTGCAGATGGCGCTGCGGCTGCTCAATGCGCTGCCCGGCTCCGACTTCTCCGACCTGCCGTTGGATCGCGCGCGGGCCCAGATCGATGCCGAAGCCCGTATCTTCGGCGGCTCGCTTCCTGTCGCGAGCGTCGAGGACATCGAGATCTCCACGCGTGCGGGGGCCGTGCCGGCGCGCCGCTATCAGAACCTGCCTGAGGCCGACGGCACCGTCGTCTACTTCCACGGCGGTGGGTGGGTGGTCGGCAGCCTCGATTCGGCCGACTCGGTGTGCCGTTTCATCGCCGCCACCAGCGGCCTGGAGGTCATCTCGGTCGACTACCGCCTCGCGCCCGAGCACCCGTTCCCCGCCGGCGTCGAGGACGCCATCGACAGCTATCGCTGGGTGCGCGAGCACCGGCCCGGGCGCCGGATCGCGGTGGCGGGTGACAGCGCCGGCGGCAATCTGAGCGCGGTGGTGAGCCTTGCCACCGTGGGAGACGCGGCGGGCGCGCCCGACTTCCAGCTGCTGTTCTTTCCGGTCACGGATCTGTCCGGCAAGCACCGCTCCTACCGGCTGTTCTCCGACGGCTACTTCCTCACCGAGAAGCAGATGGACTGGTACCGCGGGCACTACCTGCCGACGCCCGCGCATGCGCTCGAGCCGTTCGCTTCGCCGCTGCGGGCCGAGGCGTCCGCGCTCACGAAGCTGCCGCCCGCGCACGTCGCCGTCTCGGGCTTCGACGTGCTGCGCGACGAGGGCATCGCCTACGCCGAAAGACTGAGGGATGCCGGGGTGCCGACGACGCTGCAGGTCGTCGAGGGGCACATCCACGCGTTCGTCAATGCCACCGGCGTGGGCCGGCTGAGCTCGCGCGCGCTCGCCGAGTCGGTCGGCGTGCTCGTCCGCGGACTCGGCGGACGCGCCGGCGTCACCGACGCGGACGCGTCCGCACCGTCGGAGCGATGAGGTCCTTCCGCTAGCCTGGGGGTCCGACCGCGGCTGAGAGGGAGGACCGCCGATGATCGACGCGTTCGTCCTCGTGCTGCGCGCGATCGGCGTCGTGCCTGCGGGAGCCTCACCGCTCACCTCGCTGGCGGTCGTCGCCGCGGGCATCGCGGCTGCTGCCGCTGTGGTCATGGTCATGGCCGCGGTGTCGGCGACCCCGCGTGAGCGCGCTTCCTACGATCGCATCCGGCCGGCGCGCAGCGACATGCGGCGTGCCCCCGTGGCCCAGAGCGATCCCGACGCTCCCGGTCACATCCTCCGCAGAGGTCCGAGCGCGGCTCTCCCGGCCGCGTAGTCACCCCGTCCGGACGCCACTCACGGCATCCCGTCGCGGCCGAACAGCTCACCCTGATCGCCTCGTCGGAATGGACAACTCGTGGACCTCTTCACCCTGCCGCCCCTGGCGGCTCTGCTCGACCTCTCGGCACGCGGGCTCATGGCCCTCACCGCCCTTCTCGCCCCCGTCGCCGGCCCGGCGGCCGCCGCCGCGGCCGTCGTGCTCGTCACCCTCCTCGTGCGGACGGCGCTCGTCCCGGCCGGTGTCGCCCAGGCGAAAGCCGATCAGGCGCGCTCGCGCCTGGCGCCGCGGCTGCGTGACCTGCAGCAGCGGTGGCGCGCGCACCCCGAGCGGCTGCAGCGCGAGACCCTCGCGCTCTACCGCGCCGAAGGCGTCTCGCCGGCGGCCGGGTGTCTTCCGCTTCTGATTCAGGCGCCGATCGTCGGGCTCGTGTACGCCGTCTTCCTGCACGGATCGATCGCCGGGCACGCGAACCCGCTGCTGGCCGAACACCTCTTCGGTGTGTCGCTGGGTCAGAGCGCCGTCGCCGCGGTGTCGAGCGGCGTCGGTCCGGCGGACGCTGCGGTGTTCGGTGTCATCGTGCTGCTCATCGCGTTCGTCGGTGAACTCACGCGGCGTCTGCTGCGACCGACAGCCGCGGCGACGCTGCCGGCATGGCAACGCACGCTGACCGCGTCGGCGCCGTTCCTCACTGCCGTCGCGGCCCTGTTCGTTCCCCTCGCGGCAGCGGTCTACCTGCTGACGACCGTCACCTGGACCCTCGGCCAGCGACTCGTGCTGCGACGGCTGTACCCGCCGCAGCACGCGTCATGACGGTGCGCCACCGCTCCCGGAGGTCGGCACGGCCCGCGACGCGCGAGCGATCAGGACCGAGCCGACGATGCTCGCCGCCAGCGCGACGACAGCCATGCCGACCATCAGCGCGCCAAACCCGTCGCGGTAGGCGGCCACCGCGGCATCGAACACCTGCGCGTCGGGGCGCGTGCCGTCCTTCGCGTAGGTGCCCACGCCGACAAGAGCGGTGTGCACCGCGGCATCCGTCAGTCCCGCCGCCGACAGGCGGGCGGTGATCCCCGAGATCGTGAGCTGGGTGATCACGGCGGTCGACAGCGCGGTACCGAGCGAGGAGAAGAGCTGCCCGAAGGTCGTGCGCGAACTGGTCACCGGTCCGTAGAAGTCGGCCGGAGCCTCACTGAGCACGAGCGTGCCGTACGGAAGCGCCGCGGCGGTGATACCGAAGGCGATGAGGATGCCGGCGGGTACGAACGCCAGCGGCGTGGAGGCGTCTCGGGCGAGGAAGGCCGCCCCGAAGCCCGCGGCGGAGAGGATGCCGCCGACCAGCAGGGAGGTCTGCGGGCTCATGCCGCGGGTCATCAGGCGCCCCAGCACGATCGCCCCGACGATCGAGGCGAGCGACACCGGCAGCTGCCACACCGCGACGCTGCTGGGGGTCAGAGCCAGCACGTACTGCCACAGGTTCGACAGCTGCAAGAAGGCGACGGCGCCGCCGGCGTTGAAGACGAAGCCTGCGCAGAGCGCCGCGAGGAAAAGGGGTCGGCGAAAGAGCGCGACCGGGAAGAACGGGTTCGCGACCCGCGTCTGCGACCACACGAAAACGCCGAGAAGCACGACGCCGAGCGCCATGGCTCCCCACGTCAGCGGGCTGGTCAGCGACGAGGCGAGCTGCGAGACGCCGAACAGGAACACGACCATGCCGGTGATGAGCGCAACCTGTCCGCCCACGTCGCGCTTCTCGGTGACGGTGGGGGCGACCGACGGCAGAAGCACGAGGACGGCGGGGATGCACAGTGCCGACAGCACGGGAATGAGCACGAACGCGAGGCGCCAGTCGACTCCGGCAAGCAGGCCCCCCGAGAAGGTGAACAGCACTCCGGCCGCGCCCGAACACGCGGCGAACGTCGCGACGGCGGCGGGCAGCCGGCCCGGCGCGGCCAGCACCTGGATGTAGGCGAACGCGGCGGCGTACACGGCGCCCAGGCCGACGCCCGTCACCGCCTGGCCGAGGATGTAGACAAGCGCCATCGGCGCGGCGGCCACGATCAGCTGGCCGACGAGACCTGTCACGAGGGCGGCGACGAGCATGCGGCGGCGGCCGATCCGGTCGGCGAGCAGGCCTGTGGTGATGACCGAGGCGGCGATCGCGAGGGTTTGCACGGATGCCGCGAGCGCCTGATCGCCGCCGACCATGTCGAGGCCGCGGCTCGCGCCCACGAGTGCGGTGGCGGCGATGTTCGGGGCGGAGCCCTGAACTGCGGCGAGCACGCCCAGCAGGGGGATCGCGAGGGTGTGCGCGGAGCGCACGACGGACGTCGGTGGTGTCGTTGTCATGGGGGGCTTTCGAGTGAGAGAGACGTGCGGAGAATCGTTCAGGCGGTGAAGGCGGGGACGCCGTCGATGTAGGTGGCGTTCACGGCGATGCGATCCCAGCTCTCGGGATCGCTCGTCCACGGGTCGGCGTCGACGACGGCGAAGTCGGCGCGGCGTTCGGCCGTGAGCGTGCCGCGATCGTCGGCGTGGATCTGCCAGGCGGCATCCGCGGTGATCGCCGACAGCGCCTCGGCGGCGCTGACGCGCTCGTCCGGCGCGAGCACCGTGCCGTCGGCCTCCAGACGGCGCAGCACCGCGGTGCGGGCGCTGCGCAACGGCTGCACCGTCGTCACGTTGTAGTCGGAGTGCAGACTGGGGCGCAGCCCCGCGCGGAGGGCCGACGCGACGCGGTCCAGTCGCGCGGCGCGCGCGGGGCCGAGGATCGTGTCGCGGAACGCCGCACCCCAGTAGTAGACGTGGTCCATCAGGAAGCTCGGCGACACTCCCACCGCGGCCATCCGCGCGAGCTGGTCGTCGGTGGTCACTGAGGCGTGCTCGAAGCGGTGCCGGAGAGCGTCGCGCCCCGGCAGCAGCTCTTCGGCGGCCTGGAGGGCGAACTCGACCGCCGCGTCGCCGTTCGTGTGGATCATCAGCTGCCAACCGTCGTCGAGACCGGCGCGCATCACTTCGCGCAGGCTCTCCGGCGTCCAGTTCGCGTGGCTTCCCGAGGTCTCGCCGAGATACGGCTGCAGGAAGTATCCGGACCGACCCTGGTTCGAGCCGTCCGCCACGACCTTCCACGCGTCGGCGCGCACCATCGCATCTCCGCTGAACGGCGTGACGCCGGCCGCCTTCCACGCCTGGGCGACCTCCGCGGGCGTCGCGCACCCCGCCAGGGAGGAGAACTGCGCCGTCGACACTCGCACCGGCAGGCGTTCGGCGCCGTTGAGCTGGTGCAGCATCGCGATCTCGCTCACGCCGGCCAGCGTGCCGGTCATCGCTTCGCGCATCGAGGTCACGCCGGCCCCGGCGAACTCGTTCAACACGTGACGGATGCCGCGGCCCACCTCCGCCGCTGTCGGACGCGGCAGGTGCGCGAGCAGCATCGTCACCGCGGGCGACTCGCCGACCACGCCGGTGAGTCTGCCGTCGCGCTTCTCCAGCGTGCCCCCGCTCGGCTGCGGTGTGGCGTCGGTGATGCCGGCGGCATCCAGGGCCGCGCTGTTGGCGTAGGCGAAGTGCATCGACGCATTCAGCACGACCACGGGACGGTCGGTCGCGACCCGGTCGAGGATGTCGCGGGTGAGGGCCGGCTCACCGGGGTACAGGCTCGGGTCGAACAGCTTCGCCAGCACGTACTGACCGGCGGGTGTCGCGTGCGCAGCCGTCTTCAGGACGGTGATGACGTCGTCGAAGCGCGGACAGGTGGCGTGCGAGACGTCGACCCACTCGAGTGTGAGCAGCGACACCCAGATGTGCGCGTGCGGCTCGATGAGACCGGGTATCACCACGCCGTCGGGGGACAGGATCTTCGTCGCCGGGCCGGTCAGCCCGTCCAGCTCCGCCGCCGATCCCAGTGCGACGATGCGGCCGTCGCGCACCGCCATCGCCTCCGCGCTCGGAGCCGCGGGGTCGCCGGTCGCGATCCGGCCGACGACCAGGAGGTCCGCTGTGGCGGTCGGAGCGCTCCGCTCGCCCGATTCTGCGGGCGCGCCGTAGTGCGCGGGGCTGACGGTGGCGCCGGCCGCGGCGATGGCGGGCGCGAGGCGGTCGCGGCTGAGGGGAGTCGCGGCGCTGCAGGTGTCGGACATGAGGAGCTCCTTCGAAAGCGTGTGACGGCCGCGTGGGTTCAGTGGAAGTCGAGGACCTGATCGCCCCACGCGGCACGCAGAGCGGCGTCCAGGTCGTCGACGACGGTGTCGTGGCGCTCGATGACCAGCGTCGCGCGGCCGTCGGCGGGATCGTAGGCCGGCCAGTGCGGGGCTGCGGTGACGCCGTCGGCGTCGGGTGTGCGCCCGTGCGCGAAGGCGGCCCACCGCTCCTGCATGCGGGCGGAGATCACCTCGCCGGCGCGCTTGCCGCCGAGACGGAACGTGGGGTCCTTGGGGCCGCTCGCGAAGACGCCCCAGAGGTAGGCCAGTTCGCTGCCGTGCGTCGCGCCGAGACCGATCAGTCGCAGGAAGGGTGTCGCGTGATCGAAGCGGTACAGCCACACCGGGGCCGCCGCGGCGTGCCCCTCGGCGATCCACACGGTGGGCATGCGGAAGCCGATGTCGCGGGCGACCCCGAGCCCCACCGCGTTCTTGCGCACGTTCTCGTACGCCGTCTGCACCTGGGCGACCGAGGGCAGCTCGACGGTGGGATTGTCGGCGGCCATGTCGGAGAACATCGCCATGATGCGCTCTTCGGTGATCGGGATGAGGGGCGACTTCATGAACTTGAACAGCGACGCCTCATCCTTGTTGGTGCCGATCATGAGGGGAACCGGCAGTCCGCGACCCTCGTGCAGCACCGTGGCCGGTGCCTCCGGCAGCAGGTCGCCGTCGACGATCGGCGCGAACGCCAGCGTGCCGGGCGCCTCGTCGGGCACCTGCGCGTACACCGTCATCCCGGCCGTCACGAGCTCGTCGGCGGATGCCGCGCGCAGCGCCGCGGCGGTGGACGCGGCATCCGTCTGGTCGATGCCGAGCTCACGCACAAAGCGCTCCGCGACATCGCGCGCGCGGTCGATGCCGTACATGCTGGAAGCGGGGGAGGACTGCGCGATCGCGCGGTGGAAGAGCCCCGCGGCCGACGGGGTCGCCAGCAGGGTCGTGACCAGTCCGCCGCCGGCGGACTCGCCGAACACGGTCACCCGGTCGGGGTCGCCGCCGAACGCGGCGATGTTCTCCTGCACCCAACGCAGGGCGAGCAGCACGTCCTTCAGCGCCAGGTTGCGATCGAAGCCGCCGTCGGGGAGAAGACCCGACAGATCGAGGAAGCCGAAAGCGGCCAGGCGATAGTTGATGGTCACCACGACCACGTCACCCCGCGTGACCAGCGAGGTCGCATCGTACGTGCGCTGGCTGGACGCCCCGAAGGTGTACGCGCCGCCGTGCAGCCACACCATCACCGGTCGTGCGCCCGCCGCGGCGTCGGCGTCGGGTGCCCAGACGTTGAGCATCAGGCAGTCCTCGTCGAGCACGGCGTCGTCGCCCAGGGCGATGGCGGGCGTGCGCACCTGGGGACAGGCCGGCCCGAACGCGGTGGCGTCGACCTCTCCGGTCGCGGCGGCTGCCGGCACCGGGTCGCGCCAGCGGCGCTCGCCGACCGGGGCTTCGGCGTAGCGGATGCCGCGCCACGAACGGACGTCGTTGCGGACGGCGCCGCGGAAGGTGCCCGCCGGGGCGGTGACGATGCAGGGGGTAAGGGTGTCAGGGGTCTGGGTGGTGTTCGACATGTGAGGTCCTTTCAGAACGACAGGCGGAGAAGGCGAGGTGGGGCGCTTAGGCGGCCAGGCGATGGATGACCTGTGCCAGCTCGTTCGCCGCGAGGATCGCGAACAGTACCGTCATCATGGCGGCGTTGTGCGTGATCAGCTGCGATTTCAGCGCCTGCAGGGCGGAGTGCACGCGGGCCGTGCCGGTCAGCTGGACGAGGGCCGGAACCACGAGCAGCACTGAACCGGCCAGCGCGATGGCAAGGCACAGCCCGACGGCGGCGAGCGGCGCGAGGTGCGCTTCGCCGATGAGCGCGCCGGCCTTGAGCTCGAGGGGGATGTTCTTGGTGTTGGTCGCCGCCATCACGAGTCCGAGGCCGGCGGCCGAGAGCGGGGTGACGCTGTCGATCGCCGCGAGCCACTTCGGTGCCGTCGCGGGCGTGCCGTCCTTCGGACGCGACATCCAGCTGGCGACGGCGAACACCGTGAAGCCGAGGGCGAGGACGATCGCCAGGATCAGTGAGACCGTCTGCGCTGCGGGGCCGCTCGATGCCGACGCGCGCGCCGCGCCGAGCGCGCCCAGCCCCGTGGCGGCGAACGCGACGAGCGTGTAGGCCGCGGTGTAGGCGGGAGCGCACGAGCGTCCACGCGGGGCGAGCACGATGGCCACGATCGCCACGATGGGCAGCGGGGACAGCAGCATGCCCACCGCGAGGGGAAGAAGGTTGTGCAGGTCGTTCACGTCGGTTCCGTTTCATCGCTGTCCCCGGGCCGGGTGTCCGGGGGTGCGATGACGACGTTATGACGGGGGTGTGGCCTGCTTTTCGTGATGTTCGGCTGACACGACAGCAGCGCCGGTCGGCAGCGCGAAGCTCGCCTCGAGCACCGTGTCGCGACCGTCCGTACGCAGCCGCGCGCCGAGGTCGCGCACGTGCGATGCCGGCCGCAGCTCGGCATCCGCCGCCGTTCGTCCTCGCGAGCGCACGCGCGCGCGCAGTCGGCTGCCCGCCCCCGTCGCGACGATATCGAGGGCCACGTCCGCGCGCTTCTCGTCGCTGTGCTTGACGGCGTTCAGCAGCCCCTCGGCGATGACGTCGTACACATCGCGGGCGAGCCGGGGATGCGCGTCGAGCGCGTCCAGCGCCCGCGGGTCGAGCGTCGTACGCAGCGCGATCACCCGCCCCCATGTCGCCAGCAGCGCCCGTAACGCCGCGGCATCGGCGCCGGGGTCGGCATCGGTATAGGTCGAAGCCAGACGATGTACGAGAGCGATCAAGTCGTCGCGCAGCGCGGCGGACTCGGCGGCGGACGGCTGCGGGTGGGTGAGCGCGAACTGCACGCACGCTCCCTGCCCGTCGCGGTGCAGCAGTTCGGCCGTGCGACGCAGGCCCTCCCTGACGGGGCCGATGCCCTCGCGGGACGCGCGCTGGGCGCGGGTGATCGTGCCCGAGAGTCGTCGCTGTTCTCGTCGCAGTCTCTGCACGGCGCCGGCGCACAGGCCGGCCGCGAGGGCGAAGGCGACGTAGTCGACGGCGGGCAGAAGCGTGATGAGACCGCGATGTCCGGAGATCGTCGTCAGCGCCGACAACGCCACTCCGCCGATCGCCGCTCCCAGGAGATAGACCGTGGCGGCGCGGCGGGCGCTGCGCGCGAACGCTCGGCGGCGCGCGACATGGTCGACAAGGCCGGTCACGGCGACGACGGCGCCGAGGCCCGCGATCAGTGCGCCGGGGCCTGTCGTCCGCAGCGCGTAGGGAAGTGTGCAGGCGATGTAGACGATCGCGACCGCACCGCGTGGCGGGAGACGGAAGGGGGGCAGCGTCAGGGAGTGGCGGCGGGTCGGGATGTCAGCGGTGGTGGCAGTCCCCTGCGGCGCCGCGCTCGTCGGCGCATCATCGGCCATCCGCTGCAGGCGGTGGCTCCACGTGCGGAAGTCCTCCGCACCGAGCGCGCGCACGCCGCCCGGCCCCGCCGCGGGATCCCATCGTTCGATCGCTCGGCCGAGAGCGGATGCCGCGGCATCCACCTCGCGGCGCGCATACCGGTCGATGACGACGGCGCGGTCGGGGGCGGCGGCCAACTCTGCCGCCACCTCGCGCAGCAGCGCGTTGGTGCGACGGAGTGTGTGCACGGCGTTCTCGAGCACGGCGATCATCGCGAGGACGACCGGCCAGACGACGACATTCGTCGCGAGACGAAACGGCAGTTGCGCCGCCGCAGGAACCGGCAGCGACCATAGCGCGGCCCATCCGTCCTGCACGAGCGGACGCAGTGCAGCGCACGCGACGACGCCGACGACCACCACCACGGCTCGCACGAGCGGGGCGGTCAGACGCCGCTCGAGCAGCGCGAGGGCCCCGAGTGCGAGGACGAAGCATGCCGTCGTGGCGAGCGTTGCCGGAACCAGCGCCGCGACATCCACGCCCGCGCCCACGGGCGCCATGATGGTCATCGACAACGGGAACGTCGCCGCGAGCGACCACGGGCTCAGAAACCGGCCGTCGGCCACGACACGGCCGATCGACGCGGAGAACCGTCTCACGCGCGAACCCTCACCGGGCGGGGCCGAACGCGGCGAGGTACATCGCCGCAGCGGCGACACGGGGGCTGACGGTCGGGTCGCCCGTGACGTCCAAACGGTCGAACAGGCGGCTGATCGAGCGTTCCACGGCGCGCACGCTGGACGCGGTCTCTTCCGCGATGCGCTCGTTCGACCAGCCGCGGGCGACCATCGCCAGGATCTCGAGCTGATGGCGCGTCAGGGCTCCGAGCCCGTCGCGTGCGTCGGGTGCGGGCGGCGTCGTCGCCGCCGGGGCCCGCCGCGTCGACAGTGCCTGCTCCAGCGCCGACACGAGGCCGTCCGCGGAGTCGAGGTCCTGCTTGGAGACGAAGACCGCGTGGGCGATGCCCATCGCCGTCGCGCCGGCCGCTGCGCGCGGATAACTGCTCAGGAAGACGATCGCCAGATGTGGTGCGAGCTCGGACAGCATGGCGGCCAGCTCGGCGCCGGAGGGGCGACTGCCGAGGTCGATGTCGGTGAGGAGCGCGTCGGGGTCGAACTCGGTGAACAGGCGCGTCGCCGTCGCCGCGTCCCCCGCGGCGGCCGTCTCGAACCCGTGACGCTCGAGCAGCTCGCACACGAGCATGCGCAGCGCGGCCTGGTCTTCGACCACGAGCACGCGACGGGTCCAGTCCGAGGCCACGAGATCACCCTAGCGCTCGCGCGGCTGGCGCCGTGATGGCGCCGACGAGCGTCGGCGTGGGTGCCGCGGGCCGTCAGTGCGCGGCGTCGTAGGCCTCGAGGACCGAGGCGGGGACGCGTCCGCGCTCCGACACCGTGAAACCGTTCTTGGCGGCCCACTCGCGGATGGGACCGTAATCGCGCTGCTGAGAGCGGCGCTGTCCGCGGGCGCCGGCGCGGCGCGGCGCGGCCGCGCGCGACGAGACGCTGCGCGCCGCGGCGACGTAGGGCGCGAGCGCGTCGCGAAGCGCGGCGGCGTTGTCGGTCGTGAGGTCGATCTCGTACGCGGTGCCGTCCAGCGAGAACAGGACGGTCTCACCGTCACCGACTTCGAGAACGGTGCCGTCCAGGTCATCGACGAGCTGGTGAACGATTTTGCGGGCCATGGGCAGAGCCTACTGATACCGACGGCTGATCAGGGGAGCAATCCCGCGCGTCGCGCCCGTGTCACCGCGGCGTGGCGCGTGCCCGTGTCGAGTTTGGCCATCGCCGACTGCAGATACGACTTGACGGTGCCCTCCCGCAAGCCGAGTGCGACAGCGATCTCGGCGTTGGTCTGGCCCAGTGCCGCGCACGCGAGCACATCGATCTCACGCGGCGACAGCTTCACGTCGAGCGTCTCCGTGCTCGCACCGTCGTCGCGGGTCAGATCGGCGAGGCGCTGTTCGATCTCGGCGAGACGGCGCCGGATGGCGGCATCGGGAACGTCGGCGGCGATGCGACGCAACTGTGCGTACGTGTCGCGCAGGTGCTCGCGCAGCACGGGGTCGACACCGGGCGTGGATGCCGGGGCGACGGCGAGCCGGCGCTGCACCTCTTCTCTGACGCGCAACTCCGTCGCCAGATCGCTCGCGACCTGGAGCGCCATGCGTGCGGTGGCCTCCCCGAAGGGCGACTGCGACCAGGAACCGCAGTAGAGGACGCCGCGTGCGCGCCCGGCGACGAGCACGGGCACAGCGAACAGCGTCGAGATCCCCTCGCCGAGGATCGCGCGATCGTAATCGTGGGTGATGTTGCGCGAGGACCGGTAGTCGAGAGCGAGTCGCGGGCGCCGCTCGACGAGGGCGCGTCCGCCGAGCCCGCGGCTGGCGTGCACGACCAGCCCTGACAGGTGGGGTGTGCGGTTGCCGACGATCGAGGTGACCTCGACCGCGTTCGCTCGCTCGAAACCGCCGAAGGCGACGGGAAGCCCCGTCCGTGTGGCCAGATCCTCGACGGCATGGGCCAGCAGATCCCTGTCAGTGAGCGGGGTCGGCGTCGCCATCTCGCCTCCCTGACATCGAGGGCGACGACCGCGTCACCCGTGGGCTCGAGAATATCACCGGCCGCTGTCACCGGCTCCGTCGGGCTCCCACTCGGCGCTGTGGGAGCCCGCGCCGCGACCGGCCTACACGGCGGCGGACCGAGGGAAGCCTTCGCGGGCGACGCGGGCTTCGAGATCGAGGAGAAACCGTTTGCGTTCGGGGTGTCCGCCGTACTCGCCGATGGACCCATCGGCGCGCACGACGCGATGCGCCGGGATCACGATCGAGATGGGGGTGCGGGCGCACGCCGATCCCGCCGCGCGGTGGGCTCCCGGGGAGCCGGCGAGGATGGCCAGCTCGCCGTACGACGCCGTCTCGCCGTAGGGGATCTCGTCCATCGCCTCGAGCGCGCGGCGCGCGAAACCATCGACTCCGCGCAGGTCGAGATCGAGAGTGAAGTGTCGACGCGTGCCCGCGAAGTATTCGTCGAGCTGGGCGGCCACGTCGGCGGTGGCCGCGGCATCTGGCACGATGGCGCTGTTGCGGCGAGCGCTGATCGCTTCGAGGTGGCGGTCGGCCGCGGTCAGCGACACGTCCAGCACGTCGAGGGCGACGAGGCCCCCATCGGCGACGACGATGAGGGCCTCGCCGATCGGTGTCGGGTGCACCGAGTATGCGGCGGTCGAGGTCATGACTCCATGATGCTCGCGCCGGTCGACATCGTCGCCGCGCGATCCCGTTCTGTGGAGGGGGGAGGCTCCGCCCTGGGTGGGGAGGAGGCTCGACGCGATGTCTCACCCGTCACACCAGCCCCAAAACCGCGAAAACCCGCCGCGCTAACCCGGAACGCCGCGATCGGGACTTTAGGGTGTCGAGTGTGTGGAGAGCAGACGATGGCGCCGTGCGAGGCGTGGACGACGCCGACCACGGTCACGCGGTGAGCCCGGCGGACCTCGACCTGTCCGAGCCGGGTGTCGTCGTGACCCACGTCGCCGCCGGCGAGCGTGCGCGCCTGCGCGAGGAGTCGGGGTGGCTCGGCGGCAGGTCCACACTGCTGCACTACACCGACGCCGGCGACGCAGGCATCGACATCACGAAAGCCCACCCCGGCAGCCTGCCCCAGTTCATCACCGGGCGCTCGACGCTGCTGTCCAACCTCTTCCGCGACGAGGTCGCCCTGCGCACGGCACGGTTGGCGGCCGAGCGCATCGCCGCGAAGGACGTCGAGATGCGCACGACGCGCGGCCTCGACACGGTGCATCTGGCGGTCGGCATCGCCGGCTGGCGTATCGGCGGTGTCGCCTACGCCGCCCCGGTGCTGCTGCGCCCGCTCGCCATTCGCCGTCACCATTCCGATTTCGACCTCAAACTGCACGGCACCTTCACGATCAATCCCGAGCTCGTCGTCGCTGCCCGCACTCACTTCGGTCTCGTGATCGACGGACGCGCGCTCGCCGAGCTCGCCTACGACGGCGGCGTCTTCAAGCCGCAGCCGGTCATCGACCACCTGCGGGCGCTCACCGCGCACGTCGACACCTTCACGGTGCAGCCGCGACTGGTCGTGTCGACGTTCGCCGATGCGGCCTCGCCGATGAGCCGCGATGCGGAGAGCCTCGACCACCCGATCCTCAACGCTCTCGCCGGTCATGAATCCGACCGTGAGGATCTGTCGATCGTCCGGGCGGTGGCTGCGCCCGTCAGCTCCGACGAGCGCCCGCCCGCCGCCGACCGGCTTCTGCTCGATGCGGATGCCGAGCAGGAGGCGGTGCTCGCGCGCATCGCCGCCGGACAGTCCCTCGCCGTGCACACGCTGCCGGGCACCGGCGGCACGCAGACCGTGATCAACGCGGTCGGCGAGCTCGTGCGCGCCGGCAAGCGGGTGCTGGTCGTCAGCGCGCGCCGCTCCACCCTCGAAGGCGTCCGCCACCGCCTCGCCGGCATCGGACTGCCCGGACTCGCCGTCTCGCCGCGCCACCTGCACCGCGATCTCATCCGCGCGATCACGCGCAATGAGAAGGCGGAGCAGCCCAAGGTGGCCGACGTCGACGACGCTCTGGTGCGCCTGCGCACCGTGCTGCGTGACTATCGCGATTCGCTCACCCAGCGGCATCCGCGCGTCGAGGTCTCCCCGCTCGAAGCGCTCCGCACGCTGGCCACGATCGCATCGATGACGCCGCAGCCGTCCGCGGCGACCCGATTCGACATCGCCACGCTGCAGTCACTCGGTACCCGCCGTGCCGAGGCGGCGCAGGCCCTGGCAACGGCGGCCCGGCTCGGTGAGTTCCGCTTCGGCCCCGACGATTCGCCGTGGTACGGCGTCGCCTTCGCCTCTACTCAAGAGGCCCGCGACACGCACGCGCTCGCCGGTCGGCTGCACCGCACCGAGGTGCCCGCGATGCTCGAGCGCGGTTACGAGCTCATCGCGCAGACGCGCATGCGTCCGTTCTCGACCCTCGCCGAACTCGGTGCCTACGTTCAGTTGCTGCAGGGCATTCGGGCCTCGCTCGACCGCTTCAGCACCACCGTCTTCGAGCGCCCGCTGGCAGAGCTGATCCAGGCGCACGCCCCGCGCCGCGACGCCCCCGCGATGACATCCCCGCAGCGCCGGCGCCTGAAGAACCTGTCGCGCGAATACGTGCGCCCGGGGATGCACATCACCGACATGCACGAGTCGCTGCTGCGGGTGCAGCAGCAGCGTGCGCAGTGGCAGCAGCTGGTCGATCCGGGCGTCATGCCCGAGATCCCCCTGGGCCTGGACGATGTCGCCACGGCGTGGCAGCGTGTGGCCGCCGACCTGGGGGCGCTCGACCGGGCACTGGGGCGAACCGAACCGCTCGCGTCCCTGCCGATTCCGTACCTGCTGCGCACTCTCGCCGGGTTGGCGGCGACCTCCGACGTCTTCGACAACCTGGTGGAACGTGCCACCCTGCGCGGCGAGCTGGCCGACATGGGACTGGAAGAGCTGCTCACCGAGCTGTCCGTCCGCCACGTTCCCGAAGAGCACGTCGCCGCCGAGTTCGAGTTCGCGTGGTGGCAGTCCGCTCTCGAAGCGATGCTGCGCTCGGACCGGGCGCTGCTGGGTGCGAACACTTCGGTCGTCGACCGGCTCGAACGCGATTACCGACTGGTCGACGAGGCGCACGCGGCCTCGGCGGGTCCGCTGCTGGCCGCGGAACTGGCGACGACGTGGAAGATCGCCGTCGTCGACGAGGCCGGCGAGGCTGCGACCCTGAAGCAGCTGCTGCGCAGCGGCGGAGCGTCTGCGACGGAGCTGGTCGCGGCCGCGCCGAAGCTCGTGCGCACGCTGGCCCCCGTGTGGCTCGCGTCGCCCTATGAAGTGCCCTCGATTCCCGAGTCGCCGCTGTTCGACGTGGTCATCGTCGCGGATGCCGCGGCGCTGTGCCTTGCCGAGGCGGCGCCCGCGCTGCGACGCGCGCGACAGGTGGTCGTCTTCGGCGACCCGGTGACGCAGCGACCCACGCCGTTCCGCGTGGGCGCCGGCCATGCGACGGCGGAGGACGAGCCCGATGTGCCGTTCGACGGTGTCAGCGTGTTCGAGCGGCTCACCGAACTCGTTCCGGTCGAGACGCTGACCCGCAGCTATCGCGCGGGCGGTGAGGACCTCGCCGAGCTCGTCAACGGCGCGTTCTACGAAGGTCGACTCGTCTCCCACCCCTGGGCGGGCTCGTACCTCGGGCGCGGGAGCCTCAGCGTCGACTACGTCGAAGGCGGCACCGGCGCACCCGATCCGATCACCGGCGCCGTCGAGAGTCCGGATGCCGAGGTCGCCCGCGTCGTCACTCTCGTGGTCGAGCACGCGGTCAACCGTCCCACCGAGACCCTCATGGTCGTCACGGCATCCGTGCGGCACGCCGAGCGCGTGCGCGCCGCCGTCGCCGCCGCGTTCGCGGGCCGATCCGACGTCGCCGAGTTCGTCGGCCGCGACACGGCCGAGCCGTTCGCGGTGCTCGGACTCGAGGAATCGGTGGCGGAGAGTCGCGACCGGGTCGTCTTCTCCCTCGGATTCGGGCTGACCAAGCACGGCCGGGTGCTGAGCGACTTCGGCGATCTGTCGGGTCCCGACGGAGAACGCCTCCTCACGGTCGGCATGACCCGCGCACGTCGCTCGATGGTCATCGTCTCGTCGATCCGTCCCTCGGCCTTCGACGAGGGACGCCTGGAGTCCGGTGCGGCGACGCTCATGTCGATCCTCGGCGGCATCGCCGCCCGCGCCCGTGAGTCCCGGCTCGAAGACCTCGCCGATCCGCTCACGCTGGCCCTCGCCGGTCACCTGCGCGCACTCGGCATCGCCGTGGACGTCAACTATCGGGGCCTCCTTCCCCTGGTCGCGCAGCACCGCGGCAAGGCGGTCGTCGTGGAGAGCGACGCCGACAGCATGGGGGAGACGCTGCGTGAGAGTCTGCGACTGCGCCCCCAGGTGCTGCGCCGTCTCGGATGGCACTACGTGCGCGTGCACGCCTTCGACCTGTACAGCGACCCGGCCGGGGTCGCGGGACGGATCGCGGCCATCCTCGGCGCCTCGCCCGAAACGCCGCGCGCCGAGACCGTGACCGAACCACTCGATCTGCGCTGATCCCCGTGGCAGACGAGAGCCGCCAGCGCGTCGAGCGCGTGCGCGGATCGCGCCGCGCGCGACTGACTCCGGCGCCGGGCACCGACCCCGCGCCCGAGGTTCCCGTCATCCGCGACGATGCCCCGCCCCTCACCGGGGACGGGGCATCGGGGCCGAACGATGAGCGCCTGCGGCGGGACGTGCCGCCGCACTACTAGGGGCGTTTCGACGCGCTGCGCTCGCTCAACGACCGGAAGAGCGACGAGTCGAAACGCGCTCAGCGCGCGGCGGCGTTCTTCTCCAGCAGGTCGCGGATCTGGATGAGCAGCTCCTGCTCGGTCGGCAGCTTCTCCTCTTTGTCTTCGGGGACGCCGGCCTTGGCGGCCTGACGCTCCTTCCACGCGTTCATCGGGAACACGAACACGAAGTAGACCACGATGGCCACCGCGAGGAAGCTGATGAGGGCGCTGACCAGGTCGCCGATCGGGAAGGTGACCGTTCCGCCCCAGACCGCGGGAACCGGGATGCCGGGAACACCGTTGTCGCCCGGCTTCCAGAACACCTCGATGAGCGGGGTGATGATGGACGCCACGATCGCGTTCACGACGGCGGTGAACGCGGCACCGATCACGACAGCGACCGCGAGGTCGATGACGTTGCCGCGCATGATGAAGTCTTTGAAGCCCTTGATCACGGTTCCTCCGATTCTCCGGCGTGCGCCGGTCACGACCCCGACGAAGCGGGCGAGGACTTCGCCTCGGACTTCGATGATGTCGAAGTCGATGCGCCGGCGCCAGCGCCCCCGCCGGAGGTGGACGAACGCGAGTCGGTGCGGTAGAAGCCGGAACCGTTGAAGGTGACCCCGACGGATCCGTACTGTTTGCGCAGCGCACCGCCGCACTCGGGACACTGCGTCAATGCGGCATCCGAGAAGGACTGCACGGCGTCGAAGCGGTGTCCGCACTGCGTGCAGGCATAGGCGTAGGTGGGCATGGTCTCCTCCGGGAAGGGCTCAGCGTTGCGGCGACGCGAGGTCGACGGTGCGGGTGGGGGTCACGACACCGGTGACCGGCTGGTCATGGAGGTCGCGGGGAACCTCGTCCAGCAGTTCGGTGTCGAAGACGACGGCATAGACGGGCGGGCAGTGCTGCATCGAACCGAGGGTCTTGTCGAAGTAGCCCCGTCCCCATCCCAGACGCATGCCGGAACGGTCGACGGCAGCGGCGGGGATCACGAGCAGATCGACATCGTTGACGGCCAGCGGACTCAGCACCTCGCCGACCGGTTCGGGCATGCCGAACAGGCCCTCCGCAATGTCGGCGCCGGGTTCGGCGACCACCCAGTCCAGCAGTCCGTCGGCGCGAGTGATCGGCAGCAGCACCCGGATGCCGCGCGCGACGGCGTCGGCGACGAACTCGTGCGTGCCCGGCTCGGTCGGAGCAGAAAGGAAGCAGGAGATCGAGCGTGCGCCGGTGCGGGCGATCAGCGCGTCGAGCTGAGTCTTGACGCCGGCGGCGTCGGCGGAGCGCATCGCTTCGGAACGCTGCTGACGGCGCTCGCGGAGGTCGGCGCGCAGTGCGCGTTTCGCATCGTCGATGCCGTCGGTCATGGTCCGATTGTAGGCGGCGCACCGACATGCACGACCGCGACGGTCACGGGCGCGGTGGTGCGCGCCGGTAGGGTGTGGGTCATGTCAGCTCCTGCGATCAAGGCCGTCATTCCCGCTGCGGGTCTCGGCACGAGGTTCCTTCCCGCCACCAAGGCGATGCCGAAGGAGATGCTGCCCGTCGTCGACAAGCCGGCCATCCAGTACGTCGTCGAAGAGGCGGTGGCGGCCGGTATCGATGACGTGCTGATCATCCTGGGCCGCAACAAGAACAACATCTCGAACCACTTCGACTCCGTGCCCGAGCTCGAGTCGAACCTGCTCACCAAGGGTGCGCACGACAAGCTTCTCAGTGTGCAGCGCTCGACGGAGCTCGCCGATATCCACTTCGTCCGCCAGGGCGAGCCGAAGGGTCTCGGCCACGCCGTGCTGCGCGCCCGTCACCACGTCGGAGACGCGACCTTCGCGGTCATGCTCGGCGATGACCTGATCGACGAGCGCGACGAGCTGCTGTCGAAGATGCTGGCGGAGAACGCGGCGTCCGGCCTCACGGTCATCGCCCTCATGGAGGTCGACCCCGACCACATCCACCTGTACGGGGCCGCCGCCGTCGAGCCCACCGACGATCCCGATGTGGTCCGCGTCACGGGCCTCGTCGAGAAGCCGAAGAAGGAGGATGCCCCCTCCAACTACGCCGTCATCGGTCGGTACGTCCTCACACCGGGCGTGTTCGACATCCTCGAGCGCACCGAGCCGGGCAAGGGCGGCGAGATCCAGCTCACCGACGCCCTCCAGGAGCTGGCCGTCACCGACGGCGTGTTGGGCGTCGTGTTCCGCGGTCGCCGCTACGACACCGGCGATAGGGTGGACTACATCAAGGCCATCGTGCAGCTGGCCGCCGACCGCGACGATCTCGGTCCGGAGCTGCGGCCCTGGTTGAAGGACTTTGCGGAGAAGCTCTGACGCTGATCCTGAGCGGCCGAGGTGAGGGGTGCCGATGGAGTTGACGGCTCCCCGTGAGCACGGTCCGATCGCGATCCGACTCATCAAGCAGCGCGATGCGCGCGTGCTGCAGTCGGAGTTGATGAGCAACCGTTCGTGGCTGCGGCCGTGGGAGGCGACCAGCCCCGACGGTCCCGTCTCGTTCGATATGCGCCTCGGCATCCGTCGCCTGCTGCAGCAGTACCGCGACGGTGGCGGCGTGCCTTTCGTGATGGAGTACGACGGCGAGCTCGCCGGACAGCTGAACGTCTGGGGAATCGCCCGCGGGTCGCTGTCGTCGGCGACGATCGGGTACTGGGTGAGCGAGCGGTTCGCCGGCCGGGGCATCACGCCGACCGCGGTCGCCCTGGCGACCGACGTGTGCTTCCGTGAGCTCGGGCTGCACCGCATGGAGATCTGCATCCGTCCGGAGAATCGGGCGAGTCTGCGGGTCGTCGAGAAGCTGGGCTTCCGTTACGAGGGGCTGCGGCGGCGATTCATCCATATCGCGGGCGATTGGCGCGACCACTACGCGTTCGCGCTGGTGCGCGAGGAGGTTCCCGAAGGCGTGCTGCAGCGGTGGTTGCAGGGTCGCGCGCCCGAGAGTGCGGCGACCGTGCCGCTCACCGACCGCCCCGCCGGCTGACCCGTCGCAGCGCGGCAGGAGGCCGCGAAACCTTCAGGTTCGACATGAAGGTCAGACACGCGGTCGGATGTCGCCCGATCGCGTCGCCTCGGCCCTACCGTGGGGGACATGGGTGGACAGGTTCTCGGCGGCGGCGTGGTCGTCCTCGTCGCCGTGGCGCTGTGGATGATCTACCTTCTGCCGTCGTGGCACGGCCGACACCAGTTCAATGCCGCTGAGCGCAACGCGGTGCGGTTGAATCAGGCGCTGCGTGTACTCGCCGAGACCAGTGAGACCCCGCAGGAAGTGCGGCTCGAGCTCAACGCGCGCACGGCGATGGCCCAGCAGCGACTGGCCCGTCAGGCCCAGACAGAGCGCGAGCAGGCCGAGCTCGCCCGCGTACGCGCCGAGCTCGAAGTCACCAAACTGCAGGCGCGCGCCGAGGCCGCGGCCGCCCGCGAGGCCGCCGCGCGTGCGGCCGCTCGCGAGCGCGCGCGTCCCGAGATCCGTCGTGCCCAGGCTCGTCGGCGGGCACGCCTCGTCGTCACTCTCGTCGCCGTCGCCGCTCTCGCGCTGGGCGCGTGGGGCGGCGTCCAGCTGGCCACGACCGGCGCGCAGCTGATGCTCTGGCTGGCCGGGGTGCTGTTCGTGAGCTGCGCCCTGCTGCTGCAGCGGATGTCGCGCGTGCAGCGTCGCGTGGTCGTCCGCGAGGCGGTCGCGCCGATCGAACGCGTCGCAGCCGACGTGCAGGACGTGGCTCTGGAAGCCGAGCGCAGCTCGTGGGTGCCGCGAGAGCTTCCGCGGCCGCTCACCGTGTCGGCCGGCTCACGTGCCGCCGCGGTGCTCGACGAGGCCGACGCCCGCGAAGCGCTGCGTCGCGGCGCCGTCGAGGAAGCGATGCGCGCGCGTGCCGAGCGTCGGCGTCCCGTCACGCTGCAGCCGCGGCCCGCGGCCCACGACGACGAGCTCGTCGGCGGAGCGGCCGCGGGCGACGCCGCCATCGAGGCCCATGTGCGCCGCCTGCTGGAGCGCCGCGCCTCCGGTCAGTAGCACCGGCTGATGACACCGACCGGTCGGCTCAGCCGACCAGGAGGCGTCCGCGGCCGATGACGACCTCGCGTCGCGGCGTGCGAACGAGGGCGTCCATGGCGTTCTCGGCATCCACGAGCACGATGTCGGCGCGGTCTCCTGCCTGCAGTCGATTCGTCGGCAGGCCTGCGAAGGGGGCGGAGCCGCCGGTCGCGATCTCGACGACACGGCGGAGGTCGTCGTCGTGCACGATGCTCGACGCGCGCGCGTACTGCCAGGCGATACCGAGGAGGTCTCCGGTGCCGTAGGGGCTCCACAGGTCACGGATGCCGTCGGTGCCGAACCCGAAGGCGACACCGGCCGCATCGAGCTCGTGCAACGGGAGCTGGGGGAGCCGGAGCGGCGCGACGGTGGTCATCGTGACGCCGAGTGCGGCCATCTGCGCGAGGAGGTCGCGGCGTCGGAAGCCGTCGAGCTGAGCGACCGCGAAGCCGTGTGCGACGTTGACACGGCCGTGCAGCCCCAACCGCTCGACGCGCTCCAGGATGAGCTCGATCTGAAAGGCCCCCAGCTCGGCGGGGTCGTGCAGGTGGATGTCGACGCCGACGCCATGGTCGGCCGACAGTGCGAGCAGGGCGTCGATCTGTCCGACGGGATCGCGGTCGATCGTGGCCGGGTCGAGCCCGCCGATATGCTCGACGCCTTCGCGCGCGGCGCGGTCGAGGAGGGCGAGCACGCCGGGGCGGCGCAGCACCCCGTCTTGCGGGAACGCCACGATCTCGACGGCCAGGGCACCGTCGTAGCCGGCGACGGCCTCACGCACGGCCTCGATGCCGCGCAGTTCGAGCCCCAGATCGACGTCGACGTGCGTGCGGATCGCGGTGGTGCCGTGGGTCACGAACTGCTCGAGGACGTTGCCGGTGATCTCTGCCGACGGTATCCCGATCTCGTCGCGGTGGGCCCGCTCGTGACGGATGCGGCCCTCGGTCGTCCCCTCACCGCCGTAGGACTGCCATGGCAGTCCCCACCACGACTTGTCGATATGCGCGTGCGCGTTGACGAGACCGGGCAGGGCGAGCAGTCCGCGTCCATTGACGACGTTCCCGGCGGTGTCCACGGCGGTGTCGTCGGACGTCGGCGTGACCGCGCCGATCATCCCGCCGGCGATACGGAGATCGACCGCGTCGCTCGGGTGCGACCACAGCCGGACGTTGCGAACGACATCGATGTCAGCAGGGGTGGGGCTCATGCCTCCATCCTGCCGGTGCAAGCGGGGTCCGAGACGCGTGATAATGTTGAGGACATACAAGGGCCTATGGCGCAGTTGGTAGCGCGCCTCGTTCGCATCGAGGAGGTCAGGAGTTCGAATCTCCTTAGGTCCACCACAGACGGCGTCTCTCCCGCAGGAGAGGCGCCGTTCCTCGTTGGCGGTCGCGTGCGGCTCTCAGAAGCCGAACCCCGCCGCGCCGGTGGTCAGGATCCGGGTGCCCTCGCCGATGACGCGGATCAGAATGAAGATTCCGGTGCCGGCGGCGATGAGGCCGACTGCTCCCACCCACCTGGGGCCGGACTGGCTGAACAGTAACACCCGTGAAACACCTCGACGCGATTCACGAAATGTAAAAGCTTTACGTTTGGGGCGTCCCGCGAACGAGATGGAGGTCTCACAGTGACGCACCCGACTCCGCGCGCCGCATCCGATACGGCGCACAGCTCCTCCCGCTCCACACGCTCCGCCCGCTTCACCCGTCGTACTCGCCTCACCACCGCCCTGGCAGCCGCGGTCACCGCAGCCGCCCTGCTCTCCGGCTGCGCGAGCACGCCGGCGGCATCCACCAGCTCCGCCGGAACCGCCGACTTCGGCACCGGCGGGGTCGCCCTCAGCTGGATCAAGAACTACGAGTTCGCCGGCTACTACTACGCCGACAAGAACGGCGACTACACCAGGAACGGCTTCTCGTCGGTCGACATCATCGCCGGCGGCGGCACCACGAACCCGTGGGACACCGTGCTGGCCGGCAACGCCACCATCGGCCTCGCCTCCGACCTCACCGGCATCACCGGCGCCATCCAGGGGGGTGCGCCGCTGAAGATCATCGGCGCCCAGTTCGTGAAGAGCCCGGTCGGTTTCGTGTCGCTCAAAGCCAACCCCATCGCCTCGGTCGCCGACCTCAAGGGCAAGAAGATCGGCGTCGACGCGGGTGGCAAGCTCGCGGTCGAGGCGGTGCTGGCGGCCAACAAGCTGCCCGCCGACACGGTGACCTTCGTCTCGGTTCCCAACGGCATCGATCCGCTCATGAAGGGCGATGTCGACGCCCTCGTCGGCTTCCTGACGAACTACCCGATCGCGGTGAAGCAGGCCGGCGGCGACGTCGTCACCCTCAGCTTCAGCGACGCCGGCTACGCCCAGTTCGGCGACGCCGTCGTCGTGAGCGATGACATGCTCACCAACCACCGCGACGAGGTCAAGGCGATGATGAAGTCCGTCATCGAAGGCTGGAATGCCGCCCTCGCCGCCGGTCCTCAGGGCATCGCCGACATCGCGATGGAGTACGGCGGAAAGGACAACGACCTCGACGCCAAACTCCAGCTGTCCAGTGCGACCGTGCTGCCGAGTTTCATGCTGACCAGCGACACCGTCAAGAACGGCATCTTCACGCTGACACCCGATCTGGTGACGCAGGCCGTCACCTCGCTCGGCGCCGCCGGCATCACCGCCGACGCGTCGCAGTTCGACACATCGCTGCTGAGCGAGCTGTACGCCGAGAACCCGGATCTCATCCCGGGCTTCAGCGTCCCCGCCGCCCCGTAGCGGTGACATCGACGGATGCCGGGGCGACCCGAACGCGCCCCGGCATCCGTCACTCAGTCCTTCCCCTTCCCTTCTCGCGACAGGAGATGACATGACCGCTCCGTCCCTCCGACTCGCGCGGCCCTCCCGCCCCGCCGCGACGGCCGCACTCACCGTTGTCGTCGCGATCGTCGTGGTCGTCGCGGCCTGGCAACTCGTCGCCGTCACCTTCTTCACGCGCGAGAACGGCACGCCCGGCGCGATCCCGCCACCGGGCGCCGTACTGGCACGCGTCGCGCAGAACCTCACGGATGCTGGGTACTGGTCGGGCCTGGCCGCGACCGCCGGCGCCGCTCTGAGCGGATACGCGATCGCCGTCGTCATCGCGCTGGTGCTCGGCGCGGCCGTCATCCTCGTTCCCGCCCTCGAGGCCTTCGCGAACCAGCTCGGCATCATCGCGGCATGCATCCCCGTCGCCGCCGTGAGCCCGATCGTCGTGATCATGTCGCCGTCGGGGTCCCGAGCCGTCAGCGTCGTACTGGCGGTGCTCGCCGTGATCTTCCCCATGATCATCGGCGTGCTGCTCGGTCTTCGCGCCGCCAGCCCCGCCCAGCTCGACCTCGTCCACGTCTACGGAGGCACCGAGCTCACGGCGATCCGGCGGGTACGACTGATCAGCGCGCTGCCGGCGCTGCTGACCGCGCTGAAGATCGGCGCGCCCGCCGCCTTCCTGGGGGCGATGACCGGTGAGTTCTTCGCCGTCGGCGTCGACGCCGGCATGGGGCGCCTGCTGATCTCCCAGCAGTACGTCGGCGACTACGCCGGGATGTGGGCCATCGCCGTCCTCGCGGCCTGCGTGTCGGCCCTCGGGTACGCCCTCCTCGCCGCCGTCGCCGCGGTGATCGCGCCGTGGACCCGCCACCTCGGGGGAGGAGCACGATGACCCGCCTGCGCCCGGTGGCGGCATCCGTGCTCACCACCCTCGCCACGCTCGTCGTCCTGCTCGTCGCGTGGCAGCTCACCGTGTCGCTCAGCCATGTCAGCCCGTATCTGACCAAGACGCCCCTCGACGTCGTGGACTACCTTTTCGTCGACGGTCGCTTCAAGCCCGTCGAGGCCGCTGATCGTCGCGCCGCACTCGTGCCGATGATCGGCGTGACGCTGATGCACGCGGGCGTCGGTCTTGTCTGCGGCGTCACGCTCGCCCTCGCCGGCTCGATCGCGATGTCGCTCTCGCGCGGCCTTCGCACCACGTTCCTGCCGATCGCGCTCGTGCTGCAGACCGTGCCGCTCATCGCCATGGCCCCGGTCATCTACGCCGTCTTCGGGGCGGGAATCGTCACGGCGGCGGTCATCGCCGCCATCGTCACCTTCTTCCCGCTGCTGATGAACGTCACGACCGGCCTCGCGTCGGCCTCGCCCGAGACGGTCGATCTCGTGCGCGCCTACGGCGGCGGCCGGCTCACCCTGCTGTGGCGGGTGCAGCTGCCGAGCGCGCTGCCCTTCCTGTTCGCCGGGCTCAAGATCGCCGCGCCGGCGACGATCTCGGCCGCGACCCTCTACGAGTTCCTGTTCTCGTTCGAGGGACTCGGCGCGAACCTCCTCACCAGCAAGTCCTACTCCGACTACGGACTGCTCTGGACCCTCGTCGTCGTGACGATCGCCCTCGCGCTCGCCGCCTACGCCCTCGTCGCCCTCGCGGAGCGGCTCGTGCTGTCGGGCCGCTTCCCCCCGCCGTCCGCCGTCATTCGTCGAGGAGCACCGTCATGATCAGAACGTCGTCCGTACGTCCCGCTCCGGCCGGACCCGCCGAAACACTGCCGGGCGACTCCGGCGTGCACCTGCGAGGACTGACCCGCGAGTTCACCACCCGCACGGGAGTGGTCGCCGCCGTCTCCGACGTCGACCTCGACACGGCCCGCGGCTCGTTCCTGTCGTTGCTCGGCCCGAGCGGCTGCGGCAAGTCGACCATCCTGCGCATCCTCGCCGACCTCGACACCCCCACCGCCGGCGCGGCGCACATCAACGGGATGACGCCGGCCGCGCTGCGCCAGGCGAAGCAGGTGGGGATCGCTTTCCAGGATCACGCTCTGCTGCCCTGGCGCGGTGTCGAGACCAACGTGCGCTTTCCCTTCGACGTCGCCGGCGTCGACGTCGATCGCGCCTGGATCGCGGAGCTGCTCGCGATGGTCGGTCTCACGGAGTTCGCCCGAGCCAAGCCGTGGCAGCTCTCCGGCGGCATGCGCCAGCGCGTCGCCATCGCCCGGGCCCTCGCCCTCCGCCCCAGCGTGCTCTTCCTCGACGAACCCTTCGGCGCCCTCGACGACACGACCCGTCAGCGCCTCAACCTCGAGCTCCAGCGCCTGTGGAGCGAGCAGGGCGCCACGGCGGTCATGGTGACCCACGGCATCCACGAGGCCGTGCTGCTCTCCGACCACATCGCCGTCATGAGTCCTCGCCCCGGAACGATCAAAGAGGTCATCCACGTGGACCTTCCGCGTCCGCGCACGATCGACATGATGGCGACCCCCGAGTTCCACCACTACGTCGACCGGGCCACCGCCCTTCTGTTCCACTGACCGGTGTTCCACTGATCGGTGCCCGCCGCATCCACCCTCCCCGCCGCAGCGAAAGTAGGCAGTTCCATGGCTCTCACCCCCGTCGCCGCCACCGGCGCCCCCGCCGATCTCGACGCCGCCGAGCGCGCGTATCGCGCGTTCATGATCGCTCTCGGCCTCGACGCCGATCACCCCACCATCGTCGACACGCCGCGCCGTGTGGCGCAGGCCGGTCTCGATCTGTTCAGCGGTCTGCACGGCGACCCGATCCGCGCCCTCGGTGGTGGGGAGCCGATCGAAGGCGTCTACCCGGGGCCGGTCGTCGTGCGCGACATCCCGTACTCGTCGGTGTGCGAACACCACATGCTCCCGTTCAAGGGCGTCGTGTCGGTCGCCTACCTGCCGGACCGGATGCTCGCGGGCATCGGCGACTTCGACGCCATGATCCGCGTGCTGGCGGCGCGCCCGCAGATGCAGGAGCGACTGGCGGATCAGATCGCGCAGACCGTCGTCGACACGATCGGTGCGCGCGGCGTGCTGGTCGTGCTGTCGGCCGAGCATGCGTGCATGTGGGCACGAGGCGAGCGGACGGTGGGCTCCGAGGCCTACTCGGTGTCGAGTCGCGGCGTCTACGACGACGACCCGGTGCAGCGGGCCGAGGCTCGCAGCCTGATCGGCCTGCACGGATGAGCAGCCCGACCTGGGTCGACGTCGCCGCCCTCGCCGCGGCGGGCGGCATCGCCGTGCAGCCCATCGGCGCGACCGAGCAGCACGGGCCGCACCTGCCGCTGAGCACCGACGCCGTCATCGCGACGGCGCTCGCCGACACCGCCCGGGACGTGCTCGCGGCGCGCGCCGCGGCGGGGATCGCCGGCGTACCGCCTCTGTGGATGCTGCCGCCGCTGGCGTACGGCACGTCTCCGGAGCACGCCTCGTTCGCGGGCACCGTGAGCCTGTCGTCCACGACCCTGCGCGCGATCTGCCTCGACGTGGCGCGGTCGGTCGCGGCGGCGGGGGTGCGCACGCTCGTGTTCGTCAACGCGCACGGCGGAAACCCGGAACTGCTCCACGTCGTCGCGCGCGAGATCCGCGACCAGACCGGCGTCCTGGTCGTCGTCGTGCACGGGCCGGCGCTGCCGTTGCCGCCGGAGCTGACGGAGGCGGTGCCCCGCCCCGACGTCGACGTGCACGCCGGCTTCTACGAGACCAGCGTGCTGCTCGCCGTCGATCCCGCGTCCGTGCGCCTGCCGCTGGCCGCGCCCGACGGGGTGCCCCGCACCGACGAGCTCGCTGCGGGCGCCCTGACGCCGCTGGTCGGTCCGTTCGCGGCGATCTCGCTGCCCTGGCGCACGGAGGACGTCTCGGCATCCGGCACCATCGGCGACCCGACGGGAGCCAACGCCGAGTGGGGACGGGCCGCCCTCCGGGCGCAGGCCGACGCGCTCGCCGATGTGCTGAGGGAGATCGGCCGGCTGCGGTCGGAATTCTCATGACGGGGCGAGACAGGACCGACTCCGGCCTCCTCTACACTCGTGACGGGTCGCGCGCCGACGCGGCCGACGCACGCGCGGGAGGTCGGGCGATGGAACGCAGCACGCCGACGGACGGCCCTGCGCGCACGCCGACCCTCCAAGAGGTGGCCACGGCGGCCGGCGTCTCGCTCGCGACGGCATCCAACGCCCTCAGCGGACGCCGCGGCGTCAGTGTCGCGCTGCGCGAGCGTGTGCTCGAAGCGGCCGCCGGACTCGGCTACTCCCGCGGCGGAGGTGCCCGCTCGCGCCCCCGCACCGATCGGGTCACCGTCGGCATCGTGCTGCCGGACGTGCGCAATCCCGCCTACGCCGAGCTGGCCCACGCGTTCGAGCAGGAGGGTACCGCGCGCGACTGGTCGATCGTGCTGGCCTCGTCGGGGTACGAGCCCGACCAGGAACTGGACGTCCTCGAAACGCTCGTGCAGACCGCCGACGGCATCATCGTCTCGCCCTCGCGTCCGCCGCGGTCGGGGCTGCACCGCCTCGCCGCCTCGCCCGTGCCGATCGTCACCTGCGATGAGCCGGCCGACTCGCTGCTGATCGCCGGCTCGGTGCGCTCCGACAACTTCGGCGGCGGTCGTGCGGCGGCGCACCACCTCGTGGATGCCGGGGGCACACGATTCGGCCTCGTGGGCGGCCACGGCTACCTGCCCTCGACGCAGGAGCGCCGCGACGGCTTCCTCGCCGGGCTCGCAGATCGCGGGGTTCCCGCATCCGCCGTGACGATCGCGGGGTCGCTCTACGGCATGGACGGGGGACAAGCGGGTATGGCCGAGCTCCTGGAGGAGGCCCCGGACGTCGACGCCGTCTTCGCCCTCAGCGACATGCAGGCGATCGGTGCGCTCTTCGAGGCGCAGCAGGCGGGCCGCTCGATCCCCGGCGATCTGCTGCTGTGCGGATACGACGGCATCGGGTGGACGCAGCGCCTGTCGCCCACCATCACCACCATCCGCCAGGACTGGCCGGGCATCGCGGCGCGCGCTCTGGAGCTGCTGGACGAAGCCATGAACGGCGCCGGCCCGGCCGGCTACGGGTCTGCGCGGGTTCTCGCGGTCAGTCTCGTCGAGGGCGAGTCGACGCGCCGATCCTGAGCGCGGCCGCCCTGCCGGTGATCGGCGCGGCCGCTCGATCGCGTCGAGCGTGCACCCGCGGCCGCCGGAGTGCGTAAGATGTATGCATCTGAATCCAACTTGGAGGCATCACCCGCATGACCACGTACAACGTCGGCATCATCATCGGCAGCATCTCGTCGACCTCGATCAACCGTCGCCTCGCGAACGCTCTGGTTCGCCTTGCGCCGCAGGCCGACCTCACCCTCACCGAGCTGCCCATCGCCGCTCTGCCGTTCTACTCCGCCGACAACGACGGTGCCATCCCCGCCGAGGCCGCCGCGTTCAAGTCCTCGATCGAGTCGTCGGACGCCGTCATCATCGTGACCCCCGAGTACAACCGCTCAGTGCCCGGCGTGCTGAAGAACGCGCTCGACACGGCGAGCCGTCCGTGGGGACAGAACAGCTTCGCCGGCAAGCCGTCGGCCGTCATCGGCGCCTCCATCGGCGCGATCGGCACCGCGGTCGCCCAGCAGCACCTGCGCTCGATCCTGTCGTTCCTCGCCTCGCCCGAGCTGTCGCAGCCCGAGGCGTACATCCACCTGCGCGACGGTCTCATCACCGATGACGGCGAGGTCACCGACGAGTCGACCGCCGAGTTCCTCGTCTCGTGGCTGAAGGCCGTGCACACCCACGTCGCGAAGTCGCTCAGCTCCGCCGAGTGATCATCGCCGCTCGCTGAAGGGGTGCCCGCCGTCCGGCGGGCACCCCTTCGTCTGCAACCGGCAACCAGAGGCGGCGCGTCAGGCACCGTCCCGCGTGCGCATGAGCTGCAGCTCCCAATCGGCGGGCAGGCGATCGGCGGGGCCGGGCACCGGCTGATCCAGCGGGTGGCTCGTCGGGGGCGCGAGCGAGGGACCGATCACCGCCGTCTGTGCGCCGTAATCCCACCACCAGCTCTCGCCCGGCTCGTAGCTCTGCACGTAGCGGTGGCCGGAGTCCGCCGCGTGCGCCGATGCGTGGCGATGCGGCGACGAGTCGCAGCAGCCCACGTGACCACACGCGGCGCAGCGGCGCAGATGCAGCCACCATCCGCCGACCGCCTCGCAGTCGGCGCAGCCGTCGCCGCTGGGTGCGGCACTCACATCGATCTGCGGCATCCGTCGACCCCCTCCACGCGGGCGAGCCCGACCACTCTTCTCAGCCGATCTCGGCGATCGCGTCGGTGATCACTCGCGCCACCTCGACGGGGTGGGTCTGCATCACGAGATGCGGTGCATCCAGTTCCACGACCTTCCGCAGTCCCGCGCGCTGGTATCCGAAGCGCTCGACGTCGGGGTTGATGGTGCGATCCGCCGCCGACACGATTCCCCAGGCCGGCTTCGTCTTCCATGCCGCCGCCGGCGCACCCTCGCCGAACGCCAGCGCCGCCAGGGGTCGCTGCGAGGCGGCGAGCACCTGTGCGTGCGCCAGGGCGACGCCGTGGGCGAACACCTCCGGGAAGGCATCCACCTCGACCGTCACGTCCGTGCCCGGCTCGCCGCCGTCGACGGGGAACGGCGTGTACACCAGGTGCTGGGCGAGGTCGGAGTCGGGAAAGCCACCCTGCAGCTCTCCGAGGCTCTCACCCTCCGTGAGTGCGTATCCGGAGACGTAGACCAGTCCGACGACGTTCTCGGCCATGCCCGCGACCGTGATGACCGCCCCGCCATACGAATGACCGGCCAGCAGCACGGGGCCGTCGATCTGCTCGACGACGGAGCGGATGTAGGCGGAGTCGCCGATGAGGCTGCGATTGGGGACGGCGGGAACGCGGACGCGCATTCCCTGATCGAGCAGGGCGCGGGTGACGGGGGCCCAGCTGGCCGCGTCGGCGAATG
Organism: Microbacterium sp. DMC48; assembly: GCF_056313825.1. NCBI lineage: Bacteria > Bacillati > Actinomycetota > Actinomycetes > Micrococcales > Microbacteriaceae > Microbacterium > Microbacterium sp. DMC48. The sequence goes on along the minus strand of NZ_JBQUZN010000005.1, from coordinate 190,084 downwards.
CGCCGTGGATGAGGACGATGGTCGGTGTCTCGGTCATGGCCGGCTCCCTCTCTGCGCGGGGCGTCGACCCGATGCCGATCCGCTCCCGCCCGGCCACAGTAGGCAGCCGTGGCCGCAGCGAGGCAGGGCCGACTGTCGAAAAGGCGGCTCGACATCTGTCGAGCGCCTGCGCGGGCGTGTCGGCGCCGGGCGGGGGACAATGGCACGTGCCGCGTCGCGGCGAGAAGGGAGACACCGTGCCCGCTGCACGTCGTCGCATCGGTTTCCTGCTCTTCGACGGCGTGAAGGCGCTCGATGTGATCGGTCCGGCGGAGGTGTTCGCCGAGGCCAATCTGACCGCCGACACGTACGATCTCGTCTTCCTCTCCGCGTCGGGCGCAGATGTCATGACGAGCATGGGTCTCGCCTTCGGCGTCCACGCTGCGGCATCCGACAGCGGTCCCCTCGACACGATCGTCGTCCCCGGGAGCGAGTGGGCGCCGGACGTCTTCGACGACGCCGAGCTGCGCGCCGCCATCGTCCTGCTGTCGCGTCGGGCGCGTCGCGTCGCGTCGATCTGCAGCGGCGCCTTCGGCCTCGCCGCCGTGGGTCTGCTCGACGGCGGCCCCGCGACCACGCACTGGAAGTTCGCGGACGAGCTGGCTCGTCGACACCCGGCCGTGCGCGTGGATGCCGAACACCTCTTCACGCGGCAGGGTGAGGTCTTCACGTCCGCCGGCGTCGCCGCCGGCATCGACCTCGCGCTGTGTCTCGTGGAAGACGACCTGGGCGCGGACGTCGCCCGCACGGTGGCGCAGGGCCTTCTGGTCTACATGCGCAGAGCCGGCGGTCAGGCGCAGTTCTCGGCACCGCTGCGCGCCCGCACGCCGCGCACGTCGCTGGGCGCCGCCATCGCGGCGTATGTCGCCGAGAACCCGACGCGCCCGCTGACGGTGGGCGAGCTGGCCGCGCACGTCAACGTCAGCACGCGACACGTGACCCGCGTCATCCGTGACGAGCTGGGCGCGACGGCCGCCTCCTACGTCGCCGCGGTGCGCCTGTCGATCGCCGTCGCACTGCTCGAGTCCGGGGCGGCGGTCACCGAAGCTGCGGCGTCGGCCGGGTTTCCCTCCGTCGTGGCGCTTCGGCGCGCCTTCGCGGCGCAGTACCGCATGACGCCTTCCGAGTATCAGCGCCGGTTCCGCCGCACCGCATCGGTCTAGACCACTGCCTCAGGACGCGATCTCCTCGGCATCCGCATCATCGTCGACGCAGATCGGGTCGAGCTCCGCGGCCACCGCCACGGCCTGCGCTGGGTCACCGTCCGCGGGCGCCCTGTTCGCGTCGCGCACCAGATCCGCCAGCGCGGCGACACCGGGTGTCTGCGGCTCAGCGAAGAAGAGGGTCATCGTCCACCCCGCCGCCCCGGCGAGCGTGAGCGACTCGGCCCGGAGGGTGACCCAGCCGTGCGTGTCGATGTGCACCATCGGCCAGGCGTTGAACTGCGGTCCGACGCCGCACGCGCCCCAGATGCGCCGAAACCGGTCGTCGGTGCGGCCGAGCGCTGCGACGATCTGGCGGAGCCTCGCATCGCGTGGATCCGCGTGGTATCTGAGCGATGCGACGAGGGCGCGCGCCGTGCGCTCCCAGTGCGCTTCGGAGTGCGGGTCGGGATAGTGGGCGAACACCGACATCACGAGGTTCATGCCGGGACGCAGCCCACCCGGTGCCAGGAGGAGACCGGGCCGGTTGACCGCGACGACGTCCATCGTCGCATTCGAGATGTAGGCGGGCGTATCACGGTGCAGGCGCAGCAGGTCGAGAGCACCCGACGGCATCTGGCCGGTCGCCGCCGGTTCGGCATGTCCGGCTGCCAGCGCGGCCATGCGCCGCAGATGCTCGTCTCCGTAGTGGTCGAGCCGCAGCGCGCGGCTGAGCGCGGAGAGCACCTGCTGGGACGGCTGGTGGCCGCGCCCCTGCTCCAAGCGCAGGTAGTAGTCCGCACTGATGCCGGCGAGTTCGGCGACCTCCGTGCGTCGCAGGCCGGCCACCCGTCGCCCCCGCTCTGCGGCCAGACCGACGCTCTCGGGGCTCAGCGATTCGCGGCGGTCGCGCAGAAACTCGGCGAGGGGGTTGCGCGTGCCGTCCATCGTTCTCCTCGGGGTTTTGGAGAGGGCATTCCAATTGTGGATCCCGCGTCGCCCTGAGCGTGGGGCGCAAACGGACAGGAATGCGCCGGATCCGGACCGATCCGTGAGTCGTCCACCCGCCGACGGAGTACGTTCGACACCGTGGGTCGACCCCGGCGATATGACGAGAACGAGCTCCTGGATGCCGCGCAGGAGCTCTTCTGGACGCGCGGATACGATCGCACCTCCGTCGAGGACATCGCTGCGGCATCCGGTGTCGCCACCAGCAGCCTGTACGCGACGCACGGCTCCAAGCGCGACCTTTTCCTTCAGGTCTTCCGGCGGTACTGCGCAGGCCGCGTCGATGTCGTGGCGGATGCCGTGTCGGACAGCACCGATGACGGAGACGAACTGCTCGCGATATTCCTGCGCCGCGTGGTCGACGACTGCGTCTCCTACCCCGACCGCCGCGGATGCCTCATGCTCACCAGCCTCACCGAACTGCGTGAGCGCTTCCCCGAAGTGGTCGAGATCTCCACCGTCACGATCGCGGCGATGGAGGAGGCCGTTGCGACCGCGCTGGCCCACACCGCCCATCGCGCCGGGCGCCGGCTGCACGCGCGCGACGTCGCCGCCCGCGCCGAGCAGGCGGTGCTGGCCTCGCAGGCCGTCATCCACCTCAGCCGGCTTCCCCTGCCGCGGCCCCGTCTGCTCGCGATGGGCGAGGCCCTCTTGAGGTCCTGACAGAATCCGTCAGACGTCGAAAGCCTCCGCCGGGCCTTCGCGGTAGATTCGCACCAGGAGGCGAGCATGGCAGAGTTCAGCAGAGGCTTCGGATCCCGCCGCCGCGAGTCGGATGCGCAGCTTCCGCCGGGGCAGTACCTCACGGCGGACTTCCCCGTGCTGTCGGCGGGTCCGACGCCGCGGATCGCGACCGAGGAGTGGGAGTTCTCGGTGGTCACCGAGACCGGACAGACGACATCGTGGTCGTGGGAGCAGCTGCAGGCGCTTCCGATCGAAGACATCCACACCGACATCCACTGCGTGACCCGGTGGTCCAAACGGGGCACCCGATGGCGCGGTGTGTCGCTCGACACGCTGCTGGAGGGGGTCGCGACGACGGCCGTCTCGGCGATGGCGCACTCCTATGGCGGCTACACGACCAACGTGCCGCTCGTCGATCTCCGCGGTGGACGCGCGTGGGTCGCCTTCGAGTTCGACGGCGCTCCTCTCGCACCCGAGCACGGCGGTCCCGCACGACTGCTCGTGCCCCACCTCTACTTCTGGAAGAGCGCGAAGTGGGTGCGCGGGCTCGTCCTGCAGGAACGCGACGATCCCGGCTTCTGGGAGCAGAACGGCTACAACCTCCACGGGGATCCGTGGCGGGAGGAACGCTACTGGTGAGCGCCTCGGCCTGGCTTCCGGCCCACGTGGCCGCGGTTGCCGCCCTCACCGCACATGCCCGTCGGATCACCCTGGACGTGCCCGCCTGGCCGGGCAATCTGCCGGGCCAGCACCTCGACGTGCGTCTGACCGCTGAGGACGGATACCAGGCAGAACGGTCGTACTCGATCGCAAGCATCGGAGATGGTCCGCTCGTCGAGCTCGCGGTCGACGAGGTGCCTGACGGCGAGGTGTCGCCCTACCTCGTCCGCGACGTCCAGCCGGGTGACTTCCTCGAGGTCAAGGGACCCCTCGGCGAGTACTTCGTCTGGCGTGAGGACGATCCCGCGCCCGTGCAGTTGATCGCGGGGGGATCGGGGGTCGTGCCCCTGCTGGCCATGGCTCGCGCGCGTGCCGTCGCCGACGGTGCGGCTCCGTTCCGCCTGCTCTGCTCGACCCGTTCGCCGGCCGACGCGATGTACGCCGACGAGATCTCCCGCCTTCCACCCGCCGCGTTCACGGTGTCGTGGGTCTACACACGCCAGCCGCCGCCCGGGTGGCCGCGAACGGCAGGCCGCGTCACCGATGCCGAGCTGGCGCAGCTGTGCTGGCCGCCCGCGGAGCGCCCCGCCGTCTTCGTGTGCGGGCCGACGTCGTTCGTGGAGGCGGTCGCCGACGCGCTCGTTCGCATCGGGCACGAGCCGGCGCGGATTCGCACGGAGAGATTCGGAGGGTCATCATGACGACGGATGCCGTGGCGCACCCGACGCCCGTCGGGCGCCGCGTCGCTCGAGTCGACGGCAACGCACTGGCGGGGATGCTCTCCGGCGTGTTCGCCGACGACCCGACCTCGATCGTCGTCGTGTGCGGGCATTGCGCGCGCTCGGGACCGTTGGCCGAGGCCGTCGTGGAGCGCGACGAGCATGCCGCGATCGTGCGCTGTCGCGGGTGCTCCCGGACGCTCATGACGGTCGTGGCGCCGCCGTCGGGTCCGGCCATCAGGATCGCCGCCCTCGCCGAGCTGATCAGCCCGACTGTCGCCCGCTAAGCCGACGCGAGCTCGGGTCGGGCCTCCCACAGTCTCGCGGTCTTCAGCGCGAGGTGCAGAGTGCTGCGCTGCAGGCCGTCGGCCAGCGCTTCGCGCACCGCCGCGGGCATGTGCTCGAGGCGGTAGTAGAGAGTCGTGCGGTGGATGTGCAGCCGGGCACAGGTATCGGGTGCCCGGCCCGCCTCGTCAAGATAGGCCTCGATGGTCTGACGCTGTACCTCGTCACCGGCGGTCAGCAGCGCGTGCGCGGCGGGGGAGACCAACTGAAGCAGGCGCGGCGAGGCGGGGACGGACTGCACCAGCATCCATCCACCGAGCTCTTCCGCCCGCGGCGCGAGTGCCTGCGGCATCGTGGCACGCAGACGCGCGGCATCCAGGGCCTGGCGGATCGTCGGCAACGGATCGTCGCGATCGGGCGGGCAGTCGGCGGTCGCGAGAGCAGACGGGCGCGCCGAGTGCGCACGCGTCTCGCGCTCGACGGCGGCGATGCAGGCCGCCATGTCGACCGTCGCGGGGGAGATCAGGACGACGGCGTCGTCGACGATGTCCACGACGTCGGTCGGCGCGGGCAAGGCTGCGGCGAGGCGGCGCCCCAGCGCGATCTGCTCCACCTCGCCGGTGCCGTTCGCGAGCACGGCCCAGACGCGCAGCGGTTCATCGGGCGCGACGACCCATCGCCGGGAGCGGAGCTCCCACAGCGCATCGGTGCGCGCGGTGGCATCACCGGCGAGCAGGGCGGTGCAGACGCGCTCGCGTCGGCCGCCGTCGCCGCCGTGTGCGCGTGCCAGCAGATGGACGGCGGCGTCGACCACACCCCAGGCACGCGAATCCAGGTCGCCCGCCGAGCGGCCGACGACGCGCAGGGTCAGTGATCCGACACCGACCGCAACATCGACGAACCGCGCACCGGCGACGGGCTCCGATACCGCCGCCGCCGGCTGTCGGTCGCCCGACGCGCTGCCGGTCAGGCGCACCCGCGCCCCCAACGATCGCGCCACCTGGTCGATCACCTCGATCGTCTTCATGCCCGTCTCCTCGCGTCGCCCCGGTGAGGCCACGGTAGGACCGGCACGACCTCGCGAGCGTGGCCCTTTCGTGGCCACCACCGTGCGCGAGCGGCGCGGATGCCGTCAGCCGGCGTGTTCGCGGGCGCGCAGATCCTTGCGCAGGATCTTTCCGGACGTCGACTTGGGGATCGACTCGATGAACTCGACCCGCCGGATCTTCTTGTGCGGCGCGACGTTGTCGGCGACGAAGCCCATCACCTCCTCCGCGGTGAGCCCGGAGTCGGGCGCGGGCACGATGAACGCCTTCGGGATCTCCTGCTTGTCGTCGTCGAGCACGCCGATGACGGCGGCATCCATCACCTTCGGATGGCCCAGCAGCAGCGCTTCCAGCTCGGCCGGTGCGATCTGGTAGCCCTTGTACTTGATGAGCTCCTTCACGCGGTCGACGATCGAGAAGTAGCCGCCGTCGTGGTAGACGGCGATGTCGCCGGTGTGGAGGAAGCCGTCGGCATCCAGGGTCTCGGCCGTCGCCTCGGGCTTGTTGAGGTAGCCGAGCATGACGTTCGGGCCCTGCACCCACAGCTCGCCCGGCCGGGTGCGCCCGTCGTCTTCGATCTCGGTGATCTCCTCGCCGGTCTCGGTGTCGACGAGCTTGCACACGATGTTCGGCAGGATCGTGCCCACCGAGCTCACCGGGATGTCATCGCGCGTATACGGCATGGCGTGGGAGACGGGGCTCAGCTCGCTCATGCCGTAGCCCTGCATCATGCGCGCGTTGATGCGGCGGGCGGCGATCTCGGCCGTCTCGCCGTCGAGCGGCGCGGCGCCGGAGAACACGGTGTGCACCGTGGAGATGTCGAACTGATCGACGATCGGATGCTTGGCGAGAGCCACCGCGATGGGCGGAGCGATGTACAGGTACGTGCAGCCGTAGGTCTGGATGTTGGTGAGGAACTGCACGAGGTCGAACTTGGGCATGGTGACCAGGGTCGCCCGCTGCTTGAGCGCGAGATTGAGCAGCACCGTCATGCCGTAGATGTGGAAGAAGGGGAGCACCGCGAGCACGCGGTCGGTGTTCTTGAGATCGATGTTGATGCGACACTGCGCGACGTTCGCGACGAGGTTGCGGTGACTGAGCATGACGCCCTTGGGAATGCCGGTCGTCCCCGACGAGTAGGGCAGGACGGCCACGTGCGTCGCCGGGTCGAACGACACCTCCGGCGCGGCACGGCCCTCGCCGAGCAGGCTGCGCAGATCGGGATGCCCGTCGGCACCGTCGAGCACGACGAGTCGCTCGGTGGGGATGCCGACGGCCTCTGCCGCCTGCTGCGCGGCGCCCAACAGCGGGCTCACGGTGATGAGCCAGCTGGCCCCGGCGTCTCGCAGTTGCTTCTCGATCTCGCCGGCGGTGTACAGCGAGTTGATCGTCGTCACCGTCGCGCCGGCGCGAAGGATGCCGTGGAACACGGTGGCGAACGCCGGCACGTTCGGGCAGAGCAGACCGAGCACGGTGTCGGTGCCGACGCCGCGAGCAGCCAGCGCGCCGGCGAAGGCGTCGACCTGCGTCTTGAGCGCGCCGTAGGAGGTCTCGGCGCCCGTTGCCGGATCGATGAGGGCGATGCGCGCGGCGTCATCCGCGCTGAGATCGGCGAACAGGTCGTCGTAGATGCTGACGCCCGGGATCTCGACATCGGGGAAGGGGCTGGTGAACACGGCGGTCTCCTTCGACGGCGGGCGGCGAATGCCCGCGCGGACCGGCGACGCTGCCGGGTGCGTCCATCATGCCACCGTCGGACGCGTATGCGGCACGCGGTCTCTACATCTGCGAGACCGCGTGCCGCCCCGCGGGCGTCAGACGAGCACGGCGCTCTCCCGAGCACGACGGCCGATCGCGAGGCGCTCGGCGGCGCGCTCCTCCGCGGCATCCAGCGGTGTGATGTCGCGCGCGGCCGCATCGGCGAAGAGAGCGCGCACGGTGTCGCCGATCGCGGCGACACGATCCATGATCTGGCTGCGCGTGCCCAGGTGCTTCGCCTCCAGGTCCAGGTACACGACGCCGCCCGCGTTGACCACGAAGTCGGGTGCGTAGAGGATGCCGCGCGCCGCGAGGCGATCGGCACCCGAGCGGTGGGCCAGCGGGTTGTTCGCCGGGCCGCAGACGGCGCGCGCGGCGAGCGCGTCGATGGTGTCGGCGTCGAGCACGCCGCCGATGCCCGCGGGCACGAAGACGTCGGCCTCGATGAGGTGCTCCGAGCCCGGCTCGACCCATCGTGCGCCGAGCTCGGCGGCGAGGGTGCGCTTCGCGGGGTTCACGTCGGTCACCGTCAGCACCGCGCCTTCCGCGCTCAGGCGGACCGCGAGTCGGCTGCCGACCTGACCGAGCCCGGAGATCGTGATCCGTCGCCCGACGACCTCGTGCGTGCCGGTCACCTGCTCGAGCGTGGCGCGCAGCGCCTCGTACACGCCGAGGCTCGTCGGGCCCGCGGGTTCGCCCGAACCGCCGACGGCGTCGGGCAGGCCGACCACGTGCGCGGTCCGTTCGCTGACGACGAGCATGTCCTCCGTCGTCGACCCGACATCCTCCGCGGTCCGGTAGCTGCCGCCGAAACGGTCGACGGCGTCGCCGAGGTCGAGGTACGCCGCACGCCGGCGATCGGCATCGAGCGTCGTTCCCGGCGGCAGACAGATCACGGATTTGCCGCCGCCGGCGTCCAGCCCGGCCGCGGCGTTCTTGAGCGTCATCGCGGCCGACAGCCGCAGGGCGTCGCCGACGGCGTCGCTCCAGTGCGGGTAGGTCCACATCCGGGCGCCGCCGAGGGCGGGCCCGAGCGTCGAGGAGTGCAGGGCGACGGTGATGAGCAGTCCGCTGCGCGGGCCCGTCGTCACCTCCACGCGCTCGTGGGAGAAATCGGGCAGGGGCAGGGTGTGCGTCATCGCATCCTCTTTCGGCGGGCCTTGTGGGCGGTGCTCGGTGGATGCCGCGGCGTTGCGGCATCCACCCCCTATTGTGCCTCCACGGGCACCGATCGCGGGGGTGCGGCCGTGTGTGCGGCGTCGGGCGCGACGTCGGTGCCGGGGTCGGAGAGATCGAACCGACGACCGCGCAGTGCGCGCAGCGCGTACAGGATGGTCGCCAGATCGATCACTTCCTGCCCGAGCGCACCGAGGACGGCGGGCACCCGCCCGGTCGTCGCGAGCAGCATCGCCGCGACGCTGAGGGCGATGCCGATCCAGATGGCGACGTAGGCCACGCGCAGTGTGTCGCGGCCGATCGCGACCGCCTCGGCCACCTTCGTCAGCGAATCCTTCAGCACGACGGCGTCCGCCGCGTCGCCGGCGGCGGTGGCTCCCCGTGCGCCCATCGCGATGCCGATGTCGGCGGCGGCGAGCACCGGCGCATCGTTGACGCCGTCGCCGACCATGAGCACGGGGCGCGGCGTCATCATCGCGGCCAGATGCACCTTCTCGGCGGGCAGCAGGTCGGCGTGCACCTCGTCGACCCCCACCGACCCCGCCACGGCGTCGGCGGTGGGCCGGGCGTCGCCGGTGAGCATCGTGACGCGTTCCACGCCGTGTCCGCGCAACCAGCGCACGACGGCACGCGACTCGGGCCGTGCGCCGTCGGCGAGGACGAGGGCTCCGGCGAAGCGGCCGTCGACGGCCACGTACGCGGCCGCCTGACCCGCATCCAGCGCGGTGAGCGTGGTGTCGGGTGCGAGCGACGCGACGTAGGCCGGCTTTCCGACCACCACGCGCCGTCCGCCGATCACGGCGGTCACCCCGTTGGTCGCTTCCTCGTGCGCGTCGTCGGCCGGCTCCACCACGATGCCGCGCGCAGACGCGGCGTGGCGGATGCCGTCGGCCAGCACATGGGCGGAGTACTGCTCGGCCGACGCCGCCCACGTCAGCAGCCGTTCGGGATCGATCCCGGGCGCGGGGCGCACATCGACCAGCACGGGCCGGCCCTGGGTCAGGGTTCCGGTCTTGTCGAAGGCGGCGGAGCGCGCGCGTGCCAGTTGCTCGATGACGGCGCCTCCCTTGACGATGATGCCGGCCTTCGCCGCGCGCGAGATGCCGCCGAGGAAGGCGACCGGTGCCGCGATCAGCAGCGGGCAGGGTGTGGCCAGCACGAGCACCTCCGCGAACCGGACGGAGTCGCCCGACAGTCCCCAGGCCGCTCCGGCGATGGCGAGCGAGACCGCCGTGAAGGGGATCGCGAATCGGTCGGCCAGGCGCACCATCGGAGCGCGCGATTCCTGCGCGGCACGCACGAGGGCGATGATCTGCTGATACTGGCTGTCGGCGCTGCGCCGGAGAGCGCGCACGCGGATCGCCCGCGATCCGTTGACGGCACCCGAGAGCACGGTCTGGCCGGCGGTACGCGTGACCGGCATGCTCTCGCCGGTCAGCGACGACTCGTCGAAGCTCGCCTCCTCCGACAGGAGGGTGCCGTCCACCGGAACGACCTCGGCCGGCCGCACGAGAAGCTCGTCGCCGACGGCGACCTCGTCGGCGGGAAGGTCCCGGGTCTCGTCACCGGCGCCCGGACGGCGCACGTGCGCGATCTGCGGTGCGCGATCCAGCAGCGCCGTCAGCTCGCGCGTCGCGCGACGGCCCGCGTAGTCTTCGAGCGCCTCGCCGCCGGAGAGCATGAGCACGATGATCAGCGCCGCGATCGTCTCGCCGACAGCGAGGGTCGCGACCATCGCGACGACGGCGAGCACGTCGAGTCCGACATGACCACGCATCACGTCGCGGACCATGCCGATGATCGTCCAGACGACGATCGCCGAGACGTAGGCGGTGGTGATCGCGGTCGCCCACCCGCCCTGCCCCGCGCCGACCAGCGCAGCGGCGACGATGCCCACGACGACGGTCGCGGTGATCACGGGATACCGCCCGAGGGCGGCGACGATGCGGCGCATGCCCCCAGCATTCTCCTCGTACCGCGGGCCCGCCAGTAAGGCTGGATTGCCTTGCCTGGACGATGTCGGCGACGTTCGCGGGGCGGTCCGCCCTAGGCTGGCGACATGACCGAGAACCTGTCGCCGCGCAGTCGCATCGTCCACGAGGCCCTTCGCTCCGCCGGAGTGTCGGGGGAGATCATCACGCTTCCGGATGCCGCATCGACGGCGGCGCTCGCCGCTGCCGCGCTCGGCGTCGAGGTCGGGGCCATCGCGAACAGTCTCGTCTTCATGTCGGACGGCGAGCCGCTGCTCGTGATGACGAGCGGGGCGCACCGCGTGGACACGGCGGCTCTCGCCCAGCGCCTCGGCCGGCGCAGCATCGTGCGGGCCTCGCCGGATGAGGTGCGCGCCGCGACCGGCCAGGCGATCGGCGGCGTGGCGCCCACCGGCCACCCCGCCCCGCTGGCCACGGTCGTCGACGAGGCGCTCGCCGGGTTCGACGAGATCTGGGCGGCCGGCGGCACTCCCCACACGGTGTTCCCTCTCACCTTCGACGAGCTCGTCCGGCTCACCGGCGGCACCGTGAGCGCCGTGGACTGAACCAGCTCAGTCGCCCCGCAGCACCTCCCAGGCGGTGACCGCGGCGGCCGCCGTCCACGCCTGCGGGCGGCACGCGGCGGGGTAGGGAGCGGGCGCGCGCACCTCGTCGGCGCCGTCACCGGCGTACAGCTCCGGCACGCGGAAGTCGAAGGCCTCGGCTCCGGCGAGCATCTGCGCGACGATCCGTCGGGCATGCCCGAGCAGGCCGGCGCGCAGCATTCCGCGGGCGATGATCGCCGTGTCGTGGATCCAGACGCTGCCGCCGTGATAGCTGAGCGGCCAGTAGCCGCCTGCGTCGGTCGAGAGGGTGCGGATGCCGAAGCCGGACGCCATCCGCGGCTCGATCAGCAGGTCGGCGACGCTCGCCTCCTCCGCGGGGTCGAGGATGCCGGTACCCAGGAGGTGTCCGATGTTGGAGGTGAGCGTGTCGACCGCGCGGCCGTCGCGGTCGAGGGCGATCGCCGGGAATCGTCCGGACGGCGTCGTCACCCAGAAGCGCTGCGCGAAACGCTGCTTGAGATCGCGCGCCCACGTGCGCAGCCGCTCGGCGCCGGGCCGGCCGAACCGCTCCAGCAGGTCGGCTCCGCCGATCGCCGCCTCGTACGCATAGCCCTGGACTTCGCAGAGCGCGATGGGGCCGGCGGCCAGGGAACCGTCATGCCATTGGATGGAGTCGCCCGAGTCCTTCCACCCCTGATTGGACAGGCCGTGGCCTGTCTCGTCCACGTACTCGAGGAAGCCCGTGCGCTCCGCTGAGGTGACGATCCACTCGAGCGCGGCTTCCATCGCGGGCAGCAGCGCGCTCACCTCGGCATGCGGCATCCGCTCGGCCGTCTCGGCGAGCACGCAGACCCACAGCGCTGTCGCGTCGACGGTGCCGTAGTACAGCGGCGGCAGCACGATGCCCTCACCCGGCATCGTCAACGTCGACGCACGCAGCTCGTGCATGATCTTGCCCGGCTGCTCGGCCGTCGTCGGGTCGTCTCGCGTGCCCTGCAGACGTGCGAGGACGCGCAGCGTGGATGCCGCGAGCCGTGCATCCAGCGGCAGCAGCAGTCGAGCCGCCCAGAGCGAGTCGCGTCCGAACAGGGTGAAGAACCAGGGTGCCCCGGCTGCGAAGAACTCGTCCTCCGGTGCGTCGGGAAGGGTCAGGCGCAGCGCGCCGAGATCGTCGAGGGCGCGGTCGAGCCAGCGCGGCAGACGTGGATCAGTCCCCGTGGGTGTCGACGGGCGCTCCCAGGGGATCGTCGCGGCTGCCCCGCGCACCACCAGGGCGGCGTCGGCCAGGATCGCCGTCCACGACACGCTCATCCGCCCTCGCGGCGGGCAGTCCAGGCGCCATTCCACGCTGATCTCGCCGTCGTCGTCGGCGGCGAGCGCGGCACCCGGTGCCGTCAGCTGAACGGATGCGTCGCCCCGACGGACGATGACCGTGCCGTCGGAGATCGTCAGCTCGCCGTGCGTCCGGCCGGACGCACCCGCCTTCACGTCCTGCAGGGCGCCGATGTCCACGCGCACGCGGGCCCGCAGCCGGAGGAGGACCGGTGCGTCGCGGGCGGAGCGCACGGTGAGCGACTCGGTGACGCGCCCCTCGACCACGGTGCGCTCCCGCTGCAGACGCACCTTCGGATCGGGCGTGTCGTCGTCCACGCCACGCAGGAGCGCGTCCATCCGCACGGCGCCGGCCGCGATCGGATCCGTCGCGATGTGTTCCGGGCGACGCCATGCGCCGTCGGCGCCGGCATAGTGCACGTCCAGACCCCGGACGAACCGGGTGTCTCCGTGGTAGATGCCGTCGATCGGGGCCGCCCCCATGTCGCCGTCACGCCCCGACCATGCCTGGGTGGGCGCGGCGAGCGCAACGATCCGGTCGGACAGGAATGGCTGCAAACCGGCCGTCATCCCTTCACTGCTCCTTCGCTGGTGTTCATGATCTTCCTCTGGAAGATGAAGAAGAGGACGGCGACGGGGATCGTCATGATCGCCGCGGCCGCGAGCTTGAGAGGGTACTGCGTGCCCTGGCTGAGCTGGCCCGATGCGAGCGACGCGACGCCCTTGGTGAGTGTCGTGAGCTCGGGCGACTGGGTCGACACGATGAAGTGGCTGAGTTCGTTCCACGAGCCCTGGAACGAGAGGATCACGATCGTGATCAGCGCGGGCCGGGCCATCGGCAGTACGATCGACCAGAACACCCGGAAGGTCCCGGCCCCGTCGATGCGGGCCTGCTCTTCGACGGAGTCGGGGATCGACTCGAAGAAGTTCTTCATGATGAACACGCCCGCGGCGTCCACCAGCAGCGGCAGGATCATGCCGGCGTACGAGTTGTAGAGGCCGAGCTGGTTCAGCACGAGGAACTTCGGGATCAGCAGCACGACCGTGGGCACGGCCATCACCGCCACGACCAGGGCGAACACGACGCCGCGCCCTCGGAAGCGGAGCCGCGCGAGCGCGTACCCGGCCAGGGAGACGAAGAACACGCGGCCGACGGTGACGCAGAGCGTCACGATGGTCGAGTTGGCGAACCACAGCGGGAAGTCGCTGTGCAGGAACAGACGTTCGTACGCGGCCGTCGAGAACGTCGCGGGGATCAGGGAGACCGGGTCGGCGGCGGCATCCGGTTCGGTCTTGAACGAGGTCGCCACCTGCACCAGGAAGGGGTAGATGTAGACGAGGGCGAGCAGCACCAGCATCCCGTACAGCAGCACCTGGCCGGTGAGGCTGCGGGGGGTGATGCGCCGGTGGCGCCGCGGCGGTCGCGTCGGCGGCGCGCTCTGCACTTCGACGGTGCCGAGGGTGGTGGTCATGCGTCGACCTCCTTCGAGGGCGAAGGGCTCGTGGATGCCGCCGCGCGCGGCTGATAGGCGCGGATGCGCCGCTTCGAGACCGGGCGGTCGCGGAGCACCCAGCGCTGCAGGAGCGTGAAGGCGATGATGATGACGAAGAGAATGAAGGCGATCGCCGCTCCCACACCCCAGTCCTGGTTCTGGAAGGCGGAGGTGTACGAGAGGTAGGCCGGTGTCATCGTCGTCTTGGCGGGACCGCCCTGCGTGCCGGTGTAGATCTGGTCGAACACCTGCCAGCAGCCGATGAGTCCGAGCGTGATCACCGTGAACAGCGTCGGCCGCAGCTGAGGGAGCGTGATGTGCCAGAAGCACTGCCACCCGTTGGCGCCGTCCATCATGCCCGCCTCGCCGAGCTCGACGCCGATGTTCTGCAGCGCGGCGATGAACAGCAGCATGAAGGTGCCGCTCGTCGTGAACACCGCCATCAGCACGAACGCCGACATCGCGATCGACGGACCCGCCAGCCAGTCCCACCAGGAGACCCCGAGAAAACCCGCTCCGGTGAGTGCGTCCGGCCCGTTCGAGACGCCGACCGCCCCGAGTGCGACGTGCACGATGCCGCGGGGATCGTTGAACCAGTTGGGGGCGGCGACACCGATCGCCGACATGATCTGGTTGACGGGGCCGGCGAACGAGAACAGGAACAGCCACAGCACCGTGATCGCGACCGAACTGGTCACCGACGGGAAGTAGAAGGCGGTGCGGAAGAAGCCGCGCCCGCGGAGGATGCGGCGGCTGACCAGGACGGCGAGGAACAGCGACAGCACCGTCTGCAGCGGCACGACGAGCAGCACATACCACGCGTTGTTGCGCAGCGCCGTGCCGAAGTCGCGCTCGGCCAGCCCGCCACCGGTGGTGATCGCGGCGTAGTTGTCGAGGCCGACGAAGCCGACGGAGCCGGAGAGGGGGCTCCCGCGCCCCGACCAGTCCGAGAAGCTCACCCAGAGCGCCATGAGCACGGGGATCAGCAGGAAGACGCCGAGGATGAGGATGACGGGCGAGACGAACAGCCAGCCCGCACCGGCCTCGCCACGGCGGATTCCGCGGGAGCGCGGATGCCGGGGCGAGACCGGGCGCGAGGGCGTCGCGGCCGGAGCGACGGGAGCGGACATGATCAGCCGACGACGGCCTCGAGGTTCGACTGCACCGAGTCGAGGATCTTCTTGGGGTCGCCCGTCTTCAGCGACTCCAGCTGCGCGTTGAAGTCCTTGATCACGTCTGCGGCGCCCTTGTTGGTGGGAACGCCCTGCGCATAGTCGGCGCCGTTGAGGAACGCCACGAGCGAGGGGTTGTCGTTCTTCCACGTCTGGGCGGCGGACTGCACCGACGGCATGGGGCCGAACGCCTTCGAGAACGCGAGCTGCTGGTCGGCGCTGGTGAGGTACTCGACGAGGTCGAGCGCGGCCTTCTGGTTGGGGCTGTCCGCGGCCATGCCCCAGCAGTTGGTGAACTGGAGGGTGCCCTTGCCGGCGCTGCCGGCGGGAAGCTCG
Source organism: Microbacterium sp. DMC48 (assembly GCF_056313825.1). Taxonomy (NCBI): domain Bacteria; kingdom Bacillati; phylum Actinomycetota; class Actinomycetes; order Micrococcales; family Microbacteriaceae; genus Microbacterium; species Microbacterium sp. DMC48. The sequence goes on along the minus strand of NZ_JBQUZN010000005.1, from coordinate 174,698 downwards.
ACCACCTTGGCCTTCACGTCGGGGTAGTCGCCCAGGGCGCCGGTGATCCAGTTGCCCTCGATCGTCATGGCGCCCAGCTGCTTGCCGAACGCCTCGCCGCCCCAGCCGGCTCCGACGTCGGAGGCGTAGGCGAACGTGCCGTCCTGCAGGTGCTTCTGGACATAGGTGAGCGCCGTCACGTTGGCGTCGCTGTTGGCTTCGGCCGTCTTGCCGTCCTCGGAGACGAGGCGGCCGCCGGCCTGGGCCATGACGGCGCCGAGACGGGCGTACTCGCCGCCGAAGACGAGCCCCTTCGTGGAGCCGTTCGTGAGCTTCGCGGCCACGGCGGCCAGCTGGTCCCAGGTGGTCGGGATGTCGGCGTCGGTCAGGCCCGCCTTCGTCCACAGGTTCTCGTTGATGACCAGCTGCAGCGTCGAGAAGTCCTTCGGCGCGCAGAAGAAGGTGTTGTCGTAGGTGAAGTTCTTCACGAGCGACGGGTAGAAGTCGTCCTTGTTGCTGAGCTGGTCGCCGTAGGCCTTCAGCGAGCCGTTGCTCGCGAAGCCCGCAAGCTGGTCGGTGCTGAGGTAGAAGAGGTCCGGCGGAGAGCCCGCCGCGAAGCCCTGCGACAGCTGCTGGGCGAGGTCGGTCGCGGCGACGACCGACGCCGACACACCGGATTTCGCGGACCAGGCGGCGATGGCATCCTGCACGGCCTTGGTCTCGGCGTCTCCGGACGAGCCGATCATGATCGTCAGTGGCTTGTCGGACGACGTCAGATCCCCGGCGCTGGCCGAGGGGTCAGAGCCCGACCCGCTGAATCCCTGTCCGCATCCGGTCAGCAGCAGGCTCGAGGCCACGGCCAGGCCTCCTGCCGCGAGCAGCGTCCGTGCTGTGTGTCGCTTCATCGCATCTCCTTCGATCGCGGGGCTCGCGCGTGGGCAGCGCGGCCCATGGTGCCATCCCGCGCGGATCGTCCGTGCGATCCGCCCTTGGATCGATCATTTGATCGTTCAAATTGTGGGATGCTTGAAAAGATAGACGACGAGGCCGAGACCGTCAAGGAGGACCGCGTGAACAGATCGGCGACGATCGAAGACGTGGCGCGGGCCGCGGGCGTCTCGCGCCAGACGGTCAGCAACGTGATCAACTCTCCTCACATCGTGCGCGAGCAGACCCGCGCGCGGGTGGCCGACGCGATCTCGCGCCTCAACTACGCGCCGCACGCCTCCGCCCGTCGACTGCGCACGCGACGCAGCTCGACCATCGGCATCCACCTCGACCCGTACGCCGGCGGGATCTCGGGCGTCGTGCTCGACCGCTTCGTTCACGCCCTCACCGAGCAGGCGGGCGAGCGGAGCCTGCGCGTCATGCTCTACGCGGCGCGCACCCCCGAGGAGGAGATCCGACGGATGGGGGATCTGCGTGAGGGCGGAGAGATCGACGCGGTCGTCATCACCGGAACCTTCCCGGGCGATCCTCGCGCGGAGTGGCTCCTGGAGCGCGGCGTGCCCTTCGTCTCGTTCGGCCGCCCCTGGGGCCGTGACGACGTGGGCGCCCCCAGCCATCACTGGGTCGACGTCGACGGGGCCGCCGGCACCGCCGAGGCGACACGGCATGCGCTGGCGACGGCGGGTCCGCGCGTCGCCTTCCTGGGCTGGCCCGCGGGCTCCGCAACGGGCGACGACCGCGAACGAGGCTGGCGTCGGGCGCTGGATGCCGGGGACGTGCGCGCGGCCGGATGGACGCCGATCCGTGTCGTGAGCGACGAGAACGTGGCGCGGGCGCGTGACGTCGCCGCCCACCTCGTCGCCTCCGACGAGATCGATGCCATCGTGTGCGTCAGCGACTCTCTGGCGGTCGGTGCGCACCTGGCCGCGGTGGCGGCCGGGCGCCCCGCCCTGCCGATCATCGGCTTCGACAACACCCCGGCCGCCGAAGCCTTGGGTCTGTCCAGCGTCGAGCAGCTGCCCGAGGAGGTCGCCGTCGGCGCCCTGGATCTGCTGCTCGGAGGCGCGGCCTCCATCGAGCACCGTGCCGCCGAACCCGGGAGTGCCCACGTCCTCGTCGAGCCGCGCCTCGTCGTGCGTGAGACGGCGCCGCCGAGCGTTCAGCCGTAGAGCCGGCGCTGCAGTTCGTCCGCCGCCGTCGTCACCGCCGGTGCGAGCGCCTCCGCGGTGTGACCGGCCTCGGCGGGCCACGTCACCGCGATCGCCGCGACCGGCCAGCCGGCGTGGTCGCGGACGGCGACCGCCACCGAACGGAAGCCGAGGGTCACCTCGCCGTCTTCACCCGCGAAGCCCGCGGCGCGTGTCTGACGCAGCAGCTCGCGAAGTTCGGTCGGGCGCCTCGGCCCGCGACCCGTGCGGTCGGCGAAGGCCGCGGCATCCGGGTAGAGCGCGCGCACCTGCTCGCGCGGCAGAGCGGCGAGCATCGCTCGTCCCGTCGCCGTGAGGTGAGCCGGCAGCCGCACACCCACGTCCGTGACGAGCGCAGGGCGCCGCGGCGCGCGCTCCTCGACGATGTACAGGACATCGCGGCCGGTCATCACCGCCACGTGCGTGCTCTCACCGAGGCGGTCGGAGAGGGCGGCGACGAGGGGACGGCCCAGGCGCGCAAGAGGCTGCTGACGGACGTAGCCGCCGGCCAGCTCGAACGCGGCCGTACCCAGCCCCCAGCGCCGGTCGTGCGGAAGATGCACCACGAAACCGTGCGTCGCCATCGCGGTCAGCAGGTGGTACACGCTCGAGCGGGGGATGGCGAGGCCTTCGGAGATCGTCCGGGCGGCGACCGGTCCGCGCTGGCGTGCGAGATAGGCGAGGATCCGCAGGGTCTGGTCCGCGGCCGGGACCTGCACCGCCTTCGGCGGCGCATCCGCATCGCCGAGATTGTCTGGTATCACAGACACACAATGCCACGCCCGTGTGGCTGCGCGGGCACAGCCGGGGTGGAATCGAGGCATGACCACCGTTGCCGCATCGACAATCGCCGATCACGTCCTCATCGGCGCGCGCCCCCTCACTCCCGCCGAGGTCGTCGCCGTGGCCCGCGACGGCGCGACGGTCGAGATCGCCGCCGACGCGTGGACGCGGATCGGCCAGGCGCGAGAGCTCATCGAACGGCTCGCCGACGACCCCGAGCCGCACTACGGCATCTCGACCGGCTTCGGGGCGCTCGCGACGACGTTCATCGCGCCCGAGCGGCGTCGCCAGCTGCAGGCGAGCCTCATCCGCTCCCACGCGGCCGGTACCGGTGCGGAGGTGGAACGCGACGTCGTGCGCGCGCTGCACCTGCTGCGCCTGCAGACCCTCGCGACCGGGCACACGGGGGTCCGCCCGGTCGTCGTCGAGACCTACGCGGCCATGCTGAACGCCGGGATCACCCCGATCGTGCGGGAGTACGGCTCGCTCGGGTGCTCGGGCGACCTCGCCCCGCTCTCGCACCTCGCGCTGGCGGCGCTCGGCGAGGGGGAGGTGCGCGATGCCGAGGGTGTGCTCGTCTCGGCATCCGACGCCCTCGCCGCCGCCGGCATCGCCCCGCTCGTACTCGAAGAGAAGGAGGGGCTCGCGCTCATCAACGGCACCGACGGCATGCTCGGCATGCTCGCTCTGGCCCTCTCGGACCTCGACAACCTGCTCACCGTCGCCGACATCACCGCCGCCCTCTCGATCGAGAGCCAGCTCGGCACCGACGCGGTGTTCGCCGCCGACCTGATGGCGCTGCGTCCGCAGAGCGGACAGGCCGCCTCGGCCGCGAACCTGCGCGCCCTGCTCGCCGATTCGCCCCTCGTCGCGAGTCACCGCGATCCGGCCGTGTGCACGCGCGTGCAGGACGCCTACTCACTGCGGTGCTCCCCGCAGGTGCACGGTGCCGCGCGCGACACCGTCGCGCACGCCCGCACGATCGCCGAGCGGGAGCTCGCCTCCGCCGTCGACAACCCGGTCGTCACCGGCGACGGGCGCGTCGAATCCAACGGCAACTTCCACGGCGCCCCGGTCGCGTACGTGCTCGACTTCCTCGCGATCGCCGTTGCCGACCTCGCCTCGATCGCCGAACGCCGCACCGACCGGGCACTCGATCGCACCCGCAGTCACGGCCTGCCGCCGTTCCTCGCCGACGAGGTCGGCGTCGATTCGGGCCTCATGATCGCGCAGTACGCGGCCGCGGGGATCGTCTCGGAGCTCAAGCGTCTGGCGGTTCCGGCATCCGTCGACTCCATCCCCTCGTCGGCGATGCAGGAAGACCACGTGTCGATGGGATGGGCCGCCGCACGCAAGCTGCGTCGCGCCGTCGACGGACTCGCTCGGGTGCTCGCGATCGAGCTCGTCACCGGATGCCGCGCCCTCGACCTGCGGGCACCGCTGCAACCGGGTCCCGCCACCGGCGCCGTGCGGGCCGCGGTGCGGGCCGCGGGCATCGCCGGTCCAGGACCCGACCGATTCGTCAGCCCCGACCTGGAAGCGGCCACCGCTCTCGTCCTGTCGGGCGCGGTCGCCGACGCTGCGTTCACAACTCCGGACAACCGTCCCTGATCGAAGGAGATCACGATGACATCACCCGTTGACGCCCAGAACTCCGGAGTTGTGAACCGGGCGGCGTCGAGCCGCGGCCCCGTCCGCGCCCCGCGTGGGGGCGAGCGCACCGCGAAGAGCTGGGGCGCCGAAGCCGCGAAGCGGATGCTGATGAACAACCTCGACCCCGAGGTCGCCGAACACCCCGAAGACCTCGTCGTCTACGGCGGCACGGGTCGGGCAGCGCGGTCGTGGGAGGCCTACGACGCCATCGTCCGCACTCTCGACGAGCTCGAGCCCGACGAGACACTGCTGGTGCAGTCCGGAAAGCCCGTCGGCGTCTTCCGCACGCACGAGTGGGCCCCGCGCGTGCTCATCGCGAACGCGAACCTGGTCGGCGACTGGGCGACGTGGCCCGAGTTCCGCCGGCTCGAGCAGCTGGGACTCACGATGTACGGACAGATGACCGCGGGATCGTGGATCTACATCGGCACGCAGGGCATCCTCCAGGGCACGTACGAGACGTTCGCCGCCGTCGCGCGCTCGCTCGGACGCGACTCGCTCGCCGGCACCCTCACCCTGACCGCCGGCGCCGGCGGCATGGGCGGTGCCCAGCCGCTCGCGGTCACCCTCAACGGGGGAGCGGTGCTGATCGTCGACGTCGATGCGTCGCGGCTGGAGCGCCGGGTCGCACACGGCTACCTCGACGAGTACACCGACGACCTCGACGCGGCCCTGGCGCGCGTCGTCGCGGCCCGCACGGCCGCGGAGGCACTGTCGGTCGGTCTCGTCGGCAACGCGGCCGAGGTCTTCCCCGAACTGCTGCGCCGCCGGCACGCCGGGGCCGCCCCGATCGACATCGTCACCGACCAGACCAGCGCCCACGACCCCCTCGCCTACCTTCCGATCGGTGTGAGCGTGGCGGCCTGGAAGGATGCTGCGGCATCCGACCCCGAGGACTTCACCGCCCGTGCTCGGGCCTCCATGGCGGCGCACGTCGCGGCGATGGTCGGATTCCAGGATGCCGGGGCCGCCGTGTTCGACTACGGCAACTCGATCCGCCGTGAGGCCGAGCTCGGCGGCTACGACCGGGCGTTCGCGTTTCCGGGGTTCGTCCCCGCCTACATCCGGCCGCTGTTCGCCGAGGGGCGCGGCCCGTTCCGGTGGGTGGCGCTGTCGGGCGATCCGGACGACATCGCCAAGACCGACCGCGCGGTCGCGGAGCTGTTCCCCGATGACGCCGCGCTGCGGCGATGGCTGGACAGAGCGGGCGACACCGTCCGTTTCGAGGGGCTCCCCGCGCGCATCTGCTGGCTCGGCTACAAAGAACGCCACCTGGCGGGTCTGAAGTTCAACGAGATGGTCGCCTCGGGCGAGCTGGCCGGCCCGATCGTCATCGGTCGTGATCACCTCGACGCGGGATCGGTCGCCTCCCCGTACCGCGAGACCGAGGCGATGGCCGACGGCTCCGATGCGATCGCCGACTGGCCGTTGCTCAACGCCCTGTTGAACACGGCGTCGGGTGCGTCCTGGGTATCGATCCACCACGGCGGCGGGGTCGGCATCGGCCGCTCGATCCACGCCGGCCAGGTGACCGTCGCCGACGGTACGGCGCTCGCCGCCGAGAAGCTCGAACGGGTGCTGACGAACGATCCCGGCACGGGCGTGATGCGCCACGTGGATGCCGGGTACGAGCGGGCCCGCGAGGTCGCGCGTGAGCGGGGACTGGTCGTTCCGATGCTGCGGGACGACGCGCCGTGAGCACGCTGCTGCTGACGAACGTCGGTGAGCTCACGACGAACGTCGAGGGCCTGGGGGACGACCCCGCCGACCCGACGGGCCTCATCCGCGGCGCCGCCGTGGCGATCGTCGACGGTCGCATCGCCTGGGTCGGCCGCGCCGGCGAGAAGCCGCCCGTCGTCTCGACGGTGGTGGATGCCGAGGGGCGCGCGGTCATTCCGGGCTTCGTCGACAGCCACACGCACCTCGTCTTCGCCGGGGATCGCGCCGACGAGTTCGATGCCCGCATGGCCGGCCAGCCGTATGTCGCCGGCGGCATACGCCGCACCGTGGCGGCGACGCGCGCGGCATCCGACGACGAGCTGCGGGCACGGCTCGCCGCACTCGTCGAGGAGATGCACCGACAGGGCACCACCACCTTCGAGGTGAAGACCGGCTACGACCTCACCGTCGACGGCGAGGCCCGGCTGGCGCGCCTCGCGCGCGAGGTGACCGACGAGGTGACCTTCCTCGGTGCTCACGTCGTGCCCGACGAGTTCGTCGGCGACCGCGACGCGTACGTCGACCTCGTCTGCGGTCCGATGCTGGAGGTCGTGCTGCCCTTCACCCGGTGGATCGACGTCTTCTGCGAGCGGGGGGCGTTCACGCTCGCCGAGGGTCGCCGCATCCTGCGCGCCGGCATCGCCGCGGGACTTCTCCCGCGGCTGCACGCCAACCAGCTGGGTCACGGCGGTGGCGTGCGTCTCGCGACGGAGCTCGACGTGATCTCGGTCGATCACTGCACCTATCTCGATGCCGAGGACGTGCGCCTGCTGGCAGCGAGCGACGTGGTGGTCACACTGCTGCCCGGTGTGGAGTTCTCGACCCGGCAGCCCTATCCCGACGCGCGGCGGCTGATCGACGCCGGTGTGAGCGTCGCCCTCGCGAGCGACTGCAACCCGGGCACCAGCTTCACCAGTTCCCAGCCACTCATGGTCGCGCTCGCGGTGCGCGAGATGGGGATGACGGTCGCCGAGGCGGTCTGGGCAGCCACCGCCGGCGGCGCGCGAGCTCTCCGCCGCACCGACGTCGGCTCCTTCGCGCTCGGCGCACGCGCAGATCTGGTGCTGCTCGACGCGCCGTCGCGCACGCATCTGGCCTATCGACCCGGGGTTCCCCTGGTGCACGCCGTCTACCGCGGCGGGGAGCTGATCGCGTAGGCGTTTCGACTCGGCGCTGCCCGCCTCGCTCAACGTCCGGGCCTCGCCCTGTCCGCTCCCGCCCCGGTCGTAGAGCGAGCGGCGTCGCCGCGGGTCGAAATGCCCCGCGCCACACGGCGTCAGGGGCGGTCGAAGGCCCACTCGTCGGGGTCGACGGCCGTCGCGACGTCCCAGTCGGAACTCGCCCACACGAACGTCGCGACCGCGCAGGTGGGCATGTGCCCGATGCCGCCGCCGGAGAGGCGCTCTGCCAGCGTCGTCATTCCCGGATCGTGCGCGACGACCATCACCGCGGGCACGGCGCGCGCCACCGCAGCGGCCAGCAGGGTGTCCGCGGGCGCACCGTAGAGATCCGGGTCGAGCTCGGGTTCCAGCCCGAATGCCGAGGCGAAGAACGATGCCGTGGTGCGGGCGCGCAGCGCGCTCGAGGAGAGGACGGCATCCAGCTGCAGACCGGAGCTGGCCACCCGCTTCGCCAGCAGCGGCGCATCACGCAGACCGCGCTCGTTGAGCGGGCGATCGTGATCGTCGAGACCGGGATCGCCCCAGTCGCTCTTCGCGTGGCGGACGAGCACGAGGGTCGTCATGCGGTGACCTTTCGTCGGTGCACGCCGGCCAGCAGCTCCAGCACGCACAGGGCGGCCAGGCGCACGGTGCGCCCGTCGGCCGCGTCGGCCGCGGCATCCACTTCGACGATATCCGCGCTGCGCACGCCGGGGTCGGCGGACAAGCCGCGCACGAGAGTTCGCAGCTCCCACGCCTGCAGCCCGCCGGGCACCGACGCCGGGCAGCCGGGAGCGACCGCGCGGTCGCAGACGTCCACGTCGATGTCGAGGTGGATGCCGCCGCCACCGCGCCCCGCCACCTCGTGCGCCTCGGCGATCACGTCGTGTGCACCGCGTCGACGAAGCTCGTCGAGCGTGATGACGCGGATGCCGAGATCGGCGGCGCGCCGGGCGTACGCCGCAGAGTTGGCGAAGTCGGCGATGCCGATCTGCACGATGCGCGTCGGGTCGAGCCCGTCGTCGACGAGGCGACGCACCGGTGAGCCGTTGGAGACCCCGTCGCGCAGATCGAAGTGCGCGTCGAGGGTGATGAGACCGGCGGCACCGGCGCCCTGGGCCGTCGCGTACGTGACGGAATTGTCGCCGCCGAGCGCGATCACCAGTGCGGCGCGCGCCGTCAGCTCGGCGGTCCGGGCGCGCACACGCGCTTCGCCCGCCGCGCCGTCGGGGTCGGCGACGTCGCCCGCGTCGGCCAAGCGGAGGGCGGCGGCGAGATCGACGGGTGGCGGCCCCATCAGTGTCGCGCTGTATCGGCGCAGGGCCTCACGGATCGCGCCGGGAGTCGCATCCGCGCCGGTGGGCGAGAGCGACGTGCGAAACGCCGGAACTCCCAGCAGGACGGCGTCGAGGCGGTCGGCCGCCGCCGCCTCGTCGAGCGCGGGCCAGTCGCCGGCGCGCGGCCAGAGCGGGTCGTGGGAGAGGGCAGTGGTCATCAGCCGACGTACACCCAGGCGATCCGCCCGCTTCCCAGCGTCACCCGCACCCGGCGGTACAGCGACACCTCGTACTCATCGGCGGCATCCACCTCGTCGGCGGTGAGGTGCAGGACGCGGCCGACCACCTTGTCGAGCGGACTGCCGGTCTCACGCAGCACGGGATGCACCGACAGGCCCGACAGGTCGACGACCCGCTGGTCCTCGATCTCGGCGTAGTCGATCGTGTAGCCGGGCAGCACATCGGGCTCGCCCGCGATGAGACGGCCGAAGGTGTCCAGCTGCACCTCGGCGTACTGAAGCGTGCCGTAGGTGAACAGCAGCTCGTCCGCCGGTTCGCCCATTCCGTCAGGCTACTGCGCCCGGTCGCGGCCAGCCAGGGGCGCGCCTTCGTTCATCGGCCGTCCATAACCCTTCCGCCGTGCACGCCTACTCACCCGAGAAGGGCGTGCGCGACGGCGAAGATGACCAGTCCGGCCAGAGCGCCGACCACGGTGCCGTTGAGACGGATGTACTGCAGGTCGCGGCCGACCATCAGCTCGATCTTCTCGGTCGTCTCCGCCGGATCCCACTTCTCCACCGTGTCGGTGATGATCGAGGCGATGTCGTGGCGGTAGCGATCCACGACGAAGACCGCGGCCCCCGCGATGCGGTCATCCACACGGTGCTGGAGCGCGGCATCCGTCGACAGACGCTCGCCGATCTCGACCAGCGCCGCGCTGACGCGTCGACGCAGCCCGCTGGAGGGATCGGCCAGGGCCGTCAGCAGACCCGTCTTGGCCGTGTTCCAGGCCTCGGCGGCCAGCTCGCGCACGCGCGGGCTGTCGAAGACGGCCGTCTTGGCCTCTTCGAGACGCGCGATGGTCGTGGGATCGCTCTGCAGGTTCTCGGCGAGCCGCGCGAGGTAGCCGTCGACGGCGCGGCGTGCGGGGTGGTCGGGGTCGTCCTGGATCGCGGCGACGAACTTCACGGCCTCGTTGTAGACGGTGTCATCGACGAGGCGCATCGCGACCGACGGCACCCAGGAGGGGAGTCGGCGAGAGACCAGACCGCTGAAGGCGGCATGGTTGGCGCGCAGCCATGTCGCGATGCTGTCCACCCCCAGGTCGACCGCGCCGCGGTGCGCGTCGGCCTCCACGACGCGAGAGAGCCACGCGCCCACGGTCGGTCCCCACTGCGGGCTGAGCAGGTGCTCGCGTGCGAGGTCGCTGATCAGATCCTGCACCTCGTCGTCGCTGAGGGCGCGCAGGATGCCGGACGCCACCGCCGAGGCCTCTGCGGCGACGGTCTCCGCGTGGGCGGGATCGCGCAGCCACCCACCGGCCGTGCGAGCGATGGGCGTCGACTCCAGCTTCGCGCGGACGACGCCCGCCTCGAGGAAGTTCGTCTCGACGAACTCGCCCAGGGTGCGCCCGATCTCGTCCTTGCGGCGCGGGATGATCGCGGTGTGCGGGATGGGAATGCCGAGGGGATGGCGAAACAGCGCGGTCACCGCGAACCAGTCGGCCAGCGCGCCGACCATGCCGCCCTCTGCGGCGGCGCGGACGTACTGCAGCCACGGGAAGCGGTCCTGCAGGACGAAGGCCACGACGAACACGACCGCCATCAGGATCAGCGCGCCGAGAGCGACGCCCTTCATCACCCGCAGCGCGCGGCGACGTTCCTGGTCGGCGGGGCTGAGCAGTTCGGTGGGGGTGCGCGCCATGCCCGTAGTCTCGCACGCGGCGTATCCTGGCCGCGTGATCGAAGACATCCAGAAGCGCGCCCTGCACCGCACGCGCATCCTCGAGGGTCAGGTGCGCGGGCTCGCCAAGATGATCGAGAACGAGGACTACTGCATGGACATCATCGCCCAGTCGCGAGCGATCCAGCGGGCCCTCGCGTCACTGGACAAGCTGCTGATCGAGAACCATCTGCGCACCCACGTCGCGCACATGTTCGCCGAGGGCGGCGATCAGCGCGAGCTCGCCGTCGCCGAACTCCTCAAGGCGTACGACCTCGAGACGCGCTGACGGCGGGCCTAGGTCGTGACCGGGCCGAGCCACGCGGCGGCGACGGTCGCGTGCGCGGACTCGGGGTCGGAGGGGTGGAACATGCCGGCCAGCACGTCGCGGTAGAGGCGGCTGAGCTCGTTGCGGGTGAAGTACGACGAGCCGCCGGCGACGAGCATCGCCTCGTCGACGATCTGCTTGGCCGTGACGACGGCGCGGTGCTTCAGGCCCGACAGCGTGGGAAACCACAGGCCGCCGCGATCGACGAGGGCGTCCACGTCGTGCGCGATCGCCGCGACCTGGGGGAGCAGTCCGTCGTAGGCGAGGGCCATCTCCGCGATGCGCCAGCGGATGTCGGCGTCGTCGCTGTAGGGGCGCCCGGTCTTCTTCGACGTTCTCGTCTTCGCCGCCGCGACGGCCAGGTCGAGCGCGCGGCGTGCGACCCCGGTGTAGACGGAGGCCAGGAGCACTTCGAAGACGCTGAAGATGCCGAAGACGATCGGGTCGGGGCTGGGCCCGGGCGCAACCCGGCGCACGACACGATCGGCAGGGGCCACGGCCCGACTCAGTACGGTCGTGCGCGATTGCGTGCCGCGCATGCCGACCGTGTCCCAGTCGTCACGGGTGTCGACGGCGTCGGTACGCCGCACGAACGCGTAGACCATCTTCGGGTCGGTCGGGTCGGTGGTGTCGAGTCCGTGCAGCCCCAGCTGCGTCCACACCGGCCCGAGCGAGGTGAAGATCTTGGTCCCCGTGAAGGTGTAGGAGCCGTCGGTGGAGGGGACGGCCCGCGTGTCGCTGCCGAACAGGACCAGATCGTTGCCCGCCTCGCTGATGCCGAAGGCGAAGACCTCGCCGGAGGCCGCACCGGTCTGCACGAACTGCAGGTCGTCGATGCCGCGGTCGGACATCACCTTCGCCACCCCCGTCCAGACGAGGTGCATGTTGATCGCGAGTGCCGTCGCGGGGGCCGCGCTCGCGAGCCGCTGCTGCAGCACCGCGGCCTCCGCCAGCCCGAGGCCTGCGCCGCCCAACGCGGTGGGCACGAGGATCGAGAGGTATCCGGCCGCCGTCAGCTCCGCGAGATCCTCGGTGGGAAAGCGGTTCTCGGCATCCACGGCGGCGGCGCGCGAGCGGATGCGCTCGAGCAGATCGTCCGGCAGGTACGCGGTCGCATCGAAATCGGTCACCCCTCCATCCTGCCCCTCGTGACCGGACCCAGGGTCGCCGTCGGGTCCCGCAGCACCGCTGGCGCGGCAGGATAGGAGCATGATCTCGACCGAGTTGGCCGTCGCGCTGCGCGAGGCGGGTCTCGTGTGGCGCCCGGCATCCGGCGACCGATTCCAGCTCGACGAGCCGGAATTCGAAGCCGACGTCTTCACGGTCAGTGAGATGACGATCGAACCGCGCGAGTACGCGACGGGGGCGATCCTCGCCTTCAACGGCACGACCGAGTGGGCGCTGGACTCGGTCGCCCAGGCCGATGCGCTGTGGCTGCCGCGCGAAGATCAGCTGCGCGAGCTGCTGAGGGGAGCCTTTCGCCGGCTGGAACGGCTCGCCGACACGCACCGCGTCGAGATCGAGTTCGCGGGCGAGCGGCGGGCCTTCGAGCACCCCCAGCCGGAAGACGCGTACGCCCTCGCTCTTCTGCACATCCTGCGCCGCATCTCCTGACGACGGCGCGGTGCCGATGCGGGGGCGTCAGCCGATCGCGTCGAGGAGGTGACGCATCGTCGCCTCCGGAAGGTCGCGGTGCGGCGAATGCCCCGCCCCGGTCACCACCGACATCGTCAGGAGCGGATGGCGCAGCACCGCGGCGGCCAACTCGCCCTGGAAGATCGAGAACACCTCCGGGTCCGCCGCGATCACGTGCGTCGGCACCGCGAGCCGCGCGGCGGCCGCCCGCACGTCCCACGGCGTGTTCTGCAGGCTCGTCTGCTCGACCGCCCACAGGCTCGCCTGCTGCGCGGCCCGGGCCTTCAGCTCGATGTCGAGCGGATGCCAGGTGGGATGCTCCGCCCGCACCGACTCGACGGAGGGGTCGGCGAAGGACTGCTCCTGCCCGACGCGGACGTTCTCGCGATCGCGGTCCGCGAGGTGGATGGCGGGATCGACGAGCACCAGCCGGCGCGTCCAGCCGGGGTCGCCCGCGCTCGCGACGGTGACGGCGGCGCCGCCGAGGGAGTGCCCGATGACCAGGTCCCACGGTGCGCCGTCGTCGGGGCGCGTCTGCGCGACGTCGGCCGCGTAGGCCTCGATGCGGTAGTCCAGCGTCCGCGGTGCGGTGCCGTGGCCGCGCAGGTCGACCGCGATCGCGTGCCACCCGGCATCCGCGAGGGTCACGCCGTAGCGCCACATCAAGGCACCCGTGGAGCCGAGTCCGTGCACGAGCAGGGCGCGACGCGGAGCGCGCACGTCGCCCCACGACAGCCGGGGCAGGGTCACAGCGACGGTCATGCGGTCAGCCTACGGTCGTGCGCTGTCGGTGGGTGATGAGGACGTCATGTGATGACGGGGACGGGCTCGGTGTCGGGGATGGGGCTCGCGTCACGTCCGCGCAGGTCGGGGAAGCCGCGGACGAAGACGATCGCGACCAGGGCTCCGACGATCGCGAAGCCGGCCGCGGCAGCGTAGGCGCCCGCCGCACCGTTGCTGTCGATGAGGAAGCCCGCCACGGCGGATCCCAGGGCTGCGCCGATGAGCTGTCCCGTGCCGATCCAGCCGTAGGCCTCGGCCGTTTCGCTGAACTTCACGGATGCCGAGGTCATCGCGAACATGACCGCCAGCGCCGGAGCGATGCCGACGCCCGCGACCACCAGGCACGCTCCGACCCACCACGGGGTGGACGCGCCGATGTCGCCGACGACGAAGACCGAGGCGACGAGGCCGACGGCGACGACGCTCATACGTCGCCCCATGGCCCATGGCCCCATGGGGACATGGCCGAACGCGAGGCCTCCGGCGAGGCTGCCGACGGAGAAGACCGCCAGGACGAGGCCGGCCTCCAGGCCGCCGTGGCCGAAGGTCGCGACCACCGCCGCCTCGACCGCGGCGCACGCGCCGATGAGGAGGAAGCCGGTCACCGTCGCGAGCAGCACCACGGGCTTTCCCAGCACCGTGCCGAACGCGCGGCGGCTGCGCGGAATGCGCACGCGCCCGACTTCGGGGGAGAGGATGAACCACGCGCCGCCGGCGACGAGGATCGTGACGATCATCAGCAGCGCCGGGACCGTGCCGACCTGGGTCGCGACGAGGGTGATGACCACCGGCGCGAGGATCCAGATGATCTCTTGCAGGCTCGCGTCGAGGGAGAACAGTGCGGTCAGCTGTCGTGCGTTGACGAGCTTGGGGTAGATGGTGCGCACGGCCGACTGCACGGGAGGCGTGGAGAGCCCGGCGATGAGTCCGAACACCATGTAGCCCGCGACGCCGAGAGGGATCAGCGCAAGGGCGAGCAGTGCCGCCGCGCACACCGCGGTGGTCAGCGTGAGAACGCGCCGCATGCCCCAGCGGCCCATCCAGCGGCTGGTGACGGGGCCGGCCGTCGCCTGACCCACCGATGCCGCTGCCAGCACGAGCCCCGCGGAGGCGTAGGAGCCCGTCATCTGCTCGACGTGGAGCAGGATGGCCAGGCTCGTCATGCCGTTCGGGAAGCGTGCGGTCAGCTGCGCCGCGATGATGCGCGCCACGCCCTGCGTGCGCAACAGTTCCCGGTATCCCGCCACCCCTCCACGCTACCCGTCGGCGCCGACACCGCGACACGCCCGACGGGGGTCGCGACACGCCGCAGTCGAGATTCCACAGGCGCGGCGATGTCGGAGGCCCGCCGTAGCGTGCGGGCTGTGGACGACGGTCGCGATGGCGATCGAAATCCGCGCGATTCAGGCTTTTTCCAGGCTTCGATCCTCGCGGCATCCTGTGGATGAAACGGTGGACAACCTGTGTTGTACATGGGGAGAGCGGTGCAAAACTACACGGATGTAACTACTAGCCCTTGTGGTGCTATCCAATGTCCGTACCCATATGTAGTATTGGACTCCCGGCGGGGGCACGGCCGGGATCACAGGCGAGAAGAGGGCGGATTCCCAACGGGATCGATCCGCGCAGACCAAGGGGAGAGAAGGAACGACATGGCAATCACCGTCTACACCAAGCCCTCGTGCGTGCAGTGCAATGCGACCTACCGCGCGCTGGACTCGAAGGGCATCGACTACGAAGTCCTCGACCTCTCGGAGGACCCGGCGGCGCTCGAGCACGTGAAGTCGCTCGGCTACCTGCAGGCTCCGGTCGTCGTCACCGACGAGGACCACTGGTCGGGCTTCCGCCCCGACAAGATCGACGAGCTCGCGAGCCGTCTGGCCTGACATGCCGACGTTGACGAGCGCCCCGCTGCTCGTCTACTTCTCGAGCGTGTCGGGCAATACGGCGCGATTCATCGAGAAGCTCGGTCTGCCGGCCGTCCGCATCCCGCTCGCCCCTGGCGACACACCTCTCGAGGTCGACGAGCCCTTCGTGCTCGTGACACCGACCTACGGAGGAGGCCAGGGGCGAGGCGAGGAGAAGGGCGCCGTCCCCAAACAGGTGATCCGGTTCCTCAACGACGAGCGCCATCGTCACCTCATCCGCGGAGTGATCTCCGCGGGCAACACCAACTTCGGCGAGTCGTTCTGTCGCGCCGGTGACATCATCAGCCGCAAGTGCACCGTGCCGCACTTGTACCGGCTCGAACTTTTCGGCACGCCCGACGACGTCGCCCGTGTGAGCGACGGATTGGAACGATGGTGGAAGCTGCAGTGAGCCCGGCGACCTTCAAGACCGACGCGCGCTTCGAGGGCATGGACTACCACGCCCTCAATGCGATGCTCAACCTGTACGGCGAGGACGGCAAGATCCAGTTCGACGCCGACAAGCGTGCCGCGCGGGAGTACTTCCTCCAGCACGTCAACCAGAACACCGTGTTCTTCCACTCGCTCAAGGAGCGGCTCGACTACCTCGTCGAGAAGGAGTACTACGAGGGCGCCGTGCTGGAGAAGTACCCGTTCGAGTTCATCCAGCGCCTCAACGACCGCGCCTACGGGGCGAAGTTCCGCTTCGAGACGTTCCTGGGCGCCTTCAAGTACTACACGAGCTACACGCTGAAGACCTTCGACGGCAAGCGCTATCTCGAGCGTTTCGAGGATCGCGTCGTGATGACGGCCCTGGGTCTTGCCGACGGCGACCAGCAGCTGGCCGAGAAGCTCGTGGACGAGATCATCTCGGGCCGCTTCCAGCCCGCGACCCCCACCTTCCTCAACACGGGCAAGGCGCAGCGCGGCGAGCTCGTCAGCTGCTTCCTGCTGCGCATCGAAGACAACATGGAGTCGATCGCCCGCGGCATCAACTCCGCCCTGCAGCTGTCCAAGCGCGGGGGCGGCGTCGCGCTCCTGCTCAGCAACATCCGTGAGGCCGGAGCCCCGATCAAGCAGATCGAGAACCAGTCCAGCGGCATCATCCCGGTCATGAAGCTGCTCGAAGACAGCTTCAGCTACGCCAACCAGCTCGGCGCGCGTCAGGGTGCCGGCGCCGTCTACCTGTCGGCGCACCACCCCGACATCCTCCGCTTCCTGGACACCAAGCGCGAGAACGCCGACGAGAAGATCCGCATCAAGACGCTGTCGCTCGGCGTCGTGATCCCCGACATCACCTTCGAGCTCGCCCGCAACGGCGAGGACATGTACCTGTTCTCGCCCTACGACGTCGAGAAGGTCTACGGCGTGCCGTTCGGTGACATCTCCGTCACCGAGAAGTACCGCGAGATGGTCGACGACGCGCGGATCAAGAAGACCAAGATCAACGCGCGCGAGTTCTTCCAGACCCTCGCCGAGATCCAGTTCGAGTCGGGCTACCCGTACATCATGTTCGAGGACACGGTGAACAAGGCCAATCCGATCAAGGGCCGGATCAACATGTCCAACCTCTGCAGCGAGATCCTGCAGGTCAACACGCCGACGACCTACAACGAGGACCTCTCGTACGCCGAGATCGGCAAGGACATCTCCTGCAACCTCGGGTCGATGAACATCGCGCTCGCGATGGACGGCAAGGACCTCGCCGGCACGGTCGAGACCTCGATCCGCGCGCTCACCGCGGTCAGCGACCAGAGCCACATCCGCTCGGTGCGCTCGATCGAAGACGGCAACGACCGCTCGCACGCGATCGGCCTCGGCCAGATGAACCTCCACGGGTACCTCGCGCGTGAGCACGTGCACTACGGCTCGGAAGAGGGCATCGACTTCACGAACATCTACTTCTACACGGTGCTGTTCCACGCACTGCGTGCCTCCAACCGCATCGCGATCGAGCGCGGCACGGCCTTCGACGGCTTCGCGGACTCGACCTACGCGTCGGGGGAGTTCTTCGACAAGTACCTCGAGCAGGAGTGGGTGCCGCAGACGGATCGCGTGGCCGAGCTGTTCGCCGGCATCCACATCCCCACCCAGGACGACTGGCGCGAGCTGAAGGCGTCGATCCAGGCGCACGGCATCTACAACCAGAACCTGCAGGCGGTGCCCCCGACCGGATCGATCTCGTACATCAACAACTCGACGAGCTCGATCCACCCGATCGCGTCGAAGATCGAGATCCGCAAGGAAGGCAAGATCGGCCGCGTCTACTACCCGGCGCCGTTCATGACGAACGACAACCTGGAGTACTACCAGGACGCGTACGAGATCGGCTACGAGAAGGTCATCGACACCTACGCCGCCGCCACCCAGCACGTGGACCAGGGCCTGTCGCTGACGCTGTTCTTCAAGGACACCGCCACCACCCGCGACATCAACAAGGCGCAGATCTACGCGTGGCGCAAGGGCATCAAGACGATCTACTACATCCGCCTTCGTCAGATGGCGCTCGAGGGCACGAACCTGTCCGAGTGCGTCTCCTGCATGCTGTGACCGCGCTTCGCTCACTCCACGACCGTTTGAAGGATTGACGACATGACCCCGTCCGAGCCGCTCAAGCTCATCGACCACGTCCAGGCGATCAACTGGAACCGCATTCAGGACGACAAGGACCTCGAGGTGTGGAACCGCCTCGTGAACAACTTCTGGTTGCCCGAGAAGGTGCCGCTGTCCAACGACATCCAGTCGTGGGCGACGCTCACTCCCGACGAGCAGACCACCACGATGCGGGTGTTCACCGGTCTGACGCTCCTGGACACCATCCAGGGCACCGTCGGCGCCGTCTCGCTCATCCCCGACGCGATCACGCCCCACGAAGAGGCCGTGTACACGAACATCGCGTTCATGGAGTCGGTGCACGCGAAGAGCTACTCGTCGATCTTCTCGACGCTGTGCTCCACGCCCGAGATCGATGACGCGTTCCGGTGGTCGGTGGAAAACCCGAACCTTCAGAAGAAGGCCCACATCGTCATGGACTACTACCGTGGCGACGAGCCGCTCAAGCGCAAGGTCGCCTCGACCCTGCTGGAGTCGTTCCTGTTCTACTCGGGCTTCTACCTGCCGCTGTACTGGTCGAGCAAGGCGAAGCTGACGAACACGGCCGACATCATCCGCCTCATCATCCGCGACGAGGCCGTGCACGGTTACTACATCGGCTACAAGTTCCAGAAGGGGCTCGAGAAGCTCACCCAGCCCGAGCGCGACGAGATCAAGGACTACACCTTCTCGCTGCTCTACGAGCTGTACGACAACGAGGTGCAGTACACGCAGGACCTCTACGACGGCATCGGCCTGACCGAGGACGTCAAGAAGTTCCTGCACTACAACGCCAACAAAGCGCTGATGAACCTCGGCTATGAGGCGATGTTCCCGTCGCAGCTGACCAACGTGAACCCCGCGATCCTCTCGGCCCTGTCGCCGAACGCCGATGAGAACCACGACTTCTTCAGCGGGTCGGGCTCGTCGTACGTCATCGGCAAGGCGGTCGCGACCGAGGACGACGACTGGGACTTCTGACCTGACCGACGTCGTCGGGTGGATGGCGCGACGCCCCCGAACCGTGCTCGATGAGCCGGTGCGGGGGCGTCGCGGCGTCGAGGGTCTTCGCTCGCCGCGGACGGTCAGGAGATGACGACAGCGTCGAAGCTCACCGGTCCCGGGCACGGGCCGCCGCCCTCCGACCTGTAGGGGATCTCCGCGCGGACATCACGCGTGACGGTGCCGGTGGCATCGGTGATCACCACGCGCACCGTCGTGCCGGGCTCGATGCTGACGACGCTCGTGTCGGCGAGATACGGCGGTGCCAGCGGCATCCGTCCGCGGCCGTCGCGGCCGAGGGGGAGGGGCGTGGGGGCGCAGCCGTCGCCGAAGCACGCGGCCACCTCGCCGACGGTCAGGGCGGGGGCGACCTCGATCGTGACGGGCCCGGGATTGACGAATCCGATGGCAGGGCACACCGGAACCATCGGCCCACAGCCTCCCAGCAGTCCGGTCGTCAACAGTGCGGCCGCCGCCAGCGGAAAGCGACGTGTCATACGCGACACCCTAGGCACCGCGCGCAGCGGCGCCCGGTGCTCACAGGAAGAGCTCAGGCGGGACGGATTCCTTCAGTTATGCTGAAGGAATGCTTCGCACCCCCCTGTCTCTGTTTCGCACTCTCGCGTTCGCGGAGGCGGTGTCGTGGACGCTGCTCATCGCCGGTCTCGTCGTCCGGGCGACGACCGGGTGGGCGCCCGCGGTGACGATCGGCGGCGGCATCCACGGTTTCGTGTTCCTCTCGTACGGCGCCACTGTCGTGCTCGTTGCCCTCAACAACCGATGGCCCGCGGGGCCGACCGCCGTCGCGCTGATCTCGGCGATCGTGCCCTACGCCACCATTCCGGTCGAGCTCTGCGTGCACCGTCGCGGCCTGCTCGCCGGTGCGTGGCGCGTCGAGGCTGCTGTCGATGCGGCGGACGCGCGGTGGTACGACGGCCCGTTGGCCTGGTTCCTGCGCCGCCCCTGGCTGCTGTTCGTCGGCATTCTCGTGGCCGTCGCCGCGATCTTCGCCGTGCTGCTGATCCTCGGCCCCCCCGGTGGTGCGAAGGCCTGATCCCGGCGCCGAAGTCAGCGCCTGGCGTCCGGCGAGCGGTGGCGTCAGCCCGTCAGCTGGAGAAGTCACGGGACGGCGACCCGTGCGCGGCACAGCGCATCGATAGCATGGACCGCATGACTCAGGACGGTCCCCGCTTCAGCCCCGTCATCGCGCTGCTCGCGGTGTCGGCGATGTGGGAGGAGCAGCTGGCGTCGATCCTCAAAGACCTCGGCATCAGCACCCGCAAGTTCGGTCTCCTCGGTCACATCTACGCCGAGCCCGGCATCTCGTTCTCCGAGCTGGCCCGCCGCTCGCACATCACAGTGCAGTCCGCCCACACCGCCGTGCGCACGCTCGTCGACGACGGCCTCGTGCAGGATGCCACGGCCCATGCCGGCGCCGCCAGCGATCTGCATGTCACCACGAAGGGAGCGCGCGTGCTGCAGGATGCCCGACAGCGCCTCTTCGAGCTCGACGACGTCCTCGCCCAGCGCCTTCCCAAGGTCGCCGATTCGCTGGACGGCATCCGCGCCGGCATCGTCTGAGCATACGGCGGGCAGGCGAGGCTCGGGGCGGGGCCGGCTCACCGCTTCGTCGACACCGTCACCGTGAACTTCGGATCGCGGAAGACCTGATGCGTCGGCCCCACCACGCGCTCGAGCGTGGCGCGATATCGAAGCGGCGAGTTCCACACGCACCACAGCTGCCCGCCGGGCGCGAGAACCCGTGCGGCGTCGGCGAACAGGCGCTCCGCGATCGTCGTGGTCAGTGCGGCACCGGAATGAAACGGGGGATTCAGGGCGATGAACGACGCGCTCGCGGCGGCGCGTTCCTCCAGACCGTCCGCGCGCGCGACGCGGACCCGATCGCTCAGTGCGTTCGCTGCCACGGTCGCCGTAGCCGAGGCGACCGCCGCTGCCGACTGATCGCTCGCGTACACGTGCGCGGACGGATGCCGCCGCGCGAGCCACGCGCCCACGATGCCGGTGCCGCAGGCGAGATCGATCCAAGGGTCCTCGGCGCTGCCGCCCCCGGGAGGGCGGGGTGCGGCGTCGAGCGCGCTCAGCAGCGCCCGCGTGCCGATGTCCAGGCGTGCGCCCGCGAAGACCCCGCCGAAGGCGCGCACCTCCACGTCGTCGACGCGCGCGGCGGCGGGCACCGGGTCGCGACCGTCGTGCGGGCCTCGGGCGATCAGCGCCCGAGACTTCTGGCGGGCGTGAGTGACATCGACCGTCGTGAAGAACGCGCGCAGCACGTCGTTCATCGCGACGCTCATGTGCTTGATGCGGCCCCCGGCCACCACGGTGACATCGGATCTCGCGTGCGCCGCGATCAGTCCGGCGACATCGCGCAGCGCGTCCAGAGAGCGCGGCAGGCGCATCAGCACGACGCGCGCGCCGGCGACCAGAGCCGCGTCCAGCGGGCCGGAGGAGATCTGCTCGGCCAGTCCCAGCGTGACGGCGTTGGAGAGCAGCGCCCTCTCACCCAGGACGGCGTCCTGGTGCACGCGCACCGCGGAGGCGCCGTCGTGGGCCGCTCCGAGGGCGAGGGCGCCGTAGGCGTCGCCGACGACGGCGATCTCACCGGCGCGGGCGCCGGTGCGCACCGCGGCCGATTCGTCGAGGATCAGGCGGTCTGCGGCATCCACCGCACCGAGACCCTCGCCCTCGACGTCGGGCGCGCGCCGAAGCCGCTCGAACGGCAGGCTCACGACCCCTCCGCGTAACGCAGGACCGCGTCGGCTGGTGTGCACTCATCGCCGATGCGGATGCCGTCGGCGAGCCGTCCCGCCTCGCGCAGCTCCTGCAATCCCGCCACGGTGCGCCGGCGCAGCTCCCACGGATCGATCGTGTTGACGTAGATCTTCGTGCCGCCTTCGAAGCCGGCCGGCGTGGAGATGCGCCACTTGAGCACCACTCGCCAGGGCATGGGCCACGGCGCGCCCGGCGGACGATAGTGCCACTCTTCATTGGTCGGCACGTGCACGCCGGTCGCGGCGTGCAGCGCGTGCAGCAGGTCGGACACGGCGCGGGTCTCGGCGTCCGTGTGCTCCTGCGGCAGGTTCGCCGCCGACGTCGAGAAGATCTCGAACGCCGGGTAGCGGTGCCCGACGCCCGCGAAGGCGACGGCGCCGTCCGTCGCTGCGACGACGAGACCCTCCGACACCGCGAGATCGGCGATCTCATGCTGGTACAGCCCGCGGTCGTGGGACAGCAGGCGCAGCTCGTGATCGACCTGCGGTCCGTGATCATCGATCGCGACGAGCTGCTTGTGCAGGTGCTCGAACGAGGCGCCCGCCGGACGCAGCCAGTTCTGGAAGACGCTCACGTACGCGGCGTGGGGTTGGGCGGCCTGGATCTCGGCCAGTGCCTGCACGGTGAAGGCGACGTAGGCCGCATGCTCGTCGGGGCTCAGCGTTCCCGCCGACGCCAGCTCGGCATCCGTGCTCGCACCGTCGACCACATGACGACGGGCGACGACCACGTCGTGGGAGCCGCCGAGCAGGTCCAACGCCGCTTCTTCGAGGCTGGTCTCGGCACCGGCCGCGCTGGCGCGGATCTCGGCGAGCTTCTCCATGTGCACGCGTCCCACGGGATCGGACAGATACTCCTCGGCCCACTGCACGATGCCGGTCGGTTGCCGGTAGCCGTGGTTCTCTCGCCAGTACTCCGCCGACACGATCTCGAACAGGTTGCCGAAGCGGCGGAACTCGGCGACGGAGTCGTTCAGCGCGTGGGCCGGCACCCGGCGCACCTCCTCGAAGCGCGGGCCGATCAGTCGGGCCTTCTCGGGCGTCGTCTCGAGGTAGCGATCCACGCAGAACGCACACAGACGGCGGTCCTCACCGGGCCCGAGACGGTGCACATCCTCGCGGGGTGCGCTGAGGGGGCGGTTCGCCCGACCCGGAACCGTCCAGACCCGCGTGCCGGTGAGGGGGCCGATCTGCTTGACGGTGCCGTCGGGCAGGCGCCGGATCGCTCGTGGTGCTCCGTCGCTCATGCCTCCAGCCTATCGAGGCGGAGCATACTGGCCTCATGAAGACCTTCGCGCGATGGCTCTTGGCCGCCGGCATGATGTTCGCCGGCCTGTCCCACCTGTTCTGGGCTCGTCGGGAGTTCCAGGCGCAGGTCCCCGACCTCGTCACCGATGTCCTGCCGATCGACAAGGACGGCGTGGTGGTCGCGTCCGGCGCGGTGGAGATCATGCTCGGAGCTGCTCTGATCGTGCTGCCGAAGGAGCGCAGGCGCGTCGGTTCCCTCCTCGCCGCGTTCTTCATCGCGATCTTCCCCGGCAACCTCGCGCAGGCCATGGATCGGCGCCCGGCCTTCGGCCTGGACAGCGACGCTGCTCGCCTGACGCGCCTGCTCTTCCAGCCGCTGCTGGTCGCCTGGGCCCTGCTCGCGACCCGAGATTGAGACGACAGAGGGAGGGGGTGGATGCCGCGGCATCCACCCCCTCCCTTTCACGTGCTCAGCGCGTGGGCTGCACCCGCACCGTGCCCGTCTCGGCGACCAGGCGTTCGCGATCCACGCGGTCGAGATCGTGCAGGGAGCTGCCCTTGGTCTCGCGCATCGAGACGACGGCGATCAGGGTGATGGCGGCGGCGACCGCCAAATACAGCGCGACGGGGATGTAACTGCCCGAGGCCGACAGCAGCGCTGTCGCGATGATCGGCGCGAGTGAGCCGGCGACGATGGACGTCACCTGGTAGCCGAGCGAGACGCCCGAGTAGCGCATGCGCGTCGGGAACATCTCCGACATGATCGCCGGCTGGGGCGCGTACATGAACGAGTGGATCACCAGGCCCAGGCAGATCGCCAGGATGATGATCGCGGGCTCTTTCGTGTTGAACATGGGAAAGGCGATGAAGCCCCACGCCGCTGCTCCGACCGTGCCGATCGCGTACACCGGCTTTCGGCCGATGCGGTCGGCGAGAGCCCCGACCAGCGGGATGACGATCATGTGGACGATGTGCGCGATCACCAGCATGCCGAGGATATCGGCGGTGTTCACGTCCAACGCGATCTTCAGGTACGTGATCGAGAAGGTGACCACGAGGTAGTACATGATGTTCTCCGCGAAGCGCAGGCCCATCGCGGTGAGCACGCCGCGCGGGTAGCGGCGGACGACCTCGAACACACCGTAGCGATCGTGCTTCTGCTCCTCCGCCTCTTTCTGCGCCTCCAGGAAGATCGGCGCATCGCTGATCTTGGTGCGGATGTAGTAGCCGATCGCCACGATCACCACCGACAGCCAGAAGCCGACGCGCCAGCCCCAGGCGAGGAACGCCTCGGCGGAGAGGGTGCGGCTGAGCACGAGCAGCACGACAGTCGCGACGAGGTTGCCAATCGGCACGGCCGCCTGGGGGAAGGATGCCCAGAAGCCGCGGGTCCTGTCGGGGGAGTGCTCGGCCACCAGCAGCACGCCGCCGCCCCATTCGCCACCGACGGCGAAGCCCTGGGCGAAGCGCAGCAGCACCAGCAGCGCCGGTGCCCAGTAGCCCACCTGCTGGAAGGTCGGCAGGCACCCCATGAGGAAGGTCGCCACCCCGACGAGGACGATGGCCAGCTGCAGCAGCTTCTTGCGACCGTACTTGTCGCCGAAGTGACCGAAGACGATGCCGCCGAGGGGGCGGGCGACGAACCCGACCGCATACGTGACGAATGCCGCGATGATGCCCGCATACGGATCGTCGGACGGCGGGAACATGATCAGGTTGAACACGAGCGTGGCCGCGGTGGCGTAGAGGAAGAACTCGTACCACTCGACGATCGTGCCGGCCATCGAGGCGCTGACGACGCGGCGGAGACCGGACTGCGGGGGCGTGCGGTGCGAAGCGGTCGCTGAAACCATGCGCTGATACCTCCTTGTAGAGCGCGATGCGACGAGGGATGCCGCGCCGTGGACGCTACCTGAAAAGTGATTCAGGTACAAGGTTCAGCGCTGCACAGTGCCTGTGCACGCGTGCACCGACGGGCGCACGCAGGCTCCGCTATGCGCGTCGACGCACGTACCGGTGCTCGGGACGCCCCGTGGTGCCGTAGCGCAAACGCACGTCCACGATCCCGCGGGTCGCCAACGTCGCGAGGTGGCGCTGCGCAGTGGCGCGCGAGACACCCGCCCGGTCGGCGATCTCCGCCGCCGAGGACTCGTCGTCGCCGAGCGCGCCCAGGATCACCTGCTCGGTCGCCGATCGTGACACTGACGACGTGTCGCCGCCCGCGTGCAGGATGCCGAGCGCTCGATCGATCTCGTCCTGCGACACGCTGCGCTCCTCGTCGAGCACGTTGCGAAAGCGCGCGTAGCGATCGAGGACCTCCACGAGGGCGCGCCGCTCGAACGGCTTCACGAGGTAGCCGAGCGCTCCGGCGCGCAGGGCGCGGCGCACCGTCAGCGCGTCGGTCGCGGCCGAGAGCACGAAGGCGTCGATCGGGTTCTCGCGGACGAATGCGATCCCGTCGCCGTCGGGCAGGTACGCGTCGACGAGCAGAAGATCGGGGTGTTCTGTGCGGACGGCGGCGGTCGCGTCGGCCAGCGTGCGCACCGGTGCGAGGGCGTGGTAGCCGGGACGGTCGGCCACGATCTCGCGATGCAGCCCGGCGACGCGGAAGTCGTCATCGACGACGAGGACGCGAAGGGGAGTGGTCATGAGGGGGGATCCCTTCGGTCGATGAATCGATCGGGTACGGGTCCGGCGTCGGAGGAGCCATCGCCGAGGGCATCTCCCAGAACGCCGCACAACCGGGCACCGAACACCGCCCCCGTGAGCGCGGACGTTCCCGCGGCCTCGATGAGCCAGACGTCGCCCCCACGGCGGCGCGCCAGCTCGCGCGACAAGGGAAGGCCGACGCCGAGTCCGTGCACCCGGTCGGTATCGGGAGCGGGTCGACGCCCGCGCGAGAAGAGATCCGCTTCGGCGTCCACTTCGACGTCCACACCGGCGCCGGAGTCGGCGACGGTGAGGACCAGATCGTGCCCGTCGCCGAAGCATCCGATCTCGACGCGGCGCGGCGCAGGCCCTTCGACGGCGGCTCGGATCGCGTTGTCGACGAGGTTGCCGAGCACGGCGGCCACATCCTCCACCTCGACCAGGTGCGCCAACAGCAGCGACTCCGGGTCGACGGAGACCCGTACGCCGCGCTCTCCCGCCTCGAGACCGTGCGCGCCGATGAGGGCGTGCAGCAGGCCGTCGCCGATGCGATCGATGTTCTCGACCGGGTAGTCGACGGGCCCGCGATGCAGCTGCTCGCCGAGGAACTCGCGAGCCTCGCCCGGGCGGTCGGCGTCGAGCATGCCGACGGCGACGTGGAGGCGGTTCGCGAACTCATGCCGCTGCACACGCAGTGCCCCGGTCATGGCCCGCACGGTGTCCAGCCGTTCGCTGAGCGCAGCGACGTCCGTGCGATCGCGGACGATCAGCACGGTGCCGAGGTTCCGCCCGGCGTGACGCACGGGCTGCGCGTCGGCATAGAGCACCCGGTCGCCCACGACCACCGCCTCACTCGCGGTGCCGTCTCGAGCCGCGGTGACGATCGCAGGGGCGACGCCCAGCTGCTCCAACGTCGTGCCCGCGGGGTCGTCGAGGTGCAGCATCCGCCGCGCCGCATCGTTGCAGAGGCGCACGACGCCGCGGTCGTCCAGCGCCACGACCCCGTCGCCGACGCCGTCGAGGACGGCGGCCTGGTTCTGCACCAGGGCGACGAGCTCTTCCGGCTGCAGACCCAGCGTGAGCCGCTCCCACCGTCGTCGCAGCACGATCGCGGCGATCGCTGCCAGCAGCACGCCGGCGCCGGCCGCTGCGGCGATGCCGCCGAGCAGCGCCGGCAGGTCGTCGAACACGCTGGAGGGTTCGAAGCCCACGCTCACCTCGCCGACCGGGGCGGCACCCGCGGGGTGGGTGCCGTCGGCGCCCGGGGGCCAGATGGGCACCTTTGCACGCGCCGAGACGCCGAGCGTGCCCTGCTGCCATGTCACGACCTCGTTGCCGGCGAGCACCTCGCGGAAGTCGGTGCTGACGGGCCGGCCGAGCAGCGCGGGATCGGGATGCGCCAGACGGATGCCGTGGTCGTCGGTGATCACGACGAAGAGGGTGCCGGTGTGCGCGGTGACATCGGCGGCCAGTTCCTGCAGCGGACCGCCCGACAGATCCGCGCCGCGGGGTGTGCCGGGATCGGCGCTGATCTCGGTGACCTCGGCGCGCACCTGCGGGTCGACGGCGATCGTGCGGGCGATGTTCAGCGCGGAGGTCTCGGCCGCTGCCCGCAGCTGCTGGACGCCCAGAAGTACAAAGACGAGAACGCACACGGCGACGACCGCGATCACCGTGGTCAGTTGCACGAGCATCACCCGCGTCGCGAACCTCATCTGGTGAGCATAATGCGCTGAACTCGCGTTGCGCGCAGAAGTCCACGCAATGAGAGATAGCGCGCGCGGGCGGGGCGAGATCCCTAGAGTCGCGGAATCCGGTCGACGAGGCGCGTCGACCGCAGACGAAGGAGTCGAGATGCCCCCTGTTCTCACGTCACTCGCGGCCGCGGCCGATGAGGGCTACGACCTGGCGTTCACGCCGTCGGACGGCGTGCTGGTCGTGCTCGGGTTCACGATGGTGCTCACGTTCATGGCGCTGATCATGACGCGCCGACTGACCCCCATGGTCGCCTTGATCGTGGTGCCGACGATCTTCGGCCTGTTCGCCGGCGCCGGCTTCGGTCTGGGCGACATGGTCATCGACGCGATCAAGTCCATGGCACCCACCGCCGCCCTGCTCATGTTCGCGATCATGTACTTCGGGATCATGATCGACGTCGGCCTGTTCGACCCGCTCATCCGTCTGATCACCCGCGTGCTCGGCGACGACCCCGCGAAGGTGGTGCTGGGCACCGCGCTGCTCGCCGGTGCGGTGTCGCTGGACGGTGACGGCTCGACGACGTTCATCATCACGACCTCGGCGATGCTGCCGATCTATCTGCGTCTCGGCATGAGCCCCGTGGTGCTCACGTGTGTCGCCGGACTCATGAACGGCACGCTCAACATCGTGCCGTGGGGCGGTCCCACCGTGCGCGCGGCATCCGCCCTTTCGCTGCAGCCGACGGACATCTTCGTGCCCATGCTCCCGTCGCTCGCGACGGGTCTGGTGATCTCGTTGGGCTTCGCCTGGTTCCTCGGGCTCGGCGAGCGTCGCCGTCTCGCCGGGTCGATCGACACCACCCGCATCGAGTCGACCCGCGGCGACGGCATCTTCGGCGCGCCCCGACTGTTCCGCGGCGCCGAGCCGAAGCCCGGTGCTGCCGCGACGCTGCGCACCGGCAACATCGTCACCGTGCGGGGAGCCCGCGGTGCGGTCGCCGCCACCGCGCTGGTGGATGCCGCCGACACCGCCATGGCCGACACCATGCTCGACCCGAATCGGCCCACGCTGCGCCCGCGTCTGATCTGGTTCAACCTCGCGCTGACCGTCGCCGTCATGGTGCTGCTGGTGCTCGACCTGTTCCCGCTGGCGTTCGTCTTCATGGTCGGTGCGGCGATCGCACTGATCGTGAACTTCCCGAAGCTCAAAGGCCAGGCCGACGAGATCGTCGCCCACGCGCCCTCGATCGTCGGGGTCGTATCGATGGTCCTCGCCGCCGGCGTGCTGGTCGGCGTCCTCAACGGCACCGGGATGGTGACGGCGATGGCGTCCTGGATCACCGCGGTGATCCCCGCCGAGATGGGCCCCTTCCTTGCGGTCATCACGGGCGTGCTGTCGATCCCGTTCACGTTCTTCATGTCGAACGATGCGTTCTACTTCGGCATCCTGCCGGTGCTGGCCGAAAGCGCCTCGCACTTCGGCATCGCGCCCGTCGAGATGGCACGCGCCTCCATCACCGGGCAGCCCGTCCATCTGCAGAGCCCGCTCGTTCCCGCGATCCTGCTGCTGGTGTCGCTGGCGAACGTCAATCTCGGCGATCACCACAAGAAGGTGCTGTGGCGGGCCGCGCTGGTCTCACTGGCGATGCTCGCCGTCGGCGTGCTGGTGGGCGTGATCCCGCTCGCCGCCTGAGGGCGGTCGCGGCGCGGCCGACGGGCATCAGCTTCCGTCGGCCGCGCCGTCGTCGCTGGAGTGCGGACGCACGCGCACGATGTTCGTCGTCTCGTCGATGTCGGCGACGCCGGGGTAGGCCTTGACGAAGTCGGAGAAGGACCGGTGGCCCAGGGCCTTCTCGCTGAAGGACGGATCCATGCGCTTGAGCAGGTTCTTCACCGCCGAGAGGTGCACCCACTCGTCGTCGGTGCGCTCCTGCTCCAGGCGCAGGGCACGCCGCAGAAGCTCCGCCGTCGGGTCCTCGGTCTTCTTGCGTCGACGCGACGATGACGGGCCCGCCGTGGCGGCGGCATCCGCCTTCTTCTGGGTCGCGGCGGACGCCGGCAGCACCACTCCGGGCAGCGAATCGTACGAGTCGAACTGATCGCATGCGGCCGCGAGCGACTTGGCCGTCGAGCCGGCCACGCCGACACCCACCACGACGCGACCCAGACGCTTGCACCGCTGCGCGAGCGGCACGTAGTCGCTGTCGCCGGCGACGATCACGACGTGGGTGAGGTCGGGCAGGCGGAACATGTCCTCGACGGTGTCGACGGCCAGACGGATGTCGGCACCGTTCTTCGCGTAGGCCGCCGCGGGGAACAGCTGCACGAGGTCGACGGCGCGCGCGACCAGCTGCGAACGGTACAACGCGTTGACCGGCGACGACCAGTCGGCGTAGGCACGCGTGAGCACGAGAGTGCCGAAGGACGCCGCGTAGTCGATGATCGCCCCGACATCGATCGTGGCTTCCTTCAGGCGCTGGGCGATCTCGGGGGCATCGGGGTCGGCGATGATCTTCTGGCGGTCGGCGGCGTAGGAGTTGCGCCCGTGCACGCGGTCGTACCAACTCATGACGATGTTGTCGAAGTCGAGGTAGACGGCGACGCGGTTGCCCTGCAGCTCGACCATGTCAGCGCTCCTTCGGGTAGGTCACGCCGAGCTGGCCCCGCACGTCGTCGAGCGCGTGCATGATCGCGATCGACTCCGCGAACGGCAGCAGGTCGCTGTCGGTGCGACCGGAGCGCAGCAAGCGCTCGGCGGCGAGGGCTTGGAACTGCATACCGCGGCCGTCGACCTCGCTGCGGTAATCCTCGATCAGGGTGCCGTCGGTCGCGGTGACCCGGAACGAGGTGGGCTCGTACCAGACGCGATCGATGTCGATCCGGGCGTTCGTGCCGATCACGTGGGCGGTGTTCGGACCGGCGGCGCGCGAGCTCGTCGCGATCGACGAGATCGCACCGCCCGCGTGGACGGCGGCGATCGCGACCTCGGTGTCGGCTCCGGTGTCGCCGAGGCGGCCCACCGCGCGGATGTCGGTCATCGGTCCGAGCACGTCCCACGCGAAGGAGACGGGGTAGATGCCGAGGTCCAAGAGGGCACCGCCGCCCAGTCCGAGAGCGTTCAGCCGATGCGCCGGATCGGTGGGCAGCGACTGCGTGTGGTCGGCGATGACCGTGCGCAGCTCGCCCAGGGCGCCGTCGGCGATGAGTTCGCGGATGCGGATCATATGCGGCAGGTACCGGGTCCACATCGCCTCCATCGCCAACAGCCCGCGCCCCGCGGCGATGTCACGGATCGCGATGGCCTCGTCGGCATCCAGGGTCACGGCCTTCTCGATGAGAACGTGCTTGCCGGCCTCCAGGGCGAGGATCGCGTGCTCTCGGTGATGACTGTGCGGGGAAGCGACGTACACGATATCGACGTCGGGGTCGGCGACGAGCTCTTCGTACGACCCGTGCGCGTGAGGGATGTCGTACGCGCCGGCGAACGCACGCGCCGACTCCGGGCGGCGCGATCCGACGGCGGTGACGGTGAGCCCCGCCGTCCGCAGGTCCTTCGTGAAGGCGTGGGCGATGCCGCCCGTGGCGAGGATTCCCCAGCGGATGGGCGCGGTCGGCACACTCGTGCCGGGGGCGTTGTCGGTCATGCGACGAGCCTAGCCGCGCGCGCGTAGGCTCGAGCCGTGAGTGCCGACACCGAGGCGTCGATCGCCCGATTCCGTGAGCTGCTGCAGATTCCGACCGTCTCGCACGCGGACGAGAGCCTCGTGGACGCGGATGCGTTCACGCGCTTCATCGACACGCTGGCGCGTCTGTATCCGACCGCGCATGCCGCTCTCGAGCGTGAGGTCGTCGACGGCTACTCCCTGCTGTTCCGCTGGTCCGGCCGGCAGAGCGCGGCGGATCCGCTCGTGCTCATGGCCCACATGGACGTCGTCCCCGTCGTCGAAGAGGAATGGGACCACCCGCCGTTCGGGGCCGAGGTAATCGGTGAAGGTGTCGATGCCGAGATCCACGCGCGCGGCGCCATCGACGACAAGGGCGCCCTCGTGGCGATCATGGAGGCGGTGGAGGAACTCGCCGCGGAGGGCTACGCGCCGACGCGCGATGTCTACCTCGCCTTCGGCCACAACGAGGAAACGGCCGGCGGCGGCGCGCGTGCGATCGTGGCGCTGCTGCGCGAGCGCGGGGTCACGCCGGGCCTGGTGCTCGATGAAGGCGGCGCGGTCGTGGACGGTGCGGTGCCGGGGGTCGCGGTGCCGACGGCGATGGTCGGCGTCGCCGAGCGGGGCGTCCTGACGCTGCGGCTGACTGCGCGCGAGGGGGGAGGCCATGCGTCCACACCGCCCGCCTTCCCCGCCACCGCCCGGCTCGCCCGCGCCATCGACCGCGTGCAGCGCCATCCGTTCCCGGCCCGCATCGTCCCGCCGGTGCGCGCCCTGTTCGCGACACTGGCCCCCCACACCTCACAGCCGCTTCGCACTCTCTTCTCGCACCTCGCCGCGGTGGCCCCGTTGGCCGCACGGGTGTTCGCGCGCCTCGGACCGGAACTGAACGCGATGGTGCGGACGACCGCCGTCGCGACCGAGCTGTCGGGGGCTCCGGGCGAGAACGTGCTCGCGACCACGGCGCGTGCCTCGATCAACATCCGCCTCCTCACCGGCGACACCGTCGCCTCGGCGACCGCGCGGATCCGCCGCGTCGTGGCCGACCCCGCCGTCGAGATCGAGGTGCGCCACGGGTCGGATCCGTCGCCGGTGTCACCTTGGCGCGGTGAGCCGTGGCAGCGCATCGCGACCGCGGTTCATGACGCCCTCGGAGCCGAGGTCGTGACCACGCCGTACATCCAACTCGGGGCGAGCGACAGTCGCTGGTTCACGGTGATCAGCTCGCACGTCTACCGCTTCACGCCCTTCCACCTCACGCGGGCCGAGCGCGACGCGCTGCACGCCCACAACGAGCGCATCCGCGTCGGGTCGTGGCGCAACGGCATCCGCTTCTATCGCGCCCTCATCCGAGCCAGCTGACGCTTACTGCGCCCGCCTCTCCCGCTGCATGTCCCACTCTGTGCTGTTGGGAGCGCTCTCACCCAGCGGGAACCGGGACACGCTCCGCGGGGACCGGGACACGCTCCGCGGGAATGGGGACACGCTCCGCGGGGATCGGGACGCGCACGGCGGGTGGGGTCACGCGGAGAGCGCTTTCGCGATGCGGGGGAGCGAGACGGGCTCGGCGGTGCCGAGCGCCTGGGCGAACACGCTCACGCGATACTCCTCGAGCAGCCAGCGCGCGTGTGCGATCGGAGCGGGAGCGTCGGCCGCCAGGGGAAGCGCACCGCCGGCCTCCGCGTAGAGCGCAGCCGCGCGTTCGAACTCGGTGAGACGCTGGCGATCGCGGCCGGGATTGTCGGCGAGGGTCCGCACCCGCTCCAGGGCGCCCTGCAGGTAGCGGGGAAGATGACGCAGCCGATCGAGGCCCGTGCGCGAGACGAACCCGGGATAGATCAGCGCGCTCAGCTGCGCCTTGACATCGCCGAGTGCGGCGAGCAGTGTCATCGCGTTCTGCGCCTTCACGGCACGCTCGACGCCGCGCTGCAGCGTCAGGATGCGTGCGGTCAGCGACACCGCCTGGAACAGCTCGTCCACCACGGCCGTCGACAGCGCGTCGCGGACGACGGCGAACTGCTCGGGTGTGCGGACGCCGCCCGGGGCGACGCGCGCCATCACCGCATCGGCGACGGCCACGCGCGCATCCTCGATGAGCGCCTTCGCGGACGGGTACGGTGACGCCGCGAGAGAGAGCTTCTCCGCAGCGGTCAGATGCTCGAGCACGTAGGCGCTCGGCGAGGGCACGGCGAGCAGCAGCAGGCGACGAACCCCCGCGTGCGTGAGGCGCGCGGCCCGTTCGGGCGTGGACTCGATGCGCAGCGCCACGGCATCCTTCTCGTCCACGAGCGCGGGGTAGCCCCGCACGACGCCGCCGGCGACCTTCGTGTCGACGACCTCGGGGAGTGTGCCGAGGTCCCACGTCAGAATGCCGCTGCGCTCGACGATCTGCGGCGCGCCGGGTGCGGATGCCGCTGCCGACGCGCCGGGGGAGCGCGTCCCCGACGGCAGCATGCCGGAGGCGCGCGCGACGCGCCCGGCGGGTTGCTGCTCGCGCGTGAGGGTGCGGGCGACCTGCTCGCGGGCGCGGCCGGCGAGGCGGCTCTGCAGGTCGGCGAGGTCGCGGGAGGTGCCGACGGTGCGTCCCCGGTGATCGACGGCCCGGAACGTCATCAGCAGGTGCGCGGGCACCCGCTCGAGGTCGAAGTCGTCGGCCGTCACGGGCTGGTTCGCCACGCGCTGGATGCGGGCGGCCAGCGCGCTGCGCAGCGTCTGGGGCGGCAATCCGTCGTGGTGCTCAGGACCGGCCGATGCCACGTCCTCGCCGAGCTTCGCCGCCCAGTCCGCGGCCGGCACCACGTGCCGGCGGATCGCCTTCGGCAGCGCTTTCAACAGTGCCGTCATCAGCTCCGCCCGCAATCCCGGCACCTGCCAGTCGAAACCGTCGGGGCGCAGCGCCGCCAGCAGCGGAAGCGGCACGACCACGCTGACGCCGTCCTCGGGACTTCCGGGTTCGAAACGATACGCGAGCGAGAGCACCTGGTCGCCCTGCTGCCAACGACCGGGGAAGGCGCGCTCATCCGCCCCCGACGCGTCATCGCGGAGGTCGGCCTCGGTCATGTCGAGAAGGTGCGGTGAGCGCGGCGAGGCCTCGCGCCACCACGTCTCGAACGAGCGCACATCGAACACGTCGTGCGGCACGCGCGCGTCGTAGAACGTGAAGACGGCCTCGTCGCCGACGAGGATGTCGCGGCGGCGTTCGCGCTCCTCCACCTTCTCCAGGCGGCGCCGCAGCTCCAGGTTGCGGCGTTCGAATGCGGTCAGACGCTTGTCGAGGTGCTGGCTGTTCCAGTCGCCGTCGACGAGCGCGTGCCGGATGAACAGCTCCCGCGCGAGCGGACGGTCGATGCGGGCCAGCTGCACGCGCCGGCGCGGGATGATCTCCACCCCGAAGAGCGTGACCTTCTCGGCGGCGACGGCGGCACCGGCATCCTTCGACCAGTGCGGGTCGCTGAGCTGACGGTGGGCGAGATCGCCGGCGAGCTCCTCGGCCCACGCGGGATCGATCGCCGCCACGGTGCGGGCGAACAGCCGTGAGGTCTCGACCAGCTCGGCCGCCATGACCGCATCGGGGCTCGCCTTGCGCAGACCCGATCCGGGGAAGATGGCGAAATTCGCGCCCCGCGCTCCGCGGTAGGTCGCGATCTGCTTGCGACGGTCGTTTCCGCCGCCCTTCGCCGCGCCGTTCTTCGCCGGTGTCAGCGAGCGGGTGTCGAGGATGCCGATGTGCGAGAGCAGACCCGACAGGATCGCCCGGTGCACGCGCGCGGGGTCGGCCGCCGCGCCGTCGGAGGTCGAACGGGTCTTCGCGCCCATCAGCTGGCGCAGCTGCCGATGCACGTCGGCCCACTCGCGCACCCGCACGTAGTTGAGGAACTCGCTGCGGCACAGGCGTCGGAAGGCGCTGGAGCCGAGGTCGCGCTGCTGTTCCTGCAGGTGGTTCCAAAGGTTGAGGAGGGTGAGGAAGTCGCTCGTCGGATCGGCGAAGCGCGCGTGGAGGCGGTCGGCCTGCTCTCTCGCCGCGGGGTCTTCGGCCGACGGGCGTTCGCGGACGTCCTGGATCGACAGTCCGGCGACGATCGCGAGCACGTCGGGGAGCACCTCCAGACGGCGCGCCTCGATGAGCATCCGCGCGAAGCGGGGGTCGATCGGCAGGCGTGCGATCTCGCGGCCGAGGGAGGTCAGCCGCCGTGACGGCGAGACGGCCCGCAGCTCGGTCAGCAGGTCGAACGCGGCTTTGACCCCGCGGCTGTCCGGCTTCGTGAGGAAGGGGAAGTCCTCGATGTCGCCGAATCCGAGCGCGAGCATCTGCAGGATGACGGACGCGAGGGAGGTACGGAGGATCTCGGGCTCGGTGTATTCCGGGCGTGCGAGGAAGTCGTCCTCGCTGTAGAGGCGGATCGCGATGCCGTTCGAGGTGCGCCCGGCTCGTCCGGAACGCTGCTGGGCCGACGCCTGCGACACCGCCTCGATCGGCAGACGCTGCACCTTCGAGCGTGCACTGTAGCGTGAGATGCGGGCCGTACCCGCATCGATCACGTAGCGGATGCCGGGAACCGTGAGACTCGTCTCGGCAACGTTGGTCGCCAGGATCACGCGCCGACGCACGCCGGCAACGGCCGAGGGCTCGAACACGCGGTGCTGTTCGGCGGCGGAGAGCCGACCGTAGAGGGGGAGGACCTCCGTGGGGCGCGCATCCTTCGCGTACATGCCGCGGACGGCATCCATCGCGTCGCGGATCTCCGCCTCGCCGGGGAGGAAGACGAGGACATCGCCGTTCGCTTCGCGGTCGAGCTCCCGCAGAGCGGCCGTCAGCGTGTCGACCTCGTCACGGTCGCCGTCGCGCGGGCTGTCGGAGTCGGCCGCACCCGGGCGGTAGCGGATCTCGACCGGGTAGGTGCGGCCGGACACCTCGACGATCGGCGCGGGTGTGCCCCCGGCATCCGCGAAGTGTCTCGCGAAGCTCTCAGGATCGATCGTCGCCGAGGTGATGACGAGCTTCAGATCGGGGCGCTCGGGCAGGATGCGTGCGAGGTAGCCGAGGAGGAAGTCGATGTTCAGCGATCGCTCGTGGGCCTCGTCGATGATGATCGTGTCATAGCGGCGCAGCAGGCGGTCGCGGTGGATCTCGTTGAGGAGGATGCCGTCGGTCACGAGCGCGATCTGGGTGTCCTCCGACACCTGATCGGTGAAACGCACCTTGTAGCCGACGGCACCGCCGAGCGGCACCTGCAGCTCCTCGGCGATGCGCTCCGCGATGGTGCGCGCGGCGATGCGTCGCGGCTGGGTGTGCGCGATCTTCGTGCGCCCGAGCTCCAGGCAGATCTTCGGCAGCTGCGTGGTCTTGCCCGACCCGGTCGCGCCGGCCACGATCACGACCTGATGATCCCGGATCGCGCGCGCGATCTCGTCGCGCGCGGCGCTGACGGGCAGCTCCGGCGGGTAGGAGATCACGGGCGTGGGGGAAGGCATAGCCCTCCATCGTATTGCGCTCGGGGCGATCAGGCGCTCGGGCGGAACCCCGACACTTCCACGATCGCGTCGAAATAGGTCAGCAGCACGTTCGGAATGTCGCCGAGCGGGCTCGAGAGCACCACGAGAGCGAGCTTCTTCGAGTCCGGGACGGGGTACCAGTAGTGGGCGACGAGGCGGCGCTGCGTGAAAGCTTCGCCGTTCTCGACCTCGACCGACTCGTCGATGCGATGCGCGCGGACCACCTCGCCGTCCGCGAACGGACGCCGCACCGCCGTGCCCGCCATCTCGGGAGCGATCGTCGGCAGGGACTCTTCGAGCACGGCGAGCACGCGCTCGGGGTTCGTGCCGATGGCGGGGCTCATCCGGAACCGGTCGTCGTCGAAGAGTGTCAGCATCGCCGACATCGGCTCCCCGGGGCCGAGCTCCGTCTGCAGCAGCAGCAACCGCCCGTGCGCCTCGCGCGCGGCCCGTGCGGCCTCGACGAGGTCGTCGCGCATTCGGCGCCGAGGCGTGGCGTTCTCGTCGGCAGTGCCGAGCGTGCCACGTGCGACCTCCGCGGCCGATGTGCGGGCGGCGTCGTCGGAGTCGAGGGCGACCTGCCACCATGTGCCGAGCAGCCGGAAGGCGAGCTCGGGCTCGTGCGTGGTGCTCATGGAACGCGGCGCGTCAGCCGAGCGCGGCAAGATCGCTCATCGGCACCACGAGGCCGCCGTCGATCCAGACCGTGGACAGCCCAGAGGGCAGGCCTCGGATGGCGTCGGACAGATCGAGGATCTGCTTCGGGTTGGAGGCGTCTCGGGCGACGAGATCGAGCATGTCGGCATCGCCGTGGGCGGAGTCTCTCACCGCGATCAGAACGGCGGTCAGCGTCTGGGTCGAGACCGGCTCGCTCCCGGTGATGCGGATGACGACCGTGAGCTGGCGGGCGGCTCCCGAGAGGCTCGTGGTGACGGTGCTCGCGCGCTCGACGCGCGGGTCGGATGTCGCGATCGCGTCGTACACGGGCTGAAAAGCGTCCACGCTACTCTCCAAGGGGGTCGGGGCGGACTGGGGGGCATCGAAGAGAGAGGAGCATCCCGTTGAAGCGCCCACGGCGAGCAGAGCGACGAGAACACTAGCGAATCGGCGAGCTGAGGCTCCCGCGATCATCGTCACTCCTTCCACGTGTAGTAGCTCTCTTCGTAACCATACGCATTCTCATCGCCGATGAAGTATCGGTCGAGATCGTCGCGCGTGGCCGCCGGCACCTGCCCGATGTTGTTCTGCAGCGTGGAGTTGTAGGCGGGCGAATAGTGGATCCCTCCGACGCCCTGCGATGCAAGGGGCGAGTCCTCCTGGATCGTCGTCCAGTTGGGCCTGTCCGTGGGAGCGTAGCCGTCGGTGCCGAGCGAGATGACGCTGTCGAGCCGAGGAACCGGATCCCCATTGTGCTGCACCGAGACGACGGTGGTCGTGGAGGGGATGGGCATGCTGTCGATCGGTGCACCCGCGACGACGACGGCGTCCCAGTTGTAGTCGTTGTTGTACGCGGCGAGCGTTCCGGCGAGGATCCCACCCTGGCTGAACCCCACCAGCATCACCGGGTCGTCGGGTCCCACGCCGGCCTGCTTCATCGCTTCGAGTACGGCGCGCTCGTACTGCGAGCGCAGCGAGGGCGTGAGCATGAGCGCCAGGTTGCTGTCCAGATCGTTGACCGCGCCCTGATCGCCGTTGAGCCGAGAGAACCACTCCTGGGTGCTCGGCAGCGTGACGCGCCAGCGCACGACGCCGTCGGCATCGACCACCTTCGTCACACTGATGACCGTCTCGTCGGCGGAATCCTTGGTGTGGTGGCCGAGCGAGTCGACGAGCGTGGTCTCCTTCAACGCGTGAGCGAGGTCGGTTGGCTGCCCGCGGTAGTTGTCGACCTCCGAGTCGGTGAGGTTGCGTTTGCTGACGGCGGGCGTGGGCTTGGTGACGTCGGAGAGGATGCTGGCGAGGAGAAACCCTGCGAGCAGGCCGACGACGAGGGCCGCGATGAACGGACCGATGAACGGGATCATCGACAGCAGCGCATAGACCAACGCGAGGATCAGGACGGTTCCCACCAACGCCAGAACGGTCGCGACGAGCCGCTGGAGCTCGTTCCACAGATCTTGGAGGAAGTCGCCGATCCATTTTCCGAGGTCGGCGAAGAACGATCCGAGACCCTCGAAGAAGTTGCCGACCTTGTCGAGCCACCCCTCGTTGGTAGCGTCGATGGCGCTGTCGATGAGCGACATCGCGCGTTGCGCCGCCGCCTCCATGTCGCGTCGGGCCTGCTCGTGCGCTTCGCGCGCCGCCGTCGCGGCGTTGTCGTAGCGCCGGGCGGCGGCGCGCGCCTCGGCGAGCTGACGCTCCGCGGCCTCGATGTTGCCGGTC
Source organism: Microbacterium sp. DMC48 (assembly GCF_056313825.1). NCBI lineage: Bacteria > Bacillati > Actinomycetota > Actinomycetes > Micrococcales > Microbacteriaceae > Microbacterium > Microbacterium sp. DMC48. The sequence continues at coordinate 135,884 of NZ_JBQUZN010000005.1, read as the reverse complement.
GGCGCCGCGGACTGCTCGAGGGCACGGAGCTGACGGTCGTACGCGGATACCTGCGTGTCGGCGCTGCCGGCGTGCCGCTCGGCGTAGGCCTCGTTGGCGTCGGCCTCGTCGGCCTTGCGGTGCGCCTCGCGCAGGGCTGCCGCGTACTCCACGAGGGCGTTCGCCGTGCCCGCATAGCGGCCATAAGCCTCGGACAGGTCGCCGGCGACCTGTCCGCTGCGCTCGCGGATCGCGTCCAGCGAACGCGCGGTGCTGGCGTAGGCGAGGTTGCGCAGATCGTCGGCGGCGCGCTCGATGCGGCTCGCCGACGACACGTACGTCGCGGCGCGCTCCGCGAGCGCCTCCGGGTTGCCGGGAAGAGTCATCGGTCACCTCCTGCGGGCGGAGTCGGCGAGGGTCCCGGTGACGGGCTCGGCGTCGGCGCGGGGGCTGCCGGGGCGGCGGGCGCGGTGCTCTTGCCGATCTCGTCGTTCAGGTTGGTCGCGGCGGTCTGATCGCCCGCCGCCGCCTGCTGGAGGGACGCGGCGAGGTCGGTGTCGAGGTCCTCGAACGTGTCGACGACGGCGCGGAGGTAGTCCGCGATGAACGTCAGGTTGTCCTCCAGCTTTCCGCGGGCGATGTCCCACTTGTCGCCGAAGTCGCGCACTTTGCCGGCCAAGCCGTCGTGCCCCGTGTAGCCGGCCGTCTCGTCGGCGATGCGCTCGGCCGCCGAGAAGTCTCCCGCGATCCGTTCGGCGCTGGACGCGCTCGCCAGCACCTCACCGACATCGATCTTCAGGTCGCTCATGTGTCCGCCTCCCTCTGTCAGACCCTACGGGAGGGCGCAGACGGGTCGCGATGGGGAGAACAACCCATGCGGTGGATGCCGCGGCATCCGGCCCCGCCCCCGTCGCCCCGCCTACGCTGGACGGATGAGCATTCCCCTCCTCACCCTCAACGACGGACACACCATCCCGCAGCTCGGCTTCGGCGTCTTCAAAGTCGATCCCGCGCAGACCGAGCGCATCGTCAGCGACGCCCTCGAGGCCGGCTACCGGCACATCGACACCGCCGCGATCTACGGCAACGAGGAAGGCGTCGGGCGGGCCATCGCCGCCAGCGGCATCGCCCGCGACGAGCTCTTCATCACCACGAAGCTCTGGAACGATCGGCAGGGCGGCGACCAGCCGTTCGCCGCGATCGATGAGAGCCTCGCGAAGCTCGGACTCGACGCCGTCGACCTGTACCTCGTGCACTGGCCCGCACCGGCCCACGGCAACTACGTGAACGCGTGGGAGAAGATGGTGCAGATCCGGGAGGCGGGCAAGGCCCGCAGCATCGGCGTCTCCAACCACCTGCCGTCGCACCTGTCCGAGATCATCGCGGCCACGGGTGTCACGCCCGCGGTCGACCAGATCGAGCTGCACCCGGCCTATCAGCAGCCGGACGTCACCTCGTTCGCGAAGGAGCACGGCATCCTGATCGAGGCGTGGGGTCCGCTCGGACAGGGCAAGTACCCGCTCTTCGACGAGGGGCCCGTCGCCGCCGCTGCGGCGGCCCACGGCAAGACGCCCGCGCAGGTCGTGCTGCGCTGGCATATCCAGCAGGGGCACATCATCTTCCCGAAGTCGAACAACCCCGACCGCATCCGCGAGAACCTCGACCTGTTCGACTTCGAGCTGAGCGCCGACGAGCAGGTGGCGATCACCGCGCTCGAGCGCGGGGGTCGTGTCTCCGCCCATCCCGACGAGGTCAACTGACCCGACCGTCACCGTCGTCCTCCGCGGCGTTCACTCGCTGAGCCGGCGGTAGCGTCGCAGGCGCCGCAGCCCCGCGGCGTCTGCGCGCTCCGTCGGCGCGGTGGCCAGGGCTCGGAGGGCCGCATCGGCGCCGGCCGTGTCGAGGTCGACACCGATGGCGACGAGTTCGCCGGTCGCCGGCGGCGACGGCAGTGCGGACACGTGGATCGATCGGCCGACGAGTTCGACGAGGTAGCCCCGGTCGCCGCCGGTGCCGCGCACCCGCACCCGCCCCTTGAGGCGATAGGCGCCGCGGGGAGGGTGCTCGAGGAGGTCGACGAGCGCCGACGGCGGCACCGGAGCGACCAGCGGGATCGACACCGATCGGGCGTGTTCGTGCGTGTCGTGTCCGGGACCGTGGTGCGCCTCGCGCGCGATGGGGGCGAGCGGCAGCTCGTCGATCGGGTCGTCGCGGTCGGCCACGTCGAAGACGAGGACAGGATCGATCGCGCCGGCACGGGCGGTGACCAGGTGCGCGTCGGGATTGCGCGAGCGGACGCGCGTGCTGATCCGCGCGATCGTCGATCCCCGCTCGGATGCCGGCAGCAGATCGGTCTTGCCGATCACGACGAGCGACGCCGTCGCATAGCGCGCCGGCGCGTCGTCGCCGGCATCGATCGTCGCGAAGTGGTGCACGGCGTCGATCACGTCCACCACGCCGCCTGCTCGCACGCGGGCAACGCCGCTGAAGCGGATCAGGCGGGCGAGCGCAGCGGGTTCTGCGACGCCGCTCGCCTCCACGAGGATCGCGTCGAGGCGCAACCGCGGGGCGGCCAACCGTGCGAGCGCGTCGTCGAGTCCCCCCGCATCCGGCAGGCAGCATACACAGCCTCCCGAGATCGCGGCGGCCTCGTCGACCTGACCGGTGACCAGCGCGGCGTCGACGTTGAGGACGCCGAAGTCGTTCACGACCACTCCGAGGCGGGCGCCGGGCGTGCGCAGCAGGTGGTTGACGAGGCTCGTCTTCCCCGCGCCGAGATGGCCGGTCACGGCGACGACGGGCACGCGCGATGCGGCGGTTCCGACCACTCCGGCGGCCGTGTTCGCGTGCGGCATTCGTCCTCCCGCACGCATACTATCGAGAATGATTCTCGATAGTTGTCACACCCAGCCCTGCATCCAGTTGTGCAGACGGTAGAAGTCGTAGGGGACCTGCGTCGCCGACCACAGTGGATACCAGAAAGCCGACAAGACCACCGCCGCGACGAGGAACACGATGACGACCCGCTGCCCGGCCGTGCGGCGCTCGTGCGGGGCGTGGGCCGCGCCGGCGACCTCCCGCAGCGCGAAGGTGAGCGCCAGCAGCAGGAACGGCCAGATCACGATCGTGTAGAACTGGAACACCGTGCGCTCGGGGTACATCAACCAGGGAAGCCACGTGGCCGCGATGCCGACCAGCACCACGGCGTAGCGCCAGTCGCGAGCGACGGCGAAGCGGTACACGAGGTACAGCGCGGCGATGACCGAGCCGTACCACAGCAGCGGATTCGGCATGCTGTACAGCACCTGCAGACAACCGTTCTCGCCCGAGCAGCCGTTCGTGCCGTCTGGGCTGGAGAACGCGTACATCGACGTCGGACGCCAGAGGAACGGCCACGCCCACGCCGCGCTCGAGTAGCTGTGCGGCGACGTCATACCGGCCATCGAGGCATAGATGGTCTCGTGGTACTTCCACAGGCTCTGCAGGGGAAGCGGCACCCAGGAGAAGAAGCCCGTCGCAGGGCTGAGCTCGGCGACCTTGCGGTCGTAGCCGCCGTCGCTGAGGAGCCATCCGCTCCAGGAGCCGAGGTACACGACGAAGGCGATCGGCACCAGCAGCACGAACGAGGCGAGCCCCTGCCGCACGGCATCCATCGGCCAGAAGGTGATGCCGAGTCGTCGACGTTCGAGGGCGTCGGTGACGACCAGGTAGAGCCCGATGCCCGCGAGCACCCAGACCCCCGACCACTTCACCGCTGTCGCCGCGCCGGCGGCGGCCCCTGCCGCGATGATCCACGGACGGTTCCAGAGCACGACTCCCCATGCGGGAGGCCCCTCATCCACCCCGCGTGCGACGATCGCGGCGGCGAGGCGGTCGAGGTGGCGTCGACGATCGAGAAGGGCGAACCAGAACGCCAGCAGGATGAAGAACGCCAGGAACACGTCGAGCAGCGCGACGCGGCTCATGACGATGCCGAGGCCGTCGATCGCGAGGAGGAAGGAGGCGACGGTCGCGAACACCGTCGAGTTCGTCAGCGTCTTCGCGACGAGGAAGAGCAGCAGCACGAGGGCCGTGCCGAACAGTGCGGTCATGGCTCGCCAGCCGAAGGAGCTGTCGGGTCCGAACAGCCACATGCCGAAGCCGATGAGGTACTTGCCGAGCGGGGGATGGACGACGAAGCTCGGATCGCTCGTGAAGATATTTGTCTCGCCCGCCGCGAATCGTGCATCGGCGCCGTCGGGCCAGGTCGCCGCATAGCCGAGATTCCACTGGCTCCACGCGTCCTTCACGTAGTAGGTCTCGTCGAAGACCAGCACGTGCGGATGCCCGAGGTTCCAGAAGCGAAGGATGCCGGCGAGCAGCGTCACCGCCAGCGGAGCGAGCCATCCGTACAACCGCTGGAGTCGCGGATCGTCCGCGACGCGCTCGCGCCAACGGTCGTACGCAGACCGGCGCACGGGTGGCAGCAGCGGTGGGATCGGCTCGGCGGTGGTCGACACGGCCACCAGCCTAAGCTGAAGCGGTGATCATCCTCGGTGCGACTCCCATCGGCAATCTGGGCGACGCGTCGGCGCGGCTCGTCGCCGCGCTCGAGCAGGCGAGCGTCATCGCCGCCGAGGACACCCGCATGACACAACGGCTGCTGCAGGGGTTGGGCATCGCCAATCGTCCGCGGCTGGTCGCCCTTCACGACCACAACGAGAAGCAGCGCGCGGCCGAGCTCGTCGCCCGTGCGCGCGAGGAGGACCTGCTCGTTCTGAGCGATGCGGGGATGCCGACCGTGAGTGATCCGGGGTACGGCCTCGTCGCCGAGGCCGTCGCACAGGGCGTCGCGGTCACGGCGCTGCCAGGACCGAGCGCCGTGGTCACGGCGCTCGCCGTGGCCGGGTTGCCCACCGATCGCTTCACCTTCGAGGGATTCCTGCCACGCAAGGCCGGCGAGCGTGCACGCGCTCTCGCTCTGCTGTCGAGCGAGCCGCGCACGATGGTCTTCTTCGAAGCGCCGTCGCGTCTGGCCGAGACGCTGCACGCCATGGCCGCCGCCTTCGGTGCCGACCGGCCTGCCGCCGTCTGCCGGGAACTCACCAAGCTGCACGAGGAGGTCGTCCGCGACGGTCTGGCAGCCCTCGCCGACTGGGCCCGCGACGGGGTCCGCGGCGAGATCGTCGTCGTCGTCGGGGGAGCGCCGGCTCGCGACGTGTCGGCCGAGGACGCTGTCGCCCAGGTGCAGGCCCTCGTGGCCGACGGCGTCCGTTTGAAGGACGCCGCTGCCGAGGTCGCGGCAGCGACCGGCTTGTCCAGCCGCGACCTCTACCAGGCGGTGCTCGCCTCGCGGTGATGCCCGCTCAGACGGCGGGACCGCCCAACTGCGCGAAGGCCTCCGGCGTTGCGACGGACCGCTCCGCACGCGCGGGCGGAGCGGTGACGCCCGGCAGCGTCCAGACGGCGAAGCTCGCTCCTCTGCCGTGCAGGCGCACCGCACCGTCATCCGCGACGAGTTCGACCGTCCCTGCCGCATAGCGCGCGGCCCTGGCCGTCGCCGCGCCGACCAGGGCCATGTCGAGACGGATCTCGACGTCGGTACGAGCGGCGAGGACCAGCACCGCCTCGTCCGCGTTCTCGCGGATGAACACGAGCGCATCGTCGTCCGCGTGCAACCAGCGCAGGCCGCCCGTCGAGAGCGCCGCGTGCGCGCGACGAAGGCCGATGAGCTCACGGTAGAGGCCGATGCGGGCGGCGATCTCGGGTTCGCCGATGCGCTCCCAGGGGAGAGGGGTGCGGCTCATCTCACCGTCCACGGCCTCGAGCCCGAACTCGTCGCCGGCGTAGACGACGGGGATGCCGGGCAGCGTCATCGACAGACCGACGGCGAGCGGGATCATCTCCGCCGCGGCGTAGGTGGCGAACCGGGCGGTGTCGTGGGTGTCGAGGGCCGACATCGTCCCGCGCTGCACACGCCACGGAATCTGGCTGGTGAAGAGCCGGAGCTGGCGCACGAACTGCTGCGCGGTGTACCGCGGCATCCCGGTGGGCAGTCCGAAGAACCACATCTCATCGCTGACGCGGCCGTCGAAGCCGCGGTGAGGGATGCGTCGGGGCTCCGCGAGCCACGACCACACGCCGCGCGTGAACGCCGGGTAGGTCATGCCGCCGTGCCAGGCATCTCCCTGCAGGTCGCTGGCGGCATCGTTCGTCGACTCGGCGAGCAGGAGCGTGTCGGGCGAGACCTCGATCATCGTCCGGCGCACCGTTTGGCGCACGACGGCATTGAGGTCTTCGGCACCGAGTCGACCGGTCATGTTGGCGACGTCGATGCGCCACCCGTCGATCCCGTACGGCTGCGCGAGCCAGCGCGCGACGACGGAGTCTGGCCCCTCGATGAATCGGCGCCGCAGTTCGGCGCTGTTCCAGTCGAATTTCGGCAGCGTCGCCGCGTCCAGCCACGTCTCGTAGGTGGTGTGGGCCGCATCGTGGAAGTAGTAGAAGTCGGCTTCCGCCGCGTCGGGCCGGCCGTACGCGTTGCGGAACCACTCATGGGCGACGCCGGAATGGTTGGTGGTGAGATCGCCGATCACGCGGATGCCGCGCGCGTGCGCTGCCTCGATGAGACGTCGGTAGGCGTCGTCGCCGCCGAGGAGTTCGTCGACGTGATCGAAACTGGCGGCGTCGTATCGGTGATTCGACTCCGCGGGGAAGATCGGCGTGTGGTACAGCGCGTTCACACCCAGATCGACGAGATGGTCCAGCCGGTCCACGACGCCGTCGAGGTCTCCGCCATAGAGCTGCCGGCTGCGACCCGGGTGGGAGGGATCCAGCGGGTCATCCCAGGCTGCGGGGATCGCCCACTGCGGAAGCGGGCGGTCGGCCGCGGCATCCGATCGCGCGAAACGATCGGGGAAGATCTGGTACAGCACGGTGTCGGCCATCCACGGCGGCGGCGGGTTGCCGGCGACGAGGGCGAAATCCTGCGCGTCGAGGACGTCGACGTCGCTGAGCCCGCCCTGGTTGAGGATCTGCACCGTCGCGTCGCTGCGGACGAGATGGAAGCGGTAGCCGTGGCGCGGGTTGGCGACGACGATCCGCGCCGACCACCAGTGCCACCCGTCCCGTTCGCCGTCGCACTCGGCCTCCACCCACGCCGGCTCGTGGTCGGGGTTGCTGCGCACCACGACCCGGTCGACTCCGCCGTAGGCGCGGGGCACGCGGAGGCGGACGGTCACCTCGTCGCCGAGAGCCGGATCGGGGTGCGAGACGTACAACGGCGAGCCGTCGTGGTGCGGGCAGGTGGGATCGATCATGGGAACCTCCGTGGAACGCCGACAACACGTCGGCACTGGTGCGACGTGGTTGCACGGACATCCGTGGCAGAGCCCTCTGATTGTGTGGTGTGCGGCGCGGGCCGCATCGTGCGCTACTTGACCGAGCCGGCCGTGAGGCCGCCGACGATGAAGCGCTGGAGGCCCAGGAACAGTGCCATCGGCAGGATCGCCGCGAGCACGGCGCCGGCGGCGAACACGCTCCAGTTGCGCGCCGTCTCCTGCGAGACGAACTGGTACAGCCCCACCGCCAGCGTCTGCTTGTCGGGATCGACGAGGACGACGGACGCGATGAGGAAGTCGTTCATGGTACCGATGAACGACAGCAGGCCGATCACAGCCAGCACGGGGGCGACCAGGCGCAGGATGATGGTGAAGAAGATGCGAGCGTGTCCGGCGCCGTCGATCTTCGCCGCCTCGTCGATCGAGGCCGGCACGGTGTTGAAGAAGCCGTACATGAGGAACGTGTTCACGCCCAGCGCGCCGCCGAGATAGACCATGATCAACCCGATCTGGGAGTTCAGACCCAGTGCCGGGAAGATGTCGCCGATCGCCGACATCAGCAGGAAGATCGCCACCACGGCGAGCAGCTGAGGGAACATCTGCACGAGCAGCAGCGTCAGCAGTCCGAAACGGCGGCCGGTGAAGCGCATGCGCGAGAAGGCGTAGGCGGCGAGCGCGCAGAGCACGACGGTGAAGAACGACGTCGTCAGCCCGATGAACACCGAGTTGACGAACCAGTTGCCGTACGGGCGCAGCGGGTCTTGGAACAGGGCGATGTAGCTGCCGATGTCGAACGTGGCGAACAGGCTGTTGGCCGTCAGCAGCGTCCCACCCGGGTTGAGCGAGGCGGAGAGCACGTAGACGAGCGGGAACGCCGAGAAGACGAGCATCGCGATGCCGACGAGGTGGCGCCAGCCGGTCTCGCGGAACCACCGGCCGAACCGGCGACGCGTCTCGTGGGCGACGGTCGGGCTCGGCGGGGTCGATGCCGTACCGGTGACGGGGAGGGTCTCAGCAGTGGTCATGTCAGTTCAGCTCCTCGAGCACCTTGGTCTGGCGGAAGCTGAGGTAGGAGATGACCGCCACCAGCACGAAGATGATGATCGAGAACGCGCTGGCCAGGCCGTAGTCGCGTTCGGCCCCCACGAAGGCCACCTTGTAGACCATCGAGATCAGAATGTCGCTCGCGCCGACGTTGATGGATGCGTCGGCGAAGCGCGGACCGCCGCCGGTAAGCATGTAGATCAGATTGAAGTTGTTGAAGTTGAACGCGAACGAGGAGATCAGCAGCGGCGCCACCGACACCAGCAGCAACGGGAACTTGATGTGGCGGAAGATCTGCCACACACCGGCGCCGTCGACGCGCCCCGCCTCCTGGATGTCGTCGGGGATCGCCTGGATGGCACCCGTCGTGACGAGGAACATGTAGGGGAAGCCGAGCCAGAGGTTCACGACGAGAATCGACACCTTCGCCAGCAGGGGATCCTGCAGCCAGGGGATCGACGCCCCTCCGAGGATGGACTGGTTGATGAAGCCGAAGTCCTGGTTGAACATTCCCTGCCAGACCAGCGCCGACAGGAACGCGGGGAAGGCGTACGGGAGGATCATGATGACCCGGTAGTACTTCTTGCTCTTCATCCGCGGATCGTTGAAGACGATCGCGAGGAACAGGCCGAGGGCGAAGGTCGTCGCCACCGACAGGATGGCGAACACGAACGTCCAGACGAGCACGGCGAGGAAGGGCCCACGGATCGACTCGGTGGAAAACGCTCGGACGAAGTTGTCGACGCCGACCCAGACCTGCCATCCCGTGGCGAGGGTCTGCCCGTCGGCGGAGGCGAAGGAGCCGTTGCCGTTGTCCGTGTAGACGACGCCCGTCTGCGTGTTCGTCATGGTGCCTGCGGCGGCATCCCACACGAGCGTGGAGACGTACTGGTAGGCCGTCGAGCCGTCGCGGGTTTGGAGCGTGCCGTCGTTCGGATCGGTGGAGAAGGGCACCGCCATCGACGAGATCGTCGCCTGGTTGGCCACGAGCTGAGCGAAGTTCAACGTGGTGTACCCGGGAAGCGCCGCCGCGCGGCCGCCCGTGAACTCGGCATCCGACGCCGCCTCGAGCGGCTGATCGGCGCTGCCGATCTCGGCGGTGCCGTCGGGAGTGGTCACGAGGAAGAAGAGGGCGCCGTCCTTCTCGAGGACCGACACCGGATAGGCGGCCGAGTCCTCGACGCGCTGCTGGTTCTGGATCAGCAGCGCGTTGACGGCGTCGTCCTTCGTCGACACGTGTCCCGAGCCGTAGTTCGTGAACGCGATGTAAATGCAGTACAGGACCACGAAGATCTGGAAGACGAAGAGGAAGACCAGGCCCGGCGTCAGGTACTTGGCCGGCAGAAGGCCCGGCTTCAGGTAGACGACGTTGATCGCGAGGATGCCGAGGGCAACGACCGCTGCGATGACGACGCTGTCCTTGGTCAGCAGGACGAGGATCGCATAGACGGCCATCGCGTCGATGACGCCCAGGCACACGATCTTGACCAGCCAGACCTTCCACCCGGCGCCTGCGGCTTCCGCCCAGGCCTCGGCGCGTCGGCGGCGCCGTGCCGCGGCGCGGTCTTCGGGCGCGCGCGTGGGCGGCGCGGCGATCGTGGGGCCAGTCATCTTCGACTCCTGTCGGAACGTGGGGGGATCGGGGTGCGGAGGGGCGAGCGTGAGCCCACCCCTCCGCACGGGGTCAACCGAGCTTGGCGGCGATCGAGTCGGCCATCTGGGTCCACTGCGCGGCAGGGTCGCCGCCGCCCTTGATCAGGGCGGCCTCCGTCTTGCCCCAGTCGTCCCACACCGAGCCCATCTGCGGGATCGACGGCATCGGCACCGCGTTCGCGCCGACCTTGGCGAAGCCGGCGACGATCGGGTCGGACTTGGCGGCGTCGAACGCGGCGGTCAGTGCCGGGGGACGCCCACCGGCCTTGAAGAGAGCCGTCTGCACGTCGGCGGTGGCGATGTAGTTCACGAGGAACTCGTTCGCGATCAGCGCGTTGGCGCTCTTGGCGCTCACGAAGAACGTCTGCACGCCGGCGAAGGGCTGTGCGTCACCGCCGCCCGCCGTCGGAATCGCGTCGACCGCGACGTCGATGCCGGCCTTCTGGGCGTCGGCGACGTTCCACGGGCCGGTGAGGAAGTACGGCGACTTGCCGGCGTTGAAGGCTTCCTTGGCCAGGTCGCCGGAGAGGTTGAGGTTCAGCACCTTGGTGCCGGTGTCTCCCTGCGCGGTGAGCCACGCGGCGAACTTCTGTCCGCCCTCGTCGCCGATCGACAGCTTGCTCGCGTCGTACGAGCCATCGGCATTGCGTCCGAACACCGAGGTGCCGAAGGACGTCTGGAACGGGTACAGGTGGTACGGGTCGGACGCCTGCGGGTCCAGGCCCACGACGAACGGGTACTCCGTGCCGGCGGCGCGGCCCTTCGCGATCATGTCGTCGTAGGTGGCCGGGGTGGAGTCGGCCAGCGCGGTGTTGCGCAGCACGGCGATGTTCTCGATGGCGTACGGAAGGCCGTAGGTCTTGCCGTCGTAGGTGACCGCCTCGATGGCGACCTTCTCGAAGTCGGCCGCCTTGTCGCCCAGTTCGACCGGCGCCACGATTCCGTCCTTGACGAACGCGCCGATCCAGTCGTGCCCGCCGATCGTGATGTCGGGTCCCTTGCCCGTAGGCACCTGTGCGGTGAACTCGTCGCGGATCTTGCCGTAGTCCTTGACGACGAGGTTGACCTTGACGCCCTTCTCCTGCTCGAACTTCTTCGCCACATCCTCGAGCGCTCGCGCACGGTCGGCGTCGACCCACACGGTCAGCTCGCCGCTGGTGGCGGCCTGTGCGTCTCCGCTGGTCGTCGGTTGTGCGGTCGTGCTGCCGGAGCAGCCGGCGAGCGCCAGGATGCCGGACGCCACGAGCAGTCCGAGGGCGACGGCGCCCTTCTTCTTCACCTTCATCGGTGTGCCTCTCTCTGGGATCACAGGGGGAGGGGGGCCGTAGCTCGGCTGCTCCGCCGCCCTGTCGTGATGTCGCACCGGGTGCGAACGCCCTCCATTGTGCGGTCGAAAAGTGCGCGATCACGGGTTCGTTATGGAACTGTGACCGGTTACAGTCCCGGGACTGTGATCGGTTACAGTGAAGGCTGCGGTTGTGGCCGTGTTCGTTGTAGACACCGGTAGAGTCGGCTCTCGTGACACCCAGCGATGTGCCGAAGAAGCCGACCATCCGCGACGTCGCCGCCGCGGCCGGCGTCTCGTACGGAACGGTCTCGCGCGTGCTCAACGGAGGGCACTGGGTGTCGCCCGAAGCCCGCGCCGCCGTCGATGCCGCGATCGTCTCGACGGGCTACACGACCAATCAGGCTGCGCGCAGCCTCGCGACCGGAAAGACCGGCTCGCTCGCCTTCCTTCTCACCGAGTCCCAGCACGTCCTGCTGTCGGATCCGAACATGGCGCTCCTGCTGCGAGGGGCGACCGATGCGGTCTCCGAGCGTGGGATGACCCTCGTGCTCCTGATCGCCGACACCGAGCGCGAACAGGCCAACGCGGCCCGATATGTGCGCGCCGGCCACGTCGACGGCGTCCTGCTCGTCTCCTCTCACGAATCCGATGATCTGCTCGGCTCGCTGGTGAACGCGGGCGTGCCGACCGTGTGCTCCGGCATCCCGCTGTGGGAAGGGCGCACCGTTGCGCACGTCGCCATCGACGAGGTGGGCTCGGCACGCACGATGACGCGGCACCTCATGGATGGCGGGCACCGCCGCATCGCGCTGATCACCGGACCGCTCGACACCCCCAGCGGCCGTTTCCGCCTCGACGGCTTTCGCGACGAACTCGGCGACCGCTTCGACGAGGACCTCGTCGAAGTGGTGCCGTTCACCCGTGAGGCGGGCGCGGAGGCGATGGCTCGACTTCTCGCGCGCGCGCCCGACGTCGATGCGGTGTTCGCGGCAAGCGACCTGCTCGCCGTCGGTGCCGCCCAGACGCTCGCTGCGCAGGGGCGACGCATTCCTCAGGACGTCGCGCTCGCCGGTTTCGACGACTCGGGGCTCGCCGAGGCGCACACGCCGCCGCTGACCACCATCCGCCAGCCCTGGGCCCAGATCAGCGCCACGATGGTCGAGATGGTGCTGGAGGCGATCGCCGGCGGCCATCCGGATGCCGTCGTGCTGCCGACCACGCTCGTCGTCCGCGAAAGCGCCTGAGACGCGCACCGACGCACCGACGGCTCGACGTCACACGCGGGAGCCGGCGCGTCGCCCGGAACTAGACTCGTCGGGTGACATCTGGTCAGTCCTTCTACATCACGACGCCGATCTACTATCCGAGCGACCTGCCGCACATCGGACACGGGTACACGACGGTCGCCGTCGACACGCTCGCGCGCTGGCACCGCCAGGCGGGGGACGACACGTGGATGCTCACGGGCACCGACGAGCACGGGCAGAAGATGCTGCGCGCCGCGGCCGCGAACGGAGTGACTCCGCAGGAGTGGGTCGACAAGCTCGTCACCGAGTCGTGGTTCCCGTTGCTGAAGACCCTCGACGTCGCGAACGACGACTTCATCCGCACCACGCAGCCGCGCCACGAGGAGCGCGTGCAGCAGTTCGTGAAGGCGCTCTACGACCGTGGCTACATCTATGCCGGCGAGTACGAGGCGCTCTACTGCGTGGGCTGTGAGGAGTTCAAGCCGGAGGCGGAGATCGTCGACGGCACCGGTGCGTTCGAGGGGCTCAAGGTCTGCGCGATCCACTCGAAGCCGTTGGAGCTGCTGCAGGAGAAGAACTACTTCTTCAAGCTCAGCGAGTTCCAGGACCGCCTGCTCGAGCTCTACAAGACCGAGCCCGACTTCGTCCGGCCCGAGTCGGCGCGCAACGAGGTCGTCTCGTTCGTGCGTTCGGGGCTGAAGGATCTGTCGATCTCGCGCTCGGCGTTCGACTGGGGCATCACCGTGCCGTGGGACCCGTCACACGTGATCTACGTGTGGGTGGATGCGCTGCTGAACTATGCGACCGCGGTCGGGTACGGCACCGACCCGGACCAGTTCGAGCGACGGTGGCCGGCCTTCCACGTCGTGGGCAAGGACATCCTGCGCTTCCACGCGGTGATCTGGCCCGCGATGCTGATGGCTGCCGGTCTCGACGTGCCCCGCGGTGTCTTCGCGCACGGCTGGCTGTTGGTCGGCGGTGAGAAGATGTCGAAGTCGAAGCTCACCGGCATCGCCCCGACGGAGATCACCGATGTGTTCGGCTCGGACGCCTACCGGTTCTACTTCCTGTCGGCGATCGCGTTCGGCCAGGACGGCTCGTTCTCGTGGGAGGACCTCTCGGCGCGCTACCAGGCGGAGCTCGCGAACGGATTCGGCAACCTCGCGTCGCGGACGACGGCGATGATCGAGAAGTACTTCGAGGGCATCGTGCCGCCGCCCGCCGCGTACACGGAGGGCGATCTCGGCATCCAGAGGATCGTGGCGGATGCCGCGACGGCGGCCGATGCGGCGATGGAGCGCTTCCGTCCGGACGAGGCGATCGCGGCGATCTGGACGATCGTCGACGCGCTCAACGGCTACATCACCGAGAACGCCCCGTGGGCGCTGGCAAAGGACGACGCTCAGCGTGCCCGTCTTGCGACGGTGCTCTACACGGCGGCGGAGGGTCTGCGTGCGCTCGCGGTGCTGCTGAGCCCCGTGATGCCGATCGCCACCGAGAAGCTGTGGGTCGCGCTCGGGCACGTGGGGCGTCTCCGGGATCAGCCGCTGCGCGAGGCCGGGAGCTGGGGAGTCCTTGTGCCCGGCACCAGCGTCAACGGCCTCGAGCCGCTGTTCCCCCGGATCGAGCAGCCCTGACCCGTCCCACCCGTCCCCTCCATCGTGTCCCACTTGCGGGGCGGCATGTCCCTAAAGGTGCTTTGCGCACGTGCTCTCTTCGACAGAGAGTGGGACACGGAGGCGCGGGGGGAACAGTGCGCCGGATCGAAGAAGAGAGGGGATGCCGGTGAGCGACGCCGTTGATCCGTCGACGTACGTCCGCGTGCGCGAGAAGAGTTCACGCGACGTGTCATATCCGCCGGCGCCCGATCCGCTGCCGGTCGCCGTCTACGACAATCACACGCATCTCGAGATCGAGGACGGCGAGGGTCTCCCGCTCGACGAGCAGATGCGTCGGGCCGCAGAGGTGAACGTCGTCGGTGCCGTCCAGGCGGGCGGCGACATCGCGTCGAGCCGGTGGTCGGCGTGGGCCGCGGCATCCCACCCGCGCGTCCTCGCGGCGGTGGCGATACATCCCAACGAAGCACCCGCGTATGCCGAGCAGGGCATGCTCGGCGAGGCCATCGCCGTGATCGACGAACTCGCCGCGCAGCCGCGCGTGCGGGCGATCGGTGAGACGGGGCTCGACTTCTTCCGCACCGACGAGACGGGCCGTCCAGCGCAGTTCGAGAGCTTCGAGGCGCACATCGCGTTGGCGAAGAAGCACCGCATCGCGATGCAGATCCACGACCGCGACGCCCACGACGCCGTTCTCGAAACCCTCGATCGGGTCGGGGCTCCCGAGCGCACGGTGTTCCACTGCTTCTCCGGCGACGCCGACATGGCGCGCATCGCCGCCGACCGCGGCTATTGGCTGAGCTTCGCGGGCAACATCACGTTCAAGAACGCGCAGAACCTGCGCGACGCGCTGGCGGTGACGCCGCGCGAGCGGATCCTCGTCGAGACCGACGCACCGTTCCTCACCCCGACGCCGCTTCGCGGTCGGCCGAATGCGCCGTACCTGGTTCCGGTGACGGTGCGCTTCATGGCCGAGGAGCTGCGGATGCCGCTCGACGAGCTGTGCGCGCAGTTGGCGGCCAACACGCTCGAGGTCTACGGCGCGTTCGAGGACTGACGGGCGCCGATCGGCCGGATTTCACCCCCCTGGATCGCTCGCCGTCCGTCACACTGGGACCATGGAGTTCGCTGGGTTCCTCCCGGAAGACGCACCCGATCCGCGTGCCGCCTCGGAGGCGAGGCTGCGCGCCGTGTCGTTCCCGGTCTTCGAACTGCTCCCGCAACCGGCCGTCACTCGTCTGCCGATCACCGGCTTCACGGAGACATCGGGCTGGGCAGGTCACGAAGAGCTGACGGTGGAGTTCTCGTACACGCTGTGGCGGTACCCCGAGGATCGATCCGATCCGCGCAATGAGATCGAACTCGACGAGCAGACACGGCGTTCCATCGAGGAAGAACCCCCGTGGGGACGACCGGCCTGGCTCGCCGAACAGGCCCAGCTCTTCCGGTATCCGATGCTGTGGAGTGCCGTCCGCACGGCATGGCAGGCATCGCCCGAACCGGAGAGGCACGCGCTCACGCCGGTGCTCATCGACCACACCAATGACGTGCTGCGCAACGTCTACCGCGAACAGCTGGGTCTGCCCGCGGTTCCCATGAGCTTTCCGGATGCCGGTGGCTGGCGCGCGACGCCGGCGGTCGTGGCCCCGGCGTCGCTCACCGTCGACGGCCGGGACCGTTCCGGCCTGCATATCGACACCGACCCCTTCGTCTACGCGTGCGGGTTCCGTGCCGACGACGGTGTCGTCTGCACGATCGTGCTGCCACGGGACAGCCTGCCGTTTCTCGACCTGGAGATCACGACGCTGGGACGATGAGATCGACACGCGCGGACGAGTGTGCGCCGTCACCGCGGGTCGTCGGCACCGCCATCCGGCTCTGCCAGCACCGGTTTCGCCGCGGCGATCGATGAGATCGAGCGCCAGACGAGGAGGAGCGTCAACGCCGATCCGCCGAACGCGAACCACCAGGGGGCCGTGAGTCCCCAGGTCTGAGCGATCACGCCGCCGAGGGCCTGACCGATGACGAGCCCCGCGAAGACGCCGACCATGTTCACCGACGCGATGCGGCCCTGCAGCGTCAACGGCACGAGGCGCTGGCGGACGGTGGTCGAGATCGTCGCCCAGACGAACGCGTACACGCCGAAGCCGAACATGATCACGAACGCGATCGCGGGCACCGTCGTCAGCGCGAAGGCGAGGTGCATGATCACTTCGAGCGTCAGACACACCCGCATGAGCGTCGCGAACGAGACGCGCCTCTCGAGCGCGCCGAAGATCCCGACACCGACGAGCCCACCCAGAGCCGATGCCGTCGTCAGCGCTCCGTAGCCGACCGGACCCATGCCGAGATGGTCGGTGGCGTACAGCACGAGAATGCCCCAGGGTGCCGCCCACGTGATGTTGAAGACCAGGATGATCATGACCAGCGTGCGCACGGGCGGGTTCGCCCGCAGCCACCGCAGACCCTCGCGGATCGGCTGCGCCGGCCGCTCGGCATCCGCCGCGTCGCGATCCGGGATCGGCGTGCGGGTGATGCGTGCGATGAGCACGATGGCCAGTGTCACGCAGATGATCTGGGTGACGAACGGCCAGAACGATCCCACCGCGAACAGGAACGCGCCCAGCGGCGGACCGGCGAGCTGGTTCGCGACCAGATAGCCGGCCTGAAGTCTGGCATTGCCGAGACCGAGGTCCGCGGGACGCACGAGCATGGGCAGCAGCGTGCTGCCAGCCGTGTCGGCGAACACCTCCGCTGTTCCGTACAGGAACGCGGCGACCAGCACGATCCACACGCTCACGGCGCCGGTCACGAGGAACACGACCAGGCCCACGACGACGAGGGCGCGCAGGGCGTTCGCGACGATGACGAGCCGGCGGCGGTCGTGATGGTCGGCCACAGACCCCGCGAACAGGCCGAAGAGCAGCCATGGCAGGTACTGCATCATGGCACCGCCGGCTACGAGGATCGGCGAACTCGTGAGCGAGGCGATGAGCAACGGGGATGCCGACAGGGCGATCCCGTCGCCGAGGTTGCTCGTCCAGGACGAGCTCAGCAACCAGCGGAAGTCACGCCCGAGGCGGCGGGGAGCGATGATCTCGCCGACGGAACGGGGACGGTCGGCGACGGGCACCACGCCATCGTAGGCGGCGCGGGGCGGGCAGGGGGCGGGGCGGGTGGACTCAGCGGGTGGTCGAGCCGCGTACCAGCTCGTAGGGCAGCTCGATCGCGCGCGGGGGATCGCCGGCGTCGAGCGCGGCGAACATCACCTCGGGGGCTTTCTCCGGATGCAGGCACAGGTGCGTGATCCCCAGGCGCGCGTTCATGTCGCACTCGATCGTGCACAGCACCAGCAGTTGCAGATCCCGGGGCATGACGACGTCGATCTGCTCGAGATGCAGGTAGATCTCCGGCCCTTCCTCGCAGTAGGCGAACACGGCGTCGGCGTCGGCCTCGAGTAGTTCGTGCAGCGCGGGTACGAGCCGCCGGCGCCCGGCATCGACCCGCGCCACGAGCGGGGTGCGGCCGTTGACGGCGCTCCAAGCGAGGTAGGCGCTTTCGCCGAGCTGATCTCGCGGCACCTCGCTCTCGTCGACGAGGAAGCCGATGCGCTGTGCGCCGGTCTCGGCCAGGTGGGCGAGACCCGCGCGAACGGCCGCCGCGTAGCCGGTGCGGATCGTGAGGACCCCGCCCGGGACGGTGAGGTCGTTCGCCGCGACGGGAATGCCGGCGGCCACCGCATCGCGCAGGATCGTGCGGTCATCGGCGGGATCGGGAAAGTACAGCGCGTCGATCTGCGCCCCCGCCAGCAGGTCGGGACGGCTGTCGGGAAGCACCGTCACGGTGAATCCGCGCGTCGCGCCGGCCTCCACGAGCGCGTCGAGCTGACGCGCGCGCTGCAGTGCGCGCCGACCGTCCTGCAGCGAGTTTGCCGCCATCACGAAGCCGATCGACATCGTGCGGCCGCTGCGCAGCGCGCTCGCGTGCTTGTTGGGCGCGTAGCCCAGTTCCGCCGCCACTGCTTTGATGCGCTCGCGCGTCTCCGCGCTGAGGTTGCCGCGACCGTTCAGGGCTTGGCTGATCGCCGCCGTCGACACCCCCGCCCGCGCGGCGACGTCGCGGAGCGTGACGCGCGTCATCCGCGGTCGCCGTCCTCGGCGTCGTCGCCCGTGGACACGGCCGCGGGTGCGGCGACCGCGGCGGGCGGAAAGACGGTGTCCACCGCACTCGTCCACTGCGAACCCGAACCTGCGGCGGCGAGGGAATGTCCCTGCGAGATCAGGTCGTGCAGCAGCGCGCCGGAGAAGTGGCGCAGGGCGGCCTCCGTCTCGGCTCCCGCGCCGCGGGAGCGCGCGCGTTCGATCTCGCGGTCGAGCACGGCGTGCACATGCGCGCGCATCTGAACGACCGCGGGGGCCACCTCGTGCACGCGGCGTGCCATCGCATGACGCTGCGCGGCGGTCTGCACGATGAGGCGGGCCTCGCCGATGGTCGCGAACTCGTCGATCGGCGCGTGGACGCGGATGGTGTCGAGGTCGAGCAGTTCGATGTCGGGGAGCGAGCGCAGCCCCGGATCCACGTTGCGCGGCATCCCGAGGTCGATGATCAGCTGCGGCGTCGACACCGCAGCACGGGCCGCACCGTGGCTCTCGAGATCGAGGGCGAAGGTATCGGTGGTCGTCGTACAGGTGACGATCACGTCGGCGCGGGCCGCCTCGGCGGCGAATGCATCGGCGGTCACCGTCGTCAGGTGCTCGCGCTTCGCGAAGCGATCGCGTCCCGATCGCGAGTGCACGCGGATGTCGACGGCGCCGACGTCGCGCAGGGCCGCGAGGGATGCCGCGGCGTAGCGCCCCGTGCCGACGAGGAGCACGCGCGCCTGCTCCCACGAGGCGACGCGCGAGCCGGCGAGCTCGACCGCCAGACGAACGAGGGAGCGCCCCGACTCGCCGAGCTTGGTCGAGTTCTTCACCGCCCGAGAGGTCTCGGTGGCGCGCTGGAACAGGTGTTCGAGGGGAGCGGTGGTCACACCCTCCCGACGCGCCGCGTCGAGGGCGCGGCGCACCTGTCCCGCGATCTCATCCTCACCGACGGCCACCGAGTCCAGACCGGACGCGACCGAGAACAGGTGCTGCGCCACATGGTTGCCGTGCGCGAACTCGACCGTCTCGCGGACGTCGCGGAAGGGCAGTGCCGACAGTTCTGCGAGGCGCTCCATCGCGGCATCCATCGCCGGCAGGGGCGAGGCGTCGTCGGGACTGTCGGCCAGATCGAAATAGGCCTCGAAGCGATTGCAGGTGGCCAGGACCACGGCTCCGCGAATGCTCTCGTGCGCCGCCGTCAGGTCGGTGGCGACGGTGTCGCCGACCACCGACAGTCGCTCCAGCGCTTCGAGAGGCGTGGTGCGCTGATGGGCGGAGAGGCAGACGAGCACGCGGGTCCAGTCGTGAGTCGAACGAAAGGGAACGAGGTTAGTATAACGATTAACGCCCACTCGAGTCCGTCCCACGGGAGCATCATCATCGCCTCTGCCACCGCCGCCGCACATCCCCTGACCGCGCACGGCACCTCAACCTCTCGCCTGGTCGGCGCCCTCCGCGGCGATCGTCCGGAGATCACCCCCGTCTGGTTCATGCGGCAGGCCGGGCGCTCGCTTCCCGAGTACCGGGCGCTGCGTGCCACCGGGACGATGCTCGACGCCTGTCTGAGCCCGGAGCTGGCGAGCGAGATCACGATGCAGCCGGTGCGCCGGCACGGAGTGGATGCCGCGGTGTTCTTCAGCGACATCATCGTTCCGCTCCACCTCGTCGGGGTGGAGGTCGAGATCGCCGCCGGCCGCGGCCCGGTCTTCCGCAACCCCGTGCGCACCGCCGCCGAGATCGCCGCGCTCGTGCGGATCGATCCGGCACTCGTTGAGGAGCGCGGCGAGGCGGTCGTCGAGGCCGTCCAGCGCACGGTCGCCATGCTGGCGGAGGAGGGCGAGCAGCGCGGCGAGCCGCTGCCGCTCATCGGTTTCGCGGGCGCGCCGTTCACCCTCGCCGCCTATCTCGTGGAAGGCGGCCCGTCGAAAGACCACCTCGGCGCCCGCAGCCTCATCCACTCCGACCCCGCGGCCTGGGCGGACCTCACGGCCTGGCTCGCGGAGGTGACCGGGCGCTTCCTCGCCCTGCAGGTGCGTGCCGGCGCGAGCGCCGCGCAGCTGTTCGACTCGTGGGCCGGAGCGCTTGCTCCCGCCGACTATCGGCGCGCCGTGCTGCCGGCATCCGCGGCCGCCCTGGAGCCCGTTCGCGCGCTGCGCGGCGAAGGTCTCGATGTGCCCCTGATCCACTTCGGTGTCGGCACCGGCGAGATCCTCGCCGACATGGCTTCGATCGGCGTCGATGCGATCGGCGTCGACTATCGCGTCGACCTCGATGACGCCGTGACCCGCATCGGCCGCGATCTCACGGTGCAGGGCAACCTCGATCCCGCGCTGCTGTTCGCCCCCGAGGATGTGCGTCGCCGGGCGGCCCACGCCGCCCTCGCCTCGGGGCTGGCGGCGCGAGCACATGTCTTCAACCTCGGCCACGGTGTGCCGATGAACACCGACCCCACCGTGCTCACCGATCTGGTGCGCACCGTTCACGACTGGCGCGCACCCGCGGAGTCCGCGCGGTGACCACCTCTCGCACGAGCGCGCCGGCAGCCGCGACCGGCGCCGATGTCGTCGTCGTCGGCGCCGGCATGGGCGGGCTCGTCGTGGCACACGAGCTGGCGCGTGCCGGACGTGACGTGGTCGTGGTCGACGCGGCGGAGGAGGTGGGCGGGCTGCTGCGCCGCGGCACGCTCGCGGGGGTCGACATCGATCTCGGCGCGGAGTCGTTCGCGACACGCACCGATGCCGTGGCGACGCTCGTCGCGGATGCCGGGCTCGATCTCGAACTGGTCGCGCCCCGGCCCCAGGGGGCCTGGCTCGCCGTCGCGACGGATGACGGCGTGCGGCGGGCTCGCCTGCCGCGGCGGACCGTGCTCGGCATCCCGGCCGACCCGGAGGCCGACGACGTCGTCGCGATCATCGGCCCCGACGGCGCCGCGCGTGCGCGCGACGAGCGCCGCGTGCCCGTCGCCGCCGACGCGGAGCCGTCGCTGTACGACCTGGTCGCCGAACGTCTCGGTGTCCGCGTCGCCGATCGGCTCGTCGACACGCTCTGCCGGAGCGTCTACTCGCGACCCGCCGCCGAGGCCCGCTTGTCGCAGCTGCACCCCGGTCTGTGGCGCGAGTTCGTCGCGCGCGGATCGCTTCTCGAGGCTGCAGACGCGATCGCGACCGGTCAGCGTGCCGGCGCCGCCGTCGGCGGCATCGCAGGGGGCATGTGGCGCCTGCCGACGGCGCTCGCTGAGGCCGCGGCGTCGCGTGGCGCTCAGATCCGCACGGGTGTCGCCGTGCATGCCGTGCGCGCCGAGGCCGACGCGCTCGTGGTCGAGACGGCGAGCGGGTCACTCTCGGCGCGTCACGTCGTGATCGCGACGGGCACCGCGGAGGCGGCGCGCCTTCTGGCGGGTGCGGGCGTTTCGACGCGCGCCCCGGCGGCGGCGGTCCGCCTCGTCGCGGCGGCCATCGCCCACCCCGCCCTCGCCGCCGAACCCGTCGGCTCGGGCGTGATCGTCGACGCCGCGCTGCCGACGGCGGCCAAGGCCCTCACGCACATCACCGCCAAGTGGGACTGGGCGCGCGCCGCGACGCCCGACGGCATCCACCTCGTGCGCCTCTCCGCTCGCGACGCCGCCGCCGGTACTCTCGCCACGGCCGACGAGGTCGCGCGCGAGGTGTCGATCCTCACCGGCGTCGAGGTGGCCGCGGCCGACGTCGTCGACCTGGTCGTGCAGGAGTGGACGGATGCCGTCGTCGGCGCCGCCGCGCCCGACGACCTGCCCGCGGGCATCCACCTGGCCGGGGCCGCCGTGGCCGGCACGGGCCTCGCCTCCGTCATTCCGCACGCCCGCGATCTCGCCGCACGTCTCGACAGCGCGCTCGCGGCATCCCCGCCGTCGTCCTTCCTGCACACCCACCCGGTTTCCTAGGAGCACCGTATGACCGAACAGATCCCGCTCGGATACACCCTCTTCGCCGTCCTGGCCGGACCCCGCCCTCGGGTGGCCCCCGACGCGGCGGCGGTCGCCGAGCTGTCCGCCGCCGTCGACGCGGTCACGGCCGGCGGTGTCAGCGTTCGCGGCCTGTACGACGTCACCGGCATGCGCGGCGAGGCCGATCTCATGATCTGGCTGCACACGACGCCGGGCGCGGTCGATGACCCTGCCGTGCTCCAGAAGGCACTGCGCACCCTGCGGCGCACCGGCATGCTGCAGGCGTACACGGCCGTCTGGACAGCGATGGGCGTGCACCGTGAGGCCGAGTTCAACAAGCGTCACGTCCCCGGGTACCTTCGCGGCGAGAGCGCCCGCGGCTGGCTGTGCCTGTACCCGTTCGTGCGCAGCTACGAGTGGTACCTGCTGCCCGAGGAGGAGCGCGCCGGCATGCTCGCCGAGCACGGCCGCAAGGGCGCCCGCTACACGGAGGTCGTCGCCAACACCGTCTCGACCTTCGGACTCAGCGACTACGAATGGCTCCTGCCGCTGGAGAGCGACGACCCGATCCACCTCGTCGACATGATGCGCGACCTGCGCGCGACCGATGCGCGCCGTCACGTGCGCGAAGAGGTGCCCTTCTACACGGGCCGCCGGCTCGAGCTCGACGAGCTGGCGGAGGTGCTGAGCTGATGGCCGAGAACATCGCTCCCCGCTCCGCCGAGTTCCGTCCCAAGCCTCCGCGCGCGAGCGCCGCTCCGGTGTGCGGCGAGGGGTGCCGCGTGCCGGCCGCCACGTCGGCGACCTGCGCCGGCGATCCGCACGTGAGCGCCCCCGTGGCGTATGACGGTGTGCTGCTGCTGGGGTTCGGCGGACCCGAGGGTCAGGACGACGTGATCCCGTTCCTGCGCAACGTCACGGCGGGCCGCGGCATCCCCGACGAGCGCCTCGAAGAGGTCGCCCATCACTACCGTCACTTCGGCGGGGTGTCGCCGATCAACCAGCACAACCGTGAGCTGAAGGCGGCGCTGGATACCGAGCTCGCGGCGCGCGGCCTGGAGCTGCCGGTGTACTGGGGCAACCGCAACTGGATGCCGTACGTCGCCGACGCCCTGCAGGACGCCCATGACGCCGGCCACCGGCGCCTGCTCGCGATCGCGACCAGCGCGTACAGCTCGTACTCGTCGTGCCGCCAGTACCGCGAAGATCTCGCCGACGCCGTCGAGGCCACCGGCCTGAGCGGTGCCGTCGAGATCGACAAGGTGCGCCAGTTCTTCGACCACCCGGGCTTCGTGACCCCCTTCGCGGAGGGCGTCGCCGAGGGACTCGAGGCCCTCCATGCCCAGGGCTTCGCGGACGACGAGATCGAGATCCTCTTCTCTACCCACTCGATCCCGAACAGCGACGCCGACCGTTCCGGCCCGCCCGAGCGCGGATTCGGCGCCGGCGGCGCCTACGTCGCGCAGCACACAGCCGTCGCCGAGACGATCATGTCGCGGCTGGGCTCGTCGTGCGCCTGGCAGCTCGTCTTCCAGAGCCGTTCGGGCCCGCCGCAGGTGCCGTGGCTCGAGCCCGACATCAACGACGCGATGGCCGAGCTGCCCGCCCGTGGTCGCAAGGCCGTGCTCATCGTGCCGCTCGGCTTCGTCAGCGACCACATGGAGGTGCTCTGGGACCTCGACACCGAGGCGATGGAGACGGCCGACGAGCTCGGTCTCACGGCGATCCGCACCCCGACTCCGGGGACGCACCCGGCGTACGTCGCGGGACTGGTCGACCTCATGGTGGAGCGGCTGAACGGCACCGCCGCGGCCGACCGCCCGCACGAGACGCACCTCGGACCCTGGTACGACGTCTGCCGTCCCGGATGCTGCGAGAACAAGCGACTCGGCTTCCAGCCGGCACTCGCGGGGATCGCGCCGTGACGGTGACCGACGCCGCCGCACCCGCGCCGCTGCGACTCGGAACCCGAGCGAGTCTGCTGGCCACCACGCAGTCCGGCCACGTCGCCGACGCCCTGCGGGCGGCGACCGGCCGCGAGGTGGAGCTGGTGCCGATCACGACGGCGGGCGACGTGCTCACCGGACCCCTCGCGCAGCTGGGTGGTACCGGCGTGTTCGTCGCGGCGCTGCGTGAGGCGTTGCTGCGCGACGAGTGCGACCTCGTGGTGCACTCGATGAAGGACCTTCCCACGGCCGACGTCGCCGGCCTCGCGATCGGTGCCGTTCCGCCGCGGGCCCCTGTGGCGGATGTGCTGTGCGCGCGCGGAGGCCTCACGCTCGAGGCGCTGCCGCACGGCGCCGTGGTCGGCAGCGGATCACCCCGGCGGGTCGCCCAGCTGCTGCGGCGCCGGCCCGATCTGCAGGTGCGCGGCATCCGCGGCAACGTCGACACTCGACTGCGCAAGGTCGACGAAGGGGAGTACGACGCCATCGTGCTGGCCGAGGCGGGGCTGACCCGGATCGGACGCACCGACCGGATCACCGACCGCTTCGACGCCGACGGCTGGCCCACCTCCGCCGGCCAGGGCGCGCTCGCGGTCGAGGTGCGCACGGATTCCCCGGTCGCCGCGCAGATCGCCGCGATCACGGATGCGGATGCCGAAATCACCGCGCTGTGGGAGCGTGCCGTCCTGCGGATGCTGGAGGCCGGATGTGCCGCGCCGGTAGGCATCTCCGCGCGGCGCGCGCACGACGCCGTCACGCTGGTCGCCGAGGTGTACGCCCTCGACGGTGCGCGCACCGTCCGCGTCGGGCACTCCGCGGACCCTGCCGACCTCACGACGGCGGACGGTCGCGACGCGGCCGCGGCCGTCGTCGTCGCCGCCTTGATGGAGGCCGGGGCCGTCGATCTCGCCGACCTCGGTCCACGTCCCGAGGGGGAGCCCCGGTGACGGCCCTCGCCGGCGCCCGCGTCCTCGTACCGCGCGGCGGCGCATGGGGCGAGCGCGTGGCCGGCGAGCTCTCGCGTCGTGGCGCCCACCCCGTGATCGCGCCGCTCATCCGCACCGCCCCGCCGCGCGACACCACCGCGCGCGACGCCGCCTTCCGGCGGCTTGCCGACGGCGATTACGAGTGGCTGTTCGTCACGAGCGCCGCCAGCGTCGAGCAGATCGCCGTCTTCCTGTCGGCGAGCGAACGCACGTTGCCGACGTCGCTGCGAATCGCGGCGGTCGGCCAGGCCACCGCGCGCGCCGTCGCCGATCTGGGCGCGAACGTCGACTTCGTGCCGCTGGGCCGCTCATCGGCGCAGACCATGATCGCGCAGTGGTGCGCAGCGCACAGCGCGAGCTCGACCGGGCGCTGCCTCGTGGTGCGCTCCGACCTTGCCGGCGCCGTCGTCAGCGACGAGCTGGAGCTGCGCGGCTTCGCCGTCGACGTCTGCATCGGCTACCGCACGGTGGGAATCGATCTCGCCCCCGACGTGGCGGCCGATCTCGCTGCCGGACGCGTCGCCGTCGTGCTGCTGACCTCACTGAGCGTCGGGCGCGAACTGCGCCGCCAGGTCGGGGTGCTGCCGGCATCCACGCTCGTCGCCTCGATCGGTCCGGGAACGACCCGCGACGCCGAGCGCCTCGGCTTCGTCGTCGGCCACACCGCCTGCACACAGAGCATCGACGCCCTCATCGCCGAGCTCGACACCCTTCCCCGACTCCAGGAGGTCATCCGATGACCGCGTTTCCCGTCCGTCGCCTGCGTCGTCTGCGCCGCAGTGCCGCCCTGCGACGCCTCGTCGCCGAAGCCGACCTGAGTCCGCGCCGGCTCGTCCTTCCGGTGTTCGTGAAAGAGGGCATCTCCGAGGCGCAGCCGATTGCGAGCATGCCGGGGGTGCAGCAGTACCCGCTCGCGCAGCTCGCGGCCGTCGTCGACGAGGCGGCCGAGGCCGGCATCGGCGGCATCATGCTCTTCGGTGTGTCCGCTGTCCGCGACGCCGTCGGCAGCGGTGCGACCGATCCCGACGGCATCCTCAACCGTGCGATCGCCGTGGCCGCCGCGGCGGCGAAGGGGCGTCTGACGGTGCAGGCGGACCTCTGCCTCGACGAGTTCACCGACCACGGCCACTGCGGTGTGCTGGCCGCCGACGGATCGGTCGACAACGACGCGACTCTCGAGGTGTACGCGCGGATGGCGCTCGCCCAGGCAGAAGCCGGCGCCGACGTCCTCGGACTGTCGGGCATGATGGACGGCCAGGTCGCCGCCTGCCGTGCGGCTCTGGATGCCGCGGGCCGCAGCGACGTCGTGATCCTCGCGTACTCCGCCAAGTACGCCTCCGCGTTCTACGGTCCGTTCCGCGACGCCGTCGAGTCGACCCTCACCGGCGACCGTCGCACCTACCAGCTCGATGCCGCCAACGGTCGCGAAGGGGTGCAGGAGGCTCTCGCCGACATCGACGAGGGCGCCGACATCGTCATGGTCAAACCCGCCGGTCCGTACCTCGACGTGCTCGCCGAGGTCGCGGCGGTGTCGTCCGTCCCGGTCTGGGCCTACCAGGTGTCCGGCGAATACGCGATGATCGAGCACGCTGCCGCGGCCGGGGTCATCGACCGTGAGCGTGCGATCGGGGAGAGCATCCTCGGCATCCGCCGCGCCGGCGCCGAGGCGATTCTGACGTACTGGGCGATCGAGGTCGCCGGCTGGCTCCGAGAGGGACGGGCACTCGCATGACCGACACCAACGACGCCCTGTTCACCCGCGCCCGCGCGGTCATCCCCGGTGGCGTGGACTCGCCCGTGCGCGCCTACGGCTCGGTCGGTGGGACGCCCCGCTTCCTCGTCGAGGCCGCGGGGGCGTATGTGACGGATGCCGAGGGCCGCCGCTACGTCGACCTCGTCGCCAGCTGGGGGCCGGCGCTGCTCGGTCACGCTCATCCCGAGGTCGTCGCCGCCGTCCAGGCCGCCGCCTCGCGCGGACTCTCGTTCGGGGCGCCGACGCCGGCCGAGGCGGAGCTCGTCGAGGAGATCGTGCGACGGGTGCCGGCCGTGCAGAAGGCGCGACTGGTCTCCACCGGCACCGAGGCGACGATGACCGCCATCAGACTGGCGCGCGGCGCGACCGGACGGGACCTTCTCATCAAGTTCGCCGGTCACTACCACGGTCACTCCGACGGGCTGCTCGCCGCCGCCGGGTCGGGGCTGGCGACCTTCGCACTGCCGGGCTCTGCCGGTGTGCCGGAGGCCGTCGCGGCGCAGACGCTCGTCGTGCCGTACAACGACCGTGCCGCGCTGGAGGAGGTCTTCGCCGCGCATTCCGGTCGGATCGCCGCCGTGATCACCGAGGCCGCGGCCGCGAACATGGGGGTGGTCGCGCCGGCACCCGGATTCTCGACGTTCGTCGCGGATGTCTGCCGACGCGAGGGCGCCCTGCTGATCAGCGACGAGGTGCTCACCGGCTTCCGCGCCGCATCGGGCGGCTACGCC
Organism: Microbacterium sp. DMC48; assembly: GCF_056313825.1. Classification (NCBI taxonomy): domain Bacteria; kingdom Bacillati; phylum Actinomycetota; class Actinomycetes; order Micrococcales; family Microbacteriaceae; genus Microbacterium; species Microbacterium sp. DMC48. Next base: position 108,258 of record NZ_JBQUZN010000005.1, on the reverse strand, counting down.
CAGGTGCTCGCGGACGCGGGGGAGGAGGTCGTACCCGACCTGGTGACCTTCGGAAAGGTCATCGGCGGTGGACTGCCGGTCGCCGCGGTCGGCGGCCGCGCCGACGTCATGGACATGCTCGCCCCGCTGGGGCCGGTGTACCAGGCCGGCACGCTGAGCGGAAACCCCGTCGCGGTCGCCGCGGGCCTGGCGACGCTCCGTCTGGCCGATGCCTCCGCGTACGCCCGGCTGGCAGCGGCGGCCGACGCGGTCGCCGACGCGGCGACGGCGGCGCTGACTGCGGCCGGGGTGCCCCACGTGCTGCAGCGGGCGGGAACCCTGTTCAGCGTCTTCTTCGGCGCCGAAGTCGTCGGCGGGGTGCCGGACTACGCGACGGCGCAGCAGCAGGACACCGCCGCCTACGGCCGGTTCTTCCACGCGATGCTGGATGCCGGCGTCTCGCTGCCGCCGTCGGCGTTCGAGGCGTGGTTCCTCACCGCCGCGCACGACGATGCCGCGGTGGCGCAGATCGTCGACGCCCTGCCCGCGGCCGCCCGCGCCGCGGCGTCCGCGTAGGGTTTCGCGAGCCCGTCCGCGATACGCGACATCTCGTCGGCACGAGACGTCTCGGTGGCGCCGGCGACGGCAGCGGCGGATCCGACCGAAGCCGTGTCGGAGGATCCCTCTAGCGTGTCGACCATGAACACCGACGAGCTGTTTCTGCGTTCCGACGCCGCCCTGCGCGACGTGATCGATCGGATCGATCCGGCCGATCTCACCCGGTCGGCGCCCGCCGACTGGACCTCCACCCCCGACCCCACGTTCCGCGACGTCCTGCAGGCCCACACCTACGACGAGGCGTGGGTGCCCGACGTCCTGCGCGGCCGTGCGTCGGCAGACGGCGACGACCTGCGCGGGGTCGATCTGCTGGGCGATGATCCGATCGGCGCCTACGACGCGCGCAACGACGCCGCGACCGCCGCCGTTCGCGCCGGCGGCTACGCCGACACGTTCCGGTTCAGCTACGGCGACTACCCCGCCGCCGAAGGCCTCGCGCACTTGGCCACCTACCGGGCGTTCCAGGCATGGCAGATCGCGAAGCACCTCGGCATCCCGTTCCATCTGTCGCCGGAGCTCATCGCCGGTCTCGAGGAGCACGTCGTGACGTTCGCGGACGAGTGGCGCCAGTGGGGCGTGTTCCCTCCCGCCATCGAGGCACCGGCCGATGCCGACGACGAGACGCGCCTGCTCTGCGCCGTCGGCTACTGGGTCCCGTAGAGGGGCGATCGCGGCGTCCCTCGAGCCGGCGGCCCCGCCGGATAGGCTGGAGCGCATGCCCGTGACCTTGCTCGGAGCCGCCGAGATCCGTGCGCTCGCCGCCGACCTCGACGTGACCCCGACGAAGAAGCTCGGTCAGAACTTCGTCGTCGACGCCAACACGGTGCGAAAGATCGTGCATGTCGCGGAGGTGGCGGCCACCGACCGTGTCGTCGAGGTGGGCCCCGGGCTCGGGTCGCTCACGCTGGCGATCCTCGAGACGGGCGCGGCGGTCACCGCGGTCGAGATCGATCATCGCCTCGCCGAGCGTCTGCCGGCCACCGCTGCGTCTCACGGCGTCGCCGAGGGCGCCTTGACGGTGGTGGATGCCGACGCCCTTCGCGTCACCGCTCTTCCCGGCGATCCGAACGTGCTCGTCGCGAACCTGCCGTACAACGTGAGCGTTCCGGTGCTGCTGCACTTCATGGAGACCTTCCCGGGTCTCGAGCGCGGTGTCGTGATGGTGCAGGCCGAGGTGGGGGAGCGGCTCGCCGCCCCGCCGGGATCCAAGATCTACGGCGCGCCCAGCGTGAAGGCCGCCTGGTACGGTCCGTGGAGGCTGGCCGGCACCGTTTCTCGGCAGGTCTTCTGGCCGGTGCCGAACGTCGACAGCGTGCTCGTCGGGTTCCGTCGTGACCCCGAGCCGCGCGGCGACGAGGCTCTGCGCCGCGCGACGTTCCAGGTGGTCGATGCCGCCTTCCAGCAGCGCCGCAAGATGCTGCGGCAGGCGCTGGCACCGGTGCTCGGCGGATCGTCGAGCACCGCATCGGCGGTGTTGGAGGCTGCGGGCGTCGACCCGACGGCGCGTGGTGAGCAGCTCACCATCGCGGACTTCGTCGCGATCGCCCACACGCTTCGGTAAGCACCGGTGCGCACGCCGGGCCTCGCCGTGACCCGCTGACCGTCGGTCGGCGACATGTCGCGTCCTGTTCACCGCGCGGTCACGAAACATGCTTGTAACATTGCGACTATGCGTGTGGCCGAGCATCCTGCTCCCGAACGGGTTCTGCTCCACCTCAGCGACACCCACCTGCGCGCGGCCGGCTCGCGCATCTGGGAGCGCGTGTCGGGCGAGGAGCACCTGGCGCGTGCCCTGGCCGGCATCGAAGCATCGGGCGTGCGTCCCGACGCGATCGTGGTGACGGGCGACCTCGTCGATCTCGGCGAACGCGCCGCCTACGCCATGCTGCGCGCGATGGTCGAGCCCGTGGCCGCTCGCCTGGAGGCGCCGGTGGTGTGGGTGATGGGAAACCACGACGATCGCGCCGCGTTCCGCAGTGAGCTGTGGGACGACGAGGACGCCGACCTTCGCCCCGTCGACCGCGTCGACGAGTTCGACGGCCTGCGCATCGTCACCCTCGACACCTCCGTGCCCGGGCACCACTACGGCGAGATCAGCGACGCGCAGTTGGCCTGGCTCGCCACGGTGCTCGCCACTCCCGCGCCGCTGGGCACGATCCTCGCCATGCATCACCCGCCTGTGCCGAGCGTGCTCGCGCTCGCGGCGAGCGTGGAGCTTCGCGATCAGGCGCGGCTGGCTCGCGTGCTGCGCGGCACCGACGTCCGTGCGATCATCGCCGGGCACCTCCACTACTCGACGTTCGCGACCTTCGCCGGCATCCCCGTCTCCGTCGCCTCGTCGACCTGTTATGCACAGGATCTCACCGTGCCGGTCGGCGGCACCCGCCCGCAGGACGGTGCGCAGTCCTACAACCTCGTCCACGTGTACGACGACACGGTGGTCCATTCCGTGGTCCCCGTCGATGTGCCACGCGTCATGGAGTACACCGACCCGCAGACGGCGCAGCGGCTCCTCGCGGAGGCGGGGATCACGGGCGTCGGCGTGCAGCGGCCGTCGGCCCCGCCGACACGTCCGGTGTCCGTGCGCCACTGAGCGGACGTTCCCACGGGGCGCGGACCGGGAACATCCGCTCGAGCGTGTCGCGGAGCATCCGCACCCGCAGCTCTTCCGGCACCTCCGTCTCGCCGCCGTCGTTCAGGCAGAACATGTCGGCGTCGCGGCGCTGCTCCAGTCGACGCATCTTCTTCAGGGCGGACGCCATCGTGGTCTGCACGTACCGCACGCGCGGCTCGGTCGTCGCGATCGCCCGCCCGGTCATGAGCGCGTAGTAGTGGTACAGGCTGTTGGTCACGGAGACGTCGGTCGCGCTGCGGAAGCGCGATGCCGCGGTGCGCGCGATGTCGTCGGCGAACTCGCGCTCCACCTCCGCGGCCACGCTTCGCCGCATCGGTGCTGCACAGTGTTCGAGGTCGCGCAGGATCACGCGACCGAACCGCTCGCGCAGGAGCTCCCGATTCACGCGCAGCGCGTTGTCGTGTCCGGACCGTTCCGTGCGCGTGGGGCCCGATCCGATGCGGACGTCGCACTCGACGAACTTCGTGAGGCCCCCCGCGGTGAAGAACATCTCCGCCGTCACGGGGCGGCCGAAGAACATGTCGTCGTTCGAGTAGAGGAAGTGCTCGGCCAGCCCGTCGATGCGGTGGAGTTGCGCCTCGACGGCATGGGAGTTGTGCGTGGGGAGCACCGACGGATCGGCGAAGAACTCCTCGCTGCGAACGACCGTGACCCGCGGATGCTCCCGCAGCCATGCCGGCTGCGGCGAGTCGGTGGCGATGAAGATGCGGCGCACCCAGGGGGCGTACATGTGCACGCTGCGCAGCGCGTACCGCAGCTCGTCGACGTGCCGGTAGCGGGCGGGCCCGTCGTCGCCTTTGCCGACGACGTACTCCTCCTGCTGGGCGGCGCGCTGCCGTTGGAACTCGCTCGCCGACCCGTCGACCCAGGAGAAGACCATGTCGATGTCGACGGTGACCTGGTGGGGACGCACCTCGAACATGCCGGCCACGGTGCGCCACGACCTGCCGTAGCGCCAGACCGTCGTGACGACGAGATCGGATGCCGGGAAGACGCGCCGCGTGAGCGCGGTGGGTCGTGGCGTGTGGACCAGATCGCCGCTCATGCGCCATGTCTCCAGGCGCACGCCCTCCGCGCTGCCGTAGCGGAGAGAGCCGCTGTCGGTGACGCGGGGACGGAACAGTCGCAGGGACCAGACGGCGTCGGCCTCGGGCAGAGGCACATCGACGGCGAGACGGGCGGCACCGCCCGGCGCCTTCGCGTACAGGGGCTCCCGGGCTCCGGCGGCAGCGAGGGCGCGGAGCGCCGCGCGCCCCTCCGCGGCATCGACCACGATGACGGCGGCGCCGTGATCGTCTTGCGCGAGCAGCGGATCGATACCGGCGGCGGCCAGGGTGTCGGCGATGAGGCCGATGTCGGCCACACGGGCCATCTCGGGCGTCAGGTCGTCGTGCACGATGTGGAGCACGCCATCCACCCAGCGCACGTCGTCGCGGGCCAGCAGGCCCGACCAGGGATGCGGGTGCGGTGAAAGTGCCTCCAGTGCTGCCGTCACGAGGACCGCCCTTCGTCGTCGGAGAGGCTCAGCGTACGGTGCCGGCGTTTCCCGCGCGTTTCGGGGACGGCAGGCGCGGCGGGCGGTCGCGGTCGATAGCCTGGACGGGTGACCGACATCTCCGAGCGCTTCCCCGCCTCACGCGGCGGCGACCTGCACCGTCCGTACGCTGCGGCATCCGACCGCTACTCCGCCTCCGCGTTTCGTCAGGTGGGCTCGAGCGGGCTGTATCTGCCCGCGATCTCGCTGGGGTTGTGGTGGAACTTCGGCGACAACGTCCCCTTCGACAACCAGCGCGCGCTACTGCGCCACGCGTTCGACCGCGGCATCACCCATTTCGATCTCGCCAACAACTACGGTCCGCCCTACGGCAGCGCCGAGACCAATTTCGGACGCATGATGCGCGAGGACTTCCGGCCCTACCGGGACGAGCTCATCATCTCGTCCAAGGCCGGCTACGACATGTGGGACGGGCCCTACGGTCAGTGGGGTTCGCGCAAGTACCTGCTCGCCAGCGCCGAGCAGTCGCTGACGCGCATGTCGCTCGACTACGTCGACATCTTCTACTCGCACCGCTTCGATCCCGTCACCCCGATCGAAGAGACGGTCGCGGCGCTGGATACCCTCGTGCGTCAGGGCAAGGCGCTCTACGTCGGCATCTCCTCGTACGAGCCCGACCAGACGGCGCGGGCTGCCGCGGTGGCGCGCTCTCTGGGCACTCCGCTGATCATCCATCAGCCCTCCTACTCGATCCTCGGTCGATGGATCGAGGACGGCCTGACCGGCGTCCTGCGTGAGGAGGGGATGGGTGCGATCGCCTTCGTGCCGCTCGCGCAGGGGCTGCTCACCGATCGCTATCTGGGCGACGGGACCTCGGCGCGATCGCAGGAGCGCTCGTCGCTGCCGGGCCGTCGTCTCACGGACACTGCGCTGGAGGGCCTGCGCGCGCTGAACGTGATCGCCCGCGAGCGCGGACAGAGCCTCGCTCAGCTCGCGCTGCAGTGGGTGCTGCGCGACGGCGTCGTGGCCTCGGCGCTCATCGGCGCCTCGCGCACGCAGCAGCTCGACGAGAACCTCGCGGCCGTGAACGGCCCCGCGTTCGACGCGGAAGAACTGGAACGCATCGACGTCATCTCCGCCGGCATCGGCGAGGTCTGGGCGGACGCTTCGTGACGACCGCTGCGGTGGCGGGTCGCCGGGTGCACGTGCGTGCGCCCGGCAAGATCAACATCGCCTTCGACGTCGGTGACGCCCAGCCCGACGGCTACCACGACGTGGCGTCGGTGTATCAGGCGGTCTCCGCCTACGAAGACGTCTGGGCCCAGGTGGCGGACGACTTCACGCTGGCGGTCACCGGCGACCTGGACGTGTCGGGGGTGCCGCTCGACGAGTCCAACCTCGCCGTCCGCGCCGCGCGGCGCGTCGCCGAGCGGCTCGGGTGGCGCGGCGGCATCCACCTCGACATCCATAAGGGCGTGCCCGTCGCCGGCGGGATGGGGGGCGGGTCGGCGGATGCCGCGGCCGCTCTCGTCGCCGTCAACGAGCTGCTCGGCGGGGGACTCACGACTCTCGAACTTCAGGAGCTGGCGGCGCCCCTGGGCGCAGATGTGCCCTTCGCGGTGCTCGGGGGAACGGCGATCGGCACGGGTCGCGGCGACGAGCTGGCCCCCGCGCTGGCACGGGGTCGCTTCGACTGGGTCCTCGTGACGAGCGCGGACGGACTGTCGACGCCGGCGGTGTATCGGGAACTGGACCGTTTGAGAGCCCTGCCCGACATCGCGCCCGCGCACGGGGTGCCCGCCGCCGATCCTGTCGTGATGCAGGCACTGCGTGCGGGCGATCCCGCCGCGCTCGCGGTCGCCGTCCACAACGACCTGCAAGAGGCCGCCCTCTCGCTGCGGCCCTCGCTGGCCGCGACGCTGCGCGGCGGTCATCGCGCGGGCGCTCTGGCCGGGCTCGTCTCGGGTTCGGGACCCACTGTCGCCTTCCTCGCCGCCGACGAGCGCGGAGCGGCGGCGCTGGCGTCCGAACTCGCCGCGTCGGCGGCTTCCGGATCGCGTGTGCTGCACGTGCACGGACCCGTCCCGGGCGCGCGTGTCATCAGCGCCTGAGAACGCCCCGCACCACCAGGCCGAGCCTCACCGCAGACCGTCCGCACGAATGGAGACCCGCATGTCCGATCACCGCTCCCACCACGATGCATCGCTGGACCGCACGATGACCGACGAGCTCGATGGACGCGGGCTCGGCGTGCGCCGAGTCGACGATGCGCTGCGCAGCGAGACCGACCCCTGGTTGGAAGCCGTCTCCCGCGGCTTCCTGGGCGGTGAGCGCACCGATGTGCAGCGCGACGCCTTCTTCGCGCACACGGCGTATCGGCGCAAGATCGGCGTGTTCGACGACACCGCCCCGCAGCCCGACGTTCCGGTCGCGACGTTCGCGTCGTGGGCGGCGGAGCTCACGCTTCCGGGCGGTACCGTTCCCGCGTGCGCGATCAGCTCGGTCACCGTCGCTCCCACCCACCGTCGCCGTGGCATCCTGCGCTCCGTGATGACGGGGGAGTTGCGCACCGCCGTCGAGCGCGGGCTTCCCGTCGCGATCCTCACCGTGAGCGAGTCGACGATCTACGGCCGCTTCGGCTTCGCGCCGGCCGCACTTGCCGCGCAGTGGACGATCGACGCACGTCGGGCGCGCTGGGTGGGGCCCGAGGCGCCGGGACGCATCGACTTCGTCACCCGCGCGCAGGGGCGCGACATCGCCGCGGCGCTGCACGAGCGCGTGCGCACGCAGACGCCCGGTGAGATCGAGATGCCCGGTGGGCACTGGGAGCGCTTCTTCGGCATCAGGCCCGACGCCGAGAAGGCCGAGGAGCTCCGCGTGGTCCAGTACCGCTCCGTGGCGGGGGAGGTCGACGGCGTCGCGCTGTACAAGGTGACCGAGAACGAGCACGACTTCGTGGCCTCGACCGTCGATGTCCTGCTGCTGGTCGCGGCGACGGACGAGGCGTACGCCGGTCTGTGGCGCTTCCTGCTGACGATGGACCTCATCGGCACGGTACGCGCGGGCGAGCTGTCGGTCGACGAACCGCTGTGGTGGATGATCGCCGATCAGCGCGCCGCGACGGTCACCGTGCGCGACCACCACTACACGCGGATCCTCGACGTGCCGGCCGCGCTGTCGGCGCGCACCTACGACGTCGCCGACGCGGTGACGCTGCAGATCGCCGACCCACTCGGCGTCGCCGCCGGCACGTTCGTGCTGACGGCGGATGCCGACGGCGTCGCTGCGGTCGACATCGTGGACGAACCGCCGGTCGGCATTCCCACGGCGACGATCGGGGTGGCCGAGCTGTCGGCGATGCTGCTCGGCGGAGTCTCGGCCGTCACGCTCGCGCGAGCGGGACGTATGGTCGCCGATGATCCGGCGCGACTGGCGCGACTGTTCGCCTCGACGGTGCCGCCGCGTCTGAGCTTCTGGTACTGAGCCCTGGAACCACGCGGGGCCCGGACCGGTGTCGGATCCGGGCCCCGCGTGGTGAGAGGTCTCAGCTGCCGCAGACCTCCTGCAGCTTCTTGGCCTCGGCGGTCAGCTTCGTCGAGGATTCCTGGCCCTTCGTGGAGATCTCCTCGGCCTTGGCCTGAGCCTCCTGCAGCTTCTGCATGGCGGCCTCGTCGCTCGGATCGATGTTCTTCAGGTTGGGCATCTCGAAGTCGGCGAAGATCGCGGCGAAGTTGCGGTACTCGTCGGCGAATGCGCTCAGCGGGGCCTTGACCTGCTCATTGGTGACCTTCGACTCCGCAGAGGAGAGTCCGTCCAGAACCGGCTGGAAGAGCGACGAGAAGTCGACCTTCTCGCCCGAGGTCGCCTGGCTCATCGACGCGTTGAGGTCGCTCGTGATGCTCGAGGTCGCCGTCTCGATCTCGGTCTTTGCGATGCTGCAGGCGTCGGCGACGCTCTGCCCGCCCGCGCAGGCGGTGAGCGCGGCCGTGAGGCTGAGGGCTGCGGCGATCCCGCCGATGCGGGTGACGTTCTTCGTGTTCATGTCATCTCTCCGGTTTCTGATGTGCGACGGTTTCTCCGCCCACGAGAAGAGAGGGCGAAAGCTCCAGCCTATGACGGCGATACGAAGATCCGATGTCCATGCTGGGAACGGGGCCATCGGCCGTCCGCCCGCTCGCGTAGCCTGGAACCGATATGGCGCATCTGCTCGGGGCCGAAGGCCTCCACCTGGAATTCCCCACGAAGGTCGTGTTCGACCGCGTCTCGCTCGGCGTCGACGAGGGCGACCGCATCGGCATCGTCGGTCGTAACGGCGACGGCAAGTCATCCCTCATGGCCATGCTGGCCGGCCGCCTCGCGCCGGATGCCGGGCGCGTGACGGTGCGCGGCGGCGTGCGCGTGGGCGTGCTCGACCAGGGCGACACGCTCGATGACACGTTGACCATCGCGCAGAGCGTCGTCGGCGACCGCGCCGAGCACGACTGGGCCGGGGATGCCGGGGTGCGCGACGTGATCGCGGGCCTCGTGGGTGATCTCGACTGGGACGGCCCGGTCGCCGGACTCTCCGGAGGGCAGCGGCGACGGGTCGCGCTCGCGCACCTGCTCGTCGGAGACTGGGACGTGCTGGCGCTCGACGAGCCCACGAACCACCTCGATGTCGAAGCGGTGGCCTGGCTCGCCGCGCACCTCAAGCGGCGCTGGTCGGCATCCCAGGGTGCGCTCCTGGTCGTCACCCACGATCGATGGTTCCTGGACGAGGTCTGCACCAAGACGTGGGAGGTGCACGACCGCATCGTCGAGCCGTTCGAGGGCGGCTACGCGGCCTACGTGCTGCAGCGCGTCGAGCGCGACCGCCAGTCGGCCGTGATCGAGCAGCGTCGACAGAACCTCGCTCGCAAAGAGCTCGCGTGGCTGCGCCGCGGCGCGCCGGCGCGCACCAGCAAGCCGCGGTTCCGCATCGAGGCGGCCAATGAACTCATCGCCGACGTCCCCGAGATCCGCGACAAGGTGCAGTTGCAGTCGCTCGCCGTGTCCCGGTTGGGCAAGGACGTCGTCGACCTGCTCGACGCCGGCGTGACCTACGGCGATCGACAGGTGCTGCAGGACGTCGAGTGGCGCATCGCGCCGGGGGAGCGCACCGGCATCCTCGGGGTCAACGGTGCCGGCAAGTCCACGCTCCTCGGGCTCATCGCCGGCACGGTCGAGCCCAGCCACGGTCGGGTCAAGCGCGGAAAGACCGTGAAGGTCGCGACGCTCACGCAGCGGATGGACGAGCTCGACCAATACCTGGACGATCCGGTGCGCGTGGTCATCTCGGGCCTGCGCACGAGCTACACGATCGGGACGGGCTCCAAGGCGGCCGAACTCACGCCGGGCCAGCTGCTGGAGCGCATGGGCTTCAGCTCGGCGCAGCTGTCGACGCCCGTGAAGGATCTGTCCGGTGGTCAGCAGCGTCGGCTGCAGCTGCTGCTGATCCTGCTCGATCAGCCCAACGTGCTGATCCTCGACGAGCCGACCAACGACCTGGACACCGACATGCTGGCCGCGATCGAGGATCTTCTCGATTCGTGGGCGGGGACGCTCCTGGTGGTCAGCCACGACCGCTACTTCCTCGAGCGGGTCACCGATCAGCAGTACGCCGTGATGAGCGGGCGCCTCCGGCACCTGCCGGGAGGAATCGACGAGTACCTGAGGCTCCGCGCCGCCCAGCGCGATCAGCCGGCGGCGCCCGCCGCGGCGACGTCGGAGGGTGACGGTGGTCCGGCGTTGGCCGGTGCCGACCTCCGCGCGGCGCAGAAGGAGCTGGCGGCGGCGGAGCGGCGGATCCAGAAACTGACGGCCCAGGTGGATGCCGCCCGCACCGCCCTTGCCGACCACGACCAGTCCGACTATGCGGGGCTGGGCGAGAAGATGCGCGCGATCGGCGAGCTCGAGGCAGAGATCGCTGCGCTGGAGGAGCGCTGGTTCGAGCTCTCCGAGCTCATCGGCTGACCTCTCGCTCCCGCACAGCGTCACGCCGTCTGCGGGGGATTTGCCTCTGCGCGGCGCCTTTGCGAGAATGATTATCAGTACCAGGGCTGCACTCGCGATGGCCCGATCACCGCGATGGAGGCTCCGTGCTCACTCTTGCCGACGTGCGCGTCCGCGCCGCCGACGAGACGACTCCGCTGCTGGAGGTCCCTCGCCTGGAGGTGGCCGCCGGTGAACGCATCGTCGTGCGCGGGCCATCGGGTGCGGGCAAGAGCCTCCTGCTGTCGGTTCTGGCTGCGCGGCTGCTGGACGGTCTCACCCTGACCGGGCGCCGTGACGCCCCCGGCCTCGAGCGCGTCGGCTTCGTGCCCCAGCGCGGCATCGAGGCGTTCCATCCGCTGATCCGACTGGGCCGTCAGCTGCGGGTCGTGACCGGTGCGGATCGTACGCGCGCGGGCGACGCGCTGGCCCGGGTGGGCCTCGGGGATCCGCGTCTTCGTCGCCGCCGCCCCGCCGAGCTGTCGGGCGGCCAGGCGCAGCGGGCCGCCATCGCGCTGGCCGTGCTGAGCGGTGCCGGCCTCGTCGTCGCCGACGAGCCGACCAGCGCGCTCGATCCGCAGACCCGCGACGAGGTGCTCTCGCTGCTCACCGGCGCTCTCGCCTCCGGTGCCGCGGGCGCACCGGCCCTCGTTGTCTCCACCCACGATCCCGAGGTCGCCGCGGTGCTCGGCGCACGCCGTCTGGAGGTGCGCGACGGTCGCATCGTCGCCGACATCCCCGCGCCGTGCGCGCCTGGGGCCGGCGCATCCTCCGCGGCGGGGGAGGCCTCATGACGGCGTTGGAGGTGCGCGCGGTCACGTTCGTCCACGGCACCGGCCGCGCGCGGACGACGGCGCTCGCACCGACGGACCTGACGGTGGCGGCCGGTCAGAGCCTCGCCGTCATCGGACGCTCGGGCGCCGGCAAGTCCACCCTCGCGGAGATCGTGCTGGGGCTGAAGCGCCCGGCCGCCGGGACGGTGCGTGTGCAGGGCGAGCCATGGAACGACGCGACCCGCGGTCCGCGTCGGGCTCGCCGATGCCTTGTCCAGGGGATCCCGCAGGATGCGGCCGCGTCGTTCGTGCCGTCGCGCGCCGTCGGCTCCCAGATCGCCGACGCCCTGCGACGGCTCGGCGTCGCGGACGGCTCCGATGCCGAGGTGCGGGTGCATCGGGCGGCGGAGATCGCCCACCTCGACCCGCTCCTGCTGGCCCGCCGACCCGGCGAGCTGTCGGGCGGTCAGGCGCAGCGCGCCGCGATCGTCCGTGCCGTCGCGGCGGAGCCCGCGGTGATCGTCGCCGACGAGCCCACGAGCGCGCTCGATGCGGCGACGGCGGATGCCGTGGCATCCGCCGTCCTCGCCCTCGCCCCGTCCCTCGGCACGGCGCTGCTGATCGTCACCCACGATGCGGCGCTGGCGGCGCGGTGCGACGCGATCCTCGAGATCCTCCCGGCGACGGAGGTCGCATGAGCGCGTCACCCCGGCTGCGCGTGATGCTGGCCGCGCAGGCCGCCTTCATGATCGGCTTCTCGAGCGTCGTCCCCTTCATCGCGGTGCTCGCCGACGACCGCTTCCACCTCGGTCCCGCCGCGATCGGCGCGATCGTCGGGGCACGTGTCGCCGTGCAGCAGGGCCTGTTCATCGTCGGCGGCGCTCTCGCCGACCGGCTCGGGGCCCGGACTGTGCTGCTCACCGGGTGCGCCGTGCGGGCGTTGGGCTTCGTCCTGCTGGCGCTGGCTCCGACTCCTGCGGTGTTCGTGATCGCGGTCCTTCTCATCGGTATGGCCGGTGCGCTGTTCTCGCCCGCGGTCGACGCCTATGCCGGGGCCGCGGATGCCGCATCGCGTGCGCGTCCGCGCCCGGTCGGTGCGCGTCGGTGGAGCGCTCCGACCCCCTTCGCCGCGCTCGCGCTGGCGGGGGAGGCAGGAGGCATCGTCGGCGCGGCGGTCGGCGCCCTCTTCATGCCCGCCTACGCCGTGCCCGTCGTGATCGTCGCCTCCGCGGTCTTCCTCGCCGCGCTCGTCGTGCTCGCGCGGCTGCTGCCCGCACGCCCGCCGGCGGCCGTCGTGCCCGTCGCGGCACCGGGCGATCACGCGGACCTCGGGCGCCTGCGGCGGGTGCTCCCCTCCGCGGTCGGCGCGGCCACCGTGCTCGCCGTCTACACGCAGCTGTTCTCGTTGCTCCCTCTCGGGATGGCGGCGCGCGGGGTCGGCGGAGGCTGGGTGGGCGTCGTGTCGATCGTCCTGTCCGCCACCATCGTCCTCCTGCAATGGCCGCTGTCGCGGGTCGCGGAACGGCTCACCCGGCCGCGGGCGGTCGCCGCCGGCGTCGCCGCCGCCCTCGCCGCCGCCCTGGCGGGCGCGGTCTCGGCCGCCGCGGCATCCGTCCCGGCCTTCGCGGCCGCGGCCGCCGCCGCGGCGGTGTGCACGGCTCTCGCAGTGATGCTCGCCACGCCGTCCGCGCAGTCGCTCGTCGCGGCCGCCGGCCCGGCCTCCCGCCGGGCCACGCGCCTGGGGGCCCTCGCCTCCGCCGGCGGCGTGCTCGCGCTGGGCGCCTCCGCGCTGGCCGGCGCCGTCGCCGGGGCATCCGGTCTCGCGGCGGCGTGGCTGATCGTCGCGCTCCTGCCCGCCGCCGGGCTCGTCTTCGCGTGCATCGGCGCACGCACCGTCCCCGATCCCACCACCAGAGAGGAACACCATGACCACCCCCCGACGATCCCTGAGGGTCGCCGCCGTCGCCCTGACCGCCCTTCTCCTGCCGGCACTGAGCGGCTGCTTCGCCGGCGGTGGCGCCGCCCCCGGCGCCGCGTCCGATGAACGCGTGTCCGTCGCCATGCTGCAGCCGCCGCGTTCGGGGCTGTCGCCGCTGAGCGACGACGCGTTCAAACTGTCGCGCTGGAGCACGGCCGAGACCCTCGTCGTCCTCGACGACGATGCCGTCGCCCAGCCCGCGCTCGCGACCGCCTGGACGCAGACTGCCGACACCACCTGGCGCTTCGAGATCCGCGACGGTGTGCGCTTCCACGACGGGACGGCCCTGACGGCCGACGCCGTCGTCGGCTCGCTCCAGCGCGCCGCGGCCGCCAGCCCCGTGCCGCGCATCCTCAAGGGCGTGGGGCTTCAGGCCCGGGCCGACGGGAACGCCGTCATCGTGACCACGGCCGACGTCGACCCGCTGCTGCCGCAGCGCCTGTCCAGCCCGCAGCTGTCGATCCTCGCTCCCTCCGCGTACACGGGCGACACCGTCTCGCCGATCGGCACCGGCACCGGTCCGTTCCGTCTCGTCGCGGTCGACGGCATCACCGGCGCCACCCTCGACCGGTTCGACGGGTACTGGGGCGGGCGCGCCAAGCTCGCCGGCATCGACGTCTCGTTCGTGCCGGACGGCACCGCGCGGGCGGCCGCCCTCCGCACCGGCACGGCCGATATCGTCGAGGCGGTCCCCGCCGGACAGGTCGCGACGGTCGACCCGGAGCTCGTCCACGAGGTCCCGATGCCGCGCACGAACACGCTGTACCTGAACACGGCGAAGGGGCCCTTCGCCGACCCGGCCGTGCGCGCGGCGGCACGCGCCGCGATCGACCGCGCCGCGATCATCGCGTCGGTATACGAGGGACGCGCCGACGAGGCCCGGGGCCTGCTCGGTCCGGCCCTCGCGTGGACGGTGGGCGCGCGCGACACCACCGCCTACGAGGCGCTGCTGTCGTCGCGGGCGACCCCCGGCACGGTGGACGCGGTGCCGATCACCCTTGGCACCTTCACCGACCGTGCCGAGCTGCCCGAGGTCGCGGTGCTCGTCGAGCAGCAGCTGGAGGCGGCGGGCTTCGTCGTCACGCAGGACGTTCGCGAGTACCAGTTCATCGAGGCCGATGCGCTCGCCGGTGCGTTCGACGCGTTCATCCTGTCGCGTGCGACGGTGCTCGACTCGGGCGACCCGGTCGCCTCCTTCGCCTCCGACTTCTCCTGCGGCGGCGGATTCTCCCTTTCGCAGCTGTGCGATACGGAGGTCGACGCGGCCATCTCGACGGCGTCGCGGACGGCACCGGGCGTCGAGCGTCAGCGTGCGATCCTCGCCGCCGAGGCGCGGATCCTGGCGACCGACGCCGCCGTGCCGATGCTCCACGAGCGCGTCGTGCAGGGCGAGTCGAGGCGCGTGCGCGACGCGGCTCGCGACCCGCGCGAGCGCACCCTTGTGACCATCGACACCTGGATCGATGCGGCCGCGACGGGCGATGCGCAGGGCTGACACGGCGGCGCTCGTCTCGCGGGTCGTCGCCGTCTTCGCGCTGCTGACGATCGCCGGGGCCCTGCCCTGGCTGTCGCAGCGCGACCCGGCGGCGTCGATCCTGCGGGCACGCTACGCCGAGCTCGAGCCGACGCCCGAGGCGCTCGCCTCGATCCGCGCCGAGCTCGGGCTCGACGGCGGTCCCCTGGCCATCAGCGCGCGCTGGTGGTCGGAGGTCCTGCGCGGCGACCTCGGCACGTCCTGGGTCAGCGGCGGCGCGGTCGGACCGGGAGCCGTCTCGGCGTTCGGCGTCTCACTCACGCTCGCCGGCTTCGCCCTCGCCGTGGCGCTCATCGTCGCGGCGGCGCTCGTCGCACCGGCGTGCCGTCGTGTGCTCCGCGACCGGCCGGTGCGCGGTGCCGGACCCGCCGGCGTCGTCCTCACCGCGATGCCGGAGTTCCTCCTCGCGAGCGCGCTCCTGGTCGTCTTCGCCGTGCAGCTGCGACTGTTCCCGCCCTACGGCTGGCACGGCATGGTCAACGTCGTGCTGCCCGCGCTCGCGCTCGGCATCCCGGCCGGCGGTCTCATCGGACGTCTGCTGGTCGACGCCCTCGCCGGAGCGAGCACCGAGCGCTGGACGCAGATCTGGCGGCTGGCCGGAGCGGCGCCCGCGACCGTGCTGCGCGGCGTCGTCCGGCGCGCTGTCGCCGCCGTCGTGGATCAGGTGGGACTCGTGCTCATCGGGATGCTGGGGGGAGCGGTCGCCGTCGAGCAGGTGTTCGCGATCCCCGGGCTCGGGCGCTACCTGCTGGGCGCGGCCAATGCGCAGGACCTGCCGGCGCTGCAGGCCGGGGTGCTGTTCATCGCCCTCGCGGCGATCGCCGTGGGGGTGCTCTTCGGCGCACTCCGCCTCTGGGCCTGGGGTGGGCCGCTGCCCGAGGGCGCTCTGGCGCCGCCGCCGGAACACCGGCCGCGCGATCGCGTCGCCCTCGTCTCACTCGTCGTCGCCGGATCTCTGCTCGCGCTCATCGTCGCCGCGGGCATCGTCCGCGACCCGTACACGAGCGCGCATCCACGGTTGGCTCCGCCGTCGTGGGCCCTTCCGTTCGGCGCCGACGCCTCCGGGCGCGACCTCCTCGCGCGGGTGGCGCACGGTGCCCTCGGCACCCTGGGCCCGGCGCTGGTGATCGTGCTGGCGAGCGTGCTGATCGGCGTGCTCGTCGCCTTCGCGGGCGCAGCGGCGGAAGGTCCGGTCGAGGTCGCGAACGCGACGCCGCCGATCATCGCGGGCGTCATCGTGGCCGCCCTCGTCGGCCCAACGGCCGGGGGAGCGGCGGCGGCCGTGCTCTGGGTGAGCTGGCCGCCGCTGGCCGCACACGCGCGGAGCCTTCTTGCCGAGGCGCGGGCCCTGAGCTACGTGCGATGGCTTCCCGTGTTCGGCATGGGGCGCGCCGAGGCGACGCTGCGCCATGTCGTGCCGACGGCGCTGCCGCCGCTCGCGCGCCACGGAATGCTGCGTCTTCCGGGTATCGCGCTGGCCCTCGCCTCGCTCGGCTTCCTGGGTCTCGGGGCGCAGCCGCCGATGCCCGAGTGGGGGCTGCTGCTGGCCGAGGGCATCGCCTACGTCGAGCGTGCGCCCTGGACGACCCTCGCGCCGGCCTCCGCCCTGATCCTGGTCTCGGTCATCGCGGTCGCGGGGGCGAGCCTGCGGATGCCGTCGCGCCGCGGTGCGGTGCGGCGAGAAGCGGCCGGGGCGCTGTGAACGGCAGAAGGGGTGGTGAGGGAGAATCCCTCACCACCCCTTCTGCGCGCGGTGCGCTGAGGCGGGCTCAGTGCTCGTCGTAGTGGTCTCCGTGAGCGGCGTGCTTGTGACCGTCGTGGACGTAGTCGACGTGGTCGTCGTGCGTGACAGCCTCATGCCCGCAGGCGTCGCCGTGCTCGTGCTCGGCGGTGGTGTGCTCGGCGTGGATCTCGGTGGTCATGTCGTGTCCTTCGGGTGTAAGTGCTCAGTCGTGAGCGACGTGGTGGATGGTGTCGTCGTGGTCGACGGGCTCGTGCACGTGCGCGATCGCATCGGCGATCACGTGGGTCACGTGCAGATCCGCGACCCGGTAGCAGATCTCCTTGCCCGACCGGGTCGCAATCACGAGACCGGCCTGGCGCAGCGTTCGGAGGTGCTGTGACACGAGAGGCTGGGACATTCCGGTCGCCTCCACGAGGGAGCCGACCGTGGGGGACTCGTCGCCGATGATCCTCAGGAGCGCCAGTCGCGACGCGTTCCCGAGAACCTTGAAGAGCTCTGCCGCTGAGGTGAGCCCCGGCTCGGTGTCCATGGGTCTATCCGATCAGACGCATAAACGAATTGCAATATTTTGATGAAGATGAGAGCGATTATCGGTCGAGAGTGATTCTCAGGAGTCGAAGCCCAGCGACAGCTTTCGCAGCAGGCCCGCGAGTCGCTCGCGATCGGAGCGTGACAGCACGCTGAGCAGCAGGGCTTCGGCGTCGACGAGGCGTGTGATCGCGGCATCCACGCGGGTCTTGCCCTCGTCGGTGATCGTCACCAGAACGCTGCGTCCGTCACCGGGATCGGCCTCGCGGCGCACCAGGCGGCGTCCGACGAGGCGATCGATGCGGTTCGTCATCGTGCCGCTGGAGACCAGCGTCTGCTGCAGCAGCTGCTTGGGACTGAGCTGGTAGGGCTCGCCGGCCCGTCGCAGTGCCGACAGCACGTCCCACTCCCAGGGTTCGAGGTCGCTGCGACGAAACGCCTCGCGTCGCGCCCGGTCGAGATGCCGCGACAGGCGATCCACTCGCGAGAGCACCTCCAGCGGCGAGAAGTCGAGATCCGGTCGCTGGGCGCCCCACGCGCCGACGATGCGGTCGACTTCGTCGTGCTCGGTGGACATGCCTCCATTATCGTCACGGCGCCCCTCGGAGTTGCGTCAAGATACCCCCGGGGGTATCGTGTGAACACGCGTTCGAGAAGGAGAACAGATGCGCATCGTGATCGTCGGGGGAGTGGCCGGAGGCATGAGCTGTGCCGCGCGTGCGCGCAGGCTCGATGAGGCGGCCGAGATCATCGTCCTCGAGCGCGGCGCGCACGTCTCGTTCGCGAACTGCGGCCTGCCCTACTACGTCGGCGGAGAGATCGCCGATGAGTCCGCTCTGCTCGTGCAGACCCCGGCCTCGCTGAAAGCGTCTCTCGCGCTCGACGTGCGCCCCGGTCACGAGGTGACGGCGGTGGATGCCGCGGCCAAGACCGTGACCGTGATGAGCGCAGACGGTGTCGACACCCTGCACTACGACGCCCTCGTGCTGGCTCCGGGCGCCCTCGCGGCGACGCCGCCCATCACCGGACTGGACTCGCCGCGGGTGCGGACGCTGCGCAGCGTCGAGGACGCGGTCGCGTTGCGTGATCGCGTCCAGGCCGGTGCGCGCCGTGCCGTCGTGCTCGGAGCGGGCTTCATCGGCATCGAGGCCGCCGAAGCGCTCGCCCAGCGTGGGCTGCACACCACCGTCGTCGAGTTCGCGCCGCACGTGCTGCCCCCGCTCGAGGACGAGCTGGCCGCCCTCGTGACCGCGGAACTGCGGACGCTCGGCATCGAGGTGCGCGCCGGCACCGCGGCCACCGCGGTCGAATCCGGTGAGGACGGCGACGTCGTCGTCCTCGACGACGGCACCCGCCTGGAAGCCGACATCGTCGTGCTCTCGGTGGGTGTTCGTCCCGACACGGCGGTCTTCGAGGCCGCGGGCGTCGCATGCGTGCGTGGGGCGATGATCATCGACGAGCACGGACGTACCTCGCTGCCCGACGTCTACGCGGTCGGTGATGCGACGGCATCCGTCGACGCTGTCACCGGGGCCGTGCGTCCCGTCGCGCTCGCCGGACCCGCCAACCGCGCCGGACGGCTCGTCGCCGACGCGATTCTCCGTCCGGAGCACGCTCGTCCGCTTCCGCGCCCCGTCGGCACGGCGATCGTCCGTGTCGGTGCGCAGACGGTGGCGATGACCGGCGCGAACCGCGCCGCGCTCGCCGCCGCCGGGATCGACGCGGACACGCTGCACCTTCATCCGGGCCAGCACGCCGGCTACTTTCCCGGCGCCTCGCAGATCCATCTGGTCGTCCACATCCGTCGGAGTGACGGTCTGCTGCTGGGAGCGCAGGCCGTCGGCGCCGACGGGGTCGACAAGAGGATCGACGTGCTCGCGACGGCCATCCGTGCGGGCTGGGCGGTGGATGAGCTGATCGACCTCGACCTGGCCTACGCACCTCCGTACGGTTCTGCGAAGGATCCCGTCAACATGGTCGGGATGGTCGGCGAGAACGTCCGGAGCGGGGCCCTCCGCCTCTGGTACGCGCAGGAGATCGACGCGGTCACCGAGACCGCGCTGATCCTCGACGTGCGCACCCCCGCGGAGCTGTCCACCGGGCATCTGCCCGGGGCGCTCGCCATCCCGCACACCGCGTTGCGCGGCCGGCTCGACGAGGTGCGTGCCGCCGCCGCCGGGCGACCCGTGCGCGTCATGTGCCAGTCGGGCGTGCGCTCCGCGATCGCGCACCGCGTGCTCGCGCAGGCCGGGTTCGACTCGGCGTCCCTGTCCGGCGGCATGCTGACGCTGCGCGCCGTTCTCGGTGAGCACGCGGATGCGGTGCTCGTCTCCGACCACGCCCGCATCTGAGCGGCGCGGACTCTTCGCCGCATCACCGACAACGTCATACGTACGAACGACGAGAAGGAGAACTTTCATGTGCTCAGCAGTAACGTGCCGAACCTGCGGCAAGACGACGTGGGCCGGCTGCGGCCAGCACGTCGATCAGGTGATGAAGAACGTGCCGGCGGCCCAACGCTGCCCCGGCCACGAACAGGAAGCGGGCGGCGGCTTCCTCGCCCGCGTCTTCGGACGATGACGGCGAACGCGTCCGCGTCGGACGCCGCGACAGCGCACGACGGCGCCGCGCAGCGCAAGATCGCCAATCGCCTGCGCCGCGCGCGGGGTCAGCTCGATGCGGTCATCGCCGCCGTCGAGGAGGGAAAGCCCTGTCGTGACGTGGTGACCCAGCTGGCGGCGGTGTCCAGCGCGCTGGACCGCGCCGGCTTCGCCATCGTGTCCACGGCGCTGCGGGAGTGTCTGTCCGACCCGGAGGGTGCAGCCGCGGAAGACGGCGTCACCGCCGACGAGCTGGAGAAGCTCTTCCTCATGCTCGCCTGAGCACGGCGATGCGGTCATCCGGGGTCGGGACTGGCAGACTGGAGCGGCACACCCGCCGTCTCGTGGGGTGCGGTCCGCCGTAGTGTAACGGCAGCACGACAGCCTTTGGAGCTGTGAGGTTCAGGTTCGAATCCTGGCGGCGGAGCATGACAGAGAACACGTTGGATGCGTCCCTCGCCGTCGTGATCCTCGCCGCGGGGCAGGGAACCCGCATGCGGTCGTCGCTGCCGAAGGTGCTGCACCGCATCGGGGGTCGCCCGCTCGTCGGACACGTTCTCGACACGGCCCGCGACCTGTCGCCCGCTCACGTTCTCGTCGTCGTCCGGCACGAGAGGGATCTCGTCGCCGATGCGGTGACCGGTATCTCGCCCGAGGTCGTCGTCGTCGACCAGGACGAGATCCCGGGCACGGGTCGCGCCGTCGAAGTCGCCCTGGACGCCGTCCCCGATTTCGACGGCGACGTGCTGGTGCTTTCCGGTGACGTCCCCCTGCTCGATGCCGAGACGCTGAGCGCCCTCATCCGAGACCACCGCTCGTCCCGGGCTGCGATCACACTGCTGTCGGCCGTGCTCGACGACGCGACCGGCTACGGCCGCGTCGTGCGCGCCACCAACGGCGGCGTGGAGCGCATCGTCGAGCAGAAGGACGCCACGGCCGCGGAAGCGGCGATCACCGAGATCAACGCGGGCGTCTACGTCTTCCAGGCGGAGATGTTGCGTTCGCAGCTGGCGCGTGTGGGCACCCAGAACGCGCAGGGCGAGAAGTATCTGACCGACGTCGTGGGCCTGGCCCGCACCGCGGGGCTCGCCGTCACGGCATCCGTCGTCTCCGACGTCTCGCTGACGCTCGGCGTCAACGATCGCGCGCAGCTCGCCGAGGCCGGGCGCCTGCTCAACGCGCGCACCGTGCGCCGGTGGCAACTCGACGGCGTCACGATTCAGGATCCGGCGACGACCTGGATCGATGTCACCGCGACCCTCGCGCCCGACGTGACGGTATTGCCCAACACCCACATCCTGCGCGCCACTGCCGTGGCTGCCGGCGCCACGATCGGACCCGACACGACGCTGGAGGACTGCGAGGTGGGCGAGAACGCCGTCGTCCGCCGCACTGATGCGACCCTCGCCGTCATCGGGGCGGGCGCCTCGGTCGGACCGTTCGCCTATCTGCGGCCGGGTACCGTGCTGGCCGACGGAGGCAAGATCGGAACGTTCGTGGAGACGAAGAACTCCACCATCGGCGCAGGCAGCAAGGTTCCCCACCTGTCCTACATCGGCGACACGACGATCGGACGCGGCGTGAACCTCGGCGCCGGCGCGATCACCGCGAACTACGACGACATCGCCAAGCATCGCACCGAGATCGGCGACGAGGTGCACTCCGGCTCGCACAACGTCTTCGTCGCGCCCGTTAGGATCGGAGATGGCGCCAAGACCGGTGCCGGTGCGGTGATCCGGAAGGACGTCCCGCCCGGAGCTCTCGCCTTGAGCGTTGCCCCCCAGCGCAACGTCGAGGGGTGGGTCGAGAACCACCGACCGGGAACGGCCGCGGCCGCGGCTGCCGCACGTTCCCGCACTGCACAGGAAGCGGACCATGGCGCGCAAGAAGCACACGGTTGACCTGGACGTCGAGCGCGGGATCGCCCCCGGACTCGTCGCCAAGACCAAGAAGCGTCTGGTCGTCGCCAGCGGCAGCTCGCATCCGACCCTGTCGCATGACGTCGCCCAGGCGCTCGGCACCGAGCTGGTACCGACCGAGCATCGTACGTTCGCCTCCGGCGAGATCCTGACCCGCTTCGAGGTGTCGATCCGCGGCTGCGATGCCTTCATCATCCAGTCCTTCGGCCCCCCGGTGAACGAGTGGCTCATGGAGCTGCTGATCATGCTGGATGCCGCCAAGCGCGCCTCCGCGAAGCGGATCACCGTCGTCGCGCCGTATTACCCGTACTCGCGTCAGGACAAGAAGGGTCGCGGTCGCGAGCCGATCAGCGCGCGTCTCGTCGCCGATCTGCTGAAGACGGCGGGTGCCGACCGCGTGATGAGCGTGGACCTGCACGCCGCTCAGATCCAGGGGTTCTTCGATGGACCGGTCGATCACCTGTTCGCCAAGCCCGTGCTGCTCGAGTACTTCCAGAACAGCCTTTCGGCCGACGACCGTGCCAAGCTCACCGTCGTCTCGCCCGACACCGGGCGCGTGCGCGTGGCTGACCAGTGGTCCGACTCGCTCGGAGCGCCTCTCGCGATCATCCACAAACGCCGCGACCCGAACGTCGCCAACCAGGTGACCGTCAACGAGATCGTGGGACACGTCGAGGGTCGCGTCTGCCTGCTCGTCGACGACATGATCGACACCGGCGGCACCATCGTCAAGGCGGCGCAGGCGCTGAAGGCCAACGGGGCCGAACGGGTCATCGTGGCGGCCACGCACGCGGTGTTCAGCGCTCCGGCGACCGAGCGCCTGCAGGATGCGGCGATCGACGAAGTCGTCGTCACCGACACGATTCCCCTTGCGGACGAGAAGCGCTTCCCGGGGCTGACGATTCTGCCCATCGCTCCGCTGCTCGCGCGCGCGATCAAAGAGGTCTTCGAGGACGGCTCGGTCACGAGCATGTTCGACGGCGCCGCCTGAGCCCGCCGCCCCCGGTCGCGGCGGCGTGAGCGTCGCCGGACGTCATCCTGGCGATCGCACCCGCGGCGGCGAAGCGCGCCTCCTAGGATCGCGGTATGAGCGCCCACGCTGCTGCCGACGTCGAACTCACCGTTGCCGCCCCGCACGCCGCTGACGTCGCGGAGGTTCGCCGCCTCCTTCGCGTCGGAGGGGACGGCCTGACGGCGGACGACGCGCGAGCCCGACATGCTGTCGTCGGGCCCAACCTTCTGCCTGAGCCGAAGCGCACGCCGGCGTGGCAGCGATTCCTGTCGCACTTCAACGACACCCTGATCTACATCCTCCTCGCCGCCGCGGCGATCAAGGCCGTCATGGGCGACTGGCTCGACTTCTGGGTGATCGTGTCCGTCGCCGTCATCAACGCCGTCATCGGCTACGTCCAGGAAGGGCGGGCGGAGAAGGCCCTCGCCGGCATCCGTGGCATGCTCTCCGCGGATGCGACCGTGCGCCGGGAGGGACGTTGGACGACCGTCGCGGCCTCCGAACTGGTTCCCGGCGACGTGGTGCGACTGATGCCCGGCGACAAGGTGCCCGCCGATGCACGCATCGTCGAGGCCACCCAGCTGCGTGTCGACGAAGCCGCCCTGACCGGTGAGTCGATGCCCTCCGCGAAAGCACCGGCGGCCGTCGCGGCGGAAGCGGGGGTGGGGGACCGGTCCTCGATGGTGTTCTCCGGCACGATCGTCACTGCGGGGCAGGGGGTGTGCATCGTCACCGGCACCGGGGCGCGGACGGAGATCGGCAAGATCCAGGCGCTCGTGGGCGAGGCGGGTGCGCTCGAAACTCCGCTGACCGCTCAGCTGGCCGCGTTCGGCAAGACGCTGACACTCGTCATCCTCGGCATGGCGCTGGTGATGATGGTGATCGGCCGATACCTGCACGAGATGCCGTTGCCCGACCTCGTCTCGGCGACGATCGGCTTCGCGGTGGCGGCGATTCCGGAGGGGCTTCCCGCCCTGGTCACGATCACGCTGGCGATCGGGGTGCAGCAGATGGCGCGGCGCCACGCGATCACGCGCAAGCTGCCCGCCGTGGAGGCGCTGGGCTCGGTCACCACCGTGTGCTCCGACAAGACGGGAACGCTGACGAAGAACGAGATGACGGTGCGCACCATGCTCACCCCTCTCTCCCGCTACGAGGTCTCCGGGCTCGGCTACGACCCGACGGGAACGATCACCCCTGCCGGCGGCGCAGACCTGGCGGCGTTGCTGGCCGTCGCCGATCTCTGCAACGATGCATCGCTGGAGCGGCTGGCGGACGGTACGGATGCCGGTCGGGCGCACCTTCTCGGCTGGTCGCTGGTGGGCGAGCCGACCGAGGGGGCGCTGAAGGTCGTCGCCATGAAGGGGGGTGTCGACAGCGCTGACGCACGCCGCATCGCCGTCGTCCCCTTCGACTCCGCCAACAAGTTCATGGCGACGCTGCACGAGAGCGCGGGCGGTTCGCGGGCGGTGCTCGTCAAAGGTGCGCCTGACCGTCTGCTCGAACGCGCGCTCACCCAGCGCGGCGCGGAGGGTGCCGAGCCCGTCGACCGCGTGTTCTGGGAGCGGGCCGTCGAGGAGCTGAGCGCCCAGGGGCTGCGGGTCCTCGCCGCGGCGCGCAAGGCCACGAGGGCCGAGACGCTGGATGCCGAGGACCTCGTCGATCTGGAGATGCTCGGTCTCTGGGGCATCGTCGATCCGCCTCGACCCGAGGCCATCGTCGCCATCGCGGACTGCCATGCCGCCGGTATCCGCGTGAAGATGATCACCGGAGACCACGCCGGCACGGCGATGGCGATCAGCAGGGAGATGGGGCTGATCCGCGACGCGGACGCTCCGGTGCTGACCGGCGCAGAACTCGAGGCGATGAGCCAGGAGCAGCTGAAGGGCGTGGTGCAGGAGGTCGACGTCTTCGCCCGCACCAGTCCGGAGCACAAGATCCGCATCGTGCGCGCACTGCAGGCGCACGGCGAGGTCGTCGCGATGACCGGCGATGGTGTGAACGACGCGCCCGCGCTCACCCGGGCCGACGTCGGCATCGCCATGGGCATCAAGGGCACCGAGGCGACGAAGGAGGCGGCCGAGATCGTCCTGGCCGACGACAACTTCGCGACGATCCGCAGCGCGATCGCCGAGGGACGGCGGATCTACGACAATCTCCGCAAGTCGGTCGTCTTCCTGCTGCCGACCAACGGTGCGCAGTCGCTCGTGATCCTGGTGGCGGTCGTCTTCGGCCTCACCCTGCCGCTCACACCCGTGCAGGTGCTGTGGGTCAACATGGTCACGGCCATCACCCTCTCGCTTGCGCTGGCCTACGAGCCCGCCGAACGGGGCATCATGAACCGACCACCGCGGCCGACCGGCGGATCCATCGTCTCGATGCGTGAGCTCGGCTTCATCCTGGCCGTCTCGGTGCTCATCGGCGGTGCCACCCTCGCGGTCTTCGGCCTTGCGCTCGCCCGCGGCGCCGACATCGGCGTTGCCCGCACGGAGGCGGTTTCCACGCTCGCCTTCGCCCAGCTCGCCTTCCTGCTGAACTGTCGATTCCTGGGACGCTCGAGCCTCACGATCGACGTCTTGCGCGGCAACCCTGTCATCTGGTGGTCCGCGATGGCGCTGGTGGCTCTGCAGCTGCTGTACACCTACGTGCCGTTCCTGAACGAGCTGTTCGGTTCGGAGCCCCTCGACGGCCTCGGCTGGATCATCCCGATCGCCGCAGCCGTCGCCGTGTTCCTCGCGGTAGAGGTGTTCAAGGCGCTGCGCAGCCGCCCGATTCTCAATGCGAATGCATAGGAAAACGCAGGGGTCTCGTCCGAGCGCGCCGCTAGCGTGGAAAGCGCCACCGCGATGCGCCCCCCGCATCTGAAGCGGCAGGGCACGACAGAAGGAGGACCATCATGATCCGCACCACCGCCGTACCCCGTTCCGTCCGCACCGGCGCTGCTGCCGCCTCGGTGTTCGGAATGATCGCCCTCGCGGGCTGCTCGGCCACCACGACGAGCACCGCGTCGCCGTCGACCGCCCCCGCCGACGAGTCCACCCCCTCGACGGCGTCCTCGGCTCCTGCCGCCGGCAGCACCGGGTCCGCCGCCTCCGGCAGCGTGTACAAGGACGGCACCTACTCGGCCGACGGTTCGTACGCGACCCCCGAGTCGGTCGAGACCATCTCGGTGACGGTCACGCTCGCCGACGATGTCATCACCGACGTGCAGGTCAGCGGAAATCCGACCAAGAGCGAGTCGAAGCAGTATCAGAGCCAGTTCATCGGCGGAATCAGCTCCGAGGTCGTCGGCAAGAAGATCGAGGACATCTCGGTGTCGCGCGTCGCCGGTTCGTCGCTGACCAGCGGTGGATTCAACAAGGCGATCGAAGAGATCAAGACCGAAGCGAAGGCGTGACCGCGCCCGACGCGCCCGCCTCGTCCACGCCCCCCGCTTTCCGCTGGGAGTTCGAGGCGATCGGCACGCGCTGGCGCATCGACACGGCCGTGGAGTTGTCCGCCACGGTGCGCTCCGAGGTCGGTGTTCTGATCGACGAGTTCGACCGCGCGTGGTCGCGATTTCGGCCCGATGCCGAGATCGCCGCGCTCGCGACGGCGGCAGGATCCATCCCGGCGCCCGTCGACGCGGCGCCGATGCTGGATCTGTTCCTCGCGCTGAGCGAGGCCACGGCCGAAGCCGTCAACCCGCTCATCGGCGACGCGCTCGCGCGCCGTGGCTACGACGCCCAGTACGGGCTCGTGGACCACGGCGCGCAAGCCGCTCCGGCGGGATGGTCGCAGCTGCTGACATGGGGCGGCGAACGGCTCACCCTGCGCACGCCGGCGACGATCGATGTCGGAGCGCTCGGCAAAGGGCGCCTCGTCGACCGCGTGCTGCGTCGCGTCGCGGCGCTCGTGGAGGGTGCGGTGACGGTCGACGCCGGCGGCGACATCGCTCTGCGCGGCAGCGAGACGATCGCACTCGAGCACCCCTTCGACCCGACGCGCGCGATCGGGGTGTGGCGGGTGACGGATGCCGCGCTCTGCGCGTCCGCGATCCAGCGCCGCGCCTGGCCGGCCGCGGACGGCGGGGGACTGCATCACGTGCTGGACGCGCGCACCGGAGAGCCGGTGCGCACGATCGCCGCGACGTGGGTGGTCGCCGCCGACGCCATGACCGCCGATGCCGCCGCCACCGCGCTCTTCTTCGACGGCGGACCCGCGTTCGCCGACGCCCACGCCGCGGCGTGGGTGCGTATGACCACTGACGGCCGCGTGGAGTGGTCGCCCGACAGTAAGGCAGAGTTGTTCCTGTGATGAGCTCACTCACCGCGGCATGGAGTCGCACCCTGGCGGTGCTCGGTCGCGTATCGATGTACCGCCTGGTCGTTCTCGCGCTCGCCGTCCTGGCCGCGATCGCTCTCGTGCTGTCCTTCGCGGGAGCGGTCGGGCCCTCGCCGTGGGAGCTGCTGGTTACCCTCCTCGTGCTCGCGTTGGTCTGTGCCGCGACCGATGCGATCGGGCACCGCGTGCTCGGCAAGGACTGGCGGTGGGAGTCGTCGCTCGTCACCGTGCTGATCCTGCTGTTCGTCCTGCGCCCTACGGTGGAGCCGGCGGCGCTCGTGGGCATCGCCGTCGCGGGACTCGTAGCCTCGGCATCCAAGTACCTGCTGGTCTGGCAGGGACGCCACATCTTCAATCCCGCTGCGGTCGGCGCGACCGTGCTCACAGTCTTGAGCGTGTGGCTGCCGGACCTGGGCTCGTCCGCGTGGTGGGTGGGTTCCCCCTTCCTCGCCGGACCCGTGATCCTGCTCGGCCTCGTCGTGCTCGTTCGCACCGAGAAGGTGCGCATCATCGCGCTCTTCCTCGTCGTCGCGGTGGCGGTCGCCTTCGTGCGCACCACGCTGCAGTACCAGCAGGCGGGGCTCGCACTCGATGCGGGGACGGTGTTCTGGAACATCCTCTGGTCGTCGCCGTTCCTGTTCCTCGGCGCTTTCATGCTCTCCGAGCCGCTGACGCTGCCCCCGCGCCGGTGGCAGCAGTTCGTGGTCGCGGCGGTGGTCGGCGTCCTCGCCGGCTGGCCCATCGACGTCGGCGACGTCAGTCTCGGTCAGGAGCGCGCGCTGCTGGTCGGCAACCTCATCGCCTTCGTCTTCGCCCTACGTACGGCGGTGCGCCTCACCTTCCAGGAACGTGTCGCCCTCACGCCCACCGTGCGCGAGCTGTCGTTCCGGGCGGAACGGCGCTTCCGTTTCGTCGCGGGGCAGTATCTCGAGCTCGAGGTGCCGCACCCCCGCCCCGATGCGCGTGGCACGCGCCGGGAGTTCAGCATCGTCTCGGCCCCCGAGGAGCTGCCGGAGGTGCGCATCGCGCTGCGCGAGGGATCGCAGTCCAGCTACAAGAAGGCGCTCGCGCTCGTCGAGCCGGGCGAGCAGCTCGCGGTGACCGGGGTGTGGGGCGACTTCGTCCTGCCGGCGCGCGCGTCGGCGCCGGTGCTCATGGTCGCCGCCGGCATCGGCGTCACGCCCTTCGTCTCGCAGCTGCGCCACCTGCGCCTGTCGGGGGAGCAGCGTGACGTGGTGTTCGTCTACGTCGCCGCGGATGCCGAAGAGCTCGCGTTTCGCGACGAGCTCGAACACGCCCGCATTCCGGTGATCGTCTTCACTCGCACCGAGCCCGACACGCTTCCCGGGCACTGGACGTGGGCGCAGGGCGTCCGTCTGGATGCCGCGGGACTGCTGCAGATGGTGCCCGATCTCGCGTCGCGGCATGCCTACGTGTCGGGTCCGCCGCGTCTCATCGCGGATCTCGCCCCCGCCCTCGAGAAGGCTCGGACACTCACGACGGACGCCTTCTCGGGTTACTGATCGGCACCGCACGCGTGGTGCGGGGGCCGCGTGCGCCCGGTCGTCGGGGCGGTCTCGGCCCCGGTCGCGCGCAGCCCGAGTCAGGCCGGCGCGTCGGCCGCGTGCGGGGCCGCCGGGCGCGCCGGCAGTCGTACCTCGAACTCGGTGTGTCCCGGTTCGCTGTTGACGGAGATCGTGCCGTGGTGCGCGGTGACGATCGCCTTCGCGATCGACAGGCCCAGGCCGGTACCTCCGGTCTGGCGTGCGCGGGAGGCGTCGCCGCGCGCAAACCTCTCGAACAGCTCGCCGGCGACCACCGGATCAATGCCGGGACCGTTGTCGGTGACGCGCACGACGGCGTCGCCCTCCTCGACGGCGACGCTCGCGGTGACCGTCGTTCCTGCCGGCGTGTGCACGCGGGCGTTGGTGAGCAGGTTCGCCACGACCTGATGCAGACGCATTGTATCTCCGGCGACGACGACCGGTTCTTCGGCGGCATCCAGCTGCCATTCGTGTCCTGAGCCGGCGACCTGTGCGTCGGCGACACTGTCGACGACCACTCGCGTGAGGTCGACGGCGCCGTACACGAGTTCCTTGCCCTCGTCGAGTCGAGCCAGCAGCAGCAGGTCTTCGACGAGCGCCGTCATCCGCAGGGAGGCGGACTGGATGCGCTCCAGGCTCTGCTCCGACTGCTCGGCGCTGATCGCGACCTGGGCCGGTGTGGCCGCGTCGCCGGCGGCGTTCACGGTTCGCAGCGACCGTAGGGAAAGCTCGGAGTAGCCGCGGATCGCCGCCAGGGGAGTGCGCAGCTCGTGGCTGGCGTCGGCCACGAACGAGCGCATGCGCTCCTCGTTGCGTTGCCGGGCGGCCAGTGACACGTCGATGTGGTCGAGCAGAGTGTTCAGTGCCGCACCGACACGCCCGATCTCATCGCTCGCATCGGCTTCGGATGCCGGGACGCGCTCGGAGATGGTGACGTCGCCCGAGTCCAGCGGCTGCGCAGCGACGCGTGTCGCCGTGGCGGCGACGGCCCGAAGCGGCCGAAGGGAGTAGCGGATCACCACGGCGATGACGGCCGCCAGCAGCAGCAGCCCTCCGGTGGTGACGAGGGCGACGGTCGTCAGGATCTGTGCAATGGTCGTGTTCACGGTCGACACCGGCAGCCCGACCGCGATCGCGTAGGGACCGGCGCCGGTGGTGAACAGCCGGTAGGTGCCGATGTCGTCCACCGTCCCCGTCGCGGAGGGACCGGAGCCGAATGCGTTGGCGATCTCGAGTACCTGTGCGTCCGTCAGCGACTTCACGCTGTTGCCGTCGAGGTACGCCCCGTCGAAGCCGCTCGCAGACCTCACGATCAGCAGCACTCCGGGAGTTCGCACGCGCGCATCCTGCAGCACGGTGTACGCGGACTGCACGGTGCCGAAGTCCACCTTCTGCGAGAGCAGTTGCGCGCTGACACTGGCTGCCGCATCGCGTACCTGTGTGTCGAGCTGGCCGGACAGGATGTTGCCGAGCAGCGCGCTGGTGGCGACGCCGATCATCGCCAGAATCAGCGTGACCATGCCGACGACGGCCGCGATCAGTCGCGTCTGCAGGCTCCATTGCGGTCGCCGTCGGACCTTCTTCGGCGCAGGCGCTGCGCTCACTGCGGAGCTTTGATCATGTAGCCCACGCCGCGCACCGTGTGGATGAGCGGGTCACGGCCCGCGTCGATCTTCTTCCTCAGGTAGGAGATGTACAGCTCGACCACCGAGGAGCGCCCGCCGAAGTCGTAGTTCCAGACGCGGTCCAGGATCTGGGCCTTCGACACGACGCGACGCTGGTTGCGCATGAGGAAGCGCAACAGCTCGAACTCCGTCGCCGTCAGCTCGATCTCGGTGTCGCCGCGCATGACCTCATGGGAGTCCTCGTTCAGCGTCAGCTCACCGACGCGCAGGACGGGGTCGGCGCCGCCCGCTGTCGCGGTGCCGGCGCGGCGCATCAGACCGCGCAGACGCGCGACGACCTCTTCCAGGCTGAACGGTTTGGTGACGTAGTCGTCGCCGCCGGCGGTGAGGCCCGCGACGCGGTCGGCGACGGCATCCTTCGCCGTGAGGAAGAGCACCGGCACATCGTTGCCGGCGTGACGCAGTCGCTGCAGCACCGAAATGCCGTCGAGGTCGGGCATCATGATGTCGAGCACCATGGCGTCGGGATCGAACTCGCGCGCCTGCGCGAGCGCGTCGAATCCCGACCCCGCCGTGCGGACCTCCCAGCCCTCCATGCGCAGCGCCATCGAGAGCAGGTCCGTGAGCATCTGCTCGTCGTCGACGACGAGGACGCGAAGGGCCGACCCGTCTGGGCGGTGCAGGACAGGGGAGGCGGCGAGAGCGGTCATGGCTCCATTGTGCTGCCGGTGCTGTGAAGAACCTATGCGCCGCGCTATGAGCCCGCTGTGGATTGCAGCAGGCTCTGCCGAGTGGCTCATAGCCACTTCCTCAGTCGCCCTTCGATCGCGCATCGAAACGGCTCGTACGTTCGTCGCGTCGGCGCACCGAGCACCCGGGCTCGCCCGCCAGAAGGAGACGCGATGTATTGGACGTATCTGCGCCGTGAGCTGTCCGGCCGAAAGAAGCAGACCACGATCGTGGCGATCGGCCTGGCCGTCGCGGTCGCGCTGGTCATCGTGGTCAACGCGCTGTCCGTGGGCGTGCGCGACGCCCAGTCGGAGGCCCTGGCCTCGGTATACGGCGTCGGCACCGACCTCACCGTCACCGGCGCACAGGCCCAGCCCGGCTCGAACACGCGCGGTGGTCGCTTCGACTTCGAAGGCGGCGGCGGCCAGACCGGCGCGGACGGGACGACCACCCTCAACCAGTCGCGCCTGGTCACCGGGTTCGGTCGCGGCACGCTGGACGCGTCGGCGCTCGACACGGTGCGCGCCGTCGACGGGGTGTCCGAGGCGACCGCTGCTCTCAGCCTCACGAACATGACCTTCAGCGGCTCGCTGCCGCAGCGCCAGTCCGGCACCGCCGAGGGCGGCGCGCAGACCGCGCCGCAGGAGGGCGAGGGCAGCCGCGGTCAGGGCGGCGAGGGCGGTGGCGGGGGATTCCAGGGGGGCTCCTTCGGCGTGGATTCCTTCAGCGTGCTCGGCGTCGACCCGGGCGCCACCGCCGCGGGGCCGTTGACGGCTGCCACCGTCAGCGGCGGACGCGCGCTCACCTCTTCTGACGCGGGTACGGATGTCGCCGTGGTCGACGCGACCTACGCGGCCAGTGCCTCTCTCGCCGTGGGCGGCACCATCGATGTGGCGGGGACGCCGTTCCAGATCGTCGGGATCGTCGCGTCCTCGTCCTCGTCCGCCGACACCGCCGCCAACGTCTACATTCCGCTCGATGTCGCACAGAAGCTCTCCGGCGCGGGCGACGTCGTCTCCACGGTGTACGTGCAGGCCAGCTCGAGCGATCGCATCGCCGCGATCCAGTCCGCGCTCACGGCCGCCCTCCCCACGGCGACCGTCAGCTCGCAGTCGGACCTTGCCTCGACCGTCTCGGGCTCGCTCGCCAGCGCGAGCTCGCTGATCACGAACCTGGGCACGTGGCTGTCGATCATCGTCCTCGTGGTGGCCGTCGCTCTCGCGGTCCTGTTCACGATCTCGGGTATCTCCCGACGCACCCGTGAGCTGGGCACGCTGAAGGCCATCGGGTGGTCCAACGCGCGTGTGGTCGGCCAGGTGGCGGGGGAGTCCGTGGTCCAGGCCCTCATCGGCGGTGTCATCGGCGTGGCGCTCGGCCTCATCGGCGCGCTGATCATCAACATCATCGCCCCCACGGTGTCGGCCTCCGCGGCCGCGACCGCCGGCCGAGGTCCGGGCGGGGGTGGTCGCGGCGGGGGAAGCGGGTTCGGCGGTCAGCTGGCGCAGACGACAACAGAGATCGCCCTGCACGCGCCGCTGTCGCTCTGGATCGTCGGGCTCGCTCTCGTGCTCGCCGTCCTCGGCGGACTGATCGCCGGCGTGTTCGGTGGCTGGCGTGCCGCCCGTCTCAGCCCCGCAGAAGCACTACGGGCGGTCTCGTGAGCACCCCGGCCGCCCCCACCGACATCCACCATCTCGAAGGAATGACCGACATGACCGTGATCGATGACACCATCGCTGCCGCTGCGCCGACCGCGGCGGGAGCGGCCTATCGCTTGACGTCCGTGACGAAGACCTACCGTCAGAAGGGCAGGGAGGTGAAGGCCTTGACGGGGGTCGACCTGCAGATCGAGGCAGGAGAGTTCGCGACGATCCAGGGTCCCACGGGTGGGGGCAAGTCGACCCTGCTTCAGATGCTCGGCGCGCTCGACGTCCCGACCAGCGGAACGGTGCTGCTCGGCGACACCGACCTCGCGGCGGCATCCGCGACGGACCTGCAGAAGGTGCGCGCGCACGAGATCGGCTTCGTGTTCCAGGCCTTCAATCTCATTCCCACGCTCACCGCGGCGGAGAACGTCGCCATGGGGTTGGAACCGCTGCGTCTGGACAGTGCCGACCGTCACACCCGTGTCGAGGATGCCCTCGCGCACGTCGGCCTCTCCGATCGCGGCAGCCACCGTCCGGGGGAGCTCTCCGGCGGGCAGCAGCAGCGGGTGGCGATCGCGCGGGCCATCGCCAAGCGCCCGCGCGTGCTGCTGGCGGATGAGCCGACCGGGAATCTGGATGAGTCGATGCGCGACGAGATCCTCGTGGTGCTCGAACGTCTCTCCGCCGAGGGGCTGACCCTCGTCGTCGTCACCCATGACTCGGCCGTCGCGCGCCGCGCCCGTCGCCGGCTGCGGCTCGACAAGGGCGCCGTCACCGACATCACGGCATGAGAGCGGTGAGGAGCGGGGCCGCCCGGCGGGCCTAGGGTTGCTCTCATGGCTCAGCCCCAGTGCGTCGTCTACGACGGCGGCATCGCCCACCCCACCGACGCGGCACCGGCCGACGCGCTCGCCGAGGCGCGTCGGCGGGGCGGAATGCTCTGGGTCGGGCTGACCTCCCCGAGCGACGAGGAGGTGAGCGCGCTCGCCGAGGTGCTCCAGCTGGAGCGGCTCGGCGTCGCGACGGCGCTGCGCACCCATCAGCGTTCGAAGCTCGAGCGCTTCGGCGACCACCTGTTCGTGGTCGTCCAGCCCTCCCAGTACGACGAGCCGACCGAGACGGTGCAGTGCCGCGAAGTCGACCTCTTCGTCGGCCCCGACTTCTTCGTCGCCATCTCCGGCGACGGCGCGGTCGACATCGATCGCCTGCGAACGCTGCTCGACGAGCATCCCGACATCGCCGCGCGCGGGCCCCTGGGCGTGCTCTGGGGAACCTTCGAGTACGTCACGCGGGCGTACCGGGCCGTCATGGACGAGATCGAGCACGACATCGACGAGATCGAGGAGCAGCTCTTCGCCGAAGACGAGGGCGTCTCCCGTCGCATCTTCGCGCTGCAGCGCGAAGTCATCGACCTGCGCCATGCGACGGCTCCGCTGCCGACGATGATGGACCGCCTGGAGCACTACGTGAGTACCCGGATGCCGAGTGGTGAGGCCCCCGGATATCGGGAGATCGCCGATCGCGCCCGCTACATCGATGCGCGAGTGGCGGCGTTTCGCGAAACCCTCGACAATGCGCTGACGATCCACGCGACGATCGTCGACCAGCGACGCAACGACCAGATGAGCGAGATGACGCGCACGAGCATCGAGCAGAACGATCAGGTCAAGAAGATCTCGTCCTGGGCCGCCATCGGCTTCGCGCCGACGCTCGTCGCCGGCATCTACGGCATGAACTTCCACGACATGCCAGAACTGTCATGGCCGTGGGGGTACCCCTTCGCCATCGCGCTCATGGCGGCCGTCAGCACGGGGCTGTATCTGGTCTTCAAGAAGAAGGACTGGATCTAGGCCTTTCGACTCGCGGCTGAGCAGAGCGCGTCGAAACGCCCCTGCTCAGCCGCGCCGCGGGCGGTCAGTGGGTGTCTTCGGCCTCGACCTCGGTGCGGTCGCCCGACCACAGCGTGTGGAAGGTGCCGTCCTTGTCGATGCGCTTGTAGGTGTGCGCACCGAAGAAGTCGCGCTGGCCCTGGATCAGGGCGGCGGGCAGGCGCCGCGCGCGCAGTCCGTCGTAGTACGCCAGCGACGACGAGAAGGCGGGAGCGGGGATGCCGGCGGCGGCAGCCAGCGCGACGATGTTGCGCCACGCGTCCTGCGCGCGCGTCAGCGCGTCGACGAAGTACGGCGCCGTCAGCAGAACGGCAAGGTCCGGCTCGGCTTCGTACGCGTCGGCGATCCGGTTGAGGAACTGGGCGCGGATGATGCAGCCGGCGCGCCAGATCTTGCTGACCGCGCCGAGGTCGATCGACCAGTCGTAGTGCGCGGCGCCGGCGCGGATCTCGTCGAATCCCTGCGAGTACGCGACGATCTTCGACGCGTAGAGGGCCAGCCGCACCTGCTCGATGAAGGCGTCCGCGTCGGCGCCGGTGAGGTGCTCGCCGGTCGAGTCGTCAGGACCGGGCAGTGCGCCGGAGATGGAACGCTGCTCGGGGTGGCTCGACAGCGATCGCGCGAACACGGCCTCGGCGATGCCCGAGACGGGAACTCCCAGGTCGATCGCGGTCTGCACGGTCCACCCGCCGGTGCCCTTCGCGCCGGCCTGGTCGAGGATGACATCGACCAGCGGCGCGCCGGTCTCGGCGTCGACCTGGCGCAGCACCTCGGCGGTGATCTCGATCAGGTAGCTCTCCAGCTCGCCCGTGTTCCACTCGGCGAAGACATCGGCGATCTCGGCGGGCGACTTTCCCGTGGCGCGACGGATGAGGTCGTAGGCCTCCGCGATCAGCTGCATGTCGGCGTACTCGATGCCGTTGTGCACCATCTTCACGAAGTGACCGGCACCGTCGTGTCCGATGTGGGTGACGCAGGGCTCGCCTTCGGCGACCGCTGCGATCGAGCGCAGGATGGGACCGAGCGTGACCCAGGCCTCGTCGGGGCCGCCGGGCATGAGCGACGGGCCGAGGAGCGCGCCCTCCTCACCGCCGGAGACACCCATGCCCACGAAATTGAAGCCGCGCTCTCGCACGGCCTTCTCTCGACGGATGGTGTCCGTGAACAGCGCGTTTCCGCCGTCGATGATGATGTCGCCGGGCTCGAAGACGTTCATCAGCTCATCGATGACGGCGTCGGTGGGGCCGCCCGCCTTGACCATGATGAGTGCCGTGCGCGGCTTCTGCAGGCTGGCGGCGAACTCCTCGTAGGAGAAGGCGGGAACGAAGCCGGCCTCGGGGTGCTCCGCGACGAGCTCGTCGGTCTTCGAGCGCGAACGGTTGTACACCGCGACGGTGTTGCCCTCGCGCGACGCCAGATTGCGGGCCAGGTTCGAGCCCATCACCGCGAGTCCGACGACTCCGATGTTGGCCGTGGGCGACACGGGCGTGGTGGTCTCGGCAGCGGTCTGTTCGGGCACGTCGAACTCCTCAGGGTCGGTCGGGGATTCCGTTCTCAGCGTAGTCCGCCCCGGGTGCGGCGGGCGTCGGATGACGCTGCGCCGTCAGTCGCCGTGTGACCGAGATATCACGCTCGCCGAGTCCCGCAGTCATGATCTCGTCGAAGACCGCGCGCAACGCGGGCAACAGGGCGGTCGTGGTGTGTGTGGATGCCGCGACGTCGGCGGCGAAGCCCAGATCCTTCACCATGTAGGCGGCGGCGCCCGACGGGCTGTCGTCACCAGCGACGAGGCGGTCCTTGCGGCTGCGCAGCAGGTTCGAGCCCGCATAGCCGCCCGCCAGCAGCGACCACAGGGCGTCGAGGTCGAGCCCGGAGCGTGCGGCCAGTTCGGTGGCCTCCCCGAGGGCGACGATGGTCGCGGCCACGACGAGCTGATTGCAGGCCTTCGCCACCTCTCCGGCACCGAGCGGGCCGAGGTGGACGGGAGTGCCGCAGGGGGAGAGGATGCGCGCGGCCAGCGCGGCGTCGGCATCCGCTCCGCCGAGCATGATCGACAGCGTCCCCGCGCTCGCCCCGTCGACGCCCCCCGAGACCGGGCAGTCCACGACGCGCACACGACCCCCGCTCTGCCGGTCGAGCCGTTCGGTGATCGTGCGCACGCCCGTGGGCGAAGAGGTCGACCCGATCAGCAGCAGCAGGTCCTCGGCGCCGGCGAGCAGGCCGTCATCGCCGTCGAGGATCTTCTCCAGGTCCGGCAGGTCGGGGAGCATGACGAGTACGGCGTCGCTGTGCGCGGCCAGTTCGCCGGGTGTGTCCACGGGACTCGCGCCGAGCTCGACGAGATCGGGCCGCGGCGACCGTGACCAGATCGCGAGACGCCCGCGGGCGCGGATGAGATGGCGAGCCATCGGCGTGCCCATGGCACCGGTGCCGATCATTCCGAGGCGGACGTCCTCGGCCGCAAGAGACGATGTCATGACCACACTCTAGACAGAATCCAACGGGATGAACAGCGTTCAGTAAAGTGGACGTGCGGTAGAGTAGTCGCGGATCACATCCACCCGATGGAGGGAAACGAATGTCGGATCACGCCGTCCGCTCGCTGCGCGCCGTCGCCGCCGTACCGCTGCGGGAGGAGCTCTGTCGGCTGATCGA
This sequence comes from Microbacterium sp. DMC48, assembly GCF_056313825.1. Taxonomy (NCBI): domain Bacteria; kingdom Bacillati; phylum Actinomycetota; class Actinomycetes; order Micrococcales; family Microbacteriaceae; genus Microbacterium; species Microbacterium sp. DMC48. The sequence continues at coordinate 71,023 of NZ_JBQUZN010000005.1, read as the reverse complement.
GCGGCTCGAACCGCGCGTCGAGATGGTCCGCGAGCCCGACCTCCTTCCTCCGATGCGCGGCCCGGCCGACTGGTCGGGCGACCCCGCTTTTCGGCGTACTCCCGCCGAGCAGCGCCGCTTCGAGGAGCTCGTCGACTCGGCAGACGCCCTCTTCGGCATTCCGGATGTCGACCCGGCGGCGCTCGCGCGCACGGTGGCGGCCAATCCGCGGCTGCGGTGGGTCATGACCACGGCAGCCGGAGGCGGCGCGCAGGTGCGGGAGGCGGGTCTTGCGCCTGAGGCGCTCCAGCGCGTCGTCTTCTCGACGAGCGCAGGCGTGCACGGGGGAGCGCTCGCCGAGTTCGCGGTGTTCGGCGTGCTCGCCGGAGCGAAGGACCTGCCGCGGCTGCGCGCCGACCAGGACGCGCGCACGTGGCCCCTGCGGTGGCAGATGCGCCAGCTCGACGAGATGACCGTGCTCATCGTCGGGCTCGGCGGCATCGGGTCGGCCTGTGCGCGGCGCTTCGCCGCTCTCGGCGCGACGGTGTGGGGCACGACGCGTTCGGGGGAACCGGTCGAGGCCGTGGACCGCCTCGTGCCTCTCGAGGAGCTGCCGTCGGTGATCGCCGAGGTGGATGCGGTCGTGGTGACGCTGCCGGGCACGACGCAGACGCACCATCTCATCGGCGCGGCCCTGCTGTCGAGGGCGCGTCCGGGCCTGATCCTCGCCAGCGTCGGACGCGGCAGCGTCATCGACGAGGCGGCACTGCTGCGGGCTCTCGACGACGGCACCGTCTCCTTCGCCGCGCTGGATGTCTTCGAGGTGGAGCCGCTCGCGCAGGACTCGCCGCTGTGGTCGCATCCCCGCGTCCTGGTGAGTCCGCACACGGCGGCCCTGGACAGTCGGGAGGAAGAGCGGATCGCGCGGCGGTTCGCCGCCGACGCGACGCGACTGCTCGATGGCGCCGCGTTGCACGCTGTTGTCGATACGGTCGAGTTCTACTGACATCGGCGCACGGCGGCGTGCGTCGTGAAGGAGGATCATGACCGACGACCTCGACGACCGTGCCACACGCGACCCCGCTCCCGCCGTCACTCGCGGCATCCGGCTGCTCGAACTCCTCGCGGAGGCGAGGCGGCCGCTCACGCTGACCGAGATCGCGGCGGCGCTGGGTCTTGCCAAGTCCTCGACCGCGAACCTGTGCCTGGCGCTGGAAGCGGCCCGCATGATCGAGCGGGGTGCGCAGGGGTATCGCCTCGGCCTGCGCACGGCAGAGCTCGGGGGAGCCTTCGCCGCGCAGTTCAACCAGGTGCGCGAGTTCTACGGCGTGTGCGATGCGTCGCCGATCCTCGCGGGCGAGCTCGTGCAGGTCGCGATCCTCGACGGGGCCGATGCGCTCTACATCGCCCGGCACGAGGGGTCGCGTGCGGTGCGCATCGGCACGCCGCTCGGCTCCCGCCTTCCGGCGGCGTTGAGTGCGACCGGGCGGGCGATGCTGTCCACGCTCTCGGATGCCGAGGTGACCGAACTCGTGGGCGCCGATGCCGTCTTTCCGTCGGTCGCCGATGCGGCGGCGCGCGATCTCACGGGGCTGCTGCGGCGTCTGGCCGACGTGCGCGAGCGCGGCTGGGCTCTGGATGCCGAGGAGTCGCTGCCCGGAATCGTCGGGGTGGCCGTGCCCTTGGAGGGCTGGGCGCCCGGCGATCCGCAGCTGGCCCTGGGTGTGGGGCTGCCCGCGGCCGAAGCCGACCAGCGGCGGATCGCGGCCGTGGCGGCGGCACTCAACGAGGCCGCGCGACAGCTCACGAACCCTTTCAGTGCGGCCGCCCGCCGCGACTGAGCGCCGCAGCCGCGTGGGTCGGGCCCTCGCCCGCCGGCGCATAAATCCAACATATTGAACATCGTCCACTGGGTTGATACTCTGATCGCACACGCGGCCGTGCCGTGCCGATCAAAGGAGATGGCAGTGACAGACCTTCGACCCCCGGTGGACACCACGTCGGACGACCCGGATTACGCCGCGAACCTGCGTCGGGCAACCCTCGCCTCCAGCATCGGCAGTGCCTTGGAGTACTTCGATTTCGCGCTGTACGGACTGTCCACCGCGCTCATCTTCAACGTGCTGTTCTTCTCCCAGGACGATCCGGCCATGGCCACGGTCGCCGCCTTCGCCACGTTCGGCGTCGGATTCGTGGCCCGTCCCTTCGGCGGCCTGTTCTTCGGCGTTCTCGGTGACCGTCTCGGGCGCAAGTGGGTGCTCGTGATCACCATCCTGCTCATGGGCGGCGCCTCCACCGCGATCGGGCTGCTGCCCACGTACGCGCAGATCGGGCTGTGGGCACCGGCGCTGCTGGTGCTCATGCGCCTGCTGCAGGGCTTCGGCGCCGGAGCCGAGCAGGCCGGTGCCACCGTGCTGATGGCGGAGTACGCCCCCGTGCGGCGACGCGGCTTCTTCTCCGCGCTGCCTTTCATCGGCATCCAGGCGGGTACGCTCCTGGCCGCGGTGGTCTTCAGCCTGATCACGCTCCTGCCGGAGGATCAGCTGCTCTCGTGGGGCTGGCGGGTGCCGTTCCTGTGCTCGTTCGCCCTCATCCTGGTCGCGCTGTTCATCCGCATGCGCCTGCGCGAAACGCCGACGTTCGTGGAACTCGAGAAGCACGAGCAGATCAGTGATCGACCGGTTCGCGAGATCTTCGGTCATGGACTGCCGGGTGTCATCGTCGGCATCGGTCTGCGCATGGCCGAGAACGGCGGCTCCTACATGCTGAACACGCTCGCGCTGACCTTCTTCGTCACCGTTGCGGGATCCGGCGCCGACAAGAGCCTGCTCACGTGGGGCGTCACTCTCGGCTCGCTGCTGGGCATCTTCACGGTGCCGCTGTCCGGTGCCCTGTCGGATCGCTGGGGGCGTCGGACGGTCTACCGGATGGGCGCGCTGTTCCTGCTGGTGTACTCGTTCCCCGCGTGGTGGCTGCTGACGCTCGGCAATCATGCGATCGCGATCGCGGTCATCGCGATCGGCATCGGATTCGGAGTCAACGTCATGCTCGGTCCGCAGTGCGCCCTGCTGCCGGAGATGTTCGGCAACCGGCACCGCTACCTCGGGGTGGCCATGGCCCGTGAGCTGTCGGCGGTGCTCGCCGGCGGACTTGCCGGTGTGCTGGGCGCGTATCTGATCGCGGTGAGCGGCGGCAACTGGGTTCTGCTGGGTATCTACATGGCGACCCTTGCCCTGATCACGACGGCCGCGACGTTCCTCGTGCCCGAGACCCTCCGGCGCGACCTCACACGCACCGACGACGCGGTGAAGGTGTCGCGCGACGAGGCCGGCGAGGGCGTGTCGTCGACCACGGTGACCATCCGGACGGTGCGCTGGTGATGCGCGCCGACGACGGCGGAGGGCCGTCGTGCTGATCGGGCGGGCGCTCGTCGACGGGAGGGCTGTGGACGTGCGGTGGAGCCCCGACGGCCCGGTGCCGATCTCGGTGCCCGATGACGGCGATGACATCGCGTGCGGTGGGCACGACATCGCGGGGCCGCGCGCCGACGCCGAGCTGATCGCCCCCGCGGCACCTGTCGTCCTCGTCGGGATCGCACAGAACGGGCCGCGTCATCCGGCTCCCGTCCAGGCCTGGTTGAAGAGCCCGCGCACGATCGTTCCGTCCGGGCGCACCGTGCGGCTACGACGCGATGCCGGGCAGAGCGTCGCCGAGGGCGAGATCGCCGTCGTGATCGGCCGGGACTGCACGGAGCTGACGGCGGCGACGGCCGAGCGGTTCGTGCGGGGCGTGACCGCCGTCAACGATCTCTCCAGCCCCGATCGCACCGTCATCGACGTCCGCAACTTCGAATCGAAGTCGGGGGTGGGATACACGCCCCTCGGGCCGTGGATCGACACGGCCGCGGACATCGATCGCGTCGCGCTCGGCCTCGAGATCGATGGTGCGGTGGTGGCGCAGACGGATGCCGCGGCGCTGCCGGTATCGATCCGCGACTGTCTCGCCTACGTCGCGTCATGGACGCCGCTCGGGCCCGGTGACGTGGTGATGACGGGAGCGCCGTTCAGTGCCGCTGCGGTCCAGCCGGGCCACCGCATCGACGTGATCGTCGGCGGTGTGCGGCTGACCACGCCGACCTCGTGAGCGGGCTCGTCCGTGCCTCACGCGTGGGCGACCTCGCCGGACACGAGTCGGAGGTGCTCGCGCGCGGACGCCTCGGCGCTCGCTCCATCGCGGCGGACGATCGCCTGCGCGGTGGACACGTGCGCCTCCAGCGTGCCCACCCGCGGCAGGCTCGGCGTAAGGCCGCGCACCGCTCGGCCCCGCAGGATCTCGGCGATCGGTTCGCTGAGCTTGCCGAACAGCGGATTGCCGCCGGCGCGCAGAAGAAGCGAGTGATAGGCGATGTCGGCTTCGAGATACTCCTCGGTGTCGCCGAGCCCCTGCGCGCCGAGCTCGTTGAGGCGGGTCGCGTGCGCGAGGAGGTGCTCACGTTGGGCGTCGTCGGCGCGCTCGGCCGCGAGACGGGCGGCGATCGGCTCCACGGCGGCCCGCAGCTCGGTGAGCTCTCGAAGGACGTCGTTGCGCCGGGGGCCGTCCAGAGTCCACTCGATGACGGTGGCGTCGAGGCTGTCCCATTCCTCCCGCGGGCGCACCACGAGTCCCACGCGGCGCCGGGAACGCAGCAGCCCGTGCGCCTCGAGCACGCGGACGGCTTCGCGGACGACGGTACGGGAGGCGGAGAACTCCTCCTCGAGATCGGCGACGGTCATTCCCGACCCGGGGGCGAGCGCGCCGCCGGCGATGCGTCGGCCGAGGGTCTCCACGATATGCGCGTGCGACGCGGTCGAGGCGGTGGTGGGCATCGGTGTCCTTCTGTCAGGGGACACGCTACCGGGACATGGCGTCCGGTGACCCGAGGCAAGGGAAAAAAGTACGACGATTCGCTTGCAATAAGTAGTACTTTTGTGAAACGGTGGTCCCGCCGCCGGGAACGACCCCGGCGCATGGACGATTCATCGGAGAAGCCCCCATGCAAGATTGGACGCAGACGCTCGGCGCCGTCCCGCTGCTGCTCATCGCAGCAGGCGCCATCGCGCTCATCCTCATCCTCATCATCTGGGCGCGCATGCACGCGTTCCTCGTGCTCGTGCTCGTTTCGCTCCTCACGGCACTGGCGACCGGCATCCCGATCGACGGAGTCGGCAAGGTCCTCATCGACAGCTTCAGCGGCACTGTCGGCGCCGTCGCCCTTCTGGTCGGATTGGGCGCGATGCTGGGAGCGCTGGTGGAGACCTCCGGCGGTGCACGCGTGCTCGCGGAGAAGATGGTGTCCGTCTTCGGTGAGAAGCGGGCCGCGTTCGCACTCGGTGTGGCCTCGCTCATCATGGGATTCCCGATGTTCTTCGACGCGGGACTCATCGTGATGCTCCCGGTGATCTTCGCCGTCGGACGACGCATCGGCGGCAAGCACATGCTCCTGTACGGCATCAGTGCCGCCGCCGCGTTCTCGGTCATGCACGTCTTCGTGCCGCCGCACCCCGGCCCCATCACGGCCAGCGAGACGTACGGGGCCAATCTCGGGCTCGTCCTCCTCATCGGTATCGTCGTCGCGCTGCCGACGTGGTACCTCACCGGCTACCTGTGGGCGAAGTTCACCGACAAGCGCATCCCGCTTGCGATCGTCGACCTCTTCGGCGGCCGCGACGTCGAGCCCACTAACCCGCCGAAGGCCGGCACCGTCATCGGGGTGCTCGCGATCCCGCTCGTGCTGATCCTGCTCAACACGGGCATGTCCGCGCTCGTGTCCGCCGGGGCCGTGGACGGCGCGCTCGTCTGGGTGCAGGCGCTGCGCCTGATCGGCACCAGTCAGATCGCCCTGCTCATCTCCGTGCTCGTAGCCCTGTTCGTGCTGGGCACCCGCCGCGGCGTGCACGGCACGGCGCTGGAGAAGATCGTCGACTCCGCCCTCGGGCCGATCTGCTCCGTCGTGCTCATCACGGGCGCCGGTGGCATGTTCGGCGGCGTGCTGCGGGCGTCGGGCATCGGCTCGGCGCTCTCGGACTCGCTGTCCTCGATCGGCATTCCGGTGATCTTCGCCGCCTACCTCATCGCGGTCGTCCTGCGCGTCGCACAGGGCTCGGCCACGGTGGCCCTGGTCACGGCGGCGGGCCTGGTCTCGCCCGCGGTGCTCGCAGCCGGCTTCAGCCCCCTGCAGGTGGCGTGCGTCGTTCTCGCCACCGCCGCCGGCTCCGTGTTCGCCGGGCATGTCAACGACTCCGGCTTCTGGCTGGTCGGTCGCCTCATGGGCATGGACGTGAAGACCACGCTGAAGACATGGACGGTTCAGCAGGCCCTCGAGTCGGTCGTCGGCTTCGCCTTCGTGCTCATCATCTTCGGGGCGGTGTCCCTTGTCTGATCTGTTCGACCTCAGCGGGCGTACCGCCCTCGTCACCGGATCTTCGCGAGGGCTCGGACAGAGCCTGGCGGCGGGCCTGGTCGATGCGGGCGCGCGCGTGATCGTCCATGGGCGCAGCCGCGAGGGTGTCGCCGACAGCGCCGCCCTGCTGGCCGATCGGACGGGCGCGCGCGTCGAGACCGTCGTCTTCGATGTGACGGATGCCGCGGCCGTCGAGGCCGCGATCGCCGAGCTCGTCGCGCGCGTGGGCGTTCCCGACATCCTCGTCAACAACGCCGGCATCCAGCGTCGAGCGCCGTTCGAAGAGTTCGCGGTCGCGGACTGGGACCAGGTGATCGCCACCAACCTGTCCAGCGCGTTCTACGTGTCGCGCTTCGTCGTGCCGGGGATGATCGCACGCGGCTCGGGGAAGATCATCAACATCGCGTCGGTGCAGTCCGCGCTCGCGCGGCAGACGATCGCCCCCTACTCGGCGAGCAAGGGCGGCATCGCGCAGCTGTCGCGCGGCATGGCTGCCGATCTGGCGCGCCACGGCATCCAGGTGAACACGCTCTCGCCCGGCTACTTCGCCACCGAGATGAACGCTGCCCTCGTCGCCGACGAGGACTTCACCGCCTGGGTCGCCCAGCGCACCCCGGCTGGTCGGTGGGGGCGGGTCGAGGAGCTGCGCGGCCCCCTGACCTTCCTCGCCTCGGCGGCGAGCGACTTCGTGAGCGGACAGAACCTGTTCGTCGACGGCGGCATGACCGCGGTCGTGTGATCGAGAGGAGCAACCATGGATGCGGTCGTGATCAGAGGGCGCCAGGACGTGGCGGTCGAGGAGCTCGGCGTGCCGCCGTGCACCCTCGGGCAGGTACGGCTGCGGGTCGGCTACGTCGGCATCTGCGGCTCTGACCTGCACTACTACTTCGACGGCGCGAACGGGGCGTTCGTGGTCACCGAGCCTCTCATCCCGGGGCACGAACTCGCCGGCTGGATCGACGACGATCCCTCCGGCACCTGGGCGCCGGGCACGCCCGTCACGGTGCACCCGGCGCGCTTCGGGAGCTGCGTGCCCGCTATCGCTGAGGCGCCGCACCTGTGGCCCGGGGGTTCGTACCTCGGCAGCGCCTCGACGACACCGCATACGCAGGGGGCGATGGCAGATCGCCTCGTCGTCGACGCGGCGATGGTGCGGGTACTGCCCGAGTCCCTGTCGGTGCGGCGTGCGACGCTGGCGGAGCCGCTGGCCGTGGCCCTGCATGGCGTCGGTCGCGCCGGGAGTGTCGACGGCGCGCGGGTGCTGGTGTGCGGCGCCGGTCCGATCGGGCTTCTCGCCGTCGTCGCCGCGCAGGCCCGCGGCGCTGCGGTCGTCGACGTCAGCGATCTGCTGCCCGAGGCGTTGGAGCGTGCGGCTGCGCTCGGCGCCGATCGCACGTGGCGCGCGGGAAGCGATGAGGTGCCCGGCGAGGCCTACGACGTGGTGCTGGAGTGCTCGGGCGCGGCGCCCGCCGTCAGCACCGCCGTCTCCGCGGTGCGTCGGCGCGGCGTCGTCGTGCAGATCGGCATGCTGCCGAACGAGCCCCGTCCGATCAACCTCGCCCCCTTGGTCGCCAAGGAGGCGACGCTCACCGGCGCCTTCCGCTTCCTCGACGAGATGGAGGAGGCGATCGCTCTCCTGGACGCGCAGCCCGCGGTGGAGAGCGTCATCACCCACGAGTTCGCGCCCGCCGACGCCGTCACGGCGTTCGAGACCGCTCGTGACTCGGCATCCAGCGCCAAGGTGATCGTGGCCATGGCGTCCGCGCGAGAGGCGGGCCAGTGAGCATGCCCTCCCGTGCGCCGCGCATCGTCGTGATGGGCCCGAGCGGCTCGGGCAAGACCGCCGTCGGGGCCGCGCTCGCCGTCGACTTCGGCGTCGACTTCGTGGATGCCGACGACCTGCACCCCGTGCAGAACGTCGCCAAGATGGAGTCGGGCGTGCCGCTGGACGATGACGACCGACGGCCCTGGCTCGACGTCGTCGGACGGCGCCTGGCGTCTTCACCGGGGCTGGTCATGGCCTGTTCCGCTCTCGCCCGTCGCTATCGCGATCGCATCCGCGAGGCCGCACCCGACACGCGGTTCGTCGAACTCGTCGTCTCGCGTGCCGAGCTCGACCGTCGGATGCGTTCGCGCCAGCATTTCATGCCGGTCGCCCTCTTGGAGTCGCAGTTGGCGACGCTCGAGCATCTCGGTGCCGACGAGGACGGGGTCGCCGTCGAGAACATCGGGGGCATCATCGAGGTCGCCGCCCGCGCGCGCGCCGCTCTGGATCAGGCCGAGCGCCGATAGGCAGACGGGCGGCGACGAGAAGGAAGGGTACGCTCGCATCGCGGGGCGCAGTGGCCGATCCCCGCGGCAGCGGAGGTGAAGATGGCGCGGGTCGTGTTGATGGGGTCGTCGGATGCCGCGGTCGAGCTCACCGGAGCGGCGCTCGCCGCGCGACTGCGCGCCCGCTACATCGACGGCGACGAGTTGCGCCCGCCCGCCCGCCGGCGTCGCCGCCGCGCTGAGACGACGCCCGCAGCGTCCGATGCCGAGATCTGGTTGGACGCGCTGCGCCTCGTTCTCGTGGAGGCGGCGGCCGTCGTGGTGACCACGGGACCGCTCACGCGCGCGGCGCGTGATGCCGTCCGCGCGCGCGTGCGCGACGTCGTCTTCGTCGAGCTGGTCGGCCGCGAGAGTGTCGGCGAGCCGCTCACGCAGGACGAGGCGGGATTCCGCGTGGCGGCGGGGGCCGATCTGCAGATCGTCGTCGATCGGGTCGCCGATCTGCTGACATCCACGACACTCGCGGGTGCGGGCGACGGGATCAGTCCTTGCGGTAGCCCGAGCGCCCGAGCGTGAAGAGGGCGCCGACGACGGCGACGGTCGCTCCCACCGACATCAGTCCGATGATCCACAGGAGTGCGTGCGACATCCAGCCGTAGTCCATGGGTTCCTCCGGAGTGAGAGACGGGTGGGCGCGGCCTCGGCCGCGCGAGGGCACCCGTGTGGGCACCGTCTCCATCGTAGCGGCGTCGCTGGTAGAGTGGAGTCCTCCCTCGGCGAGGGATGCCGTGTGTTCGCGTATCGGCATCCGTGATCGACGCGGTGATGCGGGCCCACGCGGCGCGGACGGACAGTCCGGGCGGGCTCTCCTCACGTGACCACGTTCGAGTCGAGACCCAGACCCAGACCAGGGCGAGAAGCCCGCAAGGAGAATCATCATGTCGACCGAGACCGACACCAAGGTCATCGCCGAGGTTCGCGAGAACTTCGGCAAGGGCTTCGCCCGCCGTCTGCGCGCCGCAGGCAAGATCCCCGCCGTCATCTACGGCCACGGCACCGACCCGGTGCACGTCGCGCTGCCCGGCCACCAGGTCGCGCTGCTCGTGCGTCGTGCCAACGCCGTCCTCGAGCTCGAGATCTCCGGTGCGCAGCAGCTCACCCTCGTGAAGGACGTCCAGAAGGACCCGGTGCGCCAGATCATCGAGCACATCGACCTCCTCGTCGTGAAGAAGGGTGAGAAGGTCCAGGTCGACGTTCCCGTCGTCGTCGTCGGCGAGCCCTTCGCGGGCACCATCGCCAACCTCGACAACGCGACCGTGTCGCTCGAGGTCGAGGCCACGCACATCCCCGAGAACGTCGAGGTCGACGTCGAGGGCCTCGAGGACGGCACGCACATCACCGCGGCCGACCTGAAGCTCCCGCGCGGCGCCGCGCTGGTCACCGACGCCGAGACGCTCATCGTCGCGATCTCCGTGCCGGCGGCGACGATCGCCGAGGTCGACGAGATCGAGGCGGCCGACGAGGCCGTCGCCGAGGAGCAGTCGGAAGAGGCTGCCGAGTAATCGACGCATCATGAACGAAGCCCGTCGCCGCCGATACTGGTGGGGCGGGCTTCGTCGTGGATCGACCGGTGAGGACATGAGCATGGCCGAGACATGGCTGGTGGTGGGGCTGGGAAACCCCGGCGTCCGCTACGAGAGCACCCGTCACAACGTGGGGCAGATGGTGATCGCCGAGCTCGCCTCTCGGCGGGGTGAGACGCTGCGTGCGCACAAGGCGAACGCGCGCGTCGCGGAGAGCTGGCTGCGTCCGGGTGGGGCGAAACTCGTGCTCGCCACCCCCAATTCGTACATGAACGTGTCGGGCGGCCCGGTTTCGCAGCTCGCGCGCTTCTACGACGTTCCCGCCGACCGCATCGTGCTCGTCCACGACGAGCTCGACATCCCGTTCGACACCATCAAGCTCAAGACCGGCGGTGGACACGGCGGCCATAACGGCATCCGCGATGTCGCCAAAGCTCTGGGTACCCCCGACTTCCCGCGCGTGCGGGTCGGTATCGGCCGTCCTCCGGGACGCCAGGATCCGGCGGACTGGGTGCTCGATCCGTTCTCTTCGGCCGAGCGCGCCGCGTTGCCGGTGCTGGTGTCGGAGGCTGCCGACGCGGTCGAGCTGCTCGTCGGGGAGGGGCTGCTCGCCGCCCAGCAGAAGCATCACGCGCCGCGCGCCTGAGCCTGCGAGTGGCTTCGTCGGGAGGTGTTCGGTGGTCGGGGAGCGTCAGGAGTAGGTGGGGATCGCGGCGACGACGCCGGCAAGGACGGCGAGCGTGACCGCGACGGCATAGACGATGGGGCCCGCCGCCGCGACGATCACGGCGCCGATGCCCTGCCCGCGTCCCCGCCGGCTCGCGATGGCGACGATCCCCTGGATCAGAGCCCAGACGCCGAGGACGGTTCCGCTCCAGAATCCGATCTCGGCCCACAGCACGAGCCCGCGCACGGGACTCAGCAGGGCGAGGGTCTGATCGTCGGAGAGATGCTCCAGCGGCCTGGTCGATGTCAGACCTGCGTGGGCGACGGCTCCCGACGCGGCGGCGAAGCTCGTGGTGGCGCTGAGCACCGAGGAGAACGCGACGGCGCAGATCGCGACGATCACCGCGATCGTACCGAGAGCCTTCGAGGTGGTCGGCGCGGGCGGCGTCACCGATGGCGGCAGGTAGACCGGGGGAGCACCCGGCACGGACTGGACGTAGCCGCCCGTCGGCCATGCGGGTCCGGCGGGTCCCGGAGCTCGCGTCACGGCGGGCGGTACGGGGGCGTGCTGCGGGATCTCGCTCACCTGCTCATCCTAGGGACAACACCGCTGAGATCAGGAGCGATGTCGGGGCGCCGCGCTCGCACGATCGTGCTCGGCGGAGCGGGTGTCGGCGCGGAGCCATAGACTCTTTCGGTGACAGTTTCCGGGATCGTTCACGCCCTTCTTCAGGCGGATGTGATCCGCGAATCCGTCGAGTCGGCCCTCTCCGACGCCGATTTCTCGATGATCCCCGGGCTGGACGCGCCGCTGCTGGCCGCGCTGCTGGATCGTCGGCGCGCGGCAGGTCTGCCGGGTGTCCTGCTGGCCGTGGCTCCCACGGGCCGGCGCGCTGAGGCGTTGGGTGCGGCATTGTCCGACGTCATCCCGGATGCCGAGGTGCGGCACTTTCCCGCCTGGGAGACCCTTCCGCACGAACGCCTGAGCCCGTCGCCCGAAACGGTCGGACGCCGCCTGGATCTGCTGCGCACGGTCGCAAGCTGGGACGGGCGACGCCCCCTCGTCGTGACCGCTTCGGTGCGCAGCGCGCTTCAGCCCATCGCGGCCGGGCTCACCGACGCCGGCGTCATCGCCCTGTCCGTGGGCGGGCGCGGCCACGACCTGGACGCCGTCACGCGACGACTCGTGGAGCTTGCCTACCACCGAGTCGACATGGTGTCGCGACGCGGAGAGTTCGCCGTGCGCGGCGGCATCCTCGATGTCTTTCCGCCGGCCGCCGACCATCCCTATCGGGTTGAGTTCTTCGGCGACGAGGTGGATCAGATCCGCGCGTTCTCGGTCGCCGATCAGCGCTCTCTGCCCGGAGAGGTGAAGGACATCACCCTTCTGCCCAGCCGTGAGCTGCTGCTGACCCCTGAGGTCCGTGAGCGCGCGGCCGCGCTGCGCGACCGCTTCCCGGGCCTGCGCACCATGCTCGAGAAGATGAGCGAGGGCATTCCGGTGGAGGGCATGGAGTCTCTGCTGCCGGCGCTCGCCGACGCCGTGGTGCCGCTCATCGACTACCTGCCCACCGGCGCCGCGGTCGCTCTCGTCGATCCGGAGCGCGCCGTCGGCCGCGCCATGACGCTCGGGGAGACCAACCGGGAGTTCCTGGAGGCCGCGTGGAGCGCCGCCGTCGCCGGCGCCGACACCCCCGTCGACCTGGGCTCCGGCGACTTCCTGACCCTGCCGGAGTTGCAGGCCGCGACATCGGCCCGCTCCGGCGTGTGGTGGACGCTCAGCGGCTTCGATTCGGGTGAGGCGGATGCCGCGGCCGACCTCGCCGGTCTCGCCTCGGCACCCCGCAGCGATGTCGTCCGTGTTCCCGGCTCGGCGGTGCCGTCCTTCCAGGGCAACGTCGACGGTGCGACGGCACACGTCGCGCAGCTGCTCGCCGAGCGGTGGCGTGTCGTCATCGCGGCCTCGGGGGTGGGACTCGTCGATCGCGCTCGAGACGTGCTCGCCGAACGCGGCATCGCCGCCCGCAGCGTCGACGGCCTCCAGGACGCGCCGGAACCGGGCGTCGCCGTCGCAGTCGTCGGAGCCTTGGAGAGCGGCTTCGAGCAGCCCGAGGCCCGGCTGGCCGTGCTCACCGAGGCCGAGTTCTACGGTCGGACGATCGGCGCCGACAGCCGCGTCGTCAAGAAGCTCGCCTCACGGCGTCGCAACGTCGTCGACCCGTTGCAGCTGAAGGCGGGCGACATCGTCGTGCACTCCACGCACGGCATCGGCCGCTTCGTCGAGCTCGTCCAGCGCGAGGTGTCCAGCGGCGGTCGCCATGCCGTCAAGACCACGCGCGAGTATCTCGTGCTCGAGTACGCGCCCACCAAACGCGGCCATCCGGGCGACAAGCTGTTCGTGCCCACCGACCAGCTCGACCTGTTGAGCAAGTACGTCGGGGGTGAGGCGCCGACGCTCTCCAAGATGGGCGGCAGCGACTGGGCGGCGGCCAAGGGCAAGGCACGCAAGGCTGTGCGCGACATCGCCGTCGAGCTGGTCAAGCTCTACTCGGCGCGGATGGCCGCGAAGGGCTACGCCTTCGGTCCCGACACCCCGTGGCAGCGCGAGCTGGAGGAGGCGTTCCCCTTCGCCGAGACTCCCGACCAGCTGCAGACCATCGAGGAGATCAAGGCCGACATGGAGCGGCCGATCCCGATGGACCGTCTCCTCTCGGGCGATGTCGGCTTCGGTAAGACCGAGGTCGCCGTGCGGGCCGCGTTCAAGGCGATCCAGGACGGCAAGCAGGTCGCGATGCTGGTCCCCACGACACTGCTGGTCAAACAGCACCTCGACACCTTCACCGAGCGGTTCGCGGGCTTTCCCGTGAAGGTGCGTCCGCTCTCGCGGTTCCAGTCCGACAAGGAGGCACGAGAGATCGTCGCAGGGCTCCTCGAGGGCAGCGTCGACATGGTCATCGGCACCCACCGCATCCTCACAGAGAAGGTCGCCTTCAAGGACCTCGGGCTCATGATCATCGACGAGGAGCAGCGGTTCGGCGTCGAGCACAAGGATGCGCTGAAGAAGCTGAAGACGAACGTCGACATCCTCGCGATGAGCGCGACGCCCATCCCGCGCACACTCGAGATGGCCGTCACCGGAATCCGCGAGATGTCGACGCTGCAGACTCCGCCCGAGGACCGGCATCCGATCCTCTCCTACGTCGGGCCCCGCAGCGACAAGCAGATCGCCGCGGCGATCCGCCGGGAGCTGTTGCGCGAGGGGCAGATCTTCTACGTCCACAATCGCGTGCAGTCGATTCAACGCGTCGCCGCCCAGCTCGCCGAGCTGGTACCCGAGGCGCGGATCGCCGTCGCCCACGGTCAGATGGGCGAGCACGCACTCGAAGAGGTCGTGGACGGGTTCTGGGAACGGCGTTTCGACGTGCTCGTCTCGACGACCATCATCGAGACCGGGCTGGACATCTCCAACGCCAACACGATCATCATCGACCGCGCCGACAAGTACGGCCTCAGCCAGCTCCACCAGCTGCGCGGGCGCGTCGGTCGGGGCCGGGAGCGTGCGTACGCCTACTTCCTCTACGACGAGATGAAGCCGCTGTCGGAGACAGCCGCCGACCGGCTGGAGACGATCGCGGTCAACAACGACCTCGGCAGCGGCATGCAGGTCGCCCTGAAGGATCTCGAGCTGCGCGGTGCCGGAAACCTCCTGGGCGCCGAGCAGGCCGGGCACATCGCCGGCGTGGGCTTCGACCTCTACCTGCGGATGATCGGCGAAGCGGTCGCCACCTTCCGCGGCGACGAGGTGGACGGGCCGACCGAGCTGCGCCTGGAGCTTCCGGTCGATGCGCGTCTGCCCGAGAGCTACATCGACAGCGAGCGGCTGCGTCTGGAGGCCTACCAGAAGCTCTCCGCTGCGGCATCCCCCGACGCCCGCACCCGCGGTGGAGAGGGAGGCGCCTCGGCCGATCCGATCGACCTGGTCATCGAGGAGCTCACCGACCGGTACGGTGCGCCGCCGCGCGAGGTCGACGGTCTCGTCGCCATCGCACGCCTGCGCCGTCGCGCCGCTGCTGCCGGGCTCTCCGATGTGGTCGCGATGGGGCCCAACCTGCGCGTCGTGCCCGCCCCGGCATCCGATTCCCTGCGTGTGCGGCTGCAGCGTCTCTACCCGAAGTCGAAGGTGCTCGCCGGCGGCGAGGCGATGATCGTGCCGCTGCCCACCGCCGGTGGCGAGCCGGTCGCAGACGCCGATCTGATCGCGTGGGTCGCCCAGCTCATCGATCAGCTCTACCCGTTGCCGGTGACCGAGGCCGCCGAAGCCTGACCGGCGCGATCCCCGCGGATCAGAGGGAGATCGCCCCGTCGGACAGCAGCACGACCGCCGCGATCGCCGCGGCGACCGCGAGGGCGAACACCACCCACTCGGCCGGCGCGAAAACGCGGCGCTCCCGACGACGTCGCGCGACGACGAACAGCGCCGTGCCGGGTACCAGCACGAGCATCGCCAGCAGCAGATACTGCCCCCCGGCCGCCGCCAGCAGGAACAGCGTGTAACCGGTCGCGCAGATCGCGACGACGAGAGCGCCGAGACCGGCCGCGCGGCGGGCGCCCTCCGCGCGCACGTCGGCGATCGCGACCCGCAGGCCGTAGCCCGCGGTGAGCACGTAGGGGATGAGCGCGAAGGCGCTGGTGAGGCTGAGGGCGACGTCGAAGGCATCGGCCGACAGCAGGACGACCAGCAGCAGCACCTGCACGAGCAGCGTCGACATCGTCAACGCGCCGACCGGCACGTCGTGGGCATTGGTGCGCGCGAAGATCGGAGGAAGGTCGCCGTCCCGTGCGGCGACCAGCAGCACCTCGGCCGCCATCAGGGTCCATGACAGATAGGCCCCGAGTACCGCGACGATGAGCGAGATTCCGACGAAGGCGGCGCCCCACGGGCCGACCACCTCAGCGAGCACACCGGCCATCGACGGCTGGGAGAGGGCGGCGATGCGCTCACGCGGCAGGATGCCGAAGGACACGATGGTGACGGAGGCGAAGATCGCGAGCACGCTCAGAAAGCCCAGCACCGTCGCGCGTCCGACGTCGCGCCGGCGGCGCGCGTGCCGGGAGTACGCGCTGGCGCCCTCCACGCCGATGAAGGCGAACACCGTCACCAGGAGCGTTCCGCGCACCTGATCGAACAGCGGCAGATCGTTCGGTCCCCACAGGTTCGCGGCGAAGACCTCGGGATCGAAGGCCGTCACGCACAGCACGACGAACACGACGATGGGTAGCACCTTGGCGACGCTCACGATGCGGTTGACCGCAGCGGCCTCGCGGGTGCCGCGCCGCACGAGCAGGAAGAACACCCACAGCCCGACCGAAGAGACGGCGACGGCGAGCACCGTGTCGCCGCCGGCCAGCGGCGGCGCGACCGCGCCGATGGTCGACATGATGAAGACCCAGTAGAAGACGTTGCCCGCGCACGCGCTCGCCCAGTACCCGAACGCCGAGAGGAAGCCCAGGTAGCGGCCGAAGCCTGCGCGCGCATACGAGTAGACACCGGCGTCCAGGTCGGGTCGACGTGCGGCCAGTCGCTGGAAGACCAGGGCGAGCGTGAACATCCCCGTTCCCGCGAGAGCCCAGGCGACGAGAGAGCCCACGACTCCCGTCTGTGCGGAGAACGTGCCCGGCAGCGAGAACACACCCGCACCCACCATCGATCCGACGACGAACGTCGACAGGGTCAGGGTGGAGACGGTCGCGGGGGAGCGGACGTCTCTGCTCATCGCCGTCAGATCACACCCTGCGCGAGCATGGCGTGCGCAACACGCTCGAAGCCGGCGATGTTCGCTCCGGCGACGTAGTCCTCGGCCCTGTCGTATCGTTCGGCGGCGGTGAAGGCCGCCCGGTGGATGTCGCGCACGATCGCGCGCAGCTTGCGCTCGCTGTCGTCGAAGCTCCAGCGCTGGCGCGACGCGTTCTGGCTCATCTCCAGCGCCGAGGTCGCGACGCCGCCGGCGTTCGCGGCCTTGCCCGGACCGAACAGGACCCCGGCCGCGCGGAATGCGCTCACCGCGCCGGGAGTGCACGGCATGTTGGCGCCCTCGGAGACGGCCGTCACACCGTTGCCGATGAGGGCCTGCGCGTCGTTCTCGTCGAGCTCGTTCTGTGTGGCGGCCGGCACCGCGATGTCGACCGCGACACTCCAGGGCCGGGCGTTCGCGACGAAGCGGGCGGAGGGCCGACGCTCTGCGTACACCGAGATGCGGGCCCGCTCGACGTCTTTGATCTCGCGCAACAGGGCGACGTCGATACCGGCATCGTCCACGACGTAGCCCGACGAGTCGGATGCGGTCACCGGCAGTGCGCCAAGCTGGTGCGCCTTCTCGATGGCGTAGATCGCAACGTTGCCCGAGCCGGACACCCCCACGCGCAGACCGTCGAGCGTGCGGCCGTGCACCGCCAGCATCTCCTCGGCGAAGAAGACGGCACCGTAGCCGGTCGCCTCGGTACGCACCTCCGCTCCGCCCCACTGCACGCCCTTGCCGGTGAACATGCCGGACTCGTGACGGTTCGTGATCTTTCGGTACTGGCCGAAGAGATAACCGACCTCTCGCGCGCCGACCCCGATGTCGCCGGCTGGCACGTCGGTGTGCTCGCCGAGGTGGCGGTAGAGCTCGTTCATGAAGGCCTGGCAGAACCGCATGATCTCGCCATCCGAGCGCCCGCGCGGATCGAAATCGCTGCCGCCCTTGGCTCCGCCGATGCCCTGCCCGGTGAGTGCGTTCTTGAAGATCTGCTCGAACCCGAGGAACTTGATGATCGACAGGTTGACGCTGGGATGGAAGCGTAGACCGCCCTTGTACGGTCCGAGCACCGAAGAGAACTGCACGCGATAGCCGCGATTGACGCGCACGCGACCGGCGTCGTCGACCCACGGCACGCGGAACATGATCTGGCGCTCGGGCTCGACCAACCGCTCGAGCACGCCGGCGGCCTCGAATGCCGGGTGGCGCTCGACGACGGGAGCGATCGAGTCCAGCACCTCGTGCACCGCCTGCTGGAACTCCGCCTCGTGCGGGTTGCGTTCGCGCACGCCACGGAACACGATGTCGACGGGGGCGGGCAGGGGTGTCAGGTGGTCTGTCACGGTGGAGCTTTCCGGCCACGCCCCGGGTGGTGCGGCCTGTCCCACCCTAGCGGCGACCGAGGCGGGCCTCGACGCGTGTGACGTCGCTCGCCTACGCTGGGCGCGGGAGGATGATCATGCAGTTCGAACATCTCGGGGCGCGCCCCCGCATCCACCCCGATGCCGTCGTGGCCCCCACGGCCGTGATCTCCGGTGACGTCGAGATCGGAGCCGGCTGCCAGATCCTGCACGGTGCCGTGCTGACGGCGGAGGGCGGCCCGATCACGCTCGGCTCACACGTGATCGTCATGGAGAACGCCCTGATCAGGGCGAGCGCCGCACACCCCGTGCACATCGGCTCGCACGTGCTCGTGGGCCCGACGGCCAGCATCTCCGGAGCGACGATCGCCGATGAGGTCTTTCTCGCCACGGGTATCCGGGTGTTCAACGGTGCGCGCATCGGCGAACGATCCGAGGTGCGCATCGGTGCGATCGTGCACCTGCGCACGGTCGTGCCGCCGGATGCCGTGGTACCCATCGGCTGGGTCGCCGTGGGCGATCCCGCCCAGATGCTCTCGCCCGATCGTCACGAGGAGATCTGGGCGCTGCAGAAGGAGCTGGACTTCCCGGGGTTCGTCTTCGGCCTGGATCGGGAGACACCCGATCTGATGATCCAGCTCACCGAACGTTACGGCGCGGCGCTCGCGCGCCACGCCGACGACCGCCGCGTGGACTGAGTCCCCGCGGCGGTCCGGATCGGGGTGCGATCACCCCGTGTTCTGCAGTCCGGCCGAGACGCCGGAGACGCTGAGCAGCAGAAGGCGCTGCCACTGCGCCAGGTCGGCCTCGTCGTGCTCGCCGGTGCGGAGCGTGCGAAGGGCGCGCAACTGCAGCAGCGAGAGTGCATCGACGTACGGGCTTCGCATCTTGACGGCGCGCTGCAGCACCGGCTTGTTCGAGAGCAGTTCGTCGCCGCCCACGATGCGCACGACCCAGTCGCCGGTGAGCTGCAGCTCGTCCACGACGAGGTCGGCCAGGTCGCTGCGGTCACCGAGGTCGAGGTAGCGGCGCGCGATACGACCGTCGGCCTTCGCGAGGCTCATGCCGACGTTGTCGATGACGGTGCGAAACAGGGGCCACTCGGCGTAGGCGCGTCGCAGGAGCTCGACGTCCCCGACGGCCTCCAGCGCGGATCCGAGACCGAACCAGCCGGCCAGGTTGATGCGGGCCTGCGACCACGCGAAGACCCACGGGATGGCGCGAAGGTCTTCGAGCGACTCGACCGACAGACCGCGTCGTGCGGGACGCGAGCCCAGCGCCAGCAGGCCGATCTCCTCCATCGGCGTCACGGTCGCGAACCACGACGCAAACCCGTCGGCCTTGACCAGCGAGAAGAATCGCGCGCGGGAGGCGGCATCCATCGTCGCGGCGACCTCGGCGTAGCGCTCCGCCGCCGCGCTGTTGCGCTTCTCGATCGACGGGGCGGAGGCCAGCAGGACGGCCGCGGCGACCTGGTCGATGTGACGCATCGCGATGTTGGGGTCGCCGTAGCGCGCGAAGATCACCTCGCCCTGCTCGGTGAGCTTGAACCGTCCGTCGACCGAGTGCGGAGGCTGCGCCAGGATCGCCGAGTTGGCCGGTCCGCCGCCGCGACCGAGCGCGCCGCCTCGTCCGTGGAAGAGGGTGAGGTGGATGCCGCATTCCTTGGCCCAGGCGGCGATCTTCGCCTGCGCCTCGTAGAGGGCGAGGTTGGCGGCGACGGGACCGACGTCCTTCGAGGAGTCGGAGTAGCCGAGCATGACCTCGAGCCGCCGATCGGTCGCTTCCAGCCGTGCCGCGAACTGCGGGTGGTCGACGATCTCGGCCATGATCGCGGGCGCGGCCTGCAAGTCGGCGAAGGTCTCGAACAGGGGGATCACGTCGAGGACCGGAACGGTGCCCCCGGGGCCGACCGCCAGCCGCGCCAGCTCGTGCACGGCGGCGAGGTCGGCGGCGGACTGGGTGAAGGAGACGATGTAGCGGCCGGCGGCGCGCGGCCCGTAGCGGTTCTGGATCTGCGCGATCGTGCGGAAGACTTCGAGCACCTCCTCCGCCTGCGTGCTCAGCGGCTCGCCGCTGGCGACTTCGGCGAGCACCTTGGCGTGGACGGCGGAGTGCTGACGCACCTCGAGTTCGGCGAGGTGGAAGCCGAAGGTCTCCACCTGCCACAGCAGCTGCTGGAGGTGTCCATACGCCTGGCGCGGGGCCCCCGCGTCGACGAGTGACTGCTGCACGGTGCGCAGCTCGCCCAGCAGCGCGTCGGGGTCGCGATATGCGAGATCGGCGTCGCGCTTGCGCGTGGCGGTGATGCGACGGGCGATCAGCAGCATCGCGCGCTTGTGCGGCTCGACCTTGGCCCGCTTGGCGGCGTCTGCCGCACCGTCCTCGTCGGCGTCCGCGAGTCGCTGCAGCAGGCCGAGGAGGTCAGCGGTCGGCGGCGTCGTGTCCTCGGACAGCGTCAGCGTCTTGGCGATCCGGACGGCCGAGCGCTCCAAGCCGAGCAGGATGTGCTCGGCACCGATCGACGCGGCCTTCTTCGTGACGGCGGCTGTCACGAACGGGTTGCCGTCGCGGTCTCCGCCGACCCACGTCCCGAGGCGGACGAAGGGGCGCACGACGGGCGCGCGACCGCCGGCCGCGGGTCCCTGCAGCGCATCGTCGACGCGTCGGTAGACGTGGGGGACCGCCGTGTACAGGGTCTCGTCGAAGACCGCCATGATGGCGCGCACCTCGTCGACGGGAGTCGGCTTCTCCGCCCGTAGCGGCGCGGTGCGCCACAGCGTGTCGATCTCTTCGAGCATGCGCCGCTCCGCGCGTCGCTCGTCGGCCCCACCCTCCAGCGAGGCGTCGCGCTCGGTCAGCAGCGTGACCAGGCGTCGGATGCTGGTCGATACCGCGCGGCGGCGGGCCTCGGTGGGATGAGCCGTGAACACGGGGTGGAAGCGCATCGCCTGCAGGCGCGCCAGGGCGGTGTCGTCGCCGACCTCCGCCGCGAGGCGCACGAACGCCGCGGCCACCGAGTCGGCCGCATCTTCACGCTCCGGGCGTCCGTCGCGCTCACGGAGGACACGCACGCGCTGATGTTCTTCGGCGAGGTTGACGAGATGGAAGTAGACCGTGAAGGCGCGGGCGACCTCGTCGGCGCGTTCCACGGAGAAGGACTCTGCGATCTGCGCCGCTCGCTCGAAGGCCTCGGGCGACTCATCGCTGTACGCGGCGATGGTCGCGAGGCGCAGACGCTCGACGTCGTCGTACAGGCCGGGGGAGCCGCTTTCGCGCAGGACGCGACCGAGCAGCGCGCCGAGCATGCGCACGTCGGCACGCAAGCGCTCGGGCAGTTCGTTCTCGGCCTCATCGCGGCCGACGAGGTCGATCGCTTCGGTTCGGGTGAGTTCGCGCATGAGACCACGGTAATGGCACGGTGTTTCACATTTGTCACGGGGTAGTCTGGAAGCTCGGGGTGACGACGTTTTATGACGCCCCGACGTCGACGCGACGGCGTGCTGTGCCCTGCGCGTCGTCGGACGGTGTGCCGGGAAGTCTGGTCGGCGAGTCCCGTTCGTCGATCCCCCGGAGTGACCGTGTCCTTGTTGCGATCCGCCCGTTTCCCCGCCGTCCTGCTGCTCGCCGCCGCCTCGATCGGCCTGATCGTGGCCAATGGCCCGGCCGCGCCGATCGCTTTCGCCGTCGCGGATGCGCATCTCGGCATTCCCGGCATCGTCGACCTGTCCGTACGTCACTGGATCTCCGACGGCCTGCTCGCCATCTTCTTCTTCATCGCCGCGGTCGAGCTGCAGTTCGAGCTGACCAGCGGTCAGCTGGCCTCCCCACGACGTGCCGTCCTGCCCGCCATCGCCGCGGCCGGCGGCGTGATCGTACCCGTGGTGCTGTACGTGCTGATCGCCGGTGGGGAGGCGACCAGCGCCGGATGGCCCATTCCCACGGCCACCGACATCGCCTTCGCGCTGGGCGTGCTCGCCGTCTTCGGTCGAGGTCTGCCCTCCGGAGTGCGCATCTTCCTCCTTGCGCTGGCCATCTTGGACGACATCGTCGGGATCGTCTTCATCGCGGTGCTGTTCACGGCCGACGTCGACGTCGCCATGATGCTGCTCGCGCTGGTGTTCGTCGTCGTCTTCGCGGCCTGCAGCCGGCTCCTCGACACCCGCGCCCGTCCGGTCGCCGTCGTCGGTCTCGTCGTGAGCGCGATCGGCACCTGGTATGCGGTGCACGAGTCGGGCGTGCACGCGACGATCGCGGGCGTCGTGCTCGGGCTGGCGATGGCCCAGCAGCCCGCTCTGCGGGCACGACACGCACTCGAACCGTGGGTCAACGCGATCGTGCTGCCGCTGTTCGCGCTGTGCGCGGCCCTGGTCGCGATCCCCGCCGTGTCTGCCGGAGAGCTCTCGCCGGCCTTCTGGGGAGTCTTGGTCGCCTTGCCGGTCGGCAAGATCATCGGAATCGCCGTGGCCGGCGGCCTGGCGCAGCGCCTTCTGCGGGTACCGAAGAACGATCGACTCGCCGGTGGTGACCTCCTCGCGGCGGGTGCTCTGGGCGGAATCGGCTTCACGGTGTCGCTGCTGCTCAGCGAACTCGCGTTCTCCGGGGCGCCGGACATCCGCGATCAGGCCACTCTCGGGGTGCTTGCCGGCTCGGCGATCTCGCTCGTGATCGCCGGGATCCTCGTATCGTGGCGGGCATGGCATCATCGACGCCGGAGCACGGCGACCGTCTGAGTCCGATCGATCCGGCGTCGACCTCCACCGGCGACGCCCTGCGACGCGCCGCCGACGTCATGGCAGCAGTGCGGGCGCGATGCGTGTGGTCGGCGCGGATCACGCACGAGGACCTCGTGCCGTACCTCGTGGAAGAGGCGGCCGAACTGATCGACGCCGTCGAAGCCGGCACGCGCGCCGATCTGCGCGAGGAACTCGGTGACCTGCTCTGGCAAGTGCTGTTCCACGCCGCGGTCGCGGCGGACGCGACGGAGGATCCCTTCGACATCGATGACGTCGCCGACGCGCTCGCCGAGAAGATGATCCGTCGGCACCCGCACGTGTTCGGGGATGCCGTCGCCACCACTCCCGAGGAAGTGCTCGTCCACTGGAACGCAGCCAAGGCCGCCGAGAAGCAGGGTCGGCGGTCCGTGCTCGACGGCGTCTCGGCCCACATGCCCTCCCTCGCGCTGGCGCAGAAGCTGCTGGGCCGCGCGGCAGCGCTGCCGTTGTCGTCGCCTCGCCCGGACCACGGGCGGGACGACGGTGACGCGGGTACGCAGAGCGAGGAGCAGCTGGGCGCGGAGCTGCTCGGGCTCGTGGCGCGCGCTCAGCGCCGCGGGTGGGATGCCGAGCGTGCGCTGCGAGGCGCGATCCGCCGACTCGAGGACGAAGTGCGAGCCGTCGAGTCCGCGTCGGCATCCGGCGACCTGGAAGAATGATCGCGTGGCATCCGTGAACCCGCCGCGCGGCATGCGCGACTTCCTCCCCGCCGACAAGACCCGTCGCGAGCGCGTGCTCGCCGTCATCCGCGATCGCTACCGCGCCCATGGATTCGACGAGATCGAGACGCCGGTCATGGAGGACTACGACCGGCTGCACGCGGGCATCGGGGGCGACAACGAGAAGCTCGCCTTCAACGTTCTCAAGCGTGGACTGGATGCCGACGCGATCCGCGCCGCGGCCGACGACGCCGCCGCACTCAGCGACCTCGGCCTGCGCTACGACCTCACCGTTCCCCTCGCGCGCTTCTACGCGACGCACCGCGCCGAGCTGCCGTCGGTCTTCCGCTCCATCCAGATGGCGCCGGTGTGGCGTGCCGAACGGCCGCAGAAGGGCCGCTACCGCCAGTTCGTGCAGTGCGACATCGACATCATCGGTGACCCGACGGGTCGGGCCGAGGCCGAGCTGCTGGTGGCGAGCCTCGATGCGCTCGACGCGCTCGGTCTGGTCGGCGGCAGCATCCGCGTCAACGACCGTCGCGTGCTCGATTGGATGCTCGGAAGCTTCGGCTTCGCCGCGGAAGAGCGTGCCGGGGTGCTGATCACCATCGACAAGCTCGACAAGATCGGGGCCGACGGCATCGTCGCCGAGCTGCGCGAGCGAGGCGCCACGTCCGAAGCCGTCGACGCGTTCGACGCCTTCCTGCGCCGGCCGCAGACGCGCGAATACCGTCCCTACGGTCAGGGGCAGATCCGCGCGGCGCTGCCCGAGGACGTGCCGGACGACATCGTGGCCGATCTCGTGGCCATCGGCGCGGCGGTGTCGGCGGCCCGCGGCGTCTGTGCAGAAGACGCGCAGGGCGCGCCGCTCGTGTTCGACCCGTTCCTCGTGCGCGGCATGGGCTATTACACCGGCACGATCTTCGAGCTCGCCCATCCGAGCGTGCCCTACTCACTCGGCGGCGGTGGTCGCTACGACGGGATGATCGGGCGCTTCTTGGGCCAGCAGGTACCCGCGGTGGGCTTCTCCCTCGGCTTCGAGCGCATCGTCGATCTTCTCGAGGATGCCGACGATGCGGGAACGTCCTCCATCGTCCTCGTGCACGAGCGCGACGTGCCGGTCGGCGAGCTCGTCGCTCTGAAGGCCGCACTGGTCGCGGACGGCTCGCGGGTGCGTCTGGAGCAGCGCACCAAGAACCTCAAGGCGCTGCTTGAGCGTGCTGCCGCCGACGGGTATTCGTCCTTCGCGACGGTGGCGGCGGGTCAAGCGCCGGAGACGCTGGAGATCAAGTCGCTCGGCTGAGAGGTCGCGGGCGACAAACCCGACAGCACCGGCTCCTCGGTGGCGAAGCGGGCGAGGACGTCGAGTCGGCGCGCCGTCGCCGCATCCTGCGGGGAGAACCAGACCACCCGCTGCCCGCCCGCCTCGCCCGTCCAGAGGCTCGTCATCGCCAACTGGAGCACTCCCCAGCGCGGATGAGCGAGGCGCTTCACCGCATTGTGCTCGGCGGCCACGTCGCCGCGGCGCCACAGCTCGGCGAACGGAGGAGACTGCTCCTCGAGCTGGGCGATGAAGCGTTGCCAGCCCGGCTCGTCGTGGTGGCGGCCGTATGCGGCGCGCAGACGCGCCACGATCCGCTGCTGGGCGTTGTCGAGGTCGGTGTGCGCGCGCTGCCATGCCGGATCGGTGAAGATCCGAACCGCACAGTTGCGGCCCTCGGGAGCGATCGTGTCCAGATCCGCGAAGAGAAACCGGTAGGAGCGGTTGTAGGCACGGATGTCGAAGCGAGCCGTCTGCACGGCGGCGGGATACGGCATGAGCTTGGACAGCAGATCGAGGTGCGCCGCGCTCACGCAGGCGTGCTCGTCCCGTTCGGGAGGCGTCGCGCCGGCCAGGGCGAACAGGTGGTCCCGCTCGTCCTCCGTCATGCGCAGCGCCCGCGCGATCGCTCCGAGCACCTGCTCCGACGCCGCGATCGGTCGGCCCTGCTCGAGCCAGGTGTACCAGGTGAGCCCGACCCCCGCGAGCGTGGCGACCTCCTCACGGCGAAGGCCGGCGACGCGCCGGCGGGTGCCCGGAGGAAGGCCGACGTCGTCGGGGCTCAGACGTTCACGGCGGGTGCGCAGGAAGGCGGCGAACTCGTCCCGGCGATCCGTGCGCATGTCCGCCAGCGTAGTGCGCTGGGCACGGGGGCGGCGTGCGCAGCGGGGTGGCGTCGATACCAGGATGAGCGCACTCCTGGTACCAGGATGACGCCGGCCCCAGGATGAACGCCATGACGACGACGGCCTCACTTCCCCTCGTGCCGGCAGGGCACGTGCGCACCCTTCCCATGGCGGTGCCCACCTGGCGCTACATCGGGTTTCTCATCGGCCCCGGGGCGGGATCTTTCGCCTTCAACGCCGTCACCGTGACGATGTCCCAACTTCGCGAGGCATTCACCGCATCCGAGGTCCAGCTCGAGCTCGTCGTCGCCGGCTACGGCATTCCCTTCGCCGTGCTCCTCATCCTCGGCGGGCGCCTCGGCGACCGCTTCGGGCGCCACCTGCTCTACGCCCTCGGAATGGCCCTCTTCCTGCTGTCGGCCGTGGCCTGTGCGGCCAGCCCCACGATCGAGGTCCTCATCGCCGCACGCGTCCTGCAGGGTGTCGGAGCGTCCCTGTGCACACCGCAGGTCCTGGCCACGATCCAAGCCACCTCGGCTGGGGGAGCGCGCGTGCGCGCCATCGCGGCCTTCGGTGCCAGCGGAGGCATCGGCGCCGCCGGCGGGCAGGTGCTGGGGGGCGCGTTGGCGGGCGCCACGCTGGCAGGCCTGGCCGGCTGGCGGGCGATCTACGTCGTGGTGGCGATCGCCGCTCTCGCGGCGATCGCCCTCGCCCCGCTCGCCCCGCGATCGCGCGTTCACGAAGCGGTGACGATCGATGTCGCCGGAACGGTCGAGCTCGGCGCAGGCGTTCTTCTGATCGCCTCCGCGCTCACCTTCGGACCGTCGGCGGGATGGTCCTGGCCGACGTTCGTCGCCCTCGCCGCGGGGGCAGCGGCACTCGTTGCGCTCTGGGTGCACCAGGATCGCATCGAGCGCTCCGGTCGGGTGCCCCTGCTGCCGCCGAGCATCCTGCGACTGCGCGCCCTCCAGCTCGGGCTGGTGGCCGCTGCTCTGTTCTTCACCGGCTACGGTGCGGTGCTCTACGTCATCCCGCGCGCGGTCGAGGCCGGCCTCGGGTATGACTCGTTGACGGCGGGCCTGCTTCTGCTGCCGTTCGCGGTGGTGTTCGCGGTCGTGTCGCTCTCGCTGACGCCGATCCAACGCCGGCTCGGCGTGCGCACACTCGTCTGGGGAGTCGTTCTGCAGCTGATCGCGCTCGTGGGGTTCCTTCTCGTCTCGCTCGTGGCATGGGGGCCGTCGCTGATCTGGTGGGCTCAGCCGGCGCTCGTACTGCTCGGAGCGGGTCAGGCGCTCGTCTTCTCTCCCCTCACCCAGGCGGTGGTTCGTGAGGTCCCCGTCGAAGCGGCGGGTCTGTCGGGCGGCATGTTCAGCACCGTTCAGCAGCTCGCGCTCTCGATCGGCGTCATCGCGATCGGAGCCGTGACGACGGCGACGGGGTGGAGGGGGCGGGATGAGGTGGTCGCGGGCTTCGTGCTGGACGTCGCCCTCGCGTGCGGCGTCCTTGCGCTGGCGTTCGTGCTCACCGCGGCGCTCCGGCGGGGCGCGCACCGCTGAGGCCGGCGTCCGTGGGAAGCACGGCCGGTCACCTTCCGGCCACCCGACGGGAGCGTGCCGTTCACGCAGGGGGAGTGTGATCGGTGCGTGACATCGCGTTCGCATCGTCTGCGTGCTCTCCGCCCGCGCGTGGCGGCGAGTGCGGCGCTGGGAGGTGCGATCGCGGTCGGCGTGATCGCCGCGCGGACTGTGCTGGCGCGCCAGGCCGCCCTGGCGCGGCTCCGTATCGGCAAGCCGCTGGGTGAGATCGCGCTGGATGCCGACCGCGTGTGGCGGCCGAAGCTGTCGGGCGCGCCGCTCGAGCTGCTGGTGCTGGGCGACTCGATCGCAGCCGGTCTCGGCGCACAGCGGCCCAAGGACGTTCTGGGGGCGCGACTGTGCAAGGGGCTCGCCGACTTCCTGCATCGACCCGTGCGCCTTCGCACCGTCGCCGTGGTGGGAGCCGAGTCGAAGGATCTCGCCACGCAACTCGATCGTCTGGCGCCGGACTATCGGGCGGATGCCGCGGTCATCATCGTCGGTGGCAACGACGTGACGCACCGTACCCCCGTCTCGTCGGCGGCGAGCGACCTCGAGGCGGCGGTGCGGCAGTTGCGCGAGTCGGGCGCGGCCGTCGTCGTCGGCACCTGTCCGGACCTGGGCGCGTTGCGCCCCGTGCCGCAGCCGCTGCGGGCGCTGGGTGCGCAGGCGTCGCGGCAGCTCGCCCACGCGCAGGCGGCGGCGGCTCGGCGCGCCGGCGCCCGGGTCGTCTCCCTGCGGCGCGCCGTCGGGGCGATGTTCATCGAGAACCCCGACGACATGTTCAGCGTCGACCGTTTTCACCCCAGTGCGCTCGGCTACCGGCGTACGGCCGATGCCCTGCTGCCGGAGATCGTCGCGGCGCTTGCCCAGGGGGTGCGCACCCGGGCGTGACCCGCGGATCGTCGAGACTCACATCGCGGCAACTGTTCTATTTGTCATAGAATGGATACAGGAGGCGTCATGTTGATCCGCACCGACCCCACGAGCGATGTGCCGTTGTTCACGCAGATCGCGGCGTCGGTGCGAGCGGATGCCGTCGCGGGCCGTCTGCGCCCCGGCGATCGCTTGCCGTCGGCGCGCGCCGTCGCCGCCGCGCTCGACGTCAACCTGCACACGGTTCTCCACGCGTATCAGCAGCTGAGGGAGGAGGGGCTGGTCTCCATGCATCGCGGGCGGGGCGCGGTCCTCACCGATGCCGCCGATCGGCTCGCCGAGCTCCAGTCCGATATTGCCGCCATCGTCACCCGAGCGCGCGAGCGTGGGCTGTCATCACAGGCGCTCGCCGCGCTCATCCATCACCACAGCGAACCGGAGGAATCATCATGACCACGACACGGCCCCGAGCCGTCACCCGCTTCGTCCTGGTCGCCGTCGCGCTGCCCGTGTTGGCGAGCGCGGTCGCTGTCGTGCTCCAGCTCGCCGCCGGCGACGCGCTGCCCGACCCGATCGCCATCCACTGGGGTGCGAACGGAGCACCCGACGGGTTCGGTCCCGCGGGGACCACGGTGCTGGCCACGGCGGCGCTCGGACTCGGGCTGCCCCTGCTGATCGCGGCATCCGCACTGAACGGGCTTCGCCGCGGCGACCGCGGCCCGGTCTACCGGCTGATGGGAGCGCTCGCCGCGGCGATGTCGGTGTTCACCGCGGTGCTGATGACCGCCTCGGTGCGGATGCAGAGCGGCGTGACGGACGCGGCGACCGGACCGTCCGTCCTACCGTGGCTGGCCGCTGCCGCCGTCGCGGCACTCGTTGCCGGCGTCGCCGCGTGGGCGCTCCAGCCCGACGAGCGGGTCGCCGTCGTCGGAACCACCCCGACGATGAGCCCTCCGTTGAGCGTCGACGAGCGGGCGGTGTGGCTGGGCAGCGTGCGCCTCGCCCGCGGCGGCCTCATCGTGCTCGGCGCTGCGCTTGCTCTCCTCATCGCCGTGGCCGTGGTGAGCATCGCCGTGAGCGGCGGCCCGGTCACCACCACGGTTCTCATCGCGCTGGTCGTGCTGATGGCTGCGGTCATCGCCGCGACGGCGGTCTTCCACGTGCGGGTCGACGAGACGGGGCTGACCGTCATCTCCGCAACCGGCTTTCCCCGCGTGCACATCCCGATCACGGAGGTCGAACGCGTCGAGGTCGTCGACGTCAGCCCGATGGGCGAGTTCGGCGGCTGGGGTCTGCGGTGGGCGCCGGGCGGAGGCTTCGGTGTCGTCCTGCGGGCCGGCCCGGGCATCCGGGTTGCGCGTGCCGATCGTCGCGTGTTCACCGTCACCGTCGATGACGCCCAGACCGGTGCAGCTCTGCTCGCCGCCGAGGTCGCGCGCGCCGCGGGGCGTTGACCCCGCATCGTCGACCGGGTTTGCTGGGGCTATGACCGAGCTCTCGCTGCCCGCCGCCCATGAGGTGGACCGTTACCTCGTCGACACCCTCGTCGGTACCGACGACGCCCTCGCGGCAGCGGTGGATGCCCAGCGCGCCGCGGGCATGCCCGCGATCGAGGTGGCTCCTACGGGGGGCAAGCTGCTGTGGCTGCTGGCGCGCCTGAGCGGCGCGCGGCGGGTGCTGGAGGTCGGCACGCTGGGGGGATACTCGACGATCTGGCTGGCCCGCGGCGTCCCCGACGACGGTCGGGTGGTGACGATCGAGGCCGAAGCCCGCCACGCGGAGGTGGCCCGTGTCAGCGTCGACCGCGCCGGCGTGGGGGAGCGCGTCGACATCCGCATCGGACGGGGCGCAGACGTGCTGCCGACCCTCGCCTCTGAGGCGCCCTTCGATCTCGTCTTCATCGACGCCGACAAGGAGTCCAACACGCTCTACCTCGATTGGGCGGCGCGGCTGGGACGACCCGGCACGGTGATCGTCGTCGACAACGTCGTCCGCAGCGGTCGGGTCGCGGATGCCGAGGATTCCAATCCGCAGGTGCGCGGGGTGCGCGCGGGGTTGGAGATGCTGCGGGACGACCCCCGGTTCACGGCGACCGCGTTGCAGACCCTGGATGCGAAGGGGTGGGACGGCATCGCGATCGCGCTGGTCGTTTGATCCGGTTCGGGGCATGTGGGTCCATCGCCCAGGTCACTAGACTCGAACACGGAGCAGGAGCACACCCGTGACGCTCCGAGATTCACCCTTCACAAGCAAGGAGTCCCCTGTGGCACTGATCGAGGCTGTAGGCGCACGCGAGATCCTGGATTCGCGTGGCAACCCGACCGTCGAGGTGGAGGTGCTGCTCGACGACGGGATCGTCCAGCGCGCGGCCGTCCCCTCCGGCGCGTCCACCGGCGCTTTCGAGGCGTACGAGCTGCGTGACGGCGACAAGAGCCGTTATGGCGGCAAGGGCGTTCTGAAGGCGGTCGCCGCCGTCATCGACGAGCTCGGTCCGGCCATCGAGGGCGTCGAGGCGAGCGAGCAGCGCGTCATCGACGAGATCCTCATCGCCACCGACGGCACGGAGAACAAGTCGCGCACGGGCGCCAACGCCATCCTCGGCGTCTCGCTCGCGGTGGCCAAGGCGGCGGCCGACAGCGCCGACCTGCCGCTGTTCCGCTACCTCGGCGGACCGAACGCGCACGTGCTGCCCGTCCCGCTGTTCAACGTCATCAACGGCGGCGAGCACGCCGACAACGGCATCGACTTCCAGGAGTACTTCCTCGCGCCGATCGGCGCCGAGACCTACGGCGAGTCGCTGCGTTGGGGCACCGAGGTCTACCACGTCCTCAAGGGCGAGCTGAAGGCGGCGGGCTACAACACCGGCCTCGGCGACGAGGGT
The DNA here is from genome assembly GCF_056313825.1 of Microbacterium sp. DMC48. Lineage (NCBI taxonomy): Bacteria > Bacillati > Actinomycetota > Actinomycetes > Micrococcales > Microbacteriaceae > Microbacterium > Microbacterium sp. DMC48. The sequence continues at coordinate 39,998 of NZ_JBQUZN010000005.1, read as the reverse complement.
GGCTTCGCCCCCGACCTTCCCAGCAACCGTGAGGGTCTCGACTTTCTCATCAAGGCGATCGAGAAGGCCGGGTTCACCCCCGGTACGGACGTCGCCGTCGGCCTGGACGTCGCCGCCACCGAGTTCTACAAGGACGGCGTCTACACGGTCGAGGGCAAGGCCTGGTCGGCCGAGAAGCTCACCGACTACTTCGCCGACCTCGTCGCCAACTACCCGGTCGTCACGATCGAGGACGCGCTCGCCGAGGACGACTGGGAGGCCTGGAAGCACCTCACCGATGCCATCGGCTCGAAGGTCCAGCTCGTCGGTGACGACCTGTTCGTGACGAACCCGGTTCGCCTGCAGAAGGGCATCGACCTGGGCGTCGCGAACGCTCTGCTCGTGAAGGTCAACCAGATCGGCACGCTGTCCGAGACCCTCGACGCGATCTCGCTGGCGACCCAGAACGGCTACCGCTCGATGCTGTCGCACCGTTCCGGCGAGACCGAGGACACGACCATCGCCGACCTCGCCGTCGCCGTCAACGCGGGCCAGATCAAGACGGGCGCCCCCGCCCGCAGCGAGCGCGTCGCGAAGTACAACCAGCTGCTGCGCATCGAAGAGGAGCTCGGCGACGCCGCGGTCTTCGCCGGTCGCGGCGCCTTCCCGCGCTTCAAGGGCTGACGCCGCTGGAGATTCGCTGAGCGATTCGGGGCGCCTCCCGTCGCACGTCCGCGTGCCACGTAGGCTGGTCCCATGACGAGAGAGGGAGCCGAGCGCACTGCGCCGGCTCCCTCTTCCGCGTCCCGCCCGTCGCGCGCGAGCCGGGGCGCCGGCCGCGTCGACGTGAGGGCGTGGGCCGGCGGCATCCGCTTTTCCGCGTTCACCGTGATCATGCTGGGGCTCGTGGTACTCGCCGTCTTCACATTGGTGCCCACGGTCGGCACCTACCTCGGCCAGCGCCAGCAGATCGCGGCTTTGGCGCACTCCGTCCAGGTGAGCGAAGCAGATGTCGCGGCACTGCAGCAGCAGAAGGATCGGTGGAACGACCCTGCCTACGTGAGCTCCCAGGCGCGGGAACGGCTGTATTACGTACGCCCCGGCGAGGTCGTCTATCTCGTCGACAACGACCTTCCGGCAACGGCGATGCCCCCGTCGCAGGCGGCCGTCAGCGCGCAGGTGCAGGAGACCCGCACCGATTGGATGGCGCAGCTCGTGCGCTCGGTGGCCGGCGCCGGGCTCGCCCAGACGGCGGCGGTGCCGCCGGTCGCGCCCACTCGCTGATCAGCAGTCGGTCAGCCCGCCCCGGTACCCTTGACGGGTGCCGCATCCCGCTCTCAGCCCCGCCTCCGCCGCCGACCTCGAGGTCATGCGGGCCCAGTTGGGACGTCCGATGCGTGGCGTCGTCGGCATCGCCGCACGTTGCGTGTGCGGCAATCCGACGGTGGTCGCCACGGAACCGCGGCTCCCCGACGGCACGCCGTTTCCGACGTTCTACTACCTGACCCACCCCGGCGCGACGGCCGCGATGTCGGCGCTGGAGGCGAACCAGGTGATGCCCGAGTTGGCCGCCCTGCTCGCCGACGACGAGCACATCGCCGCCGCCTATCTCGCGGCGCACGAGGCGTACCTGTCCGACCGGGCGGTGTACGGCGACGTGCCGGAGATCGCGGGCATCTCCGCGGGCGGGATGCCGACACGCGTCAAGTGTCTGCATGCCCTCGCGGGGCATGCGCTGGCCGCCGGAACCGGGGTGAACCCCATCGGCGACCTCGCGCTCGCGCGCGCCGACTGGTCGCCCGAGCGCTGCACGTGCGCCGACCCGCGGAGCGCGGTGTGAGCGCTCGCCGTCGGCGGCTCGTCGCCGTCGTCACCGCCGTGATGATCGGCCTGGGCGGGCAGGCTGCGGCGGGTGCGGCGAGCATTCCCGCGGTCGCCGTCGCCGCTGGCGGCCCTGCCCCGGCGGCCGTCGCCGCGGGCGACCCTGCCCCGGCGGCTCTCGCCGGGCCGTCGGCCCTCGCCGCGACGGCACCTCCGCCGGGAACGGGCGATCCCGCCCGCGCGGCGGAGTACTGGCTCGACGAGTACGGCATCCGGCAGGCGTGGCAGACCACCCGCGGCAAGGGGGTGACGATCGCTGTCATCGACACCGGCATTGGCCGATCCCCGGTGGAGTTCTCCGGTGCGGTCGTCGGGGGAGCGGACTTCTCCGGAGCCGGGTCGTCGGACGGGCGCACCCCGGTCGGGGCTGTCGATGCCAACCACGGCAGCTGGGTGGCCTCGTTGGCGGCCGCCCGCGGAACCGGTGCCGACACTGGGATGATCGGCGTCGCCCCCGAGGCGAATCTGCTCTCGCTGTCGATCGGATTCGGCGCGGCATCCTCGGTGCCGTTCGTGCAGCAGGTCGCCGATGCGATGAAGTGGGCCGTCGATCACGGCGCCGACATCATCAACCTCTCGTTCACGACGAACACCCTGACCTGGGACCCGTCGTGGGACGATGCCTTCCAATACGCGTTCGACCACGACGTCGTGGTCGTGGTGGCCGCCGGAAACAAGGGCAGCGGTACCGAAGAGGTGGGCGCGCCGGCGACCATCCCCGGGGTGCTGACCGTCGGCGGTGTCAACCGTGCCGGCACTGCCAGCGAACAGGCCTCGACGCAGGGCATCACCATCGGCATTTCCGCGCCGAGCGAGCAGCTGCTCGGCGTCTCCGCCGACGGGCAGCTCGTCGTCTGGGACGGGACCAGTGGGGCCGCGCCCATCGTGGCCGGCATCGCGGCGCTCGTGCGTTCGGCTCACCCCGACCTGGATGCCGACAACGTCATCAACCGCATCATCAAGACGGCGCGGCCCGCCGCCGCGGCGACCAAGGTGCCCGACGAGAAGTACGGCTACGGGCTCATCGATGCGAACGCCGCGGTGAGCGCGTCGGTCGCGAGCGTCAACAGCAACCCGATGGGAAGTCTGTCCGACTGGATCCGGCTGTACCGTCGCGCCGACGCCGGCCCCCAGCCCACCCCGACCTCCTCGCCCGTCACCATCGAACAGCTGCCGGCGGCCGAGACGCTGGATCGACGTTCCCCGCTGCTGCCGAGCGTCGACACCCTCCTCTACGGCACCGTGCCGCTCGTGGGGGTCACCCTGACGGCTATACTGGTCGCGCTCGGTGTCACTGCTGCTGCCCGGCGCATCAGATCGGAGCGCGCACCTCGTACTCCGAGCCGTTGATTCAAGGAGTGCTTCCACCTGTGACTCACACAGAGACCAGCACGGCCACGCGTGCCGTGCCCAAGATCCTCATCGTCGGTGGCGGTTACGCCGGCTTCTACACGGCGTGGAAGCTCGAGAAGCACCTGCGCAAGGGTGAGGCCGAGGTCACGATCGTCGACCCGCTGCCGTACATGACGTACCAGCCCTTCCTGCCCGAGGTCGCGGCCGGTGAGATCGAAGCTCGTCACGTCATCGTGGGCCTGCGTCGGCACCTGAAGAAGACGCGTGTCGTCACCGCCAAGGTCACCGGCATCGACCACGCCACCCGCACGGCCACCATCACGCCGGCCGAGGGCGACGCGTGGCAGGAGAGCTACGACCAGATCGTGGTCACCGCCGGTGCTGTCTCGCGCACCTTCCCGATCCCCGGCATCGCCGAGAACGCGATCGGCCTGAAGACCATCGAAGAGGCCGTCGCCGTCCGCGACCGCATCCTCACAAACTTCGACCGTGCGGCGAACCTTCCCGCCGGTCCCGAGCGCGACCGCCTTCTGACCGTGGTCGTCGTCGGCGGTGGCTTCGCGGGCATCGAGGTGTTCGCGGAGACCCGCGCTCTCGCCTCTTCGCTGCTGAAGGACTACCCGCAGCTGCGCTTCGAGGACACGCACTTCCACCTCGTCGAGGCCATGGGACGCATCATGCCCGAGGTGTCGCTGAAGACGAGCGAGTGGGTGCTCAAGGACCTCGCCAAGCGGGGCGCCAACGTGCACCTCGACACCCAGGTCACCGGCGCCGTGGACGGCAACGTCGAGCTCTCGACCGGCGAGGTCATCCCGACCGATCTCATCATCTGGACCGCCGGCGTCATGGCCAACCCCACCGTCGTGCGCGGCAGCGACCTGCCCGTGGAGGAGCGTGGACGCATCCGCACCCGTGCAGACCTGCGCGTCGGCACGGCGGACGAGGTCGTCGAGGGCGCGTGGGCGGCCGGTGACGTATCCGCCGTCCCGGACCTCACGGGCAAGGGCGTCGGCGGCTATTGCGTGCCCAACGCGCAGCACGCCGTTCGTCAGGCCAAGCTGCTCGCGAAGAACCTCGTGGCCGTCCTCCGCGACGAGCTGCCCCGCGAGTACATCCATCACAACCTCGGTGCCGTCGCCGGCCTGGGACTGTACAACGGTGTCTTCCAGTCGCGAAACATCGCGCTCAAGGGCTTCATCGCGTGGTGCGCGCACCGCGGCTACCACGGCCTGGCCATGCCCTCGTGGGAGCGCAAGTGGCGCGTGATCGGCGACTGGTGGCACAACTTCTGGCTCCGCCGCGACAACGTGTCGCTGCAGACCGTCCAGAACCCGCGCTACGTGTTCGAGGAGTTCGCCTCGCGTCCCCGCCCGGCGGCCCCGGCTGCTGCCCCGGCGGCACCGGCGATCGACCCGAAGTCGGTCGCAGCCGAGAAGACCGGGGGCGCGGCCGAACCCAAGGTCGAGGAGAAGGCCACGGCCGCCAGCTGAACAGGGCTGCAAGTCTGACGCACGAGACCCCCACACCGCCGCGGCGGTGTGGGGGTCTCGTCGGTCCGGCGTCGCTACCCTGGTAGCGGGCCCCCGTAGCCCAATGGCAGAGGCAGGCGACTTAAAATCGCTTCAGTGTGGGTTCGAGTCCCACCGGGGGTACTCCTGTCGGTGCGCGTCAGCCCACGACACCGCTCGGGTCTGCGACGAAGCGGCCGATGAGTTCGTACGCTTCCCGCGCCTCGCGGGTCCAGTAGGCGCCCGGATAGACGTGGAAGCCGTCCTCAGCGATCACGATGCGCGCAGAGGTGCCGGCGGCGCGGGCCTTCTCGACGAACGCCACCGCATCGTCGTGGAAGACGTCGCGAGCACCCTGAAAGACGAGGAGGGGTGCCAGGCCAGCCAAGGAATCGTCGATGGGGCTGATCTGCGGGTCGTGGAGATCGTGTGTTCCCGACCATGCCTCGGCAGCCGCGCGCAGACCCGCGCAGCGCAGCGTGGGGTCTCGGCGCTCGCGCTGCCATGCGCCCGGCGTGCGCATCGTGGGATCCACCCACGGCGACAGCAGAATCAGGCCGTCCAGGGGGCGCCGGTCGCCGTCGCGGACTCGGAGGGCGAGCGTCGCGGCGACATTGCCGCCGGCGGAGTCTCCCGCGACGAAGAGAGAAGTGGTGCTGGGGCGTCCGGCGACGTCGTCGTAGACAGCGTCGATGAACGCCTGCGCATCATCGACCGTGTGCTCCGGCGTCAGCGGGTACGGGGCGATGGTGATGGCCGCTTGCGTGGCCGTCATGATCCGCTGGATGATCCACCAGTGCTGGCTGACCAGAGGGTTCACGAACCCGCCGCCCGGCAGATAGATCAACTCGCGCCTGGCGACGTGGTCGCGCGGCTGCCAGCGCAGAACCGTCGACCCGCCGATCGCGCCTTCGGTCAGGCGTCCGAAGGCACCGGCGTCCTTGGGCACGGGCGCGAACGTGCGATGCGAGTCGACCCGGGACAGATACTCCGCACTCGAGAGGTCTCGGCGCGTGGCGCCGGCGGTGAGCCACAGTGCACCCACGGTCAGCTTCATCAGCACGGTCACCCGTTGAGAATATCCTCGAGTTCCACTGTAGATGACACCGCGTGTCATCTAGGCTGGTGCCCTCACGCGCGAAGGAGCCCCGAATCCGATGAGTCTCGACCTCCTGAGCCTCCCCCCTGCCCCCCACGTGCACGGGGATGATCCGGCCGCGTTCTGGACGGCACGATCGGCCGCCGTCTCGGCGGTGTCCGGACCCGTCGCCTCGATCGACCTCGATGCGCTTCGATTCAACGCGATGGATCTCGTGGTGCGCTCTGCGGGCGTGCCGATCCGCGTGGCCAGCAAGTCGATTCGGGTGCGTGAGGTACTCGGCGCCACTCTCGCGATCCCGGGCTACCGCGGCATCCTCGCCTTCACGCTTCCCGAGGCGATCTGGCTGGCGCGCGATCATGACGACATCGTGCTCGGCTATCCCAGCGTCGACCGCGCCGCGCTGCAGCGCCTCGTCCACGACGACGATCTCGCGCACCGGATCACGCTGATGGTCGACGATCCCGCCCAGCTGGATGCGGTGGATGCCGTCGCCGCTCCCGCCTCTCGCGCACGCATCCGTGTCGCGATCGATGCGGATGCGTCGTGGCGGGCACCCGTGCTGGGCCACATCGGCGTGCGACGCTCGCCCGTGCACGAACCGACGGAAGTCCTGCGGCTCGCGCGCTCGATCCTCGCTCGCCCCGGATTCGATCTGGTCGGGCTGATGATGTACGAGGCGCAGATCGCCGGCCAGCCGGACCACACCGGCTCCGGCGACGGCGTGATCCGCTGGATGCAGCACCGGTCACGCGAAGAGCTCGTCGCGCGCCGCGGGGCGATCGTGGCGGGGCTGCGTGAGATCACGGAGTTGGAGTTCGTCAACGGCGGCGGGACCGGCTCCCTCGAGTTCACGGCGGCCGATCCGGCCGTGACCGAGACCACAGCCGGCAGCGGGCTGCTCGCCGGTCACCTCTTCGACGGTTACCGCGCCTTCGCGCCGGCGCCGGCCGCGGCCTTCGCCCTCGAGGTCGTCCGCAAGCCGCTGGACGACATCGCCGTCGTGCTCGGTGGGGGATGGATCGCATCCGGACCGCCGGTCGCCTCCCGCCAGCCACGCCCGGTGTGGCCATCCGCGCTCAAGACGCTGGGCCGGGAGGGGGCGGGCGAAGTGCAGACACCCCTGCAGGGTGAGTCGGCGCGCCGGCTTCGCGTCGGGGACCGCGTATGGTTCCGCCACGCGAAGAGCGGCGAGCTGGCCGAGCGGGTGGATCGCTACCACCTCACACTCGGCGAGAACCTCGTCGGCGAGGCCGCCACGTACCGCGGCGAAGGGAAGAGCTTCCTGTGACACGACCCGGCGGCACATGGCAGAACTGGGCGCGTACCGAGAGTGTGCGCCCGCAGCTGGTCGAGTACCCCACGACGATCGAGGCGGTGCGCCGTTCCGTTCGCGCCGCCGGCGCTCGCGGGCGCGCACTCAAGGCCGTGGGAGCGGGACACAGCTTCACGGGAATCGCGGCGGCTCCGGGAACCCTGCTGGATCTGAGCGACCTCAGCGGTGTCGTCGCCGTCGATCGCGAGCGGGGGCGTGTGCGGCTCCTGGCCGGTACCCGACTGCATCGCATTCCGACGCTTCTGGCTCCTCACGGCCTCGCCATGGCCAACCTCGGCGACATCGACCGTCAGTCCATCGCCGGCGCCCTGTCGACGGGCACGCATGGCACCGGGCTCGGCTTCGGGGGCCTGGCGACCCAGGTCGTGGCCGCGACCCTCGTCACGGCCGATGGCGAGCTGCTGACCGTAGACGAGGAGAACGAGCCCGAACTCCTGCCCGCCGTCGCACTCGGTCTCGGGGCCCTCGGCATCCTCGTCGATGTGACGCTGCAATGCGTGCCCGCGTTCGTGTTGGACGCGCAGGAGCAGCCCGAGAGACTGGATCTCGTCGTGGGCGCGCTCGATGCTCGCGTCCGCGATGTCGACCACTTCGAGTTCTACTGGTTTCCGCACACCGATGTCGCCTTGACCAAGACGAACACTCGGATGCCGGGCGACGCGCCCACGGCGCCGCTGTCGCCGCTGTCGCGGATCGTCGACGAGCGGATCGTGGGCAACGGCGTGCACCAACTGGTGTGCAGCGCCGGGCGGGTCGCTCCGCCGCTGGTGCCGGCGATCAACAGGTTGTCAGCCCGAGTGTGGGGCGACCGGCGTTTCTCCGACGCGTCGCACCGCGTCTTCACCACGGAGCGCAGCGTGCGCTTCCGCGAGATGGAGTACGCCGTGCCGCTGGACGAGCTCGCCGTGGCGTTCCAAGAGGTGCGCGAGCTGGTCGAACAGTCAGGATGGCGAATCGAGTTTCCGATCGAGGTCCGGGTGGCGCCCGCCGACGATCGGTGGCTCTCCACCGCGTTCGCGCGCGACAGCGGATACATCGCGGTGCACCGGTACTGGCGCGCGGACCACCGTGCCTATTTCGCCGCCGTCGAGGAGATCATGCGGGTCCACGGCGGCCGGCCGCACTGGGGAAAGCTGCACACGCTCGACGCAGAGGCGCTTCGCGGGCGCTACCCGCGATTCGACGACTTCCTGGCGCTGCGTGACCGCCTCGATCCGACGCGCATGTTCCGAAACGACTATCTGGACCGCGTGCTCGGCACGTGAGGGCTCGCCGCGCACACTCCCAGATGGGGAACCGCTGGGAGTGCTCCCAGGGGCGGACGACGAGTGCGCTCGCGCCGATAGGATGAGCCTCAGTCGATGGGAGTCGTATGGAATGGCTGATCCCGGTCCTGATCGTCGTCGCTCTGGTGGTGATCGCCGGAATCTATCTCTGGGCGACGTACAACTCGTTGGTCGCACTCGGTGTGCGCGTCGACGAGGCGTGGAGCGATATCACGGTGCAGTTGAAACGGCGCGCTGATCTGCTGCCCAACCTCATCGAGACGGTCAAGGGCTATGCGGCGCACGAGAAGGCGGTCTTCGAGAACGTCACCCGTGCCCGTGCGGAGACCCTCACTGCCGGCTCGCCCGCCGAAGCCGGCGTGGCGGAGGGACACATGCAGCAGGCGCTGAAGTCGCTGTTCGCTGTCGCCGAGGCCTATCCGCAGTTGCAGGCGAGCCAGAACTTCCTCCAGCTGCAGCAGTCGATCGTCGACACCGAGGACAAGATCCAGGCGTCCCGTCGCTTCTACAACGGCGGCGTGCGTGAGCTGAACACGAAGATCAAGGTTTTCCCGAACAACATGTTCGCGCGCAACCTCGGCTTCCACGAGCGGGAGTTCTTCGAGGTCGTCGACGGCGCCGCCATCGCCGAACCGCCGCGCATCCAGTTCTGATCGGCCGCGCGGCATGTACTCCGCGATCGCCCGCAACAAGCGCAACACCTGGCTGATCCTGGCCGGCTTCATCGTGGTGCTGGGCCTCATCGGGCTGGCGGCGGGGTGGCTCGCGGGTAACAACTGGTGGATCTCGGCTTTCGTCCTCGTCGGTGCGGCCGGCTACGCGACCGTGCAGTATTTCGTCGCCGACCGCGAGGCCCTCGCCCTCTCGGGTGCTCAGGAGGTGACGCGCGAGGAGGCTCCGCGCTATTACCGGATCGTCGAGAACCTGTGTCTGACGACGGGCACCCCCATGCCGCGGCTCTATGTCGTCGAGGATGCCGCGCCCAACGCCTTCGCGACCGGACGCACGCCAGAGCGCGCGGCGATCACGGTGACGACGGGCCTGTTCGAGCTCATGACGGATCGTGAACTCGAGGGGGTGCTCGGGCATGAGCTCGGGCACATCCGCAACTACGACATCCGCGTCACGCTCGTGGTGTTCGGTCTCGTGGTCGCCGTGGGGCTCGTGGCGGACATCCTCTTGCGGATGGCTTTCTTCGGGGGCGGCCGGCGCGGCGGAAACAGCCAGTCCCAGCTCTTCTTCCTCATCTTCGGCCTGGTCGCCGCGATCGTGGCGCCGCTGCTGGCCGCGGTCGTCCAGGCGGCCATCTCGCGCCAGCGCGAGTACCTCGCCGATGCGACCAGTGCTCTCACCACCCGCGACCCCGACGGCCTGGCGTCTGCTCTTGCCAAGCTGGGGGAGTACGGCCGACCGCTCGCCAAGGCGAACACGTCGATGGCTCACCTCTGGATCAGCGACCCGCTTCGACCCGGTGCGATGGAGCGCCTGTTCGCCACGCATCCACCGATCCCGGACCGCATCGCCCGCCTGCAGGAAATGGGCGGACGGTTCTGAGTTCTAGACTGGCGGGATGAGCGGCACCGACGACAGACACGGCGCCGCGCCGCGCGGGTCGTTCCTCGACACTCTGCGCGAGCGCACGGTCGCCTCCGACATCGACCGCGGGCTTCCTCGGGGCCTCAGAGTGGCGACGGCGTATGCGTGGCGGTTCGTGGTCATCGCCATCGCGGCCGGCATCCTGATCTGGCTCGTCATCCAGCTGAAGCTCCTGGTGATCCCGCTCATGGTGGCGATCCTCGTCACCGCGCTGCTGTGGCCGGCCTTCACCTGGATGCTGGCGCGCGGGGTGCCGCGATGGCTCGCGATCGTCCTGGCCGTGCTCGGCACGGTTGCGGTGATCGGAGGGCTGCTGTGGCTGGCGATCTGGCAGATCACCCGTGAGTGGTCGAGCGTGCAGGTGCGCACCACGGAAGCGATCGGCCAGTTCCGTCAGTACCTCATCGACGGGCCGCTCCACCTCACGGCGCAGCAGATCGATGATCTGCTGGTGCAGGCGGGCGGCTACCTGCAGCAGCAGGCGGAGGTGCTCTGGTCGGGGGCTCTGGCGGTCGGCTCCACCGTCGGCCACGTCGCCACCGGGGCGGTGCTGGCTCTGTTCATCCTGCTGTGCACCCTCGCCGACGGCGGTGGCATCTGGAGCTGGGTCGTGCGCCTGTTCCCGCGACGCGCGCGCAGCGAGGTCGACGGTGCCGGCCGCGCCGGCTGGCGCACCGTCGTCACGTATGCGCGCACGCAGTTGCTCGTTGCGACGATCGACGCCACCGGCATCGCGCTCGGCGCCTTCCTCCTCGGTGTTCCGCTCGCCATCCCGATCGGCGTGCTCGTCTTCCTCGGCGCGTTCGTGCCCTTCGTCGGCGCCATCGTCACCGGTGCGCTGGCGGTGTTCCTCGCCCTCGTCTACAACGGGCCCTGGATCGCGCTGTGGATGCTGGTCGTCGTCCTGGGCGTCCAACAGCTCGAGGGACACGTGCTGCAGCCGCTGCTGATGGGCTCGGCCGTCAAGGTCCACCCGCTGGCCGTCGTGCTCGTCGTCGCCGGCGGTGCCATGATCGCCGGCATCCCCGGTGCACTCTTCGCCGTCCCGCTGGCGGCGTTCATCAACGTCGTCGCCGTCTACCTCGGACGCCGCGCGAACGATCCCCTGGCCCCACCCGATCGGGCCGATCTCATCTGGAGCACCGTTCCCCGCAGTAGGAAGAAGCCCGCGTGACCCTCCCGACCCTGGCGGAGTTCGAGGACGCCGCCGCCGTCCTGCGCGACGTCATCGTGAAGACGCCGTTCGATGTCTCCGACCACCTCACGGAGGTGCTCGGGGCGCCCGTCTACCTCAAGCTCGAGAACCTGCAGCGCACCGGCTCGTTCAAGATCCGCGGGGCCACGTACCGTCTGTCCCGTCTCAGCGCGCAGGAGCGCGCGCGCGGTGTGGTCGCCGCTTCTGCCGGCAACCACGCCCAGGGCGTCGCCTCGGCCGCGCAGAAGCTCGGCATCCCCGCCACGATCTTCATGCCGCTGGGTGTTCCGGTGCCCAAGCTGCTCGCGACCCGGGGCTACGGTGCCGAGGTCGTGCTGGAGGGGGCGACCGTCGAAACGCCCCTGCGGCTGGCGGCGGAGTTCGCTGAACGGACCGGCGCCGTCATGATCCACCCCTACGATCACCCCGACATCATCATCGGCCAGGGCACGCTGGGGCTGGAGCTGTGGGACGGCGTGCCCGACCTCGAGACCGTCGTCGTCGGCATCGGCGGCGGCGGGCTGCTCGCGGGCGTCGCCGCCGCCGTGAAGGCGCGGGCTGCCCTCGAGGGAAGACGCGTCCGCATCATCGGGGTACAGGCCGAGAATTCCGCCGCGTACCCGTCCTCGCTCGCCGCCGGCGTTCCGCTGACGGTCGCGACGACGCCGACCATCGCCGACGGCATCGCGGTCGCGCGTCCCGGAGATGCACCCTTCGAGGTGATCAGCGAGCTCGTCGACGAGGTCGTCACCGTGAGCGATGACGACATCGCCAGGGCCCTCCTGGTGCTGCTGGAGCGCGCGAAGCAGGTCGTCGAGCCCGCCGGCGCCGTGGGCGTGGCCGCCATTCTCGCGGGAAAGATCACCGCGAGCGGTCCCACTGCCGTCATCCTCTCCGGGGGCAACATCGACCCGTTGCTGCTGCAACGCGTCGTGGCGCACGGACTGGCGGCATCCGGTCGCTACATGACCCTGCAGATCCCACTACCGGACCGGCCGGGCCAGCTGGCGCGCGTGTCCGAGCTGCTCGCCATCGCCGGGGCGAACGTCATCGAAGCGCTCCATACGCGCCACGGGCAGGGTCTGCAGATCAGCGAGGTGATTCTGCAGCTCAGCGTGGAGACCCGCGGCGAGGATCACCGAGCGCACGTCATCGCTGTTCTGGAGGAGGCGGGCTTCCGTCCCCGCGTCGCGCAGGACTGACGCGCGCGCTACTGACCGTTGTAGGTTTCGACCTTGACGATCTCCACCGAGATCTCGCGACCGTTCGGCGCGGTGTACGAGGTCTTCTCACCCTCGGCCAGGCCCAGGATCGCCGCACCCAGCGGCGAGGCCTCGCTGTAGACGTCGAGCTCGGAGCCGGCCGCGATCTCACGGCTGCCGAGCAAGAAGACCTCTTCGCCGCCGGCGACGATCGCGGTGACGACGGTTCCGCCCTTGACGGTGCCGTCGGACTCGGGCGCCTCGCCCACCACGGCGTCCTTCAGCAGCGCCTGCAGGGTGCGGATACGCGCCTCCTGCTTGCCCTGCTCGTCCTTGGCGGCGTGGTAACCGCCGTTCTCCTTGAGGTCACCCTCCTCACGAGCGGCCTCGATGCGCTTGGCGATCTCCTCGCGACCCGTCGTCGACAGGTGCTCGAGTTCGGCGGCGAGCCGGTCGTAGGCGTCCTGGGTGAGGAAGGTCTCCGTGTTCTCGGCCACGTCGTCTCCTTGTCGATGGGAATCGGTCGATATGGGTGTGCGGCCCCCGCCGTCGGCACTAAGCCAAACGCCCCGGCAGCTGCCAGGGCGCATGTGTCGGATCAGCCTACGGGATCCAGCACGAGGGGACCAAACCGGTCGTCGCTGCGGCGGTCGTCGCGACACGCTCGCTGAACGTGCGGCTGTGAGCGTCGTCGGCCGGGTAGGAGACGACCTTCCATCCGACGATGCCGTGATCCTCGTCCTGAGCCTCCACCACACAACTGACCGCGCTGCCGCGCGCCAGCGTGAGCTGGAAATCGACCGTCACGCTGTGCGGCGCGTCGCTGAGATCGAACCCGGTGACGTCGATGTCGACGGACTGCGCGGCCTGTGTGTAGGTGTTCCACCCGAAGTAGCCGATGAGAGCGAGTACGACCAGACCGCCGACGATCCATGCCGAGCGGCGACGACCTGCGCTCCGGACGCGGCCGTAGCGGTCGTCGAGCTCCTGCTGCGTGCGCATCGCGGTCATGACACTTCCCGAGGTTCTAGGCTGGACTTCCAGGCTAGGCGCTCCGCGCGGAACAGAGGAACGATGCACGCACTGACGATCGCGCTCACGGGAATCGCCGACCCGGCGATTCCGACTCCCACCATGACGGTCAACCCTGACGCCGTCACTCCGGGATTCGTGGGCTTCGTCGGCATCGCGGTCGTCGCGGTGGCTGTGATCTTCCTTCTCATCGACATGCTGCGGCGCATCCGTCGTGCCGGCTACCGCGCAGAGATCGCGGAGGAACTCGACGCGAAGACGGCAGCGGATGCCGAGGCCCGCGCCGACGCTCAGGCGGCGGCGGCCGTCGAGGCGAGCGATACCGACGACCAGGACATCGACCCCGCCTCACGCTGACGCCGGTGCGCCGTGGGTCCGACCGGTACGCGCCGGCTCAGCCCGCCGCGCCCAGAGAGGGCACGAGCGGGTGCAGCGCGATCAGCAGACACGCCGTCCAATGGCAGAGGAAAGCCAGCACGGTGCACACATGGAAGATCTCGTGGAACCCGAAGTGGCCCGGCCACGGGTTCGGCCTCTTCAGCGCGTAGACGATCGCTCCGCCGGTGTACAGCAACCCGCCGACGATGACGAGGACCATCATCGCGAGGTTCGCCTGCAGCAGGTCGACGATGTACATCACCGCTGCCCACCCCAGCAGAAGGTAGAGCGCCACGTAGAGCCACCGCGGGGCGTTGATCCAGAAGACGCGGAACAGGATGCCGAGGATCGCGCCCGACCAGACCAGCACGAGCAGGAGGGTGCCCTTGTCGGGCGTCAGCGCCAGCACGGCGATCGGCGTGTAGGTGCCCGCGATCAGCAGCAGGATGTTGGCGTGGTCGATGCGCTTGAGCACCGCCTTGGTCGTCGGCCCCCAGTTGAACCGGTGATACAGCGCGGAGTTGCCGAACAGGAGGAGCGAGGTCACCATGAAGACGACCGCGGCCCATTTCGCGGCCGCACCCTGGGCGAGGACGATGAGCAGGACCCCGGCGGCCACGGCGACCGGGAACGTTCCGGCGTGGATCCAGCCGCGCCACGTGGGCTTCAGGTCGACCTGTGCACGGACGGAGCCGGCTTCGAGAAGCGGGAGCTGGGGCATGTCGGCGCCCTCGGCGGATGCGTGTCGGGTCACGGCACCGAGCCTACGCGCAGCCTCATGCCGTCTTCCGCACATATCCCGTGTGCGGTCGGGGCCGGGGCTCGCGCGGTAGCGTAGGAACGTGACACCCACCGGTTCGGGCGAGGGGCGTGGATTCCTCTATCGCCTCTACAGTTCGCGCCTGCGTCGCGAGTTGACCCCCGACACCGTTCCCCATCACGTCGCGATGATGATCGACGGCAATCGTCGCTGGGCGCGTCAGGCCGGCTTCACGACGGTCGCGCACGGACACCGTGCCGGAGCCGCGAAGATGCACGAGTTCCTGCGCTGGTGCGACGATCTCGGCATCCGTGTGGTGTCGCTCTACCTGCTGTCCACCGACAACCTCACCAAGCGCGACTCGCAGGAGCTCGCCGATCTCATCGAGATCATCGCCGAGCTCGCCGACGAACTCTCGCTCGAGCCCGGCTGGCGCGTGCAGCACGTGGGTCGAGCGGAGATGCTGCCACCGGACCTGGCCCGCGTGTTACGGACGGCGGAGGAGCGGACGGCCGGAAACACGGGCCTGCACGTGAACCTCGCGGTCGGCTACGGCGGACGAAGCGAGATCGTCGACGCCGTTCGCAGCATCATCGCGCAGCACGACGAGCGCGGCGGCTCGCTCGAAGAGCTCGCCGCCAGCCTCACCCCGGAGCAGATCGGCGAGCACTTGTACACCGGAGGGCAAGCGGATCCCGACCTGGTGATCCGTACCTCGGGCGAACAGCGTCTCAGCGACTTCCTGCTCTGGCAGTCGGCGCATTCCGAGTTCTACTTCGTGGAGGCGCTCGGGCCGGATCTGCGCGAGGTCGACTTCCTCCGCGCCATCCGCGACTACGCCACGCGTGATCGCCGGTACGGCAGCTGACCGGAGCGGTCCGACCCGTAACGACGCGGCGTGGGACAATGGAGGACGTGAACGACCTGCAGCCCTACCTCGATACCTTCGACAGCGCAGCGGGGTATCTGGACTGGGCGGCGTTCGGGCCGCTCTCACCTGCCGTGCGAGCCGAGACCCTGGCCGATGCCGAGCTCCTCGGCAGCGGTCGACGCTCCGGAATCGATCTGGTCTCCGAGAGATCCGACGAGGCGCGCGGCCTCGTCGCACAGGTTCTGGGATGTTCCGTCGACGAGGTCGTGTTGCAGCCGTCGACGACCCACGGATTGCAGCACGCGATGCAGGGTCTTCGGGGCGTGCTCGTCGTGTCGGCTCAGGAGTTTCCCGCCCTGCGGGTGACGGCGCGCCGCGCTCAGGATGCTCGCGGCGTGCTCTCGGTTCGCGAGATCGACACCTCCGGCGGGATCGTCACGGCGGATGCCGTGGCGGAGGCGCTCGATGACGAGGTGACGGCGGTCGCCGTCAGCCTGGTCGATTTCCGCACGGGAGCTGTCGCCGACCTGGCGGCGATCCGCGACCGGATCGGTGATCGGCTGCTCATCGTCGATGCCGTTCAGGGTTTCGCCGTCGTCGACGCCGACTGGGATGCCGCCGATGTCGTGTGCGGCAACGGGTACAAATGGCTTCGGGCCGGCCGGGGCACCGGCTTCGCGCGGTTCTCCGATCGGGCACGTGAGCGCATCGAACCCGTACTCTCGGGGATCTCCGGTATGCAGGGTGACGCGAGCAGCGTCGGGGTTCCCGCGCCGTTGCCGACGGCCGCCGCCTATCAGGTCGCCCCGGCCGACCACCTCGCCGCCGGTCGCCTGGCGGCGGCGCTGCGCGAGGTGCTCGACGCGGGCATCCCGGACGTCGCCGCCGAACTGCGCTCGCGCGCACGGGCCGTGATGGATCTCGCAGATCGCTATGGGATTCCTGTCGTGACCCCGCGCGACCGGCACGCCGGCATCGTGGCCTTGCAGCCGGCCCCTCACGAGGCGGCGCCGTTGGCCGCCGCTCTCGCCAATCACGGCGTCACCGTCACTGCCCGCGGCGCCACGATCCGGGTCGCGCCCCACGTCGGAACGGGTGCGGACAGTTTCGTTCTGCTCGGCGACGCCTTCGCCGAGCTCGCCGCCGCGCGTGCCGTCGTCGAGCCCGGTCCCGCCGCCATCGCACTGCCGGAGCCCGGTTCTTCCGACGATCTTCCGGTCTCTCTCGAGGTCACCGCGGCCCCCACGCAGGCTCTCGAGGCCTCGTCCGCCGACGACATCACACGTTAACGTCCCCGACACCGATCGGCGGCGTGTCGCGGATGGCGCGAGCGCATCGCGCGCCGTACGGTCATCACATCGGGCAAGGCGCCCGGTCGGGTCGGCCTCCACACGACTCGTGGCCACGGTCGACTCGAAACTGCCGGGTGCTCCACCCGGGGCGGGAGTGAGTTGTGACCACACGGGCTTCACTGCAGCAACGCCGGATCGATGAGAGTGTCGAGGAGGTCGTGGACACCGATCTGCGCACCTACGTCCTCGACACCTCTGTGCTCCTCAGCGATCCGCGCGCGTTCTTCCGGTTCGCGGAGCATTCCGTCGTCGTGCCCGTGGTGGTGATCACCGAGCTCGAAGGCAAGAGGCACGACCCGGAGATCGGCTACTTCGCCCGGCAGGCTCTGCGTCACCTCGACGAACTGCGTGTCGAGCACGGGCGCCTGGACTTCGCCGTCCCCGTCGGGGACGGAGGAACGCTGCGCGTCGAGCTGACCAACACGGATCCCTCCGTACTGCCCGCCGGCATGCGGCTCGGCGACAACGACACGCGCATCCTCTCCGTCGCCATGCACCTCGCTTCCGATGGCCAGCGAGTCACGGTCGTCTCGAAGGACCTTCCCATGCGCGTCAAGGCGGCCTCTCTCGGCATCCACGCCGAGGAGTATCTCGCGGAGCAGGCCGTCGACAGCGGGTGGACGGGCATCGCCGACATCGCGATCTCCGGTGACGACATGAGCGACCTCTACGAGGCGGAGGTCGCGACCAGCGAGGAGGTGCACGGCCTCCCGGTGAACACGGGTCTCGTGATCCACTCCGAGCGCGGGTCGGCTCTCGGCCGCGTCACCGGAGACGGCGCGTTCCGCCTCGTCCGCGGCGACCGCGACGTGTTCGGACTCCACGGCCGCAGCGCTGAGCAGCGCATCGCGATCGACCTGCTGCTGGATCCCGAGGTCGGGATCGTGTCCCTCGGTGGGCGCGCCGGAACCGGCAAGTCGGCGCTCGCTCTCTGCGCGGGACTGGACGCTGTCCTCGAGCGTCAGCAGCAGAAGAAGATCATCGTCTTCCGCCCGCTGTTCGCTGTCGGGGGCCAGGAGCTGGGCTACCTGCCGGGCGATCAGTCCGAGAAGATGAATCCGTGGGGGCAGGCGGTCTTCGACACCCTCGGATCCGTGGTCTCCGGAAACGTCCTCGAGGAAGTGGTCGCGCGCGGGATGCTCGAGGTGCTCCCGCTGACCCACATCCGCGGGCGCTCCCTCCACGACGCCTTCGTGATCGTCGATGAGGCGCAGTCCCTCGAGCGCAACGTGCTGCTGACGGTGCTCAGCCGGATCGGGCAGAACTCGCGCGTCGTCCTCACCCACGACGTCGGCCAGCGCGACAACCTCCGTGTCGGCCGCCACGACGGCATCGCCTCGGTGATCGAAACGCTGAAGGGCCACAGCCTCTTCGGTCACGTGACGCTCATGCGCTCCGAGCGTTCGGCGATCGCCGCGCTGGTCACCGACCTGCTGGAGCAGGGCGAGCTGAGCTGACGCTCCCCGTTCGCACCGCGCCGTCCGCGGCGGGGCCTACTCCCAGCGATAGCCCTCGCCGCGGACGGTAGCGATGTGGTCGGCGCCGAGCTTCGCTCGCAGGTACCGCACGTAGACGTCCACGACGTTCGAACCCGGATCGAAGTCGAGGCCCCAGATACGGCTGAGCAGCGTCTCACGCGTGAGGACCTCGCCGGCGTGACGCAGGAACTGTTCGGCGAGTGCGAACTCGCGGGCGGAGAGGTCGACGTCGTGACCGGCCACGGAGCAACGGCGCGCCAGCAGGTCGAGCGTCACATCTCCGCGGGAGAGCACCATCGTGATGGCTCCCGTGCGCTCCCGAAGACGCGAGCGCACGCGCGCCATGAGCTCCGCGAGCGAGAAGGGCTTCGGAACGTAGTCGCTCGCGCCGGCATCCAGCCCGTCCACGGCGTCGCGGGCCGAACTACGAGCGGTCAGCATGATCACCGGGAGCGACTGCCCGTCGCCGCGCAGACGCCGCAGAACCTCGAAACCGTCCATGCCGGGAAGGCCGACGTCGAGGATCACGAGATCGATGTCACCGCGCGAGGCGCGTTCGAGACCGGCCGCGCCATCCTCGCAGGCGGTCGTCTCGTACCCTTCGGCGGACAGGGCGCGCGAGACCATCGAGACGATGTGCGGCTCGTCGTCGACGATGAGGATGCGGGTCATCCGGAGGCCTCCCGTTGTTGGACGACATCCCCCGCGCGCACCGGCGTGGGCAGCGTCGCCTGCGTACCGATGGGGATCTCGATGGTGAAAGTGGCACCGCCACCCGGAGTGTCGGCCACGGTGCAGTGACCGCCGTGCGCCTTGGCGATCGCGTCGACGATGGCGAGGCCCAGGCCCGATCCGCCGACCGACCGCTTGCCGGTGCCCCGGTCAAAGCGACGGAAGATACGGTGGCGCACCGCGGGCGCGATTCCCGCGCCGTGATCGCGTACCCACAGCTGAGCACCGGAGGGATGCACGGCGCTGCCGATCTCGATCGCCGAGCCGGCGGGGGTGTACTTCGCCGCGTTGTCGGCCAACTGCAGCCACGCCTGCAGGAGGCGATCACGATCGCCGTGGATGATCCCTGCTGCGCGTTGCTCGACCCCCCAGTCGTGGTCCGCGATGACGGCGACCAGCTCTGCGACGCGTCGGGTCAGCGCGTCCAGATCGACATCTCCCATCGTGAAGCTGTCGCTTTCGACCGCGGCCAGCAGGTCGATGTCGCCGATCAAGCGCGTCATGCGATCGAGTTCGGCGATGCCGAGCGCACGCGTCGCCGCGACGTCGGAGGGGTCGGCGGCATCCATGAGCTCCAGGTGTCCGCGCACGATCGTGATCGGCGTCTTCAACTCGTGTCGCACGTCGTCCAGGAGTCGGCGCTGGGCGTCGAAGAGAGCATCGGGGCTCTCGAGGCCGTCAGGCAGCTCTGGCGTGTGGCGTCTCTCGTCCAGGAGCAGCCAGCCCACCAGTGCCGTCACCGCGAGCGTCAGAGCCGCTGCAGCGGCGAAGACGACGACCGAGACCCAGGTGGTCGGCGCGCCGGTCGCGGCGTGGACCGAGAGCAGCGCGAGCGCCGTCAGTCCGAATCCCGCCGCGACCACGGCCAGGACGACGCCGAGCCCGCGTGCGCGCCTTGCCGCACGGGGAGGGCGGACGGCGCGATTCACCCTCTGATTATGAACCCGACAGGGGGAGCAGGCGATCAGCCGGGGTGCGTCATCGACAGAAGGTCGAGCTTCGTGTCGAGTTGCTCCTCGGTCAGCTCTCCTCTTTCGACGTAGCCGAGGTCGATCACAGCCTCGCGCACCGTGATGCCCTTGGCGACGGCGTGCTTGGCGATCTTCGCCGCCGCTTCGTAGCCGATGAGCTTGTTGAGCGGGGTCACGATCGACGGCGACATCCCGGCGAAGGCGGCGGCGCGCTCGAGGTTCGCTTCCAGACCGTCGACCGTCTTGTCGGCCAGCACGCGCATCGCGTTCGACAGCAGGCGGATCGACTCCAGCAGGGCCGTGCCCATGACCGGGATCGCGACGTTCAGCTCGAACGAGCCGGATGCGCCCGCCCAGGCCACCGTCGCGTCGTTGCCGATCACGCGCGCGCACACCATGAGGGTCGCCTCGGGGACGACCGGGTTCACCTTTCCGGGCATGATCGAGGACCCGGGCTGCAGGTCGGGGATGTGCAACTCGCCGAGGCCGGTGTTGGGGCCCGATCCCATCCATCGCAGGTCGTTGTTGATCTTCGTCAGCGAGACCGCGATCGTGCGCAGGGCGCCGGATGCCTCGACCAGGCCGTCGCGGTTGGCCTGCGCCTCGAAGTGGTCGTGCGCTTCGGTGATGGGAAGTTCGGTCTCCTCGGCCAGGAGCGCGATGACCTTCTGCGGGAAGCCGAGTGGTGTGTTGATGCCGGTGCCGACGGCTGTGCCGCCCAACGGCACCTCGCCCACGCGGGGAAGCACGGCACGCACCCGCTCGATGCCGAGGCGGATCTGGCGCGCATACCCCCCGAACTCCTGTCCGAGGGTCACGGGAGTCGCGTCCATGAGGTGCGTGCGGCCCGACTTCACGGCGTCCTTCCACAGGAGCGCCTTCGCCTCCAGGGCGACAGCGAGGTGGTCGAGGGCGGGGATGAGGTCATCGATGAGCGCCTGTGTGACGGCGATGTGGACGGAGGTCGGGAAGACATCGTTGGACGACTGTGATGCATTGACGTGATCGTTCGGATGAACCGGCGCGCCGAGCTTCTGAGTGGCGAGCGAGGCGAGTACCTCGTTCATGTTCATGTTCGACGAGGTGCCCGATCCCGTCTGGTATGTGTCCACGGGGAAGTGGGCGTCGTATCGACCGGTGATGACGTCGTCGGCGGCAGCCGCGATCGCATCGGCGATCGCGCCATCAAGGGTTCCGAGTTCCTTGTTGGCCAGCGCGGCGGCCTTCTTGATGCGCGCAAGCGCGGCGATCTGCGTCGACTCCAGCCCGGTGCCCGAGATCGGAAAATTCTCCACGGCGCGCTGGGTCTGTGCGGCGTAGAGAGCGTCCTTCGGCACGCGCACCTCGCCCATCGTGTCGTGTTCGATGCGGTACTCGGTGGTCTCGGTCATTGCGGTCACGTCCTCGTTTCCTGTGCGTCTTCGGTTGTGGTGTCGGGCGGGTGCCCGGCTCAGGCCGTCTGGAGGCCTACGGCGACGTGCGGCACCGCCGTGCCCTCGCTCAGCCGGTAGTTCGCGCCCACGATGCCCAGTCGGCCCTCGGCGACCGCGTCGGCGATGAGCCGCGAGGAGGCGAGCAGATCGTCGACCGTGTTCTTGAGGTGTTCCCGTCCCACGTCCTCGGCGTCCAGCTCACGAGGATCGACCTCGCCGCCGGCATCGCGGAGCACGGTGCGTGCCGCCGGCACGATGCGCGCGATCAGGCGCCAGATGTGCGGGGGGAGTTCGGGGGAGCCGAGCGCGGTGGAGTCGATCGCGGCGCGCACGGCACCGCACGCGTCGTGTGCGAGCACGATGATGAGCGAGACGTCCAGCGCCGCGACGGCATACTCCAGGCTGGCCACCGCGGAGTCCGAGGCGACCTGGCCGGCGTTACGGACGACGAACAGGTCGCCGAGGCCCTGATCGAAGATGATCTCCGCCGCCAGGCGTGAATCCGCACAGCCGAACAGCGCGGCCCGTGGGGTCTGAGCGGCGGCGAGCTCGTTGCGCCGCTCGACGTCCTGTCGCGGATGGCGCGGCTCACCTGCGACGAAACGGGCGTTGCCCTCGAGCATCTCCTCCCAGACGAGCGAAGGGGTGGGGCGGACGGTTGCGTTCATCTCTTCTCCTCGCGCATGGTCAGAATCTGATCGGTGACGCCCGACGCCGCGACGGCGGCCGTTGCGGCGTCGGTCGCCCCGTAGATCAGCACCGTGTCGGAGCCGGCCGTCGTCGAGATGGCGTACGAGACCGTGTCGGTGCGGGCGGCGGCAGGGATCGTGTACTCGTCCCAGGCGATCCCGTCGATGGTGACGCTGCCGGAGGGCGCGAACCCGCCCAGCACCTTCGTCGCCCATCCGGCGTCGGCGTCGACGCCCTGTGCCACGCGCACGTAGCCGCTCGGCGGTGCATACACGACGCGCCACATCGAGCCCTCCAGTCGCGCCGAGTTGGCGCGCCAGTTCTCGGGGACGACAGGAACCAGCAGCGGGTGTCCGATGGCTGCCGACGCGCTCTGCGCTGCCGCGGCCACGTCCGCCTCCTCAGGGTCGGGCAGTGAACCGCGCGGCACCCCGAAGTAGACGACGGCGACGACGGCCATGATGACCAGGAGAGCTGCCACCAGGTTGCGGAAGGTCTTGCTCTGGCGGTACGCCCGCGAGGCGGCCGCCTTGCGATCGGCGGTCTCCGCGGGCGTCTCGGGTCGGCCGAGCTCCGCGACGATGCGAGGACCCGATGCCATTACGACTCCGCGTCCGCGGGACGGGCGGCATCGAGAAGCCGTTTCGCGCCGAGCAGCCACTCCTCGCAGCGCGCGGCGAGAGCTTCACCGCGGGTCCACAGGGCGAGCGACTGCTCCAGAGTCGGCGCGCCCTGCTCGAGTTCGGCCACAACGCGCACGAGCTCGTCCCGGGCCTGCTCGAATGAGAGATCGGCGACGTCGGTGGCCGTGTCGCTGGTCATGGCGTCCATTCTAGGCCGCCCCGCCGGCGTCTTCTGCGAGCGGACCCGCCGAGCGCGCGGTGAACGAGCCCTCGGCGACGGTGACCGTCACGGAGGTGCCCACCGGAACCTGACGAGCGTCGCGGACGATGACCCCGGCATCCAGATGGGCGATGGCATAGCCGCGTTCGAGTGTCGCGCCGGGGGAGAGGGCGCGCAGCGACGCGCGCAGCTGCGCCGTCGTGCGTTCCGCGGCATCCATCCGTCGGTGCACGATGTCGCGGCCGCGCGAGACGAGGGTCCAGAGCTCGTGGGCGCGGGGCGTGAGCAGAGACTCGGGAGTCCGCAGCACAGGACGCGAGCGCAGCTGCTCGAGCTGGGCGATGTCGTGACCGACCCTTTGCGTGAGGCGCGTGCGCGCACGCGAGCGCAGCTGGTTCACGAGCACCCGTTGCTCCGAGACGTCGGGGACGACGCGCTTGGCGGCATCCGTCGGTGTCGACGCCCGTACATCCGCGACGTCGTCGAGCAGCGGATGGTCGTTCTCGTGGCCGATGGCGGAGACGACCGGCGTGGATGCCGCGGCCACCGCACGCACCAGGCGTTCATCGCTGAAGCCGAGCAGGGTCTGCGGATCGCCGCCGCCGCGGGCGATGATGATGACGTCGACGTTCGGGTCGGCATCGAGCGCCGTGAGCGCGGCGATCGTCTCGGGAACGCAGCGCTCGCCCTGGACAGCGGCATGGATCGTGCGGAAGCGGACCCCCGGCCAGCGCAGTTCGGCGTTGCGGTGTACATCCTTCTCCGCGTCGCTGCGCTCACCGGTGACGAGGCCGACGAGCTGGGGAAGGAACGGAAGGCGCTTCTTGCGGCCAGGGTCGAACAGTCCCTCTGCACGCAACTGGGCGCGCAGCTTCTCGAGCCGCTCGAGCTGATCGCCGAGGCCCGTATGGCGCATCGCGGAGACGGTGAAGGTGAAGTCTCCGGTCTTCACGAAGAAGTCGCTCTTCACGCACGCCACCACGAGGTCGCCGACCTTGAGGTCATCGGGCAGGCGCTGAAGGGTCGAAGACCACAGACGGAACGAGAGCATCGCGTCACCGTTCGCGTCCTTCAGGCGACCGAAGACGTGGCCGCCGCGGAGGTTCCACGCGGTGATCTCACCTTCGACCCAGACGGACCCCCAGGTCGAGACGAACCCGCGGATGGTCTCGTTCAGCCGTGACACCGACGTCGGAGCGTCGGCGCGTGAGTCGCGCGGAGCGACCGCATCGGGAGGAGGGACGTGCCCGGGGGCGGACGCGAACGATGCCATCGATGCCTCTCCGCCGCGCGCATGCGGCCCTCACTCAGCCCGCTCTCCCTAGAATCAAGGGGTGAGCAGCACAGCCATCCGTCTTCCGACGCCCCACATTCCAGGCCCGCGCGGACGGCTTCAGGATAACCCGGTCCCCGGACACAAGCGGGTCCTCCTCGCGTCACCGCGAGGGTACTGCGCCGGCGTCGATCGCGCCGTGATCGCCGTCGAGAAGGCGCTGGAGCGCTACGGTGCACCCGTGTACGTGCGCAAGCAGATCGTGCACAACATCCACGTCGTCACCGAGCTCGAGGCGAAGGGAGCCGTGTTCGTCGAGGAGGTCGACGAAGTGCCCGAAGGCGCCCACGTCGTCTTCAGCGCGCACGGTGTGTCGCCGGCCGTCGTGAACGCGGCCTCCGAGCGGGGCCTCCAGGCGATCGATGCCACTTGTCCTCTCGTGACCAAGGTGCACCGCGAGGCGGTGCGCTTCGCCCGCGACGACTTCGAGATCCTCCTCATCGGCCACGACGGCCACGAAGAGGTCGAGGGGACGGCCGGAGAGGCCCCGGACCACGTCACCGTCGTCAACTCGCCCGAGGAAGCCGATCGGGTCGTCGTGAAAGATCCGGCGAAGGTCGTCTGGCTGTCGCAGACGACGCTCTCGGTCGATGAGACCATGGAGACGGTTCGCCGTCTGCGCGAACGTTTTCCCGAGCTTCAGGATCCGCCGTCTGACGACATCTGCTACGCGACGCAGAACCGCCAGGTCGCCATCAAGAAGGTCGCCAAGGACGCCGACCTCGTCATCGTCGTCGGCTCGGCTAACTCCTCCAACTCCGTGCGCCTGGTCGAGGTGGCGCTGGAATACGGCGCGAAAGCGGCCTACCGCGTCGACTACGCCCACGAGATCCAGCAGGAATGGCTCGACGGCGTCGAGACCGTCGGGGTCACCAGCGGAGCCTCCGTGCCCGAGGTGCTCGTGCAGGAAGTCCTCGCCGACCTCGCCGGCGCCGGCTACGCCGACGTCGAGCAGGTGCGCACGGCCGAGGAGGATCTGATGTTCTCGCTTCCCAAGGAGCTCCGCCAGGATGCGAGCGGGCGCCGGGACGACCGTGCACTGGGTGGGCGGTCGCGCGGATGAGCGACCCGACCGGATCGTCCACACACGCGCAGACGCCGCGTCCGCGTCCGCAGTACGGCGAGTATGCGAGCCCCGAGGAGCAGCGGGCGCGGATCCAGCAGCCCGAGCCGGCCTCCGTCTCGCCCCACCCCGCGCTGCCGCACACGGCACCCAGCCGAGTCCACCCGCCCACCGCTCCGGCGACGACCGCCGCCGCGCGCCCGACGCGCACCGCGGACCGCATCATCACCTTCGCCCTGCTCGTGTACGGTCTCGTGACCGTCGTCAGTGCGGTGCCGCAGCTGTGGGACTTCTCCGGCTTCGCGCAGACGTGGATGCAGGTCGCGGGTATCGACGCGACGTTCACGAACACCGCGCAGGGCGAGCTGTGGGGTCGCATCGGAGCCTTCGTCTTCATCGGCGGGTGGATGCTCACCGCGTTGCTGTCGTGGGTGTCGCTGCGTGCGCGTCGCCTGTCGTGGTGGATTCCCCTCGTCGGGGCGATCGTGACCTTCATCCTCGCCACGGTGTGCTTGACGGTGCCGCTGCTCGGCGACCCTGCGATCGTCACCCACTTCGCCCGATGAGCGACACGGGGCGCCTTCTCGCCGTCTGCGTCGTACGGGCGCTGCGCCCTGACGCCGGATCACTCGGTGTGACAGCGATCGATAAGGCCGCGGTCGACGGGGCGGTGCGCCTCGGACGCTACGGCGCGTATGCCGATGTGCAGGCGAATCGGAAGCACCATGGTGGCCTGGACAAGGCTCTGTATGCGTACGCGCAGGAGGACGCCGAGTTCTGGGAGACGCAGCTGCGGGCGCCTCTCCCGCCCGGATGGTTCGGCGAGAACCTCCGTGTCGAGGGGCTCGACGTCAATCGTGCCCGTATCGGCGAGCAGTGGCGGATCGGGGAGACGGCCGTCGTCGAGGTGACGATGCCGCGGACACCGTGCCAGACCTTCGCCCGCTGGGTGCGCACCGTCGACCGGTCGGCGGAACGCGGCTGGGTGCGGCGGTTCTCGGCAGAACGGCGGCTCGGTCCGTACCTGCGCGTCGTGCGTACGGGCTCCGTCCGCGCGGGCGATCCCATCCGGGTGATCCACGTGCCCGACGGTGCTCCGGGACTGCTCGACGCGTACGTCGACCCTGCCTGATCGCAGCGACCGCACCCGCCTTCAGCGCGGCGCGGCACCGGATACCGACGAGAAACGCCCCCGGAGACGTGAGCTCCGGGGGCGTTCTCGATGCGGATCAGAGGCTGATCGAATGCCCTGCCGAGCCGAGCTGCTGTGTCGCCTCGACGACGCGAGCGGCCATGGCCGTCTCGGCCACCTTGCCCCAGGCGCGCGGGTCGTAGGCCTTCTTGTTGCCCACCTCGCCGTCGACCTTCAACACGCCGTCGTAGTTGCTGAACATGAAGCCGGCGACCGAACGCGTGAAGGCGTACTGCGTGTCGGTGTCGATGTTCATCTTGACGACACCGTTGGCCACGGCGGTCGCGATCTCCTCCGGCGTCGAGCCGCTGCCACCGTGGAAGACCAGGTCGAGGGGCTTCGCGTCGGTGCCGAAGCGCTCCGCGATGCCCGCCTGGATCTCGCCGAGCAGCTCGGGGCGCAGCTTCACGTTGCCGGGCTTGTAGACGCCGTGCACATTGCCGAACGTCAGAGCGGCGATATAGCGGCCGTTCTCGCCGAGGCCGAGCGCCTCGACGAATCGAGACACGTCGGCGGTGGTCGTGTAGAGCGCCTCGTTGGAGCCCTCGTGCTTGACGCCGTCCTCTTCGCCGCCGACCACGCCGATCTCGACCTCGAGAATCGCGTTGATGTTCTTCATGCGAGGCAGCAACTCCTTCGCGATGGCGATGTTCTCGTCGAGCGCAACAGCCGACCCGTCCCACATGTGCGACTGGAAGATGGGGTTGCGACCGGCGCGGACCTCCTCCTCGGATGCCGCGATCAGCGGGAGCACGAAGTCCTCGAGGGCGGGCTTGGGGCAGTGGTCGGTGTGCAGAGCCACCGTGATCGGGTAGTTCTTGGCGACCTCGGTCGCGAACTTCGCGAACGCGAGCGCGCCGGTGGCGCGACCCTTCACGGTGTGGCCCGCGAAATAGTCGGCTCCGCCGGTGGTCACCTGGATGATGCCGTCGGATCCGGCTTCGGTCAGACCCTGCAGGATCGCGTTGATCGACTGCGAGCTGGCGGCGTTGATCGCGGGGAACGCGTAGCCACCGGCCTTCGCGCGGTCCAGCATCTCGGCGTATTGCTCAGGGGTGGCGACAGGCATTTCTGCTCCTCAGTTCTGCGGGGATTCCTGGCACAGCCTATCGAAGCACCAGCGACGTCGGTGAGGCCCCCGCCGGGCAAAAGCGCCGGGTCGAGCTTGCCGCAGTGATAAGAAGTGCGGTTCCTTCCTCAGGCATTGGCTGAAAACACCGCATCCGCGCGGTGCGGCCGCCTAGGCTGACGTCATGGTGAGCCTGACCGCGGACATGAGCCCTTTGCACCCCGACCGGAACCTGGCGATGGAGTTGGTGCGCGCGACGGAGGCGGCGGCCATTCGCTCCGTACCGTTCATCGGACGGGGCCAGAAGGAGAAGGCCGACGGTGCGGCCGTCGACGCCATGCGGGCGTTTCTCACCACGGTGAACTTCGACGGAGTCATCGTCATCGGCGAGGGCGAGAAGGACAACGCTCCCATGCTCTTCAACGGTGAACACGTGGGAACGGGTCGCGGACCCCAGTGCGACGTCGCCGTCGATCCGATCGACGGAACCTCGCTGACCGCCGAGGGACGCAACAACGCGCTTTCGGTTCTCGCGGTCTCCGATCGCGGCTCGATGCTCGACGCGTCGAGTGTGTTCTACATGGACAAGATCGTCACCGGTCCGGCCGGCGTCGGTGTCGTGGACATCCGCCTGCCCGTCGGCGAGAACATCCGTCTTCTGGCCAAGGCACTGGGCAAGCCCGTCGACGAGCTCGTGGTCTCGGTGCTGAACCGTCCCCGCCACGCCCGACTGATCGAGGAGATCCGCGACGCCGGCGCCGGAACGCGGCTGATGAGCGACGGTGACGTCGCCGGTGGGATCAACGCGGCACGGCACAACGCCCGTACCGACATGTGCATCGGCATCGGAGGCAGCCCCGAAGGCGTCGCGACCACGTGCGCGATCAAGGCGCTCGGAGGCCACATCCAAGGACGTCTCTGGCCGCGCGACGACGACGAGAAGCAGCGCGGGATCGATGCAGGTCTGAAAGTCGACGGCTACGTGTACGAGGCCGACGAACTGGTCACCGGCCGCAACACCATCTTCGTGGCCACGGGCGTCACGAACGGTGAACTGGTTGCCGGTGTTCGGCGTGACGGCGACTTCGTCTATACGGAGAGCGTCGTGCTGCGGGGGGCGTCGGGCACGTTGCGGCGTATTTCGTCGGAGCACCTCACGTCGAAGTGGCTCTGAGCGCGGACTGTAGCATCGGCGCGGCGCGCGCGGTATGGGGGACGTGAGAGCCTCCCCTCTGGCAGAATGGACAGCGGTGTCACCGGCGACACAGACGTTTCCACGGAGTCCGGGGGTCACATGTCCGCAGCATCCAGCAGTCCCAGAACGGGTCAGGTGAGCGTCACCGTCGACCCCGCACGTCGACCCGACGTGCTCTTGCGTCGCCGGATGCCGGAGGGTCACCAGGTCAGTGCCTGGTGGATGATCGGCGCATTCGTCGCGGTCTCCGTTTCCGTCGTCGCACTCCTCAACCTGTTCCCGGCCTGAGCGCTCCTCGACTCACAGCCGGTCCCGGACAGAGCCGAGGTCGGCGGAGATGCCCGGTTCGTGATCATCGGCACCGGCTGCGTTCGGCATCAGTTCCGGGGCGAGCATCTTGCGGGGCGTCTTCTCGATGGATGCGGGCGCCGTCGCGGCATCCAGCTTCGTCTCGTCGATGCCGGGAAACTTCCGCGCCGTCACGAGCACACGCGACTCGAGGGATCCGGTGAAGCGGTTGTAGCTGTCGACCGTGCGCTCGATGGCCCGACGGAGATCCTCGGCGTGTCCGGCGAGTCCGCCCAGCCGCTGGTACAGCTCGGTGCCCAGCTCGAACAGGCGGCGGGCCTCCGTGGACACCTCCTGCTGGGTCCAGGTGTAGGCCACCGTCTTCAGAACGGCCCAGAGGTTCACCGGTGACGCGAGTGCCACGCGCTGACGGAAGGCGTGATCGAGCAAGGTGGGATCCTCTTCGAGCGCGGTCGACAGGAGCGCCTCGTTCGGCAGGAAGCACACGACGAACTCGGGGCTCGCGTCCAGTCCCGACCAATACGACTTCTTCGCGAGGGCATCGACATGCGCGCGGACGGCTCGGACATGACGTTGGAGCAGCGCTGCGCGCCGGACGGCCTCCTCGCCGGTCGCCGTGATCGCGATCGCCGACGCCTCGAGGTAAGCATCCAACGGCACCTTCGCGTCGACGGCCAGCGACATGCCGCCGGGGAGGCGAACGATCATATCGGGTCTGCCGTCGCCGGCGTGGGAGGTCACCGACGCCTGCAGATCGAAATCCACATAGCGGGTGAGGCCCGCCGATTCGACCACGCGCCGCAACTGCGTCTCGCCCCAGACGCCGCGTGTGGCGTTCGAACGCAGCGCGCCCGCCAGGGACTCGGTGGTCGCTCGCAGCGCCTCATCGCTCGCGCGCGCGGCGCGCAGCTGCTCGGCGAGCGAACCGTACTGATTCTGGCGGTCGCGCTCGAGCTCGGTCACCTTCTGCTGCATCAGCTGGAGGGACTCCTGCACCGGCGCGAGCGCTCGAAGGACGAGCTGGTCACGTCGTTCACGTTCCTGCTGAGCGCTGAGGTCGGCGCGGGCCTGGGCTCCGAGGTCGCGAGTGATCGTGCGCTCATGTTCCAGCTGCGCGCCCAGCGCGCGAGCCGACGTCTCCGCCGCCGCCAGGCGTGCCGACAGGTCTGCGGTCTCGCGTGCCGTGCGCTCCGCGGCGCGCGAGACCCCGGTGATCCAGCCGCCGGCGGTGCCGACGACCAGGCACAGCGCTCCGACGACGATGAGGGTGAAGGCGTCCATGCCTCCAGGGTGGCGCACGCCACCGACATCCGTGGGCGCCGCGCGGTGGTGCGGTGTGCGGCCGTTCAGCCGACCGCCGGGGCGACGGGCGCGAGCCGGTCGCTGCCGGCGAGCCGCGGGACGCGCACACCGAGCAGCATGGCGAGTTCGACGACGTCGTGCGCACCGGCGCGCGCCGCGGCGTCAATCATGATGTGCGCGCAGGCGAGCGCGTCGGACGCGGCGTCGTGGTGGGCGAAGTCGAGGAATCCCGCGGCCGCGGCCACCGACGGCAGTCGATACGACGAGAGGTCGTAGGTCTTGCGGGCGACCTGGAGACTGCACAGGTAGCGGTACGACGGGCACGCGGCATCCGTCGCCTCGCACGCGCGCCGCAGGACGCTCATGTCGAATCCGGCGTTGTGGGCCACGACGACGTCGTCGCCCACGAACCGGTCGAGGGCCGCGAGCTGGTCGTTCCACGTCGGAGCATCCACGACGTCCTCCGGGCGGATGCCGTGGATGCCGATGTTCAGCTCGAAGAAGCGGTCGTGACCGGCCGGGGGCTTGATGAGCCAGCCCGCCGTCTCCACGACACGACCATCGCGCACACGAGTGAGACCGACCGCGCACGCCGAGGCGCTCGACGAGTTCGCGGTTTCGAAGTCGATCGCGGTGAAGTCGAGGGCCACCACTCAACTGTGCGCGTCGAGGCCACCCGGCATCGGCAGGCGCGCCGGGGGAGCGCGTTGCGGACCCCGGCGCACGGCGGGGAGCCAACCTGCTGCGTTCGCTCCCCGCCGGCCGTCGTGCCCGGGTCAGTAGCGCATGACGATCCGACCGTCGATCTGGCCCTTCTCCATCCGCTCGAAGATGTCGTTGACGTCCTCGAGGCTCTCCACGTGCACGGTGGGGTGGATCTGACCGCGGGCATAGAAGTCGAGCGCTTCGATCATGTCCTGGCGCGTGCCGACGATCGATCCGCGGATCGTGATCGCGCGCAGGACGATGTCGAAGATGTCGGCGTCGAAGGTCCCGGGCGGCAGACCGTTGAAGACGATGGTGGCTCCCCGCCGCACGACGCTGAGCGCCTGGTCGAAGGCCCGGGGATGCACCGCGGTGACCAGGACACCGTGCGTTCCGCCCGTGTGCTCTTGGATCGCGATGCCGGGATCCGCGTCCCTGGCGTTGACCGTCACCTCCGCGCCGTGGCGACGAGCCAGTTCCAGCTTGGCGTCGTCGACATCGACGGCGGCCACACGCATGCCCATGGCTCGCGCGTACTGCACCGCGATGTGGCCGAGTCCGCCGATGCCGGAGATCGTCACCCACTCGCCCGGTCGCACGCCGGTCATCTTCAGCCCCTTGTACACGGTGACCCCGGCGCAGAGGATCGGAGCGACCTCGAACGGGTCGGCTCCGTCGGGAATCCGCGCGGCGTACTTCTCATCGACGAGCATGAACTCGCCGAAGCTGCCGTCGACCGAGTAGCCGCCGTTCTGCTGAGCAGGGCACAGCGTCTCCCACCCGGTGCGGCAGTACTCGCACGTTCCGCAGGCGGACCATAGCCAGGCGTTGCCGACCTTCTGGCCGACGGTGAGTGTCGTGACGCCGGCACCGAGGGCGACGACCTCGCCGTAGCCTTCGTGGCCGGGGATCAGAGTGCCCTTCGGTGCGACCGGCCAGTCGCCGCGCGCGGCGTGGAGGTCGGTGTGGCAGACGCCGCTGGTGATCACGCGCACGAGCGCCTGGCCGGGCCCGGGCCGTGGCACGGGGACCTCGGAGACGGTGAGCGGCTCGCCGGGCGCGGTGACCACCGCGGCGCGCATCGTCGTGGCGATCGCGTCGGTCGCCGCGGCAGCAGGGGTGTCGGTCAGAGTCGTCATTGACATCACTTCCTCTCGGCGGAGCCGTTCCGCCCGATGCCTCGACGGTAAGAACGTCGACGTTGCAAGAGGTTGCGGGCGTAGGGTCGGCTCATGGCGACGCGTGACGAGATGGCTGCGAGCTTCGGCTCGGCGGCCAAGGAGTACGAGGCGGGCCGGCCGACCTACCCGGCGGCGGCCGTGAGGTGGTTGCTGGCTCCGATCGGCCCGCGCCCGCGGGTCGCAGACGTCGGGGCGGGTACCGGCAAGCTCACCGCCGCGCTGGTCGATGCCGGTGCCGACGTGATCGCGGTGGAGCCGGATGCCGCCATGCTGGCCCCCCTGCGCGAGAGCCTTCCTGCCGTGGAGACGCTGATCGGCTCGGCGGAGCGCATGAACCTTCCGGACGAGAGCGTCGATGCCGTCGCCTTCGGTCAAGCGTGGCACTGGGTCGACGTGGCCGCGGCGTCCGTCGAGGTCGGACGCGTCCTGAAGCCGGGCGGCGTCCTCGGTCTGGTCTGGAACATCCGCGATGAGACCACGCCGTGGGTTGCCCGCCTCGGGGCCATCATGAAGGGCAGTCACGCCGAAGAGCTGCTCGCCGGTGCGGGGCCGACCGTCGCCGCGCCCTTCGGGACGCTCGAGCGGAGGACCTGGCGGTGGTCGCGACGGCTGACCCGGTCAGAACTCGCGGCGATGGTGCGATCGCGCAGCTATGTCATCACGGCGGCATCGGGCGAGCGGGACCGCATCCTCGCGGAGGTCGACGAGCTCTTCGCCGCATCGTGTCACCCGGTCGAGGACGGCGTCGACGTCGTCGATCTGCCGTACCGCACGGAGGTGTTCCGCAGCATCCGCGGATGAGCGCGCGAAGGCCGCTCCCAGGGGCGGATGCCGCGTCGAGACCTCAGGCCGCGTAGAGGACGGCGCCGCCGTCGACCGTGACGCGGACCTCGTCGCCGAGAGCCGGGATCGGTGTGCCGATGGCACGCAACGGCACGGCGACGGTCGTGCCGTCGGCGCAGGCGAGGGTCGCGGTGGCCGTCGCGCCCACGAGCGCGATGGCGGTCACACGGGCGGGCGCCGCCTCGGCATCCGTCGTCAGCCTGAGCTGTGTCGGGCGCACCATGGCGACGCTCGTCGAGGCGCCGCCGGAGAAGTCGGCGTCGATGGCGAGCGTGCCGATGGGACACCGGAATCCGCCGGCCGCGGTCTTCTCGCCCGCCAACAGGACGATGTCACCGAGCAGACGCGCCACGGTTGCCGACACCGGGCGTGCGAACACGTCGGCGCACGGGCCGGCCTGCTGCAGCCGTCCGCCGTCGAGCACCGCGACGGCCTGCCCGAAGGCGAGAGCCTCTTCGGGATCGTGGGTCACCAGCACGCTGGTCACCTGCGCCCGCGTCAGCGCTTCGACGACCTGTGCGCGCACCTGCGTGCGCAACTCGGTGTCGAGTGCACTGAAAGGCTCGTCGAGCAGCAGGACGCGCGGGTGCGGCGCGAGGGCTCGAGCGAGAGAGACGCGCTGCTGCTGACCTCCGGAGATCTCGTGGGGATAGCGCTCGAGCAGCTCCGGTTCGATACCGGCGAGCGTGGCGGCGGCCGCAACCGCGCCGGTGCGTTCGCCGCGCACGGAGCCTCGAAGCCCGAAGGCGATGTTCCGCCGTGCGGTGAGGTGAGGGAAGAGGGCGCCGTCCTGTGCGACGTAGCCGATCCGTCGCCGATGCGGCGCCAGATGGCGCGTGGCCGTGGCGGCGATCTCCTCACCCAGACGGATCTCGCCGCCTGTGATCCGTTCGAACCCGGCGATCGCACGCAGAAGCGTGGACTTGCCGCTTCCCGACGGTCCCACGATCGCGAGCCGTTCGCCGTCGGCGACGGCCAGCTGCACGCCATCGAGCACGAGGTCCGCGCCGAGGCGCACGGCGGCATCCGTCACGGTCAACGAGGTCATCGATCGCTCCGTCGTCGGGCGTCGGCGAGGAGGAGAGCGACGCTCGGAACCGACAGCACGATGAGCATGATCGCATACGGCGCGCCGGCGACGAAGTCGGCGTTCGAGGTCTCAGACCAGAACTGGGTGGCGAGGGTGCGGGTCCCGCTCGGCGCCAGCAGGAGGGTCGCCGTCAGCTCGTTCGCGCAGCCGAGCCCGACGAGGGCCAACGCCGCGCCGAATGACGATGCCATGAGCGGAGCCGTCACCTGGACCGTCGCCGCGAACCGCGTCCGGCCGAGGGTCTGTGCCGCTTCCTCGAGGCGCGGAGGCACCTGCGCCAAACCGCTGCGAAGGCTCACCAGGGCGCGGGGGAGGAAAACGATGACGTAGGCCGCGATGACGGTTGCGGGGGTCTGATATAGCCCCGGCACGACGCGAAGGGTCACCGTGACCAGGGCGAGAGCGACGATGATCGTCGGGAGGCTGCTGGCCAGGTACATCGCGCCCTCGATGCTGCGGGCGAGTCGGCTGGGGTGTCGCACACTCAACCAGGCGCAGGGGAGGGCGACGACGGTCGCGGCGAGCGCTCCGGCTCCGGACAGCACGAGGGTCTGCGCGAGCGCAGGCAGGAGATGAATGCTCTGCCAGCCCTCCGGGCGCAGTGCCCATCGCAGCAGACTCGCGCCCGGGATGCACACGGCGAGGATGAGGATGCCGCTGAGCGCGGCCATGACGGGGATCGCTGCCCGTCCCAGCCGATGGGGGACGGCGGGGCGTGCGGCGCCGCGTCCGACCCTCGCGTACCGCAGGCGACCGCGTGCGCTCGCCTCGCCGACGAGCAGCACGAGACAGAGGGCCGCGAGGACGACGCCCAGCGCATTGGCTGCGGGGCCGGCGAAGCTGGACTGGAACTGACTGACGATCGCCGTGGTGAAGGTGTCGAAGCGCAGCAGCGCGAACGCGCCGTACTCGGCGAGCAGGTGAAGTGCGACCACGAGGCCGCCACCCAGGATCGCCACGCGCAGTTGGGGAAGGACGACTCGCCCGAAGGTGGCGAGCGGGCCCAGTCCGAGCGCACGCGCCGACTCTTCGAGCGACGGATCGAGGCGGCGGAGTGTCGCCAGCGCCGGAAGGTAGACGAGCGGGTAGTAGGCGCCGACGGCGATCAGCAGTCCGCCGCCGAGTCCCTGCAGAGAGGGAACCGCGGAGATCCATCCGTATCCGCTGACGAAGGCGGGCATGGCCAGCGGGGAGGCCAGCGCGATCGCCCAGGCTTTTCGGCCGGGCAGTGTCGTGCGTTCCACGGTCCATGCCGCCCCGACCCCCACCACGACGCACAGCGGTACGGCGAGAACGAGCAGGCCCGCGGTGTTGGCGAGCAGTTCGCCCACCCGGGGGCGGAACACCTGAGCGCTCAGTTGCGACCAGCCCTCGGAGACGGCCACCCAGACGACGAAGCCGACCGGAATGAGCAGCACCGCTGCCGCGATCAGGGCGAGCACCAGCAGCGGCACCGGCGCGGTGAACGCGCGGTGCCGCTGCGTGGGTCCGCTGACCCTGGAAGGGGCGGCGGTGGCGAGGCTCAGATGAGCCCCGCGGCGGTCATGAGGTCCGTGACCTTCTTGCTGTTCAGCGTCGACGGGTCGATCGCCGGCGGCTGCAGCGAACTCAGCGGCGGCAGGGCGGGGTTGGAGGCGACGTCGCTGCCGATCGCGTACTCGAAGCTTGTCCCGTCGCGAAGAATCTGCTGCCCGTCGGGGCCGGTGATGAAAGCGAGGAACTGCTGGGCGGCAGCCGCGTTCTTGCTGGAGGCCAGCACCCCTCCGCCCGACACGCTGACGAAGGCCCCCGGATCCTGGGCGCCGAAGTAGGCCAGCTTCGTGTTGGCGCTGTTCTCTTTCGTCTTGGCCTGATCGATGAACCAGTAGTAGTGGTAGATCACGCCGAGCGGAATCTCTCCGGCGTTGACGGCCTTCATGACGGTGCTGTTGCCCTTGTACGCGGACGCGTTCTCCTTCATGGCGGCGAGCCACGCCGCCGTGGCGTCCTCGCCCTTCTCCTGCAGGATGGCCGAGACGATCGCCTGGAAGTCCGCTCCGGTGGGCGACGCGGCCCATCGTCCCTTCCACTCCGGCTTCTGCAGATCCATGATCGAGGTGGGCAGCTGGTCGGCGGCGATGAGTGCGGGGTTGTAGACCATCACGGTGGACCGTGCGGCGATGCCCGTCCAGTCGCCGCTCGCCGGACGGTACTGCGCGGGGACGGCGGCCAGGGTCGCGGCGTCGATGGGGGCGAGCAGCCCCGCGTTCTCGACCAGGGACATCGCGGGGGAGTTCTCGGTGAGGAAGACGTCCGCCGGTGAGGCGGCTCCCTCCTGAACGATCTGGTTGCCGAGCTCGGAGTCGCTGCCGTTTCGCAGAACCACGTCGATGCCGGTCTTCTTCGTGAAGGCGTCGGCCCACGCCTGCGTCAGTTCCTCGTGCTGCGCGTTGTAGACGGTGATCGAGGTACCGCTCAGGGAGGACGGATCCGCGGATGAGGAGGCGCCGGGGGCGGCGGAACCCGCGCAGGCGGAGAGACCGAGCGCGGCGATGGTGAGAACGGATGCCGCCGCGAGGCGGCGAGGGACGGACACAGGCATGACAGCACTCTCTTTTGAAGATAGGTAACCCTTACTTTAGTCGCGCGTCAGGGATGGTGAGGAACCGCACGGTCGCGGCGGGGACGGCCTGATCGCCCCCGTAGACTTGACGCCCGTGGCTCTTACCATCGGAATCGTGGGTCTTCCCAACGTCGGCAAGTCGACCCTGTTCAACGCGCTGACGAAGAACCAGGTGCTCGCGGCGAACTACCCGTTCGCGACGATCGAACCGAACGTCGGGGTCGTGAACCTCCCCGATCCGCGGTTGGGCGCGCTCGCCAAGGTCTTCGGCAGTGAGCGCATCCTTCCCGCCGCGGTCTCGTTCGTCGACATCGCCGGCATCGTGCGCGGAGCGAGCGAGGGCGAGGGCCTCGGCAACAAGTTCCTGGCGAACATTCGCGAGGCCGATGCGATCGCTCAGGTCGTGCGCGGATTCGCCGATTCCGACGTCGTGCACGTCGACGGCAAGGTCGACCCGGCATCCGACATGGAGACGATCAACGCGGAGCTTCAGCTCGCCGACCTCGAGACGCTCGAGAAGGCGATCACGCGGTATGAGAAGGAAGTGCGGGGAAAGAAGCTCGACCCTGCCGTCCTCGATGCCGCCGTCGGCGCGCGCGACGCGCTGCAGCGGGGCGTGCTGCTCTCGGCCTCCGGGATCGACCTGGCTCCCATCAAGGAGCTGGGTCTTCTCACCGCGAAGCCCTTCATCTTCGTCTTCAACGTCGACGAGGCGGTGTTGACCGATGCCGCCCGCAAGGCCGAGCTGGCCGCGCTCGTCGCGCCGGCCACAGCGGTCTTCCTCGACGCGAAGATCGAGTCGGAGCTGATCGACCTCGACCCCGAGGAGGCAGCGGAGCTGCTCGCCTCGACCGGTCAGGACGAGTCCGGTCTCGATCAGCTCGCGCGCATCGGCTTCGACACGCTGGGTCTTCAGACGTACTTGACGGCGGGCCCGAAGGAAGCGCGGGCCTGGACCATCGGCAAGGGATGGAAGGCTCCGCAGGCCGCTGGCGTGATCCACACCGATTTCGAGAAGGGCTTCATCAAGGCCGAGGTGATCTCGTTCGACGACCTCGTCGCGCTCGGGTCGGTCGCCGAGGCGCGCGCGAAGGGCAAGGCGCGCCTGGAGGGCAAGGACTACGTCATGCAGGATGGCGACGTGGTGGAGTTCCGCTTCAACGTCTGACCCGGGACGGATCAACCGCGACGACACCGCCGCTGCCGGTCTGCCCCGAGGGAGGCGAAGAAGCGTGCGTCGCCCGGATGGCCTCAAAGCTCTACAGTGAGCGCATGAACTCCGCTGCACCGGCGCCCGATGTCGGTCAGTCGCGCGCGGGAGTGACCTGGGCGCTCCTCGGCGGGTCCTTCCCGAACCTCGTGCAGTGGTACAACCTGTACGCCTTCGCGGTGTTCGCGCCGTTCTTCCGGACGGAGTTCTTCGACCCCTCGGACGGCGGTTCGCTGATCTACGTCTACGCGATCTTCGCGCTCACGTTCGTCATGCGTCCGATCGGATCGTGGATCTTCGGGCGTATCGCCGGGCGCCGCGGCCTGCGATTCGCGCTCGTGTCGAGCGTGCTCCTCATGTCTGCCGGCTCCGCTGTCCTGGCGATCAGTCCGACGCAATCCCACGTCGGCGCCTGGTCCGCCGGCATTCTGCTGCTCGTCGGCGCGGTCCAGGGGATCGCGACCGGCGGTGAGTATGGAGCCTCGGCGGTGTACCTGGCGGACGTCGCGGCCTTCGGCCGTCGTGGCTTCTCATCGTCGTTCCAGACGGCGACGATCGTTGCCGGCCAGGTCCTTGCGCAGGCGACACTGCTCATCCTGCTCTCGGTCGTGGATCGCGCGCAGATCTCGGCGTGGGGGTGGCGGGTCGCGTTCGGGCTGGGTGCGCTCGCGGGAGTGATGACGTTGGCTCTCGCCCGACGGATGCCGAGCGAGCGAACGCGTCCTGCGGCGGCGGGGCTCGCGGATCTCTTTCGTGACGGCTGGCGACCGTTGTTCTGGGTCGTGCTGATGACGTCGGGTGGCACGGCGGCGTTCTACACGTTCACGGTGACGGTGCCGT
The DNA here is from genome assembly GCF_056313825.1 of Microbacterium sp. DMC48. Taxonomy (NCBI): domain Bacteria; kingdom Bacillati; phylum Actinomycetota; class Actinomycetes; order Micrococcales; family Microbacteriaceae; genus Microbacterium; species Microbacterium sp. DMC48. Next base: position 1,089 of record NZ_JBQUZN010000005.1, on the reverse strand, counting down.
CCGTGTCGCGTGAAGCGGCGTTCGCTGCCGGAGGGTCGGATGCCGAGCGCGCGAGCACGACGGCCATCCTCATCGCGATGATCGTCCTGATGCTGCTCCAGCCCGTGGGCGGCGCCATGAGCGACCGCATCGGGCGAAAGCCTCTGCTGGTGTTCTTCGGGGCCGCCGGCGTCGTCGTGATCGGACCCGCTGTCATGATCGCCCCCGGGCTCACGGCGCCGTCGACGCTGTTCGCAGTGCTGCTCGTCGTCTTCGTCGTGCTCACCGGATATCTCGCGACCAACACGATCGCCAAGGCCGAGGCGTTCCCACCGGAGTTGCGGGCTCTGGGCGTCGGGTTCGGTTATGCGGTGTCCAACTCGCTGTTCGGCGGAACGGCGCCGCTTCTGTATCACGCGACGGCCACGGTGCCGTGGCTCTTCTCGGCGTATGTGACCGTGCTGGTGGCGGTCACCCTGGCTGCGGCGCTCGTCATGCGAACCCGTGCTCCGAGCACGGAGGTCTATGGCTCGGAGCTACGCGGGTTCCGTCGTGCGGATGGCGCCGCAGGTCACACACGACCATGCGAGGAGGAATCGCTCGTCGTCCAGAATCTCGAAGCCGAGGCGGTCGCCGCACAGAGGGCACCGTGGGCCTGCATCGGGGAGCATGCGCATGGAGTCAGTATCTCGCCGGAAGGAGGGAGGTGGTCAGGCGGCCTGGCAGCGCGACACGCCCGGGATGTGGGTGTGATTTGCTGGATGGTGGTGTGCCGCGTAAGTTATTACTTGTTCGCCCCACAGGGAAGAGCGAAGGGCCGGAAGGCCTCGCCCCCTCAAGCGGAGAACCGAATCCCATCCCAAACCTCTCGGTAGAGAGAACAGGACTTCTGGTCTAGGATGGGAATCCCCTCGCGAAGGACGTCGTCGGTAGCCACTGTGGATCTGAGATCCCGAAGCGCCGACTTGACAAGCTGCGCGAGAGGGATAAGATTGTGAAGTTGCCCTGCGGGCGAGGCTGGAAGGCCGAGCTGCGGGAGCGTCCGATCCTTGAGAACTCAACAGCGTGCACTTGTCAAATGCCAAATTACCTCGTCCCTGCCTTTTTGGT